>NZ_NKCN01000013.1 GCF_002245535.1 Mycobacterium lehmannii | reverse complement strand
CCGCCACCGGCCCCCGCCCCCGAGCCGGCGCCGACGAGCGACTGGCAGCCCGCACCCGCGGACGGGCGCTGGCTTCCGCCGGGCGCCCCGGGCAGCAACTGGGTCTCGCGCGGCAACGGATCGACGACCGAGTACGTCGGTAGGCGCCGGGCCCCAGAACCCGAGGACGATGTGGCCGGCCCGGCCGCCGAGCCCGACGCCTCGACACCGTCGCCCGAACCGCGACGTGGCAGGCATTCGGCGTCGCCGGCCAGCGGCGATCCGGGGCGCCCCGCGCAGCAGACCGTGCCCCCAGAACCGCCGGAACCACCGCCTCCCACAGGGCGGCGGCACCGCAGCGCCGACGACCCCGACACCGCCGGACAGTCCGTCGCCGAACTGTTGGCCCGGCTTCAGGCGAGCCCCACACCGGGCGGGCGTCGCAGACGCCGCGAGGAGTGAGTTAATCTCGTAGCGACCGTCCGGTACCCGCACCGCGGGACTGGAACGTACACCCATCAACTCGCAGCGAGGTCGACTTCATGGTCGCCATGGGGACCCCACCTGGCGGATTCCGCCCGGCGCGGCTCACTGTCGGCATCGTTTCAGCAGGTCGTGTCGGCTCCGCGCTGGGTGTCGCCCTCGAGCGCGCCGAGCACGTCGTGGTGGCGTGCAGCGGGGTCTCGCGTGCGTCGCGCGACCGCGCCCAGCGTCGGCTGCCCGACACCGCGGTGCTTCCGGTCGACGAGGTGGCGAGCCGTTGCGAACTGCTGATCCTCGCGGTGCCCGACGCCGAGCTCGAGAAGTTGGTGTCCGGTCTGGCCGCGACCGGGTCGGTGCGGTCGGGCACGATCGTCGCGCACACCTCCGGTGCGAACGGAATCGCCGTGCTGACACCGCTGACGTCGCAGGGCTGCATACCGCTGGCGATCCATCCGGCGATGACCTTCACCGGCACCGACGAGGACATCGACCGCCTGGCCGACACCTGCTTCGGGGTGACGGCAGCCGACGAGGTCGGATACGCGATCGCCCAATCGCTTGTGCTCGAGATCGGCGGGGAGCCGTTCCGGGTCCGCGAGGACGCGCGCACGCTCTATCACGCGGCACTGGCGCATGCCAGCAATCACCTGGTGACGGTGCTGCTCGACGCGGTCGAGGGATTGCGGTCGGCGCTGTGGGGCCAGGAGCTGCTCGGCCAGGAACTGGTCGGCGATGCGCCTGGAGGTCTGCCCGAGCGGGTCGTCGGCCCGCTGGCGCGCGCGTCACTGGAGAACGCGCTCCAACGCGGTCAGGCGGCATTGACCGGCCCGGTGGCACGCGGGGACGCCGCCGCTGTGGCGCGTCATCTCGAAGCCCTGACGGAGGTGAATCCCGAATTGGCGCAGGCATATCGGGCGAACTCATTGCGCACCGCCCAGCGCGCGCACGCCCCGGATGAGGTGGTCGCCGTGCTCACCGCCGATCCGGACCGCGGCGGGAGCTCGCGACGGACGGAGCCGGGCCGATGACCGCCCGCAAACCGCAGTTCACGGCGGGCGAACTGAACGTCTACTCGAAACCCGGTGACGTCGCGGCGGTCACCAGGGCGCTGCGTGCCACCGGTCGACGCGTGATGCTGGTCCCGACGATGGGCGCTCTGCACGAGGGTCATCGCATGCTCATCCGCTCCGCCAAGCGTGTCCAGGGCGCCGTCGTGGTGGTGTCGATCTTCGTCAACCCGCTGCAGTTCGGGGCCGGTGAGGACCTCGATGCGTATCCGCGCACGCTCGACGACGACCTCGCCGCCTTGGGTGAGGAAGGGGTCGAGATCGCGTTCACTCCGACCGTCGCCGACATGTACCCCGACGGCACCCGCACGTCGGTGCATCCCGGTCCGCTCGGTGCCGACCTCGAAGGCAACTCTCGGCCAACGCATTTCGCGGGTGTGCTGACGGTGGTGCTCAAGCTGCTCAACATCGTACGGCCCGACCAGGCGTTCTTCGGGGAGAAGGACTACCAGCAGTTGGCGCTGATCCGGCAGATGGTCGACGACCTCAACGTCGACACCAGGATCGTGGGTGTGCCGATCGTGCGGGAGGCCGACGGGCTGGCGATGTCGTCGCGCAACCGGTACCTGGACCCCGAGCAGCGCGAACACGCAGGCGCGCTGTCGGCCGCGCTGCTGGCCGGGATGTACGCCGCTGGGGAGGGGGCCGCGGCAGCATTGGACGCCGCACGCGCGGTGCTCGACTCGGTGCCGGCCATCGAGGTCGATTATCTCGACGTGCGCGACCCGATGCTCGGGCCCGCACCGGAGGTCGGGGCGGCGCGCATGTTGGTGGCCGGCCGGCTGGGGCCCACCAGGCTGCTGGACAACATCGCCATAGATATCGGGGTGCCGTCGGGGCCTGGCCCGGACGTCGCGTTTGACGAGCACGAACTTCCTTGGAGGAACTGATGTTACGGACAATGCTGAAATCGAAGATCCACCGCGCGACGGTCACGAAGGCCGACCTGCACTACGTCGGATCGGTGACCATCGACGCCGACCTCATGGAGGCCGCCGACCTGCTCGAGGGTGAGCAGGTGACGATCGTCGACATCGACAACGGCGCCCGGCTGGTGACGTATGCCATCACCGGTGAGCGTGGCAGCGGTGTGATCGGGATCAACGGTGCGGCAGCGCATCTCGTTCATCCCGGGGATCTGGTGATCCTGATCGCCTACGGCACCATGGAGGAGGCCGAAGCCAGGGCGTACCAACCGCGGATCGTGTTCGTCGACGCCGACAACAGGCAGGTCGACCTCGGTCACGATCCGGCGTTCGTACCGGCCGACGCGGCCGAGTTGATGTCGCCACGGTGAGACCGTGTTACTAGCCATCGACGTCCGTAACACCCACACCGTCGTGGGTTTGGTGTCGGGTTCCGGAGAGCACGCCAAAGTCGTGCAGCAGTGGCGGATTCGCACCGAATCGGAAGTCACCGCCGATGAACTCGCCCTGACCATCGACGGGCTGATCGGCGACGACTCCGAACGCCTGACCGGGGCGGCCGGGCTGTCGACCGTCCCGTCGGTGATGCACGAACTGCGCGAGATGTTGCGCCAGTACTGGCCGTCGGTGCCGCATGTGTTGATCGAGCCCGGTGTCCGCACGGGGATCCCGCTGCTGGTGGACAACCCGAAGGAAGTCGGCGCCGACCGCATCGTGAACTGCCTGGCGGCCTACCACAAGTACGGCACCGCGGCCATCGTCGTTGACTTCGGCTCGTCGATCTGCGTCGACGTGGTCTCGGCGAAGGGCGAGTTCCTCGGCGGCGCGATCGCTCCCGGTGTCGAGGTGTCGTCTGACGCGGCCGCGGCGCGATCGGCGGCGTTGCGTCGCGTCGAGCTGACCCGACCGCGTTCGGTCATCGGGAAGAACACCGTCGAGTGCATGCAGGCCGGTGCGGTGTTCGGGTTCGCGGGCCTGGTCGACGGCCTGGTGCAGCGCATCCGCGACGACGTCGACGGCTTCGGGGGAACCGACATCGCCGTGGTCGCCACCGGGCACACCGCGCCGCTGCTGCTGCCGGATATGCGCACGGTTCAGCATTACGACGAGCACCTCACCCTCGACGGCTTGCGGCTGGTGTTCGAGCGCAACCGCGACAACCAGCGCGGCCGCCTCAAACAGGCCCGCTGAAAAATGATTTCGGTGCCCAACTGGTTGCCAGGTCAGCGTCGACGCACCGAAATTCCTCGTCGGTACCCGTTCATTTAGGCTGGCACGACGTGACCGAACCCGACCCGTCCCGCACCACACCGGCCGCGGACGCCACATCCGAGCCTGACCTTCCGGAGCAGTACCGGATCCGTCAGGCCAAGCGTGAGCGGCTGCTCGCCGAGGGGCGCGAGCCGTATCCGGTGGAGATCGCGCGCACCCATTCCCTGGCCGAGATCCGCGCGGCCTATCCCGATCTGACCGCCGGTGACGAGACGGGCCAGATCGTGGGTGTGGCCGGACGGGTGATGTTCGCCCGCAACTCCGGAAAGCTGTGCTTTGCCACGCTGCAGGAGGGGGACGGCACACAGCTGCAGGCGATGATCAGCCTCAACAAGGTCGGACAGGAATCGCTGGACGCGTGGAAGGCCGACGTAGACCTCGGCGACATCGTGTTCGTGCGAGGAGAGGTGATCAGCTCCCGGCGCGGCGAACTCTCGGTGCTTGCCGACTCGTGGCAAATGGCTTCGAAGGCCCTCCGGCCGCTGCCGGTGGCGCACAAGGAGATGAGCGAAGAGGCCCGGGTTCGGCAGCGCTACGTCGACCTCATCGTGCGTCCCGAAGCCAGGACCGTCGCTCGCCAGCGGGTCGCGGTGGTGCGCGCGGTGCGGACGGCGCTGGAACGGCGCGGATTCCTGGAAGTCGAAACTCCGATGCTGCAGACACTCGCGGGCGGCGCCGCGGCGCGGCCGTTCGTGACGCACTCCAATGCGCTCGATGCCGACCTATATCTGCGTATCGCACCCGAACTGTATCTCAAGCGCGCACTGGTCGGTGGATTCGAGCGCGTCTTCGAGTTGAATCGGGTGTTCAGAAACGAAGGCGCCGATTCCACGCATTCTCCGGAATTCGCGATGCTCGAGACATATCAGGCATACGGGACCTACGACGATTCCGCCGTCGTGACCCGAGAGATTATTCAAGAAGTCGCGGACGAGGCGATCGGAACACGCGAGGTGCCATTGCCCGATGGCACTGTCTATGATCTTGATGGCGAATGGCAGTCCGTCGAAATGTATCCATCACTGTCTGAAGCTCTGGGCGAAGAGATCACACCGGAAACACCGGCCGAGAAGTTATGGGCGATCGCCGATCGCCTCGGAGTCGAGATCCCTCGCGACCGGGGTTACGGTCACGGGAAATTGGTCGAGGAACTGTGGGAGCACACCGTCGGGAACACTTTGTGGGCGCCCACGTTCGTCCGTGATTTCCCCGTCGAGACGACCCCCCTTACGCGGCCACACCGCAGTATTGAGGGTGTCACCGAGAAATGGGATCTCTATATCCGGCGTTTCGAACTGGCAACCGGCTATTCGGAGTTGATCGATCCCGTAATCCAACGCGAAAGGTTCGAAGCCCAGGCGAGGGCGGCGGCCGCAGGTGATGACGAGGCGATGGTCCTTGACGAGGATTTTCTGGCAGCCTTGGAGTATGCCATGCCGCCGTCCACAGGGACCGGAATGGGTATCGACAGATTGATGATGGCCCTGACGGGACTGTCGATTAGAGAGACGGTTTTGTTCCCGATTGTTCGGCGCCACGGCAACTGAACGCGGCGGCGTATGATCTTTGTTGTATAGCGCACACAGATATGGCACATTGGTGCCGGGTTCGATACTTTACTGCGGTCCTGTGATCGCGCAGAAGGGCGTGTTTAAATGGCGAAGAAAGTTACCGTCACCTTGGTCGATGATTTCGACGGCGAAGGTGCGGCCGACGAGACTGTTGAATTCGGCCTCGACGGGGTCACCTATGAGATCGACCTTTCTTCGAAGAATGCCGCAAAGCTGCGCGACGCCCTGAAGCCGTGGGTCGATTCCGGTCGTCGGGTCGGCGGCCGTCGGCGCGGACGTGCCGCCGGGTCGGGTCGCGGGCGGGCGGCGATCGATCGCGAGCAAAGCGCGGCGATCCGCGAGTGGGCCCGGCGTAACGGACACAATGTGTCGACGCGTGGGCGCATTCCCGCCGATGTGATCGACGCCTTCCACGCCGCTACGTAGCGGCGATCCTCACGTGCGCCGTGGCGGTTGTTCGCTAGCCGCGAAGCCATCGGGGCTCGATTGGGAAACGAATCGGCCCACCGATGCGTTGCTCTCCCATAGCGGCGGGTATTCGATCCCGTGCGCGTCGATGCCCCGGGTGTCCGCTTAGAGCAGACCGGCGGGCGGGACGTGCCGCCCTACTGCCCACTAGAGTGGACGGTGGTGTGGTGCGTACTCGAGACCGTTGGGCGCGCGTGGCACCGACCAATTGATGGAGAGCAGGTAACCACCGATGTTTGAGAGATTCACCGACCGTGCCCGCAGGGTCGTCGTCCTGGCTCAAGAAGAGGCCCGGATGCTCAACCACAACTACATCGGCACCGAGCACATCCTGTTGGGACTTATTCACGAGGGTGAGGGCGTAGCGGCCAAGTCGCTGGAGTCGCTGGGCATCTCGCTCGAGGGCGTGCGCAGCCAGGTCGAGGAGATCATCGGCCAGGGCCAGCAGGCGCCGTCGGGCCATATCCCGTTCACCCCGCGCGCCAAGAAGGTGCTGGAGCTCAGCCTCCGCGAGGCGCTGCAACTCGGCCACAACTACATCGGCACCGAGCACATCCTGCTCGGCCTCATCCGTGAGGGCGAGGGCGTCGCAGCCCAGGTGCTCGTGAAGCTGGGCGCCGAGCTCACCCGCGTGCGTCAGCAGGTCATCCAGCTGCTTTCGGGCTACCAGGGCAAGGAGACCGCGGAAGCCGGCACAGGCGGCCGCGGCGGCGAGGCGGGCAACCCGTCCACCTCGCTGGTGCTCGACCAGTTCGGCCGCAACCTGACCGCGGCCGCGATGGAGGGCAAGCTCGACCCGGTCATCGGCCGCGAGAAGGAAATCGAGCGGGTGATGCAGGTGCTGAGCCGTCGCACCAAGAACAACCCGGTGCTGATCGGCGAGCCCGGCGTCGGCAAGACCGCCGTCGTCGAGGGCCTGGCGCAGGCCATCGTGCACGGCGACGTGCCCGAGACGCTGAAAGACAAGCAGCTCTACACGCTGGACCTGGGGTCCCTGGTGGCAGGCAGCCGGTACCGCGGTGACTTCGAAGAGCGCCTGAAGAAGGTCCTCAAGGAGATCAACACCCGCGGCGACATCATCCTGTTCATCGACGAGCTGCACACGCTGGTCGGTGCGGGCGCCGCCGAGGGCGCCATCGACGCCGCTTCGATCCTTAAGCCGAAGCTGGCCCGCGGCGAGCTGCAGACGATCGGCGCCACCACGCTCGACGAGTACCGCAAGTACATCGAGAAGGACGCCGCGCTGGAGCGTCGTTTCCAACCGGTGCAGGTCGGTGAGCCGACCGTTGCGCACACCATCGAGATCCTCAAGGGTCTGCGCGACCGTTACGAGGCGCACCACCGCGTCTCGATCACCGACGGTGCCATCGCCGCGGCGGCCACCCTGGCCGACCGCTACATCAACGACCGGTTCCTGCCGGACAAGGCGATCGACCTGATCGACGAGGCCGGCGCCCGGATGCGGATCCGGCGTATGACCGCGCCGCCAGACCTGCGCGAGTTCGACGAGAAGATCGCCGATGCGCGCCGGGAGAAGGAGTCCGCGATCGACGCGCAGGACTTCGAGAAGGCGGCCAGCCTGCGCGACAAGGAGAAGCAGCTCGTCGCGCAGCGTGCCGAGCGCGAGAAGCAGTGGCGCTCAGGTGATCTCGACGTTGTCGCCGAGGTCGACGACGAGCAGATCGCCGAGGTGCTCGGCAACTGGACCGGCATCCCCGTGTTCAAGCTGACCGAGGAGGAGACCACCCGGCTGCTGCGCATGGAGGAGGAGCTGCACAAGCGGATCATCGGCCAGGAGGACGCCGTCAAGGCGGTCAGCAAGGCGATCCGGCGTACCCGTGCAGGCCTGAAGGACCCGAAGCGTCCGTCCGGTTCGTTCATCTTCGCCGGCCCGTCCGGTGTCGGTAAGACGGAGCTGTCCAAGGCGCTGGCCAACTTCCTGTTCGGCGACGACGACGCGCTCATCCAGATCGACATGGGCGAATTCCACGACCGGTTCACCGCCTCGCGGCTGTTCGGCGCCCCTCCGGGTTACGTCGGCTACGAGGAGGGTGGCCAGCTCACCGAGAAGGTGCGGCGCAAGCCGTTCTCGGTGGTGCTGTTCGACGAGATCGAGAAGGCCCACCAGGAGATCTACAACAGCCTGTTGCAGGTCCTCGAGGACGGCCGCCTGACCGACGGCCAGGGCCGCACGGTCGACTTCAAGAACACCGTGCTGATCTTCACGTCGAACCTGGGCACGTCCGACATCTCCAAGGCGGTCGGGCTGGGCTTTTCCCAGGGCGGCGGAGACAACAACTACGAGCGGATGAAGCAGAAGGTCAACGACGAGCTGAAGAAGCACTTCCGCCCGGAGTTCCTCAACCGTATCGACGACATCATCGTGTTCCACCAGCTGACCCGCGACGAGATCATCAAGATGGTCGACCTGATGATCGGCCGCGTGTCCACCCAGCTGAAGGCCAAGGACATGACGATGGAGCTGACGGACCGGGCCAAGGAGTTGCTGGCCAAGCGCGGGTTCGATCCCGTGCTCGGCGCGCGGCCGCTGCGGCGCACCATCCAGCGCGAGATCGAGGACCAGCTGTCGGAAAAGATCTTGTTCGAGGAGATCGGCCCCGGCCAGCTCATCACGGTCGACGTCGACAACTGGGACGGCGAAAGCGCCGGAGAGGACGCGGTGTTCACCTTCAAGGGCACCAAGCGGCCGGCTCCGGTGGCCGAGCCGGACCTGGCCCAGGCCGGTGCGGCAGGCGCTGCAGGCCCAGCCGAATAGCGGCATCACGCAGAGAGAACGGGCGGTACCCACACGGGTGCCGCCCGTTTTCCGTCCGATCCCGCTACCGCTGGACCGAGTGGTTAGGATGTGCGATGTTATCGGCGGGCGAAGGAATCTGGTGAGAATCCAGAACGGTCGCGCCACTGTGTCAAGTCAGACCCGACGCTCGCCGTCACCTTAGAACTCGGGACGCGGAAATCCCGGAAAGGACACCGACATGACCTCACCCGACACCCGCAAAAGCGTTGCACCCGCACTCGACCTGTCCGCCACCGGAGCGGCCGTGTGGCTGTCGGCAACCACCTTCCTGGCGCTGTTGGTGCTCTACTTCATCGGCCTGGACCAGGGCGCGACGTCGGTGTTCGGTGCGGACAACACCGCGATCCACGAGTTCGTGCACGACGCCCGGCACCTGCTCGGCTTCCCCTGCCACTGACGGCCGAGGTAACCGGACATGGAAAAGCAGATCATCTGGCGTGGCCTGCTCGCAGGTGCCGTCGCCGGCGTACTCGCGTTCGTCTTCGCGCGCATCTTCGTCGAACCGCAGATCGACCTGGCCATCGCCTATGAGGACGGTGTCGGGGCCGCGCACGAGGCGCTGGAACACGCCGAAGGCGCGGGTCATAGCCACGGCGAGGGCGGCGGATTCGAGCGCGCCGTTCAGATGAACATCGGTATGGGACTGGGCGTATTGCTGTTCAGCCTGGCGATCGGCGCGATCTTCGCGGTGATCTTCGCCGTGGCCTACGGCCGCGTCGGCAATATCTCGGCACGGCTGCTGTCGGTATATGTGGCCGGCGGAATGCTGTTGAGCCTGTACGTCGTTCCCGCCCTGAAGTATCCCCCGAGCCCGCCGGCTCTGAGCCTGGACGAGACCATCCGCCAGCGCACGCTGCTGTACCTGCTGACGGTGGTTTTGTCGGCGGCGCTTGTGGTCGGCGCGGTGTATCTGGGCCGACGGCTGGCCGAACGCCTGGGGACATGGAACGCGGCGCTGGCCGCTGCGGGGTCCTACATCGTCGCGGTGGCGGTCGTGATGCTGGTGCTGCCGAGCATCAACGAGACACCGGGACCGTTGACCGACGACGCCGGAAACATTGTCTACGAGGGCTTCCCGGCGGATGTGCTCTACGAGTTCCGGCTGTACTCGTTGGGCACCCAGATCGTCATGTACACGACGATCGCATTGGTCTTCGGTGCGATGGCCGCGCGGCTGCTCGAACAGAACCGCCGGGAGAGCATCCCTGCGTGAGTGAGGTCGTCCGGCTGACGCTGGTATCGCACGCGCTGACTGATGCGATGTCGGCCGGACGATTTCCCACCGACGAGCCGTTGAACCCGACCGGCCACCGGCAGGTCGACGTGTCGATCAACCTCGGCGTCGTCGACGCGGCTCTGTGCGGTCCCGAGAAGCGCACCAGGCAGACCGCCGAGCTGCTCGGCCTGCAAGCCGATGTGGACGGTCGGTTGGCGGACTTGGACTGCGGCCGATGGCGTGGCGACGTGCTGAGCGGGGTGCGACCGGCCGACCTGGCGATCTGGCTGACCGACCCGACCCGGGCGCCGCACGGTGGCGAGTCGGTTGTCGAGCTGGTCGACCGGGTTCGCGACTGGATGGACTCGTTGACCGACCGTCGAAGCAGGCTGGTCGCGGTGACACATCCGGCGGTGGTCCGCGCCGCCATCCTCATCGCGTTGGATGCTCCGCCGAAGTCGTTCTGGCGCATCGACATTGCGCCGGTGAGCCGGACGGTGATGCATTTCCGCGGGCACGCCTGGACACTCCGGTCGAACCGCTGATCAGCCGATCGGCACCAGGTCGAAGGTCTGGCGCACGATCGACAACAACCACCCCGCGGCGGTGGGGCTGCGGTAGCGGGGCCAGTTCAACTGGAAGCTGACCACCCACGGCTGCCCCGTGTGGTCGACGGCATACCAGCTGAACGTGAGGTCACCGGGCAGGTTTCCGCCTTTGGCGCCGATGTAGCCCCACTTGGACCCGTCGAGATCGATGCCGGGTATCGCCGACAGGATGTCCTTCACCGGCGCGGCCTCACCCACGGCGGCGGCCTGTAGCGCGATGTGCACGCGGCAGATGTCGGCGGCGCTGCCGTACCACTCCGCCCCGAAGTTCGACGCCGGGGTATGCGTGCGCTGCGGATCCGGTTCGTACGGGCGCGAATTGGTCTGTGCGAGCAGTTGCGCCCGAACTTGCGGGCTACCCGTCTCGACCGCCTGGCGCCACTGCTCGCGAAGATCGGGGCGCCCCCAGCCGACCGAGAACATCTCGTGCATGGTCGGAAACGGCGTCATGCTGGCCGGGTCGTGATGGCGTGCCAGAACCAGTGCCCGCTCAACGGCGCCCGGCCCCAGACGATCGATGAGAAGGTCGGTGGCCATGTTGTCGCTGGCCGAGATCATCTGCTGCGCAGCGGTTCTCACCGACACCCGGGAGCCGGGCGGGAGTTCTTCCAGGCCCGCGGAGCCGACCGCTTTGGCCCGCTTCGTAACGGTCAGCGGGTCGGTCCACTTCAGGGTGCCCGCCTTCACCGCTTCGGCGACCGCGAGAAGCACGTAGAGCTTGAAGATCGATGCCAACGGCAACGACAGTTCGGTGTTGGTCCCGGCCACCACATCGCACTTCGACTGGTCGGCAACGACCTTCGACACCTGGTAGGAGTAGCGGGCCCCCGACTTCGTGATCTCGGTGTCGATATCGGACCATTCGTCGATCTCCGGCGGGCGCAGCGTCACATCGAACCGGTCGACCATGCCGGCGTCGTTGGTGCGAAGGTCGATCTCCTGGGCGACACCGTACGACGTCAGCACTCCGACTTCGGCTTGTCCGGCCCGGATGTCGACGTCGGTCACCTTGAACGGCCGGTCCCACCAGATCCGGTCGAGCTTGGCGACGATCTCGTCGACCTTCTCGGGCTCCGCCATCGTGCGCACTCCCACGGGCCCGATCGGCCAGTCGGAGTTGAGCATGTCCAGCGTCTGCTTGGCTCGCAGCCCCTGGGGCGTGTTGATCTCGATGGGCGTGCCGTACGCGGCGTCGGCCGGTGCAGGCCCGACTTTCGCGCAGCCGCCGACGGCGACGACCAACGAGGCCGCGACCGTCAGCGCGAGCGCCCGGCACGCGATGAGCGAGCCTCTACTTGTCAGCACCCGCAACGTCGAGGACGACCTCGAACTCGAGCAGAGACGCGCCGGTGGCCACCGGGTTGGCCTGCTGACCCTTGTGGGCTTCGATGGCCGGGCCCGTCGCCCAGGCCTGGAAAGCCTCCTCGGACTCCCACTGCGTCACCACGAAGTAGCGGTCCTCGCCCTTGATGGGGCGCAGCAGCTGAAAGCCGAGGAAGCCGGGCTGGTTGTCGACGGCGTGGGCCCGGTGCGCGAAGCGCTTCTCCAGTTCGGGACCGGCGTCGGGCGGTACCTCGATCGCGTTGATCTTCACGACGGGATTCTGGCTTGCCATGCGCATCAGGCTACCGAATGCATCGGGGTCACCCGGAGGCACGATGATGTCGGGATGCAGTCACCAGGCGGTACGCGGGCCCCGCTCACCCACCGCGGCGGCAGGGGACGACCGCTCGTCCTGGTGCACGGGCTGATGGGGCGCGGCAGCACGTGGTCGCGCCAGTTGCCGTGGTTGACCCGGCTGGGTGAGGTCTACACCTACGACGCGCCCTGGCACCGCGGCCGCGACGCCGATGATGTCCGCCCCATCAGCACCGAACGGTTCGTCGCGGATCTCGGCGACGCGGTGGCGAGCATCGGCCAGCCCGCCGTCATGATCGGTCACTCGATGGGCGGCTTGCATTCATGGTGCCTGGCCGCGACGCGACCCGATCTCGTGGAGGCGTTGGTGGTCGAGGACATGGCGCCGGATTTCCGCGGCCGCACGACCGGGCCCTGGGAGCCGTGGCTGCATGCGTTACCGGTCGAATTCGATGCCGCCCAAAGGGTTTACGACGAGTTCGGTCCGGTGGCGGGTCAGTATTTCCTCGAGGCGTTCGATCGCATTCCGGGCGGCTGGCGCTTGCACGGCCGAACGGATGTCTGGATCGAGATCGCCGCGGAATGGGGCACCCGCGACTACTGGCGCGAGTGGCAGGCCGTCCGCGTGCCGGCATTGTTGATCGAGGCGGGTAACTCGGTCACCCCGCCGGGACAGATGGCCCGAATGGCGGAGTCCGGCCCGCACACGACGTATCTGCGGGTGCCCGAGGCCGGTCACCTCGTCCACGACGATGTGCCGCAGGCCTATCGGCAGGCGGTCGAGTCGTTTCTAGCGACGCTCTCCGAGCGCACCTGAGGAAGGCCAGACGGGGTGGCGCTCGAAACGGGTGCGGATCGCGTCGATGTCGCGCTCGAGACGCAACAGGTCGCGGTCGTCTTCGAACACCCGGCCTGCCATCGGCGCGGCCATGCGGAACTGATCGCGGTGCAACCGCAGGTACCCGGAGCGGCTGGCGGCCCAGGCGAACGCGGCTGCGACCGCGACCGGGAAAACGAGAACCAGAAGTGCCAGTAAAGTGCTCATGGCAGTAACTATTCGTCAGACAAAATCCAGCCAACAGTGGCAGCAATGACACTTTGCGATAAAATGCTGCCATGTCTATCAGGAGCGTATCGACGCTCGTCCTGGACGATCTGGCGATATTCGAGTTTGGCGTCATCTGCGAGGTCTTCGGCATCGACCGCTCGGGCGACGGCGTCCCCAACTTCGACTTCAAGGTGTGCGGTCCGGTTCCTGGCAAGCCGCTTCGCACCTCGGTCGGCGCGACGCTGACCCCCGACCACGGCCTGGACGACCTGGTCGGTGCGGACCTGGTCGCCATCCCGGCGATCGGAGGGTCGCAGTATCTGCCCGAGGCGTTGGCTGCCGTCCGGGCCGCCGCCGAGTCGGGATCGATCATCCTCACCGTGTGTTCGGGCGCGTTCGTCGCAGGCGCCGCCGGTCTCCTCGACGGAAGGAAGTGCACGACGCACTGGATGCACGCCGACGAACTCGCGCGCAGGCACCCGACGGCCAAGGTCGACCGCAACGTGCTGTTCGTCGACGACGGAAACCTGATCACCAGCGCGGGCACGGCGGCCGGTATCGACGCGTGCCTGCACCTGGTCCGGCGTGAGCTGGGCAGCGAGGTCACCAACAAGATCGCGCGCCGCATGGTGGTGCCGCCGCAACGAGACGGCGGTCAACGCCAGTACATCGACCAGCCGATCCCGGTGCGGTGTTCGGAACGCTTTGCACCGCACCTGGATTGGATACTGAGCAACCTCGACAAGCCGCACACGGTCGCCACCCTGGCCGCCCGCGCGCACATGTCGGCGCGTACTTTCGCCCGCCGGTTCGTGGAGGAGACGGGCCGTACCCCGATGCAGTGGGTGACCGACCAACGCGTGTTGTACGCACGAACCCTGTTGGAGGAGACCGATCTCGACGTCGACCGGATCGCCGAGCGCAGCGGTTTCGGGACAGCGACGCTGTTGCGGCACCACTTCCGCAGGATCATCGGGGTGACACCATCGGACTACCGTCGCCGGTTCTCATGCAGCACATGTGAACCCGAGACCAACACCGATACGGAAATGGCCTCGGCCTGACCTCGTGCCGTGCGCGCTCAGCCGCCCTCACCGGCGAGCGCGAAGCGGCCATCGGCGGTCTGTTCGACGAGGCCGTCGACCAGAAGCGAGTCCAGCGCGCGGTCGCGTTGTGCGGTGTCGGACAGCCACGCGACGTCCAGCTGGGCCCGGGTCACGGGAGAGGCGTTGTCCCGCAGGACATCGAGCAGTCTGCCGCGGACCTGCCGGTCGGTGCCCGCATAGCGTTGAACGCGCCGCGCCGGCGAGGTCGGCGCAGGGAAGCCCCGAGACCGCCACGCGCACGTACTCAGCGGGCACAGCCCGCACCGGGGCGCCCGCGCGGTACACACCGTCGCGCCCAACTCCATCAAAGCGATCGAGAACTTGGGCGCCAGAGCGGTTTCGGGCAGAAGGGCCTCGACGTCGGCAAGGTCGCGCGTTGACGACGCCGCGTCGGCGCGACCGTGCACGACCCGGGTCACCACCCGCCGGACGTTGGTGTCGACCACCGGTACCCGGTCGCGGTATGCGAAGCAGGCGATCGCCCGCGCGGTGTAGGCCCCGACGCCCGGCAGCGACAGCAGCGTCTCGACGTCCGACGGTACGACGTCGCCGTACTGCTCGGCGATCACCGTCGCGCATTCGTGTAACCGCTTGGCGCGGCGCGGATAGCCGAGCTTGCCCCACGCCCGCAGGATGTCTGCTGCGCTTGCCGCCGCGGTCGCCGATGGTGTCGGCCACCGCTGTACCCACGCGAGCCAGACCGGTTCGACGCGTGCGACCGGCGTCTGCTGCAGCATGAATTCGCTGACCAGGATCTGCCACGGGGTGACCCCCGGCCGACGCCACGGTAGATCTCGGTGTTCGCGGTCATACCAATCGACCAACTGGGGCACAATGTCGGTCATGCCCAACACCAGCCCAGTGACCGCGTGGAAAGCACTCAAGGAGGGTAACGAGCGCTTCGTCGCCGGCAAGCCCCTGCATCCCAGCCAAGGAATTGAGCACCGCGCCAGCTTGGCCACCTCGCAGAAACCCACGGCCGTCGTGTTCGGCTGCGGGGACAGCCGGGTGGCCGCCGAACTGATCTTCGACCAGGGGCTCGGGGACATGTTCGTGGTGCGCACCGCAGGGCACGTGATCGATGCGGCGGTGCTGGGCTCCATCGAGTACGCGGTCGCGGTGCTCGACGTGCCGCTGGTCGTCGTGCTCGGCCACGACAGCTGCGGGGCGGTGAAGGCGACGCTGGGGGCGCTCGACGAGGGCGTGGTGCCCGGCGGTTATGTCCGCGACATCGTCGAGCGCGTGATGCCGTCGATCCTGTTGGGCCGTCGCGACGGCCTGACCCGCGTGGACGAGTTCGAGGCCCGTCACGTCAGCGAGACCGGCTCCCAACTGCTGGCCCGCTCGACGACGGTGTCCGAGCGTGTGGCCGCGGGCGAGCTGGCGATCGTCGGCGTCACCTATCACCTCGCCGACGGCCGGGTGGTGTTGCGGGACCACCTCGGCGACATCGGCGAAAGCTGAGGGCGACACGCCGAGCGACCTCGACCGATAAGGCGTGACCTGGCCTTACCGTGAGCTTGTGCTGGATCTGGAACCGCATGGCCCGCTACCGACGCAGATTTACTGGCGTCGCAGGGCACTGGCGTTGGGCATAGCGGTCCTCGTGATCGGCGTGATCGCGGCCATCGTGGTCGTGGTCGTGAAGAACACCGGGGGCTCCGAGACGAAGGGCGCCGAGGCGTCCGCCCCCGCTGCGGCAGGCGAACCGACGCCGCTGCCGGGGGAGAACCCCGAGGTGAAGACGCCGGTGATGCCGCCGGCGCAGGACGCACCGCCCCCCACCCCGACACCCACCGCGGCCGTCACACCGCCGCCGATCCTCAACGAGGGCGACGACTGCCCCGACTCGACGCTGGCGGTCAAGGGCATCACCAACCAACCGCAGTACGTCGTCGGTGAGCAGCCGAAGTTCACGATGGTCGTCACCAACATCGGGCTCGTCGGCTGCAAGCGTGACGTCGGCGCGGCGGTGCTGGCCGCCTACGTCTACTCGCTGGACAACGCCCGGCTCTGGTCCAACCTCGATTGTGCGCCGTCGAACGAGACGCTGGTCAAGGCGTTCCAGCCCGGTGAGCAGGTGACCACCGAGGTCACCTGGACGGGCATGGGATCGGCTCCGGGCTGCCCGCTGCCGCGTCAGCCGATCGGGCCGGGCACCTACAACCTCGTCGTCCAGCTGGGCAATCTGCGGTCGGCCACGGTGCCGTTCATCCTCGCCGCGCCGCAGTCGCCGGAGCACGGCCAGGGCGTCGCCCCGCCGCCGGGACCCGTCCCCAACTGAGGTTTGGCGCGGATTCAGGCCAGCCGGTCGGCGATCGTCGACTCAGCCAACTGCGAAAGGCCTTCCCGGATGTGGCGCGCCCACATCGAGCCGATGCCCTCGACCGACTGGAGGTCGCCCGCGCTGGCCGCCAGCAGGCCCTGTAGCGAGCCGAACGAGCGAACCAGCAGGTCGACGTGCGCGAACTGCAGCCGGGGTATGCCGGCCATCGCGCGGTAGCCGCGCGAGCTCATCGCCGAATCTTGCGCCTCGATCGTCGACGGGTAACCGAAAACCCTTGCCAGCGTCGTGAAGTCGAGGAGCTCGCTGTCGGAAAGCCCGTCGAGCTCCTCGAGGGTGGCGCTCACCTGCGCTGCCGATGGAGGGTCCGGGTTGGCGTGATAGTCGCGCACGAGGAGCTCGCGGGCGGTGTCGTTGTCGCCGACGAGCTCGTCGAGCTGCAGTTTGAGCTGGCGGCCGTCTGTGCCGAGTTCGACCACGTACGAGTCGATTTCGAGGCTGATGCGGCGGACCATCTCGAGCCGCTGCACCACGGTCATCACGTCGCGCAGCGTGACGAAGTCTTCGATCTCGGCGGTCGAGAGCTGCCTGCTGACCTCGTCGAGACGCGTCTTGTACCGCTCGAGGGTGTCGATCGTCTGGTTCGCGCGCGACAGGATCGTCGCCGAGTCGGGGATGACGTGCCGCTCACCGGCGACGTACACGGTCACGATGCTCATCGAATGACTCACCGAGATCACCGGATAGCCGGTCTGGATCGCCGTGCGCTCGGCGGAGCGGTGCCGGGTTCCGGATTCCTCGGTGGGGATCGACGGATCGGGCACCAGTTGCACGTTGGCCCGCAGGATGTGGGCGCCGTCGCTGGACAGCACCACCGCGCCGTCCATCTTCGACAGCTCCCGCAAGCGTGTCGGCGCATAGCGGACGTCGAGGGAGAAGCCGCCGTCGCAGATGGCCTCGACGCTCTCGTCGTAGCCAATCACGATCAGGGCGCCGGTGCGGCCGCGCAGGATGCGCTCCAGGCCGTCGCGCAGCGCCGTTCCCGGGGCCAAGCGGGCGATCGTCTCGCGCATGGTGGGCCGCGCCAACGGCACCACCGTGCGTCCCGATCTGCCACCCGACTTCACGGCCATCGTCCCTCCCTAGGATCGGCCGTCATTGCTCTATCTTTGCTGATCTTTGCTGATATCGCGCAAAACTCGCAACGCAGAGCCGATGTCGTGGGCGGTGATCGCCCGCAATCCGGCGGGCACCGATGTCACGCCGGGTGGTACGACCGCCGATGCGAAGCCGAGCCGGGCCGCCTCGGCCAGGCGGCGGTCCATGCCGGTGACCCGCCGTAGATCGCCCGCCAGGCCCACTTCGCCGATTGCCACCGCGGCGGCCGGCACGGGCAGGTCCATCTTCGAAGACGCGATGGCCACCGCGATCGCCAGGTCCGCCGACGGATCGGTCAGCCTCATACCGCCCACGGTCGACAGGTAGATGTCGTGGGCGCCCACCGACAGGCCCGCGTGCTTGTCCAGGACCGCGGTGATCATCGCGGCACGCGAGGAGTCGATTCCGCTGACGGCGCGCCGGGCGGTCCCGTTCGCAGGCGGCCCGATCAGCGCCTGCACCTCTCCGATCAGCGGACGCTTACCGTCCAGGGTGACCGTGATCGCCGTTCCCGCAACGGGTTTGGGTCGTTGGTCGCGAAACAGGCCGGATGGGTCGGCCACGCCTTCGATCCCGTTGTCGTGCAGAAGGAAACAGCCGACTTCGTCCGCGGCGCCGAAGCGGTTCTTGATGCCGCGGACCATCCGAAGCGACGATGCGCGGTCGCCCTCGAAGTGCAGCACGACGTCGACGAGATGTTCGAGCGAGCGCGGCCCGGCGATCGCACCGTCCTTGGTCACGTGGCCGACGAGGATCAGCGCGACGCCGGATGTCTTGGCCGCCATCGTCAAAGCGGTGGTCACCGCGCGTACCTGGGTGACGCCGCCGGTGACGCCGTCCGCCTCGGTGGTGGACATGGTTTGCACCGAGTCGACCACCACCAGGCTGGGCTGCACCTCGTCGATGTGTGCAAGTGCTGTGCCCAGATCCGACTCCGCGGCCAGGTACACCTCGTCGTGAGTGCAGCGCGTGCGTTCCGCCCGCATCCGGATCTGGCCTGCCGACTCCTCACCCGAGAGGTACAGCGCCCGTTTCCCCGCCGCCGCCCACCGGTGCGCGACCTCCAACAACAGCGTCGACTTGCCCACGCCGGGATCACCGGCGAGCAGCGTCACCGATCCGGGCACCAGGCCGCCGCCGAGCACTCGGTCCAACTCGGTGACACCGGTGTGGCAGTGACGGGTGCGCCCGGGATCGATCGAGCTGATCGGCACGGCCGCTGAGGAGGGGGCGACTGAACGTCGCGCTCCGGCTCCGGCCACCGCGGACAACACGGCCACCTCGTCGACGGTGCCCCAGGTGCCGCATTCGGGGCAGCGGCCGACCCATTTGAGGGTTACGTGGTGGCACTCCGAGCAGCGGTACTGCGAGCGCGCTTTGGCGCCACTTTTGGCCACGCGTTGACGGTAGCCGTCGCCTCCGACAGACAGCGACAGAAACTCAGCGCTGAGCGGTCGTGTCGCGGACTTCGCTCAGTGCCCGCCGCCGTGTCCGCCCGCTTCGGCGGCTTCGCCTCGACGCGGCGCCTCACCGGCGGAGATCGGCACCCGCACGGTCGCCTCGCCTGCCTTCTGGAACTTGAACGTGAAGTCGTAGAGCAGGCCGTTGGTGATCGGCTTACTCAGGGTGACCATGGCTTCGGCGGCTTCTGCGGCCTCGACGCTCTCCAATGGGGTGATCTGCCCGTCCGGTGCGCCAACCGTGAGCATGCCGCCCGCGGGCACAGTGGTGTCACCGGTCAGGGTCACGGTGCCGACCTCGGAAGTGACCGACTCCAACTTGTCGGCCTCTTCAGGCGAGGTGTTGGCCGCCACGAAGATCAGCTCGACCTCTTTGCCCGGCCGGACGAAGTCGGTCACTTGCTCGGCCCGCAGGTGAACGTTGCGCAACGCGATCTCGCCGAGGTTCGCGCTGGTGCCGTTGACGGCCGGCTCCTGCGTGGTCATCTGGGAGACCTGTCCCGAACTGCAGCCGACGAGCGCCCCGCCCACGACAAAGGCAGCAGCCAACCCGCAGGCGGCCAGTTTGAAGCGGTCCACTCTTGCCTCCTGCTCGGCCCGTCGAAGCGACCGATCCGGTCGGTCGCGGGATTCGACTATGCAGAGTAGTAGGTGCGTGCGGGCGGCGGTAGCTGAGGTCCGGCACGTCGTCGGGAATCCGCGGGCGGCGCCGCGAAAGTGGCACCGGAAGTGCCACTGCCCCATGCGCGATGCCCCGCCCCAGCTACTGGATGGACGTCTCGAAGACGCCTGAGCCATGCATGGATTCGTCGGCGTGTCAACCCCTAACGTTCCCCCGAGGTGCCCCTGACCTGCACCGTTGGTCCACCCCTGTCTGGGCACCGTGCTAGCATTGAGGTGTGAAAGGGGCTCGAAACTGATGATTTTCAAGGTCGGAGACACCGTTGTTTATCCCCACCACGGTGCTGCGTTAATTGAGGCGATCGAAACCCGGACCATCAAAGGCGAACCAAAGGAATACCTCGTCTTGAAGGTCGCTCAGGGGGACCTCACGGTTCGAGTGCCAGCCGAGAACGCAGAGTATGTCGGGGTGCGCGACGTCGTCGGACAGGAGGGCCTGGACAAGGTTTTCCAGGTGCTCCGTGCCCCCCATACCGAGGAACCGACCAACTGGTCGCGGCGGTACAAGGCCAACCTCGAGAAGTTGGCCTCGGGTGACGTGAACAAGGTCGCCGAAGTGGTCCGCGACTTGTGGCGACGCGATCAGGAGCGTGGCCTGTCGGCGGGTGAGAAGCGGATGCTGGCCAAGGCGCGACAGATCCTGGTGGGCGAGCTTGCTCTCGCCGAGAACACCGATGACGAGAAGGCCGCGACCATCCTCGACGAGGCACTCGCCGCCGCTTCCTGAAGCCGATGACGAGCCTGCCAAGGGTCGGGCTCGGCACCGACGTACACCCCATCCAGGCGGGGCGGCCGTGTTGGCTGCTGTGCCTGCTGTTCGACGGGGCAGACGGCTGCGAAGGCCATTCCGACGGTGATGTCGCGGCGCACGCGCTCTGCGACGCGCTGCTTTCCGCGGCCGGTCTCGGCGACCTCGGCGAGGTCTTCGGCACCGGTCGCGACGAGTGGCGCGGCGCCGGCGGCGCCGACATGCTTCGGCACGTCCACGGGCTCGTCACCGATCAGGGCTTCCGAATCGTCAACGCGGCAGTGCAGGTGATCGGCAACCGTCCGAAGGTCGGTCCGCGCCGCATCGAGGCGCAGAAGCTCCTGTCCGAACTGCTCGACGCCCCCGTGTCCGTCAGTGCGACCACCACCGACGGCCTGGGTCTGACCGGCCGTGGTGAGGGTCTGGCGGCCATCGCGACCGCGTTGGTGGTCGACCGCGATTAGGCCTGTAAGCTGGCCCTTCGTGATTGGGGGCGAACGATTGGGTGCCGTGGATCAGACGAACGGTTGGGCGGTCAGCGCGTGACCGACCTGCGGCTGTACGACACCATGAGCGGTGCCGTCCGCGACTTCGTTCCCGTGCGCCCCGGGCACGCCTCGGTCTACCTCTGCGGCGCCACGGTTCAGGGTCTGCCCCACATCGGCCACGTGCGCAGCGGAGTTGCATTCGACGTGCTTCGGCGTTGGCTGATGGCCAAGGGCTACGACGTCGCCTTCATCCGCAACGTCACCGACATCGACGACAAGATACTCAACAAGGCCGCCGACGCGGGACGGCCGTGGTGGGAGTGGGCCGCCACCTATGAGCGCGCGTTCTCGGCCGCCTACGATGCGCTCGGGGTGATGCCGCCGTCGGCCGAACCGCGCGCCACCGGCCACATCACCCAGATGGTCGAGTTGATCGAGCGGCTGATCGAGCGGGACCACGCGTATGTCGGTAACGGCGACGTTTACTTCGACGTGCTCAGCCTGCCGGGCTACGGCAAGCTGTCCGGCCACAAGATCGACGACGTGCATCAGGGTGAAGGCGTAGCGACCGGCAAGCGCGACGAACGCGATTTCACCTTGTGGAAAGGCGCCAAACCCGGTGAACCGTCCTGGCCGACGCCATGGGGTCGTGGAAGACCGGGCTGGCATACCGAATGCGTCGCGATGTGCCAGGCGTATCTCGGCGCGGAGTTCGACATCCACGCCGGCGGCATGGACCTGGTGTTCCCTCATCACGAGAACGAGATCGCCCAGGCAGAGGCGGCCGGCGACCCGTTCGCCCGATACTGGCTGCACAACGGCTGGGTGACCATGGGCGGCGAGAAGATGAGCAAGTCGTTGGGCAACGTGCTCGCGATTCCCGCTGTGCTGCAACGTGTCCGGGCCGCGGAGTTACGCTATTACCTGGGCAGCGCGCACTACCGGTCGATGCTGGAGTTCTCGGAAACGGCGCTGCAGGACGCGGCGAGGGCCTACACCGGTATCGAGGACTTCCTGCACCGCGTGCGCAACCGGGTCGGCGCAGTCGTGCCCGGCGAGTGGACTCCGAAGTTCGCCGAGGCGCTCGACGACGACCTGTCCGTTCCGATCGCGCTTGCCGAGGTGCACGCAGCGCGCGCCGAGGGCAATCGCGCGCTGGACGCCGGTGACCACGAAACCGCCCTGACGCAGGCGATGTCGATCCGCGCGATGATGGGCATCCTCGGCGCGGACCCGCTCGACGAGCGCTGGGAGTCCAAGGACGAGACGTCGGCCGCACTGGCCGCGGTCGATGTGTTGGTGCGCGCGGAGGTCGAACGGCGCGAGGACGCGCGGGCGCGGCGGGACTGGGCCGAAGCCGACGCGATCAGAGATCGCCTCAAGGAAGCCGGGATCGAGGTCACCGACACCGGCGATGGTCCGCAGTGGACGCTGCTCGACGGGCACGCGAAGTAGATGGCCGGAAACTCCAAGCGCAGAGGCGCGGTACGCAAGCCGGGAACGAAGAAGGGGCCCACGGTCGGGTCCGGCGGCGTGCGGCGGCGCGGTCTGGAAGGTCGCGGCGCCACTCCGCCCGCGCACATGCGTCCCAACCATCCGGCGGCGAAGCGGGCGGCCAAGGCAGCGAAATCCCAGCCGCGTCGCCAGGGCAAGAAAACCGACGACACCGAGGTGGTGCTGGGACGTAATCCCGTTCTGGAGTGTTTGCGGGCCGGGGTGCCCGCGACGGCGCTGTACGTCGCGCTGGGCGCGGACGCCGACGAGCGGTTGACCGAATCTGTGCAGATCGCCGCCGACGCGGGCATCTCGATCCTCGAGGTCCCGCGCCACGACCTTGACCGCATCGCCGCCAACGGTCTGCATCAGGGTGTGGCGCTTCAGGTTCCGCCGTACTCGTACGCGCATCCGGACGATCTGCTCGCGGCCGTCACGGCCGAGGGCGCCTCGGCGCTGCTGGTCGCGTTGGACAATATCTCCGATCCGCGCAACCTCGGTGCGATCGTGCGTTCGGTGGCCGCGTTCGGCGGTCATGGCGTCCTGATCCCGCAGCGCCGGTCGGCCTCTGTGACCGCGGTCGCGTGGCGTACCAGTGCGGGTGCCGCCGCCCGGCTTCCGGTCGCGCGGGCCACGAATCTCACCCGCACACTGAAGAACTGGGCCGACGAGGGCCTGCAGATCGTCGGCTTGGACGCCGATGGAGATATCACGGTCGACGAACTGGACGGCTGCGGACCGATCGTCGTCGTGGTCGGCTCCGAAGGAAAGGGGCTTTCGCGCCTGGTGCGGGAGACCTGCGACGCCGTGGTCTCCATTCCGATGGCCGGCCCCACGGAGTCGCTGAACGCCTCCGTGGCCGCGGGCGTCGTGCTCGCCGAGATCGCGCGGCAGCGTAGAGGCTAGAGGCCGAACAACCGCAGCCCCACCCACAGACCGGTGACCGCGGCGACCAGCGTGGCGGGTACTGTGCACAATCCGATGCGGCTGAACTCGCCTGCGGTTGTTGCCATTGCGCGGCGTACGACGCTACGCCATAGCAAGTTGGCCAGCGAGCCGACATAGGTGAGGTTCGGCCCGATGTTCACTCCGATCAACACCGCCAGCACCGCGCCCGGCCCCGATGCCGACACCAGAGGCAGCAGCACCAGCACCGCGGGCAGGTTGTTGACGACGTTCGACAGCAGCGCCGCAACGGCCGCGATCCCGAGCAGGGCGAGCAGTCCGTGACCGCTGGGCAGCAGGCCGCGCATCGCGCTGTCGAGACCGTTGACCATGACGGCGTCGACCACGATGCCGAGGCACAGCACGAACAGCAGAAACGGCACATCGGCTGCCGCCACCATCCGCGCCACGGTCGTGTGGCGTCGCACCAGGCTCCGCCCGCCGAGCACCACGACTCCGCCGAGTGCCGCCCAGGCCGGTGAGACTCCGAGCATCGAGGTGACGACGAATCCCGCCAGCGTCAAGCCCAGCACGACAAGGGGAAACACGGGGACGTGCACCGTCTCGCCGGGCACCGGCTGAGGCGCGATCGAGAGCCGCTTCCTGAAAAGCCAACGCAGCACGACGAATTCGACGAGGATGGCCAACAGCCAGGGCAGTGTCATGAGCGCGGCGAAGTGCAGGAAGGTAATGCCCGCCGCGGTGAACGCCAGCAGGTTGGTCAGGTTCGACACCGGTAACAGCAGCGACGCGCTGTTGGCCAGGTGCGCGGTCGCATAGGCATGCGGCGTGGCCGGCACCGACAGCATGCGGGTGGTGGCAAGCACGACGGGGGTCAGCAAGAGCACGGTGGCATCCAGGCTCAGGACCGCCGTCGTCGCCGCGGCGATCGCGAACACCCCTGCCAGCAACCGGTTCTGGTTGCCGTCAGCGGCACGCGCCAACGCAGCACCCGCGGCGCGGAACACCCCTTCGTCGGCACATAGCCGCGCCAACACCAGAACGACCGCCAAGAAACCCACCACCGGCAACAGGCGACCGACCTCCGCGGCGGCCTCGTCCAGCGAGATGATGTCGGCACCGATCAGCAGCGCGGCCGCGGGTACCGCCACGACGGCTTCCGGCCACTTGTGCGGGCGGGCCACCGCGAAGGCCAGTACGACCGCCAGGGCGGCCAGGGCCAGGATCAGATCCACGGATCGGCAGGCTGCCACAGCGTGGGCAGGTGCAATGCGACGCCATCGTCGTAGGCCAACCGCGACAACACCCGCATCGAGACGTCGAGGTCGTCGGCTGCGTAGGGGAGCGCGCGCAGTGGTTCGTGCAGGGGACGGAAGAAGTCGTCCCAGTGGATGAGCACCACGCGGCGCGCGCCCACGGTCCGCACGGTCTCGTGCCAGTAATCACGCAGGTAGCGCTCCGGTTGCAGCCCGAGCTGGCCGACTCCGAGGTACACCACATCGGCGCGGTGTCCGGCCAGTGCGCCGGCAGCGAATCCCGCACTGCCGACGATCAGTAGACGACGATCCGACGGACGGTGGCGAACCAGCGTGGACCACGCCTCACCACACCGGTACGCCGACACCCTGACCGGCGGCACGACCGGACCGGTGATGACACCCGGAAACCGGTCGGGCGGGCAGTGATCCCCCTCGATGAGCGTGACCTCGTAAGCGCCCAGCGCGACGGGGTCGCCGGAACTGACCACCACGATGCGGTCCTCGGGCAGCCGGTGGCCGCGGCCCACGTGGGCGGCGGATTGGCCGCCGACGAGTCGCGCGCCGGTCCGCTCGGCGACAGCCGCGCTGTCCATCGCGTGGTCGTAGTGGGTGTGTACGGGAAGGACGGCCTCCAGCCGGTCGACCCCCAGGCGGGTGAGGCAGCCGTCGATGCGCGGTTGCGACGGTGACAGCCGCCGCAGCCCGACTTCGGGCAGGCTCGGGCGTGAGAAGAAACCGTCGGTCAGCAGCGCCGATTCGCCGTCGTCGATGAGCAGCGTCGTGACGCCCGCCCAGGTGACCCGCAGCCGCATGCCCGCGCCCGCCGGTGGGGTGTCGAAATAGCGCTCGTAATCCGCCAGGTTCGGCCTGCCGAGCTTGAGACGCATAGCGCCAACTGTAAGTGCGCCACTCGACTCTTCGGCCGTGTGGCAGGATCGTGCCCGACAGGCGATCGCGACTCGAGGAAGCCGGTGTGAATCCGGCGCGGTCCCGCCACTGTGACCGGCGAGGTCTTTGCGATCGAGCCGGGAGCCAGATACTCACCGCGGTCGCCTCCTCATAAGGCTGGGGCGGATTTCCCCGGTGAGGCTGACCTCGGCGTACCGAGAGCGCTTCCCGTGGCATCCGCGCACGACGGAAGGCACGGCATATGGCGCGTCGACATCTTGCGGCGGCGGTGATCTCGGCGCTGCTGCTCACGGCGTGCGGCACGGCGACCCCGCCGACCGGCGCCACCGCTGCCGAAGCCGTGGCGGGATTCCCGGTGAGCGTCACCAACTGCGGCGTCACCACGACCTACGACCGCCCACCGCGCCGGGCCGTGGCCTTGAACCAGCACTCGGTCGAGACGATGTTGGCGCTGGAACTTCAGAAGTCCATGGTGGGCACCGCATTCCTCGACGATCAGGTGCTGCCCGAATACCGCGACGCCTACGAGGCCGTACCGGTGATCGCCGAGGAGTACCCGTCGTACGAGACACTGCTCGCCGCCGAACCCGACTTTGTCTACGGCGGTTGGGAAAGCGCGTTCGACGAGAAGGAGGGGCGTGGACGCGAGCGGTTGCGCGATGTCGGCATCGACACCCACCTCAACCCTGAGAACTGCTCTTCTGAGCCGATGACGTTATCTGCGGTGGACGACGAAATACGCACCATAGGGCGGATATTCGGTGTCAGCGACCAAGCCGAGCGGGTGGTCGAACGCCAGCAGCGGAGCCTGCAGGACACCCGCAGGCGCGTGCGCGACCTGGCACCGGTCGAGGTGACTGTCTACGACAGCGGTGAGACCACCGTGTTCACCTCCGGCGGGCAGGGCATCGGCAACCAGATCATCGAATCCGCGGGCGGGCGCAACCTGTTCGCCGACGTACCGAAGGTGTGGGCCGACGTCTCGTTCGAACAGTTCGCCGAACGGGCGCCCGAGGTCATCCTGATCTACGACTACGGCAACCAATCGGTCGAGCAGAAGAAGCGGTTTCTGCTGGACAATCCGCTGCTGCAGCGGGTACCTGCCGTCCGCGACCAACGCTTCGCGGTGTTGCCGTTGTCCGAGATCACCGCAGGCGTGCGTGTCGGGCGCGCGACCAAATCCCTTGCTGAGCAGTTGCATCCGGAGCCATCCGGATGACGACAACCGCCCTGGACAAGCCGGCACGGTCCGTGACCCCGGGTCCGCAACGCCTTCCGTACGGCCTCGTGCTGACCATGCTCGCGGGGCTGCTTGTGGTGTGTGCGACCGCAGGGGTCACCATCGGGTCGGTGGCCCTTCCGCCCGGGCAGGTGTGGCAGATCCTGCTCCACCAGCTCAATCCGATGCTTGTCGACCCGACATGGCCGCCGGTGCGTGCCTCGATCGTGCTCGACGCACGGCTTCCCCGTGTTGCGCTGGCGGCGGTCATCGGGGCCGGCCTGGCGTGCTGCGGGATGGTGCTGCAGGCCGTCGTGCGCAACCCGTTGGCCGACCCGATGCTCTTGGGTGTGTCGTCGGGTGCGTCGGTGGGTGCGGTCGCGGTGCTGGTGGCCGGCGCAGGGCTCGGCTTGTTCGTGCTGCCGCTGGCGGCGTTCTCGGAGCGTTGATCGCGTTGTTCGCCGTCTACTTTCTCGCTCGTACCGGCGGACGGATGACGACGCTGCGACTGATACTCGCCGGTGTCGCGGTCGCGGAGGTGCTGTCGGCCGTCGCCAGTCTGCTGATCGTCACTTCGGACGACCCGCACAAGGCCCAGTCCGCGGTGCGCTGGATGCTCGGCGGCCTCGGTGGTGCCACCTGGTCGACGCTGTGGATCCCGGCTGTGGCCGTTGCCGTCGGTATCGCGGTGCTGCTCGCCGTCACCCGGCCGCTGAATCTGCTGTACAGCGGTGAAGAGGCCGCTGCGGCACTGGGTTTGGACGTCCATCGCTTCCGCGGGGCGATGTTCGTCGTGGTCGCGTTGATGGTGGGTGCCATGGTCGCGGTCAGCGGTGCGATCGGCTTCGTCGGCTTGATCATGCCGCATATCGTGCGGATGCTCGTCGGCGCCGACCACCGTCGCGCCTTGCCGGCGGCCGCGCTGCTCGGGGCCTCGTTCCTCATCGTGTGCGACATCGCCGCGCGAACCGTCGCGGCACCGGAGGAACTGCCCGTCGGCGTCCTGACCGCCCTCGTCGGCGGCCCGTACTTTCTGTGGCTGATGCGGCGCAAGGTGTCGGCGTGACTGGCGGAGTCCTCATCGACGAAGTGACGGTGACGAAGGGGCGAAAGACGTTGGTCCGCAACGTGTCCATGCGGGTGGAGCGCGGCGAGATGGTGGCCGTCGTCGGACCCAACGGCGCCGGTAAGACCACGCTGTTGCGCACTCTCTACCGTGCTCAGCGGCCGACATCGGGGCGCGTGCTGGTTGGCGGCGAAGACGTCTGGCAGATGCCGGCCAAGCGCGCGGCGCGCCGCATTGCGGCCGTGTTGCAGGACGCGCCGGGCGATTTCGCGCTCACGGTGTTCGACGTGGTCGCGATGGGCCGGACCCCGTACAAGCGCGCGTTCGACGGCGACAACGCCGACGATCGCCGCATCATCGCCGAGGCGCTCGAATCGGTGGATGTATCCGGTCTGGCGAACGAGCCGTTCGACCGGCTCTCGGGCGGTCAGAAGCAGCGCGTGATGATCGCTCGTGCGCTGACACAGAGCACCGACACGATCGTGTTGGACGAGCCGACCAACCACCTGGATCTGCGCCACCAGCACGATGCCCTGCACCTGCTACGGACCACCGGCGCCACCGTCGTCGCGGCCTTGCACGATCTCAATCTCGCTGCGGCATACTGCGACCGGGTCTGCGTTCTCGATACCGGCCGCGTGGTGTCGATCGGCACTCCCGCACAGGTCCTGACCGAGGACATGCTCGCCGAGGTCTACGGTGTCGCAGCCAGGGTCGGCCTCGATGCGGGCACCGATCGAATCCGGGTCGACGTGACACCCAAGGAGTGGACCCGGTGAGGATCGATGCTCAACTCACCGAGATCGCGCGCTTCGGAGGGTTCTTCGCCATCGCCCAGGGGAGCGCCGAAGCGGGTTGGCGGCCGGTGAACGCGTGCTACACCGAGGGATACCAGGACCTGATCTTGGCGACGGCTACGCGCTACCGCACCCGCGACCTTCGCATCAGTGCGTCGGCGGTGCAGTTGAGCCACGCGTCGAGGCTGTGGTCGCCGGTGCTCGCGTGCGCCGTCGCATACGGTGTGGTCCCCGACCTCACGAGCCTGCAGCGTGCGGAGGACAGCCCAGCACTGAGAGTTTCTGTCCCCGAAGGTGATCAGCTCGTCGGAGACCCGTCGGCCACGCTGTACCGCATCGTCGTCGAGGAGCACCTGGAGCGGTTGGCCGACGGGTTGCGTGTCAAGGTCGCACCGGGCCTGCTCTACGGCAACATCGCCTCGGCGTTGGTGGCCGCGACCCGAGCGCTCTACTCGGTGCGACCGCAGCTACGCGGTTCCGCGACCGCCCTGGCGCGGTCTCTGCTGGAGACCGGCAAGCTCACCGGAACCGGAACGGTCAAACACAACTTGGCTTTTCGTCGTCGAAGCTGCTGTCTGTACTATCGCGTGAGCGACGGATCGAAGTGCGGAGACTGTGCGTTGCGCTGAATCAGGTGAAGGGGGCGATCTTTATGCCCTCGGCCAACAGCCTGTCGCGTACCGCCGTCGCGATCTGCACGGCGCCCGGTGAATCACCGTGCACGCAAATCGAATCGACGGTGATCGGAATCGTCGAGCCGTCGACCGCGTCGACGCGCCCGTCCGACACCATCGACGCGATCCGGTCGGCGATGACGTCGGTGTCGTGCAGGACGGCACCGCGCTGGCGTCGGTCCACCAACCGGCCGTCGGGACGATAGGCCCTGTCGGCGAACGCCTCGGGCACCGTGCGTAATCCGAGCTGTTCGGCCTCGCGGAAGAACGCCGAGCCGGTGAGCCCGAGCACCGGAAGGGCGGGATCGACGTCGTGCACGGCCTCTGCGACCGCTCGGGCCTGATCGTTGTTGGTCACGATCGAGAAGTACAGCGCCCCATGAGGTTTGACGTAGGTGACGGTGGATCCGGCGGCGTGCGCGATCGCCTGTAGCGCGCCGATCTGATAGATCACGTCGGCCTTGAGATCCTCGGGTGTCGCGTCGATGAACCGGCGGCCGAATCCGGGCAGATCGCGATAGCTCACCTGCGCGCCGATCCGCACGTCGCGCTCGGCCGCCGCCCGGCATGCCCGCAAGAGCAGTGCCGGGTCGCCGGCGTGGAAGCCGCAGGCGACGTTGGCGCTGGTGACGATGTCGAGCATGGCATCGTCGTCGCCGAGGCGCCAGACCCCGAAGCCCTCACCGAGGTCGGCATTCATGTCGACGGTTCTCATGTCGGTAACTCCGCGGATGTCGATGATGGCCACCGGTTTTCGGCGACGAACTCGGTCAACGGACGTCCAGTCGTCCATTCGTCGATCTCGAGCTGGGGACGGTCCGGAAACTCGGGGACCGGGCCAAGGCACAGGATCGCTACGGGCTCAGCGCCGTTCGGCATGTAGAGCAACTCGGCGAGGCTGTCCGGTTCGAAGATCGACACCCAACCCATGCCGAGCCCCTCTGCGCGCGCCGCGAGCCACAGGTTCTGTATCGCGCAGGAGACCGAGGCCAGGTCCATGTGTGGAAGGGTGCGACGCCCGAACACATGCTCGTGTCTGCCTTCGCCCAGCGCGACGACGAGGAGTTCGGCGCACTCCAGGATCCCTTCGACCTTGAGAGCCAGGAACTCCTCGCCACGTGGCCCCAACGCCTCGGCGGTCCGCACGCGCTCCTCATCGACGAGGTCGTGGATGCGTGCCCGCAGCCGGTCGTCGGTGATCCGGACGAATCGCCATGGCTGCATCAAGCCGACGCTCGGTGCGGCGTGCGCGGCCTGCAGCAGCCGCACCAACACGTCTTCGGGTATCTGCGTGCCGGGCAGGAACCGGCGCATGTCGCGGCGTTCGGCGATCACCCGATAAACCGCGCGGCGTTCTTCGACGTCGAACGCGTGCTGGTTCACGCGGCCAGCTTAGTCCGTGCAGCGCCCACTAATGGAAACGGTTATCGTTATCGCTGTGATCACCCCCCGCATTGTCCGCACGATCCTCGCCAGTGCGGTGCTGGCCGCGCCGTTCGCTGTGGCGGCGTGCGCCGGCGGTGACGAGGCGGCCCAGGAGACGAGTACCGCTCCCTGTCCGGTCCGGCCGGTCGACGTGGTCGTCAGCGTGGATCAGTGGGGTGACATCGTCTCCCAGTTGGGCGGTGCCTGCGCGGAGGTCTCCACGGTGCTGGCCGGCTCGGCGGCCGACCCCCATGACTTCGAGCCCGCACCGTCGGATGCGGCGAAGTTCGACGGCGCGCAGCTCGTAGTCCTCAACGGTGGTCACTACGACGAGTGGGCGGTCAAGCTCGCCGCCAGCACGGCCCCTGAAGCGCCGGTCGTGGAGGCGATGGCCGTCGACCACGAAGACGGGGCCAACCCCCATGCCTGGTACGACCCCGCCGCGGTGACGGCGCTGGCCGACGCGGTCACCGCGCGACTGCGTCAACTCGCACCGGAGGCGGCGGGCTACTTCGACGAACGTCGCATCGCGCTCGCGGACAACCTCAAGCCGTACCATGAGCTCATTGATTCCCTGAGGGCCAAAGCGTCCGGCAAGAGCTATGCGGCGACCGAGACGTCATTCGATGACATGGGTGCGGCGCTCGGTCTGGCCAACCGCACCCCGCGCGGCTATCAGGTCGCGTCGTCCAACGACTCCGAACCGTCCCCGGCCGACCTCGACGCCTTCTTACAACTGCTGTCCGATCGCGGCGTTGACGTCCTGATCTACAACGTGCAGACCGAAGGCTCTGTCCCGCAACAGCTTCGGGCAGCGGCCGAACAGTCGGGGGTTCCGGTGGTCGAGATCACCGAGACGCTGCCCCCGGACGCCGATTCGTTCCAGAGCTGGCAGATCGACCAGTTGATCGCACTCGGCGAGGCGCTCGGTGTCGCCACCTAGTTCCGAACCTGAGGCGGAATCGGTCGTCGAGCAGACGGCGCTGACCTTTGAGGACGTCAGCGCGGCGCGCGGCGGGCGGCTGATCTGGTCGGAGGCGACGTTCGAGGTCCCCGCAGGCGGCATCGTGGCCGTCATCGGGTCGAACGGCGCCGGAAAGACGACGCTGCTGCAGATCGTGCTCGGCCTGGTGCCGCCGGCGTCCGGACACGTCCGCGTTTTCGGCCAACCGGCCGGTGCGCTCAACAAGTCGATCGGTTACGTCCCGCAGAACTACGCGTCGGCCTCCGGCGAGGCGATCCGGGCGCGCGACGCCGTGATGCTCGGCCTCGTCGGGCACCGGTGGGGTTTCGGGTGGCCGAGTCGTGCAGACAACCGTCGCGTGGACGAGGTGCTCGCCGCCGTCGATGCGACCGCGGTGGCGGACAAACGGCTCTCCCAACTCTCGGGCGGCCAGCGCCAGCGGGTCGCGCTGGCCGAGGCGCTGGTCGCCAAGCCCCGCATGTTGATCCTCGACGAGCCGTTGGCCGCACTCGATCTACGCAGCCAGCGCGAGATCGTCGCCGTGCTCGAGCGGATCAGCAAGGAGTTCGGCGTGACGATCCTGGTCGTCGCACATGACCTCAACCCACTGTTGGGCGTGTTGACCAGCGCCATCTACCTACTCGACGGACACGCGCACTTCGACACCTTCGACGGCCCCGTCGACGAGACACTGCTGAGCCACCTCTACGGCACCCGAGTCGAAGTCGTGCATACGCCGCAGGGCGATCTCTACGTGCGGAGGCCGTGATGAACACGACCATCGTCGCGCTTGGCTACCAAGACAATTGGTGGCCGATCCTCACGTCGTCCTTCATGCGCAACGCGCTGATCGGCGGCACGATCGTCGCCTTGGCCGCCGGCCTGATCGGTTACTTCGTCGTCGTGCGCAACACCGCCTTCGCCGCCCACGCGCTCGCTCACATCGGGCTGCCGGGCGCAACGGGAGCGGTACTCGTCGGCGTCCCCGTCGGGGTGGGACTCGGCGTGTTCTGCATCGGCGGCGCTCTGGTGATCGGAGCGCTGGGTCGCCGGGCGGCCGACCGCGAGGTGGCCACCGGGACCGTACTGGCCATGGCGACCGGTCTCGGGTTGTTCTTCAACTCGCTGGCGACCAAGAGTTCGAGCACGCTGACCAACGTCCTGTTCGGCAACCTGCTGGCGATCTCGCGGCAGCAGATCATCACGTTCGCGGTGCTGGTCGCGGTGCTGGGGGTGTGCATCGCGCTGATCTACCGGCCGCTGCTGTTCACGTCCGTCAACGCCCAGGTGGCCGACGCCAGGGGAGTGCCGGTGCGCGCGCTTTCGGTGGCGTTCATGGCGCTGCTCGGCCTGGCGGTGACGATGGCCGTGCAGGCAGTCGGCACGCTGCTGCTGTTCGCGCTCGTGGTCAGTCCCGCTGCGGCGGCGATCATGCTGACACCGCGACCGGGCAAGGCGATCGCCCTGTCCACGGCGTTCAGCCTCGCAGCGGTGTGGGTGGGTCTCGGGCTCTCGGCGATGTTCAACGCGCCGCCCAGCTTCGTGATCGTGACGGTCGCGTGCAGCGTCTGGGCGGTGGTGTGGGCCGGGCAGCGCGGGCTGCGACGAACCGCCGATCAGGTGCTGGTCACCTGAGCTCGAGGCGTGGTCGGCTACCCTCACGGAGCATGCCGAGGAGTCCCACGCCGCGACGGCGTGCCACGCTGGCTTCTCTGGCCGCCGAACTGAAGGTCTCCCGCACCACGATCTCCAACGCCTACAACCGGCCGGACCAGTTGTCGGCCGAACTCCGCGATCGCGTACTGGCCACCGCGAAGCGGCTGGGATACCCCGGCCCCGACCCGGTGGCGCGTTCGCTGCGCACCCGCAAGGCCGGTGCGGTCGGTCTGATGATCACCGAACCGCTCAACTATTCCTTCAGCGATCCAGCCGCACTCGACTTCGTGGCCGGCTTGGCCGAGTCGTGTGAAGAGGCCGGGCAGGGACTGCTGCTCGTCGCGATCGGCCCCAACCGCAGCGTCAGCGACGGGACGGCGGCGATCCTCGCCGCCGGGGTGGACGGTTTCGCCGTCTATTCGGCCTCCGACGACGACCCGTATCTCGCGACCGTCCAGCAGCGGCACCTGCCGATGGTGGTGATCGACCAGCCCAAGGACGTGCCCGGTGCCTCGCGCGTGTCCATCGACGACCGTGGCGCCATGTGCCAACTCGCCGAACACGTTGTGCAGCTGGGTCATCGGGAAATCGGCCTGCTGACGATGCGGCTGGGCCGGGATCGGCCGAAGGGCGGGGCAGGGCCCACGGTGGCCGACCCCCAACGACTGCAGACTCCGCACTTTCACGTACAGCGCGAACGCATCGCAGGGGTTCGTGACGCGATGACTGCAGCCGGGCTCGACCCCGAATCGCTGACCGTGGTGGAGAGCTACGAGCACCTGCCGACGTCGGGCGGGGCGGCCGCGGCAGTCGCCTTGGCAGCCAATCCCCGGCTCACCGCGTTGATGTGCACTGCGGACGTACTGGCCCTGTCGGCGATGGATTACCTACGGGCGCGGGGCATCTACGTTCCCGGCGAGATGACGGTCACCGGATTCGACGGAGTGCCCGAGGCGCTGCGGCGCGGTCTGGCCACGGTCGCACAGCCCAGCATCGAGAAGGGTCGCCGGGCGGGACGGCTGCTGCACCACCCGCCACGATCGGGTCTGCCGGTCGTGGAAGTCCTCGACACCGAGCTGGTCCGGGGCCGCACCGCGGGACCGCCCTCCTAGAGCGCGGTGACCGGTGGGGACGCCCGCCACTGCTCGACCATCGGTGCGATACCCGAGGTGAGCATCGGCAGCTCGGGAGCCATCGCCAGCGCCGCGACCATCGCGAGTCTGCCGGCCGCCTCGGTGATCCGCAGAACACGTTCATCGGTCGGGCGTAGCCCCATGGAGACCGCCGCCGCGTCGTAGGCGGCGAGCGCGTCGGCGCCCACCAACGCGAGATCCGATTCGACCGCACCGAGCGTCACGAGTTCGAAGTCCGACCACAGCTCGCCGTCCGGTGTGGTGATCATGTTGTGGTATGGCGCGTCACCGTGGATGGGCTGAACGTCGACATCCGGGAAGGCGGTCTGGAAGGCCGCGCGCGACGTCAACACTGGGCCGATGACGTCCCATTCACGTTGCGCCCGTTCGAGATCGGGCGTCGCGATGAGTTCCGGCAGGTCCCTCAATACTGCCAGCCCCTCCGGTATGTAGGAGCCGAACGGCGCCCAGAAATCCAGCTCCCCGTCGTAGTCGCGCAACGCGGCGTGTAGCTGCGCGGTCTGCTCCATGCGGCGACCCAAATCCGGGTTCGAATCGGGGACCTGCTCGACGAACTGCCAGAACGTCATCGACAACCCGTCGCGGCGAACGGGTTCGGCGGGCACCAGCGGGGTCGGTGCCACTACCGGATACCCGCGCTCGGCGAGCCAGCTGGTGACTTCGAGCTCTGCGCGCTGTTGTCGGGTCTGCACATCCGGATTTCGGGTGTACGACGGCGGTAGGACCGTGGGCACCCGGACGACGACCGGCTCGGGATGAAGGTGGACGATCACGGAGAACACGTCGTAGAGCACGCGGGGATCGTCGCTGCGCAGGCCGAGGTCGGCCCCGGCGGCGACGGCCGCGGCGACTGCGGAAGCGGTCCGCTCGGCGATCTCGGCGTCGGTCAGCACCGTCAACCCGATTGCGAGCGGCGCGCGTCGAGCAGGTAAACCAACGCTGCCGCAACGTCTTGCGGCGATTCGACACGGTAGGCCGCCAACGTGTCGCCCGGTCCTACCTTCACCCCGACGTCGTCACCGCGAAGACGGCGGAACGCCTTCTCATCGGTGACATCGTCGCCGAAGAACACCACGGCGTCCGCGTTCTCCTGCTCTCGCAGGATGTCGATCGCCTCGCCCTTGTCCGTCTGGATCACCGCAAACTCCAGCACTTCCTTGCCTTCGGTCAGCTGGGCATTCCAGTCGGTCGACGCCTCGCGAGCCGCGGAGAGCGCGGCCGCGCCGTCGTCTGCCGAGGCGTTGCGCACGTGCAGCGCGACGCTGGCCGGTTTGGTCTCGACCGTGACACCCGGCTTACCGGAGGCGATGTCGCGCAGCTCCGACGTGATGCGCTGCAGCGCAACGTCGTCGACCTCGTGCGTGAATCCCGTGTTGAACTCGGCGCCGTGGCTGCCGACGAGATGCACCGCAGGCGGCATGCCCGACAGCTCGCGCAGCACCTCGAGCGCGCGTCCGGAGATCAGTGCGGAAGCCGTGTCGGGCAGGTCGGCGAGCGCGACCAACGCGTCCGCGGCCTCGGCGAGTGGCCGGGCGTCGCCCGGGTTACTGACGATCGGCGCCAGCGTCCCGTCGAAATCGGTGGTGATCAGCAGCCGTGGCGCCGCAGCGGCCGAAGTGAGCGCGCGCTGCAGATCGGCTGGAAGCACTAGACCATCATCCCGGGTCGCTACGCTCCTGCCCTCCGAATCAGATCTTGGGGTGCTCTCCGTCGCCGATCAGCAGCCGCACCGCGAGGTCCAGTCGCTTGCTGACGTCGGTCGCCGACGCCCGCCTGGTCAGCCAGGCGAGCAGGTTGGACAGCCAGACATCGGAGATGACGCGCGCGATGTGGTACTGGTCCTCGGTCGGCTCACCATCGCTCATGGCGCGGGCGAACATCGAGTCCATCAGCTTGCCGACGTGGTCGACCTCACCGGCCGCCGACGCGTCGGCGAACACGAACGCCCGCGTCATCGCCTCGGTCAACAGCGGGTTGCGCTGCATCGCGCGGTTGAGCTTGCCCACCATGATGTTCAGCCGCTGATACGGCGTGCCACCGGCCAGCGAGGCGCGGTCGGTCTTGGCGTCGATGCGCTCGAACTCGCGACCCAGTGCGGACACCAGCAGGTGCACTTTGGACGGGAAGTACCGGTAGAGGGTGCCGACCGCGACATCGGCCCGTTCGGCAACGGCACGCATCTGGACGGCTTCGTAGCCGCCCTTGGAGGCGATGGCCAGCGTCGCGTCGAGGATGCGCTTGCGGCGCTCGCGCTGGGCTTCCGAGCCGAGCTCTGACTCGGACAGGACCGCCACGTTCATCACCTGGCGCGGTCGAGATTCCGACCCCGAGGCCGGGCTGGCGGCTGCTGGCTGAGACGGGCCGGACATGCGGCGGCTTTCTCCTTCGCTATGCGTTCTCGTGGAAACGATACGCATGCCGATGCATTTTTTCTCACCCCGATATCCCCGATGGCACCGACGTGTCCTGCTGTAATGGCGGTCGACTTGACGGTCGGTCGCTGGCACTATTAGAACACGTTCTAGTGAGGAGCACCGCCTTCTCACCCAATAGCTAGGAGTGGACGGTGTCGCTCGCATCCCCGGGGACCATTGCCGACGACCAGGCAGCCGTAAGGGAGCTGGTGCGTGACTGGGCAACAGCTTCTGACGTCGTCACCGCCGCGCGAGACGTCGAGCGGGGGCAGGCGGACGCCTGGCGCCGGGCCTATGCGGGGATGGCCGAACTGGGGATCTTCGGGGTGGCGTTACCGGAGGCGCACGGCGGCGCCGACGGCACGGTCGACGACCTGTGCGCGATGGTCGACGAGGCGGCGGCCTCGCTGGTGCCCGGCCCGGTAGCGACGACCGCACTGGCCACGGTCGTGCTCGAATCGCCGGAAGTGCTGCGGGCGCTGGCTTCGGGTGAGCGGGTTGCAGGGGTGGCGTTGACCGCCGACCTGCGCTTCGCCGACGGCCGCGCCTCGGGCACCGCGGACTACGTGCTCGGCGCCGATGAGGCGGGGGTGCTGCTGCTCCCGGCCGGTGACGTCTTCCTCACGGTCGATGCCGGCGCGGACGGCGTGACCGTCGAGCCGCGCAACGCCACCGACTTCTCCCGGCCGCTTGGGCGCGTCGTGCTCGAGTCCGCGCCTGCCGAGGCGGTCCGCGCTCCGGCGCAGCGAGTGATCGACGTCGCCGCGGCCGTGATGGCGGCCGAGGCCGCGGGTCTGGCCCGCTGGGCGCTGCAGACCGCGACCGAGTACGCGAAGGTGCGCGAGCAGTTCGGCAAGCCCATCGGCAGCTTCCAGGCCATCAAGCACATGTGCGCGGAGATGCTTCTGCGGTCCGAGCAGGCCTCGGTGGCCGCCATGGATGCGGCTAGAGCGGTTTCGGAAGGCGACGAGAACCAGCTCTCGATCGCCGCTGCGGTGGCCGCTGCCGTCGGGATCGAGGCCGCCAAGGCCAACGCCAAGGACTGCATCCAGGTGCTGGGCGGTATCGGGATCACCTGGGAGCACGACGCGCACCTGTATCTGCGCCGCGCCTACGGTATTTCGCACTTCCTCGGCGGGGCGCCGCGCTGGCTGCGCCGGGTCGCGGCGTTGACGCAACAGGGTGTGCGCCGGGATCTGCGTATCGACCTCGAATCGGTCGAGGGTCTGCGACCCGAGATCGCCGCTGCCGTCGCGGAAGTCGCTGCCCTGCCCGTCGAGAAGCAGCAGGCCGCACTCGCCGACGCGGGCCTGCAGGCGCCGCACTGGCCCAAGCCGTACGGCCGCGGGGCCGGGCCCGCCGAACAGCTGCTGATCGACCAGGAGTTGGCGGCCGCCGGTGTCACCCGGCCCGACCTGGTGATCGGATGGTGGGCCGCGCCAACGATTCTCGAACACGGCACCCCCGAACAGATCGAACAGTTCGTGCCCGCGACGCTGCGCGGCGAACTGCTGTGGTGTCAGCTGTTCTCCGAGCCGGGCGCCGGATCGGATCTTGCGGCGCTGCGCACCAAAGCCGTACGCGTCGACGGCGCGACCGCGGGCGGCGCAACGGGCCCGGGTTGGAAGTTGACCGGCCAGAAGGTGTGGACCTCCGCGGCGCACAAGGCCGCGTGGGGTGTCTGCCTGGCGCGCACCGACCCGGACGCGCCGAAACACAAGGGGATCACGTACTTTCTGGTCGACATGAAGTCGCCGGGCATCGACATCCGCCCGCTGCGCGAGATCACCGGCGACAACCTGTTCAACGAGGTGTTCTTCGACGAGGTGTTCGTGCCCGACGAGATGGTCGTCGGTCAGGTCAACGACGGATGGCGGCTGGCCCGCACCACACTGGCCAACGAGCGGGTCGCGATGGCTCACGGCACCGCGCTCGGCAACCCGATGGAGGAGTTGCTCAAGCAGGTCGCCACGCTGGACTTCGACGTGGCCGGTCAGGACCGCTTGGGTTCGTTGATCGTGGCGGCTCAGGTCGGCTCACTGCTGGATCAGAAGATCGCCGAACTCGCTGTGGGAGGGCAGGATCCGGGCCCGCAGGCCAGCGCGCGCAAGCTGATCGGCGTGCGCTACCGGCAGGCGCTGGCCGAACTGCGGATGGAACTGTCCGAAGGTGGCGGCGTCGTCGAGAACTCGACGGTGTTCGACTTCCTCAACACGCGCTGCCTGACCATCGCGGGCGGCACCGAGCAGATCCTGCTCACCCTCGCGGGCGAACGGCTCCTGGGCCTACCCCGCTAACTGAACGAGGCCTGCGCGCAGGCGTCCGGCGAGGTGATGTTGACCCCGCTGTAGACCACCTGGATGTGCGAGCACACGATCAAGGGGACGTCGGTGCGCGGCGCTCCCGTGCGCTGATCGACCGGCCAGGCGATCCCGCGGAGCTGGAACTTCTCGGGCGGTCCTCCCCCGAAGTAGATGGTCGTGAACTCCACGTCGGTGAGCGATTTGAACGACCGGGTGTTCGGGGCGTCGAAGTTGAAGTTCCCGACGTACACGCCCCGGTCCATGGTGCGCAGCGTGGTGGTCTGGCGGGCCCAGAGGTCGCCGGGGAAGCCGAGAACGTCCGGGCCGCGGCGCAGATTGGCCCTGGCGTCGAACAAGCACTTGGCCTCGGCCGCGATGCAGTTCGCGGTCGCGTGCATCTCGAGGTTGGTGCCGGGGTCGACCGGGATCGACGAGTCGGCGGTGTCGACGGCCGCGGCCGCCGTCGGGGTGGGTGCCATGAGCGTCAACGCCAGCAGCACCGCCGAGATCGCCGCAGCGACGCCGGTCAACCGGTTCGTCACGTTGCTCCCCTTCCACGTGCGGCGAATGCTAGCCCGCGCGCTATTCGTCATAGGTGACTTCGACCGAATCCGAGCGGGGTAGGGCCTGGCAGCCCAGGATCAGACCCTCATCGAGGTCGGACTGCTCGAGGACGTCGTTGACGTCCATCTCGACGTCGCCGCTCTTCTTCAGCACGGCGCACGCGCCGCAATGGCCCTCGCGGCAGGAGAACGGCGCGTCGAGTCCCTTGTCGAGCAGCACGTCGAGCAGTTTGGCGTTGCGGGGCCAGCGCACCTCGTGGGTTTCGCCGTCGAGCGTGACGATCGCCGTGGCCGGCCCCTCGTCGCTGTCGTCCTCCTCGATGACCACCGCCGCGAACGGGTCGGAGTCCAGCGACTTGAACACCTCGATGTGCACCCGTTCGGCGGGCAGTCCTGCGCCCTTGACCGCCTCCTCGGCCGCGGCCATGAATGGCCCGGGGCCGCAGATGTAGGCGTCGTGGCTCGTATATGGAGCGGTCAACGCGGCCAGCGCCGCCGCGCTCGGCAGACCCTGCACCGTTTCCAGCCAGTGCACGACGACCAACCGTTCCGGGTACTTCTCACTCAGCTCACGCAGCGCCGAGCCGAAGATCACCGACTTCTCGTCGCGGTTGGCATAGATGAGCACGACCTTGCCGCTGCCCTCGGCCAGCGCCGACTTGCAGATCGACATCATCGGCGTGATCCCGGAACCGGCGGCCAGCAGCAGGAAGTCGGTGTCCAGCGTCTTGGGCACGAACGTGCCCGAAGGCGCGAGGACGTGGATCTTCATGCCGGCGTGCGCGTGGTCGCACAACCAGTTCGACGCGTACCCGTCGGCGGTGCGCTTGACGGTGACGGTCAGCCGGTCGTCGGTGAACGGGGAACTGCACAACGAGTAGCACCGCGCCACCGAACCCGTGCGGTCGCTGGGCACGCGCAGGGTCAGGAACTGTCCCGGCGCATACCGCAACCGTTCGGCGGGGATGTCGGCACCGGAGGGCACGCTGAACACCAGCGAGCGCGCATCGTCGGTCTCAGTGACGACATCGGCAAGTTCCAACTCGAGCACGTGGCTGCCGAGTGGCTCGTCGGTCACTTTCGCGTCCACCTCTCACGTCCGCCGGCCCTGCGATCCAGGGCAATAACTAGAACAGGTTACAGAAATGTATGTGTGCAGGTCCAGGTCCTACAGGTATGCCCTACTCGACATGAATCGTAACGTGTTCTAATCTGACGGCTAAGCGGTTCGCGCTTCGCGTGCGTGCTCATCGCAGTCCGTCCTATCGGGAGGCACATCAGTGACGTCCATTCAACAGCGTGACGTGCAGTCGGTCCTAGCCGGGATCGACGACCTCCGGCCGCTGATCGCCAAACGCGCACAGGCGACCGAAGACCTGCGCCGCCTCCCCGACGACACGGTCAACGAATTGAACGAGGTCGGCTTCTTCAAGCTGCTTCAGCCCGAGCAGTGGGGCGGGATGCAGTGCGATCCGACGCTCTTCTACGAGGCGGTACGCCGCCTGGCCAGTGCCTGCGGTTCGACCGGTTGGGTCAGCTCGATCATCGGCGTCCACAACTGGCACCTCGCGCTGTTCGACCAGAAGGCGCAGGAAGAGGTATGGGGCGAGGACCCGGCCGTGCGGATCTCCTCGTCGTATGCCCCGATGGGTGCGGGCACCGTCGTCGACGGCGGTTACATCGTCAACGGCTCGTGGAACTGGTCGTCCGGTTGTGACCACGCCACGTGGACGTTCGTCGGCGGCCCGGTGATCAAGGACGGCAAGCCGGTCGACTTCGGCAGCTTTTTGATCCCGCGCTCCGAATACGAGATCGACGACGTGTGGCACGTGGTCGGCCTCAAGGGCACGGGGAGCAACACGCTCAAGGTCAAAGACGTGTTCGTGCCGCGGCACCGCTTCCTGTCGTACAAGGCGATGAACGACCGCACGGCGGGCGGACTCCAGACCAACACCGCGCCTGTCTACAAGATGCCCTGGGGCACAGTGCATCCCACCACCATCTCCGCTCCGATCGTCGGTATGGCGTACGGCGCGTACGACGCGCACGTCGAACATCAGGGCAAGCGTGTGCGCGCGGCGTTCGCGGGGGAGAAGGCCAAGGACGACCCGTTCGCCAAGATCCGCATCGCTGAGGCCGCCAGCGACATCGACGCGGCCTGGCGCCAGCTGATCGGCAATGTCGGCGACGAGTACGCCCTGCTGAAAGCGGGCGAGGAGATCCCGTTCGAGCTGCGCGCCCGCGCCCGCCGCGACCAGGTCCGCGCGACCGGCCGCGCGATCGCTTCGATCGACCGGCTGTTCGAGGCCTCCGGCGCTACCGCGCTGAGCAACGACGCACCGGTGCAACGGTTCTGGCGCGACGCCCATGCCGGGCGCGTGCATGCCGCCAACGATCCCGAACGCGCCTACCTGATCTTCGGCAACAACGAGTTCGGGCTGCCGCCGCAAGACACGATGGTTTAACGGAAGGCCAGATGACCTCATACATCCAGGAGACCGAGCAGCAGGTCGAGGTCACCTTCGAATCGACGTCTCGGTACGCGCAGGTCCGCGCAGGCGAACGAGACATGCGGCTGCACTACCACGAGGCCGGTGTCGGCCACTCCGAGACGGTGGTGCTGCTGCACGGCGGCGGGCCTGGCGCGTCGAGTTGGTCGAACTTCTCCAAGAACATCGCGGTGCTCGCCAGGCATTTTCACGTCATCGCCGTTGACCAGCCCGGGTACGGCCACTCCGACAAGCACACCGAGCACGAACAGTACAACCGCTACAGCGCGAACGCGGTGCTCGCACTGTTCGACCACCTGGGCATCGAACGTGCTGCGCTGGTCGGAAACTCGCTCGGTGGCGGGACCGCGGTGCGGTTCGCGCTCGACAACCCCAAGCGGGCAGGCCGGCTGGTGCTGATGGGTCCCGGCGGGCTGTCGGTCAACCTCTTCGCCCCTGACCCCACCGAGGGCGTCAAGCTACTGGGCAAGTTCACAGCCGAGCCCACGCGCGAGAACATGGAGAAGTTCCTGCGCATCATGGTTCACGACCAGAACCTGATCACTCCCGAACTGATCGACGAACGGTTCGAGATCGCCAGCCAACCCGAGTCGCTGGCCGCGGCCAAGGCGATGGGAATGTCGTTCGCGGGTGCGGACTTCGAGCTCGGCATGATGTGGCGCGAGGTGTACAAGCTGCGTCAACCGGTGCTGCTGATCTGGGGTCGCGAAGATCGCGTCAACCCGCTCGACGGCGCGCTGGTGGCGCTCAAACAGATTCCGCGGGTTCAGCTGCATGTCTTCGGGCAGTGCGGACACTGGGCTCAGCTGGAGAAGTTCGACGAATTCAACAAGCTCACCATCGACTTTCTGACGGTCAAACCCAAGGAGGTTGCGCGATGACCATCAAATCGCTTGGCTACCTTCGGATCGAGGCCACGGACGTCGCGGCGTGGCGCGAGTACGGCCTGAAGGTACTCGGCATGGTCGAGGGCTCCGGCCAGACCGACGGTGCGGTCTACCTTCGGATGGACGAGTTCCCGGCCCGGCTGGTGATCGTGCCGGGAGAACACGACCGGTTGCTGCAGTCCGGCTGGGAAACCGCCAACGCCACTGAGCTGCAGGACATCCGGAACCGGCTCGACATCGAAGGCGTGCCGTACAAGGAGGCTTCGGCCGCCGAGCTGGCCGAACGCCGCGTCGACGAGATGATCCGCTTCGATGACCCGTCCGGTAACACGCTCGAGGTTTTCCACGGCGTCGCGCTCGAGCACCGTCGCGTCGTCAGCCCGTACGGCCACAAGTTCGTCACCGAGCAGCAGGGCCTGGGCCACGTGGTGCTGACCACCCGTGACGACGCCGAGACGCTGCACTTCTACCGCGACGTGCTGGGGTTCTACCTGCGTGACTCGATGCGGCTACCACCCCAGCTCGTCGGGCGGCCCGCCGACGGCGCGCCCGCGTGGCTGCGCTTCCTCGGGGTCAACCCGCGCCACCACAGCCTCGCGTTCATGCCGGGTGAGACGCCGAGCGGCATCGTGCACCTGATGGTCGAGGTCGAAAGCGCCGACGATGTCGGGCTCTGCCTGGACCGCGCGTTGCGGCGCAAGGTGCCGATGTCGGCGACGCTGGGTCGTCACGTCAACGACAAGATGCTGTCGTTCTACATGAAGACGCCGGGCGGCTTCGACGTCGAGTTCGGTTGTGAGGGTTTGCAAGTCGACAACGAAGACTGGGTTGCGCGGGAAAGCACCGCGGTCAGCCTATGGGGCCACGACTTCAGCGTCGGCTTCAAGTGACGGTGAAGATCACTCGATAATGGCGGCCGAACCGATCGATCCGCGCACATTCCGCAGCGTGCTCGGACAGTTCTGTACGGGCATCACGGTGATCACGACGATCCACGACGGCGTACCGGTCGGGTTCGCGTGCCAGTCGTTCGCCGCGCTGAGCCTGGATCCCCCGCTGGTGCTGTTCTGCCCGACGAAGATGTCCCGGTCGTGGCAGGCGATCGAGGCCAGCGGTAATTTCTGCGTGAACGTGCTGCACGAGAACCAAAAGGACGTCTCGGCGCGGTTCGGCTCCAAGGAACCCGACAAGTTCGCCGAAATCGAGTGGTACCAGTCCAAACTCGGCTCTCCGGTCATCGAAGGCACGCTCGCGCACATCGACTGCTCAGTGCATTCGGTGCACGACGGAGGCGACCACTACGTCGTGTTCGGCGCGGTGCATTCGCTGTCGGACGTCCCGCACCGCAAGCCGCGGCCGCTGCTTTTCTACCGCGGGCAGTACACCGGTATCGAGCCGGAGAAGAACACGCCCGCCCAATGGCGTGACGACCTCGAGGCCTTCCTCACCGCGACAACCGACGACACCTGGTTGTAGGCGCGCTACAACAAGCCGTCGATGAAGTCGACGATCGCGGCCGCGACTTCTTGATGCATGGTTTCGTTCAGAACGTCGTGACGAGCCCCCTCGAACTCGGCGAGGCGCAGCGCGCCTATCTGCTCGGCGTAGGCACGTACCGCCCCGACCTGGGCGAGGGGGTCGTTCGAACCGTGGACGGCCAGTGTCGGCACCGTCAGCTTCGGCAGCACCGCGCCGAACCGGTCCCAGGCCCTATCGAGCTCCCGCGCCAGCGCCACACCGTCGGCGTCGACGAACGTCAACGGATCGTTCTCCAGCAGATCGAGGTAGAACGGGTCCTCGGACAGCCAACTCGGCTCCAGGGCCAGTGAGGTGTCGTTGTCGAGCATCGCCGCCATCGGCACCAGCGGAGCGCCGGAGACGATACCGCCGGCGTAACGGTCGGGCTGGTCGAGCAGCCGGAACAACGTGACGATCGAGCCGAACGAATGTCCTTGTGCGATTAACGGTATTTCGGGCGTGGCGCTTTCGGCGAGCGAGATCAGATCGTCGGCCAGTGAGGAGCTGTCCTCGGTCGATCCGAAGTCGCCGCGGGTGCCCGGGCTCAGCCCGTGGCCGAACTGGTCGACTGCCCACAGGTCGAAGCCCGCGGCGTTGAGTGCGTAGCCGTAGCGGTGGTAGAGACCGGTGTGCTCGCCGAAGCCGTGCAGGAAGATCACCGCCGCGCGTGGCTGCGGCGAGGCCCAGTGGCGGTAGTAAGCCCGACCCTTCGGGTGGTCGATGAACGGCATACCGACGACGTTAGCCCTTGCCCAATAACACGTCGTGCTGGTCGCTCATCCGATCGCGAATCGCGTCGACGACGGCCGCCACTTCCGGCCGCCGCAGTGTTTCTCCGCGGGTGACGAGCCAGTACGTCAGCCGCACCGACACCTCGGTGTGTAGGACGCGTACGAGATCGGCGTGGCGGTCGGCCATGAAGCAGGGCAGCAGCCCGAGGCCGGCGGCCGCGCGGGTCGCCTCGACGTGGACGAAAACATTCGTGGACGTGACGGATTCGCGCATCGCGGGCGCGAAGCTCGTCGCCGCATCGAGGTCGTCGACCTGCAACATCGAGTCGATGAAGTACACCAGCGGGTAACGGTTCAGGTCGGCGACGGTCCTCGGCGTACCGTGCTCGCCCAGGTAGTCGCGGGAACCGTAGAGGCCGAGGCAGTAGTCGCCGAGCCTGATCGCCCTGGCCCGATGGACTCGGGGTTCGCCGACGACGACCTCGACGTCCAGCCCGGACCTCTGCTGGGTCGCGCGGCGGGTGGCGGCGACGATCTCGACCGCCACATTCGGATGCTGCCGTTGTACGCGCGCGGCGGCGGGTGCCGCGATGTAGGCCGAGAAGCCGTCGGTGGCCGAGATCCGGACGACACCCTCGAGCGCGCGCTCGCCTGCGGGATCGAGGGCAAGTGAACGCACGGCCGACTCGATGGCCTCCGCGGCGGCCAGGGCGTCGCGTCCGAGTTCGGTGAGTTCCCATCCGCCCGCGCCGCGGACCAGCACCCGTCCACCCACCGATTCCTCGAGCGCGGCGATACGCCTGGAGATCGTGGTGTGGTTGAGGCCGAGTTCCTCGGCGGCCGCGTTGTACCGCCCCGACCGGCCGACGGCCAGCAGGACCAGGAGGTCATCGGCGCTCGGTCGTCGCCGAGCCGATGGCTGGGTCATGTGTGCATTTTTGCAGATACTCCCTGCGCCTTTCGCCATTGCCCGGGGACGTATCTGCGGGAATACTCACAGGCGACTTGTCTGCCATCACAACCCGAAGGAGTGTGCGATGGGTGTCACCAATGCCGACAGCGGCGCCGCGCCGGTCCCGACCGGGCTCAAACGCGTCGTGGTCGCCTCGATGGCAGGCACCGTCGTCGAGTGGTACGAATTCTTCCTCTACGCCACCGCCGCCACCCTGGTCTTCAACAAGGTGTTCTTCGCAGAAGGCACCAGTGAGGCCAGCGGCCTGATCGCCGCACTGTTGACCTACGCCGTCGGATTCGTGGCGCGGCCGCTGGGCGGCATTGTCTTCGGTCACTTCGGCGACAAGTACGGGCGCAAGAAGCTGCTGCAGTTCGCGATCCTGCTCGTCGGTGCCGTCACCTTCCTCATGGGCTGCCTGCCGACGTACGCGCAGATCGGGGTGTGGGCGCCGATCCTGCTGGTGGTCCTGCGGTTCATGCAGGGGTTCGCGGTCGGAGGCGAATGGGGGGGAGCGGTCCTACTCGTCGCCGAGCACAGCCCCAACGACAAACGCGGCTTCTGGGCCAGCTGGCCGCAGGCGGCGGTGCCGGTGGGCAACATGCTCGCCACCGTCGTCTTGCTGGTGCTGACCGCCGCGCTGCCGGAGACGGCGTTCCTGTCCTGGGGATGGCGGGTCGCGTTCTGGCTGTCGGCCGTGGTGGTGCTGATCGGGTACTACATCCGGACCAAGGTCACCGATGCCCCGATCTTCGTGGCCGCACAAGAGGAGGTCGAGCGCGCCAAGGCAGTCTCGTACGGCGTGGTCGAGGTGCTGAAGCGTTATCCGCGTGGCGTTTTCACCGCAATGGGCCTGCGGTTCGCCGAGAACATCATGTACTACCTGGTGGTCACCTTCTCGATCGTGTACCTCAAGACGCACGTCGGCGCCGACACCAGCGACATCCTCTGGTGGTTGCTGGTCGCGCACGCCGTGCACTTCGTGGTGATCCCCCAAGTGGGGCGCTTGTCTGATCGGTTCGGTAGGCGGCCGGTGTACATCGTCGGGGCGATCCTCGGAGGCACGTGGGGCTTCTTCGCGTTCCCGATGATGAACAGCGGTTCCTATGCGTTGATCATGGCAGCCATCATCCTCGGGCTCGTCATCCACGCGCTGATGTACTCACCGCAGCCGGCGATCATGGCCGAGATGTTCCCGACTCGTATGCGGTATTCCGGTGTCTCCCTTGGCTATCAGGTGACATCCATCGTCGCCGGATCGCTCGCTCCTGCCATCGCCACCTGGCTGCTGGACAGGTTCGACTCAGCAGTTCCCATCGCTCTCTACCTCGCGGGCGCGTCGGCGATCACCCTGGTGGCCGCGTTGTTCAACCGTGAGACCAAAGGCCTCGACCTCGGGACGCTCGACGCCGCCGATCGCGATCAACTCGCCAAGGCGGGTGTCGTATGAGCGATCTCGACGGGCGCACCGCGTTGGTCACCGGTGGCGCAAGCGGGATCGGCGCGGCTTGTGCGCATGCCCTCGCCGAGCGCGGGGTGACGGTAACCGTCGCGGACCTGGATGAGGAAGGCGCCAAGAAGGTTGCCGACGAGATCGGTGGAAGGCCATGGGCTGTCGACCTTTCCGACGTGTCGGCGCTCGAGGACCTTCGGCTGCAGACCGACGTCCTCGTCAACAACGCCGGGGTGCAGCACGTCAGCCCGATCCACGAGTTTCCGCCCGAGCGATTCCGCTTCATCCTCGCGTTGATGCTGGAAGCGCCGTTCCTGTTGATCCGCGCGGCGTTGCCGCACATGTACGAGCAGGAGTTCGGACGCGTCATCAACATCTCCTCGGTGCACGGTCTACGCGCCTCGGAGTACAAGAGCGGCTACGTCACCGCCAAGCACGGTTTGGAGGGGCTGTCGAAGGTGACCGCTCTGGAGGGCGCGCCGCACGGCGTCACAAGCAACTGTGTCGACCCCGGCTATGTGCGTACCCCGCTGGTGACCAAGCAGATCGCCGATCAGGCCCGCACCCACGGGATCGACGAGGATAAGGTGGTCGCCGACATTCTGTTGAAGGAGAGCGCGATCAAGCGACTTGTCGAACCCGAAGAAGTTGCCTCCCTGGTCACCTGGCTCGCCTCGCCGGCCGCAGTGATGGTGACCGGAGCGTCGTACACGATGGACGGTGGGTGGAGCGCCCGATGACCGCAACTCCGCAATGGACACCCACCGAGGACGATGTGGCCGGAGCGCGCGTCACCGACTTCGCACAGTTCGTGCAGCGCCGCACCGGCCGAAATCATCCCGACTACGAGACGCTGTGGCAGTGGTCGACCGACGAGCCGGATGAGTTCTGGGCCGCGTTGTGGGACTACTTCGACCTCGGCGATCGCCCGGAGCAGGTGCTCACCTCTGCTGAAATGCCTGGAGCGCAGTGGTTTCCGGGCGTGCAGCTCAACTATGTGGATCAGGTGATTCGCAACGCCCGGTCGGACCGGCCCGCCATCCTGTACCTGCGCGAGGGTGGGGATCCCGTCGAGGTGTCGTGGGCCGAGTTGTTGGGACGCACGGCGGCGTTCGCGCAGACGCTGCGCGACCTCGGTGTGAGCGCCGGCGACCGGGTCGTCGGATATCTGCCCAACATCCCCGAGGCCGTGATCGCGTTCCTGGCGACGGCCAGCATCGGCGCGATTTGGAGCGCATGCGGCCAGGACTATTCGGCCAAGGCCGCACTCGACCGTCTCGGTCAGCTCGAACCCACCGTGCTGGTGACCACCGACGGCTATACCTACGGCGGCAAGTTCCATGACAAGGCCGCCGAAATCACCGCGCTGCAGAAGGGATTACCAACGCTGCGTGCGACGGTGATGGCACCCGACATGGCGGGCAGCAGTAGCAAGGAGTTGACCACGACGCCGGTCGACTTCGCCCACCCGCTGTGGATCCTGTTTTCCTCGGGCACCACCGGGTTGCCCAAGGGCATCATTCACGGCCACGGCGGTGTGCTGGTCGAACACCTCAAAGCCGTGAGCCTGCAGTCCGATATCGGACCGGACGACATCTTCTTCTGGTACACCAGTCCCAGCTGGATGATGTGGAACTTCCAGGTGGCGGGCCTGCTGGTCGGATCGACGATCGTCTGCTACGACGGCAGCCCCAATGTGCCGCGTCCGGATGTGCTCTGGGAGATCGCGGCGCGGGTCAAGGCGACGGTGCTGGGGACGAGTCCGGGCTATGTGCTGGGCTGCGCGAAGGCCGGTGCGGTGCCGCGCAAGGAGCATGACCTGTCGGCGCTGCGCACGGTCGGCATCACCGGCTCGTCGTTGCCCCCGTCGTCGTCACTGTGGTTGCGCGACAACGTCGGTGAGCACGTGCAGGTGTCCTCGATCAGTGGCGGCACCGACGTGGTGTCCGCTTTCATCGGCGGGGTCCGCACGGTCCCGGTGTGGCCGGGTGAGCTGTCGGCGCCGTACCTCGGATGCGCCCTGGACTCGTGGGACGAGTCCGGAAAGCCGGTGCGCAACGAGGTCGGCGAGCTGGTGGTGATCAAGCCAATGCCGTCGATGCCGGTCGGCTTCTGGAACGATCCCGACGGGTCACGTTACCGCGCAGCGTATTTCGAGATGTATCCCGGGGTGTGGCGGCACGGGGACTGGATCACGATCACCGATCACGGCAGTGTCATCGTGCACGGCCGTTCGGACTCGACGTTGAACCGGCACGGTATCCGGATGGGCAGCGCCGACATCTACCAGGCGGTCGAACGGCTGCCCGAGGTGGCCGAAGCCCTGATCATCGGCGTCGACCAGCCCGACGGCGGATACTGGATGCCGCTGTTCGTGGTCCTCGCCGAGGGGGCCGAACTGACCGACGAGGTGCGCGACCGCATCAAGAACGCCGTCCGCGAAGAGGTCTCGCCGCGGCATGTGCCCGACGAGATCATCGCCGCGCCGGGTGTTCCGCACACCCGCACGGGCAAGAAGCTCGAGGTGCCGATCAAGAAGCTGTTCCAGGGCGCCGACGCCGCGAAGGTGGTCGAGCGCAGCGCCGTCGACGACCCGGACCTGTTGGACTGGTACGTCACACAGAAGCGCTGAGTTATCCCGACTCATTCGGGTGTTCATTCTTGTCGCCCGGGCGTGGCATAATCGAACACGTGTTCGAAGGCGTGGATGAAGTGGGGTTGGTGGCCACCATCGAGGAGGCCACCCGCGCCGAAGCGTCCGCGAGCTCATTGCGCACGGCGGCGATCGGGGAGCTGATGTCGCGCCGCGGTGTCGGCGACGACGAGCATCCGCGTGCGTTGTGGGCGTGTGATCCGTGGGCTTCGACCGCTGCCGAGGTCACCGCTGCCATGAACATCAGCCACGGCAGGGCCTGCGGGCAGATGCGCATCGCCGAAACCCTGCGCGATCGCCTGCCCAAGGTCGGTGCGCTGTTCGGCGCGGGCCGGCTCTCGGCGCGCGTGATCGGGATACTCACGTGGCGTACCCGGTTGATCGCCGACGACGCGGTTTGGGCGCAGGTCGATGCGGCGCTGGCCGAACGGGCGGACGAGTGGGGACCGCTGTCGGAAGACGATCTGCGCATCGGCGTGGACGCATTGGTGCTGCAGTACGATCCCGACGCGGTGATCGCCAGCCAGGCCCGCGCCCGTGGCCGCGATTTCAAAGTCGGGTCCTACGAAGACGAGCACGGGGCCACATCGGTGTGGGGCAAATTGCAACCCGCCGATGCCGCGGTTCTCGACCGCAAGGTCGCCGCGATGGTGGCCACCGTGTGCCCTGACGATCCGCGTTCGGCCGGCGAGCGTCGCAGCGACGCAGTCGGGGCGCTTGCGAACGGCAACGACCACCTACCGTGCGAATGCGGCTCCCCGGCCTGCCCGGCGCGGGCGGCCCAGCCCGCCCCTTCATCGTCGGTGGTGGTGAATGTTTACGCCGACCAGACCGCCGTCGATGCCACCCAAGCGACACCGGAATCCGTCCGCCGCACCGCGGCCTGCCGACGGGACCCGGGCACCGCAGTGATATCCGGAGCCGGGGGTCCCGAGGTGCTGACCACCCCGATGCTGGCCGCGCTGCTGCGCAACGGTGCCACACTGCGGCCGCTGGGCGAACCGGACGAACAGCCCGAGCACGGATATCGGCCGTCGGCCAAGCTGGCCCGTCGCATCCGCGCCCGTGATCTGCGCTGCCGCTTTCCGGGATGCCATCGGCGCGCGGAGTTCTGCGATATCGACCACGTCACGGCCCACCCGAACGGGGCAACGCATCAGTCGAATCTGGCTTGCCTCTGCCGTCTTCACCACCTACTGAAAACCTTCTGGGACGGTGACTGGTCGTATCTGCTGCGCGCAGACGGCGCCGCGGTCTGGACGTCACCGACAGGCCGTACATATACGACGTATCCGGGGTCTCGAAGTCTGTTCCCCGGATGGGACACCAAGGCAGCCGAGCTGCCGCCGCGGGCTAGCGGCCCACCGCATGGTGCCGGCCCGCCGCCCGGCAACCGCGGTTTGAAGATGCCGATGCGCAAGAACGCCCGATCGGTCGAACGTGCCCAGCGCATCAAAGCCGAACGGGCACAGAACGCCTCGGAGTCGCCGTCGTTTTGACTGCGGTCGACGTGCGCACCGGATTGCTAATGGTGCTGCAGCTGACCCAGCCAGCTGCCGATTCGCCGGAGCGCCTCGGTGATGTCGCTCGCGGGCCCGGCGAATGACAGCCGGACGAACGTATGGCCGCGGGCCGGGTCGAAGTCGATGCCCGGTGCGATCGCAACTCCGGTGTCGGCGAGCAGCTTCGAACAGAACGACAGCGAATCCGATGTCAGATGTGACACGTCGGCGTACACGTAGAACGCTCCGTCAGTCGGGGCCAAGCGATCGATGCCGAGGCCGCGCAGACCTTCGAGCAGCATCTGCCGGTTGGCGGCGTAGTGGTGCAGCAGCGCGTCGGCCTCCGCGATCGACTCCGGGGTGAACGCCGCGATCGCGGCGTACTGCGGCAGAGTCGGCGGGCAGATGGTGAAGTTTCCGGTGAGACGGTCGACCGCCCGCTGCAGTTCCTTCGGAACCAGAAGCCAGCCGAGCCGCCAACCTGTCATCGCAAAGTATTTCGAGAAGCTGTTCACCACAATCGAATCCCGTGATGTCGCCCAGGCGCAGCTGACGGCGGGAGCACCTTCGTAGACCAGCCCGTGATACACCTCGTCGCTGATCAACCGGACACCGCGCGACGCGCACCACGAAGCGATCGCAGCGAGCTCGTCCGGCGGGATCACCGTGCCTGTCGGGTTGGCGGGGCTCGCCACGATGACACCCTGCACGGGCGGGTCGAGTTCCTCGAGCATCTGCACCGTCGGCTGAAAACGGGTTTCGGCGCCGCAGGGGATCTCCACGACGTCACAACCCAGTGCGGAGAGGATGTTTCGATAACAGGGGTAACCCGGGCTGGCGATCGCGACCCGGTCGCCGACGTCGAAGCAGGCCAGGAACGCCAGTAGGAAGCCACCCGACGAGCCCGTGGTGATGACCACGTCATCCGGATCCACCTGCAGGCCATGCTGTTCCAGGTACGAATGCGCGATTGCTGCGCGCAGTTCCGGGATCCCGAGCGCGACGGTATATCCGAGGACGGTCGTCTCCAGCGCCTCCTTGGCGGCTGCCCGCACGGCTGCGGGAGCGCCCGCGCTGGGTTGGCCCGCGGACAGGTTGACCAGGTCACCGTGGCTGCGCTGCCGCTCGGCGGCGGCCAGCCATACGTCCATGACGTAGAACGGGGGGATCCCTGCGCGCAGCGAGATCTTCCCGGTCATCATCCGTGATCCTCGCACGCCGGCTCGGCGAGGCCGCGCAGCACGGCACAGTCCGCGCCCGGGCCGCCGTCGCAGTCGACACTGGCCACATCGAGAAGCCTCGCGATGTCGCGCTCGAGCGCATGTAGCTCCGCGAGCTTATCGCGGATGGAAGCAAGATGCGTCTCGGCCACCTCGCGCGCCTCAATGCAGGACCGGTCGGTGTCCTGCAGCAGGCACGCCAGGGTTCGCACCTGGGCGACCGCAAAACCGAACTCCCGGCAGTGCCTGATGAACGTCAATCGCCCGATGTCGTCGCGGCGGTAGCGTCGTTGACCGCCCACACGGCCCGGCGGTGGCAACAGGCCGATTTCCTCGTAGTAGCGGATGGTGGACGGCGTTGTCCCAGCTGCCCGTGCCAGTTGCCCGATCTTCAGTTCCGTCCGAGCCATCGAAACATCCCGCTCTCTTGAACCTCAAGCTACGTGAAGGGTCATCCTCGAGGATATGGAACCACCCCCAGCATGTAACCTGCCTGCGGCCGACCATCGGAAGCGCCTCGCGTGGATCCATGAGCTGAACTCCACTGCCCTCCGTGACTTCCGCCGAGAACGCCGAGCGATCGAGCTCAGATATGACGCGAGCGCCGTTGACCTGGTGCGGGCATTCGTGCGCGGCGAGCGGAATTGCTGCCCATTTCTCGGCTTCACCGTGGAGGAGAACGGTGATGCGGTCGTGGTGCGGATCGAGCTCCCCGACGACTTGCGCCATACCGCTGACGAGCTGTTCGCGCCCTACACCGCGTCATGATCGAACTCGAGGCCGACCGCGCCGCCAATGTTCTCGTCATCCATGCGCGGGGAAAGTTGACGCGGGAGGATTACCGCGACATCCTCGCGCCGCAGGTTCGGTCGCTGCTCGATCGATTCGGCACGCTGAGGGTGATGTTCGTGATGGACGACAGCTTCGAGGGTTGGACTCTCGGCGCCGCGTGGGAGAACACGCTTTTCGATTTGAAGCACCGCCGAGACCTCGAGAAGGTGGCGATGGTGGGGGCACCGAGATGGGAGGAGTGGTGCGTCAACGTGGCGGCCGCACTGCTGATGAAGGGCCAGCTGGCGACGTTCTCGCTCGATCAACGCCCAGAGGCGTGGAAGTGGCTGTGCGCCTGAGCTTTAGAACACTTCGGATTCGAGGCGGCGCAAGTGATCGCGCGGAGGTCCGAGCAGCTGGGCACTGCCGTGCGCGCGCTTGAAGTAGAGCTGGATGTCGTGCTCCCAGGTGATCGCGATGCCGCCGTGCATCTGGACGGCTTCGGCGGCGACGTTGGTGAACGCCTCGCTCGCCGAGAACCGCGCCAGCGCAGCCGAGGTCGGTGACGGCGCGGCGATCGCCTCGTCGACGACCGCACGCGCGGCCTGAACCGCGACGTACATGTCGGCCATGCGGTGCTTGAGCGCCTGGAAACTGCCGATGGGCCTGCCGAACTGCACCCGGTCCTTCGTGTATTGCACCGTCAGGTCGAGGCACCGCGACGCCGCGCCGATCTGCTCGGCGGCCAGCAGCAACGCGGCGGTGTCGGCCAGTCCCGGATCCGAGCCGATGTCGGTGCTCTGTTGGACTTCGACGCGCGCAAGCCGGCGGGTCAGGTCCATCGCGTCCAGGCGGTTCGCGGTTAACTCGGTCCACCGGGCCATGCGGTCGCCGTCTGCCCCGATCACCACGTCGGCGATGTCGCCGTTGATCACATAGTCGGGGTCGAAGACCACCGTGCCGACGCTGGTGCCCTCGGCCATCCCCTCGAGCGCTTCGGTGTCCGGCTCGTCGCCGGCCAGTAGTGCCAACTCCGCGAGAATGGTTCCCAACAGCGGAGTCGGCACCAGTGCCTTGCCGAGTTCCTCGAGCACGACCGCCGCATCGGCGAGCTCACCTCCGGCGCCACCCAGCTCCTCGGGCACCACAAGCGCCGCCGCACCGACCTGCTCGCACAGCAGCGTCCACAGCGATTCGTCGTATCCGCGTTCGGATTCCATCGCCTCGCGCACCGCGGCAGGTGAGGCGTGCTTGTCCACCAGCGCGGCGACGGTCTCCCGCAGCAGTTGGCGTTCTTCACTCATCAGAGGGCCTCCAGTACGCGCCGACGGTGGACCGCGGGATCCCCCCACGCTGAGCGCAGCGCCTGCGCACGCAGCAGCCACAACGACAGGTCGTGCTCCTGGGTGAATCCGATCGCGCCGTGTGTCTGCAGCGCCGAGCGGGCCGCCAGCAGTGCGGCGTCGCTGGTCGCGGCCTTGGCGGCGCTGACATCGCGCGCCGTGTCGGCGGATCCGTCGGCAAGCGACAGGGCCGCGCCGTACACCAGCGGTCGGGCCAACTCGACGGCGATGTGCACGTCGGCGAGTTTGTGCTTGATCGCCTGGTAGGTGCCGATGACCTTGCCGAACTGGCTGCGCTGCTTGGCGTATTCGACCGACATGTCCAGCATCGCCTGGCTCGCACCCACCAGCTGGGCCGCGGTGGCGAGCACGCCGAACTCATAGGCGCGGGCCACGTCGGCTGGTCTGCCGTCGCCTGACGCGTTGACGTCGAACAGCTTTCGGCTCGGGTCGACCGATTCGTGCTCGGCTCCTGCGGCGCCGTCACGTACTTCACCGTCGACGGCCACGAGGATGATCCCCGCGGTGTCGGCGTTGACAGCCCTTGGCACCTGTGGCGGCAGGGCGACGGTCGCGATCAGCTCGCCGGAAGCCAAGCCGGCGCAACGCTCGTCATCGGCGAGCAGGATCGGCGCGACCGCGATGGATTCGACCACCGGGCCGGGAACGCACCACCGGCCGAGTCGCTCGGCGGCGACCACCAGGTCGACCGGATGAGCCTCGATGCCGTCGTACTTCTCCGGCACGAGGAGCGCCGTGACGCCGAGGTCGGTCAGCTGAGCCCACACCTTGCGCCCCGGTGACGTGTCCCCGGCGGCCCACGCGCGAACCGCGCCGGGCAGATCGGCTGCGCCGAGTGCGGCGTCGATGCTGGCGGCGAAATCGCGCTGCTGTTCGTCCAATTCGAAGTTCATGTGGTTACTTTCGCGGCAGGCCCAGCAGGCGCTCGGCGATGATGTTGCGCTGAATCTCATTGGTTCCCGCATAGATCGGTCCGCCGAGCGAGAACAGCAACCCTTCGGTCCAGTTGTCGGCGAGCTCGGCGTCGGGACCGCGCATGTCCAGGGCGGTCTGGTGGATGGCTACGTCGAGGTCGGACCAGAACACTTTGGTCACACTCGACTCGGCGCCCAATTCGCCGCCTGCGGCGACGCGCGTCACGGTGCCGAACGTGTGCAGGCGGTAGGCCTGGGCCTTGATCCAGGCGTCGGCCACGCAGTCGGCGTAAGCTTCCTTCAGTTCGATGTCGGGGTTCTCTTTCCATTGCGCGACAAGCCGTTCGGCGGGGGCAATGAAGCGCCCGGGGCTGCGCAGCGACATGCCGCGCTCATTGCTCGACGTGCTCATCGCTGCGCGCCAGCCCTGGTGGACATCGCCGATGACGTCGTTGTCGGGCACGAACACGTCGTCGAGGAAGATCTCGCCGAAACCGGTGTCACCGCCGAGTTGCGCGATGGGGCGGACCGTGACGCCGTCGGCCTTCAGGTCGAACATGAAGTACGTGAGGCCGCGGTGACGTTCGGCTTCGGGGTCGGAGCGGAACAGCCCGAAGGCGCGTTCCCCGAACGGCGCGCGCGAACTCCAGATCTTCTGCCCGTTGAGCAGCCAGCCACCGTCGGTCCTGGTGGCCGTCGACCGCAGCGACGCCAGGTCGCTGCCCGACTCGGGTTCCGACCAGGCCTGCGCCCAGATCTCCTCACCGCTCGCCATTTTCGGCAGGATGCGGTCGAGCTGTTCGGTGGTGCCGTGGGCGAACAGAGTCGGCGCCAGCATCGACGTGCCGTTGGCGCTGGCGCGGCCGGGAGCCCCGGCACGGAAGTACTCTTCTTCGTACACCACCCACTGCAACAGGCTGGCGTCGCGGCCCCCGTATTTCTCCGGCCAGGTGATCACGGACAGCCCGGCGTCGTAGAGCACCTTGTCCCAGCGTCGGTGCTGTTCGAAACCTTCGGCGGTGTCGTACGACTTCGTCGGGAAGCGGTCCTTGTTCTCGGCCAGGAACTCGCGCACCTCGGCCTGCAACTCTCGCGTCGCGTCGTCGATATTCAGGTCCATCAGGAAGATCCAGCCCTCTCACGCAGCTGCGGTTTGACTACCTTGCCCCCGGGGTTTCGCGGCAGCGCATCGAGAAACTCGACCGAGCGGGGGGTCTTGAAGTTCGCCAGATGCTCCCGGGTGTAAGCGATTACGGTGTCCTCGTCGAGTTCGGCGCCGGGCTTGACCACGATGTAGGCCTTGCCCACCTCACCGAGCCGTTCGTCGGGCACACCGATCACCGCGGATTCCGCGATGCCATCCAGTCGCGCGAGCACCTGCTCGATCTCGGCGGGATAGACGTTGAAACCGCCGCAGATGTACATGTCCTTGAGGCGGTCGGTGATGCGCAGGTTGCCGTTGTCGTCGACGGTGCCCACGTCGCCGGTATGCAGCCAGCCGTCGGAATCGATGGCCGCTGCGGTGGCTTCGGGGTCGTCGAGGTAGCCCAGCATCACATTCGGCCCACGCAGCAGCACCTCGCCCGCGTCGTCCTCGCCCGGGTTGTCGATGCGCAGTTCGAAATCCGCGATCGGGCGGCCCGATGTGGTGGCCACGGTGACGGCGTCGTCGTCGGGACGGCACATCGTCCCGAACCCGCTCGCCTCGGTCAGGCCGTAGGCGGTCAGCACGATGTCGATGTCCAGTTCGCTTTGCATCCGCTCGATCAACACCACCGGGATGGTCGCCGCGCCGGTGACGGCGAACCGCAGTGAGGTCAGGTCGAAGTCGGCGCGCTTGGGATGGTCGAGCACCGTCTGGTAGATCGTCGGCGGCCCCGGCAACACGGTGATGCGGTGCTCCTGCACGGCGGACATCGTCTTCTCGGGATCGAAGGTCAGCTGCGGGATCAGCGTGGCGCCGGTCTGCAGGCAGGCCAGGATGCCCGCTTTGTAGCCGAAGTTGTGGAAAAACGGGTTGATGCACAGGTAACGGTCGTCGCTCGTCAGTCGGCCACACTCGGCCCACGCCGCCGGGGCGTCGAGCGACTGGCGGTGCGCGCACAGCACGCCCTTGCTGCGGCCGGTGGTGCCGGAGGTGAACAGGATGTCGGAGACGTCGTCGGGTTCCACCGCGTCGGCACGCGCATCCACCGCGCCGAGGTCGGTGCCGCGGGCGATGAACTCGGCCCAGGTGCCATCGTTCTTCTCGATCGGCACCCGGACCACGTGGTGTAGCTGCGGCAGGGCGTCGCGGTCGATGGAGGCGGCTTTGTCGGCGCCGAGGAACTCGCCCGATGCGAACAGCAGCGGGGCGCCGGTGCGCGAGAGGATGTCGGTGGCCTCGCTGGCGGTGTATCGGGTGTTGAGAGGTACGACGACGCCGCCCGCGTAGTGGGTGGCCAGGCAGGCGACCACCCAGTGCCAGGTGTTGGGGGACCAGATCGCGACGCGGTCACCGGCGTTTATCCCAAGGTCGATCATGGCTGCGGCCGCCCGGCGGACCTCGTCGCGCAGCTGGGCGAACGTGAACGTCCGGTCCTCAGTCATCAGGGCCGGGTGGTCGGCGAATCGGTCGGCAATGTGGTCCAAGACCTGGGGAATGGTCCTTGGATCCGAACTCATCGCTGCTCCTCTAACAAAGCAAGTGCTTGGTAGGTTAGCCTACAAGGGTGATTGAGGTCGAGGAGTTCCGGGCCGAGGTCCGCGACTGGCTCGCCGACAACCTCGTCGGGGAGTACGCCGCACTCAAGGGCCTTGGCGGGCCGGGCCGAGAACACGAAGCATTCGAGGAACGCCGAGCGTGGAACCAGCATCTGGCGGCGGCCGGACTGACGTGCCTGGGCTGGCCCGAAGAGCACGGCGGTCGCGGTCTGTCGGTGGCGCACCGGGTGGCGTTCTACGAGGAGTACGCGATCGCGAACGCTCCTGCGAAGGTCAACCACTTCGGCGAGGAGTTGCTGGGACCGACGTTGATCGCGTACGGCACCCCCGAGCAGCAGAAGCGCTTCCTGCCGAAGATCCTCGACGTGACCGAGTTGTGGTGCCAGGGCTACTCCGAACCGGGTGCCGGCAGCGACCTCGCCAACGTGTCCACGACCGCCGAACTCGACGGCGACCAGTGGGTGGTCAACGGGCAGAAGGTGTGGACCTCGCTCGCGCACTGGGCGCAGTGGTGCTTCGTCGTCGCCCGCACAGAGAAGGGCTCCAAGCGGCACACCGGTCTGTCGTATCTGCTGGTGCCGCTGGATCAACCGGGCGTGGAGATTCGCCCCATCGTGCAGCTGACCGGCGACTCGGAGTTCAACGAGGTTTTCTTCGACGACGCCCGCACGGATGCGTCGCTGGTCGTCGGCGAACCGGGTGACGGCTGGCGGGTCGCGATGGGCACGCTGACGTTCGAGCGCGGGGTGTCGACGCTGGGCCAGCAGATCGAGTACGCCCGCGAGCTCTCGGGTGTGGCGGAGTTGGCGAAACGCACCGGCGCAGCGGATGATCCGTTGGTCAGGGAGCGTTTGGCGCGTTCGTGGGCTGGGCTGCGGGCGATGCGGTCGTATGCGCTGGCGACCATGGACGTCGAGCAGCCGGGTCAAGATAACGTTTCGAAGCTGTTGTGGGCCAACTGGCATCGCGAGCTCGGCGAGATCGCGATGGACGTGCTCGGCCGCGAGGGTCTGACGCTGACCGACGGCGACTTCAGTGAGTGGCAGCGGCTGTACCTGTTCTCGCGGGCGGACACGATCTACGGCGGGTCCAACGAGGTGCAGCGCAACATCATCGCCGAGCGGGTGCTCGGCCTACCCCGAGAGGTCAGGCCTTCGTGAACCTGTCAGAAGCCCCGAAAGAGATTGAGGGACACGGCCTGCTGACCGGCAAGGTGGTCGCCGTGACGGCGGCCGCGGGCACCGGTATCGGATCCGCGGTGGCACGCCGGGCGCTGCTCGAGGGTGCCGACGTGGTTGTCTCCGACCACCACGAGCGGCGCCTCGGAGAGGCACGCGACCAGTTGCTCGAACTCGGGTTGGGGCGGGTCGAAAGTGTCGTATGCGACGTGACCTCCACCGCGCAGGTGGATGCGTTGATCGCATCTACGACGGCGCGGATGGGCCGACTGGACGTCATGGTCAACAATGCCGGCCTCGGCGGGCAGACCCCCGTCGTCGAAATGACGGACGAAGAGTGGGACCGCGTCCTCAACGTCACGCTGACGTCGGTGATGCGTGCGACGCGGGCGGCGTTGCGGTACTTCCGCGACGCCGACCATGGCGGCGTGATCGTCAACAACGCCAGCGTGTTGGGTTGGCGCGCACAGCATTCACAGTCGCACTACGCCGCAGCCAAGGCCGGGGTGATGGCGCTGACTCGGTGCAGTGCGATCGAGGCCGTCGAGTACGGGGTGCGAATCAACGCGGTGTCGCCGAGCATCGCGAGGCACAAGTTCTTGGAGAAGACCAGCAGCGCGGATCTGTTGGATCGGTTGTCGGAGGGCGAGGCGTTCGGCCGCGCGGCCGAGCCGTGGGAGGTCGCCGCCACCATCGCGTTCTTGGCCAGTGAGTACTCCAGTTACCTGACGGGAGAAGTCATCTCCGTGTCGAGTCAACGGGCCTAACCGGTAGTGCGCCTCTCGACAGCCCGACGCGCGCCGGCTTTGTAGGCTCCCAGATACACGATCGCGAAGACGCCCAGGGTCAGCACGGTCACCAGGGTGAGCTGCGCTTTCTGTCCGGCCGCGATGGGTCGGTGGGCCAACGCATCGCGATATCCGAGGGAGAAGGCGCTGAATAAGATGATGGCGCCCATACCAACCGGGACCCAGAACGCAGCGCCGTCGGCGACGAAGGAAGCACCGCCTCCGACAAGTATTACCACTGCGAAAACCGTTAACCACCAAGTCTTTGCGGGGGTCAAGCCAAGGCCGTAGTCATCAATGGTGTCTGGATCCGCGAACAGCGAATAGGTCTTGCCGCGGATCGAAATGAACCGGGTCCAAAAGTAAGCCACGAAGGTGATAACGCCCAGAGCAAAGAGCGCCATCAGGAGGCCTTCCTGCCAGTCCGGCGGATAGGCTATGAGGAACACGGAGACGGTCGTGACGACGGCGCCAGTCCAGTAGACGATGCGTCCGATATCTAGCGGCAGCCATCCCGCGAGGATCGCAGCGGCAAGGCCGCCGAACGCGGTAAGCATGAAGAAGTCCTTCATCAGTTCCCAGCCACCTTCTGATAGATACCCTTGCCGATTTGCTCTCCGGCGAGAGAGCCGATGGAGCCGAGGATGAACGCGCCCGCGAAGACTCCGACCGGGCCGGCCGGGGCCCCGAGCCACGCGCCGATGGCGGCCATTCCCGAGGCGCCGACCATGCCGCCGCCGGTCTTGGCGGCAACCTCGCCGAGCGGAGCGCCGTGTCGCCATTCGTACATTCCGACACCGAAGTCGACGAGGTTCCCGGCTACCCCAAGGTTGCCTCCAACCTTCTTGAGCACATCTACGTCGCTCGCCGAGAACCCCGGCATACCTTGCACCGGATGGTCTTTCAGAGGTAGAGAATCGGCGAAGTAGTCGAACGCTTTCGCTCCAGCCGCGATCGGCTTGTTCGCAGCGGACGCCGCCTCCACCAACTCCTTCGGCACGACGCCCTGCGCCATGCTGTCAGTAGCGGCCGCGGCGCCTTCGGGTGACATACCGGCCCGAGTCAGCTGTTCCTGTACGCGTGCGACGACCAATTCCCTTGTCAGCACCTCAGTTCGGTTGATCATCGCCGTGGCCCGATCCGGTGACATCGGCGGCTCCCCCACCAGTCCCCGCTCGAGCATCGCCTGCATCTCCAGTCGTGTGCGCGCCCGGGACCGGGCGTCACCGCCGAGAACCGGATCGGTCGGCAGCGGGCCCTGAGTGATCGAGGTGTGGTAATCGTCGAGCCGCTGGCCCGCGTAGCGCACTTGTTCCAAGCTGGCTGTCGGGTCGTTGATGATGCCGAAATCTCGTAACCGTGCCGCGGCGGCCTGCTCCTCCGGCGTCGATTCGCCAAGAGAGTTCACCAACGCCTCGTCGCGCTCGCGTTGACCGCTGCCGTACTGACCTGCTTCGGCTTTGGCCTCCTGATCTGCCAGCGAGTTTTGTTCACCTTCAACGTGTTGCATTGCTTCCGGGGAGTAGCCCTCGGCAGCCATCTCGTGACGGGACTTGGTCAGCTGCTCGGAGTAACCATCGCGCACCGCCTGAACCGATTCCAGTGCTTCGCGGGTCCGGTCGACAGCCGCCTGCCCAAGACCCTCGACATCGGCCTTTTCACCGTTAGCCGCCGCGACGGCGAGTTCATGCTCGATCAGATTGTCGATCCACTTCAGTGATGCGTCGAGGTTCGAGACCACAACGTCACCGCTGCGCTGCGCTTCGGCCAGTGACGCCGACACGTTCTGCAGGTCTACGGCGATCCGGCGGATCTGCTCGTCGTTGAGTTTCAGCGACTCGGTGGCGCGCTTCACCTCCGCCGAGTCGTTGATCGGGTGGCCGCCACCGTCCTGCCGATCCCATGCCGCAGCGAAACGCTGCTGGGCTACGGCGAATTCATTGCTCGTTTCGGTGGTGCACGCTGCGGCGTTGTAAAACGCCGTCGCGAGCTCGCTGATCTGGCCCGGAGACCCGCTCTGCATAGTGCGGTTGACCTGCCACGGATCTCCCCCGGCGGAGCCGGTGAGCAGCCCGACATCGAGGTGCTTGAGGTCAACCGTCACGCCGGCTCAGGCAATCGGCTCGCCCGCCGCGCGCACCGCGGCCGCCCCGACCCGATCGCGTTCGTCGAACAGCGTGGCGCCGTCGGTCGCCTTTGCGGCGAAGCCCTCGAGGTCGGAATGGTGCAGGCGCATCGTCGTCGCATGTGCCTCGTGCGCGCGGCCCAATGCGCTGTGGAAATCATTCGCGCTGTCGAAGTCGCCGAAGATTCCGGAAGGCAGTGCTGTGGCGGTGAACTCGTCCGCGCCACGTTTCACGATCTCACCGGCGCTCTTCGCGAAGCCGGCTCCCATCCGAAGCAGGTCGGTATCGACGAACATGGCTCAACTCTAAGGGGATTCCGAGGTTGCTCTGTGCGCGGATTTCGCTCCAGAACGCACGTCGGTCACCGCTCGTAAGTACAAAACCGGCTCGCCAACCGGGACGCAAGTAGGCAAGCAAGCGCTTGGTTGATATCCTGTGTCGGTGGATCAGGTGCCACAGAAGCAGCCGGTGAGCCAGCCGCCGACGCGCCGCGCCGAGCTACTCGAGCTCGCCGCGACGATGTTCGCCGAGCGAGGCCTGCGCGCGACGACGGTGCGCGATATCGCCGACTCCGCGGGCATCCTCTCAGGCAGCCTGTATCACCACTTCTCATCGAAGGAAGAAATGGTCGACGAAGTCCTGCGGGGCTTCCTCGACTGGTTGTTCACGCGTTACCAGGAGATCGTCGACACCGAACCCAACCCGCTGGAGCGCCTCAAGGGTCTGTTCATGACCTCGTTCGAGGCGATCGAGCACCGGCACGCGCAGGTCGTCATCTATCAGGACGAAGCCAAGCGGCTGTCCGGGCAGGAGCGGTTCTCCTACGTGGAGCAGCGCAACAAAGAGCAACGCAAGATGTGGCTGGACCTGCTCAACCAGGGTGTCGAAGAGGGCTACTTCCGGCCCGACATCGACGTTGATCTGGTGTACCGGTTCATCCGCGACACCACCTGGGTTTCAGTCCGCTGGTATCAGCCGGGCGGACCGCTCACGGCCGAAGAGGTCGGCCGTCAGTATCTCGCTATCGTTCTTGGTGGCATCACGAAAAAATGAGGAAACCATGACTCCAACATCGCAGGCTTACGTCATCGACGCGGTTCGCACCGCAGTCGGCAAGCGCAACGGATCGCTGGCCGGTGTGCATCCCGTGGATCTGGGCGCTGCCGCATGGCGTGGCCTGTTCGACCGCGTCGACGTGGATCCCGGCGCGGTCGACGATGTCATCGCCGGTTGCGTCGATGCGATCGGTCCGCAGGCCGGCAACATCGCTCGCCTCTCGTGGCTGGCGGCCGGCTACCCGGAAGAGGTGCCGGGCGTCACCGTCGACCGCCAGTGCGGGTCCAGCCAGCAGGCTGTTTCCTTTGGCGCACAAGCGATCATGTCCGGAACAGCCGACCTCATCGTCGCCGGCGGCATGCAGAACATGAGCCAGATCCCGATCTCGTCGGCGATGACCGTCGCCGAGCAGTTCGGCTTCACCTCGCCCACGAACGAATCCAAGAGCTGGCTGCACCGCTACGGCGATCAGGAGATCTCACAGTTCCGCGGCGCCGAGCTGATCGCGGAGAAGTGGGACATTTCGCGCGAGGCGATGGAGCAGTACTCGCTGACGAGCCACGAACGGGCACAAGAGGCGATCCGCTCCGGTCACTTCGAGAACGAGATCATTCCGGTCGACGGGTTCGTCACCGACGAGGGCCCCCGTGACACCTCGCTGGAGAAGATGGCCGGCCTCAAGACCTTGGTCGACGGCGGCCGGCTGACCGCCGCGATGGCCAGCCAGATCTCCGACGGCGCCAGTGCGGTGCTGCTGGCCTCCGAGCAGGCCGTCAAGGACCACGGACTCAAGCCCCGCGCCCGCATCCACCACATCAGCGCCCGCGGCGCCGACCCGGTGTTCATGTTGACCGGGCCGATTCCGGCAACGGAGTACGCGTTGAAGAAGACGGGCCTGTCGATCGAGGACATCGACACCGTCGAGATCAACGAAGCCTTCGCGCCGGTTGTGATGGCGTGGCTCAAGGAGACCGGCGCAGACCCGGCGAAGGTCAACCCCAGCGGCGGCGCGATCGCGCTCGGTCATCCGCTGGGTGCGACGGGTGCGAAGTTGTTTGCGACGATGCTGAACACGTTGGAGCGCACCGGCGGTCGCTACGGCCTACAGACGATGTGCGAAGGCGGCGGCACCGCCAACGTCACGATCATCGAGCGCCTCTAGGCCTCCCGCGGCCCCGCACTGTCGCCCTCTACGAGCTCTCGCATCGTCGCGAACCCGTCATGGCGGTGCGCTCCGAGCGCCCACACCACGGCGATCACAGGCAACAGTGCGAAGGCCGCCCACCAGTTCGCACCGGCCGGAAGGAGGTCGGCGATCACTTCCGTTCGCGGAGTCCCGTTCACGGTGGCCGGAAGCCACTCGTTGAGCAGGACCGCCAGCATGCGCGAGGTCTGGAACGGCCCGACGCTGGTCGCGATAATCCAGCTGACACAAGAGATCCCAAGCGACCACGGCCATGCCAGCAACAGCGACTGCCTGTCGACCAGTTCGGCGGCGCAGCGCACGGTCTCGGCAAGGTAGGCAATGCCGAGCGCAGCCAGGAGCACTCCGATCTGCGCGGTGAGCAGGTCGTTGACCACGGGATGCGCCAGCTCGTCGTCGGGCCGCGTCGGCAGCCCGATCGCCAGGGCGACGAGGCCGGCCACCAGGGCGAGTGTTGCCAGGCGCGCGGCCGTATCGCTGACGCGGTCGAACGAGTCGACGACGGTACGAATCACCAACCGCGACGCCGTAGCCGGCGCGGTTCGATACACGATCACCAGAACGAGACCGGACACCACGATGGCGATCAACCACGTCATCACAGCGGTGCCCACAGCCGTCAGGGCCAGCGATCCCAACAGCGGGACCAGCACGTCATCAGTGCTGACGCTGCTGCGAATGACAATCAGCGGCACGGCGCCGAACGCCACCGCACCCGCCAAACCGAAGACCAACGGAACCGTGAATCGCGTGAGATCGGCGGGATTGAGGTCCAGCTTGCGATTGCGGACGGCGTGAATCTCGGTGCTCAGCACCGACCGCACATGCGACAGCCAGCGCACTATGCCTCCGGCATCACGTCAGTGGTCGTGGATGATCACGCCGCGGATGTTGCGCCCCGCCAGCATGTCGTCGTAACCCTCGTTGATGTCGTTGAGTTTGTATTCGGCAGTGACGGTTTCGTCGAGCAGAAGCTTGCCGTCGCGGTAGAGGTTGAGGAGCCGCGGGATGTCGGCGCGCGGGTTGGCCTCGCCGTAGAGGCTGCCCAGCAGGCGCTTCTGGAACAGCGTCATCATCGCCATCGACAGCGTCGGCGTGACGTCGGCCATCGACGCGATCGCCGTCATCACGACCGCACCGCCCTTGCGGATGATGTTGAGCGCCTCGTCGATCATCCGCCCTTCGAGCACGCCCATGGTCAACAGCGCGGAGTCAGCCATCACGCCGCGGGTGAGTTCGCCGACCAGTTCCATGGCCTCGGGCATGGAGGTCACGAAGTGGGTGGCCCCGAACTCGAAAGCCTTCTCCCGCTTGCTCTCTACGAGGTCGACGACCACGATGTGCTCCGCGCCGGCCAGCCGCGCACCTTGAATCGCGCCGCTGCCGATGCCGCCGCACCCGATGATCACGACTGTATCTCCGGGTGTGACGTCGGCGGTGTTGACGGCTGAACCCCATCCCGTCATCACCCCGCAGCCCAGCAGGCAGGCACGGGCCAGTGGCAGATCGTCGTCGATCTTGACGACCGATGCCTCCGACAGCGTGCCGAACTGCGAGAAGCTGCCGATGCCCGACAAGACCCCGACGTCCTGACCGCGGACCTTCCGCCGGTATGTGCCGTCGGCCTGCAAACCGACCAGGATCAGAGCGCCGAGGTCGCACAGGTTCTGATGCCCGCTTGCGCACCAGCGGCAGCGTCCGCACGCGGGCAGGAAGGACGTGACGACGTGGTCGCCGACTTCGAGGCCGCGCACGCCCGGTCCGAGTTCGACGACGATGCCCGCCCCCTCGTGTCCGCCGATGATCGGCAGCGGCACTCCGGCGAAGTCACCCGTGACGGCGTGGTGGTCCGAGTGGCACAGGCCGGTGGCCTCGAACGAGATGAGGACCTCGCCCTCCTTTGGGCCATCGAGGTCGATCTCCTCGATGCTCCACGGCTCGTTGAGTCCCCACAGAACGGCGGCGTTGGTCTTCATGGGCGCGAGTGTAGGAAACCTGGGGCCGGATTACGGGCGAATGGAAAGGCTTACCGTTCAGTGCGCGAGAGCCAGTCCGCCGAGTGCGACGATCCAGCTGGCGAAGCTTCCGACAAGAAAGTACTCGGTCACTTCGTCGATTCCGATTCCTCCGTTTTCCCGCGCCTTCTGGGCGTTGATCTCCGGGAACCGGATGATGCTCTTGGCGGCGACGACGGCCGTGGCCGCGGCGAGCTGGCCTGCCAGGCCCAGCCCGAGGATAAGCATCCGCTCCATCGGACCGAGGAGCCGCCCGCCCTTCAACCGGTCCGAGGCCTGCGGCTCGCCCACCGGTTTGACCGCACCGACGGAGCCAAGCACCAAGCGCACCAACTGATTCCCGGTCACCAGTTGCATGAGCATCACGCCGACGATCATCAAGAGCCGGTCGGGGGACACCGCGATGCCGACCCATGCCGGCCACCGTGCCGCCACACCTGCGACCTCCGAGCTGAGGCCCGAGAGCAGGATCAGCACCCCGAGCGCACCGCCGAAGACGACCAGCGGCGCGATCTGTCGGCGGCCGGTGCGTTCGGCTCGCGCACTCAGCACCACCCAGCCGACCGCGGCTACCGCCGCCACGACGAGCAGCACGATGTCGCCCCACCGCCACAACCCGGCCACCGCTGCGCAACCGGTCACGACAAGGGGTGCCGCCGCGGCGGACAGCCAGACACGATCGACGAGCCGCCGAAGGACATCGGCGATACCGACCGCGATCAGCAGCACCGCGGCCGCGCTCATGGCACGTTCCGCAGATACTGCGCCACGAGCAGGATGAGGTCCAACCCGTCGCGGCCCGCGCGTTGGGACACCGCCGACGCGCTGATGCCCTCGTCCGCCGCGATGTCCTTTTTGGTCTTGCCGGTCAACAGTCCCTTCACAATCCTCAATGAGCGGTCATCGAGCGATCCAATCAGATGGTCCCGACACAGCAGCGCGGCGTTGATCGCGTCGAGGTCGCGGCGGCTCTCGCCTTCGGCCCGAAACGACGTGCGCACCGAGGCCAGTCCCGGTTGGCGTTGTGCGGAGGCGGTCCACTCGATCGCTTCGCGGGCGGCCCACCACCCCGGCCCGTCCTGGATGCCGGACTCGGAATCCAAGATCGTCACGGAACCCCAGCCGATACCGAAGCGGACATCGATGTCGGGCGCGACGGCCAGACCAATGACGAACGCCGCTTCGATCGCCGCGCCGACCGTCCGATAGCTGCCCTGGAACTCGTCACCGACCGTGAATGCGGGTGCGTCGATGGCGTCGCCGCCGGCGTCGGCGAGCGCTTTGTTGAGTGCGCGATGCGTGGCGGCGCGATCGGCCACGTGGCGTGAGCCGATCACATCGCCGATCAGCGTGGCGCGCGGACTCGATGAAGGGGATCGCTTCAGTGTTGCCACATGAAGATTATAGCTTCACTACTACAGAATTAAGTGATATCCTTCACTCGATATAGCCGCTGGCCTGCTGCAGGTGCTTGACCGCGTCGGCCACGATGGTCTCGATCAGCTCGGCGCACGACGGCAGGTCATCCAGAATGCCCGCGACCTGACCGGATGCCAGCACCCCTGCGTCCGTATTGCCCTCGACCAGACCGGCTTTGAGCAACATCGGGGTGTTAGCGGCCATCACCACCTGCGACCAGGTCAACTCCTTGCCGTGCCGCATCTCCAGGCCGTCGCGGATCATCGACCGCCACGTCATGCCCGACATCTTCTTGAACTTCTGCGCGTTTCGGACGGCCGCGGAGAAACCCCGAAGTCGCGATCCGCTCTCCAGCTTCTCGACCAAGCCGGTGCGCAGCACGCGGTGCGGCATCCCGTCGACACGGGTCGATACGACGGTGCCGTCCAAGCCCGATTCGAGGTAGCGGCGCTTGACCGCATCCGGCACCGTGGAGTCCGACGTCAGCAGGAATCGGGTGCCCATCGCGACTCCGGCCGCGCCGTAGGACAGCGCCGCCGCCAGCCCGCGGCCGTCGAAGAAGCCACCGGCCGCAATGACCGGGATCTCGACAGCGTCGAGCACCGACGGCAACAACAATGTCGTTGCGATCGGCCCCGTGTGGCCGCCGCCCTCACCGCCCTGCACGATCACCGCGTCGGCGCCCCAGCCCGCCACCTTCTTGGCGTGCTTGGCCAGGCCGACCGACGGAATCACCACGACGCCGGCGTCTTTGAGCTTGGCGATCAGATCCGGTTTGGGCGCCAGGGCGAATGAGGCGACCTTGACCCCCTCGCGGATCAACAGGTCGATGCGTTCTCCGGCGTCTCCCGCGTCGGCGCGGATGTTGATGCCGAAGGGCTTGTCCGTGGTGCTCTTGACCTTGGTGACCGCCGCCTGCAGTTCCTCGAGCGTCATGGTCGCCGACGCCAGGATTCCCAGGCCGCCGGCGTTCGACGTCGCCGAGACCAGCCGCGCACCCGCGACCCAGCCCATGCCGGTCTGGACCACCGGATGCTCGATACCGATGAGCTCGGTCAGCGGTGTGCGCAGTGTCGGCTTACCCGGCATGCTCACCGAATTTCCTTGTCCCGCAGTCCCCTGGGGTCGATCACCTCACGGATCAGCCTCTGCTCGTCGTCGGTCGGGAGCCGGGTCTGCTCGGCGGAGTCCAGGCCGTGCACCTCGAACGAGGTGTTCTCGGCGACCTGTTCGGGCTCGATACCGGGATGCAGTGACACGGCCCGCATCTGATGATCGGGGCCGTTGAAGTCGAACACGCCGAGGTTCGTGATCACCCGGTACACGTTGACGAACCGGTACGCCGGATTGTCGGGATCGATTTTGTCCCAACCGATACCGGAGACGATGTCGACGGATTCACCGAACACCCGCGTCGAATGGTTGCCCACCCAGTAACTCGTCGCGTGGTTGATGGTGTTGCCCGGTGCCCCGCGCACACCGAACATCTGGCGGGTCGGATGCTGCAGCGGCCCGAATGCCGACAGGTTCTGGTTGCCGTAGCGGTCGATCTGGTTGGCGCCCATGACCACATGGCGCCGCCCCCAGGCCAGCGTCTCGAAGACCCGACCGAACGGCATCCAACCTTCGATCGCCCCTGCGGCGCCGAGTGCGGGCGTGTCGGCGAGCAGGCGCGCCTCGCCGTCGGTCAGCAGGATGTCGGGGGAGAAGGTCAGCCGGGCCAGTCGGGCGCCGATCGAGACCATGGTCGTCATCGGGCTGACCATGATCTCACCGGCGTCGCGGAACAACTCGGCGCACGCGACGGCGCACACTTCGGCACGGGACACCGACATCATTGATCCTCCTGGAGCTTGCGCACCGCGGCCTGATAGTCGGTTTCGGTGCCCGACAGATAGGTCTGCACGAACTCTCGCCACGACTCGTCGGATTTCGCCGCTTCGGCGTAGTGGCGCTGGAACTTCTCGTCGCGACGGTAGTCAGGCTCGGCCGTCGTGAAGTGCGCACCGTTGGGCGCCTCGACGACGGTGTCGACCATCATCCGATTGATCAGAAGCGCCTGCGGCGGAACGGCCTTGACCAGTTCGTCGGTCGGCACCACTTGCTCGACCGACAGGAACCGACGTTCGGCCGCCATCAGGTACAGATCGTCGAAGTAGGGGTCGATGCCGGTGTAAGCCGCATTGCCCGCAGCGTCACCGAGATTCATGTGCACGAACCCGGCGTCCAGCGTGAGCGCGGGCATCGCGACGAGTTCTTCGTAGGCCTCGCCGGTGGGGTATGGGGACCGCACGGTCTTCAGCTCGTCGCCCCAGAACGCGCGGACATCGCTGCCCAGCCCGGCCCGGATCGGGAGAAACGGCAGTCGCTGGGCCGCGGCCTGCAGTCCGCACCGAAGCATGCCCTCGTCCATCTCGCGGGCCTCGATCGCACCGGTGGTGCGCGCCTTGGCGAACCACGGGTCGTAGAACGGCGGCGAGTCGAGCGACACGAAGCCGTAGTAGGCACGTTTCACCTTGCCCGCAGAGCACAGCAGCCCGAGGTCGGGCCCGCCGTAGGTGACGACCGTGAGGTCGGTTATGTCGGTGCGCAGCAGCGCCCGCACGAACGCCATAGGCTTGCGCCGAGAACCCCAGCCGCCGATTCCGATGGTCATTCCACTGCGAATCTGCGAGACGGCGTCGTCGAGAGTTGTTCTCTTGTCGCTCATTTGGCTCCCTTGTCGGTGCCAGCGAACGCGTCGCGGTGCTCATCTGACACGCCTGCCAGGTTCAGCTCGAACGTGAAGCCCTGCTCCATGCGGTAGCTGGAGTTCACCTTCTGCACGTCGATGAGGTTCAGCGCCTCCTTGGCCGCCCGGATCACCCGGGTGTCCTTGGCGGCGATGTCGCGCGCAACGCGCAGCGCGGCCTCGTCGAGTTGATCGCGGGGAACCACCTCATGCACCGAGCCGAAGTGGTGCAGCGTCGCCGCATCGACCGTGGCGGCGGTGAAGAACAACCGGCGCATCATGTGCTGGGGCACCAAACGCGACAGGTGCGTCGCCGCGCCGAGCGCGCCACGCTCGACCTCGGGCAGGCCGAAGGTCGCGTCGTCCGAGGCGACGATGACGTCGGCGTTGCCGACCAAACCGATGCCGCCCCCGACGCAGAATCCGTTGACGGCGGCGACCACCGGGACCGCACACTCGTAGACCGCCTTGAACGCCGCATAGCAGCCGCGGTTGGCGTCGATCAGCGCGGTGAAGCCTTCCGTGCGCTGCATCTCCTTGATGTCGACACCGGCGTTGAAGCCTCGGCCGGTGGCGCGCAGGATCACGACATGCGTTTCCGGATCGGCTCCCGCCTTGGTGATCTCGTCGGCGAGTTCGAACCAGCCGCGCGACGGAATCGCGTTGACGGGCGGGTAGTCGACGGTGACCGAGACGATTCCCGGTTCGGTGATGGTCGAGTTGATAGTCATCTGAGCTCCCGAGCACTTCCTGGGTCCGGTAGGAAAGCAAGCACTTGCTTGGTACGCTAGCACAGTGACCGACCTGCAAGACATGAACCTCGGCCTCGAAGGCAGGGTGGTGCTGGTGACCGGCGGTGTGCGCGGGGTCGGCGCCGGCATCAGCGCCGTGTTCGCCGATCAGGGCGCCACCGTCGTCACGTGCGCCCGCCGGCCAGTCGAGGGCCTGCCGTACGAGTTCCACGCCTGCGATGTGCGTGACGACGACGCGGTCGCCTCGCTGGTCGAGACCGTCGCCGAGCGTCACGGTCGTATCGACGTGGTTATCAACAATGCCGGCGGATCGCCGTACGTGCTCGCCGCGGAGTCGTCGGCCAAGTTCAGCCGCAAGATCGTCGAACTCAATCTTCTGGGGCCGCTTTCGGTGTCCACCCACGCGAATGCGCGGATGCAGAAGCAGGAACGTGGCGGGTCGATCATCAACATCGCCAGCGTGAGCGGGCGCAGGCCCACGCCGGGCACCGCACCCTACGGGGCGGCCAAAGCCGGCATGGAAAGCCTCACCTCCACGTTGGCGGTCGAGTGGGCGCCGAAGGTTCGCGTCAACTCGGTCGTGGTCGGGATGGTCGAGACCGAACAGTCCGAACTCTTCTACGGCGATGCGGATTCCATCGCGGCGATCTCGCGCAACGTCCCGCTGGGCCGGCTCGCCAAACCGGCGGACGTGGGTTGGGCGGCGGCATTCCTGGCCTCCGACGCGGCGTCATACATCAGCGGCGCATCGCTTGAAGTGCACGGCGGCGGCGAGCCGCCGCACTACCTCGCAACCACCACTGCCGATATCAAATAGTCAAGGGAGACAACGAATATGGGATTGCTCGACGGCCGCGTGGTCATCGTGACGGGGTCCGGCGGCGGCATCGGTCGCGCACACGCTCTCGCGTTCGCCGCCGAGGGCGCCCGCGTGGTGGTCAACGACATCGGTGTGGGACTCGACGGGTCACCCGCCGGCGGTGGTAGCGCCGCGCAAAGCGTCGTCGACGAAATCACCGCAGCCGGAGGGGAAGCCGTCGCCAACGGTGCCAACGTCGCCGACTGGACCCAGGCCGAAGGCCTGATCCAGACCGCGGTGGACACGTTCGGTGGGCTCGACGTTCTGGTGAACAACGCCGGCATCGTGCGCGACCGGATGTTTGCGAACACCAGCGAAGAGGAGTTCGACGCCGTCATCGCCGTGCACCTCAAGGGACACTTCGCCACTATGCGGCACGCCGGGGCGTACTGGCGCGCGCAGTCCAAGGCCGGCAATCCCGTCGATGCCCGGATCATCAACACGAGCTCGGGCGCCGGCTTGCAAGGCAGTGTGGGACAGGCGAATTACAGCGCCGCGAAGGCGGGAATCGCGGCCCTGACCCTGGTGGCCGCTGCGGAGATGGGTCGCTACGGCGTCACGGTCAACGCGATCGCGCCGTCGGCACGCACCCGGATGACCGAGACCGTGTTCGCCGACATGATGGCCACCCAAGGTCAGGACTTCGACGCGATGGCGCCCGAGAACGTCTCGCCGCTGGTGGTCTGGCTGGGAAGCGTCGAATCCAAAGATGTCACCGGCCGCATGTTCGAGGTCGAAGGCGGGATCGTCCGGGTCGCCGAGGGCTGGGCGCACGGGCCCCAGGTCGACAAGGGCGCGCGGTGGGATCCGGCCGAACTCGGTCCGGTGGTCGCCGATCTGCTGACGAAAGCGCGTCCCCCCGTGCCGGTCTACGGCGCGTGAGCGGCCGGTTCGTCGGTCAGGGTTCGCACACCACCAACGGGATCACCCGGTCGGTCCAGGACTGGTAATCCTCGTACGTTGGGTACATTTCGACCAGTCGTGGCCAGTATGTCGCACGTTCCTCTTCGGTCGCGTCGCGCGCGGTCAGATCGAGTAACTCGCTCTTGATTTGCACCTGGACGCGAGGATCGGCCTTGAGGTTCAGGTACCACATCGGGTGCTTGTCGCTGCCGCCCTTCGACGCGGCGACGATGACCTTGTCGCCGTCGCGGTGAAAGTACAGCGGGCTGACCCGCGGTTGGCCACTCTTGCGCCCGGTCGTCGTCAGCAGGGCCACCGGGATGCCCTGGAACTCGCCGCCGAGCCCTTCACCGTTGTTGCGGCGATACATGAAGGTGTTGAGCCTGGACATCTGTTTGACGAAGAAGTCCGAAGCCTTCGTATCCATGAAGCGTGGCCGCGACTTTGGCATGGCCGCCATCCTATGCTCGGTCGATGGGCACAGTCTCTGACATCGATCGCATCGCCGCCGCGGAGTCCTATATCGATGCGCTGGTCAGCCATCGCGGTGACGACGTTCCCTTCGCGCCGGACTGCATCAGGATCGAGAACGGTCTCAAGACCGGCTTCTCGGGTGCGCATCTGCGGCGCAGCCTGAATGGCGGGCCACAGTTCCGGATCATCTCGGCGATCGTCGATCGCGACTTCCGCGTCGACGGCGACGAAGTGCACGCGACGTTCACCGTCGTCACGAAGCCGCGAATCGCGGGTCGGCGCGTAGGTGCCCGCACCGAGGAGACGTTCCTCATTCCGGCTGACGACGGAAAGATCCACCACATCCACGCGCGCGTGCGACCGGTACTGCTGCGCGACTGAGCGCGCGCAAACTGCCACTTTGTCCGACGGCTTCGGGCAGAGGTGCGACTAGATCCGTTCGATGATCGTGCCTGTGGACAGCGCACCTCCAGCACACATCGTGATCAACGCGGTGCTCTTGTCGGTGCGCTCCAACTCGTGCAGGGCGGTGGTGATCAGCCGGCTGCCGGTGCTGCCGACGGGGTGGCCGAGCGCGATCGCGCCGCCGTTGACGTTGACGCGGTCCATGTCGGGTTCGTGCACTCGGGCCCACGACAGGACGACCGAAGCGAAAGCCTCGTTGATCTCGACGATGTCGATGTCGCCCATCTTCATACCGGCCTTTTCGAGCACCTTCGCCGTCGACTGAACCGGCCCGTCGAGGTGGTAGTACGGTTCGGCGCCGACCAGCGCCTGGCTCACGATGCGCGCCCGCGGACGCAACCCGAGCGCGCGGGCCTTATCCTCGTCCATCCACAGCACGGCGGCCGCACCGTCGGAGATCTGCGACGAGGTACCGGCGGTGTGGATGCCGTCCTCGAGTACCGGCTTCAGCGATGCCAAACCTTCGAGTGTGGTGTCGCGCAGGCCTTGGTCGCGCGTCACGACGTGGCGCTCACTGGTGGGCTGTTTCTGCTCGTCGAGCACGGGAGCCTCGATGCCGCTGATTTCGCGGTCGAACCGGCCCTCGGCCCATGCCTGCTTGGCCTTGAGCTGGGACTCGAAGCCGAACTGGTCGATGTCCTCACGGGTGATCCCGCGCCGTTTGGCGATCCGCTCGGCGGCGGTGAACTGGTCGGGCAGGTCGATGTCCCACGACGCCGGCCGCAGGATGCTGCGGTCGGGGCCGGCGTTGGCGCCGAGGCCGACGCGGCTCATCGCCTCGATACCGCAGGCGATGCCGATGTCGATGGCGCCCGCTGCGATCAATCCGGCAATGAGCCCGTTGGCCTGCTGGCCGCTGCCGCACTGGCAGTCCACGGTCATCGCGCCGACGTGCTCGGGCAGGCCGGCCACCAGCCAGCTCACCCGGGTGATGTTGTTGGACTGTTCGCCGTACTGGGTGACACAGCCCCCGACGACCTGCTCGACATCAGCGGCGTCGATCCCAGCCTTTTCCACAAGGGCCTTCTGGGTGGCGCCGAGCAACTCGGTGGCGTGTAGACCGGACAGCCAGCCGTTGCGCTTACCGATGGGGCTACGGGTGGCTTCGACGATTACAGGGTTACCCATTCCGTCAGGCTAGAACACGTTTCATTACTCTGACAAGCGGCGTTGATGACCTGCCTTTTATCTGCGCAGAAGGCATGTTTTACTGGCACTAGAACATGTTGCAATAACTGTTGCGGAGGAGCTTCCCCCATGCCTTGCCCGAATATCCCAGCCGACTTCGACTTCCTCGACGCGAGCCTGAACCTGGAGCGCCTGCCCGTCGAAGAGCTGGCCGAGTTGCGCAAGTCCGAGCCGATCCACTGGGTCGACGTGCCGGGTGGCACCGGCGGCTTCGGCGACAAGGGTTACTGGCTGGTGACCAAGCACGCCGACGTCAAAGAGGTCTCCAAGCGCAACGACGTCTTCGGCAGCTCACCGGACGGCGCCATCCCGGTCTGGCCGCAGGACATGACGCGCGATGCCATCGACCTGCAGAAGGCCGTCCTGCTGAACATGGACGCGCCGCAGCACACCCGTCTTCGCAAGATCATCTCGCGCGGCTTCACGCCCCGCGCCGTGGGACGGCTCGAAGACGAACTGCGTTCTCGGGCGCAGAAGATCGCCGAGACCGCCGCGGCCGAGGGCTCCGGCGACTTCGTCGAACAGGTCTCGTGCGAACTTCCGCTGCAGGCCATCGCCGAACTGCTCGGCGTCCCGCAGGACGACCGCGACAAGATCTTCCGTTGGTCCAACGAGATGACCGCCGGCGAAGACCCCGAGTACGCCGACGTCGATCCTGCGGTGTCGTCGTTCGAGTTGATCCAGTACGCGATGAAGATGGCCGAGGAGCGGGCCAAGAACCCGACCGAAGACATCGTCACCAAGCTGATCGAGGCCGACATCGAAGGCGAGAAGCTCTCCGATGACGAGTTCGGCTTCTTCGTCGTGATGCTCGCGGTCGCCGGTAACGAGACCACCCGCAACTCCATCACCCACGGGATGATCGCGTTCTCGCAGAATCCCGACCAGTGGGAGCTCTACAAGCGCGAACGCCCCGAGACCGCCGCCGACGAGATCGTCCGTTGGGCCACCCCGGTTTCGGCCTTCCAGCGCACCGCGTTGGAGGATGTCGAGCTGGGTGGCGTGCAGATCAAGAAGGGGCAGCGGGTCGTGATGTCCTACCGCTCGGCCAACTTCGACGAAGAGGTCTTCGAGAACCCGCACAAGTTCGACATCCTGCGCGATCCCAATCCGCACGTCGGCTTCGGTGGCACCGGCGCGCACTACTGCATCGGCGCGAACCTGGCGAAGATGACCATCAACCTGATCTTCAACGCGGTCGCCGACCACATGCCCGATCTCAAGCCGATCGGCGAGCCCGAGCGGCTCAAATCGGGCTGGCTCAACGGTATCAAGCACTGGCAGGTGGATTACACCGGAAAGTGCCCGGTCACCAACAGCTGACGACGTAAGTTGTAGCGACCGCGAAATTTCCCGGTATCAAGGAGGATTCGGGTGGACTTCAGTCCAGACGAAGGGCAGCAGGCTGTCGCCGACGTGGTGACCTCGGTGCTGACCCGGGACAACAGCTGGGACGCACTGGTGTCCGGCGGCGTGACAGCCCTGGCGGTTCCCGAGCGTCTCGGCGGCGACGGCGTCGGCCTGCCCGAGGTGGCCACCGCACTCACCGAGATCGGCAGGCACGCCACGATCAGCCCCGCGTTGGCCACGCTGGGTCTGGGGTTGTTGCCACTTCTCGAGTCGGCGACCGACGAGCAGCAGGACCGCTATCTGTCCGGTGTCGCCAAAGGCGCAGTCCTCACGGCCGCGCTCAACGAGCCGGGGGCGCCGCTGCCGGATCGGCCCGCAGTCACGTTCGCCGATGGCCGGCTCAACGGTACGAAGGTCGCCGTTCCCTATGCGGAACAGGCGGATTGGCTCGTCGTCACCGCCGACACCGCCGTGGTGGTGGTGTCGCCGAAGGCCGACGGCGTGGTGGTGACCAAGACGCCGACCTCCAACCACGGTGACGAGTATTCGGTGACGTTCACCGACGCCGCCGTCGACGGCACGCTCGAGGGCGCGCAGCCGCGACGGATCAATCAGCTGGCCCTCGCCGCGATCGGCGCGTTGGCTTCGGGGCTGGTCGCCGGAGCGCTGCGGCTCACCGCCGACTACGTGGCCAACCGCGAGCAGTTCGGCAAGCCGCTGTCGACCTTCCAGACCGTCGCTGCGCAGCTCGCCGAGGTCTACATCGCCTCGCGCACTCTGACATTGGCGTCCAACTCGGTGACCTGGCGACTGTCCGAGGGCCGCGACGCTGACGACGATATCGACATCCTCGGATATTGGCTGGCCTCGCAGGCGCCTCCGGTGATGCAGCTCTGCCATCACCTGCACGGCGGCATGGGTATGGACATCGCCTACCCGATGGACCGCTACTACTCCTCGATCAAGGACCTCGCCCGCCTCGTGGGTGGTCCGTCACACCGGCTCGACTTGGTGGGAGCCGCACTGGGCGAGCGAGGGGACGGGAAATAGGAATGTTCATCGAACTGACGCCCGAACAGAAGCAGCTGCAGGCCGAACTACGCGAGTACTTCTCCAGTCTCATCTCTCCGGAAGAGGCCAAGGAGATGGAGAAAGATCGCCACGGCAAGGCGTACCGCACGGTCATCAAACGGATGGGCTCAGACGGCAAGCTCGGCGTCGGCTGGCCGAAGGAATTCGGCGGCTTGGGTTTTGGGCCCATCGAACAGTCGATCTTCGTCAACGAGGCGCAGCGGGCCGACGTACCGCTGCCGGCCGTCACCCTGCAGACCGTCGGGCCCACGCTGCAGCAGTACGGCACCGAAGAGCAGAAGAAGAAGTTCCTGCCAGCGATCCTCGCGGGCGAGGTTCACTTCGCGATCGGCTACACCGAGCCCGAAGCGGGCACCGACCTGGCCTCGCTGCGCACCACGGCCGTGCGCCAGGACGACGAGTACATCGTCAACGGGCAGAAGGTGTTCACCACCGGCGGGCACGACGCCGACTACATCTGGCTGGCGTGTCGCACCGACCCGGAAGCGGTGAAGCACAAGGGGATATCGATCCTCATCGTCGACACCAAGGACCCCGGATACTCGTGGACGCCGATGATCCTGTCCGACGGCGCCCACCACACCAACGCGACGTACTACAACGACGTTCGGGTGCCGGCCGACATGCTCGTCGGGGAGGAGAACGCCGGGTGGAAGCTGATCACCACCCAGCTGAACAACGAGCGCGTGATGCTGGGACCCGCCGGCCGATTCGCCAGCCTGTATGACCATGTGCACGCGTGGGCGTCGAAACCCGGTGGCAACGGCGACATTCCGATCAATCACGACGATGTCAAGCGCTCACTCGGCGAGCTCAAGGCGATGTGGCGTATCAACGAACTGCTCAACTGGCAGGTCGCCGCGGCGGGGGAGACCATCGATGTCGCCGACGCCGCAGCCACCAAGGTGTTCGGCACCGAGCGGATCCAGTACGCCGGGCGCCTGGCCGAGGAGATCGTCGGCAAGTACGGTAACCCCGCCGAGCCGGAGACCGCCGAACTGCTGGAATGGCTTGACTCGCAGACAAAACGGAACCTGGTGATCACGTTCGGTGGAGGTGTCAACGAGGTGATGCGGGAGATGATCGCGGCCGCAGGCTTGAAGGTGCCGAGGGTTCCGCGGTGAGCGTCGACCTGAGGGCGGACATCGAGAAGATCAAGGCGGACGGCAAGAGCGAGCCGCGCACCGGCCGAGATCCGGTCAATCAGCCAATGATCCACCATTGGGTCGACGCCATCGGTGACCGGAACCCCATCTACACCGACGAGGCAGCGGCCAAGGCCGCGGGCCACCCCGGCATCGTGGCGCCGCCGGCGATGATCCAGGTGTGGACGATGGGCGGGCTCGGTCAGGGCCGCTCGGACGATGATCCGCTGACCAAGATGATGCAACTCTTCGACGATGCCGGCTACGTTGGCGTGGTCGCCACCAATTGCGAACAGACATACCACCGGTATCTGCGCCCGGGCGAAGAGGTCAGCATCCACGCTGAGATCACAGACGTCGTGGGTCCGAAGCGGACAGCGCTGGGCGAGGGATTTTTCATCAACCAACTCATCACCTGGCAGGTGGGCGACGAGGGCGTCGCCGAAATGGTGTGGCGCATCATGAAGTTCAAGCCCGCCGAGAAAGACGCGGGCGCGCCGGTGCCCGACGATCTGGACGCGGACATGATGATGCGGCCGGCCTCGTCCCGCGACACCAAGTTCTTCTGGGACGGCGTCAATGCCCACGAGTTGCGCATCCAGAAGCGCGACGACGGCACGCTTGTGCATCCTCCGATACCCGCGATCTGGCAGGACAAAGACCTGCCGACCGACTACATCGTCGCCAGCGGTAAGGGCACGGTGTTCAGTTTCGTCGTGCACCACGCGCCGAAGGTGCCCGGTCGCACGTTGCCGTTCGTCATCGCCCTCGTCGAGCTCGAGGAAGGTGTGCGGATGCTCGGGCAGCTCCGAAACGTCGACCCGGCCACCGTGGAGATCGGAATGCCGGTTCGCGCAACGTATATCGACTTCCCCGAAGGAGACTCCGGTCCGGCGTGGACGCTGTACGCGTGGGAGCTCGACAAGGAGGCGACAGCGTGAGCGCACCCGCAGTCGAAGTAGGGACGAAGCTTCCCGAACTCGCCCTGTACGGCGACCCGACCTTCATCGTGTCGACGGCCATCGCCACCCGTGATTATCAGGATGTCCATCACGACAGGGACAAGGCGCAGGCCAAGGGCAGCAAGGACATCTTCGTCAACATCCTCACCGACACCGGCCTGGTGCAGCGGTACATCACCGACTGGGCCGGTCCGACCGCGATCATCAAATCGATCTCGCTGCGGTTGGGTGTGCCGTGGTACGCCTACGACACGGTGACGTTCTCCGGTGAGGTGACCGCGATCGACGACGGGCTGATCACGCTGAAGATTGTCGGCGCCAACAGCCTGGGCGACCACGTGATCGCGACCGCCACACTCGTTATCGGAGGGAACGCCTGATGTCGAGTGGACTGTCGGGGAAGGCGGCGATCGTCGGCATCGGTGCCACCGACTTCTCGAAAGACTCCGGACGCAGCGAACTTCGGCTCGCGTCCGAAGCGGTGCTGGATGCGCTCGACGATGCGGGCCTGACACCTGCCGACGTCGACGGCATGGTCACCTTCACGATGGACTCCAACACCGAGGTCGCGATCGCGCGGGCGACGGGCATCGGCGAGTTGAAGTTCTTCTCCAAGATCCATCACGGAGGTGGCGCTGCGTGCGCGACCATCCAGCAGGCGGCGATCGCGGTGGCAACCGGTGTCGCGGATTGCGTTGTGGCATACCGGGCGTTCAACGAGAGATCCGGCGTCCGGTTCGGCCAGGTGCAGATGCGCTTGGTCGAGAACGCCGACTCGACCGGCGTCGACAACTCCTTTTCCTATCCGCACGGCTTGTCGACCCCCGCCGCGCAGGTCGCGATGATCGCCAGGCGCTATATGCACCAATCCGGTGCGACCAGCAGAGACTTCGGCATGATCTCGGTCGCGGACCGCAAACACGCCGCAAAGAACCCCAAGGCGTACTTCTACGAGAAGCCGATCACCATCGAAGATCACCAGAATTCGCGGTGGATCGCCGAACCCCTGCGGCTTCTCGACTGCTGCCAGGAAACCGACGGCGGCGTCGCGTTGGTCGTGACGTCCGCCGAGCGGGCCAAGGACCTCAAACACCGCCCGGCGCTCATCGAGGCGGCCTCGCAGGGTTCCAGCCCGGACCAGTACTCGATGACGAGCTACTACCGACCGGAGCTGGGACTGCCCGAAATGGGTCTCGTCGGCAGGCAGTTGTGGTCGCAGTCGGGGCTCAAACCGCAGGACATCCAGACCGCGATCCTCTACGACCACTTCACCCCGTTCACCCTGATTCAGTTGGAAGAGCTCGGATTCTGCGACAAGGGCGACGCCAAAGACTTCATCAAGGACGGGGCGATCGAGGTCGGCGGGCGGCTTCCGATCAACACCCACGGCGGTCAGCTGGGCGAGGCGTACATCCACGGTATGAACGGGATCGCCGAGGGCGTTCGCCAGCTGCGAGGGACGTCGGTCAATCCGGTTCCGAATGTCGAGCATGTCCTCGTCACCGCGGGTACCGGTGTCCCGACGTCAGGGCTGATCCTGGGCTGATCGGCGTGCGGCTGGGGTCGCTTCGCCTATTACCCTCTGAGGTGTGAACTCGCCGAGGCCGCCTCAGTCGGACGACCCTGATCCGGATTTCTCTGCCGGTCAGGGCAATTGGGGCCGCCGGTTCGACGAGCCGCTGACGGTGTCTCCGCGCCAGGTGCAGCGACGGTCCAGCGCAAAGACCGTGGCTCTCGGTGCCGCCGTGGCGGGTGCCGCCGCGCTCGCCGGGCTGCTCTTCTGGTTGACACGGCCCTCTGAGGACAACGCCCAACCCGCCGGACCCGAGGAGCCCACCGCGACCAGCGGACCACAGCCGACGGCCACGTCCGAGGACGATGCGCGGCTGCTGCGGCTGCTGCCGAAGGGCTACCGCGCCGGCGCGTGTGAACCGACGCAGGCGCCCGAAGGTGTTCTTTCGCAGGTGAAATGCGCCCAGAACGACGATCCCGACGGCCCTGTGTCGGCGACATTCAGCCTCGTCGGCGACAGTCTGTCACTCGAAAGGGTCTTCACCGAGACGATCTCGGCCGCCAACAGGGTTGATTGCCCGGGCAATATCCAGTCGCCGGGACCGTGGCGGCGCAACGCCACGCCGGACAGCGTCAGCGGACAGCTCTACTGCGGCCTCGTGGACGGTGAACCCACCGTGGTCTGGACCGACGAGGAGAGAAAGACGGTCAGCGCCGTCCGAGCGGGGCCGGATGGCCCGACCTTTCCACGGCTGTACGCGTGGTGGTCATCGCACTCGTGACGACGCTGACCGTATGACCGGTTAGGCGATCCGCTTACGGAGTCGGGACCGGGGTGTAGGTGGTCGGGGTCTGCACCTGGTCACCCGCGGGCAGCGGGGTGCCCTGGCTTCCTGCGGGCTGCGGAACGCCCTCGGTGCCGGCCGGAGCCGGGGTGCCCTGCGCGGGTTGTGCCGGGGTGCCCTCCGCGGGTTGGGCGGGGACGCCCTGCGCGGGTTGTGCCGGGGTGCCCTCCGCGGGTTGTGCGGGAGCGCCCTCAGCCGGCGCGATCGGAGTGCCCTGGCTGCCCTCGGCGATCGGGGTGCCCTGGCTGCCCTGGGGGGCCTCGGCGCCCGTCGCGGCCGGTGCGGCGGTGGTGCCCTCCGGTGCGGCGGTGGTGCCCTCCGGAGCCTCGGTCGCCGGTGCCTCCGCGGGTGCGGTGCTACCGGTGCCGTACGAGGTCGACGGCGAGGACGTGCTCGTGCTCGAGCTTGTGGCCGGCTTGGTCCACACCAACAGATCCTGTCCGCCGGCGTTGTAGACCACGCTGTCGGGCGTCGCGCCGGTGACGTCGAAGTAGACCTTGCCGGAGGTCTCCTGTCCCTGAGCCAACGTCGAGGGGTTCACGCCCTGCGGTGTGGCCACTTCGAACAGCGAGCGGTACGTCTGGCCGTCAGCGGCCCGGGCAACCAGATTCGCCACGATCGGCGTCACCGATCCCTGGATCGCCTGGTCTGTCGCCGTTGCCTCCCACAGCGTGCCGGTCACCGGGAAGGGGATGACGTCGCTGCTGGGCTGGAGGTTGGTGATCGTCCAGCCCTGGATGACGGCCCCGTCGACCAACTTGCCCTGGGTTCCGAGTGTCTGGGTCTGAACGGTCGGCCCGGCCGGCGGCGTGGCCTCGGGCTCGGCGGCTGCAAAAGGTGCCGCGATGAATCCCGCCGTCGCGGTTGCTGCCAACATGCTGCTGATCTTGCTGATCTTCATGATGTGCTCCTGACTCGTCCGACAATTGGGATGGTCAACGCAGAAAACTATCAGGCCGCGAATTGTTTGGGTAATCCGGATCGGTTGAAGCAGTTCGTAATACGACCCGAACTAATCGCCGACAGCAATCGAACTTTCGTGTACGTAAGGCGTTTGGCGTTGTGTTTGAGCAACATCCAATCCAAGCGGCAAACACGCTATTTCATCGCCGACGCGTGGCGGATTCGACCGTGAGAAATTAAGTCCACCATGGTGCAAAGTGCACTGCACCACGCGGCGATTGAAAGCGTCGCGCTAGGCCGGAGTCAGCTCCACACCGGCGAGAGCCACCGCATCGTCGCGCTCAGGTGCGGTCACCGTGGCGACGAAACCGTCGCCTTCCTTCCACACGCTGGCCTTGAGCGTCTCGCCGGGGAACACCACACCGGCGAACCGCGCACCATAGCTGCCCACCCGCCCGGTGTCGCCGTCGAGCAGGGTGTCGACCATCGCCTTGCACGTCATGCCGTACGTGCACAACCCGTGCAGGATCGGGCGCGGAAATCCCGCCGCGGCCGCGAAGTCGGGGTCGGAGTGCAACGGGTTGCGATCCCCGCACATCCGGTACAGCAGCGCCTGCTGGGGCGAGGTGGGGATCGCGATCTCGAAGTCCGGTGCGCGCTGCGGAGGCTCCGAAGACCCCGACGGGCCCCGCTCGCCGCCGAAGCCGCCTTCGCCGCGCGCGAAAATCGAGCGCTTCTGGGTCCACAGCAGCGTGCCGTCGGGTGCCGTCACCGTGGTCTCCGACCAGATGACCGCGGCCTTGCCCTTGTCCCAGATGTCGGTGAAGCGCGTGACAGCGATCCCGGTGCCGGACGGCGGAATCGGACCGGGAACCGACACCGCCTCGCTGGCATGCAGCACCTTGGAAAGCTCGATGTCGATACCGGGAAACTGCACCGTCGGCGGCTCGGTCATGTGGAAGCTCTGCGCCACATTGCCGAACGTCGGTAGCACCTGCGGCGTTTCGTCGGTCAGGTAGCGCAGCTCGCGCTTGTCCATCGGATCGGCGCCTGCGCCGAGCCCGAGGTGGTAGAGCTGAATGTCGCTGCTGGTCCAGGAAAACTCGGCGGCGGGAAGCTCGGCGCCGAGCGCCTCGTCGAGATTGATGGGCATGCGTCAAGCCTTTCCGGCGATATGTAGTGCTGCAAGGTATCCGAACGTCATCGCCGGGCCGATGGTCCCACCCGGGCCCGGGTAGGTGTGGCCCATCACCGGAGCGCTGACATTGCCCGCAGCATAGAGCCCCTCGATCACCGAGCCGTCGTCGCGCAAAGCACGGCCCTGCACGTCGGTCACCACGCCGCCCTTGGTACCAAGGTCGCCGGGCACCATCTTGGCCGCGTAGTACGGCGGATGCGTGATCTCGCCGAGGTTCGGATTGGGCTTGTTGGTCGGATCGCCGTAATACCGGTCGTAAGCGCTTTCACCGCGCCTGAAGTCCCCGTCAACGCCCGAGCGCGCGAAGCCGTTGAAGCGCTCGACGGTGGCCTTGAACGCGTCCACCGGCAGGCCGGTCTTCTCGGCCAGTTCCTCGAGCGTGTCCGCCGTGACGATCACGCCCGACTCCAGCCACTTCTTCGGAATCCGCTGTCCCGGTTGCAAACCGGCGAAGATATAACGGTCGCGGTACTGCTGGTCGAACACCAGCCAAGCCGGGATGTTCTCGCCGGGCCCCGGACCCTGGCCGTACTGTCCGCCGTACATGTGGTGGCACGCCTCGACATAGGGCATCGACTCGTTCATGAACCGTTTGCCCGCCATGTTGACGATGATCGAACCCGGCGAGTTGCGTTCCGACAGCGCGAACCACGGGGCCCCGACCAGCGGCACCGTCGGCCCCCACCAGGCGTCCTCCATGACATCGAGTGCAGCGCCCAACTTCTCGGCGGCGATGATGCCGTCGCCGGTGTTGGCCTTGGCGCCGACCGTCCACTCGGTGGTGATCGGGGCACGCTGATACTTGACCCGCATCTGCTCGTTGTGTTCGAAGCCGCCCGAGCCGAGGATGACGCCGCGGCGGGCCCGGATCAGTTCGGGCTCAGCGGCTTCCGGTGCGCTGGCATCGCGTACGTAGATGCCGCGCACGACACCGTCCTCGACATAGAGGTCGGTCAGCGCGGTGTTCAGCCGAACCGGCACACCGGCTTCGCGTAGGCCGATGCGCAGTGGCGCGATCAACGCGCGGCCCATCCCGACCAGGTTCTTGCCGGTGGCTTTGGCCCACATCGTGCGCGCGCCGACCTTGAGACTGCGCAGGACACCGCGCGGGTGCCGCTTGAGCTGGTTGAGCCGGACGTAATCCTGCTGCATGACAACCACGTTCAACGGGACCTTGCCGTAGGGCGGTTCCAGCCCCGCAAGGTCCGGGCCCAGCTTCTTGGCATCGAAGGGCTTCGGTTCGACGGAGCGGCCTGTTGGCTTGCCGCCCGGGGTTTCGGGGTAGTAGTCGGAGTAGCCCGGCACCCAGCACAGCTTGAGCGGTGAGTGCTTGAGCACGAAGGACAGCATCTCCGGGCCGCGCTCGAGATAGGTGTCGATCTTCTCGGCGGGCACGACGTCGCCGATGATGTGGTGCAGGTATGTGCGGGCCGCGTCCGGGGTGTCCTTGACGCCGTCGCGCTTGAGCACCTCGTTGTTCGGGATCCAGACGCCACCACCTGACCGCGCAGTGGAACCACCGTAGTGCGGAGCCTTCTCGACGACTACTGTGGAAAGTCCCTGGTGGGCTGCGGTGAGCGCGGCGACCATACCGGCGGCGCCGCTGCCCACCACGACGACGTCGTACTCCTGACCAGTCATGTAGAACACGTTATAGAATTGCGCGGCCGACCCACAACCGCGCCGGTCAACAGAACAAGGGGACTTCATAAGGATGCTCAGTGATCAGGTGCGGCAGAAGCTCGCCGCCGATCTCGCCCAGGCCGAGCGCAGCAAGGTTCCCATTTCACCGTTGACCGACGCCCATCCGGACATCGACGTCGTTGATGCCTACGAGATCCAGCTGATCAACATCCGGCAACGCGTCGCCGAGGGCGCCAAGGTCATCGGCCACAAGGTCGGGCTGTCGTCGAAGGCCATGCAGCAGATGATGAACGTCGACGAACCCGACTACGGGCATCTGCTCGACGACATGGCCGTCCATGAGGACACCCCCGTCAAGTCAGCCGACTACCTCTATCCCCGCGTCGAGGTGGAGGTTGGATTCATCCTTGCCGACGATCTGCCCGGTGAGGGTTGCACCGAGGACGACGTCCTGGCGGCGACGGCCGCGTTCGCGCCCGCCATCGAGTTGATCGACACCCGCATCACGGACTGGAAGATCAAACTCTGCGACACCATCGCCGACAACGCGTCCTCGGCGGGCTGGGTGCTCGGAGAGAACCGGGTCTCGCCGAAGGACATCGACATCACCGCGATCGACGCCGTGCTGACCCGCAACGGCGAGGTGGTGGCGAAGGGCCGCAGCGACGCGGTGCTGGGCAACCCGGTGACCGCGGTGGCGTGGCTGGCGCGCAAGGTCGACAGCTTCGGTGTCCGCCTCAAGGCCGGTGACATCGTGTTACCCGGCTCGTGCACCAAGGCGTTCGACGCCACCCCCGGCGCCGAGTACGTCGCAGACTTCGCCGGGCTCGGCTCGGTCCATCTGAGTTTCGAATAGGAGCGTCATGCCTAAAGCAAGCGTCGCGATCGTCGGGTCGGGCAACATCAGCACCGATCTGCTGTACAAACTGCTGCGTTCGGAGTGGCTGGAACCGCGCTGGATGATCGGCATCGACCCGGAGAGCGAGGGCCTGGCACGCGCCCGCAAACTCGGGCTGGAGACCTCGCACGAGGGTGTGGACTGGCTGCTGGCGCAGAGCGAAAAGCCAGACATGGTCTTCGAGGCCACCAGCGCCTACGTGCACCGCGACGCCGCCCCGAAGTACGCCGAAGCGGGGATCCGCGCGATCGACCTGACACCCGCGGCGATCGGACCGGGCGTGATTCCGCCGGCCAACCTTCACGAGCACCTCGATGCGCCCAACGTCAACATGGTCACCTGCGGCGGGCAGGCCACCATCCCGATCGTGTACGCGGTTTCTCGCGCGCTGGCCGATGAGGGCGGTGCGCCCTACGCCGAGATCGTGGCGTCGGTGTCGTCGGCATCGGCCGGTCCGGGCACCCGCGCCAACATCGACGAGTTCACCAAGACCACCAGCAAGGGTGTCGAGGTGATTGGTGGTGCCAAGCGAGGCAAGGCGATCATCATCCTCAACCCCGCCGAGCCGCCGATGATCATGCGCGACACCATCTTCTGTGCGATCCCCGAGTACGCGGACCACGACGCCATCACCCAGTCGATCCGCGATGTCGTCGCCGAGGTACAGACTTACGTACCGGGATACCGGTTGCTCAACGACCCGCAGTACGACGAACCGTCGGTGGTCAACGGTGGTAACCACGTCGTCACCACGTTCATCGAAGTGGAGGGTGCGGGAGACTACCTACCGCCTTACGCTGGAAACCTGGACATCATGACCGCCGCGGCCACGAAGGTGGGCGAGGAGATCGCCAAGGAGTCCATGGCCACGAGCAGTGCAGGAGGCCAAGCATGAGCGGCACCGACAGCATCTACTTCAATCCCATCTGGGACGTCCGGATGACGGACACGTCGCTGCGCGACGGCAGCCACCACAAACGGCATCAGTTCACCAAAGACGAGGTGGGTGCGATCGTCGCCGCCCTGGATGCCGCCGGCGTGCCGGTCATCGAGGTCACCCACGGCGACGGTCTCGGCGGGTCGAGCTTCAACTACGGCTTCTCCAAGACGCCTGAGCAGGAACTGATCAAGCTGGCCGCCGAAACGGCCAAAGAGTCGAAGATCGCGTTCCTGATGCTGCCGGGTGTCGGCACCAAGGAGGACATCAGGGAGGCGCAGGACAACGGCGGCTCGATCTGTCGGATCGCCACCCACTGCACCGAGGCCGACGTGTCGATCCAGCACTTCGGGCTGGCCCGTGAACTCGGCCTGGAGACCGTGGGCTTCCTAATGATGAGCCACACGATTCCGCCGGAGAAGCTCGCCAAACAAGCGCGCATCATGGCCGACGCCGGCTGTCAGTGCGTGTACGTCGTCGACTCGGCGGGCGCGTTGGTGCTCGAAGGCGTCCGGGACCGGGTCGCGGCGCTCGTGGCGGAGTTGGGCGACGATGCGCAAGTCGGTTTTCATGGCCACGAGAACTTAGGCCTCGGTGTCGCGAACTCGATCGAGGCCGTGCGTGCGGGCGCCAAGCAGATCGACGGTTCGTGCCGCCGGTTCGGCGCGGGTGCGGGCAACGCTCCGGTCGAGGCGTTGATCGGGGTGTTCGACAAGATCGGCGTCAAGACCGGCATCGATTTCTTCGACATCGCCGACGCGGCCGAGGAGGTCGTCGCACCCGCGATGCCAGCCGAGTGCCTGTTGGACCGCAACGCGCTGATCATGGGCTATTCCGGTGTGTACTCGAGCTTCCTCAAGCACGCGATCCGCCAGTCCGAGCGCTACGGGGTTCCCGCCCACCAGCTGCTGCACCGTGCGGGCCAGCGCAAGCTGATCGGCGGCCAGGAGGACCAGCTGATCGACATCGCGCTGGAGATCAAACGCGAACAGGACAGCGCCAAGACCGGTTAGCGACGGCTTGACTTAACCGGCTCGGCTACGCCGCTTTCTTACCAGCCACGCCGCGATCAGGACGGCGGCTACGGCCAGGACCCCGTACTGGTAACGCGATGTCCAGGTGGACACGGTTTCCCAGTTGTCACCCAACTTGAAGCCGGCCACCACCAGCAGGCTGTTCCATACGGCGCTGCCCGCGGCCGTCAGCGCGACGAATCGGACGAAGGGCATGCAGTACATCCCGGCGGGTACCGAGACGAGGCTGCGGACGACGGGGATCATCCGTCCGACCAACACCGCCACGGATCCGTAGCGACGAAACCATGCCTCGCTTTTCGCGAGATCGTCGGCGGAGAAGAACGGAAGCCGCTCGACCAATCGGTGCACCCGGTCACGTCCGAGGCGGGCGCCCACCACATACAGCACCATCGCACCCACCACGGAGCCCACCGTCGTCCAGACGATGGCTTCCCACAGCGACATCTCGCCGCGGGCGGCCGTTAAGCCCGCGAGCGGCAAGATGATCTCGCTCGGCAGGGGAGGGAAGATGTTCTCCGCGGCGATCGCCGCGCCTGCACCCACGCCGCCGAGCCGGTCCATCAACGAGACCGCCCATCCCGCCACACCTCCGATGTCTGGCGATGTGCTCGCGACCACGGTGGCATCGACGGTCACGGAGCCGTCTCCATTGGCGCGAACGTGGGTTACCCGCACGTCTGACCGCGATTTGGCGTGCGGGTAACCCACGTTCGGCGACTCCTACGCCGCAGCGCGCGGGGCGCCGATTCCGGGATCGATCTTCGCCGGCTTGCCCGCGGTCGGGGCGATCGGAATGTCGAAGATCGCCGTCGGGAGATACACCGTCGCACAGGAATTCGGGATATCCACGACGCCCGAGAACCGGCCTTCGATGGGAGCTGCACCGAGCAACAGGTACGCCTGCTCGGGGCTGTAGCCGAACTTCGTCAGGTAGTTGATCGCGTGCAGGCAGGCCCGTTGGTAGGCGAGCTGCGAATCCAGATACCGCTGCTCGCCGTCGAGGGTGACCGAGGTGCCCGAGAACGTCAGCCATTCCGAATACTGCGGTTGGGTGTTGCCCGGGATGAAGATCGGATGCTCGCTGACTCCGTAGGTCTCCATCCCGCCGGAGATCACGTCGACGTGCAGGTCGATGAAACCGCCCATCTCGATGCCACCGCAGAAGGTGATCTCGCCGTCGCCTTGGGAGAAGTGCAGATCACCGACCGACAGGTTGGCCCCGTCGACGAACACCGGATAGAAGACCCGGCTGCCCCTGGTCAGATTCTTGATGTCCATGTTGCCGCCGTTCTCGCGGGGCGGCGCGGTGCGAGCCCCCTCGGACGCGACCTTGTCGAACGCATCGCCGGTGAGAGTGCCGAGGATGGCGTCGGCGGGCTCGGGCGGCAGCGCCAACGGCGGTTCGCGATCCGGGTCGGTCGCGATCAGCGCGGCCTCACGAGAATTCCAATTGTTGAGCAGCTCGGTCGACGGCGCGGTACCCATCAGGCCGGGGTGGGTGATACCGGTGAACTCGACCCCGGGCACATGCCGCGAGGTCGCCTTTTCTCCGGAGAAGTCCCAGACCGCCTTGTAGGCGTCCGGGAACTGGTCGACCAGGAAGCTACCGCCGTTGCTCTTGGCGAAGATTCCGGTGTACCCCCAGCCCTGGCCGGCCAGCGGACCGGAATCCTCCTGGGGCAGGGGGCCGACGTCGAGGATGTCCACGATGAGCAGATCGCCGGGGCGGACGCCTTCGACGGCGATCGGTCCCGACAGCGCGTGCACCTTGGACATCGGAGCGTTGAGGATGTCGTCGGCGGAGTCGTCGTTGTGGATGTCGCCGTCGAACCACTCCCGGCAGTGCACCCGGAACGAGTCGCCCGGCTTGACCGTGACCGCCGCGGGGATGTCGGGATGCCAGCGGTTGTGTCCGACTATCTGCTGGTCGGGGAACGCCTTTGTGGAGTCGAGCGGAAAGATGAGTTCGGGCATGGGATTCCTTCACGGTCTTGGGAGTTTGCGGTGCAGCGGGTTGGTGGTCGTTGGTCGGCGACGAGCCGTGGGCGGTGGTGCGGTGACGACCCCGGGACGATCAGCGCTGGCGCGGGTCGCATCCTGGAGTTTCATCGCGATGTCGGAGCGGCCCACGTGTGGCATCGACATCATCTTCAGCGCGCGCCCCGCGCACCGCAGGCAGTCGACGACGTCCGGGCAGCCGTGCATGGAGAACGCCTGCTCGGCTATTCCGCAGCCGGATTCGCATCGAAACCGGTAGAGCACCATGATCAGCTCCGTACAGCTCGAGATTGCGGGGGTACGTCAGCCGCATACCCCGCCGCTTCCGAGGTAACCCTGCTCGGCCGTCGGAGTCGACCGGCACGATGGGGCCATGGCGACCCGCGAACAGGCTCAGGAGATTCTCGAACAGCTGGCCGGGCCGACAGCGAGATTGCGCGACGACCAGTGGTCCGCCATCGAGGCGCTGGTCGTACACCGCCGCCGTGCGTTGGTCGTGCAGCGCACGGGGTGGGGAAAGTCGGCGGTCTACTTCATCGCGGCCAAGCTGCTGCGCGCCGAAGGACACGGGCCGACGGTGATCGTGTCGCCGCTGCTGGCGCTGATGCGCAACCAGGTCGCCGCCGCCGAGCGGGCTGGCGTCCATGCGGCCACCATCAACTCGAGCAATGTCGCCGAGTGGGCTGAGATCCATGAGCGGGTGCGGGCGGGAGAACTCGACGTGCTGCTCGTCAGCCCAGAGCGGTTGAACAATCCGGACTTTCGCGACTCCGTGCTGCCCGCACTGGCGCACGACGCCGGTTTGGTGGTCGTCGACGAGGCGCACTGTGTGTCTGATTGGGGCCACGACTTCCGGCCCGACTACCGCCGGATCCGCACCCTGATCGCCGAACTCGGCGCCGATATCCCGGTGCTGGCGACCACCGCCACCGCCAATAACCGGGTGGTCGACGATGTCGCGGCGCAGTTGGGTGTCGGCGGCGGCGACACGTTGGTGTTGAGGGGCGGACTGGACCGCGAATCATTGCGGCTTTCAGTGGTCAGGGCCGGCAATCCCGCACAACGCGCGGCTTGGCTTGCCGCACATATTGATTCGCTGCCCGGGTCGGGCATCGTGTACACGTTGACCGTCGCCCAGGCGCACGACATCGCGACGCTGCTGCGCGAACAGGGGCATCCGGTGGCGGCGTATACCGGTTCGACCGAAGCCGCCGAACGTGAACAGCTCGAGGCCGACCTGCTGGCCAACCGGGTCAAGGCGCTGATCGCGACGTCGGCGCTGGGCATGGGCTTCGACAAACCCGACCTCGGATTCGTCGTGCACCTCGGTGCACCGTCCTCGCCGATCGCGTACTACCAGCAGGTCGGCCGCGCCGGCCGGTCGACGGCCAGTGCCGAGGTGATCCTGTTGCCGGGCCGGGAGGACCAGGACGTCTGGCGGTATTTCTCGTCGGTGGCGTTTCCGTCGGAAGCCATGGTGCGCAATGTGATTCGTGTTCTGGACCCAGACCGTCCGCAGTCAACGGCTGCGTTGGAGCCGATGGTCGACCTCAACCGGACGCGGTTGGAGATGGTGCTGAAGGTGCTCGACGTCGACGGTGCGGTGCGGCGGGTGAAGGGCGGCTGGATCGGCACGGGTCAGGATTGGGTGTACGACGAGGCTCGTTACCGCAAGCTCGACGAGGCGCGCAGACGCGAGCAGCAGGCGATGCTCGACTATCAAGCGACCGACCGCTGCCGGATGGCCTTTCTGCGCGCTCAGCTCGACGACCCCGAACTCGTAGAAGGTGAGCGGTGCGGTCGCTGCGACAACTGCGCGGGTTCGCGCTACGACGCTGCTGTCGACGCCGTGACCGTGGAGGACACGCGAGCGAGGCTCATGCGGCCCGGGGTCGAGCTGACGCCACGCAAGCAGTGGCCATCGGGTCTGGGCGTTCTCGGGTTGGACCTCAAGGGCAAGATCACCGACGGTCCGGAACCCGGCCGCGCGATCGGACGGCTGACCGATCTCGGTTGGGGCGCCCGCCTGCGGCGGCTGCTCGACGAACCGGATGCGGAGGTGTCCGACGACGTGGTGCAGGCCGCCGTGCAGGTGCTGGCCGCATGGGACTGGGCGAACCGCCCGGCCGCGCTGATGGCGCTGGACTCGAACACGCATCCGCTACTGATCACCTCGCTGGCCTGTGAATTGTCCCGGCTGGGCCGGCTCACGGATCTGGGTGTGATGCGATACGCGCCCGGGCGCAGACCGGTGACCGCGGCGAACTCGGCGTATCGGGTCGCCGCGCTGAACGGTGCGTGGGAAACACCGGAGCTGCCTCGGCTCGACGGTCCAGTGCTGCTCGTTGATGACATCACCGACACGGGGTGGACGCTCACTATGGCCTCGCGGCTACTCCGAGCTGCTGGTGCGCCGGCCGTCCTGCCGTTTGCGCTGGCCAGCATCGGCTAGGGCCACCACGAGCGCTTAACCGGTTGATCCCACGCACCAGCTGCGTGCGATCAACCCGATAGAGCGCTGGGACTTCCTGACACCCGAAAACGCCGTCTGTACTGGCGCTGTTTAGTCCGCCCCCCGGGCCGGTTACGCATTACGAAGCGGCCACCGTGTCGCAGACCAAAGGAGTGATTCGATGAACCTGTCCGCAACGACCGTTCGACGCGGCCTGTACGGAATGTTCGCCGGCGGCCTGCTTGCTTTCGGTTCCGCCGCGATCGTGGCACCGGTTGCCAATGCGCAGCCGGCTCCGGCGCCGACGCAGGACAACACCTGCAGCGTGAGCGCGATTGCCAACACCTCGAGCACGGTGTCGGCATCGACGAGCACCTACCTCGCCTCGAACCCCGAGGCCAACGAGGCGTTGACGGAGATCGCCACGAAGCCTCAGGATCAGGCCACGCAGGACTTCCGCGCCTACTTCGCGCAGAACCCGCAGGTCGAGTCCGAGCTGAAGGCCATCAACCAGCCGGTCGCCCAGATCTCGAGCCAGTGTGGTGTCGAGGTGACACCGACGCCGATCTCGGCCGCGTTGACTGATGCGTAAACCGTAACGACCTTGTGGCGCCGGCCCTGCGCCGGCGCCACAAGTGTCTTCGGGGTCGCTACGGATTGAAGAGCACGGGCCCGCCGGGACCGATCGGCACCACCTCGTATGTGCCGTCGCCCGTGCGTTCGGCGTTCTGGCCGGGATCTGCCGTTCCCGGTCGGGGAGCCCGGCCCGCCTCCCATGGGGCTTGCGGAGCACTCTGTGCGGTCGCAGGCGGCGCTCCACATAGACCGCCGCTCCATACTCCGCCGCTCATCTCACAACAGAACCTCTGCTCTTCGAAATGTTCCGCGGATGTGGTCTTGTCCGCCATGTACCTGTCCGCAGCTGCATCCATGCACGTGTCGAACGCACCGATGTCCCACTCATCCTTGGCCTGGGACACCGCGGGCGGGACGAGCGCCCCGATCGCCACGGCGATCACAGCGGGGCCGAACACCCACAACGAATACTTCTTCATCTTGGTTCTCCTTCAGTCGATCACTTGCTCATCGGCTGATTCCCCCGCGAATGCAGTGATGAGATGACAGAGCCACCGTCGCGAACCGGTGTTGCAGTTGCGTTGCAGCGCGGTTGTGGGCGGTTCAAGCTGGGTCGTGAGCTGCGAGAATCTGCCCGGGTTCTTCGGTTCTGTTCGCCGCGGCCATTGCCTCTGCCAATAGGGTTCTAGCCTGACGCAGAGCGCGCGGACGACCTTGCGGCGCCAGCCGTTCCACCCACTGCTGGGCGCGTTGACAGGCGAGGTCTGGTTGGTCGACGAACAACGCGCGGATGAGGGTTTCGTCGCGAATCTGGGCGGTGGCCTCACCCAGCCCCCCGTCGGGCAGAGCGTCGCCGTGGTCGTCTCGCCCTGGTCGGTCGACGATCGGCAGCCCCAGCCGCGTGATTTCGTTTTCGGCGTGCGCGCGCAACCGCGGCAGCTTCAGCGTCGTCGCGACGCTTACTCCCTCATTCAAGCGCGCCGCTGCGGTGTCGAGGTCGCCGCGCGCGGCCCTGACGCGCGCGCTCACGACATGCCGCAGGATCAGGAACTCGACTGTGCCGCCTGATGACCCGAACTCGTAGCATTCATCCAGCAGTCGTCCGGCCTCGTCGATATCGCCGCGCTCGAACAACAATTCGCCGAGAAGTGCGCCGGCGAGTTGCGCCGCATCCGAATGTCTGATCCCCCCGTAGCTTTCGGCCAGCTGCAGCGCCTCGCGAAGACACCGCTCGGCGGCGGCGTCGTCGAGCTGTTCGCGCGCGGCCATACCCGCCAGGCAAAGCCCGTAGATCCTGCTGAACGGATTGTCGTCGTCCTGGTATGGCGCGGCCCACTGCTGCCACCCGCGAGCAGCGTCGAAATCGAACCGCCAGAGCGCGGCGAACGCGGCGACGTTCGCCGCAACGCTGACGAGAAACGGCGGTGTCGTTTCAGGACTTGAAAGGCACTCGGCCACCAGTTCTTCTACCCCGGCGGTGCGATCGGCCCAACTATCGAGCATCGCGCGCAGCACGTTCGCTTCCAGTCGCCAGCCGCGAATATCAGTATCCGGCAGAGCGTCCCCCAATACGGTGGACTCAAAGGCATCTAGCGCGGCGCGAGCCGCTACAGGTTGCTGCAGCATCGCGCTGGCCCAGCCGACCGCAAGATGCAACCGAGGGCGATGCGCGACGACGTGCGGCGGCAACTTGGACACCAGTCCGCGGAAGGTCGACACCTTGGCCTGACGAATCAGGTCCACCCCGAAGAGTTCGATCAGTTCGACTGCCCGCTCGGCCTCATCGGCCGCGATCGCGTGATCAACGGCCTCCCTCAGCAGTCCGCGCTCTGCAAACCAGCGAGACGCCTTGGCGTGTAGGGGCGCAACGCGCTCGGGATGATCGCGCTCGAGTCGGCGATGCAGATGCTCGGCGAACAGTTGGTGGTAACGAAACCATTCGCCATCGGGGTCTAAACGACGCAGGAACAAGTCGCGGCTCTCGACCTCCTCGAGGAGCGCCTGCCCGTGCACTCTGCCGGTAAGTGTCGAGGCCAGCTCGCCACTGATCCGCTCCGTCACCGACGTGACCATCAGGAAATCGAGCAGTTCGGGTTCGAGTGCGTCGAGCACGTTCTCAGTCAGGTATTCACCGATTGCCTGATGACGCCCAGACATTCGGTTGATCACCTTGCCGGGGTCGTCGCAATCTCGCAATGACAGCGATGCGAGTTGCAGGCCGACGACCCAACCGTCGGTCGTTTGTTCCAAGCTTGCGACGTGCGTGTCGTCCAAATCCAGGCCGCACGTTTCCAACAGGAAGGCGCGCGACTCCGAGACGTCGAATCGCATGTCCTGCGAATCTATTTCAGTGAGCTCATCGCGCGCTCGCATACGGCTGACGGGCAGATGCGACCGAACCCGGCTCGTGATGATCAGTCGCAGGTGCCGACCGCCGTAGTCGAGTAGGTACGCAAGTGCTGCGACAGTATCTGCGTCGGTGATGCGATGCCAGTCGTCGATCACCACGACGACGGGTGCATAAGTGCTCTCGATCTCGTTGATCAAGGAGGTCAGTACGGAACGAACCACCGCCGGACCGCGCTCTTCCAACGTCTGCCGCAGTTGACGGGCCAGCGTGGGCCGCACCGTGCGCACCGCCTCGATGAGGTCGGTGACGAACCAGACGGTGTTGTTGTCGTCCTCGTCGATCGTGAGCCATGCGACGGTCGTGCCCTCGGCGGCGAGAACAGCGTGCCACTGCGCGGCCAGCGTCGTCTTACCGAAGCCCGCCGGGCCGTGGATCACGACCAATCGACGCGCGTCACCACCGCGCAACTTCTCGATCAGGCGGGCACGTGAGACAAGCTGACGCGATGACGTCGGCGGTTGATACTTGGTCGCCACGGTGACCGGATACCGGTCGCGGTCGACCAGCTGAAGCGATGGATCCTGTTGGAGGATAGCTGCTTCCAGGCCGCGCACGTCAGGGCCTGGATCGACACCGAGCTCAGCGCGGAGCCGGCGACGCAATCCTGCGCCGACGCTGAGCGCATCGGCCTGCCGACCCGACCGGTACAACGCCAACATGAGCTGAGCGTGCAGCTGCTCCCGAAACGGGTGCTTTGCAGCCAGATTCTCGAGTTCGGCGATGAGTGACTGGTGTCGGCCCATCTCGAGATCCGCGTCGATCCGGTCACCCAGTGCCATAAGTCGAAGCTCGGCCAGCCGCGCCGTCTCCGCAGCGGCGAACTCCGGCTGTCCCAAGTCCTCGAGCACGTCTCCGCGCCACAGGCTCAGCGCTTCGCGCAGAATTTTTGCGGCGCGTTCAGCGTCACCGGCTCGCAAAGCTTCGTGTCCTCGGGCCAGCATGTCTTCGAACCGGACGCTGTCGACCTGGTCGCGGCTCACAAAGAGTCCATAGCCGGTCTTCTGGGTGACCAGCACATCGTGGACTCCCGCCGCCGCCAGGTGCGATCGAAGCCGCGACACGTGAGCCCGCAGCGTGCCGTTCGCACTCGCCGGCGGTGCGCCACACCAGATGGCGTCGGCTATACGGTCCGCAGGCAGGCAGCGGCCGGGATGGAGCAACAACATCGCAAGCAGTTCCCGCTGCTTGGGGCCGCCCAGATCGACCGGTTGACCGCCAACCGGACTGACAGTGAGCGGGCCTAGAACCCCGAACACCGGCGTCGCCGTCACGGCGAAGCTCCACCGAGTTTCACCAGGTCAGCGTAGCCGGTCGGCGCATCACGGGTCCCAGTTACGCGGTGTGCCTCAACGACTCCGAAGGTGGAACAGCCGCCCTGCCGTAGGACAGGGCGGCTGCTGTGTGGAGCCTGTGGCGTTACCGGTAAGCGATGAAAACGCCGTTCTCGAGGAAGACGCCGAATGCGTTCGCCTCGGCGTTCCACTCGACCTTCAGCGGCTCAAGATCCGGAAAGTCCGGCCTCAGTTCGACCGGCGGCAGCCAGACGTCGGGGATGTTGAGGCGTGCCGGGTCATCCCAGTGTCCCGGCGGAACGCCATAGAACGGGTTCGGAAGCACGCCTATCGTCGGGTCCTTCTTCACCTGTCCGGGCGGGCCGAACGGGTTGTGCCCGGGCGGGTCGCCCGGCGCCCAATTCGAGATGACCGGCCCGGGCGGATTCGGCGGACCGGGGATTTTCGGCCCCGGGTCTGCCTGCGCGAGCCCGCTACCCAGTGCGAATGCCGATAAGCCCAGCGCACCCGCCATTGCGGTGGTGGCGGCAAACTTCTTGATCTCCACGTTGAACTCCTTGTTCGTGGTGGCGCCGTCGGTGCGGCGTCACATCGACTTGTTGTTCACGCCGCCCCGTCCGATCGTCGGCGGTGCGGCTCGAAGACCCCCTGACGCGATTCGGACTACCCCTGAACCGCTCGGGAAAAACGCATCGCAAAAGATTTTAAGTTTGCTGAGCTAAGTGATGTCGCGACGCTTGACCCCGCCCAGCTGGCCGGTCACCGCGTCGGCCGTAGCCACCGATGCTCGCGCTCGTTCGGTGATCTCGTTGTCGGTCAATGCCTTTCCGATGTGGACCGAGACCACCATGATCTGTCGCTGGTAGTGGTCGTACACCGGTGCCGAGATCACGCTGATGTCATGGCGTTTGCGGCCAGTGTCGTTCTCGTTGCGCAGGTAAACCCGTTCGCCGATATCGGAGACCAGTTCACCGAGCAGCGCGCGCAACTCGTCAGGCAACTGTGCCGACATCCCCGCCATCAACGAATACAGTCGGCGTCCGCCGGGCGTCAGCCGTTCGACCAGGTAACCGTCCGTGCGGCATTCGGCGATCACCCGGTTCAACCGTTCGGTGTCGGTTCGCAACGACACTGTGGGCTCTTTCGCCAACCAGTCGCGCTGCGCCTCCTCGTCCCAGAGCACGAACATCAAGCCGACAGGGGGTGCGAACGGATAGCTCTGGCCGACCTCGACGCCGGCACTGACGCCCGACGGGGATACGAGGTCGAGCACCGTGATGCGGTCGTCGACCACCGCCGACAGGGCTGCCGTGACGCCGAAGCGCGACGACAGCCGACGCAGTTCCTCGCGAGCGGCGGGGCTGACGCGCAACGCCTCTTGGGCCCGATGCCCGAGCGTGATCAGGGACGGGCCCAACCTGTAGGTCTTGTCCCTCGGGTCGCGCACCAGATATCCGGCGTCGGCGAGCGTACTGACCAGCCCGAGGCAGGTCGGCTTGCTCAAGCCGGTGCGCCGAGCCAACTCTGAGACGCCGAACCGCTGGTCGGGATGACCGGCCATGAAGTCGAGGACGCGCACCACGCGCTCGGTGGGCGGCGACGCGCGACCGGGGATTTCGGCTGTGCTCACGCGGCCTAGGCTACTTTCCGTTCCATATTTGGACCATAGCGGTCGGTATATTGACTAGCCTTAGAACGCGTTCTAGTTTCGCAGTGTGTACTCACAGCCGCTGATCGATGCGATCGCCGAAGCCGAGCACCTCGTGTCCACCGCGCCGTTCATCGAATCCGAAGCCGACTTACTCGAAGGTCTGCAGTACCTGGCCGGGTGTGTAGCCGCCTGCACTCACCTGGCGTTCGACTACGACCGCGACCATCCGTTCATGCAGTCCGGGACGGGGCCGTTCACCAAGATGGGCCTCGACAATCCCGACGCGCTGTACTTCGGCACCCGGGTGCAGGCCGGTCACGAATACGTCGTCACGGGTAAGCGGGGCACCACGACCGACCTTGCCTTCCAGCTGCTCGGCGGCGAGTACACCGACGACAACGTTCCGCCCAGCCAAGCCGCCTTCGACGACCGCGAACTCGACATCGCCGAGGACGGGACGTTCGAATGGCGCGTCACCCCCACCAGTCCGTCGCAGTTGGTCATCCGCGAGGTCTACAACGACTGGTCAGCACAGCGCGGCTACGTCAGCATCGCGCGCACCGACACCGCCGGAACCGCCCCGCCACCGCTGACCAAGGCGACCATCGAGAAGCGCTACGCCGTTGCAGGCAAGCAACTGGTCCAGCGGGTCAAGACCTGGCTGCAGTTTCCGCACTGGTTCTACAACAACCTGCCGGTCAACACGATGGTGGCGCCCCGGCTCACACCGGGCGGCCTGGCCACGCAGTACTCGTCGGTCGGTCACTTCGACCTGGCGCCGGATCAGGCCATGGTCATCACACTGCCGGTCAGCGACGCACCGTATCTCGGGTTCCAGCTCGGCAGCCTGTGGTACATCTCGCTCGACTACATCAACCACCAGACATCGCTGAACGGCACTCAGGCACAAGCCGATCCGGACGACAAGATTCGCATCGTCGTATCCGACGCCAACCCCGGCGTCACCAACTGGTGCGAGACGCTCGGCCACCGCCGGGGGTATCTGCAGTTCCGCTGGCAGCGCCTGTCACGTGCGCTGACCGAGGCGGACGGTCCGACGGTCGAGGTCCTCGACGTCGACAGGGTCGCCGACGCGCTGCCGTACTACGACAGCAACAAGATCTCCGACGACGACTGGCGTACCAGGATCGCGTTGCGACAACAGCAGATTCAGAACAGGATGGTGGGCTGACCATGGTCGGGATGCTCGATGGAAAAGTCGTCGTCATCAGCGGCGTCGGACCCGCACTGGGCACGACGCTCGCGCGCCGATGCGCCCAGGAAGGCGCGGACCTCGTGCTGGCCGCCCGCACGGTCGAACGCCTGGAGGACGTCGCCAAGCAGGTCACCGATCTGGGTAGGCGGGCGCTGTCGGTGGGCACCGACATCACCGACGACGCGCAGGTGAACAACCTCGTCGACGAGACGATGAAGGCGTACGGCAAGGTCGACGTGCTCATCAACAACGCGTTTCGGGTGCCGTCGATGAAGCCGTTGGCCAACACCACTTTCGAGCACATGCGTGACGCGATCGAGTTGACCGTCTTCGGTGCGCTGCGGCTGATTCAGGGGTTCACCCCTGCGCTGGCGGCATCCACCGGATCCGTCGTCAACGTGAACTCCATGGTGGTGCGTCACTCGCAGGCCAAGTACGGCGCCTACAAGATGGCCAAGTCGGCGCTGCTGGCGATGTCACAGTCGTTGGCCACCGAACTCGGCGAGCAGGGTATCCGGGTGAATTCCATTCTGCCGGGCTATATCTGGGGCGGGACGTTGGAAAGCTACTTCAACCATCAGGCCGGCAAGTACGGCACCACCGTCGACGAGATCTACAAGGCGACCGCGGCCGCATCCGATCTCAAACGGCTGCCCACCGAGGACGAGGTGGCCTCGGCGATCCTGTTCATGGCCAGCGACCTGTCGAGTGGAATCACCGGCCAGGCGCTGGATGTCAACTGCGGGGAGTACAAGGCGTGACGCGCACGGACGTCGGTACGGTCGAGGATCTGCACGCTTCGGCGACCAAGGCCTGCGGCCTCGACGACTTCGGCAGCGACGACGACAACTACCGCGAGGCCCTCGGGGTGCTGCTCGAGTCCTACCGCCGGGACGCGGATCTCACCGAATTCGGCAGCAAGATGCAACGGTTCTTCGTACGCAACGCGCTGGTCGCCCGCTTGGTGTCAGAAGCGGCGTGGAAGCAGCACCCGCAGCACGTCGACGTCTCGATCGAGAAGCCGATCTTCGTGACGGGCCTGCCCCGCACCGGCACCACCGCGATTCATCGGCTGCTGGCCGCCGACCCCCGCCACCAAGGGCTGGAGTTGTGGCTCGCAGAATTTCCCCAACCTCGGCCACCTCGCGAAACCTGGTCCGACAACCCGGTTTTCGCCCAACTCGACGCCCAGTTCAGCAAGGCCCACGCCGAGAACCCGGACTACACCGGCCTGCATTACATGACCGCCGACGAGGTCGAGGAATGCTGGCAGTTGCTCCGCCAGTCGCTGCATTCGGTGTCCTACGAGACGCTCGCCCACATCCCGACGTATTCGCAGTGGCTGGCCAAACAGGACTGGACGAAGCCCTATCGGCGGCACCGCAAGAACCTTCAGTTGATCGGTCTCAACGAACCCGAGAAGCGGTGGGTCCTGAAGAACCCGAGCCACCTGTTCGCGCTCGACGCGCTGTTCAAGACGTATCCGGACGCGCTGGTCATCCAGTGTCACCGGCCGCCGGAGACGATCATGGCGTCGATGTGCTCGCTGGCCCAGCACACCACCGAGGGCTGGTCGAACACGTTCGTCGGGGAGACGATCGGACGCGATTCGCTGGAGACCTGGTCGCGGGGACTGGAACTGTTCAACGCCGAACGGGCCAAACACGATCCGGCCCAGTTCTACGATCTCGACTACTTCGAGCTGATCAAGGATCCCGTCGGCGCCGTGGCCGACATCTACCGTGCGTTCGGAATCGAGTTCACCGACGCCGCGCGTGACGCGGCGACCGCGACTCACGAAGAGAGCAAGAAGGGCCCACGGGCACCCAAGCACACCTACTCCCTGGCCGATTACGGCCTGACCGACGACGAGGTCAAGGAGCGCTTCAAGGGGCTGTGACTTCGTGCCCGGTTCAAGCGGCGGTGTTGGCCAACTTCTCGATCCGCTCGAGCGCGTCCTCGGCCAGGGACCGCACGTCGTAGCCATTGGCGGGACCGCATGTCGAGATCTCGATCGCGGCGTTGTACGCGGCGACCAGCGCGCTGTCACAAGCCCAGTCGTCACCCTTGAACGACCACAGGAGAATCTCGGGTAAGCCGGAATCGACTGGCGGCAGAAGTTCGAAGAGATATTCGCGTTCGGCCATGCTGGTGACCCGAAAGGTCATGCCCTGGCACGAGTCGATTGTGTGCTTCGCCTGTGCGAGTGCACCTTTGGCGTCGAAATCGGCGCGGTAGACGCCGACCATCTCCTCGACGTACACGTCCAGACCGCCGTTGACCGTCATCCAGTGCCCGCCGTCGTACGCCGCGGGATCATGAGCGACGATGAACGGTGGATCCACCTCACGCGCCACGCCCGCGCAGCCATCGGGGTCGACGGATACGAACAGGTTTCCGTCGCCCTTGGTGACGTCGGGGCTCAGCAGGTCGCCGACCTGTCCGGCGGTGATCGGGGCGACCGGCGGTTCGACCGTCGGCTGGGGGCTGTCAACCACCCGCGTGCAGCCCGCAGCGGTCAGCGCGAACAGGCAGAATGTGACCGCAACGCAGCGCATATCAGAGCACTTTACGACTGCGCGTGTTGAGGAAAGCTAGCCGTCGCCAGGGGAGGGGGCCGACGAGATCTCCTCCAGGCACCCTTCGGCCACAGCGTGTTTGATGCTGTCGGCCAACCGGGGACAGGCCTTGGCGCGGGCGGGGTCGGCGCCCGATTCGCGGATCTCGGTGAAGTACGCACACCGTCGCGATGCCTCGGTGTTCCACTGCACCGACGTGTGAGCCGGCCCCAGCTTTTTGACGTCCACCGAGACGTGGCAGAAGCGGCAGTCGACCGACACCAGGCCCGACCGCAGATAGCGTTCGCGGTCCCGTTGGGTGGCTTCTCGCAGCGCCGCCGCCCGTTCGGCGCCGAAAGAGGGCGCCTTCGAGGTGATTCCGGGTGCCGAACCGCCGTGACCGTGGCCGTGGTCGTCGTCGTGCGCGCCATGCAGCATCAGCATCGCCCGGGCCAGCCGGTCGACATCAGGAACTTCGTCGCGCGGACTCATGACGAGGTCTGCTCGGCTCTTTCCTTCTCGTCCTTCTCTTCGGCCTGACGCTTGAGGTTCTCCTCGACCTCGACATGCCACTTCTCGTTGGCCGCCGTGGTGTCGACCTCGATCTCGAAGCGGTCGGTCATGTCCGGGGTGACGTCGGCGACGTCGACGTAGAACTGCTGATACCACCGACGCATCTGGTACACCGCACCGTCCTCCTCGACGAGGAGCGGATTGTCGATGCGCGTCTTGTGCTTCCAGATCTCCACGTCCTGAAGGAAGCCCTTGCTGACACCCTCGGTGAACGTATTGGCCAGCTTCTCGGTCATCTTCTCGTCCAGGCCCTTGGGCTTCTCGACGATGACGCCCCACTGCAACATGAAGGAGTTCTGCGTGACGGGGTAGTGGCAGTTGATCAGGATCGACTCGGCCTTGTATCCGCCGTAGTTGTTGTGCAGCCAGTTGATCATGAACGACGGGCCGAAATACGACGCTTCCGAGTCGAGGTGCGCCTCACCGTAGGTGGTGCCCATGTCGTTGATGTCAGGCCGGCCCACGTTGTGCAGGTACTGCGACGCGATATGGCCCTCGAAGACGTTCTTGAAGTACGTCGGCAAGCCGTAGTGGATGTAGAAGAAGTGCGCCATGTCGGTGACGTTGTCGATGATCTCCCGGCAGTTGGCGTTCTCGATCAGGATCGAGTTCCACTTCCAGTCGGTCCACTCGTCGCTTTCGACCTCCGGGATGTCGGGGATCCGGACCTCAGGCTGGGGCGGATTGCCCTCGTGGTCGTGCCAGACGAACAGGAGCCCGCCGCGAACGTCGGTCTCCCAAGCCCGAGTGCGGGCCAGCCGCGGTGTGCGCTTGGCGTAGGGCACCAGCTTGCATTTGCCGTCCCCGCCCCAGCGCCAGTCGTGGAACGGGCAGGCCACCTCGTCGCCCTTGATTGTGCCCTGGGAGAGGTTTCCGCCCATGTGGCGGCAGTAGCCGTCGAGCACCTTCACATCGCCGTGCGAATCGGCGAAGACCACCAGCATGGTGCCGAAGATCTCGATGCCGTGCGGCTTGCCGTCCAGGTAGTTCTTCACCGGGCCGAGGCAGTGCCAACCCCGGGCGTACCGGTCGGGCAGGGCGCCGGTGTCGATCTCACGAATTCCCGCGCTGTTGGTAGTCACGGTGGGCCTCCCGGTTCTGTGTCTCTAACTAGAACACGTTACAGTTTTTCCCGCTCCACACGCAATCTATGCAGGTAATCCGCCCCCTCATGAAGCGCTCATTGCCACTCAACTAGGGGTATAACCAAACGATGCCGTTGTACTCCTTCGAGGGGCGCGCACCGACGATCGATCCGGACGCGTTCATCGCGCCGACGGCCACGCTGGTCGGTGACGTGCACGTCGAGGCGGGCGCCTCGGTCTGGTTCAACGCGGTCCTGCGGGCCGACTTCGCTCCGATCGTGGTCCGCGAGGGCGCCAACGTGCAGGACTGCTGCATCCTGCACGCCCCGCCCGGCATCCCTGTGGACATCGGACCCGGCGCCACGGTCGCACACGCGTGCGTCGTGCACGGTGCGCACATCGGCGCGGAGGCGGTGCTCGCCAATCACTGCACGGTGCTCGACGGCGCGGTCGTCGGCGCGCGCACCATGATCGCGGCCCACTCGCTCGTCGTCGGCGGCACGAAGATCCCCGACGAGGTGCTGGTGACAGGGGCGCCCGCGAAGGTGCGCGGCCCGATCGCAGGAACCGGCGCGGAGATGTGGGTGAACACCAATCCCGGTGCGTACCAGGAGTTGGCTCGCCGGTACTCGACGGGTCTGCACGCCGTCGAGGAGTGACTACCGCGGCTCCGGCAGGCCGGTGCGCAGTGCGATGTCCTGCATCCTGCCGACGTTGATCACGAATTCGTCGGTGGTGGCGTCGCCGAGTGCGCTCTGAAATTCCAGTCGCACCAGCGCCGGACCCCGCGTGAACAGCAGCATCGTTACTGCCTTGCTGCGGTCGACCGACTCGCCGACGGCGATGATGCCGTCTGCGCCCACCGGAGCCGGTCGCGGTGTCGCGTCGGCGACCACCTGGTTGAGCTGGGGTATGGCCTCGCGCAGTGTTCGGGTCGCGGTTTCGGCATCCGGGTAGATCACGACCGTGTTGGCGATCGCACGCGTGTCGTCCTGGTTGACGAAAAGGGCGCTCGCGCCGGGCAGACCGCCGGGGGCCGGGTTCGTCGACTGGACGGTGAAGGTGTCCTCGTCGTCGCTGAGATCGGACGCCTGTAGCAAAAGGCGGCTGTAGTCGACGGTCGTGTCCGGCTTGTCGGTGCCGCTGGTCGTGGGGGCGTCAGGCGCCGGAGAGTCGGCTGGCGACGTGGTCGAGGTCGGGGTGCCCGTGTCCGGACCTGTGGCAGCCGGGTCGCAGCCGACGGCGGCAGCGCAGATCAGCGCCGCCGTGGCGGCCGCAGACATCGACTTCAGACGGGTAAGACGGCGGTTCTCAGGCAATGCGATCGGACTTCGTGCTCGAGAGTCGGGACAGAGATCAATAACTCAACGTACCGACCTGACCATCGACGCTGGTTACGCGTACTGCGGGCGGTACGGTGGCGCCATGACCATCGGCCAAGTTGCCCAACTGTGGCGCCACCCGGTCAAGTCGCTGGGCGGGGTCAAGGTGGACGAGACCCATATCGGTCCGCGCGGAGTGCTCGGCGACCGGCTGTGGGCGGTTCGTGACCTCGAACGCGACATCACGGCTTCGGCGCGACGCATTCCGCTGCTGCTGACCGCAACGGCTCGCTACGCCGACCCGCTGCCACCGGACGCGGGCCCCGGAAACGTGCCCGAGGTGGAGATCACCTTCCCCGACGGCACTGTTCTGTCGAGCCGCGACCCCGCGGTGCACACCAAGCTCTCCGAACTGGTGGACCGCGACGTCCGGCTCACCGCGCTGCCGCCCGCCGAGGACACGAGCCTGCACCGCATGCGGCTGCACAACCGGAAGGACGCCGTGGCCTCGGCCCAGTTACGCGCCGACTTCGGGGTCAACGAGGGCGAGAAGCTTCCCGACCTGGCGAAGTTCCCAATGGGCGAGCTGTTGAAGCTCGGCCGCTATTCGACGCCGCCCGGCATGTTCGTCGATCTCGCTCCGGTGCACATCCTGACCGCCACCAGCGTGGCTGCCATCGCTGACGAGATCGGTGACGACGTCGACGTGCGGCGGTTCCGGCCCAATGTGCTGATAACGCTCGACGACCCGGAAGGGGACCTCCCCGAATCGAGCTGGGTGGGCGCCGAAGCCAGGATCGGTGATGTGGGCCTCGACGTCATCTCGCAGACCGTTCGCTGCGTCGTGCCCAGCCGAGCGCAGCCGGGACTCGAGGTGGACCGCAGGATCACCCGCGCCGTGGCCGGCCGCGCCCAGCGGTGCCTCGGTGTCTACTGCACGGTCCCGCGGCCCGGCATGGTTCGGGTGGGCGACGCCGTCGACGTCCGGACGGTCTCCCCGTCACGTCCGAGGAAGCTGCTCGACGAAACCACGATGAGGGCCAAGCGCTTCACGCTCGGTCTGGCCACCGCAGCCGCCGACCGGATCTTCCGTTAGAGCTTGCGCGCGCTGGCGGTGGCGCGGTCCAGCTCCCAATAGGCGCGCAGCGCGACCAGTTTGCCCTCGTCGTCGACGCGGTAGGTGAACACGCCCTCGGCCGTCACCTCGTAGCCCGCGGACTGGATCACGATGCGCCCGACGTTGGCTTCCTCGTTGCCGCACTGGAACGTCTCGACAAAGTCGAAACGCAACTCGCTGGGCGCGATCGCCTTATCGTAGAACGCGGCGATGGCTTCCTTGCCGCGGTGGCCTTGGCCCTCCGGGTCGAAATGCGACGGTCCGATCGGGTCCTCGACAACGGCGTCCTCGGCGAAGTTGTCCAGCCATGCCTGCTTGTCGTGGGCGATCGCCGCCTCGCGGGATCGCTTGCCCGCCAGGTGGACCGGTGCGTCGGGGTTGGTGACGGTCACTGCTGCCAGCCCGAGTGGATGTAGGTGTCGGCGAAGCGCTTCATCGAATCCTGTTTGTCCTTGAGCGGTGCGTCGAAGCCCAATCCTTCGAACACCCAGGGCATCACGATGTTGTCGGTGACGCCGGATTCGGCGAGTTCACGGTGGCCGTCGACGCCGAACTTGTCGATGCACACCGCTTGAAACTCGAACGGTGCGTCGGCGCGGCCGTATTCGGCAAGCAGCGCCTTGAGCTTGGCGATCGTCTCGGCCAGCTGCTCACCGGTCATCATCGCGCTGGTCCACCCGTCGCCGACACGCGCCGCGCGCTTGAGCGCGACGTCGGTGTGGCCGCCGACGTAGAACGGGACCGCTGCGGTGGGCGCCGGGCTCATCTGCAGCTTGTCGAAGTCGTAGAACTCGCCGTGGAACTCGACCATGCCGCCGGCCAGCACGAGTTTGATGACCTCGATCATCTCGTCGACCCGCTTGCCGCGCTTGGCGTACGGCTGGCCGCACCACTCGAACTCCTCAGGTGCCCAACCGATCCCAACACCGAACCCGAACCGGTTGTTCGTCAGGTTGGCCACCGACCCGACCTGGCGGGCGAGTAGCAGCGGGTTGCGTGAGCCCAACTTCATCACGTTGGTGTAGAAGCGCAGCGTCGACGTCACCGCACCCATCGCACCGGCGGCGATCAGCGGGTCCACCCACGGGGTGTTCTCGTCCCACATCCGCGAGCCGTCCGGGGTGTACGGATAGTCGGCTGATTGCTTCTCCATGTAGAAGATGGAGTCCGGCAACGCGATCGAGGTGAAGCCAACCTCCTCGGCGGTCCTGGCGATGTCGACGAGCTGATCGATCGGGCACATCGGCACCGCGCACGTGTACTGCATCCGGGTCACGGTCACGCTGCCGGCTTGTCGCTGGAAACCACCCACATCGAGTAGTACTGCGATCCGCCGCCGTAGGCGTGACCGAGCGCCTTGCGGGCGCCCTCGACCTGGTGCTCACCGGCCTTGCCCATCACCTGGATCGCCGCCTCGGCGAACCGGATCATGCCCGACGCGCCAATGGGATTGGAGGACAGCACACCGCCAGAGGCGTTGAGCGGGATGCGTCCGCCGATCGCGGTCTCCCCGGCCTCGGTCAGCTTCCAGCCCTCTCCCTCCGCTGCGAAGCCGAGGTTCTCGAGCCACATCGGCTCGAACCAGGAGAAAGGCACATAGATCTCGGCGACGTCGATCTCGTCGATCGGGCTCGTGATGCCCGCGGATTCCCACAACGCCTTGGCCGCGTCGCGGCCCGCTTGCGGATTGACCTGATCGCGACCCGAGTACGCCAGTGGTTCGGTGCGAAGCGCGGTCGCGTGGATCCAGGCGACCGGGTTGCCGTCGGCCAGACGCTGGTCGGCAATCTCCTCATTGCCGATCACCAGTGCGCAGGCGCCGTCGGAGGACGGGCACGTCTCGTCGAATCGGATGGGGTCCCACAGCATCTGCGATGACATCACCTTCTCCAGCGTGATGTCGGGCTGATGCAGATGGGCCAACGGGTTCTTGGCGCCGTTGAGCCGGTCCTTGACCGCGACCATCGCACCGATGTGGTTAGGTGCGCCGGAGCGGCGGATGTAGGCGCGCACGTGTGGGGCGAAGTAACCGCCTGCGCCCGCGCCGACGGGTTTGGTGAACGGCACCGGAATGCTCAACGCCCACATGGCGTTCGACTCGGACTGCTTCTCCCACGCCATCGCCAGCACGCGCCGGTATTTGCCGGACTGCACGAGGCTGGCGGCCACCACCGCGGTCGAACCGCCCACCGAACCGGCGGTGTGCACGCGGATCAACGGCTTGTTCGTCGCACCGACGGCATCGGCCATGAACAGTTCGGGCATCATCACGCCCTCGAAGAAGTCCGGCGCCTTGCCGACCACCACCGCGTCGATGTCGTCCATCGTCGCGCCCGCGTCGGCCAGCGCCTTGTCGATGGCTTCGCGCACCAGGCCGTTCATCGACACGTCCTGGCGCTTGGCGACGTATTTCGTCTGTCCGGTGCCCAGTACCGCAGCCAGTTGCTTGCTCATGACCGTCCTTCCAGGACCGCGACCAGATTCTGTTGCAGCGCAGGCCCGCTCGTGGCATGCGCCAACACCCGCTGCGCGGAGCCGGTGAAGATGTGTTGTGCGGCGAACCCGATGCGCTCGAGGCCCGCGGAGAACATCGGGTTGGCGGACAACGCTCCACCCGACGGGTTGACCTTCGTCTTGCCGCCCAAGCCGATCGCCTCGGTGAGGATCAGGTGCTGGTGGCTGAACGGCGCGTAGATCTCGGCCACTTCGATGGATCCCGCGTCACCGCCGGTGGCTGCCTGTGCGGACGCTGCCGTCGACGGCGAGGTGGTCAGATCACGGGCGCCCAGTATTGGCGTCTCGATGCGATGTTCGATCCCGGTGATCCACGCGGGGTTCTCACGGAGCTCACGTGCCCGGTCACCGGCGGCGAGCACGATCGCCGACGCGCCGTCGGTGATCGGCGCGATGTCGTGGCGGCGCAACGGATCCGCGAAGTACGGACGTTCCAGGAGTTCATCGATCGATTTGGCCGGCTTCTCGCTGTCGGTGCGGCCGGCGGCCGTCATCGCGTCCAGCGCCACCTGCGCCATCTGCTCGGCGGTCCACTTGCCGGCGTCCAGTCCGAACCGCGCCTGCAGGCCGGCCATCGACACCGCGTCCGGCCACAGCGGGGCCACGCTGTACGGGTCGGTCTGCAGCGCCAGCACCCGGCGCAGCACACCCGCGCTGGACTTGCCGAAGCCGTACACCAGCGCGGTGTCCACCTCACCGGTGAGGATCTTGATGTAGGCCTCATAGAGCGCCCACGCCGCGTCCATCTCGACGTGCGACTCGTTGATCGGCGGCACCGCACCGATCGAGTCGATCGCGGAGATGAATGAGAAAGCCCGGCCCGCAAGATAATCCGACGAACCCGAGCACCAGAACCCGATATCGGTCTGCTTCAGGCCGAGCTCGTCGTAGAGCTGATGGAAGCACGGCATCAGCATTTCGACGCCGTTGGTGGTCCCGTCGGTGCGCCGTACATGTGGTGCGTGCGCGAAGCCGACGACCGCTACCCCGTTGTCCGAAGTCATGAAATGAAAGCCCCTTTACAGGTGGTGCTTGTAGGAGTCGTAGTCGGCGTCGGGCTCACCCGTCGGCCGGAAGTGGTCGATGTTGTCGATGCCCAGGCCCCACTCCTCGCGCGGTTTCCAGACCGCTTCCACGCGCATGCCCATCCGGACCTCCGACGCCTCGATCTCGGTCACCAAGTGCAGGAAGGGAATGTCGGCGCCGTCGAGCAGCACGTAGGCGGCGACGTAGGGCGGTTTGATGCGCTGCCCGGCGAACGGGATGTTGATCACGGCGAACGTGGTGACGGTGCCCTTGTCCGAGAGTTCGAGGAACTCGTCGAGCGCGAGACCGGTGGCGGGGTCGGCCTCTCTGGGTGGGAAGTACACCTTGCCTGGCTTGCCGTCACGGCCGTGCTTCGAGCGCGCCCCGAGCAGCTTGCCCTCCTCGAGCGCCCGCAGGAATGTGCTTTCGGGCAACGATGCGGTGTGCTGGATCTCGATCGACGACGGCGACACCTGCACCGTCACCGGGTCGCGGTCGTCGGGCTGACCCTCCGGTTCCGCCTCGTCGCCGAGGGCGAAGTACGCGATGTCGGTGATGGCGCCGACGGGTTGGTCGACCCAGTGCGCGTGCACCCGCGCGCCGGTGCTGATCGCGTCGGACGACTCGGCATCGACCGCGTGCAGCAACGGGGTGTCGGCGCCGTCCAGTTTGATCAGGGCCCACGCGAACGGCCGGTCGAGAGGCTGACCCTGGAGCGGGGCCGGCTGCCAGGTCCACGAAACCACGGTCCCGACACCGGCCACCGGTACGATTTCCGTCAATCGCTCGTAGGTCACGGGATCGAACTCGGCAGGCGGCACGTGCACCCGCCCATCCGAACCGCGCACTCCGACGATGCGTCGCTCGCGCAGGGCGGTGAAGAACTGGGACAGGAGTGGTCCGACTGAACGGGTGTAGTCGAATGAGAGCTTCAGCGGCGCGGAAAGCGGCCGCTCATGCGGATCGATCTGCACCGGGCTGCTTTGGCTGGTGGTCACGGCATCGAGTAGAACAGGTTCTAACAATGGTTTCAAGACACCGTTATGAGGTCTGCAAATGAAGCTCGGACTGCAATTGGGGTATTGGGGCGCGCAACCGCCTGAGAACCACGCCGAACTGGTCGCCGCCGCCGAGGAGGCCGGCTTCGACACGGTGTTCACCGCCGAAGCCTGGGGCTCGGACGCCTACACACCGCTGGCGTGGTGGGGCCGCGAGACCAAGCGCATGCGGTTGGGCACGTCGGTCATCCAGTTGTCGGCGCGCACTCCGACCGCGTGCGCGATGGCGGCGCTGACGCTCGACCACCTCTCGGGCGGACGGCACATCCTGGGGCTCGGGGTGTCTGGACCGCAGGTCGTCGAGGGTTGGTACGGCCAGCGCTTCCCGAAGCCGTTGGCGCGCACCCGTGAGTACGTCGACATCCTGCGTCAGGTGTGGGCTCGCGAAGCGCCAGTGCGCAGCGACGGCCCGCACTATCCGCTGCCGTTGAGCGGTGAGGGCACGACGGGTCTTGGCAAGAACCTCAAACCGATCACCCATCCGCTGCGTGCCGACATTCCGGTGATGCTGGGCGCCGAAGGGCCGAAGAACGTCGCACTGGCCGCGGAGATCTGCGATGGCTGGCTGCCGATCTTTTACTCACCGCGCATCGCCGACATGTACAACGAGTGGCTCGACGAGGGCTTCGCCCGCCCCGGCGCGCGCCGCAGCCGCGAGGACTTCGAGATCTGCGCGACGGCGCAGGTGGTCGTCACCGATGACCGCGCCGAGATCATGGAACTGATGAAGCCGCATCTGGCGCTTTACATGGGCGGGATGGGCGCCGAGGACACCAACTTCCACGCCGACGTCTACCGCCGGATGGGTTATGCGGAGGTCGTCGAGGACGTGACCAAGCTGTTCCGCAGCGGACAAAATGACGGCAAAGAGCGAGCGGCCAAGATCATCCCCGACGAGTTGGTCGACGACTCGGCGATCGTCGGCGACCTCGGTTATGTGCAGGAACAGATCAAGGCGTGGGAGGCGGCGGGCGTGACGATGATGGTCGTCGGCGCGCGTTCGCCCGAGCAGATTCGGGATCTCGCCGCGCTTGTGTAGACCTCGAGTAGACACTTCCTTGCTAGTTGTCTACCCGGCGTTCTAGATTGACGCGATGACCCAGCACACCATCGCAGGCACGGTGCTCACCATGCCGGTGAAAATCCGCAAGGCGCATCAGCACATGGCGATGTTTTCGGTGGACGCCGACGCCGCTCAACAATTGATCGACTACAGCGGTCTGAAGGTCTGCCGGTTCCTGCCGGGCCGAGCGATCGCGGTGCTGATGCTGATGCGCTACGAGGATGGCGACCTCGGCCAGTACTACGAGTACGGCACCAACGTGATGGTGAACCCGCCGGGTTCGGATGCGACGGGTCCGCGGGCTCTGCAGTCCGCGGGTGCGTTCATTCACCACCTGCCGGTCGATCAGGCGTTCACGCTGGAGGCGGGAACAAAGATTTGGGGTTATCCGAAGGTGATGTCGGAGTTCACGATTCGTGACGGGCACACGTACTCGTTCGACGTCACCATCGACGGCCAGTTCGCGGTCGGCATGGATTTCCGTCCCGGCCTACCGGTTCCGGGCAAGTTCACCGCCAAGCCGCAGGCCCACCCCACGTACTCCTGTCGCGACGGTGTGGTGCGCCGGACCGTCGGCGAGATGAAGCTGAGCGACGTGCGCTACCGGCCGGGCGGAGCCAGGGTCCGGCTCGGCGAACATCCCTATGCGAAGGAACTGGCCTCGCTAGGCTTCCCCAAACGCGCTTTGTTCTCCGGTTCGGCTGGGAACGTGGAGATGTCGTTCGCGGATGCAGAGGAGCTTCGATCGTGACCGTTACGGCGCCGCAGACCAAACCCGATGTCGACCTGACCGACGGCGCCTTCTACGCCGGCGACTCGCGGTCGGTCTACAAGTGGATGCGCGAGAACGAACCGGTGTTCCGTGACCGCAACGGATTGGCAGCGGCCGCAACGTATGCCGCCGTGATCGAGGCCGAGCGCAACCCGGAACTGTTCTCCAACGCCGGTGGCATCCGACCCGACCAACCGGGCGTCGAGATGATGATCGAGATGGACGACCCGCAGCATCTGCTGCGCCGCAAGCTCGTCAACTCCGGGTTCACGCGTAAGCGAGTGAAAGACCTGGAGGGCTCGATCGAGAACCTGTGCGACACGCTGATCGACAACGTGTGCGAGCGCGGCGAATGCGACTTCGTCTGGGACATCGCCGCGCCGCTGCCGATGGCCGTCATCGGCGACATGCTCGGGGTCCGTCCCGAGGAGCGCGAGATGTTCCTCAAGTGGTCCGACGACCTGGTGGGTGCCCTCAGCAGCACCGCGGACCCGGAGGAATTCCAGGTCACCATGGACGCCTTCGCGGCCTACAGCGAATACATGATGGGCATGATCGCGGCCCGCAAGGAGACCCCGACCGACGATCTGGTCAGCGTGTTGGTGCACGCCGAGGTCGAGGGCAGCAAGCTCGAGGACCATCAGATCGTCACCGAGGTGCTGCTGCTGTTGATCGGCGGTGACGAGACCACGCGGCACACCCTGTCCGGTGGCACGCGGCAGTTGCTGTTGCACCCCGAGCAGCATCGGCGCCTCGCGGGCGATCTGTCGTTGCTGCCCAACGCGATCGAGGAGATGCTGCGCTGGACGGCGCCGGTGAAGAACATGGCGCGGACCGTCACCGCTGACACCGAGTTCCACGGAACGGCCCTCAAAGAGGGCGAGAAAATGATCCTGCTGTTCGAGTCGGCCAACTTCGACGAGGCGGTTTTCGAGCGTCCCGAGTCTTTCGATATCGAGCGCTATCCGAACAACCACTTGGCGTTCGGCTTCGGCACGCACTTCTGCCTGGGCAACCAGCTCGCGCGACTCGAGCTGTCGGTCATGCAGACCAAACTGCTGCAGCGACTGCCCGATCTGAGACTGGCCTCCGGCGACGAGTTGCCCTTGCGGCCCGCCAATTTCGTGAGTGGTCTGGAGAAGATGCCGGTGGCGTTCACGCCGACGGCGAAGGTGCTCTAATCCCATTGCGCCGATTGTGAAACGAGCGACGGAAATCCGACCGAAACCGTCGCAGGTTTCACGAACGAGCGAGGGCGCGGGGGGCGCTGCGGTCCTACTTCATCTGGAAGTTCGGGGCGCGCTTCTCCTTGAACGCCCGCGGGCCCTCCTTGGCGTCCTCGCTCAAGAACACCGGGATGCCGTTGGCGGTGTCGGGCTTGAACGCCTCGTTCTCGTGCATGCCCTCGGTCTCGCGGATGGTTTTCAGGATCGCCTGCACGGCCAGCGGCCCGTTGTTGTTGATCACCTCGGCGATCTCCAGCGCCTTGTCCAGCGCGGAGCCGTCGGGCACCACATAGCCGATCAGCCCGTACTCCTTGGCCTCGGCGGCGGTGATGTGCCTGCCCGTCAACAGCAGATCACACGCGATGGTGTACGGAATCTGGCGCACCAGGCGCACCGCCGATCCGCCCATCGGATACAGGCTCCACTTCGCCTCGGAGATGCCGAACTTGGCGCTCTCGCCCGCGATGCGGATGTCGGTGCCCTGCAGGATCTCGGTGCCGCCCGCGATGGCCGGGCCCTCGACGGCGGCGATCAGCGGTTTGGTCAGTCGGCGGCCCTTCAGCAGCGCGTCGATGCGCGACGGGTCGTAGCTGCCGTCGGAGAACGAGTCGCCGGGCGGCTTGGCCGTGGCCGCCTTGAGGTCCATACCCGCGCAGAAGTAGCCGCCGGCGCCGGTCAGGATGCAGGTGCGGATCTCGGGATCGTTGTCGACGCGGTCCCAGGCGTCCACCATGATCGAGAGCATCTCGGTCGAGAGCGCATTGCGTGCCTCGGGCCGGTTCAGCGTCAGGATCAGGGTGTGTCCGCGCTGCTCAATGAGGGCGTCGGGGCCCTTCTGGGGATCACTCACGAGGGTTCGCCTTCCAGCGTCGATGCCACAGACTTGTCTGGAAATGTAACACGTTCTAGTTTAGGTCTCGTGGCCCTGAACATTGCCGATCTCGCCGAGCACGCCATCGACGCCGTGCCAGACCGTGTCGCCCTCATCTGCGGCGACGACCAGTTGACGTACGCCCAGTTGGAGGAGCAGGCCAACCGGTTGGCCCACTACCTCATCGACCAGGGCGTCAAGAAGGACGACAAGGTCGGCCTGTACTGCCGCAACCGCAACGAGATCGTCGTTGCGATGCTGGGCATCGTCAAGGCCGGCGCCATCCTGGTCAACGTCAACTTCCGCTACGTCGAGGGCGAGCTGAAGTACCTGTTCGAGAACTCCGACATGGTCGCGCTGGTACACGAGCGCCGCTACGCCGACCGCGTCGCGAACGTGCTTCCCGAGACGCCTGCCGTGAAGACCGTCCTGGTGGTGGAGGACGGCAGCGATGACGACTTCGAGCGTTACGGCGGCGTCGAGTTCTACTCCGCTCTCGGACAGAGTTCGCCCGAGCGTGATTTCGGTCCGCGCAGCGAGGACGACATCTATCTGCTCTACACCGGCGGCACCACCGGTTTCCCCAAGGGCGTGATGTGGCGTCATGAGGACATCTACCGGGTGTTGTTCGGCGGCACCGACTTCGCCACCGGCGAGTTCGTCAAGGACGAGTACGACCTGGCGAAGGCGGCCGCAGAGAACCCGCCGATGATCCGCTACCCGATTCCGCCGATGATCCACGGCGCCACCCAATCGGCGACCTGGATGTCGTTGTTCTCCGGTCAAACCACGGTGCTGGCACCGGAATTCGACGCCGACGAGGTCTGGCAGACCATCGAGAAGCACAAGGTGAACCTGCTGTTCTTCACCGGCGATGCGATGGCCCGCCCGCTGCTCGACGCGCTGACCAAACTGCACGACGCCGGTCGGGAGCCCGACCTGTCGGCGTTGTTCCTGCTCGCGAGCACAGCCGCACTGTTCTCCACCAGCATCAAGGAGAAGTTCCTCGAACTGCTGCCCAACCGGGTGATCACCGATTCGATCGGATCCTCGGAGACCGGCTTCGGCGGCACCAGCATCGTGGCCAAGGGGCAGTCGCACACCGGCGGGCCGCGGGTCACGATCGACCACCGCACCGTCGTCCTCGATGAGGACGGCAACGAGGTCAAGCCGGGATCGGGTGTGCGCGGGTTGATCGCGAAGAAGGGCAACATCCCGGTCGGGTACTACAAGGACGAGAAGAAGACGGCGGAAACGTTCAAGACGTTCAACGGGATTCGCTACGCCATCCCGGGTGACTACGCCGAGGTCGAGGCCGACGGCACCGTCACGATGCTCGGGCGAGGCTCGCAGTCGATCAACAGCGGCGGCGAGAAGATCTACCCCGAAGAGGTCGAGGCCGCGCTCAAGGGTCATCCCGACGTGTTCGACGCGCTCGTGGTCGGCGTGCCCGACGAGCGCTACGGCCAGTGCGTCGCAGCCGTCGTGCACCGCCGCCCTGGCACCAACCCGACGCTGGCCGAGCTCGACACGTTCATCCGCCGGGAGATCGCGGGATACAAGGTGCCGCGCAAGATCTGGTGGGTCGACGACATTCACCGCACGCCGGCCGGTAAGCCGGACTACCGCTGGGCCAAGGACGTCACCGAAGAGCGCCCCGCCGACGAGGTGCACGCCAACCATGTGGGGTCGGCGTCGTGACGGGAATGCGCACCGAGCTGTGCGGTCGGTTCGGCATCGACTACCCGATCTTCGTCTTCACGCCATCGGAGAAGGTCGCCGCAGCTGTCAGCAAGGCGGGCGGTTTGGGCGTGCTGGGCTGCGTGCGGTTCAACTCGGCAGACGATCTCGAAGACGTGCTCTGCTGGATGGACGAGAACACCGACGGCAAGCCCTACGGCGTCGACGTGGTGATGCCCGCCAAGGTGCCCCAGGAGGGCACGGCGGTCGACATCAACAAGCTGATCCCGCAGAGCCATCGCGACTTCGTCGACAAGACGCTCGCCGATCTCGGGGTTCCGCCGCTGCCGGAGGACGGGGACCGTAACGAGGGCGTCCTCGGCTGGCTGCACTCCGTGGCGCGCTCGCACGTCGAGGTGGCGCTCAAGCATCCGATCAAGCTGATCGCCAACGCGCTCGGCTCGCCGCCGAAGGACGTCATCGACCAGGTGCACACCGCGGGAGTCCCGGTCGCGGCCCTGGCCGGCAGCGCCAAGCACGCGCAGCGCCATGTGGACAACGGCGTCGACATCGTGGTGGCGCAGGGGCATGAGGCCGGCGGCCACACCGGTGAGATCGGCTCGATGGTGCTGTGGCCGGAAATCGTTGACGCGCTTGGCGGTAAGGCCCCGGTGTTGGCCGCCGGCGGTATCGGCACCGGCAGGCAGGTGGCCGCGGCGCTGGCGCTCGGCGCTTCCGGGGTGTGGATGGGTTCGGCGTTCCTGACGGCGGCCGAGTACGACCTCGGCCACCGCAAGCCCGGCGGCATCTCGACGATCCAGGAGGGGCTACTGCGGGCGACGTCGGCCGACACCGTGCGCCGGCGGATCTACACCGGCAAGCCCGCCCGTCTGCTCAAGACGAAATGGACCGACGCCTGGGATGCGCCCGACGCTCCCGAGCCGTTGCCGATGCCGCTGCAGAACATCCTCGTCAGCGAGGCGCATCAGCGCATGAACGAGTCGGACAACCCCGACACCGTGGCAATGCCGGTCGGCCAGATCGTGGGGCGGATGAACGAGATTCGCCCGGTCGCCGACATCATCGCCGAGTTGGTGGAGGGCTTCGAGGAGGCCACGCGCCGGCTCGACGGCATCCGCGGAAACTAGCTTCCCGGCCGAGCGTGGGCTCGAGTCACGCTAATTCGCGGACTGCGTGACACGACGCCACGTTCGGCGCAGGAGGGGTCACCCACCAGCGCTAGCGCGAAATCGGGTACACGGGATCGGAGCAGTCGGTGCCCTCGGCCGCCAGCTGCCGTTTGATCACCTTGAACGTCTCCGTGCGGGGTAGCGCCGTGCTGACCCGTACGAAGGCGGGCCACTGCTTGGGACCGAGATCGGTTTGGTCGCAGAGGAATTCGCGGAAGGCATCGACGTCGAAGGCCACACCTTCAGTGAGGGTCAGCGCGGCCATCACCTGGTCACCGACATCCGGCGCGGGTATCCCGTAGACCGCGACCTCCACGACGTGGGGGTGCCGCAGCAGCACCCGCTCGATCGGTGCCGCGCCGAGGTTTTCGCCGTCCACGCGCATCCAGTCGCCGAGGCGGCCCGCGAAGTAGGCGAAGCCGTTCTCGTCGCGGTAGGCCAAGTCGCCGCTGTGGTACACGCCGCCGCGCATCCGCTCCGCGTCGGCCTCCGGGTCGTTGTAATAGCCCTCGAAACGCCCTGCGTCCGAGACGTTGACGAGCTCACCGGTGACACCGGGCGGGCACGGTTCGCCGGTATCGACATCGACGATCTCGGTCCCCGGCGGGAGTGGGCCCAGCGAGCCGGGCGGAGTGTCGGGCGTGCGGGCGATCGCGATACCACCCTCGGTGGAGCCGAAGCCGTCCATCACCACCGTGCCGAACCGCGTCGCGAACCGCTCGACATCGGCGGGCGCACCCTCGTTGCCGTACACGGCTCGCAACGGATTGTCCGCGTCGTCGGGGCGCTCGGGTGTCGTGAGGACATACGACAGCGGCTTTCCGACGTAGTTCGCATAGGTCGCACCGAAGCGACGGACATCGGGCAGGAACTGTGAGGCGGAGAACTTGCGGCGCAACGCCAGAGAGCCCTGTGACGCCAGCGCCACCGCCCACCCGACCAGTACCGCGTTCGAGTGAAACAGGGGCATCGACACGTAGCAGACATCGCGGGGTCCGAGGTCGAAGCGCTGTGTCATCGTCACTCCCGCCACCGCGACCTTGCCGTGGCTACATTTGACGGCCTTCGGATCACCGCTCGTACCCGATGTGTAGATCAGCATGAACAGGTCCGCGGGATCGGCCTCGCGCACGACGACCGGCTCATCGGCGAACGCCGCCACCTCGGCCGCCCATTCGGCAGAGTCGACATCGATGTGGTCGATGCCGTCGATGATGTCTCGCGCACCCGAATCGGCAAGCACCAATTGGCAATCGGCATGCGCGATGTCGCGCTGCAGCGCCGCTCCCCGGCGGACGGGGTTGAGGCCGACCGGCACGATCCCGGTCAACCCCGCGGCGGCCAGGACCGCCGAGAAGAACGGCGTGTTCTGCAGCAGCACCCCGACGTGAGGGGGCCGGTCCGGATCGAGACGGACCCGCAACGCGGCGGCGACGGCCGCGGCGTACCGCAGGTGCTCTCGCCAGGGCGTGAAGGTCTCCTCGAAAAGCACTCCGCGATCGTCGATGTCGACCAGCGGCGCCAGCAGTTCGGCGACCGTGGGCAGCCTGTTCACATCACGCGGGCGTATCGGCCAGCTCCCGACCGATGCGCAGCAGTTGACCCGTCGCGCCGCCCACCGCGAACTCGGTCTGCTTGGCCGCCAGGAAATATCGGTGCACAGGGTGGTCGATGTCGATCCCGACTCCGCCGTGCACGTGCACGGTGGTGTGGGCGACGCGGTGGCCGGCATCCGCGGCCCAGAACGCGGCGGTGCTGACGTCGACGTCGGCGGGCAGATCTTCGGAGAGCCGCCATGCGGCCTGGGTCAGGGTCAACCGCAGGGCCTTGACGTCGATGTAGCCGTCAGCCAGTCGTGACGACACCGCCTGGAAGCTGCCGATCGGCCGGTCGAACTGTTCGCGTTCGCGGGCGTACTCCGCGGTGAGCTCCAGCGCGCGTTCGAGCACTCCGAGCTGAAAGGCGCTGCGGCCCAGCGCGGCCCGCACGGTCAGCCACGCCGCGACGTCACCGTCGCCGACGACCCGGCCGGCATCGACTTCGGTGCCCTGCAGTTCTACGTGAGCGACGCTGCCGTGACCGGTGGTGCTCAACGACTCGACCGTCACGCCGGGGTCGGTGGCCGCCACCAGGAAAACCTTGAGGCCCGAGTCCGTTTCGGCGGGGATCAGGAACGCATCGGCGACCGGACCGTAGGGGACCTGGGTGCGGGATCCGGTGAGCCGGTAGCCCGCACCGGAGGACTGCGCCTGCACCGGGCCCTGACCCATCTCGCCGTCGAGCGCGACGGTGAGGACCTTGTCGCCCTTGATCGCGGGCACCGCCCACTCCTGCTGCAGTGCCTCCGGGGCGAACCTGGCCAGCGCGCCGGCGCCCAGTACGACCGACTCGAGGTATGGCACCGCGGACAACTGCCTGCCGAGCGCGACCAGGATCGCCACCTGTTCGAGCACCCCGAATCCGCCGCCGCCCACCGACTCCGGAGCGGCAGCAGAGAGCACGTCGGCCTCGATCAGCTTGCCCCACAGCGTTTTGTCGAACCGTTGCTCGAGGCGGTCCAGTTCGCGCTGGCGCTCGGGGGTCACGACGGAGTCGACGATCGTGCGGACCAGTCCGCCGAGATCCTCTGACGCTTCGGTTGTCCTGAAGTCCATGTCGAGTCCTATCGGTTCACTCGGGGCAGGCCGAGCGCGACCATGCCGATGATGTCGCGCTGAATCTCGTTCGTGCCGCCGCCGAACGTCAGGATCAGGCAGCTGCGGTGCATCCGTTCGATCCGCCCGCGCAGCAGGGCCCCCGGCGTGCCAGGACGCAGCGTGGCCGCGGTGCCCAGCACCTCCATCAGCAGGCGGTAGGCCTCGGTGGCCAGTTCGGTGCCGTACACCTTGGCCGCCGACGCGTCCGCGGGTGAGGGCGCGGCGTCGTCGGCGGACGCCAGTTCCCAGTTGATCAGCTTGAGCACCTCGGCCTTGGCGTGCACCCGGGCCAGGTTCAGCTGCACCCACTCGGAGTCGATCAACCGCTTGCCGTGCACATCCTTGGTGTTCTGCGCCCACTCGCGAACCCCGTTGAGCGCCAGGAAGATCGGTTGAGCGGACACCAGTGCGACCCGCTCGTGGTTGAGCTGGTTGGTCACCAGCTTCCAGCCGGCGTTCTCCTCACCGACCAGGTTGGTCGCCGGCACCCGGACGTCCTGGTAATAGGTGGCGCTGGTGTCGACACCGGCCATGGTGTGCACCGGCGTCCAGGAGAACCCCTCGGCGGTGGTGGGGACGATCAGCATCGAGATTCCGCGGTGCTTTTTGGCCTCGGGATTGGTGCGCGCGGCCAGCCACACGTAGTCCGCGTAGGCGATCAGGCTCGTCCACATCTTCTGGCCGTTGATGACGTAGTCGTCGCCGTCGCGGACCGCAGTGGTGCGCAGCGACGCCAAGTCGGTGCCTGCGCCGGGTTCGGAGTAGCCGATCGAGAAGTGCAGATCCCCCGCCGCGATCTTGGGGAGAAAGAACTTCTTCTGCTCCTCGGTGCCGAAGTGCATGATCGTCGGCGCGACGCTGTTGATCGTCAGGAACGGCACCGGGACATTCGCGATCGCGGCCTCGTCGTTGAAGATCAACCCGTCGATGGGAGGGCGCTCCTGGCCGCCGAACTCCTTGGGCCAGGACAAGGTCAGCCAGCCGTCCTTGCCCATCTGCGCGACGGTCTCGCGGTAGACGTTGCCGCGTCCCATCTCGCCCTCGTTAGATGCCAGCGCCTCTGCGCGCTCGGGCGTCATCAGCTTGGTGAAGTAGGAGCGCAGCTCGCGGCGCAGCTCTTCCTGCTCTGGGGTGTAGCCGATCCGCATCGCCTTGTCCTAACTTCTCTAGAGGCACGAAATGGCATACCGGGAGCCAGCCCCGATTCCCTCCCGGTTGTAACACGTTCTAGTCTTGGGGTCCAGGCCGGTGCCACACTGGGCTCGGAGCAGCTTTGACCGCGAGGAGGTTGTGATGAGGGTGGAAGTGGACCGGGACCGGTGCGAAGGCAACGCCGTTTGCGTGGGAATCGCGCCCGCCCTGTTCGATCTCGACGAGGACGATTACGCGGTGGTCAAGCTCGATCCGGTACCCGCCGACCAGGAGGACCTGGCCGAGCAGTCCATCGCGGAGTGCCCGAGAGCGGCGCTGCTTCGCCGCGACTAGAGGTATTCATAAATTGACGACGCACGCGGGCATCCGAGGAGTGGCATGAGTACAGACCCCAACGACCTGTCCGGCCGCGTGGCGGTGGTAACCGGCGCGGCGGCAGGGCTGGGACGCGCGGAGGCCATCGGCCTTGCCCGGGCGGGCGCGACGATCGTCGTCAACGACATCGCCCCCGCGCTCGACAAGTCCGACGTGCTCGACGAGATCTCCGCGGCGGGTGCCAAGGGCGTCGCGGTGGCGGGCGACATCAGCGAGCGCTCGACCGCCGACGAACTGGTCGAAACGGCCGACGGACTCGGCGGCCTCGGCATCGTCGTCAACAACGCGGGCATCACCCGCGACCGCATGCTGTTCAACATGTCCGACGAGGACTGGGATGCGGTGATCGCCGTGCACCTGCGCGGGCACTTCCTGTTGACCCGCAACGCGGCCACCTACTGGCGCGCGAAAGCGAAAGAAAACGACGGCCAGGTCTACGGCCGGGTCATCAACACCTCGTCGGAAGCCGGGCTGGTGGGGCCGGTCGGGCAGGCCAACTACGGCGCCGCCAAGGCCGGGATCACCGCGTTGACGCTGTCGATGGCCCGTGCGCTGGAACGCTACGGTGTGCGGGCCAACGCCATCGCGCCCCGCGCCCGCACCGCGATGACCGCGGACGTGTTCGGCGAAGCGCCGGAGTTGACCGAGGGCCAGATCGACCCGCTGTCGCCCGACCACGTCGTGAACCTGGTGCGCTTCCTGGCCTCGTCGGCGGCCGAAGGGGTCAACGGTCAGCTCTTCATCGTCTACGGTCCTACGGTGACACTGGTGGCAGCGCCGACGGTCGAGGCACAATTCAGCGCCGAGGCCGATGCCTGGGACCCCTCGAAGCTGTCGGCAACCCTCCAGGAGTACTTTGCTGGACGCGATTTGCAGAAGGGTTTCTCGGCCACCGCGCTGATGAATCAGTAAGACTGACGGTCTCGTTCGTTACGTCCGAGCTTGACTAGAACACGTTCTAGAATGAGCTGGGTCACACTTGCCTTGGCCAGCACAAAAATCACATTTGTGACTCCATTTTCGGAGCTTTGACACTCCGAACGTGTTCTAGTTAGTATGATCCGGCTCACCGAGAGCAACGCTTAGCCAAGGGGTGGGAAGTCCGCCGTGACAACGTATTTCACCTCTTCGCCACGAAGACGACGCGCCGAACATCCCTTCCCCCGAGAACGGAGCAAAGGTTGATCGAACAGCTCGCGGCACCGGCACGGGCCGTGGGCGGGTTCGTCGAGATGTCGTTTGACACGTTCGCCAAGACGTTCCGGCGGCCGTTTAGTTCCGTGAGTTCCTCGACCAGACCTGGATGATCGCGCGGGTTTCGCTCGTTCCGACCCTGCTGGTGGCCATTCCTTTCACGGTGCTGGTCGCGTTCACCCTCAACATCCTTCTGCGCGAGATCGGCGCCGCCGACCTGTCCGGCGCGGGTACCGCCTTCGGCACCATCACCCAGCTCGGGCCCGTGGTGACCGTGCTGGTGGTGGCGGGCGCCGGTGCGACCGCCATCTGCGCGGACCTGGGTGCGCGCACCATCCGCGAGGAGATCGACGCCATGCGGGTGCTGGGCATCGACCCCATCCAGCGGCTGGTGGTGCCGCGCGTGCTCGCCTCGACGTTCGTGGCGCTGCTGCTCAACGGCCTGGTCTGCCTGATCGGCCTGTCCGGTGGTTACGTGTTCTCGGTCTTCCTGCAGGGCGTCAACCCCGGCGCGTTCATCAACGGGCTGACGGTGTTGACGGGCCTCGGTGAGCTCGTCATGGCCGAGATCAAGGCTCTGTTGTTCGGGGTGGTGGCCGGACTGGTGGGCTGCTATCGCGGGCTGACCGTCAAGGGAGGCCCCAAGGGCGTGGGCACTGCGGTCAACGAGACCGTCGTCTACGCGTTCATCTGCCTGTTCGTGATCAACGTCGTGATGACCGCGATCGGCGTGAGGGTGCTCGAGCGATGAACGCTTGCGTGAAGAGCAAAGGGCTGCGATGAGCTACGACGTCACGCTTAGCTTCCGGCGCTTCTTCAGCGGTGTGCCGAAGATCGTCGACAACATCGGCGAGCAGGCGCTGTTCTACGGCGAGACGATGCGCTACCTGCCCAACGCGGTGCGGCGGTACCGCAAGGAGACGGTCCGCAACATCGCCGAGATGACGATGGGCACCGGCGCGCTGGTGATGATCGGCGGCACGGTCGGCGTCGCCGCCTTCCTGACCCTGGCCTCCGGCGGCGTCATCGCCGTTCAGGGCTACAGCTCACTGGGCAATATCGGCATCGAGGCGTTGACCGGCTTCCTGTCGGCCTTCCTCAACGTGCGCATCGTCGCCCCGGTGATCGCGGGCATCGCGCTGGCGGCGACGATCGGCGCGGGCACCACCGCTCAACTGGGCGCCATGCGGGTCTCCGAGGAGATCGACGCGGTCGAGTCGATGGCCGTGCACTCGGTGTCCTACCTGGTGTCCACCCGGCTGATGGCGGGCATGGTCGCGATCATCCCGCTCTACTCACTGTCGGTGCTCGCCGCGTTCTTCGCCGCCCGATTCACCACCGTGTTCATCAACAAGCAGTCCTCGGGCCTCTACGACCACTACTTCAACACCTTCCTGGTGCCGACGGACCTGCTGTGGTCCTTCCTTCAGGCAATAGTCATGGCCATCGCGGTCATGCTGGTGCACACCTACTACGGCTACAACGCATCGGGCGGTCCGGTCGGTGTCGGCATCGCGGTCGGCCAGGCCGTGCGGACCTCACTGATCGTCGTCGTCACCATCACCCTGTTCATCTCACTCGCCGTCTACGGCGCGTCCGGCAACTTCAACCTCTCCGGGTAGGCGGGGACGATGTCTGATACCGAGGCCAAGCGCAGCCACGTGAGGATCGCCGCGGCGATCCTCGCCGCGATCCTGATCGCGGCGACGGTGTTCACCTACCTGGCCTACACGGCGGCCTTCACGCCGGTGGACACCGTGAGCGTCACTGCTCCCCGCGCGGGTCTGGTGATGGAGCGCGACGCCAAGGTCAAGTACCGGGGCGTGCAGATCGGCAAGGTCGAGTCGATCGAGTACGCCGGCGACGAAGCCAAGCTGACGTTGGCCATCAACCGCACCGAGATGCGCTACATCCCCTCCAACGCCAATGTGCGCATCGGCAGCACGACGGTTTTCGGCGCTAAGTCCGTCGAGTTCCTGCCGCCGGCGCAGCCGTCGGGTCAGCAGCTGAAGGCCGGCGCGACCGTGGCCGCCAAGGATGTGCAGCTCGAGGTCAACACGCTGTTTCAGACGTTGAGCGACGTGCTCAACAAGATCGACCCGATCAACCTGAACGCCACGCTGAGCGCGGTGGCAGAAGGCATGCGCGGCAACGGTGACGATGTCGGCGCGTTGCTCGCCGGGCTGAATTACTACCTGCAGCAACTCAATCCGAAGCTGCCCACGCTGCAGGAGGACCTGCGCAAGACCGCGGTGGTGGCCAACATCTACGGCGATGCCGGTCCGGATCTGGCTCGGATCATCGACAACGCACCCGCGATCAGCGACACGATCGTCGACGAGAAGGACAATCTCAACGCGACGCTGTTGGCCGCGACCGGCCTCGCCAACAACGGCACCGCCACCCTCCAACCCGCCGAAGACGACTACATCGCGGCGATCCAACGACTCCGTGTGCCACTAAAGGTGGTCGGTGAGTACTCACCGATGTTCGGTTGCCTGCTGAAGGGCACTGCCCAGGCGGTGGACCGGTTCGCCCCCATTATCGGCGGAATCCGACCGGGTCTGTTCGTCGCCTCGAATTTTCTCCCCGGTTCACCGGCGTACACGTATCCCGAGAGCCTCCCGATCGTGAACGGCACCGGTGGCCCGAACTGCCGTGGTCTCCCTGAAGTCCCGAACAAGCAATTCGGCGGGTCCTGGTATCGCACGCCGTTCCTGGTGACCGACAATGCTTATGTCCCGTACCAACCGAACACCGAGTTGCAGTTCGACGCGCCGTCGACGCTGCAGTGGCTGTTCAACGGGGCGTTCGCGGAACGGGATGACTTCTGATGTGGGGGTACCGCCCGCGCGCGGGGGACGCTTGCGCGAAGAAGCGGAGGCCCTGATGCGCGGCGACAAGACGTTGCTCAGCGTGAGCATCTTCACCGTGGTCATGCTCCTGGTGGCCGCGATGCTGGTGGTTGTCTTCGGCGAATTCCGGTTCACCGCGGAGAAGGGCTATCACGCGACCTTCACCGACGCCTCCAGGTTGAAGGCTGGCCAGGACGTTCGGATCGCCGGTGTCCCGGTCGGTACCGTCGGTGACGTCAAGCTCAACCCCGACAACACGGTCGATGTCTCCTTCGATGTCGACAAGCGCTACCAGCTCTACACCTCGACGCGCGCGGTGGTCCGCTACGAGAACCTGGTGGGGGACCGGTATCTCGAGATAGCCTCCGGGCCCGGCGAACTGCGAAAGTTGCCGGCCGGCAGCACGATTCCCAAGGAGAACACCCAACCCGCGCTCGATCTAGACGCGCTGCTGGGCGGCCTTCGGCCGGTGCTCAGGGGTCTCGACGGTCAGAAGGTCAACGAGGTCAGCAACGCGGTGATCGAGCTGTTGCAGGGCGGGGGCGGTGCGCTGTCGAACCTGTTGTCGACCACCAGTGCGTTCGCCCAGAACCTGGCGGCTAGAGACCAGCTCATCGGTGACGTCATCGGCCACCTGAACACCGTGCTGGCGACCGTCGACGAGAAGGGTTCGCAGTTCGACGCCAGCGTCGACCAACTGCAGCAGCTCATCACGGGTCTGGCCGAAGGCCGCGATCCGATCGCCGGTGCCATCGAGCCGCTCGCGTCGGCGGAGAATGATCTGACCGACATGCTGCGGAAGTCACGCAGGCCCGTCCAGGGGGTCATTGAGAACGTGCGACCTCTGGCGCAGCGGCTCGACGAGCGCAAGGCCGATGTCAACAAGACGATCGAGCCCTTGGCCGAGAACTATATGCGGCTCAACGCTCTTGGCGCCTACGGTTCGTTCTTCAACATCTTCTACTGTTCGACACGATTGAAGGTCAACGGTCCTGCGGGCAGTGACATCCTGATTCCGCTGGGTGGTCCGCCCGATCCGTCGAAGGGGAGGTGCGCGCCGAATGTCGAGTAGAGCCGGTGATTCGAATCCGTTGCGCAAGGGCATCTTCGGGATCTTCCTGGTGGCATGCCTGGTGCTGGTGTCGTTCGGCTACAGCAGCCTGCCGTTCTTCCCGCAGGGCAAACCCTACGAGGCGTACTTCAGCGACGCGGGCGGCATCATCCCTGGCAACGACGTCAACGTGTCGGGCATCAAGGTCGGCAAGGTCACCGTTGTCGAGCTGGCAGGAGACGCGGCCAAGGTGCTGTTCACGGTCGACCGTGACATCAGGGTGGGCGACCAGTCGATGGTCGCGATCAAGACCGACACGGTGCTCGGTGAGAAGTCGTTGGCGGTGACTCCGCAGGGAACGGGTGAGGCGACGGTCATTCCGTTGGCGCGCACCACGACTCCGTACACGTTGGCCACGGCGTTGCAGGACCTCGGGCAGACCGCGGGCGAGCTGGACAAGCCGCGGTTCGAGCAGGCGCTGCAGGCGATCACCGACTCGCTCCGCAACGCCACCCCGCATCTGCGGGGTGCGCTGGACGGGGTGGCGAACCTGTCGCGCAGCCTGAACAAACGTGACGAGGCGCTCGCGCAGCTGCTCGGCCACGCCAAGCGGGTCTCCGACACGCTGGCGCGGCGCGCCGGACAGGTGAACCAGCTGATCGTCGACGGCAACCGGCTGTTCGCCGCGCTCGACGAACGGCGCCAGGCGCTGAGCAATCTGATCGCCGGCATCGACGATGTGTCAGAACAGCTTTCCGGTTTCGTCGCCGACAACCGCCGTGAGTTCAGGCCCGCGCTGGAGAAGCTCAACCTGGTGCTCGACAACCTCCTCGAGCGGCGCGAACACATCAGCGAAGCGCTCAAGCGGCTGCCGCCGTACGCCACGACGCTCGGCGAGGTGGTCGGGGCCGGCCCGGGCTTCCAGGTCAACCTGTATGGGCTGCCGCCCGCACCCCTGGCTGAAGTGCTGCTCGATTCCTACTTCCAGCCGGGAAAGCTTCCGGACAGCCTTGCCGACTATCTGCGCGGGTACATCTCCGAGCGCCTGATCATCAGGCCGAAGTCACCGTGACGCAAGCGACTTCGACCTTGATCCGCAGCGGCTGGTTGCGGCCGACGCTGGCCGCCCTGCTGGTGATCACGCTCGCCGTCGGGGTGTTCCTGGTGTGGCCGACCCGGTCCGGTAACAAGGTGACGGCGTACTTCACCTCGGCGGTCGGGCTCTATCCGGGCGACGAGGTCCGCATCGTGGGGGTCCCCGTCGGCAGGGTCGACTCGATCGAGCCGCGGGTCGGCGACGTGAAGGTCACGATGACGCTGGATCACGGGATCCAGGTCCCGGCGGATGCCAAGGCGCTCGTGATCGCACCGAATCTGGTGTCGGCCAGGTTCGTTCAGCTCACACCGGCCTACACCGGTGGCACGGCGATGGCCGACGGCGCGGAGATCGGACTCGACCGCACCGCGGTACCGGTCGAGTGGGACGAGGTCAAAGAACAGCTCACCGCACTGAGCGCGCAACTCGGACCCAAACCCGGTTCGATGCAGGGCCCGCTGTCGGTCGTCGTCAACCAGGCCGCAGACACCTTCGACGGAAACGGGGACACGTTCCGCAAGGCGCTGCGGGAGCTCTCGCAGACCGCGGGCCGGCTCGGCGACTCGCGCACCGACCTGTTCGGCACAATCCGCAACCTGCAGGTACTGGTCAATGCGCTGTCGAACAGCAACGAGCAGATCGTGCAGTTCTCCAACCACGTTGCGTCGGTATCGCAGGTGCTCGCGGACAGTTCGGCGGGCCTGGACAACACGCTCGCCACGTTGAACCAGGCGCTGGGCGACGTGAGGGGCTTCCTCAACGAGAGCAACAGCGCGCTGATCGACCAGGTCACCAAGCTGGCCGACTTCACGAGCATCCTGACCGAGCGCAGCGAGGACATCGAGCAAGTCCTGCACGTTTCACCAAACGGGCTATCGAACTTCTACAACATCTATAACCCGGCCCAGGGCACCGTGGGCGGCCTGCTGACGCTGCCGAATTTCGCCAACCCGGTGCAGTTCATCTGCGGCGGCTCATTCGAGGCGGCCCCTAAACCGGACAACTTCAAGCGCACGGAGATCTGCCGGCAGCGTATGGGTCCGGTTTTCAAGCGTATCGCGATGAACTTCCCACCGCTGCTGTTCCACCCGATCAACAGCATCACCGCGTACAAGGGCCAGATCATCTATGACTCTCCCGCCACCGAGGCAAAAGCGGAAACTCCGGTTCCGTATCTGCAGTGGAATAGCGCCCCAGGTGTGACACCGCCGCAGATATCGGCGGATATGGACCTCAGTTCGCTCATGGTGCCCCCTGCGCCCGACGTGGCTCCCGGCGCCGCGCATGTCGGTGGACCGATCGTTGAAGCTCCGCTCGCGGACTCCCAAGGTTCGGCGGAGAGCCCGTCCGAGGCCGGCGAACCCGTCGCCCCCGGGCCGATGCCCGCCCCGCTGCCAGGTGGAGGTGCACCGTGATCCGCAAGATCGTGGCGATAGCGTCGCTGGCCGTGCTTCTGGCCGGCTGCTCGTTCGGCGGGCTCAACTCCCTGAACATGCCGGGCACCGCCGGGCACGGCCCCGGTTCCTACGAGATCACCGTGGAACTGCCCGATGTGTCGACGCTGCCGCAGAACTCGCCGGTGATGGTCGACGACGTCACCGTCGGAAGCGTGTCGGGTATCGAAGCCGTGCAGCGTTCCGACGGTACGTACTACGCCGCGGTCCAGTTGTCGCTGGACGAGAACGTCAACCTGCCCGAGAACGCGACCGCGAAGGTGGCGCAGACCTCGCTGCTCGGTTCGCAACACATCGAACTGGCCGCACCCGCCGACGGCCCCGGCGTCGGGAAGCTCAAGAACGGCTCGCACATCCCGCTGGACCGGACCGGCCGCTATCCGACCACCGAGGAAGTTCTGTCCACTCTCGGCGTCGTGGTCAACAAGGGCAATCTCGGTGCGCTGCAAGACATCACGGACGAGACGTACAACGCGATCGCCGGACGGCAGGGCTCGTTCGTCGACCTGATCCCGCGGCTCGCCGAACTGACCAGCTCGCTGGACCGCCAAACGAACGACATCATCGCCGCCATGGAGGGGTTGGACCGGTTCGCCGGGATCCTCGCGCGTAGCAAGGACAACCTCGGGCTGACACTCGACCGCCTACCCACGGCGTTGCAGGTGCTCAACGACAACCGCGCCAACATCGTCGAGGCCTTCACGGCGCTGCGGAGCTTCGCCACCATCGCGTCCCGTGTCCTGGAGCAGACCAAGGATGACTTCGCGGCGGATTTCAAGGATCTCTACCCGGTGGTGAAGTCCTTCAACGACAACGCGGACTATCTGATCAAGGACCTCGAATTCCTGCCGACATTCCCCTTCCACTACAAGTACTTGAGGAACGCAGTGCGTGGCGACTACCTCAACGTGTACACCACATTCGATCTGACGCTGCGGCGTACCGGTGAGTCCGTCTTCACGACGTCGTGGGGATTGGATCCGAACATGAAGCGAATGCACGAGGTAATCACCCCGCCCGATTTCATGACCGGCTCGTTGGCCAACCTTTCCGGACAGGCCGCTGACCCGTTCGAGATTCCGCCGGGCACGGCGACGCAGCACGGGGAGGGGCCCTAGATGCTGTCGCGCCTTACTCATATCCAGCTTTCGATTTTCGCGATCGTCACCGTGCTGACGGTGGGCGCGATCTCGATCTTCTATCTGCAGCTACCGGCCGCGGTCGGCATCGGCACCTACCGAGCGACCGCGAATTTCGTCGCCGCAGGCGGGCTGTACGAAAACGCGAACGTCACATACCGCGGGGTGACGATCGGCCGGGTCGAGTCGGTCGGTCTCTCCGATGACGGCGTCGTCGCCAAGATGCGCCTCAACAGCGGCACACCCGTACCGGAGAACGTGACCGCCACGGTCAAGAGCGTGTCCGCGGTCGGCGAACAGTACGTCGACCTGGTGCCTCCCGCGGACGCGTCGAGCGCCACGCTGCGCGACGGCTCCAACATCGGGGTCGATCGCACGGCGATCGGACAAGACATTGCGGGTCTGCTGGAGGAGGCGCAGGCGCTCGTCACGAGTGTCGGGGACAGCCGCATCCAGCAACTGCTGCGCGAGACCTTCAAGGCGTTCAACGGGTCCGGACCCGAACTGGCGCGGATGATCCAGTCGGCGCGGATGCTCGTCGACGAGGCCAACGCCAACTACGGCCAGGTGAATCAGCTCATCGACCAGGTCGGTCCATTCCTCGACGCGCAGATCCGCAGCGGCGACGACATTCGCTCGCTGGCCGACGGGCTGGCGCGCTTCACCACCGAGGTGGCCAACGCCGACCCGCAGTTGCGCGCGACGCTGCAGACCGTGCCCGGGGCGACGGCCGAGGCCAACGAGCTGTTCAGCGGTATCCGGCCGTCGTTCCCGGTGCTGGCCGCCAACCTGGCGAACTTCGGCCGCATCGGCGTCATATACCGCAAGTCGCTCGAGCACTCACTGGTGGTCTTCCCGGCGCTGGTGGCAGCATTGCTGACCGTGGCCGGCGGCGTGCCTGCAGACGAAGGCGGCAAGCTCGACTTCAAGATCCACCTTCAAGACCCGCCACCGTGCCTGACTGGGTTCGTGCCACCGAGCGAGATGCGCAGCCCGGCGGACGAGACGCTGCGCGAACTGCCCAAGGACCTGTACTGCAAGACGCCGCACAACGATCCGTCCGTCGTTCGCGGCGCGCGCAACTACCCCTGCCAGGAGTTCCCTGGCAAGCGTGCGCCGACCGTGCAGCTGTGCCGCGACCCGCGCGGTTACGTCCCCATCGGCAACAACCCGTGGCGTGGTCCGCCGGTGCCGCTCGGAACACCGATGGACGTGATGGAGGACGACACCCCCGAGGACGGCCGCAACATCCTGCCGCCCAACAAGTTCCCCTACATCCCGCCGCAGGTGGACCCGGACCCCGGCCCACCGGCGGTGCAGCTGCCGCCCGGCGTTCCGCCGGGTCCCGGTCCCGCGCCGCATGCGCCGTTCCCACTCCCGGTGCCGCCGAACGAGGTCCCGCCGAGCCTGCCGCCCGCGTGGCCGTTCTTCAGCCCGCCGGACCACGTGGTGCCGCCGTACGGCCGCACACCACCGCCCCCGCCGGCAGGCATCGTTCCGCCGCCTCCGGCGCCGCCTGGGTCTCCGCCACCGGCGGGTCCGCCGCTGCCCGCGGAGGCGCCACCGATGGCGACGGGATCGACCGGTCCCCGTTTCACGACATACGACCAGAACGGGCAGTTCGTCGACCCCGAGGGCGGAACTGGCGTCATCGCGGCCGCGACTGACAAACTGGCGCCTGCAGAAAACTGGGTCGATCTGATGTTGGCCCCAAGGCAGGCGTAATGACGGAGGTTCGGCTTCGGTGAGCTCGAGCGAAGTGACGAGCGAGACGGCACCGGCGCAGACCAGGTCGAGGTCGGGGCGGCGTCGGCGGGCATCGCGGGCGGCAGGCCCGGCGAGCGGTGAGTCCACGGCGACGGCCGTTCGGGTCGAGGCGCCCAAACCGGTCACGGTCCGGCTGACGAAGCCGGCGGCCCCGCCGCCCCGCAGGCAACCCAACCGCAAGCTCGTCGCGACGGTCTTCCTGGCTGCTGCCGCCGCCGCCACGGCCGTGCTGGTGGGGCTGGGCGCGTTGATGGTCGCTGCGCAGCGCGACACCGACGCGACGCTGGCGCGCGAGCAGCGCTTCGTCGACACGGCCTCGCAGCTGGTGGTGAACATGTTCAGCTACGAGCAGGACACCATCGACCAGAGCGTCGACCGGTTCGTCAACAGCACCAGCGGACCGCTTCGCGCGATGATGACCGAAGGCAACAACACCGAGAACCTCAAAATGCTGTTCCGCGACACCAACGCCAGCGCCGAAGCCGTGATCAACGGCGCGGCCTTGGAGAAGATCGACGAGGTCGCGAACAACGCCGCGGTGTTGGTGTCCGCGCGGGTCACCGTGACCGACCTGGACGGCAACAACCAGCCGTCGCAACCGTATCGGTTGCGGGTCATCGTGCACGAGGACGACAACGGGCACATGACGGCCTACGACCTGAAATACCCCGACGGTGGGAACTGATGCCCGCACCGTCAACTAGCACCAAGTCGCCGTGGACCGCGCGGATCGTCGGCGCGCTGTCGGTTCTGTTGGCAGTCGCGTTCGTGGCGTCGGCCGGTGTCGGTGGCTGGCTCTACTGGAACCGCGTGGAGCAGCGCGGCGAGCTGGCCGCGCGCAGCGAGTTGGCTCCGTTGGCCGAGCGCCAGATCCCGAAGGTGTTCGGCTACGACTACCAGACCGTGGAGCGCACGCTCAACGAGGTCTACCCGATGCTCACCCCGGATTACCGCCAGGAGTTCCGCGATCGCGCGGACAAGGACATCATCCCGCAGGCGCGCGAACGCCAGTTGGTCAGCCAAGCGCACGTCGTCGGGGTCGGCGTGCTCGACGCGCATCGTGAATCGGCTTCGGTGATGGTGTATTTGAACCGCACCGTCACCGACAAGTCCAAGGAACCCATCTACGACGGCAGCCGCCTGCGGGTCGACTATCAAAAGGTCGACGGCAAGTGGCTGATCCAGTACATCACCCCGATTTAATCGGGAGCAGGTAACTGGCTTCAGGACCGCCCGTCGGCGGACTCCGTGGAAGCCAGCGCATCGAGGAACGCCCGCGCCCACCGGTCGACGTCGTGTGCGAGCACCTGTCTGCGCAGCGCCCGCATGCGGCGCCTGCCCTCTTCCGGCGCTTGGTTCAACGCGGCCTCGATGGCGTCCTTGACACCCTCGAGATGATGCGGATTGGCCAGGTAGGCCTGACGCAATTCCGCTGCCGCACCGGTGAACTCGCTGAGAACCAACGCGCCGCCCAGATCGCTGCGACACGCCACGTACTCCTTGGCGACGAGGTTCATGCCGTCGCGCAGCGGGGTCACCAGCATGACGTCGGCCGCGACGAAGAACGCGATCAACTCCTCGCGCGGCACCGGGCGGTGTAGATAGTGCACGATCGGATGGCCGACCTCACCGTATTCGCCGTTGATGTGGCCGACCTGACGTTCGATGTCCTGGCGCATCTCGATATAGCTCTCGACCCGCTCCCGACTGGGTGTCGCAAGCTGGACGAGCACGGTGTCCTCGCGGCTGGCCCGGCCCTCGGCGAGCAGTTCCGACAACGCCCTGAGCCGGACGTCGATGCCCTTCGTGTAGTCGAGACGGTCCACACCCAGAAGGATCTTGCGGGGGTTGCCCAACTCGGCGCGGATCTCCTTGGCGCGCTGGCGGATCGACCGGGACCGTGCCTGCTGGTCGAGCGAGGTCGAGTCGATCGAGATGGGGAAGGCGCCGACCTTCACCGTGCGGAAGCCGAAACTCACCTCACCGAACCGTGACCGGACCCCGATCGTGGCTCGAGAAGTGTTGGCGCCGACCAGCCTTCGGGCCAGGATGAGGAAGTTCTGCGCACCGCCGGGCAGATGAAACCCGACCAGATCCGCACCGAGCAGGCCTTCGATGATCTCGGTGCGCCACGGCATCTGCATGAACAACTCGACCGGCGGGAACGGGATGTGCAGAAAGAACCCGATGGTGAGGTCCGGACGCAGCATGCGCAGCATCTTGGGCACCAACTGCAGTTGGTAGTCCTGGATCCACACGGTCGCGCCGTGCGCGGCGTGTTTTGCGGTGGCTTCCGCGAAGCGCCGGTTCACCACCACGTAGGTGTCCCACCACTCCCGGTGGTAGATCGGCTTGACGATCACATCGTGGTAGAGCGGCCACAGGGTCGCGTTCGAGAAGCCTTCGTAATACTTCGCGACGTCGTCGGCGGACAGCTTGACCGGGCACAGGGTCATGTCGTCCTGTTGGATCGGCTCGTCGTCGGCGTCGGGTACACCGGGCCAACCGATCCACGCCCCGCGCCGACGGCGGAGCAACGGTTCCAGGGCCGTGACCAATCCGCCCGGACTTCTCTTCCAGGTGGTGCTGCCGTCAGGTAGCCGCTCCATGTCGATCGGCAGGCGGTTGGCCACCACCACGAAATCGGCGCTGCCGGAGTCGGCCCGTGGACCGTCCCCTGAAGTCACTTACGCCTCGAGTTTCGAGGGCCCAATGCCGAGCATCGAGAGGAACACCCGGCATTCGTCGGCGTCCTTCGCGTACGCGGCGACGACGCGTCGCGCCTGGCGGGCGGTGCTGTCGGCGAGGGGTTCGACGTCGCCGAGCTCAGCGGGATCTGATTTCGCAGGCATACGACAACTGTATGCGAAAGGGAGACCGCGCCGGTCGGTTAACCCCTTTGACTAGGGGCTGTGGCTGAAGACGGGAGCCGGGGGCGGTGTCACCGTCTGCGCCTGGGCCTCCTCTGCCAGGCCGATGCAGCCGCCCTGGTTGTGGCCGATGCACGGGATGCCCATGACCTCGGGGACGTCGGGGTTACCGGGTTGTGTGGTGAACACCGAGCCGGCGTTGGGCACCGTGTGGGGTACGCAGTTGCCGGTGAACTGGTCCGGTTCCTCCCCGCCCGAGCAGCCTTGAGCCTGCGGCGCAACCGGGGCCGTGGGTGTTGCGAAGACGGAGACCACCGGTGCCGCGGCGATCGCAACCGCGAAGCCGCCGGCAAGGATCAGCCGTTGTACAGGGGACTTCAAGCTCGCCATTGTCACGCTTTCTGTAGTGATCAACCGTGCTCTTGGCAGGGATTCTATGGAAGCCGAAAGCTTTCTGCACAGCTTCGCAAAATGGCCGACCTGCCCGACTACGGGCTGGCGCTGATGGTGGAGCGAGGCTGCGCGGGTGGGCCGGCCGCGGCTTCGTCCTCGGCCAACCCCAGACAGGCCCCGGCGTTGTGCCCGATGCAGGGGATACCTTGAATCTCCGGGACATCCGGGTTCGCCGCGGTGGTTTGGAAAAGAGGCGGCGAGTTCGGGACCATGAACGGCACACACGTCATGGTGAATTGGTCTTGCTCCTCACCCCCCTGGCAGCCCTGAGCCAGTGCAGCGCTCGGTTCCGACGCGACATGCAGTGCGGCCATGGGACCTGCCGCGGCCGCGACTATGAAAGCGCCGGTGAGAACGAGTCTCCGGAGCGGGACCGAATAATTCGCCATTCCGCGATTCTAGGAGCCGATCGGTTGATTCGTGCATCTTTGCACCGTTGGCAGGCCCCGAACCGCCGAAGGTGGTTAGCGCCACGAGTGCCGGTTGGGCCGTGACAGCCTTACCCAGCAACGGAATACGCCGCACCGAAGGACGCGCGAATGGCATCTGTGAATCGACTGCCAGGTTGCTGCGGCACCGGCGATAAAGCGATGCGGGGCGCACCGTAATGTGCAGGTGGTCGAACTACAAGCGAGGTGATCCGCGATGGCGAGCCCTGATCTGACGAGCGCCGATGCCGGAGGCGGTGCAGCGCAACAGGTGACGTACGAAACCCTCGACGACGGCCAGATCGCCCGCATCTGGCTGAATCGTCCGGACGCGCAGAACGCCCAGTCCCGCACATTGTTGGTGCAGTTGGACGAGGCGTTCGGCCGCGCGGAGGCCGACGACACTGTGCGGGTGGTGATCCTGGCCGCGCGCGGCAAGAACTTCTCGGCGGGCCACGATCTCGGGTCGGAAGAGGCGATGCTGGAGCGAACGCCGGGCCCGGCTCAGCATCCGACGTTTCAATCGCACGGCGCCACCGTGCCGGCGATCGCCGAGCGCACGTATCTGCAGGAGTGGCACTTCTTCTTCGAGAACACGCGCCGGTGGCGGGATCTGCGGAAGATCACGATCGCCCAGGTGCAGGGAAATGCGATATCGGCCGGGCTCATGCTCATCTGGGCGTGCGATCTGATCGTCGCTGCCGACGATGCCAAGTTCAGCGACGTGGTGGGCGTGCGGATGGGAATGCCCGGCGTCGAGTACTACGCGCATCCATGGGAATTCGGCGCTCGGAAGGCCAAAGAGCTTCTGCTGACCGGTGATTCGATCGACGCCGATGAGGCGTACCGCCTCGGCATGGTGTCGAAGATCTTCGCGCGCGATGAACTTGAGGACAAGACACTCGAATTCGCCCGCCGGATCGCCGAGCGCCCGACGATGGCGGCGTTGCTCATCAAGGATTCGGTCAACGCCGCCGCGGATGCGATGGGCTTCACCGAGGCGCTGCGCCACGCGTTCCACATTCACGAACTCGGACACGCGCACTGGGCGGCGCACAACGAGAACCGCTACCCGGTCGGGCTGCCGCCGAATGTGCCGGACTGGCGCACACTCGGCCCGCCGAAGCCCGCCCGCCGTGACGTGCCGTGACGTATAACTAGAACCTGTTCTAGCGGTAGCGAAGGGGTTTGCGGTGGAGTTGTCCCTGACGGGTCGGACGGTGTTGGTGACGGGCGGCGGCAGCGGCATCGGTAAGGGTGTGGCTGCCGCTGTGGTGGCCGCCGGCGGTAACGCGATGCTCGTCGGCCGCAACGCCGACAGGCTGTCCAGCGCGGCCGACGAGATCAAGGCCCAGGGCGGCCCCGGTTCCGTGCTCTACGAGCCGGCCGACGTGACGAACGAGGACGAGGTGGAACGGGTCGTCGAGGCCACCACGGCGTGGACCGGCCGCCTCTACGGTGTCGTGCACTGTGCAGGTGGCAGCGAGACGATCGGGCCGATCACCCAGATCGATTCCGAACTGTGGCGACGCACCGTCGATTTGAACATCAACGGCACCATGTACGTGCTCAAGCACTCGGCGCGCGAACTGGTGCGCGGTGGCGGCGGATCGTTCATCGGCATCTCGTCGATCGCAGCGAGCAACACGCACCGCTGGTTCGGCGCATACGGCGTTTCCAAGGCGGGCATCGACCACATGATGCAGCTCGCCGCCGACGAACTCGGCGCCTCCTGGGTGCGCGTGAACTGCATCCGCCCCGGCTTGATCCGCACCGAGCTCGTCGCACCGGTACTCGAATCCCCGGAGCTCAGCGGCGACTACGCCGCCTGCACGCCGTTGCCGCGGCCCGGTGAGGTGGAGGACATCGCCAATGCCTCGCTCTTCCTGCTCAGCGATGCCGCCAGCTTCATCACCGGTCAGGTCATCAACGTCGACGGCGGTCAGTTGGTGCGGCGTGGACCCGACTACTCGTCGATGCTCGAGCCGCTCTTTGGGGCGGAGGGTCTGCGGGGAGTCGTCTCGACCTGACGAGTGAAACCCCCGCTCTCCTGACAGCGCGGTAACGTCGGCCCGTGGTCACCTTGGACCGACTGGTCAACGTGCTGGGGAGCTACGGCGTGCGCCTGCGCTTCTGCCCGATCCCGCGCTCGACGGAATTGGGCAGCGTGGTGATGCACGAGGTCACCGAGGGCCGCACGATCACCGGTGACGTGCTGCTGGCGATCGGCGCGCGAACGGTCAACGAGGCGCTGCGATGGGCGGTTTCGGCGCGCGCGATGGTGGTGTTGCTTCGAGACGGCGACAACGACACGACATTCGCCGGCATGGTCGAGGGCGTCGCGGTGATGGTCGTCGATCCGGCGGTGCCGTGGAGCGAACTCTCTGCCATCGTCTACGGGCTGGTGCTGGAAGGCCGGGAAACGGAATCCGGCCGCGGCCCAACGGATTTGTTCGCGCTTGCCGACAGCTTGGCCGAGTCGGCTGGCGGCGCGGTGACCATCGAGGACCCGCTGTCACGCGTGCTCGCGTACTCGACGATGCAGGAGAACGCCGACCGCGCCCGCGTCGCGACGATCATGAACCGGCAAGCGCCGGAGTGGTTGCGTGAATACTTCGCGTCGCAAGGCGTGTTCACCCATCTCACGTCCTCGGACGATCCGATGTTCGTCGCGCCCAACGCCGATCAGGGCCTGTCGGGCCGCACGGTGGTCGCGGTGCGGTCGGGTCGAGAGCTGATGGGTGCGGTGTGGGTCTCGTCCCCGAAGCCGTTGGTGGATCCCGAACTAACGGCGCTGACCGACAATGCCAGGACCGTCGCCCTTCACCTGTTGCGCTCGCGCGCCAGTGCCGATCTCGAACGGCAGGTCGAATCCGATCTGGTGCTGCGGCTACTCGACGGAAGTGCCGACGCCGCAGCGTCGGCCAGCAGGTTGGGGCTGTCGCAGGGGCCGGCGCGGGTCATCGCCGTGCAGGCGTCGATCGACGGTGAACGGGATGCGGCGCTGCTGCTGGCCTTCGAACGCGCGACCGCCGGCTTCGGTTGGTCGCGTCCGGGTCGCAGTGCGCTGGCGGGCAACACGCTCTACACGTTGATGCCGGGCGAACGGGTCGCAGGCGCCCGCAAGTGGGTCGACGCGTTGAAGGCAGCGCTGCCGGACCGGGTGATGGTGGTGGCCGGCATCAGCAAGGCGGCCGTGGCCGTCGACCTGCCAGCGGCACGGCAGGAGGCCGACGAATGCCTGGCGCTGCACGAGGTCGGGCCGAATGACGCCGTGCCGCCCGCCTACGACGAGTCATGGGACGAGATCCTGCTGCAGCGTCTTCGGACCGCCGCACGCGCGGGACGTACGCCAGACAGGGGACCGGTCGCCGAACTGCGCCGCCACGACCAGGACCACGCCTCCGAGTACATCCCGACGTTGCGGGCGTATCTGGAGGCGCTGGGTGATCCCGCCCAGGCAGGGCTGCGCCTGGGCGTCCACGAGAACACCGTGCGGTACCGCCTGCGCAAAATGGGGGAGATCACCGATCTGCCGCTGGAGGACGCCCGCAAGCGCCTCGCCATGATGATCGAACTCGCCGCGATCGACACCGACTGAGCCGCCACGATCGGACCGGCCCGACCAGGTCATTGTCGGATCGCCACAACGGCGACCCGGCCGATTGTCCTGCACGGGCAAGTCGGAACGCACTCGTCCGGCCGACCATGGAGTCAACGAACAGACTTTTTCAGTGATGGAGGGATGGCAATGGTCGGCGGCGAGCGGATTGACGGTGGACCGCGGTCTGCGATCGTGGTCGGCGCCGGCATCGTCGGCTTGTCCACGGCGTGGTTCCTGCAGGAGCGCGGTGTCGACGTCACCGTCGTGGACCGCAGCGGGGTCGCCGCAGGCGCCTCGTGGGGCAACGCCGGATGGGTCGCGCCCGCGCTGACGCTGCCGTTGAACTCGCCGAAGACGCTGCGGTACGGCCTGCGCTCGTTGCGTGACCGCAACGCCCCCCTGCACATCCCTTTGACCATCGACGGTGCGTTGTGGCTGTTTCTGATCCAGTTCGCCGCGAACTCTCGTTCGTCGGTGTGGAACCAGGCGGTGGCGGCCAACGTGCCGCTGAACCAGGAATGCATCGAGGCTTTCGACGTCTTGATCTCGAACGGGGTGGACGCCCCGGTGACCGACGCCCCGATCACCGCGATCTTCCGCACCACCGACGACGCCGAGAAGACGATGCGCGAACTGCGTGCCCTCGAACGCGCCGGGCAGGAGCTGTTCGTCACCGGCTTGTCCGGTGAGGCGTTGCGCGAGCAGGTGCCCCTGGCTTCGCCCGCGATCACCGCCGGCATCAACATCAACGGCCAGCGCTTCGTCGACCCTGGCCGTTTCGTGCAAGCCCTGGGCCGTGCGGTCGAGGAGCGTGGCGGAAGCATCCTGACCCATGACGTGCGGGGCGTGTTCAGTTCCGGCAACGGCGTGGTGGTGCAGCCCTACAGCGGCAAACATCTGACCGCCGACAGCGCGGTGATCGCCACCGGCGCGTGGATGTCGCGGCTGGCGGGGCACCGGCTGCGCGTGCCCGTAGAGTCCGGTCGCGGTTACTCGTTCACCGTGCCGGTGGATCGACCCATCCCCGGACCGATCTATCTGCCGGATGCACGCATCGCGTGTACGCCGTACAAGGGTGCGCTGCGAGTGGCAGGCACGATGGAGTTGCGCGATCCGCACGAACCGGCGATCCCCGAGCGCGTCGGCGCGATCGTCGACTCGGCGAGCCCACTCCTGGAGGGAGTCAGGTGGGCCGAACGCAGCGACATCTGGGTGGGTCCGCGGCCGATCACCCCGGACGGCAGACCGCTGATCGGTGAGATGTCGCGCAACGTCTACGTGGCGGGCGGGCACGGCATGTGGGGACTGGCTCACGGTCCGGTCACCGGCCGGCTCCTGGCCGAACAGATCACGACCGGCAAGCAACCCGAAGCGCTGCGGCCCTTCGATCCGCTCCGCCGCGCGGTCGCATAGGCCGAGCAAGCACACGACTTTTCTGCCCCTCGCGGGGCACGGCGAGTCGTCAGGGGCGGCGCTGCCACAGCCCGTGGCCCGCCCCTGACGGCAACACCCTTCGAGAAAGGACCGAACATGACGAGCATGACGAGCACCGACCGCGTCTGGATGACGCGCCGTGCCTACATCAAACTGCAGGCCGAACTGGCCGAGCTGAGGGCCAAACATCGACCCGAGGTGTCCGACGACGCCACCGACGATGACGCCGCCCGTACGGCGGAGGACCGAATGCGGTCCAACCGGATCCACCGGATCGAAGACCTGCTCGCGAACGCCGTCGTTGGCGAGAACCCGCCCGACGATGGCGTGGCTGAGCCGGGCATGGTCTTGACCATCCGCTACGACGACACCGGTGACACCGAGACGTTCCTGCTCGGGATCCGCGGTATCGAACCCGCCGAGATCGAGGTCTACTCGCCGCGGTCGCCGCTGGGCGTCGCGATCCTCGGCGCACGGCCGGGGGATCGGCGAACGTATGAGGCCCCCACCGGTAAGGAGTTACGAGTGACGCTCCTGGAAGCCACGCCCTACGAGGGCGCCATCGACTCGGCAGCCGGCCGACTCCCAGCTTGATTGCACGGAAGGACCGAAAAATGACAAGTGCGCAGCGGATCTGGATCTCGCGGGCGGCCTACGAGCGGTTGCAAGAGGAGCTCGCCACACTGCGCGAGCTGTGCGCGAACGCGGTCGGCGACGAAGACGCCGACGAAAACGCCAGCGCGATCAAGCGGGCACGTCAAGCTCGTATCCAGCAGATCCACGAGATGCTCATCAACGCTGTCGTCGGTGAGGATCCGCCGGACGACGGTATCGCCGAACCGGGCATGGTCGTCACGGTGCGGTTCGACGACACCGCCGAGATCGAGACGTTCCTGCTCGGCGTGCGCAGCGCCGAACACGGCGACATCGAGGTGTACTCCACTCAGTCGCCGCTGGGCGCGGCCATCCTCGGTGCCCGCCCCGGTGAGCAGCGCAGCTTCCGGACACCGAATGGAACCGAGCTGTCGGTCACGATGCTGACGGCGGTGCCGTACGGCATGCACAGCGACGACGGGACACCTGTGAACGCGGCCGGCTGACCGGCGCGGCCGCGCCGCTTCGCCGAATGGCTTTCGGTCCGCTTCGGCGCTACCTAAGATCGAGGTCACGAGATTTGGGTACATGACCCCTGGCCCCGCGCCGAAGGGAGCGTTACGTGACCGCCGAAGTGACCTCGGTTCCTCAGCTGGAGGTACGTCGCCCGTTCCCGGCCCGAATGGGCCCGAAGGGCACGCTGATCTACAAGCTCATCACCACGACCGATCACAAGCTGATCGGCATCATGTACGTGGTCACCTGCTTCGTGTTCTTCTTCATCGGCGGGTTGATGGCCCTGTTCATCAGGGGCGAGCTGGCGATGCCGGGGCTGCAGTTCCTGTCCAATGAGCAGTACAACCAGCTGTTCACCATGCACGGCACAATCATGCTGCTGTTCTATGCGACGCCGATCGTGTTCGGGTTCGCCAACCTGGTGCTGCCGCTGCAGATCGGCGCCCCCGACGTGGCGTTTCCGCGGCTCAACGCATTCTCGTACTGGCTGTTCCTGTTCGGCGGGCTCATCGCGATCGCGGGCTTCATCACCCCCGGTGGCGCGGCCGACTTCGGCTGGACGGCCTATGCGCCGCTGAGCAACGCCATGCATTCACCGGGCGCCGGCGGTGACCTGTGGATCATGGGCCTGGCCGTGGCCGGTCTGGGCACCATCCTCGGCGGGGTCAACATGATCACCACCGTGGTGTGCATGCGCGCACCCGGTATGACGATGTTCCGGATGCCGATCTTCACCTGGAACATCCTGGTGACGTCGGTTCTGGTACTAATGGCCTTCCCGATCCTGACCGCCGCACTTCTCGCGCTGGCCGCCGACCGTCACCTCGGCGCGCACATCTACGACCCGGCCAACGGCGGACCGATCCTCTACCAGCACCTGTTCTGGTTCTTCGGCCACCCCGAGGTGTACATCGTGGCGCTGCCGTTCTTCGGCATCGTCACCGAAATATTCCCCGTCTTCAGCCGCAAGCCGATCTTCGGCTACACCACCCTGATCTACGCCACCCTGGGCATCGCCGCGTTGTCCGTCGTGGTGTGGGCGCACCACATGTACGCGACGGGCGCCGTGCTGTTGCCGTTTTTCTCGTTCACCACCTATCTGATAGCCGTGCCCACCGGGATCAAGTTCTTCAACTGGATAGGCACGATGTGGAAGGGCCAGCTGACATTCGAGACACCGATGCTGTTCTCGATCGGGTTCATGCTCACCTTCCTCCTCGGTGGACTCACCGGCGTGATGCTGGCCAGCCCGCCGCTGGACTTCCACGTCTCCGACACCTACTTCTTGATCGCGCATTTCCACTACGTGTTGTTCGGGACCATCGTGTTCGCGACCTATGCGGGGATCTACTTCTGGTTCCCGAAGATGACGGGCCGGTTGCTCGACGAACGGTTGGGCAAGCTGCACTTCTGGCTCACGTTCATCGGTTTCCACACCACGTTTTTGGTGCAGCACTGGCTCGGTAACGAAGGCATGCCTCGTCGCTACGCCGACTACCTACCGTCCGATGGGTTCGTACCGCTCAATGTGGTGTCGACGATCGGGGCGTTCATCCTGGGTATCTCGATGCTCCCGTTCGTCTGGAACGTGTTCAAGAGCTGGCGCTACGGCGAGCCGGTCACGGTCGACGATCCGTGGGGGTATGGAAACTCGCTGGAGTGGGCGACGTCGTGTCCGCCGCCGCGCCACAACTTCACCGAGCTGCCCCGGATCCGTTCGGAGCGGCCGGCTTTCGAGCTGCACTATCCCCACATGGTGGACCGGATGCGAGCCGAGTCGCATATCGGTAAGCACGCAACGGCGGGTGAATCGCCGTCCGGTTTCGGCCCCCGCACAGAGCCCGACCGCAGCTGACCGGGCGGCTGCTCAGCCGGTCCGAACCAGTTACGGAACCGATTGCTGCCGTTCGAAAGTCGCGATGATGGCCTCGATCGGCGATCGCCACGTCACGCCGAGGTCGCCGGTGGTGGCGGAGTCGTCGGTCGGCGTCGCGGCGGTGAGCAACAGTGCCGCCTCATAGGTGAGGCCGTCGCCAAGGTCGACGACGCCGGACAGCGCCTCTCCGACGATGCTGAGGCCTCGAAATATGCTCTGGCTGACCGGGATTCGCCGGAATCGCCGTTTCGTGCCATTCTCCAGGGCCGAGATCATGTCGTCGAACGCGATCAACTCGCCACCGCACACGTAGCGGCGCGGTCCGCGGCCGGGAACGAACAACGCGGCGTGCACGTCGGCGACATCGCGAACGTCGATCATCTGCATCCCTCCGCGCAGTCGCGGCGCCACGCCCCATCGCACCAGGGGCGCCCACCCGCGCTCGGTGACGCCCGCGGCGGTGTGGAACGCCGGGCCCACCACACTCGACGGGTAGGTGATGACGACCGGCGCGCCCTGCTCCTGCAGCCGCCGTGCCACGCGGTCGGCGTAGGCCTTGGTCTGCGCGTAGGGACTGCGACCGGGCGCGGTGGGCGTATCGGGACCGATGACGCCGTTGGGTGGCGGGAACAGCGCGCTGTAGCTGCTGACCAACACGACGGGGTCCAACCCGCCGGCCACCGCGCGCGTCAGCACCGCTTCGGTGGCATGGGCGTTGACCTCCCACATCAGCGTGCTGCGGCGCTTGTCGGTGCCGACGACGCCGGCGCCGTGCAGCACCGCGTCGCAGCCGTCGAGGAGCCCCTCGACGGTGGCGGTCTGCCGGATGTCGCCGCTGACCGTCTCGACGTCACCGATCTCGGCGAGTTTGGCCAGGACCGGCGCGCCTTCCGCGTCGGGCGCGATGAGCAGGCGCACGCGGTGGCCGGCAGAAAGCAGGGCACGCACGCAGTGGGCGCCGACGTACCCGGTGCCCCCGGTGACGGCGATCAGCATGGTTCTCCTCGGGTCTCGAAGAAGGTGCCGATCGTATAGGAGTCGGCGCGGCGGCCCGCCGACGACATGGGCGGCCTCAGGTCATCTCGGCGGCACGGTGTACCGCGTTGACGATCCCCTGATAACCCGTGCACCGGCAGAAGTTGCCCGACAAACCCTCGCGGATCTCTTCGTCGCTCGGCTTGGGATTGTCACGCAGCAACGCGGTGATGGAGGTGACGAAGCCCGGGGTGCAGAAACCGCACTGCAGCCCGTGGCATTCGCGCAGGGCGGCTTGCACCGGCGACAGTTCACCGTCGGCGCCGCCGATGCCCTCGACGGTGGTGACCTCCATACCCTCGGCCTGCACGGCGAAGATCAGGCAGGCGCGCACCGCGTCGCCGTCGAGCAGCACCGTGCAGGCACCACAGGCGCCGTGCTCACATCCGAGGTGTGTTCCGGTCAAGCCACACTTCTCCCGCAGGAAGTCCGCGAGTGTGAGGCGCGGTTCCACGGTCGCGGCGAACGTGCGCCCGTTGACCGTCATTTCGACCGGCATCTCATGCATCGCGTGCCTCCGTGATGGCGCCGGACCAGGCGCGGGCGACCATCGTCGCCCCGACCTTGGCCCGGTAGGTGGCCGACCCCTGCAGGTCGGATGGGATGTCCTCGAGCCCGGACAGCGCGAGCCGCCCGACCTCTTCGGCGCTGATCTCGTCGACCGGTCGACCCGTGACGGCCGTTTCGGCGGCGCTGCCTCGCAGCGGTGTCGAGCCCAGACCCAACAAGCCGATGCCGCAACGGCTTACCCGGTCATCGTCGTCGAGTTCGACCGCCACCGCGGCGCCGGCGATCGCGAAATCGCCGTGGCGGCGGGCGAATTCCTCCAGCGCGAAACCCGACCGCCCGCCCCAGACGGGGAAGTGCACCGCGGTCAACATCTCCCCGGGCGCCAGTGAGGTCTCCCAAAGGCCGGTGAAGAAGTCCGTCGCAGCGATCTGCCGGAATCCCGTCGACGAGACGACATCCATCTGTGCGTCGAGCGCGAGCGCGACCGCCGCGTACTCCGCCGCAGGGTCGGCGTGCGCGATGGCGCCGCCGAGCGTGCCCCTGGTGCGGATCTGGAAGTGCCCGATGTGCGGGGTGGCCAGCGTCAGCAGCGGAACCGATTCCGCCGCTTCGTCATCCATTCCGACGAACGAGTGCGGGGTGCCCGCCGCGACGCGTACCGCGCCGTCGACCAGGTCGATGCTGCGAAGCTCTTCGATGCGGGAGATGTCAATGAGGTTGTCGAAGTGCGTCAAGCGCATCGCCAGCATCGGCACCAGACTCTGACCGCCCGCAAGGATTTTCGCGTCCTCGCCGTATTCGGCGAGCATGTCCACCGCCTCCTTCACCGATTCGGGGCGGTGGTAGGTGAACGGAGCGGCTTTCACGGCCGCAGCCGCTCGGTCGGCGCGCTCAGCAGTCGCACTAGGGCGGACTGCAGGTCGTCGGCCAGCACGGTGGTGGGGCTCTTCCTGCGGCGCCGCCCGATCAGGAAGCCCATCGCCACGCCGCCGGCGAGTGCGGCCACGACGGGTGCGGCCCGCTTGGCCATCGGCAGCGCAACGACTTTGAGCATGTCGATGGAATCACCGGTGTCGGGCTGAGCCGCAACCGCCGCCGTCTCCGTGGTCGGTGCGCTCGTCGCGGCGCCGCCGAGAAGATCCGATTCGAGGTTCTTGGCGAATTGTCCGATCAGGTTCGTCGACACGTCGGTCAGTACGCCGCGGCCGAACTGAGCGGCCTTCCCCGAGATGGTCAAGTCCGTGGTGATCGTGACGCTGGTCGCGTCACCCTCGTCCTTGAGTTGCGCGGTCACGAGCGCGGCCGCGTTACCACTGCCGCGGGTCTCCTTACCCTGCGCCTTGATGACAACACGGCGAGCGGCCTTGTCGCGCTCCTCGAACAACGCATCGCCCTTGTAAGACACCGTGATCGGACCGACCTTGACCTTCACCGCGCCGGTGAAGGCGTCGCCGTCGACCGACAACAGCTGAGCACCCGGAATGCACGGCGCGACGCGTTCGACGTCGTTGAGTGCCTCCCATGCCGTGTCCACCGGCACGGCGACCCGGAATTCGTTGTTGAGTTCCACTGTGGCTGCGTTCCTTACTTCTGGGCGTTCTCGATGGCCTCGACGATCGCGGCGGGGCTGGCGGGTAGGCGGGTCAGCGTGACACCGAGCGGTGCCAGGGCATCGTTGATCGCGTTGATGACGGCGGGTGTCGAACCGATCGCGCCGCCCTCGCCGACGCCCTTGTATCCGCCGACGCCGGGTCCGGGGATCTCCACGTGCCCGTACTCGATCGGGGGCACCTCGGTGGCCGTCGGCAGCAGGTAGTCGACGAACGTGCTCGACAGCGGGTTGCCGTCGTCGTCGTAGGCCATGTCCTCGAGCAGCGCACCGCCGATGCCCTGCACGGTGCCGCCGGCGATCTGACCCTCGACCACGTTGGGGTTGATCATCGGGCCGACGTCTTCGCTGACGATGTAGCGGGTGAGGGTGACCCGCCCGGTCTCGATGTCGACCTCGCACGTGCAGGCATGGGTGGCGTTCGCCCAGTGGATCATCGCCTCCGGTGGTGAGGCGAACCGCGCGGTCGCCTCCAACGACGACGAGACACCAGGCGGCAACTGCTGCGGCTCGTAGTACGCCCGGTAGGCGAGATCAGCGAAAGTCACGCTCTTGTCCGGGTTTCCGGCCACCACGGCCCGCGAGCCGGTCAGCTCCACCTCGGCCTCGTCGACCTCCAGGCGCGGTGCGGCCATCGCGATGATCTGCTTGCGCAGCAGCGCTCCCGCCTCGGCGACCGCACCCGCGGTCATCGGACCGCTGCGACTGCCCTGGGTGCCCGCGCCGTACGGGGTGACCGCGGTGTCGCCCTGGATCGTCGACACGTCGGCGATCTCGGCGCCCAGCGCGTCGGCGGTCAACTGCACGACGGTGGTTTCGAGGCTGTTGCCGGTCGACCCGCCGTTGACGTAGACGTTGATCTTGCCGGTGGGCTCCATCCGGATGGTGCAGCCCTCGGTGCCCAGGTGTCCGGTCGCGGCGCCGGTCGGTTCGATGTAGGCCGAGAACCCCAGGCCGATGTAGCGGCCCTCGGCCAGCGCATCGGCCTGTTCCTTGCGGAAACCCTCGTGGTCGAGGATCTTCACCGCCTGCTCGAAGGTGTCGGCGGGCGCGACGTGGTCGTAGGGCATGCCGTTGGGGTTGAAGTAGGGCATCTCATCGCCGCGCAGGATGTTGCGCCTGCGCAGTTCGACGGGATCCATGTCCAGCTTGCGCGCGGCGATGTCGAAAAGCACTTCGCGGGCCAGGGTTTCGTACTGCCAGGGGCCGCGGTACGCGTGCAGGCCGGCGGTGTTGGAGAACACGGTCTTGTAGTTGAAGCTGGCCTTCGGCACCCGGTACGGGCCCGGGAAGAACATGCCGACCGCGGCGGTGGTCAGCACCGGGTACGGGGTGGGGTAGGCGCCGATGTCGTAGGCGAAGTCGATGTCGACGGCGAGGATGGTGCCCTCTTCGTCGAGGGCCATCCGCGCGGTGCCGTCGACGTGGCGGGCCTGACCCGCCGACATCAGGTTCTCGCGGCGGTCCTCGATCCACTTCAAGGCCGCGGAGCTCAATTGCGCGTTCGACGCCGCGGAGACCTTGCGCGCGGCCAGCATGATGCACATGTCCTCGCGCATCGGCACGACCTTCTGGCCGAAGCCACCCCCGGTGTCGCGCATGATGACCCGCACGTTGTGCGCCGGAATGCCCAGCAGCCGGGCGCAGAACGCCCGCAACTCGTGGGGCGTCTGCGTCGACGCCCACAGGGTCAGTTCCTCGGTCGCAGGCGTCCACTCGACGACCATGCCGCGGCACTCGATAGGCACTGGCGCGTGGATCTGCTGATAGACGTTCGCCGACGCGACGCAGGCGGCGGTGGCGAACGTCTCCTCGTCGGGCGGCGCTCCGCCCATGCCGCCCGCGACGTTGTCGGGGTAGGCCTCATGCACGACCACCGACGACCCGACGGCTTTCGTGAAGTCGGCGACCGCGGGCAATGGCTCGTAGTCGACGTCGACGAGATCGACGGCGTCCTCGGCGAGGTAGCGGCTGTCGGCCACGACGAGCGCGACCGGATCGCCGACGAACTTCACCTCGCCTTCGGCCAGCGGCGGGCGCGGGGTGTCCGGGATGTCCTTGCCCGCGACCGCGTGCCAGGACTCCTTGACGTCGGGATTGAGGTCGTCGGCGGTGAACACCGCGTGTACCCCCGGCATGGCCAGCGCGGCCGACGCATCGATGCCGTTGATCTTCGCCCTGGCGAACGGGCTGCGCACGAAGCACGCGTGCAGCATCCCGGGCCGCACGACGTCGTCGACGAAAGTGCCTCGGCCGGTGAGAAGCCGGTTGTCCTCGACGCGCGCGACTCGGGTTCCTGCGTAACGGGTCGCGACCTTCTCCGCTGAAGCAGAAGTCACCGGTTCACCCTTCTCCTCGCCGTGTAAAGAGTGACGTTATCGCATTCGAGAACGACATTTCCATAGGCGTTGTCTCATCCCTCATGGTGGATGCGTCCTGCCGTATCGCTCAGCGGACGGCCGCCGCCGCCCCACCTGCGGGCGATGATTTCGGCCGCGATCGACACCGCGGTCTCCTCGGGTGTGCGCGCGCCGAGGTCCAGGCCGATCGGGCTGGCCAACCGGGTCAGGTCGGCGTCGGTGATGCCGCACTCGCGCAACCGGCGCAACCGGTCGTCGTGCGTGCGGCGCGATCCCATCACGCCGATGTAACCGACCTCGGGGAGGCCGAGTGCGACCTGGAGCACGGGGACGTCGAACTTCGGATCGTGGGTGAGTACGCAGATCGCGGTGCGGGCGTCGATGGCACCCTGCTCCGCCTGCTCTGCGAGGTAGCGGTCGGGCCACATCACCACGACCTCATCGGCGCCGGGAAAGCGGGCCGGTGTGGCGAACACGGGACGGGCGTCGCACACGGTGACGCGATATCCGAGCAGGGCGCCCTGCTGGGCGAGCGCGGCTGCGAAGTCGATCGCCCCGAAGATCAGCATCCGCGGCGGCGGCGCGTGGCTGGCGACGAACACCTCCATGCCCGTCTCCTGGCGCTGGCCGTCGGGGCCGTACGACAACACGCCCGTGCGACCGACGGCGAGCAACCCGCGCGCGTCGTCCGTGACGGCGGCGTCGACGCGCGCCGAACCCAGCGATCCGTCGACCGAATCCGTGCCGATCACCAGGCGGCGCCCGATCCGGTCGGCGTCGGGGTGCGCGATGACGGTGGCCACCGCGGTGGGGCGGTGTGCGGCGATGTCGTCGGCGACCGCCTGCAACTGCGGGAAGCTGTCGCGTGACACCGCCTCGGCGAAGATGTCGATGATGCCGCCGCACGTCAGCCCCACCGCGAATGCGTCGTCGTCGCTGATTCCGTAGCGCTGCAGCTCGGGGCGCCCCGAGGCGACGACCTCGTTGACCAGTTCGTAGACGGCGGCCTCGACGCAGCCACCGGACACCGAACCGGCGACCGAACCGTCGGGGCTGACCACCATGGTCGCCCCGGGTTGTCGCGGCGCCGAGCGGATCGTGCGCACGACGGTGGCCACACCGGCGGCGCCGCCGGACCGCCACACGGTCAGCAACTCCTCGAGCACCTCGCGCACGCTCGCAGTCTAAGCCCGAGACGCTGTGCAAGTGCTCAGCGGGAAGGGGCGCGAACGCCAGACGGCACGAAATGTTCGCTCTATCGTTGGAGCATCGCCTGGAATCTGCCCATACCACTGTCCATTCCGCGGTTGCCGTCGTTACCCGCGTTGGCCTCGGCTGCCGACGTCCCTGAAGGCCGGATGGTGGAGCTCCCCGGCCGCGGTACGACGTACGTCGTCGACTCGGGGCCGCGCGACGGCCCCGTTTTCATGTTGCTGCACTCGGTCGCATGCACGGGTGTCATGACGTGGTATCCCGCGCTGGATGCACTGCAGGAATTCGGTCGCGTGGTCGTGTTCGACCAGCGCGGTCATGGTCAAGGCATCACGGCGCACCGGTTTCTGCTCGAGGACTGCGCCGACGATGTCGCCGCTCTGGCCGATGCCCTGGGCATCCCGACGTTCGTGCCGGTCGGGTATTCGATGGGTTCGCTTGTGGCCCAACTGGTCTGGAAGCGCCACCCGGCACGCGTCGACGGGTTGGTGTTGTGCGCCGCGGCAGCGGCGGTCAACCGGGCCAGCTACGAGCGGATCGCAACGGGCGTGTTCGCCGCGCTGCTCGAATCGCTGAGCCCGCCCGCGAGGCGACTCTCACCCGCTGCGATGGTGGGCCCCGGCGCGTTGCAGAACCACCAGTGGCTGCTCAACCAGGTGCGTAGTACCTCGCCCGGCGCGATCACCCGGGCCCTGGCCGAAGTCATCCGCTTCGATTCGACGACATGGATCCACGAGGTCGACGTCCCCACGGCGGTGGTCGTGACGACGCGCGACCGGGCCTTCGGGGTGCAACGGCAGCGATGGCTGGCGAGCCGGATACCCGACGCCGAAACCGTCGACGTCGCCGCCGGTCACGCCGGATGCACGTTCGCCTCCGACAAATTCGTCGAGGCGCTCGTGACGGCGACCGAGTCGGTCAGCAGACGCCTCCCGCCGATCGGGCGGTACAGGACCGCCGAAGGCTAGCGACGTGAAGCGCCTCAGCGGCTGGGACTCGCTGCTGCTGTCCAGCGAGACGCCGAACGTGCACCAGCACACGCTCAAGATCGCGGTGGTCGACACTTCGCAGTTCGAGGGCGAGCCGACCTTCGACGCATTTCTCGAGACGTTCCGCGAGCGCCTGCCTGACCTCGATCCCTTCCGGTACGAACTCGTCGACGTTCCACTGCACCTGCATCGGCCGGTGTGGCGGCAAGGCGCCGACATCGACTTCGGCTACCACGTCCGCAAAGTAGCCGTTCCTGACCCGTACGGGCGCGCGGGACTCGACGCGCTGATCGGTCAGATCGCGAGCACGCCCCTGGATCGCAGCCGGCCGCTGTGGGAGCTGTACTACGCCGAAGGTCTCGCCGAGAACCGCGTTGCGGTGATCGGCAAGGTGCACCACGCGTTGGCCGACGGCGTCGCGTCGGCGAACCTGATGGCCCGTGCGATGGAATGGCCGGGCACCGGCGCGGGTGGTTCCCGTTCGGGAGGCGACGCCGAATCACTGTCGGCAGCCGCTCTGCTCGCGTTCGCGGTACGGGATCACCTCCGCCAACTCGCGGGCCTGCCCGGCGTTCTCAAAGAGGTTGTCGTCGGCGCCTACCGCCTGCAGCGGCGAGCGCGTGCGCGCCGTCACCATCCCGAACTCGCCGAACGGTTCAAACCGCCCCCCACCTTCCTCAACCGCAAGCTCTCGGCCGGGCGCGCGTTCGCGACCGCCACGCTCTCACTCGATGAGGTCAGAGCGACGAGCAAACATCTCGAGGCGACCGTCAACGACGTGGTCCTCGCGATCGCCGCCGGCGGACTGCGCACGTTGCTCATCGAGCGTGACGGGAGCGCCGACGACGCGCTGATCGCCTCGGTTCCCGCCGCGACCGACACCTCACCGGACCGCATCACCGGCAACGAGTTGAGCACCATGCTGGTGTCTTTGCCGGTGCAGATCGCCGACCCGACCGAAAGGCTGCGCCTGATCCGCACGGCCACGCAGATGGCCAAAGAGGACAACGAGTCGCTGGGCCCGGCCACCGTGGGCAAGGGGCTGCGGTACGTACCGCCCGCGGCCGCGCGCGCCACGTTCCGATGGATGTCGCGGCGTGAGGCGCCCAACCAGTTGTTCAACCTGATCGTGTCGAACGTGCCCGGGCCCCGCGAGCGCGGCCGGATCGCCGGTGCCGTCGTCACCGAGATCTACTCGGTCGGCCCACTGGCCGCCGGTTCGGCGATGAACATGACGGTGTGGAGCTACGTCGACCAGCTCAACATCTCGGTGCTCTGCGACGACCTGGCGTTCGACGACGTCCACACCGCGACGGACGCGTTCATCGCCGCCTTCGCCGAGCTCCGCGCGGCCGCCGGCCTGGGCCAGACCACCACCGAGATGGCCGACGCTCTGCCACAGGTCAGCGTGCGTCGAACTCGATCGGAAGCGTCGCAGGGCCGGTGATGCCGACCAACGGCTTCCAGGTCGCGGGGGCTGCACGCCGCAGATTGCGCATGCGGCTGCTCATCACGACCAGCGCCTCGGCCAGTTCACGACGGGCCAGGTTCGCGCCGAGGCAGTAGTGGGCGCCCGCGCCGAAGGTCTGCATCGGCGCGGCACCCTGCCGGGTGATGTCGAGGTGGTCGGGGTCGTCGTACACGGCCGCATCGCGGTTCGCGCTTGCCGTGTTCACCACCACGAACGTGCGCGCGGGAAAGGTCACGCCGCCGCACTCGACGTCCTCCATCGTCATCCGCATCGCCGCGAACACCACCGGGTAGAACCGCATCAGTTCCTCGACGGCGTTCATCGCGAGCTCGGGATGCTCGGCCAGCAGCTCCCACTGGTCGGGGTGGTCGCACAGCACGTCCACCGCGGCCGCGAGCTGGTTGCGGGTGGTGTCGGTGCCCGCCATCAAGATTCCCGCCGCGAGCATGCGCAGCTCCTCGATGCTCAACCGGTCCCCGTCGTCCTCGGCGCGGATCAACTCCGAGATCAGGTCGTCGGTGAGCGTCGCGCGGCGCTCGGCGACCATCCCGTCGACGTAGTCGTCGAGTTCGGCCCACGCCTGCAGTATCGCCGGCGCGTGTTCGGCCGCGTTCCACTGAAACAGCTTGAAGAAGTCGTCGGCCCACTCGGAGAACAACTTCCAATCCTCGCGCGGGGCGCCGAGCAGCTCGGCGATGACCGGAACCGGATACGGACGTGCGATGTCCTCCACGACCTCGCACCGTCCCGACGCCACCAACGGATCCACCAGATCCGTGACGACTGAGGTGATCGTCGTCTCCAGCCGTCCTACCGAGCGCGGTGTGAACGCCTTGCACACCAGGCGCCGAAGCCGCGAGTGGGTTTCACCGTTGACGCTGAGGAGCGTCGTGACGGCGCGATCCCAGAGCGGGCCGGAGATGATGCCCTGGGCCTCCAGACCGAGTCCCGGCGGTGCGCACATGCGGTGGTCGCGCAGGGCCGCCCGGACCGTCTCGTAGCTCAACAGCTCGGGCCCGTGAGCGCCCATTGCGACCGGTCCCGCGCTGCGCGCTTCGGCGATCCGCCGGTGGGCTTCGTATGCGTCGGTCGCATCCTCATACGAGATGGTCGGCAGGTCGGCCTCGAACACCGTCGGGCTTGGCCGGTCCGTGTCCACATTGACGGTGACGCTCATGGTGACCTCCTCGGCGTGACGACACTTCGATGCTCGGTCGCGCCGGGGAAGCCGACTAGCGTAGGCGACTACTCCAGTCCGGAAGTGAGGCGATATGCGTAGTGCCTGGGCGGGTCCGGCGTTGGCCGTCGTCCTCGCGTGGCCGGCGGCAGGCGTGGCGTCCGCGACACCGGATGCCCCCGTGCCCCCGGTGTCCGATGCGGCGCGTGCGGCCGGGCTCGTCGATGTCCGCACCGTCGTGCCCGACGCGGTGATCGACCTGCGGTACGCGACGACGGACAACTTCGTCGGCGAGCAGCTGTATCCCGCCGATGCCCGCTGCCTCGTCGACGAGTCGATGGCACCCGGCTTGGCCGCGGCCGCCGACGCGTTGCGCCCCGGCGGCGAAGTGCTGGTGTTCTGGGATTGCTACCGGCCGCACGACGTTCAGGTGCGGATGTTCGAGGCGGTCTCCGATCCCGGATGGGTGGCCCGGCCGGGGCCCTATGCGAGCAGCCATGAAGCGGCGTTGTCGGTCGATGTGACCTTGGCCCGTGACGGCACTCCCGTCGACATGGGCACCGGTTTCGACGAGTTCACCGCGCGCGCCAACGCGTATGCCACCGACGGGGTCAGCGCGGCGGCACAGGCCAACCGCAAGCGGTTGCGCGATGCGATGGCCGCGGGCGGGCTCACGGTGTACACCGGCGAATGGTGGCATTTCGACGCGCCGGGTGCAGACCGGCAGCGCCCGATACTCGACGTCCCCGTGAACTAGCTGCTGGGCGGGTCCGTCAGGCGGCGGCCGGATCGGCGGTCATGGCTTGGCAATACGAGCACAGGTTCGGCCCGAGTGTCGGGTAACCACATCCACCGCAGATCGCGACCGCGGTGAGTTCATCGGCTTCGGGCATGCCGGTTATTTACCCTCTTGCAATCCAATTAATCCCGTAGTCGGGACGAAGTCTGGGAAGCTGCCCACGACATGGCTACTGCAGAGCTCGCCCCGGCCAGCGGCACCCACAGCACACGGCGAGCCTGGGTTGCGGTCGCGCTGCTCGCGCTCGTCGGGACGCTGAACTACGCGGACCGGTTCCTGCCCGCGGTCCTCGCCGAACCGATCCGGGCGGAACTGGATCTGTCCGATACCGCGCTCGGCGTGATCAACGGGTTCGGCTTCCTGGCCGTCTACGCCGTGCTCGGCCTGCTGATCGCTCGGATCGCCGACCGCGGTGCGTTCGGGCTGGTGGTGTCGACGTGCCTGACGTTGTGGGGCGCGATGACGATGCTGGGCGGTGCGGTGCAGTCAGGCTTCCAACTGGCGCTCACCCGCGTGGGCGTGGCGATCGGTGAGGCCGGCAGCACACCGGCCGCACACGCGTACGTGGCGCGCAACTTCGCGCCGCAGCGTCGTGCCGCGCCGCTGGCGGTGATCACGCTCGCGATCCCGCTCGCCAGCGCGGCCAGCCTGATCGGCGGCGGCCTGCTGGCGCAAACCTTGGGCTGGCGGATGGCGTTCGTGGTCATGGGCGCGATCAGCGTGGCGGTCGCGCCGCTGGTCCTCATCGCGCTCGGGCGCAGGCAGTCGATGCCCGCCACGACGGGAGTCGACGACATCGATGTCCCCGCCAAGGCCGGAGATCTGCTACGCAAACGCAGCTTCGTGGGCGTCGTCGTCGGAGCGTCGTGCATCTCGGTGGCTGGTTACTCCTTGACGGCCTTCGCCCCCGCGTATCTGGTCCGCACCCGCGGTATGGAGTTGGGCGAGGTGGGGGTGCACTACGGCATCGCCAGCGGGCTGACGGGCATCCTCGGCCTTCTGGTCGTCGGCCGGGTCGCGGACCGGTTGTCGGCTTCCGATCCGCGGTGGCTGCTGTGGCTGGTGGCCGCGATGACCGCTGCGATGCTCCCGTTCTCGGCGTTGGCGTTCACGGTGGGCGACCGGACGCTGTGCATATGGTTCATCTCGCTGAGCTACGTCGTCGGCACGGCGTACATGGCGCCGTCCATCGCGGCCATCCAACGACTGGCCCGAGCCGACCAGCGCGCGACGGCTTCGGCGATCTTCCTGTTCTTCGGCGCCATCGTCGGGTCGGCGGGCCCGTTCCTCACCGGCGTCATCAGCGATGCGCTCAAAGACGACCTCGGCGCGATGTCGCTGGGGCGGGCGCTGCTGATCGTGCCGGCGTTCCAAGTGGCCGCGATCGTCTGTTACCTCCTGGCGAGTCGGAGGTTCGTCCGCGAGATCGTCGAGTCGACACACGCCCAGCGCGGCGCGCGAATTGGGTAGGTTCGCCTTCGTGGCCGAGCTGATGAACCGCCAGATCGTGTTGCGCCGCAGGCCCACGGGGCTGGTCCAGCCCGCCGATACCGAGCTGATCACCGCGCCTGCGCCCGAGCCCGCCGAAGGTGAGGCGTTGGTGCGCACGACCTACGTCGGCATCGACGCCGCGGCCCGCACCTGGCTGAACGACCAGCCCGGTTATCTCCCCCCTGTGCAGCTCGGAGAGGTCATCCGCGCGGCAGGCATCGGTGAGGTCGTGGCGTCCCGATGCGATGCGTACGCCGTCGGTGACGTGGTGACGACGCTGACGGGTTTTCAGGAATACGTGATCAGCCGCGACGACATCTTCACCACGCCGGTGCCCGGTCCCGACGTCGACCAACTCGCGGTGATGTCGGTGTACGGGCCGACCGGCGCGACGGCCTATTTCGGAATGGTCGGGATCGGCAGGCCGCAGCCGGGGGAGACCGTGGTGGTGTCGGCTGCGGCGGGTGCCACCGGTTCGGTCGCGGGTCAGATCGCCAAGATCGCTGGGGCCCGGGTGGTCGGCATCGCGGGCGGACCGGACAAGTGCCGTGCGGTCGTGGAGGATTTCGGGTTCGACGCATGCATCGACTATCGCGAGGCCAACCTGCCCGCGGCGTTGAAGGAGCACTGCCCCAAGGGCGTCGACGTGTACTTCGACAATGTCGGCGGGCCGATCCTCGACGCGGTGCTCGGCCGCCTGGCGCACAAGGCGCGGGTGGTGTTGTGCGGCGTCATCTCGAGCTACCTGACCGGTGAACATCCCGGCCCGGCCAACTACGTCAACTTGTTGTCGAAGACCGCGCTGATGCAGGGGTTCAACGCGCTCGACGAATGGGGGCGGTTCGAGGAGGCGTTCGGGCCCCTGCGCCGGTGGGCGGACGAGGGGCGGCTGGTGCACCGCCAGACGATCTTCGAGGGCATCGAATCCTGCGTCGACGCCATGAACGGCTTGTTCACCGGTGCCAACATCGGCAAGATGTTGGTCAAGATCAGTGAGCCCGGTGGCAAGAAAATTCCCTCGTGAAACGGTTGGTTGGTCGCGAATCAAAGCGGGTATGACGAACGTCGCAATCGGTCGACACACATCTAGGAGTGGTGGCATGGGCGCTCGACGAATCGCTCGGATGCTGAGTTTGGTGGTGCCGTTCGCGGCGTTGCTCGGCGGATCGATTCTGGCTGTTATACACATCTGACGCTGCCGAGGAAGA
>NZ_NKCN01000012.1 GCF_002245535.1 Mycobacterium lehmannii | reverse complement strand
AGCCATATTCGGTGGCAGCAAAAACTCCTGATCGCGCACCACCGGACGATACGAACGAGCCATACCTCATCGTTTCGTGCTCACCGGCCAACACAAAGGACATCCATCGGCATTTCGCAACAGCCACCCAGCGATCGTTTTCACGCACAAATGCTCACGCGCCTGCGGCGAGCCTCGGCGACAGAAGTTGTCGCGCGCCTGCGGCGAGCCTCGGCGACAGAAGTTGTCGCGCGCCTGCGGCGAGCCTCGGCGACAGAAGTTGTCGCGCGCCTGCGGCGAGCCTCGGCGACGGAAGCCCACCCGCTCGCCGCCACCACCCTCTCCGGCGTGACCCTCAAGAAGAACTGCACCAGCGGGCCGATCCCGAATGCGTAGAGGACGGTCCCGACGCCGACCGTTCCGCCGAGTAGCCAGCCGACCGCCAACACCGTCGCCTCGATCGAGGTGCGGACAAAGCGCACCGACAACCCGGTGCGCTCGACCAGGCCGGTCATCAGCCCGTCGCGCGGCCCCGGTCCGAGGCCGGCGCCGACGTAGAGGACGGTGCTGACCGCGTTGAGCACCAACGCGCCCACCATCATCGCGATCCGCACCGGCAGTGACGTGGGCGTCGGCAGCAGCCACAGCGCGGCGTCGACCGTGATCGCGATGACGACGACGTTCGCCACGGTGCCCACACCGGGCCGGTTACGCAGCGGAATCCACGCCAGCAGCACGACCACGCCCACGACCGCCGAAGCCACGCCGATCGTCATCCCGGTGTGCCGGGCCAGCCCCTGATGGAAGACGTCCCAGGGGTCCAGTCCTAGCCCGGCGCGCACCATGACCGCCATCGAGAAGCCGTAGCCGGTCAAGCCGACGAGAAGGACCAGGCCGCGAACGACCCCTCTACGCATGGTGGGGGAAGCGCGCCTTGATGAGTTCGAGTTCGCGGGCCATGCGTTCGACGTCGCGGTCGTCATAGTCAGCGCGCGCGACGGGCTGCTGCCACGCCAGGGTCGCGGCGAGGCGGCGACTCAAGCGAGGTATCCAGTTTAAGCTCATAACCTCCATCGTCGGTTCCAACTGGCTTGCCTTTCAATAGCCAGTCGGTCAATACTGGCCTGTGATGACACCTGAAATGCCCGCCCGAACGCTCAATGTGGATCTTCTGGCCCGCGAATTGGGTAACTGGCGGACGTCCAGTCGGAGCGGACCCGCTTACCGGGGTCTTGCCGACGCCCTTCGTCTGCTGATCATCGACGGACGCGTCCCCGTCGGCGCACGCGTGCCCAGCGAGCGCGCACTCGCCGACACGCTGCGGGTGTCACGCACCACGGTCACCGCCGCTTACACCCAGCTGCAGGAGGACGGATATCTCGTCGCGCGCCGCGGCGCCCGCAGCACCACCGCGTTACCCGTCGCACCTGCAGCGCGCGTCGAGCCCGCCGCGCCGTCGGTGAGCCTAGCCGCGGCAGCGTTGTCAGCTCCGGCCGCCGCGGTGATGGAGGCCTTCACAGAGGCGACCCGCGACGTCACGCCCTATCTGCACGCGCCGGGACACGAACTCGTCGGCGTTCCCGCGCTGCGACAGGCGATCGCCGAAAGGTACTGCGAGCGTGGGCTTCCCACTGAGCCGGACGAGATCATGGTGACCACCGGGGCGCTACACGCCATCGGCCTGATCCTGACGACATATGTTCAGCCCGGTGACCGCGTACTCGTCGAACAACCGACGTACCACGGCGCGCTGTCCTCGATCGCAACCGCAGGCGCCCGCCCCGTCCCGGTCGCGATGACCGAAACCGGCTGGGATTTCGACGCGCTTCAGAACGCGCTGCACCAGATGTCGCCGACGCTGGCGTATCTGATCCCCGACAACCAGAACCCGACGGGTATGACGATGCCCGCCGCGGAACGAAAACGGCTGGCGCGCCTCATCGCCGAGACCCCTACCCGCACCGTCATCGACGAGACCATCCTCGACATGTGGCTCGACGAGCCCGCGCCCGGCCCGGCTGCGGGTGAGATGACGTCGCGGCGCGATCTGGTGCTGACGGTCGGCTCGATGTCGAAGTCGTTCTGGGGTGGGCTGCGGGTCGGCTGGATCCGTGCGGAGCGCGCCACCATCGCCACCATCGCCGCGCTGCGACCGTCGATCGACATGGGCACGGCCGTGCTCGAGCAGTACGCTGCGGCAAGGCTTCTCGCCCGGCACGAGGAGTTGCTGCCGGAGCGGCGCGAGATCTTGCGCAGCCGTCGCGCATATTTGCAGTCGCTGCTGAGTCAGCACCTGCCCGACTGGGAGCCCGGCCCGGGCGCCGGCGGTATGTCGTTGTGGGTGCGGCTGCCTGCCCCGATGAGTACCGCGTTGTCGGCGGCGGCCTCCCGGCTGGGCCTCGACCTGCCCGCGGGCCCGCGGTTCGGGGTGGACGGCACCCTCGAGCGGTTCGTCCGCGTGCCGTACGCGCTACCCGAGGAGCAGTTGGGTGAGGCGGTGGAACTGCTGGCGCGGGCGTGGCGCAGCGTCACCGGATTGTCGGCGCCGGAGCCGACGACCGTCGTCGTCTAGCGACGCTCCGCGTGGGCCCACGCGCAGTCCGTGAGCGACCGTGTTTGTCCCGCGACACGCCGCATTCTCGCGTACAAATGTGGTCGCTCGCGCCCCACGAAAGGCCCTGTTCAGTCGGGGATCTCGACGCGGCGCACCACACCGTCGACGGCATCGGCGGCCTCGATCTCACCGCGCGTGACACCGAGAATGAACAGCACAGTGTCCAAGTACGGCTGGCTCAACGACGCGTCGGCGACCTCCCGCAGCGCCGGTTTGGCGTTGAACGCCACACCCAGACCCGCGGCGGCGAGCATGTCGATGTCGTTGGCACCGTCGCCGACGGCCACCGTCTGCTCCATCGGCACACCGGCCTGCTGCGCGAAATCCCTGAGCGCCTTGGCTTTTCCGGCCCGGTCGATGACGGGGCCGATCACCCGGCCGGTCAATTTGCCGTCGACGATCTCGAGTTCGTTCGCGGCGACGAAATCCATCATCAGCTCATGGGCCAGCGGTTCGATGACCTGACGGAAGCCGCCGGACACGATGCCGCAGTGGTATCCCAGCCGCCGAAGCGTGCGCAGCGTGGTACGGGCACCGGGCGTCAACTCGATCTGGTCGGCGACGTCGTCGAGCACGGACGCGGGCAGGCCGGCCAGTGTCGCCACGCGCCGGTGCAGGGATTCGGCGAAGTCGAGTTCGCCGCGCATGGCGGCTTCAGTGACCTCGGCGACCGCGGCCTCGGCGCCCACCTTGGCCGCCAGCATTTCGATCACCTCACCCTGGATCAGGGTCGAGTCGACGTCGAACACGATGAGCCGCTTGGCTCGTCGCGTCAGGCTGAAATCCTCGAGCGCGACGTCGATCTCCTGGGCGACCGCCACGCGCGCCAGCGTCTGCTGCAGTTCGTCATAGACCGCGCGCGACGGCACCGAGACCCGCAGCTCCAATCCCGTCACCGGGTAATCCGATATGCCACCGATCGTGTCGATGTTGACCTCGAGCCGCGCGAGTTCGCGGGCCACCACCCCGAACTCCTCGGCGGTGATCGGACGACCGAGGACGACGATCGTGTGCGTCGACGGTTCCCGCATGACCGGCTCGCCGTCGCTGCGTTCGATCGTGACGTCCAGGCCCACTTCGCGGATCGCCGCCGTCAGGGCGTCACGAAGCTCGGCGCTTCCCGCGACTTCCGCCGATCCCGCGACCAGCACACCCAGGGTCAGCCGGCCGCGAATCACGACCTGTTCGACGTTGAGCAGCTCGACCTGGTGACGCGACAGCACCTCGAACAACGCCGAGGTCACGCCCGGCTGGTCGCGGCCGGTGACCGTGATCAGCAGCGATGCGCGTTCGCGTGATTTACCGGTCATGCCGCAATCGTGTCAGGTACGAACGTTCGCGTCGTCCAGCCGGGTCACATCGCCGTCCGCGGGCCCATGGCTGCGTCCGACGTGTGCCTCCGCGCGCATCCGCTCCACCATGTGCGGGTAGTGCAGCTCGAACGCGGGTCGCTCCGAGCGGATTCGGGGCAGCTCGGTGAAGTTGTGCCGCGGCGGCGGGCACGACGTCGCCCACTCCAGCGAGTTGCCGTAACCCCACGGATCGTCGACGGTCACCGGCTCGCCGTAGCGCCAGCTCTTGAAGATGTTCCACACGAACGGCAGCGTCGAGATGCCCAGGATGAAGGCGCCGATGGTCGACACGACATTGAGCGTGGTGAACCCGTCGGTCGGCAGGTAGTCCGCATACCGGCGCGGCATACCCTCGTCGCCCACCCAGTGCTGCACCAGGAACGTGACGTGGAACCCGATGAACGTCAGCCAGAAGTGCAGCTTGCCCAACCGTTCGTCGAGCAACCGGCCGGTCATCTTCGGGAACCAGAAGTAGATTCCGGCGTAGGTCGCGAACACGATCGTGCCGAACAGCACGTAGTGGAAGTGTGCGATGACGAAGTAGCTGTCGGTGACGTGGAAGTCCAGCGGCGGGCTGGCCAGCAGCACGCCCGACAGACCGCCCAGCAGGAACGTCAGCAGGAACCCGATCGAGAACAGCATCGGTGACTCGAATGTCAACTGGCCCTTCCACATCGTGCCTATCCAGTTGAAGAACTTGATACCCGTAGGCACGGCGATCAGGAACGTCATGAACGAGAAGAAGGGCAACAACACCGCACCCGTGGCGTACATGTGGTGTGCCCACACCGCGATCGACAGCGCCGCGATCGCGATGGTCGCGTAGATCAGCGTGGTGTAGCCGAAGATCGGCTTGCGGCTGAACACCGGGAAGATTTCGCTGACGATGCCGAAGAACGGCAGCGCGATGATGTACACCTCGGGGTGGCCGAAGTACCAGAACAAGTGCTGATACAACAGCACACCGCCGTTGGCGGGATCGTAGATGTGCGCGCCGAGATGCCGGTCGGCCGCCAGCCCGAACAGCGCGGCGGTCAGCAACGGGAAGGCCAGCAGCACCAGGATCGACGTCACCAGGATGTTCCAGGTGAAGATCGGCATCCGGAACATCGTCATACCGGGTGCGCGCATGCACACCACAGTCGTGATCATGTTCACGCCACCGAGGATGGTGCCCAGACCCGAAATGGCCAGACCCAGGATCCACAGGTCACCGCCGGCGCCCGGTGAGTGGATCGCGTTGCTCAGCGGCGCGTACGCCGTCCAGCCGAAGTCGGCCGCACCACCGGGGGTGATGAAACCGGAGATCGCGATCAGGGCGCCGAACACGAACAGCCAGAACGACAGGGCGTTCAGCCGGGGGAACGCGACGTCGGGGGCACCGATCTGCAGCGGCAGCACCAGGTTGGCGAAGCCGAACACGATTGGCGTCGCGTAGAACAGCAACATCACCGTGCCGTGCATGGTGAACAGCTGGTTGAACTGCTCGTTGGACAGGAACTGCAGTCCCGGCATCGCCAGCTCGGTCCGCATGAACAGCGCCATCAGCCCGCCGATGAAGAAGAAGATGAAGCAGGCGACGCAGTACATGATGCCGATCATCTTGTGATCGGTGGTGGTGATGAGCTTGTAGATCAGGTTGCCCTTGGGGCCGAGTCGCTCCGGGAACGGACGCCGTACCTCGAGTTCTCCGATAGGGGGCGCTTCGGCTACCAACAGGTCCTCCATACATCCAGGTCGGGACATCCCGGGGTTGTCTCGATGAATCCTAGCGGGCCTCCGATCATGAATGCTCGGGGGTCCTACAAAGCGTCGTAATCGGCCAGCACACGGCTTTCGGCCCGGGAGCTGGCCGGATGTTACCGTCGGCGACGTGTTGATCGGCCGAGCGCGCAGGGCCCTCGTCGCCGCCAGGATGCTGGGCCTGGCCGCGCTCGCGACCGCGGTCGGCATGACCGTGATGAGCGGCTGCGGGTCCCCCGATGGGGAGTCGTCGGACACCGCCGCCCCGCAGACGATCGTCACCAGCACGACGAGCATCGCCGGCGCCGGGGTGCTGGGCAATCAGCGGCGCCCCGACGAATCGTGTCCGGCTGAACCGGCACCGGTGGACCCGGGACCCCCCGAGCGCATGGTGCGCCACGCCGCGGGCGAGACGCTGGTACGCGCCGACCCACAGCGCATCGTGGTGCTGTCGGGCGACCAGCTCGACGCTCTGTGCGCGTTGGGACTGCAGTCACAGATCGTGGCCGCGGCGCTGCCCGACGGCTCCGATAGCCAGCCGTCGTACCTGGGCCAGGTCATCCACGACGTGCCGGGCGTCGGCACCCGCAGCGAACCGGACCTCGACGGCATCCGCGCAGCCGCACCCGACCTGATCCTCGGTTCTCAGGCGTTGACGCCGGAAGCCTTCGGGCCACTGTCCGACATCGCGCCGACGGTGTTCTCCGGCCCGCCCGGCGCGGCGTGGCAGGACAACCTGCGCACCGTGGGCGCCGCGACCGGACGACAGGACGCCGCGAACGGGTTGGTCGAGGGATTCGAGCGCGCGGCCGACAAGACCGGCGCCGACAACGACGCCACCCACTTCCAGGCGTCGGTCGTGCAGTTCACCGACACCACGATGCGCGTCTTCGGCGTCGAGACCTTCCCGGGCAGCGTGCTGGCCGATGTCGGCGTCGATCGCCCTGTGACACAACGCTTCACCGACAAGCCCTACATCGAGGTGGGAGTCACCGACACGGATCTCGGAGACAATCCCGACCTGTCGATCGCCGACGGCGACATCGTCTACGTGTCCTTTGACTCGCCGTCTGCGCGCGACCGCGCGCCCGCGGTGTTCGAGAGCGATGCGTGGAAGAAGCTGGGCGCGACGCGGGACGGCCGGGTCTTCGCGGTCAACAACGAGGTGTGGCAGACCGGGGAGAACATCGTGGCCGCACGCGGCATGCTCGCCGACCTGCAATGGCTCAACGCTCCGATCAATTAGCGTTGTCGGCGTGTTCCACGTCCTGAAATCGACCTATCTGCAACCGCCCGAGGTCGTCAACGAGACCCGGCCCGCCCACCTCGAATGGCTCAAGAACGAGGTCAGCGCCGGCCGGATCGTGTTGGCGGGCCGCCTGGAGGACGAGTCGGGCGCAGTTCTCATCACCGGCGACATGGATGCCAAGCAGGCGCAGGACGTCGTCGACCGTGATCCCTATACGGCCGCCGGCGTCGCGCGATACGAACGGCTGTCGTTCAACGGGGCGTTCCGGGCCACCGGTCTCTAGCGGGCCTGGGAGAAAATTCACAGCTTCGGCAGGAATCATCGGGGTAAGCGGCCCTGTTGGTCGTTGCAGGCCGGTCGCAGTGTCAGCGACGGCTTTGTCGATAGTCGATCGGAACGAAAAGAAGAAGGTCGTAATGAGCACCGTTGCCGCATATGCCGCACCGTCGGCGTCCGAACCACTGGTCAAGACCACCATCACCCGACGCGAGGTCGGACCGCACGACGTGGCGTTCGACATCCACTTCGCGGGCATCTGTCATTCCGACATTCACACCGTCCGCGACGAGTGGGGCCGCGCGAACTATCCCGTGGTTCCCGGGCACGAGATCGCCGGTATCGTCACCGAGGTCGGTTCGGAGGTCACGGGATTCAGGGTCGGCGACCGCGTCGGCGTCGGTTGCTTCGTCGATTCCTGCCGCGAATGCGCGCAGTGTCGCGCGGGCGAGGAACAGTACTGCGCCAAGGGCATGGTCGGCACCTACAACGCGATCGGTCGTGACGGTGAGCCGACACAGGGCGGCTACAGCGGCGCGATCGTGGTGGACGAGAACTATGTGCTGCGCATCCCCGACAGCCTCCCGCTCGACGCGGCGGCGCCGCTGCTGTGCGCAGGGATCACGTTGTATTCGCCTCTGCGCCACTGGAATGCGGGTCCAGGAACCCGCGTGGCGGTCATCGGTCTGGGCGGGCTGGGCCACATGGGCGTCAAGCTCGCGCACGCGATGGGCGCACATGTGACGGTGCTGAGCCAGTCGCTGAAGAAGATGGAGGACGGGCTGCGCCTTGGTGCCGACGAGTACTACGCAACCTCTGACCCGGAGACGTTCTCCACGCTGCGCGGATCGTTCGACCTGATCCTGAACACGGTGTCGGCCAACCTCAACTTGGGCCGCTATCTCGGACTGCTCGCACTCGACGGCACGATGGTCGAGCTGGGTATGCCGGAGCAGCCCATGTCGGTACCCGCCGGCGCGCTGATCTCCGGACGGCGCCGCCTCGCCGGCTCACTGATCGGCAGCATCGCCGAAACGCAGGAGATGCTCGACTTCTGCGCCGAGCACGGCGTGCGACCCGAGATCGAGGTCATCACACCCGATTACATCAACGAGGCCTATGAGCGGGTGGTGGCCAGCGATGTGCGCTACCGCTTCGTGATCGATACGCAGTCACTGCGCTCATAGGACCGGTTGCCAGACGCCGTAGGGCCGATCAGAATTGGCGAACGTCTCCGGCGTTGACGAAAAGTCCGTGACCGGTGGCGTCATAAGTGATGCGGGTCCGCAGATTCTCGTCTTGAATGGTCCAGCCGTCGACGTGATATGTCTGCCCGGCGTCCACGACGATGTCTCCGCCGGGGGTTTCGTTCGCTGCGGGGACGACGCCCCGCTCCCAGTACATTTGACCGGTGCCACGCACAACGGCGAGGTTGAGCCGGTTGTTGAATTTCGATGTCTCCCACGGAGCCTGACCCCATGGTTGGCCGTCGACACGCTGACATACCACTATCGGTCCACCGCCGCGCTTCACGTCGTCAGCACTCACCAGGCAGCGGATCGTGCCCGACTGGAGAAGCACCAGCTGTCCCGTATCGGCCGCCGCCGGCGGCGCCAGGACCACCGCACCGAGAATCGAGAGACCCAAAGCCGTCACTGCCCGCCGAATCATGCCCGTCTCCACCGTCGTGCTACGCCATTACCTTCAGCCGGGAATCGTCTCACGGGGCTGATCGTGACAGGCCGATTTCCTACGAAGTCGGCCGGTCGGTGCATGTTTCGAGGTCCCAGTCCTCGTCTTCGGCCACACCGGCCGTGCCGACCACGCAGCGCAACCCGATAAATCGAGCTCCGTGAGCCGTCCCCTCCGCGGCTCACGGAGCAGAGTTGACGCTATGCGCTGCCAGGTCCAGGGAATATAGGGATTTCCCTGGCCTTGGCGGCGACGCGCGGCTGCTGTCCTTCAGAGTTCGCGCCCCGCGGTGAGGCGGGCGTGGACGACGCTGATGCGATCGGCTGGCAGACCGGCTTGTCGGCACATGCGCGCGACGGTTTCGGCGGTATCGGAGCGGAAGACTCCGTAGAGAATCTCATCGCCGGCCGCGGCCACCGTGATGATCAGTTCGATGGGCTCGCCCTCGGCGACCATCCCCCCCGCGCTGTGCTCGAGTGCGGTGGTGAGGGCCTCGAGGTCCGAGGTTCTGAGCCGCGGTTGATACCACTCGGTGAGGAAGCAGCGTTGCCGGTCGAGATGAGTGGTCACCACCGGAGACTATTGATTACCGACGATTTAAGTACCAGGGATTTCCCTGGTATTGGCGTCCGGCAGATGAGTGTGCAGCTGGGAGCGGGAGCGGATGCCGAGTTTTCGGTAGACATTGCTCAAGTTCATCTCGACCGTCTTCGGCGATATGAAAAGTTCTGCAGCGATCTCCCGGTTGGACAACCCGTCTGCGGCACGGCGCGCAACGCGCTCTTCGGCCGGTGTGAGGCCCGCGCCACGAGTCGTACTGCGCTTCAGATGGTTCAGCTCGGCGGCGGCGCGACGCAGCCACAACGGTGCACCGAGCCGTTCGAAAGCGTGATGGGCGGCCACCAGGTGGTCCTCGGCCGGCTTTCGGTGGCGTCGTCGCCGCTGTATCTGACCCAACACCAACCGGGTGCGGGCCGTCTCGAACGGCATGGGTAGTTCGCGGTGGTGTTCGAGCGCGGTGAGAGCCGTCGCCTCGGCAGCCGGCAGATCGCCTCGCGCGGCAAGCCATAGACAGCGTCCTCGCGCGCCGGTGGCGAGCATCCACGGCCGCTGGAGTCGGTTCCCGTTCGTTTCAAGGGCCTCGATCAGCGGCTGCGCCTCGTCGAGTCTGCCAAGTGCGGTCAAGGCTTCGATGGCGTCGGGAAGGTAGCCGCCGCTGATCAGCTCGGTGTCATGGGCGGGGTCGAACGTGCGCAGCAGTGGCTCGAAGGCATTGATCGCCGCGGTGTAGTTCCCGAGCGAGGTCTCGAGGAATCCGAGGCTGGTGAGAGGCGATCGGGCCAAATAGATTCCGCCGGTTGCGTGCGCTAGGGCGATCGCCAGGTCCGCCGCCTCGCGGGCTTCTTGTTCACGTCCGGTGTGGGCGGCGACTGCAGCGCGGCAACTCGCCGCGAACACCCGGGGGTGGTGGCCGTCGATCTCTTCGGCTCGTCGGGTCGCCTCTTCGGCGATCGTGGCGGCATCGTCATATCGACCTGACCAGATGTTGATCATCGTCGCCTGGGTGTCGACCCAGATCGCGTCGATCTCGTTGCCTCGATCGGCGGCGTGCTCCCTCAGGGCCTGTATCACCTGCTGTGCCTGCTGCAGATCGCCGGTGCCGGCGTCGATCACGGCTTTGACCGCGTCGGCTCGATGGTGGACGTGGCCAAACGGTGTGCTGCCTTGCAGGCGGAGGGCCTCGGTGATCGTGTGTTCCTCGACGCCTCGCCCGTACTGGAAGTGCAGCATGGCCGCCAAGGCGCGCGCTTGGCTCTGAAAAGCCGCGTCGGGAATCTGGTCGGCGACGTCGACGGCCTCCCGTGCGTAGGCGAGCGCCTGCTCGAAGTCGCCCGTGATACCGGTGGCGGGTGCGAGAGTCATCAGCGCCTGCAGTCGAAGGTGGGGGCTTTCGACAGCGTCCTCCAAGCCCCGGGTCAAACCCTCCACGGCGGCGGTGAACGAACCGTCGTAACCGTCGATCGCGCCCTGCAGAATCACCACCGCACCGCGGATGGCACCTGGCGGAAGGTCGTCAGAGAGTCCCTTGAGGTGCTGGCGCGCCGCGGCGATGGCACCGGCGTCGAAGTGATAGCGCGCGGCGAGGATCCGCCGTATGGGGTCGTCACCACCGAGCGCGATCGCAAGTTCGACGAGTTCGGCTGCGGCGGTCGGTGCCCCGTGCTCGCGGGTCGCGATTGCGGCGGCGTCGAGGGCCGCCAGAGTTGCCGGGTCGGCGCTGGTAGCCGCCAGCGCGAGATGGCGGGCCTTGAGTTCCGGTGCGTCGACGAGCTCAGCCAGTCGGCGGTGCATCGCTCGGCGGTCTGCAGGTTGGGCGGCGTCGTAAACGCCGGCCGACAGCAGGGCATGCGAGAACTCGATGGCGGTCCCGACGACGGCGACGACGTGTGCGGCCTCCCCGCGTTCCAGCAGTTCCACGACGCGTTCTTCGTCGACTCCCGTCGCTTGGGAGACCATCGCAACGGTCGGTTTCGCCGCGCAGGCGGCGGCGAGCAACAGCGGGGCTGCCTCCTGTTCCAGTCCTTGCAGCCGGGCCGCGACGATCGCGGCCAGCGTCTCCGGAAGCGTCCCGTCGATCCCGCGACCGTCTTCCACGGCTCGGACCAGTTCCAGGGCGTAAAACGGGTTGCCGCCGGAGATTTCTTGGATTCTGCGCATTTGCGGGCGGGGCAGGACTTTGCCGTGACGTTTGGTGACCAGCGCGTGAAGGCCGCCCATGGTCAGTGGCGTCATATGGACGCGGCGGAGGGCGTCCGGATGAGCCATCTGCAGCCGTATCTGCGCTTCAAGGGATCCGGGCTCTCCGCTGCGGGTGGTGACGAGGACGCCGATCGGTCCCTGCACCCGCCGCGCTACGTACCGGATGGCCGTGGCGCTCGGTGTGTCGAGCCACTGCCCGTCGTCGATCGCGATCAGCACCGGTGTCCGGGCCGACAACCACTGCACCACCGACTGAAACGCCGCCGCCGCACCCCGTTCGTCGGTCGCAGCGGGCGCATGATCGTGAAGCAGAAGGCCGTTCACCGTCGCTCGCTGCGTCGAGGACAGACACTCGAATGATTCGTGATCGACACCTGCGAGGAGATCCGAAAGGGCAGCGAAGGAAAACGTCACTTCGCCCGGATCACCTTGTGCTGTCATGACTTTGAACCCGCGAGCCGAAGCGGCCCTGACAGCGTCACGATACAGCGTCGTCTTGCCGATTCCCGGTTCCCCGTCGATGATCAGCCCCGTCGCAGAGACGGCAGCGCTGTCCAGAAACGCTGTCACCGCGGACTGCTCGGCGAGTCGAGTTACCGAGTGCGACCCGCTGAACTCCACGTCAGACTGGCTCGGACCGCCCACCAACATCGGCGCCCTTCCCCCGTCCCCTTCGCTGATCGGTTGTGACGCCACGATAAGCCACAACGGAGCGGGGTTCGCCTTTTCTCGATAGATCCGTGAGCGCTGAACGTGGTCCGGGCTACCGGCACACACGCGCCCTTTCGCATGAGCCGGCTCCGGCTGCGGCTGCGCACGCGACTGGCACACGAATGACACTGCAATGCACGGCATGTCGGACGGTTTGGTAACCGCCGCACCGCACCGCCAGGATTCCTGATGGCGAGCGCATCTCGCGGGTGTAGGCGACGAATACGCGTTTCGGGTGACCGGCGTAATCTGCCGTCGAACGGAGTCGCGCAGCCCGTTGTTTGAAGTGATGCGCCGCGCGCTCGCCATGGTCAGTTCGGCGAAACGAATGCGCTTTCCGACGCGGGATAATTGCACCCGCTGCGCGTAGCGTTGACGTCATGGCGCCGACGTTGCCGGGCTTCGACGAGTGGCTGAATGCCGCTCTGATCGAGGAGGCAGACAGGGTCGGCGAATCCATCGAGACATACATCGGCCGCGCCGTCGCCGCTCGGATGATCATCGAACGGGCGCGCCGCGGTGAGGGCGATGTGCGCGAACTCATGGCGCACGTCAAAACGTTGAACCTGGACACGCACGACCCGGTCACAGCCCTCGCCGAGGGTGCCGTCATCTCCGACCCCGACCGACTGCGCGCGCTCTATGACAGTGGTTTGCTCAACGCGGAACGCGCCCGCAGCCTCGACCGCATCGTCGGCATGGTGGTGGCCGCGGTCGGGGTGCCGTCAGCCGCGGTGACACTGATCGATCGCGACACCCAGTACATGTGCAGCGCAATCGGTCTGACCGGCGAAATGGCGGTCAGACGGCAAGGCCCTTTGAAGGGTTCTCTCGGACGCGAGGTTCTCGTCACCGGCAAGCCGCTCGTCGTCGCCGATGCCCGGAAGGAACCGCTACTGCGCGACCATTGGGCGGTGAAGGAGGGTGTCGTCGTGGCTTACGCGGGCTTCCCCCTGACGGACGCCCAGGGACACACGATCGGCACGCTCATCGCCTGGGACACCCGGCCTCGCCAATGGATGCCCGGCCATGTCCAGGTGATGGAGGACTTCGTTATGGTGCTGCGCGCGCGCCTGTTCGGCGTCAATCCAGACTGACCTCGTAGCCGGCTAGAAGTCCCAGTCCTCGTCTTCGCCTAGGTTCCTCCGCCGGGCAGGCATGTTCCTCCGAGGGCTGCCGAGCACCAGGCTCTGCTGATTCTCGATGGACCGACCGGGTAAGGCTCTATGTTGGGTTGGCTCGGGCGCCGCTCACCCTCGGTTCACGATGGCGGTTGGATGAACAACGGCTGACAGCGCTCCGGAGCTTCCCTTCGCTCGTGGCGCCGCCAATTCAGTGAATGCCAGAATTCGTCTGCGCCTTCGCTGAACGCAACCAGGCGGCGGTCGGGGTGCAGCTGCGCGAGGCGGTCAACGACCTCCCGCCCGATGCCCCGACGTCGGTGCTTCTCCGACACTTCGATCAGTTCGATCTGGAGCGCTGTCGCCCCCAGTTGTGGCGTGTCCACGTAGTACTCGATATAGACGACTTCATCGAGCAGCACCCGGGCCACCTCGACACTGTTTAGGCGCGCCTGGAGATGTCGGTGATCGTCTCCAGCCCTCACCCTTGACCACCAGGCCGCATTGAACCCATCGTGCTTGGAGTACGATGCCACGCGATTCAACTCAAGTAGTTCCAGGTCCACGACAGGCATTGTGGACCCACGAGGGTTGTGGTCGGCAAGGTCCTTCCGCTGCCCATGCTTTGCCTCGTGGCGTTGCCTAGTAAGGCGGTGGTACGCCCACTTGGCCATCTCGCGGTTACGGCCATCGGACCACGTCACGAGTCCATCATCGCGGTGTTTCCGATACGGCGCGTCGTCGGGCTTTTAGAGATCGGGGTCGGTCGTCTCACCCTCGTCGTCGAAGGGGATCAGTTTCTCACACAGCCACAGCAAACCGTCATCTTCAACCGTCGCCGCGTAGCCACGATGGCAGCGATTAACAGGTGTGGCACCGCGAAAGTCGCCGAAGGGATCGGGTTCGCGGTCGGCGGCCCGCATGAAAGCGACGGCTGAAAGCTTCCAGCCCAGTGAGTTGGTCATGTATCCCAACCCCGCCCGCTGGGCACGGATCGTCTCCTCCGGGTGTGGCCAGTAGGGTCCGCGGTCGCGGCCATACTTCAGGAAGACGTCCACGTGAATTACGAACCCTTCGGCGGGGATCGGCAGAAGGCCACGCATCGTCGCCTTCTCCTTTGGCCAGTCGGACCCCCCCGCCGGGGGCACACCGGCAACAAATAGATCATGTTCGGTGCTGAGACGCACGATGTGGTCCACGTTCTCGGCGACGCGTCGACCAGTGAAATAGTGAGGAAGGTCGCTAGGGTCGGTAAGCCAGCGGCCCCCGGCCCGAGCGGAGCGGTTCTCGAACTCCGGATCAACCTCCATCTCCGGCGTTCTGATTAAGTCGAACCGGTAGTGCTCCTCGCCTGGATGACGCTCATCCGGCCCGTGAATGGTGACCTTGGCTCGCTGCATCGCCCGGTTCATAGACTTGATGTAAAACGACGTAGTCGATGTCTCGATCAACCAGTGCCAGCACTCGATGGCGGTGCCGTCGTTGGTCGCCCAGAGAAACTCGATGGCGCGGTGCTCATCCATTCCCGGGTACAGCGGGTCCTCAGTCATCCCTTTCCTCCGCGATCGCTCCCGACTGTCATGCTCAGCATCGCATCCCCGTTAGTACCTGGAGCTTCCGAAACCGCTGACGAGTGCCCCGGCCATCCCAAACGAAACGTCACAACCCCACTGCGCTACCCGATCGTCGTAACATCGACTTGTCGGCGGCGATGTTTTCGGCAGGCGGGTCAGATGTGGGGTAGCTGCCGGTCACGCTCGCAACCCCGGAGACGAGAACTCATGAGCAGACCCAACAGAGTGTCGTCGACACTTCCCACAGTCGGGCGGCGGCTCATAAAGTTGGTGTACTGCGTGCTGGCACTCGGCCTAGTGAATGCCCTCGGTGCATCGCCCGCATTCGCTGAGCCAGGCACCAGGTTCGACGCCCGCGACAATCCGACTGCCGACCTACAAGTTGGAGTAGATGTCTTGCCGGGCATGTGGGTCGGCACGAACGTCGAGGAATACGACTACCCCGGCAACTGCTCGATCATGACGTTTCGTGACTACCCGCCTCGATACACAGAGGACGGAATTGGCGACTGGCTCATCTCAGATATCGGTCAGCCCATGACATACCGGGTCACTCCCGGAGGCAGTGTCAGGTTCGGACGAGGTTGCGTTTGGGTCTGGGTGGGTCAGTAAGAAGATGTTGGTCAGGCGGCTGGCGTTTGCCACCACGGCACCAGGCCCAGCAGGGTGTCGATGACAGACCACCGTCTTGACCGAAACGACATCACTGATCATGACACTTGACCTCCCATCGCCCGTTCATGCCTGACCAGTACGTCTCGCCTCCGTTGTCGATCAGACGGACTGCTTCGGTCTCAGACATGTTGAACTGCTGCGTTAGCCATGCAACGGCGTCGTTGACCTCGAACGGCATCTCGCCGCTGGTTCTATCAAGCTGGCGCTGGTTCTCCGCGCAGAACGCTTCACCGGGTGTCTGCGCGAAGGCGACCGGGAGAGAGGCGACGGCAACCAGACAGCTCAGCGCGGCGGCTGTGCTTACACAAGTTTTCTTCCATGTCATGTCGAACTCCAGCGATAAGAAGTGTTGCCCGGCCCCACACCGGGCGGTCCCCTTGGGGAAGTATGAGGCCGGCGGCTCCCCAGCACTGCCGTTCGGGGGACTGGCCTCCTAGACGCGGTGATACTCGCACAGTCGTCGTCTTAGCTATCTCCCGCAACTGCCTCGAGATCGTCGAAAAGACCTGACATCATGGCCTCATGAAGCGGAGGCTCTTCGGCTGCCTGCTGGCCGTCCTCAGCATCAGCCTGGTCACTGCTGGCCCGGCGTCGGCCAGCGAGGACGCCTTCATTGAGGCTATCGACTCCATCGACTACTACGCGGTCAATTGCCCCGAGTGTGCCGAGGAGGCATTGGAAGTCGGTTACCGGGTGTGCGACGCCTTCGATGCGGGTGGTGGTGCTCAGGGCGCTGTCGCAGAAGTGCTGCGGTCGTACAACGGGCCGGGAAGCCATCCGGGTTACTACGCACACCTGTTCGCGCAATACTCGGCCTATGAGTTGTGCCCGCAGCACAGCGACGTCATCGGGCAAATTTAGGTTGACTCAGACACCGCCACCGCACCACTGACATGGTCTCAGCCTCTCCATGACCTTCGTGGCGATCGAGCGATACCTTCTTGCGCCGGACGACATCGATCCCATAGTCCCCGAGAACGCGATCCGCCATGCGGGCGTCCTTCCGCCCACGCCTCGGATTGGCGTCTACGCCTTGATCCGGAAGGTCTCGGAACCCATCTTCGTCGAAGAGAATCTCACGATCACTGCGTGTGGTCGGTGGGCACGAATCTGCCTTCACGAACGTTTCGACCCGCAGGACTCCCGGTCCTGCTTGGACTGCATCGAAGCCCTCTGCCTTTGAGGCTGCGCAACCATGATGACCTACGAGGGCATCCAGAAGTACTCCTATTAGGTCGTAGCCGACGTCAACCGATCGCCACAGCCTCATACAGGTACCGATACAACGTCGCCCGGGACACCCCGAGGTACTTCGCGATGTCCTTGACGGTGTGGCCATCGTCCTTCATTCGCCGAGCGGTGGCGATGTGCTCGGCGTCGGTGACCTTCCGGGGGCGACCAAATCTGGTGTCGTTAGCCCTCGACGCCCGCTTGAGCGCCGTTCGCTCCTTGATTAGTTCGCGCTCATACTCCGCGAGTGACCCGAGGACGCCGATCCTCATCCGGCCCGCTGGAGCGGAGGAGTCGATGCCGTCGGTGACCGAGACCCGGGTGACGCCTCGGTCAGTCAGGTCCCGCACCGTCTCCAAGATGTGCAGCATGTTGCGCCCCAATCGGTCGAGCTTCCACACCACGACGGTGTCGCCTTCGCGAACGTAGTCCAACAGGGCAGCTAGACCGGGACGGTCATCGCGCGCACCAGACATCACGTCCGAGAACACCTTGGTGACCCCAGCGGAGGGCGAGCGCCTCGTTCTGTTGGTCAAGCGTCTGCGCCACGGTCGAGACGCGGGTGTAGCCCATCCGGGTGCCCGCCGGGTTGCGGGACCCGCTCTCGCCGTGACTCATATTGGTTTGCACGCGAGTATCGAGACATCTATTTCCGAGACCAACATTCGAGACACCACGACCTGGTGCTCCGAGCGATGCGGGGCTTAGGAGCACCCAGTCTCGAATGTGATCCATTTTGAGACAGCAACGTTTGGATCTCTGATACGCCGCTCTACCCCCGTTTGAGGCAGGCGCCGCTTCTTGGCTCAGACCTCAGTTGCCGAGTCTGGCTCGTCCGGCGTTTGCAATTCGAGGTTCTGTTCGGTTGGATGTTCGGCTTCTGCCGCTGCGCGAGAGTACGGACCTTGGTCAGCCAGGCCACTAATCAACAGCCGGATGCGCCCCAGCGAGATGAGGGCGAGAACGAGAGTAAGGCCTAGAACGGCGTGCACCACCAGGCCAAGAATAAAAGGAAAGCTGCAAGCTTTTGGTTCCACCAACATCAGTGAGGTGATCGCAAGGGCGATGGATGCTGCCCCGATAGCAGCGAAGGATGCGACGTTCGCTGGCTTGAGTCCGGTTGGTTGGTCTGACACCCGTGAAATCCGGTCGCCAGCGCCGGAGCCGATCTGGTTTTTCTCCTTTTCACTGAGTCCCTGGGCAGCCTCTAAGAGTCGTCGCTCCAGAATCTGGATCGAATTTACGCGGACAGAGGCTAGTACCAACAGCTGAGTCTGGTAGCAAAGCAGGCCCCATAGTGGCGCTCCGATGAAGGCGAGTGCCCAAGGGTTCTCTACAAAGTCAGTTGCAATCGCTGCGGCAACCAGCGCACCGTATGTGGTGATTACGTACAGCAAGGTCATGTTCGCTTGGTAGATGGCAGACCCATCGGCTCGGTCGGCTAAGTAAATTGTGGTAATCGGGTCATTGGCCATCTGTATAGTTCCGCCCCTGAGTAACACTAGTCCGCCCGCAGACTAGCGGGCCTCCGCTCGTCGAGAACGGTATTCCGAGTGGCCTCTCTACGCATTCTTCATCGGGCCGCGCGGATGGCTGTCTCAGACGCCCTCCCCACAGGTGAGCTACGCGGATGCCGGGCTATTGACGATACCGGTGATGTTCCAGACACATAGTCGTTGCACAACCCTTGAGATCGATACCGCTACACGCGAGATTTCCCTAAGATCGCTTCATCCAACATGGTCCACCATGCGACGCGAAGATTGGCGATGCACGCTATTCCGACGGTGGTCGCCCCTTCCGATGAAAGCCATAATGACGCCAGAGATAGATGAGCTCGTTTTTTGCAATCCACCGCATCGCCCACAGGCGATTGTTCTTCTCCTTCAGCGGCGTAGCGCGGGGTTTTCGTGGCCTAAGACGCTCTTCCTCGATGTCGTATTGCCAATCACGGCCATATACATCACGGAACTCGATGTAACTCTTAAAGCCCGCCATAGTAACCCAATCAAGACCGACGGAGGCCGAAGCTCCAGGTTCGATCTTCGTCGCGAACATGTTGCTCTGAGTCGCTTCTTTCGGCCTATCCCTACCGTGGCTCCTTTTCGCAGCCAGATAGAACTCGTGGGACGGAAAAGCAGCAAGCGTCGGACCACCGAACACAACTGCGCCGCGATAGTTACCGGATCGAGCCGCCGACCACAACGATCGAGGCTTCGGTATCACTCTGACACCGACGATTGGCTTTTCCGAGCGATTGTGCACCTCATACACACCGCTGCCAAGCCCAAAGTATATGAGCGACGCTTGAGCCCACTTCTCCTGTCGCCTGCCCAAGGCGTAGGCAACAGCGGCGATCAGCGCTGCGAGGCCCGTGGCCACGGCCCCGACCCATGCTGCTGCATCACCCCATACATCTGCACGAAACGGATAGTGCGCAAGATCGCCTAAGTCGAACCAATCGGACGTTGCAGCCACCCAGTTCACCGGAAGAATTGTGCACGACCGTCACGCAAACTGGCGGAGAGGCGCACCACACTCCACGCTGAGCCAATTCCAGGCGGATCGACCGTCACATTGGTTCTCGCCGTAAGCTGGGGCCGCCGCCCCCACAGCGCCAGCGAGAGTGCGGGGCCACCTCGGACGTGCTGAATTGCTCTCCATGACTCGATGGCTCACTAGCACTCAGGCAGCTTCCGAGTCGTCCGTGAGCGTGTCCGAGATGTTCAGCGCTATGTACATTGGCCGCCTGCGTGTGCGTGTCCGCAGGATGGGCGGCGACTCTCGCATCACATCGTGCCGAATCTTGCGGTTCGACCGTGACTCACTGAACTGGTCGGGCTTGGACCTCAAACCGTTGACTGACGAGGAGTATGACGCGATGGCCGATGAAATCCCGTGCTGGCTGACAATCAAGCAGGCGGCTGCGTATTACCAGATCAGTCAACACACCGTGCGGAAAATGATCTCGATTGGTGATCTGAAAGCCAAGCGTATTGGCCCCAAAATGATTCGCATTGAACGAGACTCGCTGTTGGAGTTAGGTGATCAAAGATCTTCCCGCCGCTGAAAGGCGCGACACGAGAATCGGTTGTAGCAACAGATGACAACTCCTGAGTTCGGGACTGGAGCCTGGCTCTCATATACCGACTGAAAGCCGTGAGGTCACACGATACTACCGGTCTGTGTCGTCCTTCGGCATCTCGATGTCAACGACGCCTCGCCGCAAACGTTGTTTTAGGACGAACCATTTCAGAGCTTGTCGTCTGCGCCATCGCAATCGTATCCGATCATCGCGGGTGGCTATGTACTCATTCCGTTGTCCCCGAATCTCATCTCGCAGCAGGTTGTTCAGGTCTATGGCGAGCCCGACGCTCAGTTGAAATCGCAGATCGTCGAAGGTTTCCCAGTCTTTCTCGCGTATGGCACGCCTAGCTCCGTCGACAACCCCTTCCATTTGTGCGAAATGGTCGACGACGAGGGGGCTACCGAAGAGCCTCACCCTCATCACTGTGTCAAGGTCAGGAGAAGGTGGATCGTCTCGAAGACCTCGATCACTCCAGCCGTAAATTGTGTGGACCCATTCCTGGAGTTTGAGATAGGTGACCGTCCTTTCCTGCCATAGGTTCTGTTCCCGTATCGCTGACCGCTGGGAACAGTAGGTCACGATCATGCTGACGATTGCCGTGGTCGTGCTCGCCGCTACCGCCAGCGCAGCAATAGCCACCTCTGCGCTCATCGGCGGGAGGTTCGGTTTAGGGTCCGCCGAAACGAAAGGGCGCTGGATATGGCGGGACGCAGGACCTTGAGGGCCTCTTGGCGGGGCAAGCGGAGGTGCTGGACCAAGTAGACCTCGCCCATGCCCCCGGACCCGAGCAGTCGCAGGACCCGGTATCCCGCGAACGTCTCGCCGATCCGCAACGGCATGGGCGAATGTTAGCCGCCGCCAATTTGTAGGCTCACCGATTCAGCTGTCACTGGGTGTCTCGGGGCTGTGATGAAGCCGATGACCGTCACCGGGACTGACTTTCGTGAAGCTCGTAACCCGGCTATTACGAGACTCGGTCGGTACCGATCGGCGGAATGAACTCGGCGTGAACACGTTGGAGATAGTCTCTGCTGGTTTGATCAGAAGACACCAGCTCAAGAGCAGCCTGAAATGCCTGGATTCGTCGCTGTGCTTGGTCTAGGAGCTGGCCCCAGGTGCCGACCCAAATCCGGTAGCGTGAGTTGCTCACAGTTAGGCCTTGGCGAGACGGGTCACTGTATAGGCCCCTGACGGCTTCGTCGATGTCGGTTCCCACTAGCCAGAAGTCCCACGAGTGCGGTGCCCCTACGACCTCCGGGTGCGTAGTAATCGCGGACGCATAGTTGTTGACCTGACTGAATTCGACCATCGTCAGCGTCTTGGGTCGCTTGAGTTCGACGACGAGGTGGCGGGTGCTCTGACTCTCGGGCAGGTGGCGCGAAAATGCCATGTCCACGCGACCGCGCTTGCCATCGGGGAGCCTTACTGGCCCAGACGCGAACTCGACTTCGCTGTTCGCTTCGGCAACGAGGGTTCGCACAAGCCGTGTGAGGCCAACTTCGGAGAGTGCAAGACCCCACTCGTCGCCGAAAATCCACGGCTCATTGACCAACATCGGATGTAGCTGGTCGACCTCTCGGAATTGGGTCCTCGTCGCATTTGAATACAACAACTCTCGAAGACCATGGATGAAGTCGGCGCGATCCGCCACAGTCTGCGCTGACCGAACGATGGAAGCGAGCTTAGTGCGTTCAAGCAGGTCGACGAGGACCTCCTGCTCCTCGTCCGTTAGCTCTAACACCGAGGACAGAATCTTCTTGGTATGCGCCGGCTCGGAGCGTGTCGCTTCCTGGAGTAGTCGAAGAGATAGCTTCTTCTGTTTGACGTCTCGACCGATCGCCGGGCTTGCAACCACTGCCACGATGTCGAAGATTTCTCTCTCGACTTCTTCGGTCGCGCTGCGTGCGTCACCCTCGTATGGATAGACGCCTTCCGCCTTCCACTCTGCGAGAATGCTTCCCTTCTGCTCTTCAAGACGACGCTGTAGATAATCGATGACTGCCCTGTTAGCCGCAGCGAGGAGTTCGCCGTGCTGAATGTCTGGTGCCCGTAAGTCGGCCTGACCCATTAACTCTGGATCCCGAAAACCCTCCCATTGGAGGTATGTAGTCCAATTAAGCGGTGTTGGTGGCAGTCGGCTGAGCTTATAGTCCGAAACCACGCCGCCTCGGTCGTCGCACAAGAACATCGTCTTCGATCGCATGTCCGCCCCCCACTCGACCAAGCGGAGACGCGGAGCAGCTTTGCCATGCAGGACAGACGGATCGAGGTCACCGAGGTCAAGGTCAATATCAGAAACGATGTGGACAGTCGGATTCAGGGGTCCGTTCCGGAATGAAACGTCGACGTCGGGCATCGCAAGAAGTGAAGGCGCCAGCCGGGCGGTGAGCTGCAATGGAAAGCCCTGTTCGACGATGCCTGCGACACGTGGGCTCTGCCGCAGCACCATTTCCACTGTGGTGCCTCGTGGTCCTTGAGATGACCACGGTCCATCGAAGACAAACTGATCAGGGGAATCTCGTCGGCCACGAATCTCGACCTCGGAGTAGTCTGGGTCTGCCTGCGATCTTGACCGCCAATTAACACGATCAGCGATGCTGTACCCGAGAAACCGTCCTCTGCCCAGCTGCCCGTGCAGTGGCCGGTTCAGTTCCGGTGAGAATCGCTTCGTCCGCTTCCAGGAGTCGCCGTGGGTTAGGAAGAACTCTTCGATACGGTCAGGTGGCATCCCCGAGCCGTTGTCGCTGACGACGAGTTCTTCTGGCGCTCCTAGATCTCCGATCGCGACAGTTACCTCGATTGTGGTCGCATCGGCATCGAGAGAGTTCCAAACGAATTCCGCCACTACGTCGACCGCGCTCGCTCGCTCAACGTAGCTGAGGATGGTGTCTCGACCGGCGCGCACCTGCTTGGTCTCCACGGCGCTAGCGTAATGAGCGGCCACGACAAAAAGGGGTAGCCGGGCCGATGCGCCGTCGGATGGACCCGTGTCGACCCGGATCGTGCTGAGATGCGTCCTGCGTGCACGAGTCGGGTGCGGTCCGCGAGGTAGAGGGAGTCGTCAGGAAGGGCGTGATAGCTACGAAACTCAAGTGGATGTCTGAAGGCGTTGCTTCTGACAGCAGCGCCATATACGTCGTCGATTCCAACATCCTGCTGGCTGATCCGTCGCTGGAAGGAATCGCTTGGACGCGCTTGCGGCTGCTCGTCCAGTTCGGGCCGCTGTCAATCGTGGTCCCCGAAGTGGTCGTCCGTGAGGTCGCTCGACGTCGGTACAAGACCTTGAAGCGCTTGCGCAGCGAAGCCGCCACGAAGTGGGGCGAAGCGCTCGCTGCGCTTTGCGCTGCAGGTCTTGAACTACCCGACGGTCTGCCAACGGTAAGGGAACTCCGTAGCCGCCCGATTCAGACTGCCGAACAGCTGGCTGATCGGCTACGCAACGAGTTGACCGAAATGGGAGCTGTCATCCGCCCCGTGCCTACTGCGATCGATCACGACACACTGGTCAACTGGTCCCTTTCGGAGCATCCGCCGTTCGACTCGACTGACAAGGGGTACAGGGACGCGCTGATCTGGGTGACGGTGCGAGAAGTCACTGCCGAGGCGCACTCGGGTTGCGCGGTTGTCTTCGTCACGAATGACAATGACTGCTGCGACGGCAAAGAGGCAATATTGCATCCCGAGCTGACGCAAGACCTAGCTAGTGTCACCGCCAACATGGTTTCGATTGCGAAGTCGATCGATGACGCAATCTCGATTACAGCGATGGACAAAGTCTTGACCGAACTAACGGAGCCGCCACTCGATCTACCGAGTCGTACCGATCAGATTGGAGCTAGCATCGATGCGGCCTGCCAGAACCTTGTGGGGAGTGAACTATTCGATCATCTTGACGTGATGCTGGACCGCGAGCTTGATGAACCGACCGCTTTAGAGGTCTGGCCCGACCTGACAACTCTTAGTCTTGACATTCATGAAGTGTTCGAAGGTGGTACCGAGATCGGTGAAGCAATTGTCGACGCGGAGATCGGTTATGAGGCAACCGTTCTGAAAGAGGACAGCGATGGACCGAACGCGAGTTGGACTGTTGTTGATGAAGAGTATGACGAAGACGCCGTCCTCGTAAACGGCGAGTTCGTCGCCGAAATGACATTCAGCTTCGTCATTGACGATGGAGGTGTCCAGGCGATTGAACTAGTTTCTGTCGTCCGTCGCCCGCAGTAGGCATTAGGCCGCCCCAGGCGGTCACTAGCTTGATTGACGATTGATCATCCAGATATTGGGCGGTCCTGAACCGCTAGTCGAACTCACTTCACCAAGGTTCCTTAACGTCTCGCCGATGCCAACCCCCGGTGACAACGCTCGAGTGCGTAGCCTGCGCGGACGGATCGGCGCTTATGAATCCTGGGCCAGGACGCCCGACCGAGCGGCGCGCTCCTGGCTGGCGTACCTCGACATCGTTAGGGCATCCCGCACTTCTACCGCAACCCTTTAAGGGGTTTTCGCGCTCGCCGGGGTCCGGCGCGGTCGCGGGCGGCTCATCCGCAGAGATAGGTCGTGGCGATCGCCATGTAGGTCGCCATTTCTTGCTTCGTGGACGCACTAGCGGACTTCGTGTCGTAGCCATGCTCCTCGTAGAAGGTGGCGATAGCCTGCTCGCGATCACTCGGGTACTTCTTCAGTACAGCGCACGCCTCATAGCCGTATTTGACCACGGGGCCACCGACCGTCCATGCCGATGGGTCACCCATATACGCGCCGTGGCTACCGGGGATCATGCTGTAGGAAACATGGTTAGGTCCATCGATCGGCGTTCCGTCTAGCGCCGCCAGAAAACTCTGCTCGCGAGCGCGGGCAACCCCCGGCGACGCCTCGCGTTCAGGAGCCTCGCGTGCAGGAATCGAAGACGGCGGCGTGGCTGGCGGAGGCGGGGGTGCGCTGCTTGGGGCAGGCGCCAGCGGACTCGATGTTTCGGTCAACGTGCCACTCCTGGGCGGCATCGTTGAGCCGCTCGATCGGCGTTCGTCCCAGGGCCGCCACACCATGGCGATAAAGCCAACCAACAGAACGATCACAACGATGCTGGCCAGGGCGAGCCGGATGCGTGGAGATGCGCGGGCTGCTGGTTGAATAGGTAATCCGGCAGCGGACGTGGACACAGACTTGCTTGGCTGGCGTGCGGCTTCAGTAGTGGCGTTCGCGGGCGCGCCCATCCTGGAGGACTCGTCGCCCAGGGCCTGCGCGAATGCCGAACAGGAAGGGAAGCGGTCGGAGGCGTTCTTGCTCAGTGCTATTTGGAGTACGTCATCGAGACCAGCGCAGCCGGAGCGGCTGTCGCCCAGCGTCGGCGGGACCGTGTTGAGGTGTCTGCTTATTACCACTGCTGGGTTCGAGTACGGGAACAGCTGGGCTCCGGTCAGGAGGTGGTAGGCGGTGGCGGCGAGGGCGTATTGGTCGACCCGTCCATCCATCTCTTCGCCCAGCAATTGCTCAGGGGCGGCGTAAGCCACCGTGCCCACCGTCATGTTGGTTGTGGTGATGCCGCTGATCTCGTCTAGCGGTCGGGCGATGCCGAAGTCGGCGAGGAAGACACCCGGGTCATCGCTGTCAAGGGCGGTGACGATGATGTTGGCGGGCTTGACGTCACGGTGCAGCAGCCCCTTCCGGTGGGCGTAGTCCAGCGCACTGGCAACTGCAGTGATGATCGACAGGACGATGTCGACCGGCATGCCTGCCGGGTACTTCTGCTCCAGCAGGTAGGCGACGTCGGTGCCGTCGATGTAGTCCATCGCGATCCACAACTGGCCGTCATGCTCGCCTCGGTCGTGGATCCCGACGATGTGGGGATGCCGAAGTCCTGCGGCTAGGTCGGCCTCGCGGATAAACCGCTCGCGGAAGGAAGGATCACTCGATATGTCCGGGCGGAGGACCTTGAAGGCCTCTTGGCGGGGCAGACGGGGGTGCTGGACCACATAAACCTCGCCCATGCCTCCGGAGCCGAGCAGCCGCAGGACCCTGTATCCGGCGAATGTCTCCCCAATCCTTAGCGGCATGGCATCCAACTTGTCGTCGTCGCTGCCACCACTCTTTACCCGCCGCAGGTCTGCATCAGGATCTTTCCCCTCTGTTCGCCACCTATCAGCGCTTCACGGACCTGAGGTGACTGCGGGTTCGGTGTAAACATCACCGTCGGTGTTGATCACCAATCCGCCTCGGCTGACGTCGTACCGGGTGCCATTGTTCGTCACAGTAAAGCCCGATGCGGTAGGCATTGCACCATCAATATCGATCCTGGCTCCGTCCTTAAGACGCAGCCCTTTGTAGGTATAACCGCCAGTGCCATGGTCACAAATGGCGACAGCCGATTGAGTGGTCTGGAGCGTCAGCACTGCGCGGTGTGGGCAGCGGAGACTTTCGTAGTTGGACTGGTAATTCGCGCTGGGCGCAGAATCGGAGGCGGTCGCCACGGGGGGTGGTTGTGGTGCCGAAGCTTGCCCCGGCTCAAGAGTCCAGGTCTGACAATTCGAAGATTTGAAGGCCCGGTCGGTCGGCAGTATCTCGATGACTTGCGGACCGGTGCTGTTGTTGTTGTCGATGATGTCGCTGGTATCGAGGCTTCTCAACCTGGCCCAATAACAAGCAGAGCCGCCGGGCGTGCGGTACATGCCCGGCAGGATGTCGGTCCCGACCAAGTAGGTGCCATCGGTCTCGATCACGGACTTCGGACCCGTCGGCGTCGGGCTGACTACCGGGGTGGGTCCGCTTGCGAAGTCAGAAACAGTGGGCGGACTTGCTGGCGCAGTGACAGTGACTGTGGAGGTCGGCGGGGACGTGGTACTGCAGGCGGACACAGCGACTCCGAGCGCCATCAGGCCGATCTCGATCGATATCAGTCCATTTCGATTCATAGCGCTACATCTTCGTGGTTCAGCACAGGTGCATAGTTGCGGCGTCGTAAACGGTCGGAGCGTCGACGTGAGATACACGGAGTCCGTCACCGTGACTGAGGTTGTATTCGATGGTTGCGCGAGACCGTCCTTGTTCGACTTCTCGACAGACCCACGTTCCGGTCCAAACAGCCTCTACAACGTCGTCGAACTGGTACCGGCAGTCCTCGCCAGTGCCGCGATCGTGTGGGCCGTTACATGGGTGCCCGTCGCGGTCGATTAAACCAGCGGCCCTTAGGGCATCGCCGTAAGCCATCGTGTCGTAGTCGGCAGATGCCCTCGGAGCGAGGCCAAACGCGAGCGATCCCGCCGCTAGACCTAGGAGCACCACTCGGGTGATCTGTGTGGAGTTCATGTCGTTCCTAAATGCGTCTTTCAGGGCCGGTAGAGAACCCATACACCCTCGTGGGAGGGACACCAGATCAGGTGACCGTCCGGTGAGCTGGCCATCATGTTGGTCATCTCTGAGGCGGCGCACGGTTCACCCATGTTGCGGATGCCAGTCGGCTCGACGGAGCGAACCCAACCCATTTGAGTGCAGATGATCTGGCCGAGTTCCGGGTCGTATGCAAGCTTGTTCTGGTCGTTGCATGCTTCGCCGAGTACTGGCGCAACCGGTACCTGAGCAGGTGGTGCTGTTAGCCCTACCGGTGCGAGCCAAAGGGACGCTGCCGTCAGCGTCACCCCCAGCGCAAGACAGCGGTTCCTCCGCAATGTCCGAGCCGCCGATTCTATGCCCGACGACCCCCGTTCTGGGCCGCCACTTGCCTCAACGGACCGGTCAGAGCGCATGGTCGATGCCTCCATGACGTGAGCAAGCGCCTCTGGAAGTGACACTGGATGAGTAGGTCCCATCGGCGCACACGAACGTCGCACTCTCCGGGGGCTGTGAGGAGTCCGTGGGCCGAAGGATGCAATCACCCTGCGAGTTCTCGTACTCGTCGCTGGCACAGCTGGCGATGAACGAGACTGATGCGGTACCGGGGTCAGTTACCGTGGCGGTTGCGAAACCCCCGAGCGCAGCAGCGGTCACGGCAGCCGCTATCAGCGTCTTGCGAAGCATTATGACTCCTGAATTTGCTACTGATGCTGTGGCGCACCAGCCCCGTCTGGTTCCGCCTTGATCAGAACGGTAGGGCGTTCCTAGAAATTTGGAATCAGGGGTTTCCCTATAACTTGTTTGCTGGCTCCGAAACTCGCTCGTCAAACGCAGCCGACTGTGGTGCCGTCCGGATCGCCTGCGAATAGGTGTCCGATGGTCCGGGGGACTTAGTACGGTCCTCCCATGCAAACCGCGAGCCCTGCGTCAGAGGACTTCCGCAGTGTTGTCCTCCGAGGCCGCAATGTGGCCTCCTTCAAGTTCGCCCTCGCGAAGTCCATCCTGTCATTGGCCGAGTCGGGCGCGACGTCAGCTTCGCTGGAGGAATTGGCGGTCCCGTTCAGTCGTGAGTTGTGCGCCCACATCCTGCGGGTGGACACACAGTCGACATCTGCCACGAGCCGGTTCCTCGATGCGTGCCGTCATTTCAACGCGGGCATCATCACTCCCGTGGAACTGGTGACCACCACTGCGCTGCTCGGCTTCGAGAACTTCATCGATGCCTTCCACGTGGTCGGCACCGGCGATGTTGAGACCCGGTTCTTCCACGACGAGCGCAAGCAGTCGCTGCGCGGCATCCGCTTCACCGACGAGTTGCTCGCCATAGCCTCCAATGCAGACGCGAAGCAGCCGCTGGAGGCCGAGGCTGAGTCGCGCTGGCGGCTGGTCGAAAGCACCTGGCACGAGAAGCGATTGACCGGCTCAACCCTGCGGTAGTCTACGACCGGCCGTCCGAGATGATCGTGCGCGGCATGCGCCGCTCCATCACCTGGGTGCGACCGGGCCTGAGCGGGTACAAAGCCGGGGCATGCTTTTATTGTGGCGCGCCGGTGACCCCTCTTCTCGGCCTCGAACACTCCGCCGATGTCGACCACTATTTTCCGCACTCCCTGATGGCACGGGGTACTTGACGTCTCTTCGACTGAGGGTCGGCCCGCGCGGCGGAGCGTGGCGACCAGTACAGGTGTTGGAGGATCTATCACTTCGCCTAGGTGCACGGCCAAAGCACTGCGCTCGAAACCTGACCGTCCCTGCCGGAGCAGGTGATCGACCCGGTTTGGCAAGTTCCCGCGCCATGTTCGAACCTCGCCGGTCAGCTATCCCATCAGTCCGACATGGCCAGTAGGAGCAGGACCACTGAACTGCGGGTTTAGAAGTCCCAGTCCTCGTCTTCGGTGACGACGGCCTTGCCGATCACGTAGCTGGACCCCGACCCGGAGAAGAAGTCGTGGTTCTCGTCGGCGTTGGGTGACAGCGCCGACAGAATCGCCGGGTTGACGTCGGTCTCGTCGCGCGGGAACAACGCCTCGTAGCCGAGGTTCATCAGCGCCTTGTTGGCGTTGTAGCGCAAGAACTTCTTGACGTCCTCGGTCAGGCCGACGCCGTCGTAGAGGTCTTGGGTGTACTCGACCTCGTTGTCGTAGAGCTCGAACAGCAGCTCATAGGTGTAGTCCTTCAGTTCGGCCTGCTTGGCCGCGTCCTCGAGCGCAAGACCGCGCTGGAACTTGTAGCCGATGTAGTAGCCGTGCACAGCCTCGTCGCGAATGATCAATCGGATCATGTCGGCGGTGTTGGTCAGCTTGGCCCGGCTGCTCCAGTACATCGGCAGGTAGAACCCGGAGTAGAACAGGAAGCTCTCCAGCAGCGTCGAGGCCACCTTGCGCTTGAGCGGCTCATCACCCTTGTAGTACTGCATGACGATCTCGGCCTTGCGCTGCAGGTTCGGGTTCTCCTCCGACCAGCGGAACGCGTCGTCGATCTCGGCCGTCGAGCACAACGTGGAGAAGATGTTGCTGTAGCTGCGTGCGTGCACCGACTCCATGAACGCGATGTTGGTGTAGACGGCTTCCTCGTGCGGGGTCAGCGCGTCGGGGATCAGGCTGACCGCCCCGACCGTGCCCTGAATCGTGTCGAGCAGCGTCAGGCCGGTGAACACCCGCATCGTCAGCTGCTTCTCGTGGTCGTTGAGCGTGTTCCACGACGGAATGTCATTGGAGACCGGCACCTTCTCCGGCAACCAGAAGTTGCCCGTCAGCCGGTCCCAGACCTCGGCATCCTTCTCGTCCTGGAGACGGTTCCAGTTGATCGCCGAGACACGGTCAATCAGCTTCATGCCATCACTCACGAGAACCCCATTTCACCTGGTCTTTGGTCCGCTTGACGCGGTTCTGTCGCCCGACATCGACACTACCCCTGGGGGACGACATCCACGGCTAACACAACATCGTGTGTTGGCGTGTCGTTCCCGCCGACGAGTTACCGCTGCCGCCCGTGGGCATTCTGATCGACTCTGCGCGCTGTTTCGGCCGAAATCGCGATCTCGGCGCACACTAGGCAGCCAGCGACGCGCGCTGCCCGCCGAAGAACCGATACTCCGATTTGTCGAACTTGCGGGTGGCCAACCAGTACTGCCATGTCATGCCGCTCCACAGCGTCCGGTTCACGCCGTGCTCGTCGAGATACCAGCTCTGACAGCCGCCGGTGCTCCACACGGTCCCGGACAGTTCGTCCTGCAGCTGCTCGTTGTAGCTGTCCTGCGCCTCGCGGGTCGGCGTCAACGCCTGCGCGCCGGCCCGGTCGACGGCCGCGATCGCCTGCGCGGCGTAGCGGATCTGCGACTCGATCATGAACACCACCGAGTTGTGCCCCAGCGCGGTGTTGGGCCCGAGCAGGAAGAACAGGTTCGGCATGTCGGCGACCGTGATGCCGCGCAGCGCCGCGATGCCCTCGCGGTTCCAGCGGTCCACCAAGTCCTCGCCACGCGGACCCTTGATGTGGACGTACGTATAGGAGTCGGTGACGTGGAATCCGGTGGCGAACACGACGACGTCGGTTGCCCTTTCGACGCCGTCGGCGGTGACGATGCCCGTCGGCGTGAACCGCGCGATGGCGTCGGTGACGACATCGGCCTTCGGGTCGGCGATGCCGCGATAATAGGTGTCGGAGTTCAGGATTCGCTTACAACCGGCCCGGTAGGTCGGAGTCAGCTTGCGGCGCAGCTCGCGGTCCTTGATCGACTTGTTGATGTTCCACTTACCCAGCAGCTCACCGATTTTCAGCAGCCGCGGCTCGCGGGTCATCGCGAAACCGACGCCCTCGTGGATCCAGTAGATGGCCGCCCGCATCAGTTGCCGGGTGCCGGGCACGTTGGTGAACAGGTCGCGCGCCCATCGCGGAATCGGGTTGTTGGGCCGCGGCATCACCCATGCGGGCGTGCGCTGATACAGGTGCAGCGCGCCGACGTCCTTGACGATCTCCGGCACGATCTGAATCGCACTCGCACCGGTGCCGATCACCGCGACCCGTTTGCCGTTCAGATCGACATCATGGTCCCACTCGGCGGAATGAAAAGTGGCGCCGGCGAATTCGTCGAGCCCGGGGAATTCGGGGACGAACGGGATGTGCAGGCCGCCCGCACCGGAGACGACGAACTGCGCGACGAACTCGCGGCCGTCCTTGGTGAACACGTGCCAGCGCAGTTCGTTGTCGTCCCAATGGGCACGGTCGACGTGGGCGCCGAACCGGATGTAGCGACGCAGCCCGTATTTGTCGGTCACGCCCTTGAGGTAGTCGAAGATCTCCGGCTGAAACGACCACATGTGACGCCAGTCGGCCTTGGGCTCGAACGAGAACGAGTACATGTGCGACGGGATGTCGCAGGCGCACCCGGGGTAGGTGTTGTCGCGCCAGGTGCCGCCGATCTCGTCGGCCTTCTCCAGCATCAGGAAGTCGACGTTCTGACGTTGCAGCGCAATGGCCATTCCGAGACCGGAGAAGCCGGTGCCGATGATCAGTGCCCGGGTGTGCACCGGTTGTTGGGCAGTGGTGTCCTCGGCCGTCTGCTCGGCAACGGTCATGGTCTCCCCTATTACCTCAGTTGACGCGTGCACCCTCCGTGGTGGGCACATCCTGGGAACGCCGGTACTGGGTACTTTCCAGTCTCCGGTCCGCGCGAAGTGGTGTCAACGCCGGAGTCAGGCGACGGGCTGCTGCTTGCGAACGGCGGTGTTAATCGGCTGGTCAGGGTCAATCTGGATGCCGAGCAGCTCGGCGGTGCCGTTGATCGCGCCCACCATGATCGTGGTCATGTGCGCGACGAACTGATCGGCGGGCATGCGGCGGGTGCCGTCGTCATCGTCGCCCAGCCACCAGTCCGTCGCCGATGCCGCGGTACCGAAGATCGCATACGCCGCGAGCTCGAAGGCTGCCGGATCCGGCGCCAGATCCTTGAGTTCCTCGCTGATCATGTCGGCGACGGCGAGCGTGATCTCGCTGCCCCGGTTGACGGTCGTCATCGCGGCTGCTGACTTGTCGGCGAACCGACCCTGCAACAGGAACCGCACCACGTTGGGATGCTGCTCGACCAGCTCGACGTAATGCCCGACGCCACGCCCGACGATCTGGCGCGCGGAGTCATGCTCCACATCGATCGACGGGATGATCGCCGCCCACAACATGTCTCGCATGCGCTGGCCGATCTCGCCGAACATGTCGGACTTGTCGGTGAAGTGGCGGTAGATCTTGGGTTTGGCGGTGCCGGCCTCTTCGGCGATCTCGCGCACGCTGACGTTGGGACCCAGCCGGTCGATGGCGCGGAAGGCGGCGTCGACGATCTCGGCGCGCACCTTTTTGCGGTGCTCGCGCCAGCGCTCGCTGCGGGCGTCCACCTTGACACCCGGCTCGCCACTCGACCGTGGCCTGCCCGCTCGTCGCACCCGGTCACTCTACCGCTCAAGCACTGCTGACCAGCTCAGACCACGTCGCATGCGTTTCCGGGCGCCACCTCTGGGCAACTCCGTCCGACAAGAGAGGCAGACGCAGCGCGGGTAATATCGCTGCGACAGCCGATCGACGAGACGAGTTTCATGACGCAGCAATACGACCTGGTCATCGCAGGTGGCGGGCCCTCCGGCTCGGCAGCCGCGTGGCAGGCCGCTCAGACCGGCGCGAGGGTCGTGGTTCTGGACAAGGCCGAGTTCCCGCGGGCCAAGCCCTGCGGCGACGGGCTAACCGCCCGCGCGGTGAGTTATCTGCAGAAGATGGGACTGGCCGACGAGGTGGCCACCTATCACCGGGTGAATCGCGTGACGGTCTTCAGTCCGAGCGAGTGGGAACTGTCGTTCCCGAAGCGGCCCGGTATGCCCGACCACGGCCACACCGTCAGTCGCGAGCGCCTCGACACCACGCTGCTCAAGCACGCCGAGTCCGCGGGTGCCGAGGTGCGCCAGGGCGCGGAGGTTTCCGGGCCGATCCTCGAGAAGGGTCGCGTCGTGGGAGTGACGCTCAAGAGCGGCGAAAAGGTCTACGGCGACGCGGTGATCGCCGCCGACGGCGCCTACTCCCCGATCAAGCGAGCCCTCAAGATCGACTCCGAATACAACGGCTACTCGGCGATCGCGATCCGCTCCGAGATGCACGCCAACCGGCCCGACTCCGACAGCCTCGACATCTATCTCAAGCTCGTCTTTGAGGGCGATCAGCTGCCCGGGTACGGCTGGGTGTTCCCGATGGGCAACGGCATCTTCAACATCGGGCTGGGCTACGTCAACAGCTACAAGAACTGGCAGTCGATCAACGCCACGCAGTTCCTCGGCGATTTTCTCCGCACCCTGCCGCGTGACTGGGACCTGCCGCCGATCGAGGAACTCAAGAAGAACAAGAGCGTGCGGGCGTGGCGACTGCCCATGGGGTTCACCGCGTGGCCGCCGTGGCGCCCGGGCGTCCTGTTCACCGGCGACTCGCTGGGTGCGGGCAAACCGGCCTCAGGCGCGGGCATCTCCAAAGCGCTCGAATCCGGCTTGGCCGCAGGCGAATGCGCGATCGCGGCCCTGCAGAACGGCGGGCCGGACGACTTCACGAACTACGCGCAGCGCATGGAGGCCGCGTGGGGCCGCGAGTATCGCCGCGGCCGCTACATGCACAAGTTGATCGGACAACCCAAGCTGGCCAACGCCGGGGTGAAGCTCATCGACAACGCGATGTTCCGCGACCGGATGCTCAAGGCTCTCTACAAGAAGGCCCAAGGCCCGCAGCACACCATCAAGTGAGACCGTAGGCTTGGCTCACTTCTTGGCGACGACCGTCAACAACACCGCCGAATCCTCGAGAGCGGCAAGGCTGTGACGTTCGTGCGGTATCGGGAGGTAGTCTCCTGCGCTGCCCTCCACCGAGGAGCTCACCGACCGCAGCTGCACCCGGCCTCGCAACACCAACAGCGTTGCCTCCCCGGGGCTTTCGTGGTCGTCCAGGCCATGGTCGGCGGTCAGTGCCAACACGGTTTGACGTAGCGTGCGCCCGCTGCCGCCGTACACGGTCTGCGCGGAACGGCCCGACGAAGCGGCCTTCGCGGCGGCGAGTTGCTCGTCGGCGAGCTGTTGTAACGACAGCGCGGTTGTCGCGGTCATGCGTCTTCCCTTCTCGCCCCGACATTCACCGTTCGGGGCGCAATATCAAACTGACTTCGCACGAGCCACCGTGCGGGTCGGGCGTCACCGACGCCTGATAGCGGGCACCGACGGCGTCGGCGTTCAGGTTGATCACCTCTTGGATGAGACCCTCCTGGATCCCGCGTACGACTTCTGGCGCCGACGCGGCCACCTCGGCCAGCGGGCACGTGCAGATCTGCACCGTCACTTCGCCGAACGAGGTCAGCAACGAACGAACCTGAAAGCCCAGTTCGTTGAGGGTGGCGACCACCATGTCGGCGATTGTGGCCTCGGGGCGCCTGCGGGCCAACCGGACCCGATGGGCCAGGTCCGCACCGATCCGGTGGGCACGTTGTTCGCGCTCCTGCGCCGTTCCGCCCAGGTGGGCGGCGAACAGCGAGACGATGTCGGCGTAGTCGAACCGGGGCGCCGGTTCGTACGTGAGCCGCGGTCGCCCCGCTCGACCGGCCTTGGCCGTGTTGCCCCGCCGGATGAAGCCCTGCTCCTCCAGCGTCGTCAGGTGGAAGCGGGCCGTGGTGATGTGGATCTGCAGCGCGTCGGCGACTTGTTGGGCGTCGACCGGGTCCGCGGCGTTCTTCAGCAGGCTCAACACTTTCTGGCGCTGCTGGCCTGCCGCCCGTTCCGGCTGCGCATCGAGGTCGTGGCGCGACACTGGCATGGTTCGAGTCTGTCACGTCGTCGGCACGACACCGACCACCGCAACCGCGGTCAGTGCGCGCCGATAGCGGTGGAACGTCTTGCGCATACCGATGACCCGCTTGCGCGCGGCAGGCCTGCCGACCAAGTTGCCGACGATGCGTAACGCACCGGTGAGCCCCTCGTCGGCCAGGACCCGCGCTGGATTGAGCAGCGCCATCTTCGCGTGGTCGACGGTCACGACCTCGAATCCGGCCTCGGTCAGCAGCGCCACCCATTCCGACGTCGTCAGCGGCCGCGCGTTGACCTTGATCGCGCGCGCCATGTCGCGCCGGATCTCGTCCTTGGTGTCCTGCGGGAGGTCGTCGGGCTGCAGGCCGAGTTCGTGGATCGCGTAGCGGCCGCCCGGCCGCAGTACTCGGAAGGCCTCGGCGACGATCGCGCGCTTGTCGCGGTCGCCCTGCATCGTCAGCATCGCCTCGCCGATCACCACATCGGCGCTGCCGGAGGGCAATCCGGTCTCGGCGGCGTTGGCCACCACGACCTTGCCGTCGACGGGAGCAACAACGGCGCGCACCGTCTCACTGGTGGCGGCGGTGTCGTCGACCCCGACGTAGGAGCGCGGTTGTTGGGCGACGATGTCGGTGGCGGTGCGGCCCAGTCCCGGACCGAGCTCGACGACGTCGGCGCCGTTGATCTTGGCGGCAGCGAGCAGTCGGCTGGTCAGCTCGAGCCCGCCAGGCCGCAGCACTCGCTTGCCCAAGCGGGCCAGCAGCCAGTGGCCCGGCAGGTCGGCATCGGACCGTTGCGCGAGCGGAAGTGATTCTTTGCCTGTCATTTTTGGATTGTCCTTCCCACGGCGGCGATCACGAAGATCGCCGTGAAAACTGAGCATGCGTAGAGCAGTGCGCCGGTCTGGCCCCACGGCGGCGTGAGCACGGTGTCCTGTCCGGTGGCGTACACCGCGTTCAACAGTGGCATGAAACGCTGGAGCGTCGCTCCGCTCGGCAGATAACCGGCCGCGGTCTCGGCGACAAACGCCCACAACAGGATGCCGCCTACCGCGGCGAGCGGCGAGCGGGTGAGGGCCCCGACTCCCACACCCGCCCCCGCCGCGAACAGCGCCAGCACCGGCACCGTCCACAACAGTCGCAGCCCGACATCGTCGGTCAGCGACACCGGTCCATAGACCATGGGCGCCACGGCCGGCAGGCCCGCGAGCACGACGACGAGGGTCGCGCCGGCCACGAGCGCGCCCAGAGCACCGTAGAACACCCACCGGCCGAGCAACACCGGCCAGGCGTGTGGCATGGCCAGGCATACGTGTTCGCCTGCGCCGTAGCGGCTTTCAGCGGCCTGACCGTCGGCTCCCGCAACGGCCACCAGCGCGACGGTGATCGTGATGACCCAGTAAGCCGCGTTCGAGGTCGTCACCTGCAGCACCGAGATCTGGCCCGGGATCCGCGCGAACGACTCCGCGACGAGCGCGATGCCGAACGTGATCACCACAGGGACGATCACCGCGGCGGGCGCCACCACCGTCCACAGCCGGCTGCGACCGCCGGTGCGAATGATCTCGGCACGCGCGCTGCGCGCCACCGCGACGGCGCTCACGCGCACTCCAGCAGGGTTTCCTCGAGCCATTCCCGGGCGTCGGCACCGTTAGGCGTCAACTGCGCCAGCTTGCCGGCGGCCTGCATCCGGCCGCGGCTGAGCACGGCGACGTGGTCGGCGGTCAGCGCCACTTCGCCGAGCAGGTGGGTGGCGACGACGACCGTGCGGCCCTGGTCGGCGAGCCGACGAAGCAGTGACCGGAACCAGACGATGCCGGGAACGTCGAGACCGTTGAGGGGTTCGTCGAACAGCAGCGTCTGCGGGTCGGCCAGCAGTGTGGCGGCGATGGCCACGCGCTGGCGCATGCCCAGTGACAGCCGGTCGATGCGTATCGAGCGGTGGTCGTGTAGTTCGGTCTCGCGGACGACCTCGTCGAGGCGGGCGCCGTCGATACCCGAAAGCGCTGCGAGCCAAGACAAATGGCGTTGCACGGTATGGCGGGGGTTCATGGAGGTCGGACCCAGGTGGAATCCCAGCAGGCGATGGTCGTGACCGGGGCGACATCCGCAGACGGAGATCGTTCCGCTGTCGGGACGGATCAGCCCGGCGAGCAACCGCAGCAGCGTGGTCTTGCCCGCACCGTTGAGGCCGAGCAGCGCGGTGACGGCGCCGGCGGGAAAGGTGACGGTGACGTCGTCGACGGCGCGGTGCGGTCCGAACGACTTCGTCAACCCAACGACTTCGATCACGCGGACATCATTCGAAATTGCACGGGATCGGCAGGCCGAGAGTCTTGATGCCGTTGCACAGCGACTTGCTCGCCAGCTTCCACTGACCGTCGATCCGGCGCCATTCGGCTTCTACGCGCACGGTCGGCGCCCCCTGCCTACTGGCGTTGATGATCGCGGTGTGGCGATCGCCGTCGTGGGTCTCGGGACCGGTCACCGCGCTCGAACCGCGCGGCGGGCGGAAGAAACCGATCCGGTAGACCATCTTCGGCACCACCACCGCCCGCTCGCCGCCCTCGAGCTGAGCGGCCTTGACCGCGTCCGGGGCGGGAGTGCCGACCAGCAGCCGGATCTGCGCATCGAGTTCGGCAAGAGTCGGGACCTCGGAGGTGATCGCGAATTCATGCGCGGGAGCGGGCTGAGCATGCGCCGCGGGGGCAAATGTGGCGGCGGCGATCGTCGCGGCCGCGAGAACGCACAAGCGCTTGAGCATCATCCGGACTCCTATTTAGAGGAAATCTTTGCGGTTAATGTAGGCGTCGAAGTGAGATGAGGCAAGCCTTACCTGATCAACTACGGGAGCTGTCGTTCGGACACGGCTACAGTTGCGCGCTGTGGGGTCTTCATCACTGCGATTCACCCTCGCTCGGCGGACCCTGTCAGCGATCACCTTTCTGCTGCTCGGTTACGTCGCAGTCCTAGCCCTCCTACCGGAACTGCGTGACAGGATGCCAGCGGGACTGCGCTGGTTCGGGGAGCCGGCCTCATGGGTTTCCATCGCGATCGTCACCGCGCTTCTTATCTTGTTAGGCCTGCTCATTTTTCAGGCGCACGGAGTCCGGCACACAGGGGCGCCGTTGGCGGTCGTGGTCGGCCTCGCGCTGATAAGTCTGACTCTGGCGCTCGCCGCGTACTGGGACTGCCACGACGAATCGCACCCGAGGTTTTTCACACCGTTGATGTGGACGGCCGGCGTCGTCAAAGGCGGCACCGGTGATCAATCGCTCAATTCCGGGACGTGCCCGTCGCCTACGCCCGTGGCGCTCGAAATCGCACGGCTGTGTGCCCTTTTCGCGGTTTTTCTCAGTGTCGTCGGCGTGGCGCTCGCCCTTTTCAGATCGAGAATGGACCGCCTCCGCGTCTACTTCGCTCGATCGGTAACCGCACTTGTCGGAGTCGACGAGGATTCAGAGCCGATGGTCAGCGCCATCGCCCGCACTCTGGGGCACAGCAGCACCCTGGTGGTCGTTACCTCGGTACCGGACACGCAATACGTGAGCGCGGCCCGCCAGCATGGGGCACGCATCGTCACCACCGACTTCGCCCGAGCCGAAGCACTCGCCTCTCTGCCGTTCTGGCACAAGCTGGACCGGCTCTACCTGCTATCGATAGATCCGTCCAGCAATGTCCAACGCCTCGGAATAATCACGAAGCGGCTGAGCGAAGTTGTTCAGCGACAACGGATTCCACTCATCGTCCGGATCGATGACCCGTGGCAAGCGATCGCTTGGCGGGCGCAGCACTTCGGCGGCGCGGAGACGCGCTGGGCAGCAGATACGGTGGGCAAGTACGAGGTGACGGCTCGTCGGCTGCTCGACCAAATCGTCGCCGACCCCCAAATCGAGCGCATCCTGGTATGCGGTACCTCGCCGTTGACGTTGGCCCTGTGTGCGGACATGGCACAACGCCAGTTGGAGCAGGACTACTATTCCGCGCCCGACGCTGCGCCGCTGCCGCGGCTCACATTGATCTCCGAGAACGCTGAAGAGTATCGGCACGACCACGAGTATCTGCGCGAGCAACTTGGCCTGCCGCCTCGCCGGCCCACTGTGGAGGCGCTCAATGAGGATCCATCCGTTGCTCAAGTGATGTCGATGGTCGGCGCTCAGAACGGCCGAGACACCACCGCCGTGATTTTGGTGGACGGGGCGACCAGTGAGGTCAGCAAGGGCACCCGCCTGGCCGCACGGTTATTGACCACGCCGATCTGGGCTTGGGACCCGAACGCAGGGGGGTCGGAGAGTCCGGTCTCGCTGGTCGGAAGGCTGCGCACGTACCGATTGAGCATGGACCTGCCGGGCGGACAAGCTCACGATGCGTGGGAACGGGCGGCCCGACTGATTCACGAGCGCTACGCCGCCGCCGCCGGTCATGCAACTCCCGCATCGGCGCCCTGGGTTGAGCTCGACGAGTTCTACCGGGGCTCGAACCGCCGCCAAGTCCAGAACGCGTTGTGGATGGTCGAAAAGATCGGCGGCCATACGTGGAACACCTTCGGCAGTCCACCTGATTCGCTGTCGATCACCGCACTCGGCGAGAAAAATCCACTCGAACAACTCCTGCTGATGGGATTTGATCGCGAGACAGCCATCGCGATGGCCCGCGCCGAGCATGAGGACTGGTGTCGCTACTACGTCAGGGCCGGCTGGAAGTTCGGAACCCCGCGGGACGACTCCCGCAAGGTTCACGACAAGCTAGTGGACTGGTCTGTCATCGAGGCCGATGCCGCGTTACTGGACAAAGCGCTGGGCAGCCTGGCCGGCACTCTGTTGAAGCTGCGTGAGTTGGGTTACCGGTCAAGACCGAGGGACGACGCAGCTTCGGCTCGAGACGGTGACGACGACCAATGGCGACGGTTTCGCCAGACGGGCACCGTCATGGCCGAGCGACGAGACGAGGCGTGGACGTGGAAAACTCGCTCGGGCCAGACCATGCAGGCCAGCGCCGGGGATTGGGCGGTCAAGGATTCGGCAGATGGGCAGCTGTGGTCGGTTCGCGACGACATCTTCCGCGCCCGCTACGAGCACGTCGACGGCCGCTGTTGGCGACGCTATGGCACGGTCGAAGCACGACCGGCACGAGACGGCGAGATCGTTGACACCCTCGAAGGGCCCGTAACTGCCGCTGCCGGCGACTGGGTAGTGCGCGGCGAGCACGGGGATCACTGGCCGGTTCCCGGTGACGAGTTTGCGCAACGATACGAGGGCCCGCTCCCGCCGTAGTTGCTGAGTTCGATATCTTGTCGCCCCGCGAAAGCCGATCGTGGTAGTTTGCGGGTGATTCGCTGCCGTTGAGGCTCGCGGCGAAACATTTGCCACGCCATTCGGCGAGGGGGTCTGTATGGGTTCCGTCCTGAGGGTGAGAGCCGCGGCGGCCACGCTCGTCGCGGGGGTGGCGGCCATCGCGAGCATGATCTGAGATGCGCTACGACGGCTTCATCTCGTATTCGCATGCGGCAGACGGCCGGTTGGCGCCGTCGTTACAGAAGGCGCTACAGCGACTTGCCAAGCCGTGGTACCGGCGGCGGTCGCTCGAAATCTTCCGTGACGAAACGGGTTTGTCGGTCGATCCGCACCTGTGGGGAGCCATCGTCAAAGCACTCGATGACGCCGCCTGGTTCGTCCTGCTGACCTCGCCACGAGCGGCGCAGTCCGAATGGGTCAACCGGGAGATCGAGCACTGGAAGGCCCATCGCTCCGTCGACCGGATCCTGCCGGTGGTCACCGACGGGCACTGGGAATGGGACGAAGCCGCAGGCGACTTCACCGAGGACTCCGATGCGGTGCCGCCCGCGCTTCGCGGGGTATTCACCGACGAGCCTCGCCATTTGGATCTGCGCTGGGCGCGGGAAGAAGAACAACTTGAGTTGCGCGACAGCAGATTTCGTAATGCGGTCGCGGAGATCGCCGCGCCGATGCACGGCTGCACCAAGGACGAGATCGAAGGTGAGGATGTCCGCCAGCACCGGCGAACCGTGCGCATCGCCTGGTCGGCGGCCGCCACCCTTGCCGTTCTGACCGTTGTTGCCGTCGTGGCAGGCACCATTGCGGTCTACAACGCCAACCGCGCCGAGCAACGGCGGATCCAAGCCGAAGCTCAGCGACTCGCGGCCCAGAGCCAGACGGAGCTCGAACGGCCCGACCTCGCTTTCCTGCTGGCCGCTCAGGGGTACCGACTCGATCCGTCCGTCAGGACCGCGAGCGCTCTACTCACGGCCGTGGCGAATATGCCCGAGATCAAACAACGCATCCCCACCGCCTCGCCGGTGACAGGGGTAGCCATTTCCGAAGCAACCGATCGCGTATGGATCGGTACGGCCGACGGTGACGTCATTGTTCATCGCTTCTCGGACGGCACGGAACTGGCCCGGTCGGATGCACATTTCAATCGCGAGGTCGTGGCGATGGCCAGATCCGGCGACGACTCCGTTGTCGTCACCGACGGCACGGTCATCGCCACCCTCGATGGCGCGGCTGCCACGACGTCACTGCGCACCCCCGACCAAGCGGTTCTCAGCCTTGCTGTGGATGCGTCGGGCCGCATCGCGGCGGGCACCGTCAGCGGCGGGGTTCTCGTCTGGGAGCCTGACAACACCCGGGCGGCCACGACATTCAGGGGGATCGTCGACGGCACAGACGGCGAGTATGCGTGGATCACCGCGCTGGCCTGGACACCCGACGGCGACCTGATTGTGGCGGGTCAGGACGGCGGCCTTCGCCGCTTCAACCCCGCCACGCCCGAGACCCCGGTCTGGCACCAGCAAGACACCAGCGATCCCGGCGGGTGGGTGTCGGCAGTCACCGTCGTCGACGACGGCACCATCGTGACCGGCGGCACCGACGGCTCGACCGGGTTCTGGGATGCCGCGACGGGTGAGCTGACCGACGCCGGCCGGGCCTCGATGCACCTCGACTCGGTGCGCGCCCTCGCGGTCACCGGTGACCCACCCGAAGAGGGGTCTGTGGCGTCGGTGAGCGACGACGGCTCCCTGCTGTACTGGAACCATCTGGTGGGCACGCCGCCGCTACCCCCTATCCGAGTCGACGAGCAGGCCGCGACCTCGGTCGCGTGGGATCCCGCCAACCCGAGCCACGGCGTCACGGGCGGCCAAGCTGGGGGCGCCTTGCTGTTGGACTACGGTGAGGATCAACGTCGTCCGCTCGCCCGCACGCCGAAAGATTTGGGCGATGTGGCGTCTGTGGCGATCTCAGCATCAGGTGACCGGCTGGCCTTGACCCGTGTCAAGGACTGGCGGGAAGGCCGCGAGGGCAGTATCGAAGTCGTCAGCGAACTGTTTATGACCGACCCTGACGAGGTGGCCGCCACCGGCCCGTCGGCGGTGATCGATGCCGACGTCAACAAGCTCGTCTTCACTCCGGACGGCTCGAGGTTGCTGGCCGCCACCGATGACGGCAGCGTGGCGGTGTGGGATGGCAGCGTCCCTGAGGTGACCCTGACCGCCGTAGCCGAAGATCAAGCCGTGAACCGGCTCGCCGTTTCCTCCGATGGCGCCACCGTCGCCACCGGCGCGCTCGACCTGAACACCGAATCGCTCGACTCGGCAACTGTGCGAACCTGGCGGTTGGACGGCAGCAAGCTCGTCGAGAAGGACCGTATCGACAACATGCCGTATGGCTATGGGCTGGCATTCACACCGGACGGCTCGCGCCTGATCGTCGGCGGCGCCAACAAATTGGTAGTCGTCCCCCTGGATGGCGGGGACACGGTCACGGCCGAGTTCCCGGACGACTCAACACGTTCGCTGGCCGTCTCCCCTGACGGCGCGACGGTCGCAGTTGGCCTGTTCAGCGGACCCGTACGGTTGGTCGACACGCAGACCGGCAAGGTCACCGGGGACGATCTACGGGTGGCAAGTCGGGTGAGCGACATGGCTTTTGATCAAGACGGCAAGAATCTCGTCACGGTCTCCGAAGACGGCAGCCTGATCATCTGGGATGTGGCCAGCCGGTCCAGGTTGGCCGACCGGCCCCTAATAGCGGTTGAGCGTAGCGCCGCAGGAGCCGGACGGTTGGCGACAAGCCTCGGAGTTGCTCGAGACGTCGCCGTCACTGCGTCAAACGCGGACGGGCGACTGGCGATCTGGTCGTTGAACCCCGATGATTGGATCGCCGAGGGGTGCGAGGTGCATCGACGGGACCTGTCCGAAGCCGAAAAGGACCGCTTCGACCTCGAAGGCGCCGACCCTGTGTGCGTCGGTTAGGGGCTTGGGAGCCGGGGGCAGACCGCGGGTGTAACCCTCGTTCCTCACGCCGGCTCTACAACATGCAGGACACGCAGCCCTCCACCTCAGTGCCTTCCAAAGCCATTTGGCGCAGCCGGATGTAGTACAGCGTCTTGATGCCCTTACGCCAGGCGTAGATCTGCGCCTTGTTGACGTCGCGCGTGGTGGCCGTGTCCTTGAAGAACAGCGTCAGGCTCAAACCCTGGTCCACATGTTGGGTGGCCGCGGCGTAGGTGTCGATGACCTTCTCGTACCCGATCTCGTACGCGTCCTGGAAGTACTCCAGGTTGTCATTGGTCATGTACGGCGCCGGGTAGTAGACGCGGCCGATCTTGCCTTCCTTGCGGATCTCGACCTTGCTGGCGATCGGGTGGATCGAGCTGGTCGAGTGATTGATGTAGGAGATCGACCCCGTCGGCGGCACGGCCTGCAGGTTCTGGTTGTAGATGCCGTGCTGCTGCACCGACTCCTTCAGCCGATTCCAGTCCTCCTGGTCGGGGATCCGGATGCCGGCATCGGCGAAGAGCTGACGAACCTTGTCGGTCTTGGGCTCCCACACCTGCTCGGTGTACTTGTCGAAGAACTCCCCCGACTTGTACTTCGACTTCTCGAACCCCTTGAACGCGCTACCCCGTTCGATCGCAATGCGATTCGACGCCCGCAGCGCGTGATACAGCACGGTGTAGAAGTAGATGTTCGTGAAATCCACACCCTCTTCGGATCCGTAGAAGATCCGCTCGCGGGCCAGGTACCCGTGAAGGTTCATCTGGCCGAGGCCGATGGCGTGAGAGTCGTTGTTGCCCTGTTCGATCGACGGCACGGACGTGATGTGCGTCTGATCGCTCACCGCGGTCAGCGCACGGATGGCCACCTCGATGGTCTGTGCGAAGTCAGGCGAGTCCATCGCCTTGGCGATGTTCAACGAGCCCAAATTGCACGAGATGTCCTTGCCGATCTTCTTGTAGGACAAGTCCTCGTTGAACTCCGAGGGAGTCGACACCTGCAGGATCTCTGAGCACAGGTTCGAGTGGGTGATCTTGCCGTCGATCGGGTTCGACCGGTTCACCGTGTCCTCGAACATGATGTACGGGTAGCCCGACTCGAACTGCAGCTCGGCCAGGGTCTGGAAGAACTCTCGCGCCTTGATCTTCGTCTTGCGGATCCGGCTGTCGTCGACCATCTCGTAGTACTTCTCGGTGACCGAGATGTCGGCGAACGGCAAACCGTAGACCCGTTCGACGTCATACGGCGAGAACAGGTACATGTCCTCGTTCTTCTTGGCCAGCTCGAACGTGATGTCGGGGATCACCACGCCCAGACTCAGCGTCTTGATCCGGATCTTCTCGTCGGCGTTCTCGCGCTTGGTGTCGAGGAACCGGTAGATATCGGGATGGTGGGCGTGCAGATAGACCGCACCGGCGCCCTGGCGTGCGCCGAGCTGATTGGCGTAGGAGAACGAGTCCTCGAGCAGCTTCATGATCGGGATGACGCCCGAGCTCTGGTTCTCGATGTTCTTGATCGGTGCGCCGTGTTCCCGAATGTTGGTCAGCAGCAACGCGACTCCGCCGCCGCGCTTGGACAGCTGCAGCGCCGAGTTGATGGAGCGTCCGATCGACTCCATGTTGTCCTCGATGCGCAGCAGGAAGCACGACACCGGCTCGCCGCGCTGCTTCTTGCCCGAGTTGAGGAACGTCGGCGTGGCCGGCTGGAAGCGGCCGTCGATGATCTCGTCGACGAGCTTCTCGGCCAGCGTGGTGTCACCGGCGGCCAGGGTGAGCGCCACCATGACTACGCGGTCCTCGAAGCGCTCGAGGTACCGCTTTCCGTCAAAGGTCTTCAGCGTGTAGGAGGTGTAGTACTTGAACGCACCGAGGAACGTCGGGAACCGAAACTTCTTGGCGTACGCCCGATCCAGCAGCGTCTTGACGAAGTTACGCGAGTACTGGTCGAGTACCTCACGCTCGTAGTACTCCTTCTGGATCAGGTAGTCGAGTTTCTCGTCCTGGTTGTGGAAGAAGACCGTGTTCTGGTTGACGTGCTGCAGGAAGTACTCGCGCGCGGCCAGCACATCCTTGTCGAACTGAATCCTGCCGTCGGCGTCGTACAGATTCAGCATCGCATTGAGCGCGTGGTAGTCCGTCTCGCCCGGCAGCGTTGCCGGCGCGGACGTTACAGGCTCTGCAGCTGTGACGGTTGGTGACACGTCTGGTCCTTCCAAAAGTCTTCCAAACCCGAACGGACGGCGGCGACGTCGTCCGGGGTTCCCATCAGTTCGAAGCGGTACAGGTACGGAACGCCGCACTTGCGGGACACGACATTGCCCGCGTAGGCGAACTCGGCGCCGAAGTTGTTGTTGCCCGCGGCGATGACGCCGCGGATCAACGACCGGTTGTGTTCATTGTTGAGGAACGCGATGACCTGTTTGGGCACATAGCCACCGTCGTTGATGTCCGGCGTGGCCCGCCCACCGCCGTAGGTGGGCAGAACCAACACGTAGGGTTCGTCGACCTCGATGCGCCCATGCAGCGGGATCCGGATCGCGGGCAGGCCCAGCTTCTGGACGAAGCGATGGGTGTTCTCCGAGACACTGGAGAAGTACACGAGGTTGCTCATCACGCACCCCCCTTTCTGCCCGTCGAGTACCCGTAGGCCGGCTGAGCCGCTTAAGCCGTTGCCGCGACCGCTCCGAGTGCCTTGATGCGGTCGGGCCGGAAGCCCGACCAGTGCTCGTTGCCGGCCACGACGACCGGGGCCTGCAGGTAGCCCAGGGCCATCACGTAGTCGCGGGCTTCGCTGTCGAGGCTGATGTCGACGGTCTCGTAGGCGATGCCCTGCTTGTCCAACGCCTTGTAGGTGGCGTTGCACTGCACGCATGCGGGCTTCGTGTACACGGTGATCGAGTGCTGAGTCATCTGCGGTTCGGCTCCTCTACAACTGGCCCTGCACGCTGGCTGGCAACTGGTCGGACACTTCTTGTTGCCGAGATTCATGGAATTTCAGCAACCCGCAGACCCGGAAAATTCCTGCCGTCCGAGGCCGCCGCCGCCGTGTCTGGGAAACCCATACAACCGGGGTCGGGGGCTCCGGCCGACCCTCGGAAAGCTTGGGAATCGTGGGGCCTGTCGGTGCTTCGAAACACTACACCTAGTGTCCGACATTGCGAAGGAATACCAGATGTTCTGAATAACAATTCTGGAATTCCCAGGTCGTAAGCTCTTTGTAGCGGCGCGCCTCGGCGTGTCGCACGTCACACCGAGGGCGTGTCGCACCCTCCGCGCTAGATGTGGCCAGCGATGCGCCAGATATAGCAGCCGGTACCGACATAGCTGCCGAACGTGGAATCCCGCCAGCAAAGCCGCCGTGAGCTTCTCAGACCCCGAGCCGACGGCCCTGTCCGCGCCAAACGGTCAGCCGATTTCCGCGACCAGTTTCCCGATGACGTCGCGCAGGTTCGCCGCCACCTCGGCGTTCTCCCGCGGATGCCTCCCGTCGAAGGACTTGCTCGGCACCGACAGCTTGAGATCCTCGATGACCCGCGGTCCGGCGATGGCGAAGCTCTTACGGGTCTCGTCATGCGCCCACTGGCCGCCGTACTGCCCGAGGGCCGCGCCGACGACCGCGAGCGGCTTGTCCTTGAGCGCGCTGTTGCCGTACGGCCGCGACAACCAGTCGATCGCGTTCTTGAGCACGCCCGGGATGCTGCCGTTGTACTCGGGGGTCACGACCAACGCGGCGTCGGCATCGGCGGCAGCTTGGCGCAGCGCCGCCACGGGGTCGGCCGCTCCCCCGCGTTGGGTGTCGTTGTCGATGTCCTCGTTGTAGAACGGCAACTCGCCCAGCCTGTCGAAAAAGTCCAGACGAACACCGTCGGGAGCGGCTTCCAGTGCGAGTTCGACCAACTGCCGGTTGATCGACGCCGCTCGCAGGCTGCCCAGCAACACCAGCACGTTCGCCTTCGCAGTGTCCGACATCTTTCCAGTCCCTTCAATCGCCGATGAAAACATTCGCACAAGAGAACCGGACTGCGGTCCGAATAATTCCGTCTGAACTAAACTGCTGACATGGCCGCCCCTCGTCCGCTCAACGAGCTGCCGGTCACCGACCAGAGTCCCCAGGAACGCGGTGACGCTGCGCGCAACCGCACCTTACTTCTGGACGCCGCGCGCCGTCTCATCGCCGATCGGGGTGCCGACTCGGTCACCACCGACGACATCGCCACCGCGGCAGGCGTCGGCAAGGGCACCTTGTTCCGCCGATTCGGCAGCCGCGCCGGGTTGATGATCGTGCTGCTCGATGAGGACGAGAAGGCGCACCAGGAAGCGTTCCTGTTCGGTCCGCCGCCTCTGGGTCCCGGCGCGCCGCCGCTGGAGCGGCTGCTGGCCTACGGGCGGGATCGGTTGACGTTCGTACACAAGCATCACGCGCTGCTCTCCGACGCCAACCGGGACCCCCAAATGCGGTTCACCACCCCCGCGACGCTGCACCATCGCCACGTTCGGGTCTTGCTGGAGTCCGCGGGCACGACCGGCGACCTCGATGCACAGGCCGCCGCGCTGGTGGCATTGCTCGACGCGGACTATGTGCAGCATCAGCTCCAGGAGCGCGGCGCGACGATCGAGTCGCTCGGTGACGCGTGGGAGTCGGTGGCGCGCAAGCTGTGCGGCCGATGAGTGCGTGCGCGACGAGCAGAAGGCCCCGATGAGACGCTGGGTCCTGCATGTCGATCTCGACCAGTTCCAGGCCGCCGTCGAGATCCGCCGCAAGCCGCAACTGGCCGGGCTGCCGATCATCGTCGGCGGCAACGGCGACCCGGACGAGCCCCGCAAGGTCGTCACGTGCGCGTCGTATCCGGCCAGGACATACGGCGTGCGGGCGGGCATGCCGTTGCGCAGCGCCGCCCGCAAGTGCCCGGATGCGACGTTTCTTCCGTTTGACACCGATGCCTACGACGAGGCCTCCGAGGAGGTCATGGGCTTGCTGCGCGACTTCGGCCATCCCGTGGAGGTGTGGGGTTGGGACGAGGCCTACGTCGGCATCGAGCTGGATGACTCGCAGAGCCCGTTCGAGTTCGCCGAGCGGATCCGCGAGGTGATCGCCGCCGAAACGGGTCTGTCGTGCTCGGTGGGGATCAGCGACAACAAGCAGCGCGCCAAGGTCGCGACCGGCTTCGGCAAGCCGAGACGGGAGCCCGGTGACTCGGCGGGGGTGTACCAACTCACCGACGAGAACTGGATGGCCGTGATGGGCGACCGTGAAGTCGACGCGCTCTGGGGAATCGGCCCGAAGACGGCGAAGAAGCTTGCGACGATGGGCATCAGCACCGTCGCCGACCTCGCCGGCACCGACGCGACCGTGCTCACCGAGACTTTCGGCCCAACCACCGGGCTGTGGATCCTGCTGCTCGCCAAGGGTGGCGGAGACACCGACGTCAGCGCCGCACCATGGGTGCCGCGGTCGCGCAGCCACGTCATCACCTTCCCTCGCGACTTGACCGAGCGCGACGAGATGAACACCGCGGTCGTCGATTTGGCGCGGCAGACGCTGAACGAGATCGTCGAGCAGAATCGGGTCGTCACCCGGGTGGCGGTGACGGTGCGAACCAAGACCTTCTACACCAGGACCAAGATCCGCAAGCTCCCCGAACCCACAGTGGACGAAACGCAGATCACGCGAACGGCGCTCGACATACTCGCCCAGTTCGAACTCGACCGGCCTGTCCGGTTGTTGGGCGTGCGACTCGAACTGGCGCCGCCGGAAGGCGGGTACTGAGGTGCTCACCACGGTCGCCATCCGCGGATACCGCTCGCTGCGCGAGATCGTGCTGCCGCTCGCGCAGCTGACCGTCGTCACCGGCGCCAACGGGACGGGGAAGTCGTCGCTGTATCGGGCGTTGCGCCTGCTCGCCGACTGCGGCCGCGGTGAGGTGATCGGATCGCTGGCCCGCGAGGGTGGGCTGCAGTCGGTGCTGTGGGCGGGTCCCGAAGAACTCGGCGGAGCGCGCCGCACCGGACAGGTGCAAGGCACGACGCGCACGGGTCCGGTGTCACTCGAACTGGGTTTCGCCACAGATGACTTCGGATACCTCGTCGACCTCGGTCTTCCTCAGATGGCGGGCCATGAATCGCTGTTCTCACTCGATCCGGAGATCAAGCGCGAGGCGGTGTTCGCGGGCCCCGTCATGCGCAACAGTTCGACCCTGGTGCGCCGGACCCGTGACTACGTCGAGGCGCGCGCCGAAAGCGGACGCGGATTCGACAAAGTGACGCAAGCACTTCCGGCCTACCGCAGTGTGCTCGCCGAATACGCCCATCCCGGTGCGCATCCGGAGCTTGCGGCGGTGCGGGACCGGTTGCGCAACTGGCGCTTCTACGACGGCTTTCGCGTCGATCCCGCGGCGCCCTCCCGACAACGCACCGTCGGGACCCGCACGCCCGTGCTCTCCGACGACGGCAGCGACCTGGCCGCCGCGATCCAGACCATCATCGAGGCAGGTCACGACGACCTGCAACGGGCCATCGCCGGGGCCTTCGATGGCGCGACGGTGACGATTTCCGTGCACGACGGGCTGTTCGATCTGCAGCTGCATCAGCCGGGTATGCTGCGGCCGCTGCGGGCCGCCGAATTATCCGACGGCACACTGCGATTCCTTCTATGGGCCGCTGCGCTGCTGAGCCCGCGGCCACCGTCGCTGATGGTGCTCAACGAACCGGAGACATCCTTGCACCCCGACCTGGTGGGCCCGCTGGCGTCGCTGATCCGCGCCGCGGCCGACACCACGCAGGTCGTCGTCGTCACCCATTCCAAGGCCCTACTCGGACACCTCGACACCGTTCCCGTCCGCGAGGACCCCGAGAGGGAGGCGGCCGCAGTCGAGATCCCGTTGTACAAGGACCTCGGCGAAACACGGGTCGAGGGCCTCGGCATGCTCACCATGCCCGCGTGGGACTGGGGTAAGCGCTAACCCCGTTGCGCCGACGGTCGCAGCGCCTTGGTGAATAACACGTTCGCCCCGCGCATCGCGACGCTGTACGGCCACCACAACGTGCGCTTGAACAGATAGAGCGCCCTGATGTCGGCCGAGGTGTAGATCAGAAACCGGTTGCGCCGCACGCCTTTGAGGATGCACTCGGCGGCACGCTCGGGCGAGACCGCGTGCCCGCTGAAGCGATCGGTCCACTTCTTGACCCGTGGGTCTTCGCGGTCGACGCCGGCGATCTGAACCGTCTGCACCAGAGGCGTTTTCACCGCCCCCGGAACCACCACCGACACGCCGATGCGGTGGCGGGCCAGATCGAAGCGCAGTACCTCGGACATGCCGCGCAGCCCGAACTTGCTCGCGCTGTAGGCCGCATGCCAGGGCAGCGCGACCAGCCCGGCCGCCGAGGACACGTTGACGATGTGGCCGCCCGTGCCTGCCGCGACCATCCGCGGCACGAACGCCTCGATGACGTGGATCGGTCCCATCAGGTTGATGTCGACCATGGACTTCCAGTGTTGGTGCGTCAGCGTCGAGACGGTGCCCCACGCCGATACCCCCGCGATGTTCATCACGATGTCCATCGCGGGGTGACGCGAATGAATGTCGTCGGCGAACGCGACCACCGCGTCGTAGTCGGAGATATCAAGAGCGCGGTACTCGGCCACTTCGGCACCCAGGGCGCGCGCGTCGGCGACGGTCTTTTCCAGACCTTCGGCGTCGCGGTCGGTCAGATAGAGCTCGGCGCCCTCGGCGGCCAGCTTCAATGCGGTCGCGCGGCCGATGCCGCTGGCGGCCCCGGTCAAAAAACAACGCTTGTTCGCATACCCGGTGTGCGCCATGGCGGTGAGGATACTGACCCTCGGCCTTACCGCTGGCCGGACGGCTGCATGTGCCCCCAGAACGCCGCCACCCACAGCCGCTCGAGGGTGTCCACGGCCCGGCGGGGGTCGATCCCGCGGCCGACGAACGTACTGTCGTGCGTCAGCGTCATCGTCGTGGTCGCGGCCAGTGTCCGGACGAGCGCGGGCAGGTCACCGGAGATCGGGCGCGCGTCGGCGTCGTTCTCCAGCAGCGCGATCAGCTTGTCGATGATGCCGTCGTAGAAGTCGTCCATCATCTCGCGGATCTTGGCGTCGGTGTTGCGCGCCACCGCACACGCGGTCAGCACCGGGTCGTCGTTGGCGTATACCGCTGCCGCGCTGCCCACCATCCGTTTCGCGAACGCCTCGGGCGTCTCCCCCGGCTCGCGGGGTGCGAAGTGGTGGGTGAGGCTGTCGAGCATCTCGCCGGCGCCCGCCAGGATCTCGGCGAGCACCGCGTACTTGGAGTCGAAGTAGAAGTAAAACCCGGAGCGGGCGACACCGGCGTATTCGCTTATGGCGCTGACCGACAGATCCGCGAACGGCTGTTGCTGAACCAGGTCGCGCACGGCGCTGAGGATCGCGTCACGCTGCCGGTCACCGCGGCTGCGACGCGTTTGCGATGCTGGTTGGGCGCTCATCGCCCTAGACCTTTGCACCGCGCCGCGCCAGAACAAAACTTGACATGCGTCAAGTCTGCCATCCAGGATGGTGATGAGAGTGACAACGGCCACATTCCTTTGCATCAGGAGCTCGTGAATGACCGCGACGATCAGCACGACGGACTATCTGCTCGACCAGGCCAAGCGCCGGTTGACCCCGTCGTTCAACAACTTCCCCGGCATGGGAATCGTTGAGCGCAAGCTGCTCAACACGGATTTCCCACAGAAGCCGATGGCCGAGCCGCCCCCGGGCAGCGATCTCAAGCCGGTGATCGGCGACGCCGGTCTGCCGATCCTCGGGCACATGATCGAGATGTTCCGTGGCGGACCGGACTATCTGCTGCACGTCTACCGCAAGTACGGCCCGCTGTATTACGCCGACTCGCCTGCGCTGCCCGCCGTCGCGGCGCTGGGCCCCGACGCCGCGCAGGCCGTCTACTCCAACCGCAACAAGGACTTCTCCCAGCAGGGCTGGGTTCCGGTGATCGGGCCGTTCTTCCATCGCGGCCTGATGCTCCTGGACTTCGAGGAGCACATGTTCCACCGGCGCATCATGCAGGAGGCGTTCGTCCGCTCCCGGCTGGTCGGATACCAGGAGCAGGTCGACCACGTGGTCTCGCAGGTGATCGCCAACGACTGGGTCGTCAACGACGGGCGCTTCCTGATGTACCCGGCGATGAAGGAACTGACCCTCGACATCGCCTCGATGGTGTTCATGGGCCACGAACCCGGCTCCGACAAGGAGCTGGTCACCAAGGTCAACCAGGCGTTCACCACCACGACCCGCGCCGGCAACGCGATCATCCGCAAACCGGTGCGCCCGTTCACCTGGTGGCGCGGTATGCAGGCCCGCAAGCTGCTCGAGGAGTACTTCGAGGAGCGGGTCAAGGAACGCCGCGGCAAGGACGGCTCGGATCTGTTGACGGTGCTGTGCCACACCGAGGACGAGGACGGCAACAAGTTCTCCGACGAGGACATCGTCAACCACATGATCTTCTTGATGATGGCCGCGCATGACACGTCGACCTCGACGGCGACGACGATGATCTACCACCTCGCCAAACATCCCGAGTGGCAGGAGCGCTGCCGCGAGGAGTCCGATCGCCTCGGAGACGGGCCTGCCGACATCGAGTCGCTGGACAAGCTCGAGTCGCTGGATCTGGTGATGAACGAGTCGATCCGCCTGGTGACGCCGGTGCAGTGGGCCATGCGTCAAACCGTGCGCGACACCGAGCTGCTCGGCTACTACCTGCCGAAGGGCACCAACGTCATCGCCTATCCGGGGATGAACCACCGGCTCGAGGAGTTCTACCCCGACCCGATGAAGTTCGACCCGTTGCGGTTCACCGAGCCGCGCAACGAGCACAAGCAGCACCGCTACGCGTTCAGCCCCTTCGGCGGCGGCGCGCACAAGTGCATCGGCATGACCTTCGGCCAGCTGGAGGTCAAGACAATCCTGCACCGGCTGCTGCGCAAGTACCGGCTCGAACTGCCCCGCCCGGACTACACGACCGAGTGGGATTACGGCGGCATGCCGGTGCCCAAGGACGGCATGCACATCGTGCTGCGTCCGCTGCACTGACCCGTCGTTGCCGCGAAATGGCATTCCAGCAGCGATTGTTCGAGTGACGGCCTGCCGGAATGCAATTTCGCGGCGCTCAGGCGGCGGGTCAGATCAGGACGCCACCAGCAGGCGATTGGCACACGCGATGACGGCGCTCAACGCCGACTGCGTGGCGTCCTCGGACAGCCCCATCGCCCACTCCGAATTCAGCCCGTCGGAGCCGCGGATGAAGGTGGCGGTGCGCTCACCGGCGCGCACCTGGTGAAAGGCGGTCATCTCCACCGAGATCCCGCGGTCGTAGAGCATCGAGGTCAGTGCGGCGACGGGACCGGGCGCGGCCGCTGTCGTCGTGCAGATGCGGTCCCCGATGGCCAGCGTCGCCTGATAGTTGCGCGGGCCCAGCCGGTGAGCGGGGCGACTGCCGTCGGCGCAGCTCCAGTTGCCCAGCCTCACCGGTCCCGACGTGGGCGCGTACTCGGCGAGAAAGGTGTCGAAAGACATCGCGTCGGCCTCCTCGCGCAGACCGCGGGGCGGCGGGGCGTCGAGACAGGCCGCGAACGCCGACGGTGCGCTGGTAGCGGATTGTGTTGCAAACGAGGTCATGTGCCGGTCTTTTCTTCCAAGAGAAGTGACCGACTACGTAGCGACGACCCACAGCGAGGGGTCGGTCAGATCAGACCCCGCTGCGGGTTGCTACTACGAGTCGCCTCGGCACGCGTTCGATCGTAGACAACCACCGACCGGGCCGCAAAGAAAAAACCGTTCGCAAACTGACCGTCGGTCCTTCGCCTTCCGACTGTCTTTCTGCGCGGAGGACCGCTGGGAGTGGTCCGACCCCGTCACCAGGATGCACGGCTATCCGCCCGGGAGGCCGCACCGGCGGATCCGCGGCCAGGGCGGCGAGCGCAGCAACGCCTGCTGACTGACGGCGGCCGAGCGAGGCAGATCACAGCGCCTTGAATCTTCGGACGCCACGTGCTGGCCGTAGCGTGACCTTCGATGACGTGGGCCCTGCTGTTCGCCGCCGGCGTTCTCGGCGGGCTCACCGGCAGCATCGCCGGGTTGGCTTCGGTGGCCACCTATCCCGCGCTGCTGCTCTTCGGGTTGCCCCCGGTCACCGCCAATGTGACGAACACCGTGGCGCTGGTGTTCAACGGCATCGGCTCGGTGTTGGGGTCGCGTCCAGAACTCAGGGGGCAGGGCCGGTGGATCCTGCGCACCGCACCGATCGCGGTGGTCGGCGGTGTGGCCGGCGCCGCGCTGCTGCTCACCACGCCCGCCGAGGGCTTCGAGAGATCGGTGCCGATTCTGCTCGGTGTCGCCTCAGTGGCGATCCTGCTGCCCCGCCGGGCTCCCGGTGACGAGCCGAGCACGGGGCGTCGCCGTGCAGCGGTGGTCATCGAGGCGAGCGCGGTGTTCCTGATCTGTATCTACGGCGGCTATTTCGGTGCGGCCGCGGGTGTGCTGCTGCTGGCGCTCCTCTTGCGCACCGGCCACGCGTCGCTTGCGGAGGCCAACGCGGGCAAGAACGTGATCCTGGGTGTGGCGAACCTCGTGGCGGCCGTGGTGTTCGCGATGCTGGCGCCGGTGCAGTGGGGTGCGATGTTGGTGCTGGGCCTGGGCTGTCTGATCGGCTCCCGGCTCGGGCCGGTCGTCGTGCGGCACGCACCCGCCGGGCCGTTGCGTGTGATGATCGGCGCGGCCGGCGTGGCGCTGGCCGTCCAGCTGGCGATCGACACCTACGCCTAGAGCTCGAAGGGGCTGTCGCCCTTGATCACCCGCTTGCCGAGGTCGATGAGGTTCTGGGCGTTGGCATGCAACCGCTCCCCCGCGTCCCGGCTCGCCTGACCGATCAGGAACCGCGACCAGGTGCCCTCGATGACGATCCCCAGCTTGAAGCACGCCATCGCGACATACCAATCGAGGCTTGATGTTTCGCGGCCACCGGCTTCGAGGTAGGCGTCGAGGAGTTCGCGACGGGTGGCCAGTCCGCCGAGCGCGGCGAGCTCTGCGCCCGCGGTGATCGTGTTGGTCTCCAACGGCCAGCAGATCAGCATCCAGCCCAGATCGAGCAGCGGATCGCCGATCGTGCACATCTCCCAGTCGACGAACGCCGCCACCTCTGGCCTGTCGCGACGCAGCAGCACATTGCTCAGGTGCGGGTCACCGTGCAGGACACCCGGCCGACCCTCCGGCGGCAGGTTCGACGCCAGCCACTCGGCGAGTTCGGTCACGGCAAGCGACTCGGGGTCGTATCGGTCGTGGCGGTAGCTCTCGAGCAAACGGAGGAACTGCGGAACCTGGCGCTCCAGAAAGGATCCCGGCCGTTTAAGCTCGGCGAGCGGGCTGCCCTCCCACTCGACCTGCCCGAGCGCGGCCAGGCTCGCCGCATACGACAACCCCACTTGATGGCGCATAGCCGGATCGCGCACGTAGGCCTCCGACATGTCATCGCCGGGGTTGAAGCCGTCGACCACTTCCATCAGGTAGAAGACCACGCCGAGGACGCTGAGATCCTCACAGCCGGCGATGAATCCGGGATGCGGCACCGGTGTCCCCGCCAGCGTCCGCAACGCCGCGATCTCGCGCAGCATCGTCTTGTCGCTCGTCGGCCGCGGATGTGCCGGCGGTCGACGAAGCACCATGGGCCGGTCGTCGATCAGCAAGCGCACCACGATGTTCTGCGTCCCGCCGGTCAGCGGTTCGACGTCGCTGACCGTCGTCCCCAGACCCTGCGCGCGCACCCACTGCTGGAGTGCGGCCTGGTCGTCGTGGCTCAGTGTCGGAAGTTGATGCGCGTCGTCGGGCATGCAGCCATCGTGTCAGGTCGGTCGCGGAAGCCGCACGGGAGTCGGCCGCCTCACCCTATCAGCGATTTCGGTGTAGTTGGTGGCGGTGAGCGCAACCAACTACACCGAAATCCCGCTTCTACTTGGGGGCGAAGCGCTGGCCCGCATCCAGGCGCAGGCACTGGCCGTTGAGCATCGGGTTCTCGACGATCGCGGCCACCAGCTTGGCGTACTCCTCGGGCTTGCCGAGCCGCTTCGGGAACGCCGCGTCCTTGGTCAGTGCCTTGGCGAACTCGTCGGGAATGCCCTCGGTCAGCCCCGTGGCGAACAGACTCGGCGCGATTGCCAGCGCCCGGATGCCCAGGCTGCCCATGTCGCGGGCCATCGTCAGGCACATCCCGGCGATTGCGGCCTTGGACGCGGTGTAGGCGACCTGCCCGATCTGGCCCTCGAACGCCGCGATCGAGGCGGTGTTGATGATGACGCCGCGCTCTTCCTGCTCGTCGTCGACGAGGTCCTGCTGGCTCATCTGCCAGCCGGCCAGCCTGCTGATGTTGAACGTGCCGATGAGGTTGAGGTCCACGCACTTACGGAACGTGTCGAGGCTGTGCGGACCGTCCTTCTTGACCGTGCGCTCGGCGGCGCCGCCGCCGGCCGTCGTCACGATGATGTGCAGCGCGCCGAGCTTGTCGATCGCCTGCTGCAGCACCTTCTCGGTGCCCTCGAAGTCGGTGACGTCCACCTCGAAGAAGGAGGCGCCGATCGCGTCGGCAACTTCCTTGCCCTTCGACTGCGGGCGGTCCAGAATCGCCACGTCCGCGCCGCGTTGAGCCAGCAACTCGGCCGTCGCCTTGCCGAAGCCGGACGCTCCGCCGACGACGATGGCCTTCTTGCCAGAAATCTCCACCTGGGTCTCCCCTTTCCAAAAAGAGCTCGATTCGTAAAGCAACCTAGCTGACGTCACCATTCGGTAAGCCCGTCGGGTCGCCAACGTGAGTACTTTGAGCGGCATGACGTCGCGCAGCACCAAGGCGATGGGCGGCATCGCAGCGGCCGCCGTCGCGCTGGGCGTGACCCAATTGCTGGCGGTCTTCGTCGGGCCGCGGGCCGACTCGCGTACCGCCGTCGGGTCGGCGGTGATCGACCTGACGCCCGCCCCGGTCAAAGAGTGGGCGATCCAGACCTTCGGGATGGCCGACAAACTCGTCCTGTCGATGCTCGTGCTCGCGGTGATCGCCGTCGTGGCCGCCGCCACCGCGGCGCTGGAGACCCGGCGCTTCCCGATCGGCAGCGTCGCGATCGTCGCAGCCGGCGTCGCCGGGTGCGCAGCGGTGCTCTCGCGCGCGGGGGCGACGCTGTTGGACACCCTGCCCACGGTGGTCGGCGCCGCGTGCGGCGTCGCGGTGCTGCGACTGCTGACGTCGGGGCGGTTCACCGACGACGGGCAGGCCGCCACCGACGAGGGACCCGATCCCGGCCGACGGCTGTCGTTGCTCACGCTGGGCTTCCTCGGGGCGGGCGCGCTGACCGGAGTGGGTGGCGTTGTGCTGTCGCGCCTCACGACCTCGGTCTCCGGTGACCGCACGGCATTCGCGCTGCCGCCGGTCGACGTCGCCGCTCCCCCGATCCCCGCGACGGTGCAGCCGAAAGGTGTTGGGCTGCCGTCATTCGTCACCAACAACGCTGACTTCTACCGGATCGACACCGCGCTGAGCGTGCCGCAGTTGAGTCGCGAGAGCTGGCAGCTGCGGATCCACGGCATGGTCGATCGCGAAATCACTTTGCGCTTCGACGATCTCGACCGATTCGACGTGGTCGAGAAAGTGGTGACGCTCACGTGTGTATCGAACCCGGTCGGCGGTGACCTGATCGGCAACGCCACGTGGACGGGATACCGCGTGTCAGACCTGTTGGCCGAAGCCGGGATTCACCGTGACGCGGACATGGTGCTGTCGATGTCGATCGACGGGTTCACCGCAGGCACTCCGGTCGAGGCGCTCACCGACGACCGAGGCTCGCTGCTGGCGGTCGGCATGAACGGCGAACCGCTGCCGACCGAGCACGGCTATCCCGCCCGCCTGGTGGTTCCCGGGTTGTACGGGTATGTCTCGGCGACGAAGTGGGTGGTCGACCTCGAGGTGACGCGGTTCGACCGCGCCCAGGCCTACTGGACCCGTCTGGGGTGGTCACCGCGCGGGCCGATCAAGACCGAGTCGCGGATCGACGTGCCGCGCAGTGGTCAAGACGTGCCCCGCGGGGCGGTGACATTCGGTGGCGTGGCGTGGGCGCAGAACCGCGGGGTGCGCAACGTCGAGGTGCGCGTCGACGGACCCGCCGGACAGGGCGATTGGCAACCGGCCGAACTCGGCGCCGCCTACTCCAACGAGACCTGGCGGCTGTGGAGTTTCCCGTGGCAGGCCGCTCAGCCCGGACCGCACACCATCACGGTGCGGGCCACCGACAACACCGGCGCGACACAGACCGCCGCCATCGCCCAACCGATCCCCGACGGCGCCACCGGCTGGCACAGCGTCGACTTCGAAGTCACCTAGTTCTCTGCTGCGAGCGACCGTTCAGTGTTTGTTCCTCGACACGCCGCTAATAGGCGTGCAATCGCGGTCGTCCCCTACTGGCGTGTGGGCCCACGCGTCCGACGGATGGCCTTTCGCGGCTCAACAATGTCGGACCGGCGTGACAGGCTGAACCCGTGCAGTTACTCGACGTCGCGACGGCGTCCGCCGAGGTCGGTGCGTCCTCGTCGCGGCTGGCCAAGACGGCCAGAATCGCCGACCTGCTGGGCCGCGCCGGCGACGAGGACGACGCCGACCAGGTCGCGGTCGTGGTGTCGTGGCTCTCCGGTGAGCTGCCGCAACGGCAGATCGGTGTCGGGTGGGCCTCGCTGCGCTCGCTTCCGCCCCCGGCGGAGTTCGCATCGTTGACGGTGTCCGATGTCCACGCGCGGTTCACCGAGATCGGGCAGGTCGCGGGCAAGGGCTCGCAGGCACGGCGCGCCGAGCTGCTTGCCGGACTGTTCGGCGCCGCGACCGCAGAGGAGCAGACGTTCCTGCGTCGGCTGCTGGGCGGTGAGCTGCGCCAGGGCGCACTCGTCGGCGTGATGGCCGATGCAGTCGCCAAGGCCGCCGGCCTCCCGGCCGCCGCGGTGCGCCGTGCCGCGATGCTTGGCGGCGACCTGCCCGCCGTCGCGGCCGCCGCCCTGACCATCGGTGAAGCCGCGCTAGAGCGTTTCACGCTGACGGTCGGCCGTCCGGTGGGCCCGATGCTGGCGCAGACGGCAGCCGGCGTGGCCGAGGCACTCGAACGTCTCGGCGGCACAGCAGTTTTCGAAGCGAAGCTGGACGGCGCCCGGGTACAGGTGCATCGGCGAGGCGATGAGGTGTCGATATACACCCGAAGCCTCGACGACGTGACCGCGCGCCTCCCGGAGGTCGTAGACGCCGCGCTGGCGTTGCCGGTCACGACCGTGATCGCCGATGCCGAGGCGATCGCACTCAAACCCGACGGACGCCCGCACCGCTTCCAGGTGACGGCATCGCGATTCGGTCGCTCCGCCGACATCGCCGCCGCCGCGGCGGCCCAGCCTCTGTCGGTCTTCGTGTTCGACCTGCTGCACGTCGACGGCGTCGACCTTCTCGACAAACCGGCCTCCGAGCGCATCGAGGTGCTCGACGCGCTCGTCCCGAAGCTGCACCGCGTCGACCGCCTCGTCACCGACGACGTTGAACAGGCGCGCGAGTTCCTCGAGGTGACGCTGGCCGCCGGCCACGAGGGCGTGATGGCCAAGTCGTTGACCGCGCCGTACGAGGCGGGCCGACGCGGGGCCGGCTGGCTCAAGGTCAAACCCGTGCACACCCTCGACCTGGTGGTGCTCGCGGTCGAGTGGGGTTCGGGCCGTCGCACGGGTAAATTGTCCAACATCCATCTCGGCGCGCGGGATCCGCAGACGGGCGAATTCGTCATGCTCGGAAAGACTTTCAAGGGTATGACCGACGCCATGCTCGAATGGCAGACCACCCGGTTCCTCGAGTTGGCCGACGGGCCGACCGATGGCTCCGGCTCGATGGCCGGCTCGGCCGGCCGTGTGGTGCGGGTCAGACCCGAGCAGGTCGTCGAGATCGCGTTCGACGGCGTGCAGACGTCGACGCGCTACCCCGGCGGGATGGCATTGCGGTTCGCCAGGGTGCTGCGCTACCGCGACGACAAGAGCCCCGTCGAAGCCGACACCATCGACACGGTGCGCGCGTTCTACCAGCGCGGAAGCTGAAGCCCGCGGTTTTGACACGTCGCCGGCGCCGCCGATGAAAGGATCGCCACATGGCATCTCCGACCGCCCCCGCAGAGCGCACAGAGGAAACCCAAGGCGACGTCACTTATATCCGCACCGTCAAGGACCTGCCCCCGGTCGCGATCATCGACCGGTCACCGATCACGGTTCGGCACCGGATCATCTTCGGCGTCATCGCCCTGCTCGGCGCGGTCGCGTGGGCGGTGATCGCGTTCTTCCGCGGGGAGACCGTCAACGCCGTGTGGTTCGTCATCGCCGCGATCTGCACCTACGTGATCGGCTTCCGGTTCTACGCCCGGCTCATCGAGATGAAGATCGTGCGTCCGCGCGACGACCATGCCACTCCCGCCGAGCTTTTCGAGAACGGCACGGACTACATGCCCACCGACCGGCGGGTGTTGTTCGGACACCACTTCGCCGCGATCGCCGGCGCGGGCCCGCTCGTCGGACCCGTCCTGGCTATGCAGATGGGTTACCTGCCGGGAACCATCTGGATCATCATCGGCGCGGTCGTCGCGGGCTGCGTCCAGGACTATCTCGTGTTGGCGATCTCGACGCGCCGGCGGGGCCGCTCGCTGGGACAGATGGCCCGTGACGAACTCGGGACGATCGGCGGTGTGGCCGCCATCGTCGGCGTGCTCGTCATCATGGTGATCCTGCTGGCGGTGCTGGCCCTGGTGGTCGTGGGTGCGCTCGCCGAGAGCCCGTGGGGCGTCTTCTCGATCGCCATGACGATCCCGATCGCGATCTTCATGGGCCTGTACCTGAGGTTCCTGCGGCCGGGCCGGGTGTCGGAGGTGTCGCTCATCGGCGTCGCGCTGCTGCTGCTCGCGGTCGCCTCCGGCGGGTGGGTCGCCGAAACCGCCTGGGGCACGGAATGGTTCACGCTGTCGAAGGTGAGCCTGTCGTGGGCCCTCATCATCTACGGATTCGCCGCGTCGGTGCTGCCGGTGTGGTTCCTGCTCGCGCCGCGCGACTACCTGTCGACCTTCATGAAGGTCGGCACCATCGCCCTGCTGGCAGTCGGCATCGTGCTCGCCCGCCCAATCATGGAGGCCCCGGCGATCTCGGCGTTCGCCGCTGAGGGCACCGGTCCGGTGTTCGCGGGATCGCTGTTCCCCTTCTTGTTCATCACGATCGCGTGTGGTGCGCTGTCGGGCTTTCATGCGCTGATCTCGTCGGGCACCACCCCGAAACTGCTCGAAAAAGAAGGCCAGATGCGCCTGATCGGCTACGGCGGCATGATCACCGAGTCGTTCGTCGCGATCATGGCGTTGATCACCGCGGCCATCCTCAATCAGCACCTGTACTTCGCGATCAACGCGCCCGCGGCCTCGACCGGTTCCACCGCCGAGACCGCCGCGGCCTACGTCAACAGCCTGCCGATCGACAGTCCGCCGATCACCGCCGAGCAGATCACTCAAGCCGCCGAGAGCGTCAGTGAAGAGTCCATCGTGTCGAGGACCGGCGGTGCTCCCACACTGGCGTTCGGCATGTCCGAGGTGCTGAGCAAAGTGTTCGGCGGTGACGCCCTCAAGGCGTTCTGGTATCACTTCGCGATCATGTTCGAAGCGCTGTTCATCCTCACCACCGTGGACGCGGGCACCCGGGTCGCGCGGTTCATGCTCTCCGACGGTCTGAGCAACCTCGGAGGTCCGCTGCGCAAGCTGAAGGACCCGAGTTGGCGTGTGGGAGCGTGGGTCTGCAGTCTGCTCGTGGTGGCGGGCTGGGGCAGCATCCTGCTGATGGGCGTCACCGACCCGCTCGGCGGCATCAACACGCTGTTCCCGCTGTTCGGTATCGCCAACCAGTTGCTGGCCGCGATCGCCTTGACGGTCGTGACCGTGGTGGTGGTGAAGAAGGGCCTACTGAAATGGGCTTGGATACCGGCGATCCCGTTGCTGTGGGATCTGATCGTGACGATGACGGCGTCGTGGCAGAAGATCTTCTCCGGCGATCCGAAGGTCGGCTACTGGACTCAGCATTTCCAGTACCGCAACGCGAAGGACGCCGGTGAGACGGCATTCGGCGCGGCCAAGGACGCCGGCGAGCTCGACGCGGTCATCCGCAACACGTTCATCCAGGGCACACTGTCGATCGTGTTCGCGCTGCTCGTGCTGATCGTGTTCATCACCGGGGTGATCATGGTGATCCGGACGCTTCGCGGCACCGCACCGCCGACGACCGAGGACGAACCGGTGCCGTCCCGGATCTTCGCGCCCTCGGACCTGCTCATGACCAAGCCGGAGAAGGAGGTGGCCAAGCAGTGGGACGCGTTACCAAAAGCGCACGCAAAATCGGCTCGTACTGGCGCACCTTCGTAGGCGACCTGATGGGCGACACCCACTACCGGCGGTATGTCGAGCACCGGGTGCGGACCCATCCGGGTGAACCGGTGCTCTCCGAACGGGACTACTGGCGGATGCGGCACGCCGCAGCCGAGGCCAATCCGGGTGCGCGCTGCTGTTAACCCGGCCGTCGGCCTCGCCGGCTAGCCCGAGGCGACGACCCCCTCGGAAATCCAGGGTGCCGCAGTCGTTTTGGCGCTCCGGAACGCGCTGGGGACGTCGTCGGTGACGGCCCACGTCGCGGCCAATCGGCCCATGCCTACCGCGTACGCACAATGCACGCCGAGTTCGACGAGTTCCTCTTCGGTGAAGTGGCGCCGAAGGTCGTCGTACACGGCATCGTCGATCGCGAGGTGGTCGGTGGCGAACAAGTCGGCGAACCGCAGCGCGCTGCGCTCGGCGTCTGACAGGTCGTCGGCCTCCTCGGGACGTTCCAGTGAACAGACCGCTTCCTCGGTGAGCCCGGCATCGACCGCACTCTGGTAGCGCACCGACATGCAACTGCGGCACTGGTTGTGGAACGCGATGCGCAGTCGCACGAGCTCGACGAGCCTCGGCGACAAGGTGCCGCTGGACTGCAGCGCGGCCCGAAGCGAGCCCAGCGCGGCAGCGACGTCGGGCCGATGGCCGAGTATCGAGGCCACGCCGAGGTTGATCCGATCACCTTGGCCCAGATCGTCGGTCGGAATCGCAGCAAAGGCCGTCGACGGCACAACTCGGGACATGGCCACCTCACATCGCAGCGGTTCTCGGGTGGGGCCACGATATCTCGCGCGGTCGCAACCGTGGGTCAAACCAAGCGCGGGACAACAACCGATTCGGCGAGTATCCGGGCTTCCGCTCAGGCCGTCAGTGAATACCGGATCGGCAGGTGTTTGAGCCCGCCGACGAAGGTCGTCGCCACATACTCGGGGCGGCCCGCCAACTCGACACCCTTCAGGCGGGGCAGCAGCTCGCTGAAGAAGCTGTTGACCTCCATGCGTGCCAACGCCGCCCCCAGGCAGAAGTGCACGCCGTACCCGAAGGCGACGTGCTTGTTCGGGTCGCGGGCGATGTCGAAGCGGAAGGGATCGTCGAACACGTCCTCGTCACGGTTGCCTGAGACATAGGACAGCAGAACCGATTCGCCTGCCGCGATCGGAACGCCCCGCACGGTGGTGTCCTCGGCGGCCGTCCGCATGAAGGCCTTTACCGGCGTCACCCAGCGGATCATCTCCTCGACCGCCAGCGGCATCTTGACGAGGTCGCGGCTCAGCTTGTGGCGTTGTTCGGGACTCTCGATGAGCGCCAGCATCCCGCCGGAGATGGTCGCGCTCGTGGTGTCGTGCCCCGCTGCGGCGATGATCGCGTAGTAGGAGATCGTGTCGATGTCCGACAGCGGTTCGCCGTTGATGGTCGCGTTGGCGATCGCTGATGCGAGGTCAGCGGTCGGGCTCTCGCGGCGCGAGGCGGTCAACGCGGTGAAGTACTCGAACATCTCGACCAGCGCCGACATCTGGTCGGCCTGGTCCGCACTCCGCTTGAATTCGTCGTCGTCACTGCCGAACAACTCCTGGGTGAGCTTGAGCATCAGCGGGAAGTCCGACTCCGGGATGCCCAGCAACGACATGATGACGTAGAGCGGGAAGTTCACCGCGACCTGTTGGACGAAGTCGCACTCGGTGCCGATGTCCAACATTTTGTCGACGTACACCTTGGCGAGTTCGTCGACGCGGATCTTCAACGCGCGCATCGCCTTCGGCCGAAACCAGTCGGCCCCGATGGCACGCACCACGCGATGCTGCGGATCGTCCATGTGGATCAGGGTGCGTACGCCGATCGCCGCCTGCTGCTCGTCGCCCTCCTCGGTGACCAATACCGGCCGCGGATGATTGGTGAACAGCGTGTTGGCCCGCTCGATGTCCATGATGTCGGCGTGCTTGGTGATCGCCCAGAACGGGCGGTAGTTCGGCACGTCGACCCACGAGACGGGCGCGTTGGCGCGCAGATGCGTCAGCGCCGAATGCAGTTTGGTTTCATCGGTGTAGGCCTGCGGGGTGGCAAACACCCTGGCCGCCTCGTCCATAATCGGTGTGCTCACAAGAACTCCTCTGCCGAACCGTCACCTGCCGCGCACTTCCTCCAGCACGGCAGCTATCGTCGTTTCCTCGATCGAGCGCGGAAATCCGATCATCACCCGGTCGATCACGCCGTCGCACCGGTCTGCGATCTTGGCCGCCAGCTTGTCGATCGGGGCGACCACCGCGAATGCCTCCAGAATCTGGTCGTCGATCAGCGTACCCATCGCGTCCCACTCGCCGGCGAGGCTGAGCCGGTGCAGTTCGTCGTGCAGATCGGACCACCCGTGCAGCGCAAGCACTTTGCGATAGGCCGGGGTCGACCCGTAGAAGGCGATCTGCTTGCGGGTGGCGACGGCGGCGTCGGTGACCTGGCGCTCGTCGGCGCCGGTCACTACGAAAATGGGACACGACACCTGAAAGTCGCTGCGCCGCCTGCCCGATCGGGCCATACCGCGTTCGAGCGCCGGGATGGTGACCTCTTGAAAGTAGCGTTTGGTCGTGAAGGCGTGGGCCAGAACGCCGTCGGCGACCTCGCCGGCCATCTCGGTCATCGCCTCACCCACCGCGGCGATGAACACCTTCGGGAACCCGTAGTCATGCGGTTCGGGAGTGAACATCGGCGTCATCAGCTTGTGCGTGTAGAAGTCGCCCTCGAACCGCAGCCGCGAACCGTCGCGCCAGCATGTCCAGATTTCGCGCATCGCGTGCACGAATTCGCCCATGCGGCGCACGGGCTGGCTCCACGGCATGCTGAACCGCTTCTCGATGTGCGGCCGGATCTGTGAACCCAGCCCCACGATGAGCCGGCCCCGCGAATAGTCCTGCAAATCCCAGCCGATGTTGGCCACGGTCATGGGGTTTCGGGCGAACGCCACGGCGATGCTGGTGCCGAGATCGAGGGTTTGGGTGTGCTCGGCGGCGAGCGTCAGCGGCAGGAACGGGTCGTGGGCGACCTCGGCCGTCCAGCACCCGTCATACCCGCGCCGCTGCAGCGTGCCCGCCGTTTCGGCCACGTCGGCGAGTCGACTGGAGACCGCCCCGTCGACCTTCAGGCCGGCGCCGCTAAGCATGGTCGTAGACGCTACAGTAAGCGATTCAGTATGGTCAACGAGGTCATGCCGGTGCGACGATCGCCTATCCATGGACAGGAGTTGTGATGACCAAGGCCGAGGATTGGCATGCCACGCTCGACGAGCTGTCGCGGCGACGTCAGACCGCCTACGACATGGGCGGCGCCGAACGGGTCGCCAAGCACCGCCACAAAGGCAAGCTCGACGCCCGCGCGCGCATCGAGTACCTGCTCGACAAGGGCACCTTCCGCGAGTTCGGCACCCTGGTCGGCGGTGACATCGCCGCCGACGGCATCGTCGCCGGCTCCGGCTATCTCGACGGCAAGCCGGTGATGATCGGCGCCGAGGATTTCACGACACTGGCGGGCAGCATCGGCCCCGGCGGAAACGCCAAGCGGTACCGATTGGCGGAGCTGGCCGTGCGCGACAAGGTGCCGCTGGTGATGCTGCTCGAGGGCGCGGGCTTTCGCCCCAGCGGCGAGCACTACGGCCGCACCCCGACCGACCTTCTCGCGCAAGCCCAGTGTTCGGGCAAGGTGCCGATGGTCGCCGGTTTGCTCGGGCCGTCGGCCGGGCACGGCGCGCTGGTCGCTCCGGTCTGCGACTGGACGATCATGAGCCGCCAGGGCGCCATCTTCACCGCGGGCCCTCCCGTGGTGAAAGAGTCGACGGGCGAGGACATCTCGAAGGAGGACCTCGGCGGTCCGACGGTGGCCCTCGCCAGCGGCGTGATCCACAACCTCGCCGAGGACGACGAAGCGGTGCTCGACGACATCCGCCGCTACCTGTCGTACTTTCCGGCCAGCGCGTGGTCGTATCCGGATTCGCTTCCCGCCGATGAGGCGGCCGCCCCGCGGAACACCCCGGAGCTGCTCGAGCTTGTGCCCCGCGGCAATCGGCGCGTCTACGACATGCGGCGCGTGCTCGACGTCGTCTTCGACCGCCCCGACTGGTTCGAGGTCCAGCCGAAGTTCGGGCCGGCGATCATCTGCGCGCTGGCCCATCTCGGCGGCCACCCCGTCGCGGTGGTGGCCAACCAACCGCAGGTCATCGCCGGTTCCATCGACGCCGACGCCGCGGACAAAGCGGCACACTTCATCACCGTCGCCGACTCGTTCCACCTGCCGATCGTGTTCCTCGCCGACAACCCGGGGATGCTGCCCGGGAGCCGCTCGGAGAAGGCCGGTGTGCTGCGCAGCGGTGCGCGGATGTTCGCCGCGCAGACCGCCGCGACGACGATCAAGCTGCACGTCACACTGCGCAAGGCGTACGGTTTCGGCTCGATGGTGATGTCGCTGTTGGGGTTTGACAACCAGAGCGCGACGTTCGCCTACCCGGGCGCCACGATGGGCGCGATGAGCGCGGCCGCACTCAGCAAGGCCTCACACGCCGCCGAGGATGTCGAGGCGCGGCTTCGCCAGATGGAGGTCGAGGCGTCGTTCCGGTCGGCGGGTCACCTCGGTTTCGACGACCTGATCCATCCCGAGGAGACCCGCAACGCGCTGCTGTGGGGGCTGCAGCGGGCGGTCTACAGCCGCCAGGCTGCCCCCGAACCGGTCGCCCGCACGGTCATCACGCCCTGAACCCAGTCCGCGCTAACCCCAGTCCGCGCGAGCGAGCCTGTCTGCACACGACGCGCCGCCCTTTTTTTCCGCGAACGCGCACGCTCGCGCAGTGGTGAGCGTGCAAATCGCGCGCACTTTTCGCGGCGTGGCGTGTACAGACACGCACGCTCGCCACAAGAAGCGCTGTGGGGTTACTCAGAGGCGCGGTAGGCGGCGATGATCGGTTCCAGTTCGTCGGGCGTCGCGCCGTGCATGATCAGCGCGTCGGCGCCGTAGTCGAACTCCTTGCGGATGCGCTCGACGCACTGCCGGGCCGATCCGGTGGCCGACGGCTCCAGCCATTCGTCGGGGATCAGGGTCGCGATGTGTTCGATCTGCTCGGCCGACGCCTTGTGGTCGATACCGCCGGGGATCGACTGGACGACCTTGTCGTCGCGGAAGCGTTGCAGCACAGCGGGATCCCAGCCGTTGGTGCTGACCAGGAGATCACCGTAGCCCTGCAGGTACGTGGCCAGCCGGGCCACCGTCTTCTTCAACCGCAGCTCTTCGGGCAGATGGTCGCCGACCGTGGCAAAGCATGACCACACCCGCACGCTCGACGGATCGCGGCCCGCCTTCTCGGCGGCGTCCTTGACCGTCTTCACGGCGCGCTGCAGGGTCTCGGGAGTGAAGTAGGTGTGCAGGACGACGTCGTCGAACGCCCGTCCGCCCAGCGCCAGCGTCTGCGGGCCGAACGCCACGATCGCCAGCCGGATGTCTTCGCGGAAGTCCGGGTCGAGGAACAGCACCTGATACTTGCCGATCGGTCCGTCGTGGTTGAAGATCACCTCGCCGTTCCACAGCCGACGCATGACCTGGGCGAAATCCTCCATCTGCGCGGTCGTGACCGACGGGATGCCGAACGCCGCGTACATCGCCGCGACCCCCCGCCCGATGCCCAAGGTGAAGCGGCCGCCCGAGAGGCGGTGCATCGTCGTGGCCCACGATCCGGTGATGAGCGGATGACGTGTGTTGTGATTCGTTGCCGCCGTGGCGATCTGCATGCGCGACGTCACCGCACACGCCGCACCCACCAGCGACGACGCTTCCTTGACGTTCCAGCGTTCGGAGATGAACGCGGTGCCGAACCCGAGCTCCTCGCCGCGGCGAGCCTCGTCCATCAGCGTGGCCGGGCCCTCACCCCCGGCGCCCGCCAACAGGTAGTAGCCCAGCTCGTCGAGCACTTGCTTGGTCACGCCCACACTCCTTGCTTGTAGCCGCAGTTCCACACCTCGACGATTCTGCCGTCGACCACCCGGAAGACTTCCATACTGCCGATCGTGGTCTGCGTCCCGTCCTTCATCGTGATCGGTGACTGGTAGACGATCGCGACGTGCTCACCGTCGTCACCGGCGACCACGAGGTTCAGGTCGAAGCGGATGCTCTCCGACACCTGCCACATATCGACCACCCGTCGCACCGCCTGCTCGTGCGTCAAGACATGCGCCGGCTCCCCCACTTCGTGGCGAATCACCGTCTCGCCCAACAGTTCCTCGGCCAGTGCAAAGTCCGCCTTGTTCCACGCCACCAGGTTGTACAACTCCACCACCTCGCGTGCGGACCGGCTCATGAGAACACCTCCAGGGCGTCGATGGCATCGATCGCGGCCACGGCGCGGTCGGTGAGCGTCAGGCACAGTCGCCGGGACCGTTCCGGCAACGCGTCCCACCCGTTGAGCGTGATGACCGGCAGCACCATCAGATAGACCGCGGCGAAGCGGTAGTGCCGCCACGCCTCCTCGAAGTCGTATGCAGATCCGTGCGCGGCGACGTGGTCGAGGTACTCACGCAGCAGCGCCTCGTCGTGGCCTTCCCGGACGTCGGTCGGCAGGCCCTGAGTGACGAGGTACGCGATGTCGGCCGCACCCGCGCCGCGGGCGGTGAACTGGAAGTCGACCACCTTCATCCGGTCGCCGGAGAAGAAGAGGTTGTCGGCCCGGATATCGCCGTGCAGCACCATGTCCCGTTCGGCGAGCACGGGCAGCGCCGCGACCGCGCGTTCGGCGAACCGTTCCGCGAACGCCGCCACCCCGGGCGGGACTCGCACCGCGGTCTGCGCACGGTAGATCTCCCATCCCGGCCCGAACGCCGGAAGCAGCAGGTCCCTCGCGATCGGGGTGTCGATGCTCGGAAACTGTTCGAGCACAGCCGGTTCGCCCGACCACGCATGCAGGCCGGCCAGTTCTCCGATGCAGGTGCGGGCCCGGTCCATCGTCAGCCCCGCCAGGTGATCGGCGTTGTCCCACTCCGAGAGGTCCTCGAGCAACAGCACGAATTCGACCCCGTCATCGGCCATCCGGGCGGTGTACACCCGCGGTGTGTCCATCGGCGCCCGCCCGGCGACGTCACGGTAGAAGGACACCTCGCGCCGGTAGCCGCCCAGCAGCTCCATCGCGCCGCGCGCCTCCGACACCGCGGGAAGTTTGGCGATCAGCGTGGACGGCACCGCCGCGCCGGTCAGGTGCAGCCGGTACAGCAGCGACGAGAAACCGCTGTCCATCGCGATCTGCTCGGCGCGGACGTCGTCGACCGTCGCGCCGTCCAGCCCCGCGTCGGTGCGAAGCGCCTCGGTCAACCACGCGGCGTCGATCTCGTCGATTCCGCCGGGCACCGCGGCGGCCGTACTCGCCGTCATCGCGCCCCGCTCCCGCTGACCGCCCTGAGGAAGCGTTCCGACGCCCGCTGCACACCGCCCGCGAACAGGTGGCCGACGTGGCTGCCGCGGTGCCAGTACAGTTCGCCGCCCCACCGCTCGTGCAGTCGCTCGGCCGGCTCGCGTCGCGCCATCTGGTCGTGCCACGCCCCGACGATGAGCCGACGCTCGGGCGGAGCCGTGGGCTCGACGGACTGGTAGTCCACGACCGACATCACGCGTTCGACGGGCTCTGACCGCAACAGGTCGACCGTGTCGTGCACCGACGGTCCCCACCGCCCCAGGTGTGCGGCGATCATCGCGTTGAGCCCGAAGATCGGCGTGTAGACCGCGACGGCGTCGACGTCTTCGAGGTGCGAGACCAGGCCGGCCACGGGGCTGCCCATCGAAACCCCTGATACGGCAATCGCACTCGCCTGCGGCCGAAGCCAACGGAGCACCGCCCGCACCTCGGACACCACCCGGATCATGCCCGCCAGGTTGTTCAGCGGATCCATGTTCGGATATGTCGGCCACCGGTCGCGCCGCACCCCGCATCCGGGTTGCACCGGCAGCGCAATGTTGTACCCGAGCTGTTCCTGCAGCCGCCGCGCCCGCGAGAACACCAGGTCGATCGGCAGCCCCTGACCGGCGCCGTGCACCCACACCAGCCACGGCCGCGCCTCGTCACCGCTTCGGCACAGATGGACCACCGCCGTGGCGGGACCGCCGAATCCCTGCAGCGACGACGGCAGGTGGGGGTCGTGCTCGAAGCTCAATTGTTCGTATCGGGATCGGCCGAACCGGCGGTGCCGGATCATTCTGGGCCGCAGCGCATCCGGCTCGACGTGCACACCCCCCATGCCCAAGCCCTCTAGCTCCTCAGCGGCGGCGGCGCAGGACTCGACCGTGCGCTCCAGCCGCGGTGGAGGTGCGGTCAGCGTCATTCCCGTCAGCGCCAGTTCGTCGAGCACGACCTCACCGAGTTGGCGGGCACCGCTGCGCGACAGCGGCTTCCAGTCGCCGGGTCCGGCCACCGCGGCGTGTGCTCTGGGCACCACGCCCGCGAAGTCGCGCCCGACGCGGTACGCGCGTTCGGCGGGTCTCATGCCAGCTTGAACCCGGCGTAGCCGGCGTCGGCGACCTCGTCGCAGCGGCGCCGGTACTCGGGAATGCCCGCGGTGTAGCCCATGTACATCCGCTTCTTGCCCGGTACGTTGCCGCCGTTGTACCAGGAGTTGCACGACGGATGGTCGAGCACCGTCGGCGCCACCAACGACGTCGCGTGTTCGATCCACTCGCGTTGCGCGTCGGGCAACGCTTCGATGCTGCGATACCCCTTGTCCTTCAGGTACCCGATGCAGTCGCCGATCCACTCGACGTGCTGTTCGAGCGCGGTCACGAAATTGCTTGCCGGGGCCGGGCTTCCGGGCGCCTGGATGATGAACAGGTTCGGGAAGCCCGCCACCGCGATCCCCAGGTATGCGTACGGCCCCTCGGTCGTCCAAAAGTCGCCCAGGGACAGCTCGTCGCGCCCGGTCACCGCGATCCTCGTCATCGCCCCGGTCATCGCGTCGAAGCCGGTGGCGTAGATGATCACGTCGAGCTCGTGGTCGCCCTGTTCCGTGCGGATGCCCGTCGAGGTGACCTCCACGATCGGACCCTTGCGCAGGTCAACCAGCGTCACGTTGGCGCGGTTGAATGTCTCGTAGTAACCCTGGTCGATGATCGGACGCTTACATCCGAACGGGTGCGTCGGGGTCAGCGCCGCCGCGGTCTCGGGGTTCTTGACGATGCGCGCCACCGCCTCGCCGTAGAGTTTGGCCGCCATCTGGTTGGCCTCGATGTCGAAGAACACGTCGCCCCAGCTGAGCGCGCCGATGATGCCGCCCTCCTCGACGGCGCGCAGTTGCTCCTCGCGAGAAGCCGACTTCAGCGGCGGTTTGGTCATCATCTCGAACATCACCGAGAACGCGCTCAGCCGGGCCGCGCCCACCGCGTGTTCGCGTTGCGCGGCGCGGATCTGGGCGTAGTTCGCCTTCAACTCGTCGAGTTCGCCGTCGTCGAAGGGGCGAACCTCCCACGGCAGCGTATAGGCCGGCGAGCGCTGAAAGACGGTGAGGTGGCCGGCCTGTTGAGCCACGACCGGGATCAGTTGTACGCCAGTCGAACCCGTCCCGATCACGCCGACCCGCTTGCCAGCCAAGTCCACGTCGTGCTGCGGCCACCGACTGGTGAACAGCGAGACACCCTCGAAGGCACCCATGCCGGGGATCTCCGGCTCCTTCGGGACCGACAGGATCCCCGTCGCCGCCACGACGAACGGTGCGACGAACACCTTCCCGTCCGCGGCCCGCACCTCCCACTCGGAGGCGGTCTCGTCGAAGGTCATCGCGGTGACCTCGGTGTGGAACCGGATGTCGCGGCGGAGATCGAGTCGGTCGGCAACGAAGTTCAGGTACGCCTCGATCTCGGGCTGGCGCGGCATCGTCTCGGTCCACACCCACTCCTGCTCGATCTCCTCGGAGAAGCTGTAGGAGTACTCGATGCTCTCGATGTCACAGCGGGCACCGGGATACCGGTTGAACAGCCATGTGCCCCCGACGTTCTCGGCCTTCTCCAGGACGATGGTGCGCAGCCCCTGCTCACGCAGTCGATGCAGCGCGTACAGCCCGGAGAACCCGGCCCCGACGATGATCGCGTCGAAGCGGGTGGAATCGGATGTCGTCACAGGTGGGCCCTCACGTCCAGGAAGTGGAGATACTGTAACTATTACAGTATTGCGCCGGACCGCAGGCGGATTTCGGTGAACACGACCGGATCGTCGCTGTTCCTGAAACCACTACTGTAAGCTCTTCCATTACTACGCGGATATGGGAGGCGGCGCGGCATGAAAGTACCGTTCACCTGGAAGGTCACCGGTTGGTTCATGATCGGCTGGTCCGCGGAATTCCCCGCGGGCGAGACGCGGCCGCTGCGGTACTTCGGCGAAGACCTGGTCGCCTACCGCGACGAGGCCGGCGAGCTGCACATGCTTTCTGCGCACTGTCGGCATCTCGGCGCGCATATCGGCCACGGCGGCAAGGTCGTCGGCGATTGCGTCGAATGCCCCTTCCACGGTTGGCGGTGGGGCCCGGACGGCACCAACCGCTACATCCCCTACCAGCCCGACCGGCCCAACAAGGCGCTGCGTCTTCGCGTCTTCCCGGTGCGCGAGCAGTACGGCTGCGTGTTCGCCTGGCATCACCCCGAAGGCGAGCCGCCGCGGTGGGAACTGCCGGACTTGTTCCACAAATTTCCGCAGTTCCCGACCGCAGAAGACGCGTATTATCGCCCGTACCCAGAGTTTTCGAGCCGCGCAGAACGCGAGCCGGTGCATCCGCAGATCGTCGCGGAGAACGGCCCCGACAGCGCGCACTTCCACTACGTGCATCACGCGACCGTCACCCCGAAGTGCCTCAACTGGGAGATAGTCGATGAGGAGTGGCGGTTCCTGACCGGGTGGCCCGACGCCTCCAGCGACGATCCGGACAAGATGGCGCTCTACATCCACAGCCACCTGTCCGGTCTCGGGTTCGCGATCAGCGCGTTCGAGGGCTCGTCGAACCACCGGCTGATCTTCGCGTGCACTCCGGTCGAGGACGGCTACTCGGACATGTTCTATTCGATCTGGTGGCCGCGCCTGCCCGGTGACACCTCCGACGTCCCGCCCGAGGAGGTGCGCCGCAAGGTCGAGCGCCAATTCATGGGTACGGTGTGGGACGACCTCAACATCTGGCGCTACCAGGAATACATCGAGAACCCCGCGTTGTCCCGCACGGACGCGAAACCGTATATGGCGCTGCGGAAGTGGGCGACACAGTTTTACGACGTCCCCGCAACGGTATGAAGCCCGCGGTAGCCGCGCAGTGACCGACACCGAGGACCACATCCGCGAATTCGCCAGGGTCAAACCGACTCTGGGTTCTCCGGAGATGGGTCGGTTCATCTCCGCGCTGCGGAGACTGCAGAACATCACGGTCTCCACCGATCCGGACGCCGTGCTGTGGAACGACTCGGCCGCACTGCTCGAGGACATGTGCGAACGTCTGGAAGCACATAAGGCTCCCGCGGGCGTCGCCCCCGCCGGCCGGGCTGCCAATCTGCCCGGCAACGGACACCCGCTGATGCCGCCGTGGCAGGTCGTGACGTCCGGGCCGGACGAGGTCACGATGCGCGGGCATTTCAGCCGCTTCCACGTCGGAGGCAACGACGCCGTGCACGGCGGGGTGATCCCGCTGTTCTACGACTGGCACTTCGGCATGGTGGTCTCGGCGGCCGGCCGCCCAGACAGCCGCACCGCGTACCTGCACGTGGACTACCGGCGAGTGACGCCGATCGAGGTACCGCTCGAGGCTCGGGCGTGGATCGATTCGGTCGAGGGGCGGAAACTGTTCGTGAGGGCGGCGATGACGGACGCGGACGGCAACGTACTATCCGAGGCCAACGGTCTGATGATCAAACTGCTTGCCCACCAGCCTTGAAAGGCACCCCGGAAAGAAACAATGCCTGTGACCACACAGTTCACCGTCCCGGCCGCCGCCGACACCGTCGCCGCCGTGATCGGCGACCGAGAGTTCATCGTCCAAGGCGATCGCCGATACACCTACGCCCAGGTCGTCGAGCGGGCCAACCGCCTGGCCGCGTTCCTGCACAGCCGCGGGCTCGGTTGCCATGTCGAGCGTTCCGAGCTCGCCGGCCACGAGGTGGGCCAGGACCTGCTGGGCATCTACGCCTACAACGGCCCGGAGTACATCGAAGGCATGCTCGGCTCGTGGCGGGCCCGGGTCGCACCGTTCAACGTCAACTACCGCTACGTCAAGAACGAATTGCAGTATCTGCTCAACGATTCCGGGGCCGGTGCGCTGCTGTATCACGCGACGTTTGCACCCCGTGTCGCCGAGGTGCTACCGGGGCTGCCCGACCTTCGCGTGCTGATCCAGATAGCCGACGACTCGGGCAACGACCTGCTCGACGGTGCCGTCGACTACGAATCGATCGTCGGCGACGGCACCGCGGTGCTGCCGCCGATCGAGCCGTCCCCCGACGACCTCTACGTGCTCTACACCGGCGGTACGACGGGCATGCCGAAGGGCGTGCTGTGGCGGCAGCACGACATCTTCATGACCTCGTTCGGCGGACGCAACATGGCCACCGGCGAGCTGATCACCTCGCTAGACGACATCGCCGGCCGGGTCGCCGAAGGCCCGGGCACCAAGATCCTCACGCTGCCGCCGCTCATGCACGGCGCCGCGCAGTGGGCTGCGATGACCGCGATGACCACGGGACAGACCATCGTGTTCATGGCCAACCCCGGCAGCCTCGACGCCGACGAGGTGGTGCGCACGATCGAGCGGGAAAAGGCGCTCGTGGTGCAAGTGGTCGGCGACGCGGTGGCACGTCCGCTCGCCGATGCGATCGAGCGCAGTTCGGCCGACCTCTCGTCGCTCGCTGTGGTGGCCAACGGCGGAGCGCTGCTCACCCCGACCGCCAAGCAACGGCTCATCGACGTGAAACCCGGCCTGATCGTCATGGACGGCGTGGGGTCCTCGGAGACCGGCATCCAGATGAACCACATGTCGGCCCCCGGTGCGGTGTCGACCGGCCAGTTCAACGCGGGTCCCGATACCTTCGTCGCCGCAGAGGATTTCACCGCGATTCTCGAACCCGGCCACGAGGGCATCGGCTGGCTGGCGCAGCGGGGCTTCGTGCCGCTGGGCTACAAGGGTGACGCGGACAAGACCGCCAAGACCTTCCCGGTCATCGACGGGGTGCGGTACTCGATCCCGGGCGACCGCGCCCGCCACCAGGCCGACGGATCCATCGAGTTGCTGGGCCGTGATTCGGTGACCATCAACTCCGGCGGCGAGAAGATCTTCGCCGAAGAGGTCGAGACCGCGCTGCTGTCACATCCCGCGGTCGCAGACGTCGTGGTGGCGGGCCGGCCCAGCGACCGGTGGGGCCAGGAGGTGGTCGCGGTCGTCGCGCTCAGCGAGGGTGCCAGCGCCGACGCCCAGGAACTCATTGACCATGCCGCGAATTCCATTGCGCGCTACAAACTTCCGAAAGCGGTCGTGTTCCGGCCTGTGATCGAGCGCAGCCCCGCGGGCAAGGCCGACTACCGGTGGGCGCGCGAACAGGCGATCAGCGAGGCCTGACCCACCTCAGGCCCGCGTCGTGGATTCTGCGCTGGCCGACATCCACTCCCTGATCGCCGGACGGAGCCAGCGTCGCAGATGTTCGCGCAGTTGATCGGGCGTTCGCGGCGGCTCACCGGGATTGGTCAGAAAGGACTGCACGATCCGCAGCGCCCACTCGACGAGTTCGTCGAGAGCGCCGGGGGCGGGGCTGAGCCGCGTCCAATCGATCGCGGTGTACTCGATCAGTACCGAGGTACCGATCTGGCGTGCCGCCTCAGATGTGACGCTGCGCAACAGATTATGCGACGGTTCGTCAAGAAGGACCTGCAGATACGGCTCGTCGGGCACCGCCGCGACGGTCTGCACCACTCCCTCGATGATCGCGTCGGCCACGTCGTCGAAACCGCTGAGCCGCTCGGCCAGGCGCTGCAGGAAGCGGTGGGTCCCCTCGACCGCCGCCGCCCGTAACAACGCCGTCGTGCTTGGGAAATAGCGGTAGACCGTCGCTCTGCTGACCCCGAGTTCGGTCGCGACGTGAGCGATCGTGGTCTGCCCGCCGCGCTCGGCCACGCACCGGTGGGTGGCCACAAGAATCCGCGCCGCCGCCTCTTCGTCGCTTTTGGGCGGTTCGCCCGACCACCCGTGCGTGCGCATGCCAGCGAATGTACCCCGGCGCCGCGACCGGGCCCTTTACAACGACGATACACTTCTGCTACGACTGTATCGTCAGAGTCTCGGTACGGCTGACGATAGAAGGGCCGGTATTGGCTGTGGACGTGGACAAGATCCCGCAGTACGAGGTCGCGATCATCGGCGCCGGCCCCGGCGGCATCGCCGCCGCGTACAAGTTGCGGCAACGCGGCATCACCGACGTGGTGATCCTGGAACGCGGCCACGACTTCGGCGGCACGTGGCGCGACAACCACTACCCGGGACTGGCGGTCGACATACCGATCCTGTGGTACCAGCTGTCGTTCGCTCGAAACCCGCGGTGGAGCCGACTGTTTGCGCCGGGACCGGAAATCTATCGGTACCTCACCGACACTGCCCGTCGATGCGGGCTCTATCCCCTCCTTCGCCCGAACTGCGAGGTCCTGACTCAACGCTGGGACGCCGGCAACGCGTTGTGGCACCTGACCATCCGCGACCACGAGCCGGTAACCGCCCGGTTCGTCATCAGCTCGGTCGGCGGCTACATCAATGCGCGTCCGACAAGCGATCTGCCGGGCCTGGGCGAATTCACCGGAAAAGTGCTTCGCCCCAACGCCTGGGACGACGACTACGACACGCGGGACAAGCGTGTGGCGGTGATCGGCACCGGATCCAGTGGCGCACAGATCGTCTCCGCACTGTCGGGCCACGTCGCCACCCTCGACGTCTACCAGCGCACCCCGAACTGGATCCTGCCCAGACCGGACTTCGCGATCGCCCCTGTGTGGCAGACACTCCTTCGTGTCCCCGGGGTCGCGGCAGGCCTGCACAACCTCGGCCGGGCCGTGTTCGATCTGTTCCTACTGATCCCGATCGTGCATCTGATGGCACGTGTCCCGGACGACGCGCTGGCACGCCTGCTCAACGCGTACGACGCCGCGACGCGCTTCGCGTACCGCGCGTTGCTACGTGCGGTGGTTCACGATCACTCGACCCGGCGACAGTTGCTGCCGTCGCACGGCATTCTCGCGAAGCGTCCCATCATCTCGAGCAGTTACCTGCCGGCGTTTAATCACCCCGACACGCAGTTGATCACCACACCGATCGAGCGCATCACCGCCACGGGTGTTCGCACCGTCGACGGCATGGACCGTCCTGCCGATCTCATCGTCACCGCCACGGGATACGAACTGTGGACCGACCCGGAGACTTACCGCCGGGGGACGGTGCTCGGCAGTGACGGCTTCGATCTCGCGGATGATTACCGGGACAACGGATTACGCAGCTACGGCGGTACCGCCCACCCGAAGCTCCCCAACCGCTGGGAGATCGTCGGTCCGCTCGCTTTCGTCGGGGTCGGGTGGACTGATTTCGTGGAGACCATGGCCGAGCACGCCGTACGGGTCATCGAGGCCGCCCGCAGCCGGGGCGCCGACGTCGTCGCCGTCCGCGAAGCCGCCTTCGAGGGCTGGACGGCGCGGATGCGGGCCGCGGGCAAGGCCCCGCGGCTCTACTACACGCGGTGCAACGCGGATGTGCACAGCTACTACGTCAACTCGCACGGAGACACCGTGTACCACCGTCCACAGACGATCGCCGGATCACTGCGTTTCGCCTACCGCCCGCCGTTGCGCGATTATCACTTCGAACGCCGTGAGATTCCCGCCGCGCCTTCCCGGGTACTTTCGTGACCGCGGCGATGGACTCGCTGTTCACGACGGCCAGTGCATTACGCGATTCCAGCACGATGATTGCCCGCGGGGTGTTGCGTGATTTGCGTCGAACACCGACGCGCAGCGCCGATCCGGCCGTCGCGCGCACCGACTTCGATCCGACCGATCCAGCGGTGATCGCCGATCCGTACGACAGGCTGGCCGAGCTGCGAAGGCACCGGGTGGTGGTCAACGAGCGCCTCAACGTCTGGATGCTCGCCCGCTACGACGACGTCGTGACTGCTGCCCGCGCGCACGACGTGCTCTCATCGAGCTCCGGAATTCTGTTGCGGTCTGCCCCGTTACCGGGTGTCGTCAGCACGGACGAACCCGACCACACCCGGCTGCGCAGGGTCACCGCGCCGGTTTTCACGCCGGCCGGTGTGAGAAGGCTGCAAACGGCCTTGGAGCAATTCGTCGCTCCCGGCGTGCGGGCGGTCGCGAGCGGTGGTGTGGTCGACGTGGTGCCTGCCCTGACCCGTCCATTGCCGATCTCGGCGATCGCGATGCTGCTCGGCATCGATCGATCTCGCTGGCGCGACTTCGCCCGGTATTCAGACGATTTCACCGCCATGTTCGCCGCGCGTTCGCTGGCCGGGATCACCGGCTCGACCACACGCGCGCTGCCCGGCATGCTCGCCGTGCGCCGCCTGATCCTTGCGGAGCTGAACCGCCGCGCTCCCGGTGACGACGATGTGCTGGGCCGGGTGAAGGCGGCGCTCGAGGACGGTGACATGTCCATGCTCGAGGCGTTGATAGCGGCGATCATCCTGTTGGTGGCCGGTAGTGAGACCACCACGAACCTGCTGGGCATCCTGCTGATGGAACTGGCCCGCAACCCCCGCCTGTACGGGCGGCTTCGGGCGCAGCGCGACCTGATTCCCGCCGCTATCGAGGAGGCGCTGCGCTGGGGCTCCCCCGTGCAGTGGGTCGCGAGGACCACCACGGCTCCCTACCCGGTGGGTGGGGTGACCATTCCCGCACACGCGCGCGTGGTGCTGTTCTACGCAGGCGCCAACCGGGATCCCGAACACTTTGAGAATCCCGACGAGTTCGACATCGACCGGGGCGCGATCCGCCATCTCACATTCGGCCACGGCGCCCATTACTGCATGGGCGCGCATCTTGCGCGCCTCGAGGCCCAGGTGGTGCTCAATCAGATCTTCGACGCCGTCCCGCGTCTCGAGGTGGCCGGACCCGTCGTGTGGACGACCACGCCCTCACTCTCGGGTCCGCGGTCGGTGCCGGTGCAAAAGCGGAGCGAGGCGGCATGAGCGGGCAATGCACTGACGACATCGAGATACTGGCGAACAAGCTGGGATTCAGCTGCGAGCAGGCGGCGCCGGTGCTGCACCTGCGCAACCCCTTCGGATTGGCCAACTGGACGTTGCCGGTTCTGGAACTGCTCATCGTCGTCGGTGCCGCGCTGGCGCTGTGGTGGGCGGTGCGCCGGCTGCGGCGTGACGGCGACCCGGTGAACGTTGTGCTCTGGTTCGCGACCGTTCTGTACTTGTTGATAATCGAGCCGCCACTGTACTTCCCTACGGCGTTCGGTGTCGCGGACACGATCGGAGCGGTGTTCGCGCACAACGTCTTCACCGTGCAGTTCCTCTACGACCGGTTGCCGCTCTACATCGTCGCGCTGTACCCGGCGATGGCGATGCTCGCCTACGAGATCGTTCGCAGCCTCGGCGTGTTCCGCGAGCGCGGGATCGTCATCGGCGCGATCTGCGTCGGCTTCGTCCACCATTGTTTCTACGAGGTTTTCGATCAGCTCGGCCCGCAGCTGCGGTGGTGGACATGGAATGAGTACACCCCCATCAACCAACCCATGCTGGCGTCGGTCCCGATGGCCAGTGTGCTGCTCTTTGCGACCGTGGGGCCGGCGGTGCTCACCGCGATGGTCCTGGCGCCCGTCGGCGGCCGGGGGCGCACGATCGGCACGACGGGCTTGGCTCTGCGTACCCTGTTGGCCGCGGTGCTGATGCCGCTGGCGTTGGTCGTCGTCAACATCCCCATCGCCCTGGCCGACCGCGGAGATCCCGGCGGCGCCCTGCGCTGGGCCGTCTACATCGTGTACCTCGTGCTGTTCGCGGTGCCCGCGCTATGGGTGCTTGTACCACAGGTGCGCGCCCGTGGCGCTGAACCGAACCTCTTCGTGCGCATCTTCGGAACGAGCTATCTGGCGGTGCTGGCCGCGTTGTGGATCGCCGCCTTACCAGACCATTTGGGCGGGTCCGACGGCGTGTCCGCCTCGCTTACCCCGAACGGCAGCATCCCGCACGCCGCAGCGTGTTTCGCGGTGGCGGCGGTGCTCACCGCGTCGGTCTCAGGGCGGCGCGGACCCACACCTCCAAGTCCCGACCCAGCGCCGCACCGAACCGAGGTGACGTCATGACCGATCTGCAGATCCGTCGAATCCGCTTCGCCTTCGACGATCCGATCCCGTTCAACTGGAATCAGGCCAACCCCGCCTTCTCGACGTATATGAACATGGTGTCGATCATGGCCATCTGCTTCGAGAAGATGCTCGTTGCCGCTGTGCGCGAAGCGATGCCCACGATCGCCGATGCGGAGGTGGCCGCGCAGGCCGATGCGTTCCTGCGCCAGGAAGCCCAGCACGCCAGCGCCCATCGCCACCATGTGCGTGCGCTGATCCGAAGCCATCCCGGGCTTCAGCACACCCTCGACGAGGCCATCGCCGCATACGACGAACTCACCGCCACAACCTCGCTGCGCTATCGGCTGGCCTATGTCGCCGATCTCGAAGCGACGTTCACGCCGTTCTTCAAGATGCTGTTGGACAACGAGGACACCCTGTTCCGCCCGGGCGACGATCGGGTCTCCTCACTGCTGCTCTGGCACTTCGTGGAAGAAGTCGAGCACCGTAGTTCCGCGCTGATCGTCTACGACGCCGTAGTGGGCGACAAGGCGTACCGGATGTTCGCACTGCCGCGCATCGTCCGGCATCTGCTACAGGTGACGACGTTGATCACCAACGGCATCAACGACCATGTGCCGCTGGCGGAGCGGGCCATCGACACCAACACCATCAAGCCGTACTACAGAGTGCGTCAGCTCATCCGGGGGCAGAGGTTGACCGGTCTTCCAGACATCCGCCCGGCGCTACACACCGTCCCCTGGAAACAGAAACTGGTGACCGCATCGCGAGTGCTGATGAGCCAGACCCCCATGCACGACCCCGCACACGCGCCCACCCCAGGGTTCGCCGACGAATGGATCACGCGCTACAACCGCGGCGACGATGTCTCGCGGTGGTACGCAAGCCAGGCGAGCTGACCGCTTCACGGTGAGCGCCGGAGTCGACGCCTGGTCCGGTTGCGCGCCAGACGCAGCCCGAGCGCGGTCGTCGCCCGCATCGACGCGGTGAACGGCGGCGCCGCGCGTCCGGTGATGGTGAACGGCAGGTCGGTCCCGACGACGGTGCGGTGGTGGCTGAACGCGTCGAACCCCGCCTTGCCGTGGTAGGCGCCCATCCCGCTGCGGCCCACTCCGCCGAACGGTGCCGCCGACGGAATCATCTGCGCGGCGAAGTCGTTGCGTGCCACGCCGCCGCTGCGGGTGTCGCGCACGAAGCGCCGAAACTCGCCGTTGTCAGGTCCGTACCAGTACGCGACCAGTGGTGACGGGCGCCGATTGATGTAGTCGATCGCCTCGTCGAGGCGCTGGTAGGCCCGCACCCCGAGCACCGGGCCGAAGACCTCTTCGGCGGCGATCGCCATCCGGTCGTCGATGTCGCGCACGAGGGTGGGGGCGATCTTGCGGGCCGCGCGGTCGGGCAGAACCTCGCCGTCCGGTGCGACCACCTCCACCCGCGCCCCTTTTGCCCGCGCGTCGTCGACGAGGCCGACCACCCTGTGGAAGTTCGCCTCGTTCACCGCCGAGCAGTAGTCGTCGTTGTCGACGATCGCCGGAAACATCTGCCGCCACGTCTGTTTCACGATCTCGACGAACGCATCGATTCGATCGTCGGGCACGAAGACATAGTCGGGGCAGACGCAGACCTGACCTCCGTTGATCATCCGTGAACGCGCGATGCGGGCTGCGGACCGGCGCAGGTCCGCGTCCCGCGCGACGACGACCGGGTTCTTGCCCCCGAGTTCGAGCGTCACGGGTACCAGGTTTTCGGCGGCCGCCCGCTGCACCAGCGCGCCCACGGAGGGCGAGCCGGTGAAGAACAGGTGGTCGAACGGCAGTGACGAGAACTCGGCTGCGACATCAGGTCCGCCGGTCACCACATCGAGTTCGGTGGGATCGAAGTACTTCGGCGCCGTCGACTTCATCAGGGCCGCGGTGTGCGGCGTGATCTCCGACATCTTGATCATCACTCGGTTACCCGCCGCGAAAGCCGCTGCAGCGGGCAGCACCACCAGGTTCAGCGGGAAGTTCCACGGCCCGATGATGCCGACCACGCCCAGCGGTGACGGCTCGACCTCGGCCCGAAGACCGAACAACGGGCCGGCTCGCATCAACCGTGTGGCTCGCATCCACTGCGCCACATGGGCTCTGGTGTGCTCGATGACCGAGATCATGCCGAGGATCTCGGTGAACAGCGAGCCGGCCTTCGGCCGGGTTCCGTAATCGGTGTTCATGGCGTCGACGAACTCGTCGGCGTTGTCCAGCACAAGCGACAGCAGTCGGTCGATGCGATGGCGCCGCTCGGCAGCGCTGGGCGGACCGTCGGACAGGAACGCGCTCCGTTGGCGCTCGAGCGCGGCTGACATCGCGTACCGCGCGGTGCCCTCGGCGGTGCCCACCTGAATTGTGCTCTCGCTCATCACACCACCATCGCCAGAAGAGATTGTCTGCGGGACCCGAATTGTTTACTGTCGTGCTTACAGTCGGCCGTTCGAATGGTACGCCGACGCCGGTCTGCCGCGAAGGGAATGCACGAGATGACCGAAAAGCGCAAAGTCGTCGTGATCGGTGCGGGGTCGGGTATCGGGGCGGCGGTCGCGACGCATTTCCACGACCGCGGCGATCACGTCCTCGCAGTCGATGTCCGCGACCACCGAACGCCGGCCTCCGAATCCGCGCGTTGCGATCTGCGCGATCCGGCCGCCATTCGCGGCCTGCTCGACTCGATCGGGTCGGACTGGGACATGGTGGCGCACGTCGCCGGCGTCCCCGGTACGGCGCCGCCCGCCGATGTGCTCAAGGTCAATTACCTCGGCATGCGACTGGTCGTCGAGGGCATGCTCCCCCGAATGCGCCGAGGCGGATCGATCGTCGCGGTCGCCTCCACCGCCGCGCTCGGATGGGACCAGCGCATCGACACCCTGACCGGACTCCTCGAACTCACCGACGCCGACGCCGTCGAGCGCTGGCAGGCCGAGCAGGATCCGGACTATCCCGTGTACAGCACCTCCAAGCAGGCGGTGATCCTGTACGCCAAACGGCTCGCGGGTCCGGCGTGGACCACCTACGGCGTGCGGATCAACACGGTCAGCCCCGGACCGGTCGAGACGCCGATCCTCACCGACTTCGAGCAGACCATGGGCAAGGAGGTCTTGGACATGTGCAAGGCCACCGTCGGGCGGCACGCCTCGGTCGACGACATCGTCCCGGTGATCTCGTTCCTCGGGTCCCCGGAGGCGCGGTGGATCACCGGCCAAGACCTCCAGGTCGATGCCGGCTTCGTCAACTCGATGCTCGCGGGCGCACCGGTGCAACTTCCCCAGCCAGCACCTATCGTCACGTAGCCCTATACTGTAAGCTTTACAGTACCCATGCTCGTTACCTGTCCGGACCAGACGAGGGAGATCAATCGTGGATAGCCCCGTACAGGACGCCACGGTCGACGAAACCTTCGACCTGCTGCGAGACCCCTACCCGATGTTCGCGCAGAAGCGGCGGGAAACCAGCGGTGTCTTTCGCGGCAGCGTCATGGACTGGTCCCAGGCGCCGGAGGCGATGCCGGAAAACCTCTATGCGGCCGTGTCTTTCGATGCAGTCAACCGGGTCTTCCGCGACGGCAAGGTGTTCAACTCACACATCTACGACAACACCATCGGCCTGTTCATCGGGCCGACCATCCTGGCGATGGAGGGTAAGAAACACTGGGACCACCGCAACCTGGTGTCCTCGGCGTTTAAGTCGAAGTCGTTGGCGCGCTGGGAACCCGAGGTCGTGCGCCCGGTGGTCACCGCGCTGATCGATGAGTTCATCGACAACAGGAGCGCAGACCTGGTTCGGGAATTCACATTCGAGTTCCCGACCCGCGTCATCTCCAAGCTGCTTGGCCTGCCCGAGGAGGACCTGCCGTGGTTCCGTAAGCGGGCCGTCGAATTGATCAGCTACCACGTCCGGTACAAGCGCGCATTCGAGGCGTCCGCCGCGCTGAAGGATTACTTCCTGGCGCAGATCGACAAGCGCAGGTCCAAGCCGACCGAGGACATCATCGGCGATCTGGTCACCGCCGAGATCGACGGCGAGAAACTCAGCGACGAGTCCATCTACTCGTTCCTGCGGCTGCTGCTGCCCGCGGGGCTGGAGACAACGTACCGGTCGTCGGGAAACCTGCTGTACCTGTTGCTCACCCACCCTGAGCAGTTCGCAGCGGTACAGGCCGACCGGGAGCTCATCTCGCCGGCCATCGAAGAAGGCCTACGGTTTGAGACGCCGTTGACCACCGTGCAGCGCTACGCGACCGAGGAAACCGAGCTCGGAGGTGTCACCATCCCCGAGGGTTCGGTGATCGACGTATGCATCGGATCGGCCAACCGCGACGAAAACCGGTGGGAACGCTCCGAGGAGTTCGACATCTTCCGCAAGCGCACACCGCACATCTCCTTCGCGGCGGGCGAGCACACCTGTATGGGACTGCATCTAGCGCGCATGGAGACCCGGGTCGCGATGGAATCCCTACTGGACCGGCTGACCAACATCGAACTCGTCACCGACGACAACCCCCACATCGCCGGCCAACCCTTCCGCTCACCCACGGCGTTGCCCGTGACGTTCGATCCGGCCGGTTGATCCATGGCCAAAGCCGCGGGCGGCCGTACCCGCCGGCGCCGTGACCGCGGCTCCATCAATGCCGAAGAGATCCTCGAGGGCGCACTGCAGGTCGCGCAGGAGGTGTCGATCGAGAACCTGAGCATGCCGCAACTCGCCAAACACCTCGGCGTCGGCGTCACCAGCATCTACTGGTACTTCCGCCGCAAGGACGATCTTCTCGACGCGATGACCGACCGGGCGCTGGAGCGGTTCGAGTTCACGGTACCGACCATCTCGGCGTCGAATTGGCGAGAGTCGTTGCGCGACCACGCCTTGACCATGCGTAAGCGGTTCCGTGCGGACCCCATCCTCTGCGATCTGGTGCTGATCCGCGGGCAGTTCGGACACCGTGCGATGCACGGTGCGCTGCAGAAACTGGGGCAGCCGATCGGGGCGCTGGTCGAAGCGGGGCTCACGGTCGACCAGGCCGCCGAGACGTATGGCGCGATTTCGGTGCACATCCGGGGTTCGGTGGTTCTCGAGCGACTCCAGGAGCGTACCGAGGGCTTCCCCTCTCAGCGCGACGACGGCGGCCGCTACATCGGGTTCGCCGACGACATCGACTTCGGCTACATCCTCGACAGCATCCTCGACCACGCCGAAGCGATCATCGCGGCGGCGTAGCGCTGTTCTTCGGTGCGCGGTAGGCCACCGTTTTCGACTCGAGGTACTGTTCGAAACCTTCGACGCCGCACTGTCTTCCGACACCGCTGCTTTTGAATCCGCCGAACGGCGCATCGGCCCCGTAGAACATGCCCCCGTTCACGCCGAACGAACCGGTGCGGATGCGACGGGCGATCCCCATCCCGCGCTCCAGTGAGCGCGACGAAACCGCACCCGCCAATCCGTATGCGCTGTCGTTGGCGATCCGCACCGCCTCGTCGTCGTCATCGAACGACATCACCACCAGCACCGGGCCGAATACTTCCTGCTGCGCGATCGCCGCATCGTTGCCGACGCCGACGATCACCGTCGGCGCCACGTAATGCCCGTCCGCCAGATGGTCGGGAAGGTTTGCGACGGGCCCGCCGCCCGCGGCGATCTCGGCACCGTCCGCGCGGGCCTGCTCGATCGCGTCGAGGACCCGCTTCTTCTGCGCGGCGCTGATCACCGGCCCCACCAACGTGTCGGGCTGGACCGGATCGCCGACCGGCACACCCTGATAGGCGGCGGTGACCGTGGCGACGGCCTCGTCGTAGCGCGACCGGTGCACCAGCATGCGCGTCGTGGCCGCACAGGCCTGACCCGCGTGCACGCACACTCCCACCGCCGACCCGACGATCGCCGCGGGCGGGGCGTCGTCGAGCACGATCGACACTGACTTGCCGCCCAGTTCCAGAAACATCCGCTTCATCGTGTCGGCGCCCTGCCGCATCAACCGCTTGCCGACGTCTGTCGAGCCGGTGAACGAGACCATGTCGACGCGGGGGTCGGTGCCGAGCAGCCCGGCGACGTCGTTGGACGGTGTGGGCACCACGTTGACGACGCCGGGAGGGATGTCGGTGTGCTCGGCGATGAGCCGGCCGAGCCGAGTGGCGTTCCACGGCGTGTTCGGATCCGGCTTGAGCACCAGAGTGTTTCCGGTCGCGAGCGCGGGCCCGAGCTTGTTGAGGATCACCTCGATCGGGAAGTTGGACGGGGTGATCGCGGCGACGACGCCGACCGGCTCCTTGATCACCGTGCGCACGTTGCGCTCGCCGAACAGCCCGCCTCCGTCGAGCGTTCGCTCCCATCCGAAATCGAGCATCAGCCGGGCGGGGTACCGCAGGCCGTCTGCCAACGGCCAATCCAGTTGTGCGGACCGGGTTGTCATCACCGGAGCGCCGACCTCGGCGATCAGCTCTTCACGCAGCTCCTCCTGCTCGGCCTCGATCGCGAACTGCAGCTGATCCAGGCAGCGCGCGCGCAGGTGTCGATTGGTGGCCCAGTCGGTCTCGTCGAAAGCGCGACGGGCGGCGGCGATCGCGCGATCCATATCCTCGGCCTCAGCGGCGGCCGTGCTGCCCAACAGTCGGCCGGTGGCCGGGCTCAGGTTGTCGAATTGCGCGCCGGAGGCCGACGACACGAGCTCCCCGTCGATGAGCATCCGCGATTCGGCGCGTCCCGCGGCTCGCTGGCCGACGTCGATGCTGGTCTCGGTCGGTTCCTCTGGATTCCTGGCGGAGCTCAAGCGGCTACCTCGTAGACTCTCATAGCGGGACGACTAACTGTAATGCTTACAGTAAGTTTATACAACAGCCGGAGCGCCGGGTATGAGGAGCCGATTTTGGTCAAGGTCATGGAGGGCGTGCGCGTCCTCGAGGTCGCACAGTTCACCTTCGTTCCGGCAGCGGGAGCGATCCTCGCCGACTGGGGCGCCGACGTCATCAAGGTCGAACACCCAGTGCGCGGCGACACCCAACGGGGGTTCATCAACATGGGCGGATTCCAACTCGACCCCAACCGCCATCCACTGATCGAACACCCCAACCGCGGTAAGCGCAGTGTCGGCATCGACGTGTCGACACCCGAGGGTCAGGAGGTGCTCTACGAGATCGCCAAGACCTCGGATGTCTTCCTCACCAATTACCTTCCCGCGCAACGACAGAAGAACAAGTTCGACGTCGAGCACATTCGCGCCGCGAACCCCGACATCATCTACGCGCGCGGCAGCGCATACGGCGACAAGGGGCCCGAGCGCGACACCGGCGGATTCGACGGCACCGCCTTCTGGACCCGCAGCGGGGTCGGGCACGCCTTGACCCCCGAGGAAATCGGCGGGGCGCTGTCACAGGGCATCCCGGCGTTCGGCGACTCGATCGGCGGGATGAACATCGCGGGTGGTATCTCGGCCGCACTTTTTCACCGGATGCGTACCGGTGAGGCGGTCGAACTCGACGTCTCGCTGCTGAGCACGGCATGGTGGGCCGGCGGGGCCAGCGTGACACAGGGCATGGAGACCGGCGAGACCATGCGCTCGCTGATGCCGGATGCCGCGGGCCCGAGCGTGAATCCGTTCATGGCAAACTATCTGACCTCCGACGGCGGCACGATCAACTTGTGCATCGTCAGCCCGACCGGTTACATCCGCGACGCGTTCGAGCATCTAGAACTGCCAGAACTCGCCGACGATCCGCGTTTCGGCGACGTGATGCCGCTGATCGAGAACGCTGCCGCGGCAGTCGAATTGATTCGCGAGAAGATCCGCAGCAAGCCTTTCGAGTACTGGCGTCAACGGCTGAAGACCATGAAGGGCCAGTGGGCGCCGTTCCAGAGCTTCCTCGATCTGACCACCGACGAGCAGGCGCTCGCCAACGACATGGTCGTCGAGGTCGAGGCGGCCGACGGGGGCGAGCCCTTCAAGGTCGTTCGCGGCCCGGTGCAGTTCAACCACGAGCCGCTGGAGACGACGCGCGCACCGCAGGCCAGCGAGCACACCGAGCTGGTGCTGATGGATATCGGCATGGACTGGGACCGCATCGAGGCGCTGAAGGAAAAGGGCGCGATCGCCTGACCTCCCCTAGTTGCGCGAGCGCGCGTGTCTGCACACGAAACACCGCGCCACAACAGCACTTTGCGCACGCCGGGCGCCCCGTGAGCGTGCGCGAAATGGCGAGGATGTGGCCTGTCGGCAGCAGACGCACGCTCGCGGAGTTACGGAACCCGCTCGACCCGTATGGGCACGCCCGTCAGCCACGCCATCCCGGACAGCGCCTCGACGTCGGCCGGGTCGCTGGATGTCAGCTGGTTGACGTTCGCGCCGCCGGCCCGGTTGGCCAGCCGCCAGCTCCCGGTTCCCTTGTGCCCCCAGCCGTGTGGCACCGCGACGACCCCGGGCAGGAGGTCCTTCGTCGTCAACACCGGCACGGTGATCGCGCCGTACGGTGAGGCGATCCGCACGTCGTCGCCGTCGACGATGTGCTGCTCGGCCGCGTCGTCGACATGCATCAGCGCATGCTGGCGACGGTCACCCCGCATCAACAACGGCGAGTTGTGCATCCACGAGTTCTCCGAGCGCGGCTCGCGCAACCCGATCATCCGCAGCGGGTAGCCGTCGGGCAGCGCCCGCCGCGACAACTTGTCGGTCTCGGTGGCAATCCCCTGATGCGCCAGCCGAACCCGGCGCGACAGATAACCGACCGCCTCGCGCAACACGCCCGTGCGGATGTGCGGTGCGACCACAACGCCGTGCGGATGCTGCTCGGTCAGCCGTCGCAGCGTCAGCCCGCCGCGGCGCAGACCGAACCTGTCGCCGCCCTCCGACATCCGGATCAGGGCGTCGATCATGGCCCGCGGCGATGCCTCGGATCCTAGAAACTGCACGAGCTTTCGCATTCCGGAGAATACCGCGAACGCAGGCACTCGACGGGCCAGCCGTCGAGCCAGCTCCTCGACGATGTCCCACTCTCCGCGGGCGTCGCCCACCGGGGCCAGCACGGCCTCGGTCGCTTGGCGAAACGGCGTGGCCTGAAACCCTTGGAACGTATACGGGAAGTCGTCGCGCTCGTACATTGTCGTCACCGGCAGGATATAGTCGCACTGCGCGCTCGTCTCGGTGACGTAGAAGTCGAGCGCGACCGACAGCTCCAGCTCACCGAACGCCGCCTCGAGTTCCTCACCGTTGGGCACCGACAGCACAGGATTGCCTGCCGAAACGAACATCGCCCGGATCTGGCGCTCGCCCGGTGTTGTGATCTCCTTGGCCATCAGCGCCGCAGGCTCCGAACCGATCGCGCTCGGGATCGCGCCGACCCGCGAGCGCTTCCGCCGGTAGGACCGGCGCATCACGGCACCCATCGCCACGTTCTGCCACTTCTGGCCGACGGTGTGCATAGAGCTGAACACCGAACCGCCGGGCACGTCGAGATTGCCCGCCACCAGGTTCACCGCGTCGATCAGGTACGTGGTCAGCGTGCCATGGCTGCCGACACAGGTGCCGAGCCTGCCGTAGATAGCCGCGCGCGGTGTGCTCACCAGGTCACGCGCCAAGCCCCGCACGCTGTCCGCGTCGATCCCGGTTCGCGCTGACGTCGACTCCGGGGTGAAGGGCCTGCACAGGTCGCGCAGCCAGTCCACGCCGTCGGCCTTGCGTTTCACCGCGGCCACGTCGACCAGGCCGTCGGCGAACATCACGTGCAGCAACGAGAGCAGCAGCAGCGAGTCGGTGTCCGGCGCGATACCGAGCCACTCGAACGCCACGGCGGTCTCGCTGCGCCGCGGGTCGACGATCACCACGCGTCCACCACGCTTGACGATGTCGTGCATGCGGTCCTTGATCCGCGGCGCGGTCAGGAAGCTGCCGTGTGACACAACCGGATTCGCGCCCATCATCACCAGCAGGTCGGTTCGCGTCAGATCTGGAATCGGCACCGACGTGGGAACCCCGTAGAGCAACTGGCTCGCGATGAGCCTGCTGTTGGTGTCTTGTGAGGACGCGGTGAAGTAGTGCCCGTGGCGGCCGAGACCCTTCATGAACAACAACGCCGCGAAAGTGTGCGCGTAGCTGAAGGCCCCCGGATTGCCCATGTACCAGCCCACCGCGCCGGAGCCGCGGCGACGCACGATTCGCGACAGGCGGTCGGCGATGTCGGCCATCGCCTCATCCCACGTCACCTCTTCGAAGCCGGACGGCCCGCGACGCAGCGGCCGCGTCACCCGGTCCGGATCGTTGACGACCTCGGTGAACGCGATGCCCTTCTGGCACGCGAAGCCGGCCGACAGCGGATGTTCCTTGTCCGGTCGCAGCGCCACCAGGCGACCGTCCTCGACCGTCGCGATCATTCCGCACAACGGCTCGCAGATCCGGCAGAAGGTCGGCTTGTTCTCGATGACCGGCGCCACGCCGATTACGATACTGTAAGAGTTACAGTTACACGTCGGATCGGCGTTGACCAGAGAGGATCAGGCATGCACGACGTGGCGATCATCGGTGTCGGACTGCATCCCTTCGGGCGTTTCGAGGGCAAATCCGCGATGGAGATGGGGGTTGACGCGATTTTCGCCGCCGTCGCCGACGCCGGTGTCGAGTGGAAGGACGTGCAGTTCGCCACCGGAGGCAGCTGGACCGTGGCCAACCCCGACGCGATCGTCGGCATGGTGGGGCTGTCGGGAATCCCGTTCACCAACGTGTTCAACGCCTGCGCGACGGCGGCCAGCGCAGCCAAGGTGTGCGCCGACGGAATCCGGTTGGGCGACTACGACATCGGCATCGCGATCGGGCTGGACAAACATCCGCGCGGCGCGTTCACCGAAGATCCCGCCCTGGTCGGCATGCCGCGCTGGTACGCCGAGAACGGTCAGTACCTCACCACCCAGTTCTTCGGGATGAAAGCCAACCGCTACCTGCACGAGCACGGCATTTCCCAGCAAACGCTGGCCAAGGTGGCGGCCAAGAACTTCCGCAACGGCGCGCTAAACCCCAACGCGTTCCGCCGCAAACCCATCCCCGAAGACCAGATCCTCAACTCGACGATGCTGAACTATCCGCTCACCCAGTACATGTTCTGCGCACCCGACGAGGGAGCGGCCGCGGTCGTGATGTGTCGCGCCGACATCGCCGAGCGCTACACCACCAAACCCGTGTACCTGCGCGCGGTCGAGGTCCGGACCCGCAAATACGGTGCGTACGAGGTGAACACGACGTTCGCCCCCGTCGAGGAGGACGTCGCGCCCACCGTCTACGCAGCAAAAGCCGCCTTCGAAAAGGCCGGTGTGGCGCCGCAGGACGTCGACGTCGTCCAGTTGCAGGACACCGACGCCGGTGCCGAGATCATCCACATGGCCGAATGCGGCTTCTGCGCCGACGGCGACCAGGAGAAGCTGTTGGCCGACGGGGCCACCGAGATCACCGGTCCGCTGCCGATCAACACCGACGGCGGGCTGATCGCCAACGGTGAGCCGATCGGTGCATCGGGCCTGCGTCAGATCCACGAGTTGGTCCGCCAATTGCGCGGCGAAGCCGGCGACCGCCAGGTGCCCGGCGAGCCGAAGGTCGGCTTCGCGCAGCTTTACGGCGCACCCGGAACCGCCGCCGCGACGATCCTGACGAGGTGACCATGACCCAGTTCACCGATGCGCCGATCTTCGACGCGGACCAGCACATGTACGAGACCGCCGACGCGCTGGTCAAGTATCTACCCGACAAGTACTCGCGGGCCGTGCAATTCGCCCAGATCGGTCGGCACACACGAATCGTCATCAACAACCGCGTCAACGACTTCATCCCCAACCCGACATTCGAACGGGTGGCCGCGCCCGGTGCCCACGAAAAGTTCTTCGCCGGTGAGAACACCGACGGGCTGACACTGCGCGAAATGCAAGGCCCGGCGATCGAGGCACCGGCCGCGACCCGTAATCCGGTGGACCGCATCGCCGAACTCGACCGGCAGGGCGTCGTCGAGGCGCTGAACTACCCAACGTTGGCCAGCCTGATCGAACACGCCACCGCCGACGATCCCCAACTGAGCCTCGCGGTCATCCATGCGCTCAACCAGTGGATGGCCGAGCACTGGAGCTTCAACTACGACGACCGGATCTTCTCCACTCCGATCATCAACCTCTCCGAGGTCGACGGCGCACAGCGCGAACTGGAGTACATCCTCGACAACGGCGCCAAGGTCGCGCTGATCAAACCGGGACCGGTTCGGGGGCTGCACGGTTGGCGCTCACCGGCGCTGCCCGAGTTCGACCCGTTCTGGCGCGACGTCGAAGCGGCCGGGTTACCCATCGTGTTGCACGCCAGCTATCCGCCGCTCGACGACTACGTCGGGCAGTGGGAACCGCCCTATACCCAGAACTTCATGGCGCAGAGCGCGTTTCGGTGGATGGTGCTGGGACACCGCGAGATCGCCGACATGATCACCGCCCTGATCTGCCACGGCACGCTGACGCGCTTCCCAAAGCTGCGCATCGCCAGCGTCGAGAACGGCAGCTCGTGGATCGAGCCGCTGTTCAAGGACTTCGGTGATCTTTACCGCAAGATGCCGCAGAACTTCGGTGAACATCCGCACGACGTGTTCCGGCGCAACATCTGGGTGAGCCCGTTCTGGGAGGGCTGCGTGTCCGACGTCGTCGACACCGTGGGCTGGGACAAGGTGCTGTTCGGTTCGGAGTACCCGCACCCGGAGGGGCTCGCGGAACCGAAGGGGTTCTGGAAGTACGCCGAGGGCATGGACGTGCGTCGCACCTATGACTTCATGGGCGACAACGCACGCCGGTTCATGGGCCTGCCGATCGCGAACCCGGACCTGGACGCGGTCAGACCGCCCGCGCTGTCGAACGCCTGACCGCGGGAGACGCACAGTCACCGCGGGGTGAGCGTGCGTGCAGTGTCGCTCGTGACCGGCGTGTCCTGTGCAGACTCGCACGCTCGCGCGGGAGGACATGGCGTGGCAGAGTGCGCGTAGCCTCCCGGGAAGGAGCCACCAATGCCCACGATCACCACGAACGACGGCGTCGAGATCTTCTTCAAGGATTGGGGGTCGGGTCAGCCGATCGTGTTCAGCCACGGTTGGCCGCTGTCGGCCGACGACTGGGACACGCAGATGGTGTTCTTCCTACAACACGGATACCGTGTGATCGCCCACGACCGCCGTGGGCATGGCCGCTCCGCTCAGGTCGCCGACGGCCACGACATGGACCACTACGCCGACGATCTCGCGGCCGTCGTCGAGCACCTCGATCTGCACGACGCGGTCCACATCGGCCACTCCACCGGCGGTGGCGAGGTGGCGCACTATCTGGCTCGGCACGGGCAGTCGCGTGCGGCCAAGGCGGTGCTGATCAGTTCCGTACCGCCGCTGATGGTCAAGACGGACGCCAATCCCGGCGGCCTGCCCAAGGACGTGTTCGACGATCTGCAGGCGCAGTTGGCGGCGAACCGCTCGGAGTTCTATCGCTCTCTGGCCGCCGGCCCGTTCTACGGGTTCAACCGCCCGGGCGTGGAACCGTCGGAAGCGATCATCGAGAACTGGTGGCGCCAAGGCATGATGGGTGGTGCCAAGGCGCATTACGACGGCATCGTCGCCTTCTCGCAGACCGACTTCACCGAGGACCTGAAGAAGATCACCATTCCGGTCCTGGTGATGCACGGCGACGACGACCAGATCGTGCCTTACGAGAACTCCGGTCCGCTGTCGGCGAAGCTACTGCCGAACGGAACCTTGAAGACCTACCCCGGCTTTCCGCACGGCGCGTTCGTCACCCACCACGACGTCATCAACCCCGACCTGCTTGAGTTCATCCGGTCCTGACCGCGGGCGGCTCACTTCATCGCGCGGCGGGAGGCCGCCATGATGAGCTTGCGCACGCGGGCGGAGATGTACACGGCGACAATGCCGTTGAAGACGTCTTCGCGCAGGCGCGTCAAGGTCGAACTGGTGAAGCGCCACTGGCCGTCGATCTTCTCGTAGGTCTCGTGATAGTGGCCGTAGCCGCGCAGGTTGACGCCGGGGCCGAAGCGCACGACGTCTTCAAGAGCCCATACGCCGCGTGCCGTCGTCGGTGAGGTCAGCTCGATCTCAGGGGCGTGCACCTGATGGACGGTGACCTGACTGCGCAGGCTCTTACGGGTGAACGCGACGAAGTCGTCGGCGCCACGGATCACCTTCCCACCGGCAGGGGAAGTGTCGCTGAGGAAGTCGTCGGCGAACAGTCCCCGCCACGCCACCCAGTCCTTGGTGTCGAGGAGACGACAGTAGCGGGCCTTCAGTTGTTTGATCGCCTCGATCTCGACGAGGTCGGCTTCGGTCATCTCGTGGTCATCTTGCGGTCGTCCTCTTCGCCTGTTCGACGTAGAAATGCGCGGCCCGCTCGAGCGACTCGGCGGTGGGCCGCGGGTGCCAGCCGAGTTCTCGGGTCGCCTTACCGTGGTCTGCAGGCGCCATGATGTGCAAGAGCCGAATACCGGTTGTGTTGATCGGGAGTTCTCGCCGCAACAGTCGGGCCAGCGCGCCTGCGACCCGCACCGCCGCGTAAACCACGGGAAGCGGGACTCCGAATCGCGGTCCTTTGGCCCCGACCGCCCTGGCCGCCGTCGTGAGCATATCGCGCATCGGCATGTAGCTCTCGGAGATGATGTAGCGCTCGCCGACCGCGCCGCGCTCGCCGGCGAGCAGGAACGCCTCGGCGACGTCTTCGATACCGACGACCTCGGTGGACACGCCTTTGATGTAGGCCGGGATCTTGCCGAGCGCCGCGTACTGCACCATCAGCCCCTGGTGCGGTTGCCAGTCGCGGGGCCCGTACGGGTTGGACACGTTCATCACCACGGCGGGAAGGCCACGGTCGCGGGCGTAGGACAGGACCAGTTCCTCGGCCTGGCGGCGCGATTCGATGTACGCACCGCCCTTGTCTCCCCAGTCGAAGGGCATGTCCTCGGTCACCGGGCGGCTCCCGTCGCCGAGCGCGATCGTGCCGATGGTGCTGCAGAAGACGAACCGGTGCAGCCCGGCCTTCGCCGCGACGTCGAGCACGCGGCGCAGGCAGTTGACGTTTGTCTCGAACAGCGGGGCCGGGTCGCTCAGATGGAATCGGGTGTCGACGACGCAGTAGTAGACGACGTCACGGTCGGCCATCGCCGCGCGCAGCGCTTCCTCGTCGTAGAGATCGCCGTAACAGCGTTCGACGTCGAGGTCATCGATCGCCACCGTCGAGCTCGTCTGACGCAGATACACCCGGACGTCGTCGCCGCGTTCGGCGAGTTTGCGTGTGACGTGCGAACCGACGAAACCGCTCGGGCCCATCACCAGCGCGCGGCGGGCGGGCGGTGTAGCTGTCGGGGGCGTTTCTGTCATTCTCTCTACCTCGCGAGCGACCGGAAATTGTCACCTTGTCGCGGCGTGTCGTGTGCAAACGCGGACGCTCGCGGAATCAAGGTCAAGAGGCTTTCTTGGCCGGCGGGGCGTATGCGGGCTTGCCGAGGCCGAGCACGTACTGGGCGATCATGTTGCGGAACACCTCCAGCGTGCCGCCGTAGATCCCGACCAGCGGCGCGAAGCGGTACACGTATTCGGCCGCGCCGTCGTCGGCGGCACCGTCGGTGCCCAGCGGCAGCGAGGCCGCAGTACCGAGCAGATCCATCAGATCGGGTGAGATGTCGCGCATCGCCTGCGCCAAGGCCACCCGACCGAAGATGCTGGTGGCCGAGAACGACGCCTCCATGCGGGCGACGCCGCGGCCCAAGCGGTATGCGACCGACCCATCGTCGATCAGCCTGCGGCCGTTGGGATCCGGTTCCGTGACCTTGGCTGCGGCCTTGTCGACAGCGGCGGCCATGGTGTTGGCCTGGTGCATCATGATCGAGACGTCCTGCAGGCCGTCGGCGGCCGCCTCGACGGCGCCGTGTTCGACGTTGAGCGGTTCGCGCACCACGGTCCAGCCGTCGTTGACCTCACCGAGACGGTACTTGTCGTCGACGCGTACGTCGCTGTAGTAGACGATGTTCGTCCGGTCGCCGTCGACGGTGCGGATGCCCTGGATCTCGATGCCGGGCGAATCCAATGGAACCAGAAACATGGTGAGGCTCTTGTGTTTCGGTGCGTCGGGGTCGGTGTTGGTGATCAGGAAGACGTACTGGCAGTTGTGCGCGCCGGTGGTGAACATCTTGGAGCCGTTGATAACCCACCCGTCGCCGTCGCGCACGGCCCTGGTCTTGCACGTGGCCACGTCGGATCCGCCCTCGGGTTCGGTGTAGCCCAGGCAGAGCCGGACCTCGCCGGTGTACACCCGCGGCATCACCTCGGCCTTGAGTTCGGGTGAGCCGAACTTGTCGACCGACCGCGCGATCATGGCCGTGGTGCCGAACGTCACCCATGGCACGTGGGCGCGGCGCTTCTCCAGCTCCCAGATGCGCCGCCGAACCCGGTTGAACCCGCCCTCGGACTCGGGCTTCCATTCGCGGGCAAGGTAACCGGCCTTGCCCAGCGCCAAATGCACGCCCTCGTCGAAGTTGTCGCCGGTCTCACGGTCGCGCCGGATGACGTCGTCGGTGACGATCTCGCGCAGGAAGGCGCGCGACTCCTCGAGGAACGCCTGGTCCTCTTCGGAGAGTTCGACTCGTGAGAAATCCATTACTTGCCCTCTCCACTCTCGCGAGCCGCGACGATCCCGGCGATGTACTTGGCGGCGGCGGCCGGGTCTCCCCCGGCGAGCGCCCACCCGCGGGCACGCAGGAGGTACGCACTGGCGGCGGCCTCCGCCGACACCCCGAGCCCGCCTTGAACCTGCACCGCCATCGTGGCGGCCTTGGACGCCTCTTCGGCCATGAACACGAACGCCGACGGCGCCAGTTCGGGCCGCTCGTCGGGTTCGTTGTCGAGGAACCATGCGGCGCGCCGGGCCAGGTTGCGCCCGCCCTGCACCGTGATGGCGATGTTGGCCAGTGGATGCGAGATCGCCTGCAGTGTCGAGATGGGCACTCCGAGGGTGTAACGCGACTTGGCGAACTCCGCGGCGATCGTCATCGTCTCCTCGACCAGACCGACGAGCGCCGCTCCGGTCAGCACCCGCCATTCGTCAAGTGCCCGTTGATACTCCGCGAGCGCGTCGGTCCCGCTGGCCAGGACGGTGCGGGTGTCTGCGGCGGCCGGGTCGATCCACGCCATGGGCAGTCGGCCGATGTTGTCGACCTTGGTGGGTCGTGTGGCGAACGTCAGCTTGACAATGTCGTCACCGTCGCGCAGCACGATGTGGTCGGCAACCGATCCGCTCGGCAGCAGGCGCACACCAGAAGCGCTGTCCTGCTGCGGGTCCAGCCCCACGATCTGCGTACCACTCACGATGTCAGGGGCGGTCGCGCCGAGTCGGCCGAGCAGGCGCGCCGCGCTCACGTGGTCGATCCAGGGCACCGGCGCCAGAGAGCGGCCGATCTCCTCGGCCACCAAGGTCAGATCGACCAGCGTCGCTCCGTCGCCGCCCACGTCCTCGGGCAGGGCCATCGTGGTCGCGCCCATCGTGCACAGCCGCTCCCAGAGGCTCTTGTCGAAGCCGGATGCCTCTGCGGCGCGGACGGTCTCGATCGAACAGTGCGTCTTGAAGAAGTCCTTGTACGCCGCCTGCAGCGCCTGGTGATCATCCGACAGGCTGTAGTCGAGCCTGCGCAGTTCGTAGCGGTCCATCACTGCTCCTCGTCGGCGCCGAAGAAGAACTCCTGCGCGTTGTTGTACAGGTAGTTGTCCAGCACCTCGGCCGGCAGGTCAAGCGCGAGCGCCTCGGGCACGACCCGACGCATCTTGAGCACCGGCCAGTCCGACGCGTAGATCACCTTGTTCGGTCCACGGGTGCGCATGTAGTGCAGCAGGCTGTCAGGCAGCCGCTTCGGCGACCACGCCGACGTCATCAGGCGAAGGTTCTGGTATTTGATCAGCAGGCGGATCGCGACGTCCCACCACGGGTCGGCGCCGTGGATCATGCACAGTTTGAGTTCGGGGAATCGCACGCAGACGCGGTCGAGGTGGATCGGGTTCTGCACCTCGCCGGGGATCGGCGGGCCGGGTATCCCGGTGTTGACGCACAGCGGCAGCCCGAGTTCGGCGCACTTGGTGTAGAGCGGGTAGTACACGGCGTCGCTGGGCGGGTATTGCCCGTCACCCCAAAAGCTCGGTCCCACCGCCGCATACGCCACCGGCAAGTCGTTGACGACGGACGCCAACTCGCGCAGCGACGGGATCGGGCGCAGCAGGTTGACCCCGCCGATCGCCAGCGCGAACCTGTCGGGTCTGGCGTCGACGAACTTGCGCGCCGTGGTCGAGGGTTTGGCGATGCTGTCCATCAGGATCGCCTTCTGGACCCCCTGCTCGTCCATCTCCTCGAGCAGTTCGCCGAGGTCGACGGGGGCGAACATCGACTGTGGGCCCTTGAAGTAGTCGTCGCGGACCTTGAGCATCCATGTCGGCTGTTGTTCGGTCTCGCCGAAGTGGACGTTGACCAGACAATCAATGGCCCGTGTGCTCATGCGCTCACCTGTTGTGTCGCAGCGGCTTTGGCCCAGCGGTAGTCGGGCTTGCCGTTTCCAAGCCGACGCACCTGGTCGACGAAGATGAACTCCTTGGGCGCCTTGAACCGGGCCAGGCTCGACGTGCAGTGCGCGTGCAACGGCTCGTGAGCGGTTTGGGCGCCGTCGCGCAGCGAAACGAGCGCCACGATCTCCTCACCCCACCGCTCGCTCGGCCGCCCCACCACCAGGGCATCCGATATCGCCGGATGCGCGCGCAGCACCTCTTCGACCTCCTCGACGAACACCTTCTCGCCTCCCGTGTTGACGACCAACGAATCGCGTCCGAACAACCGCAGCGTGCCGTCGGCGGCCAGCGATCCGCGGTCACCCGAGATGACCACGCGCTGACCGTCGACCACCGGGAAGGTCCGGCGCGTCGCCGCCTCGTCGTCGAAGTAGCCGAGCGGGATTCGGCCGCCGCGGGCGACGAAGCCGATCTCGTCCTCGCCGGGCTCGAGGAAGCGGCGGTAGTCCTCGGACAGCACCAGCGCGCCCTCGCGCAGCTCGAAGGTCTCCTTCTGCTCGCCGCGCTGGCTGCGACCGAATCCGACGTTGCCGGTCTCGGAGGACCCGTATCCGTTGATGAGGGTGATCTGAGGAAGCAACTCCAGCAGGGCGCGTTGATGTTTCGGATTGGTGGCCGCCCCGCCGGTCCCGATCGCGAACAAGGACGACAGGTCATAGGAGCCGCGACGCAGCTCCTCGACCAACGGTGCCGCGTAGGCGTCGCCGACCATCGTCATCAGCCCGACCTTCTCCCGCTGGGCGGTTTCCAGCACCGCCCGCGCGTCGAATCGCGTTCGGTCGTAGAGGATCACGGGCAAGCCGTTGAGCAGGGCGGCGAACGCCGTCCACATCCCCGCCGCATGCATCAGCGGCGAGACCGCGAACCAGGCCTGACCGCCGTGCGCGACCTTGGCGTGGATCTCGTCGACCGACTCGTGGTCGGCCCCGTTCATCGAGATGACGTAGGTGTCGCTCTGGCGCCACATCACGCCCTTGGGCCTGCCGGTTGTCCCGCCCGTGCACACCATCATGACGTCATCGGGCGAGGCGGTGATGTCGACGTCGCTATCGCCTTGCGCGAGAACATCATCGAGTGTGATGGCGTCGGCGAGCTGTCGTACGTAAGCGTCGTCGTCGATCTCGATCAACAGGTCCGCCGAAGCGGGCGGCAGCACGTCGGCGAACTTCGGGCCGAACGACCGGTGGTAGATCACCGCGCGCGGACGCAGGTAGTCGAGGAGCTCGGCGACCTCGCGCGGGGTGTAGTTGTAGTTGACGTTGACCGGAACCGTCCGGGCCTTCAGACATCCGATCACCATGTCCGGGTACAGGTCGTTGTGCATGAGCAGCGCGACCCGGTCCTGTCCGCACTCCCAGTTCTGCAGATCCGCGCGTTCCCGGTGCGCGCCGAACCCCTGACCGGCCAGGAAGTTCGCTAGCCGGCGGGTGCGCTCTGCGGACTCGCCGAACGTGCTGCGCCGGTCACCGCAGACCGTCATCAACCGGTCCGGCGCGGCCTGCGCGATTGCGTCGAGGACCGCCCCGATCGTCCACTCGCTCATCTGCCAGCGCCCCCGAGGTTCCCGTTGTGCGGTTTCATCCGCGACACGCGGCCATGTCCGGATGAAACCGCACAGTGGCGCCTGATTCCGAATCCGGTCGGCATCACTTGGCCGTCACGGTCACGCCCAGCAGTTCGAGAGCGTTGTCGCGCATCACCTTTCGAGTGTCCTCGTGGCTGAACTCCGGGAACTGCGGGATGTCGGCGGTGAACGAGGTGGGATCCGCCAGCCCCTCACCGTGCGGCCAGTCCGACCCGAACAGGATCTTGTCGACGCCGATGGTGTCGGCGAGCAGCTTCACGTCGTCCTCGTAGTACGGCGCGATCCACACGTTGTTGCGCAGCTGCTCGACCGGATCCTCCTTGTAGTGGTACGGCGCGTTGTTGGCGGACTTCTTGAGCCGCTTGATGAGCCGGTAGACGAAGTAGGAGCCGTTCTCGATGCTCACCACCTTGAGCTTGGGGTGGCGGGTGAACACCTGATGGACGATCATCGAGGCGATGCTGTCGTGGATGGCGCGGTCGTCCATGATCACCATGTCGAGCGGATCGCGCCTACCGAAGCCCTTGAACACACCGCTGCCACCCCACAGCGCCGGGATCGCCATGTAGCCCGAATCCGACAGATGGAAGACCACGGGGACACCGGCTTCGGCCAGGCGCGCCCACACCGGGTCGTGCAGCGGATCGCCGAGTGAGCGCGGCCTTACTTCACCCGGCACCGGCGCCGGCCGCACGCACACCAGCTTCGCATCCCGGCTCAGCACGAAATCGACTTCCTCGACGGCCTTCTCGGGGTCGGCCAGCGAGATGATCGGCGCCGCGATGATGCGGTGATCAGGCCGGTCGAACCCCCAGTCCTCGTCGAGCCACAGGTTGAAAGCATGGACTGTCGCCATGGTGGCCGGGATGTCGTGTTTGAGGCCCTCCTCGACGCCGCACGCGAAAGTCGGCAGCATGAACACGGTTTCGAGGTTCTGCTTGTCGAGAATCTTCACGCGTGCGTCGCGGTTCTGGTACTCGGGATGATCGGCCAGCCGGTCGACCTTCATCAGCGACGCCGGATCCACACCTTCGGGTATCTCGCCGCGGAACAGGAGGTCCAGGCAGCCGGGTTCAATGATCGGGTCGAACGTCGGGTTGGGGATGAAATGGTTGATCACACCGCCGAACACCGCGTAGGTGCGTTTTCCGTCGCTCAGCATCTGCACGCCGCGGCTGCGGAATTCTTTGGGCAGGTGCCGGGTGCACGCGTCCAGCGGTTCGTAGTAGTGGTTGTCCACGTCGATCGCCATGTAGTCCAAGGGCTGTGGTGCGCTCACGACGCATCCTCCTTCTCAGGTTTCAGGGGCGGAAAGTTCGGCGGGCGCTTCTCGAAGAAACTCGTGATGCCCTCGAGGAAGTCGGGTCGGGTCATCGACTCGTGCATCAGCTTCTCGGCATGGTCGCTGGCGTCGAAGACATCGCGCATGCTGTCTGCGTACACCTGTTGTTTGATCACCGCCAGTGAACTGGGCGCGCAGTTGGCGGCCATGTCCTCGGCGTAGCCGATCGCGCGGGCCAGCAACTCGTCCGGTGCCACCACCTCGTTGACCACGCCCAGTCGGGCGGCCTCGTCGGCGAAGAACACCCGCCCCGACAGCAGCAGGTCCATGGCCACCCCGGTGCCGACAATGCGCGGCAGGATCCACGAGATGCCGTATTCGGCGATCAACCCGCGCCGGGCGAACGACGTGGTGAACTTGGCGCCCTCGGCCGCGAACCGCACGTCGCACGCCAGGGCCAGCGTCAGCCCCATGCCCGCGCAGGCGCCGTTGATCGCGGCGATGACGGGCTTGCGCATGCCCATCACAAAATGCGGATGCCGGGCGCCGACCAGCTTGCCGACGTCGGTGTCGGCGGTGGCATCCACCGTCGCGGCGCTGATCGTCGTCAGGTCCCCCATGTCGGCCCCGGCACAGAACGCGCGGCCGCTGCCGGTGACCACGATCACGCGCACCGCGGGGTCGGCCTCGGCGTCGTCCATGCGTTCGTAGAACGTGCCGGCGAGCCCTCCGCCCCACCCGTTCATCCGGTCGGGCCGGTTGAAGGTGAGCAGCGCGACCCCGGTGTCGAACACCTCGTAGCGGACCGGCGCGGCCTCGGAGTCGGAGTGGGCGTCGGCGACTTGGTCAGGAGCGCTCACCCAGCAGTCCCCTTCCAGCGGCGCAAGCTCTGTGAATGCTCATACTGTACACCTATCGGTAGCGCCTTCCGCAACCGTCGCTCAGCTAGTTGTCGACCAGCCCGAGCCGCCGATACGCGGTGTCGATCTGGGCTTTCGCCTCGGCGGGTAGGTGGGCCTGCGGCGGCCGGGAGTGCGGATACTCCCCGATCGGCAGGCCGAGCACCGACGCCGCGTACTTGAACGCCCCTCCCCAGTGGGTGAAGTAGTCGGGCCGCCCGGGATAGCAGGTGAACCACGAACCCATGTCGAGGTCGAACCGGTCGAGCCCGGACTCGCGCGCGTGGTCCATCGCCTCGACCAGTTTGTCGTTGACAATCAGCTCCCAGTACTCGCTGAACACGCGTCGCTCCGGGGTCTCGAACAGGTAGCCGGCGGTGCCGAGCTGCGCGGGGCACACGATGCCGTCGCGCAGCCAGCCCGCGCGGTAGACGGTCTTGTCGCACTCCCACACCGCGAGATCCGGCGCCAACTCGTGCAGCATCCGGCTGGCCATCGGGCGGAACGCCCCTTCCTTCGTCGCGCAGACCGCCGGAATCTGGTCGTAGATGGCGGCGCTTTCGGCCGGCGTCAGGACATAGCCCGACGACGGCGAATTGAACATGCCCAACGCGATGTCGGTGCGGTCGGCGATGTAGCGGAAGAAGTTCAGTACCCCCTGCCCGCCGTGCGCCTCCATCATCGGTGTCTGGATGTAGACGATGTCGGCGCCGGCCTCTTGCGCGTGACGCGTGAGCTCGAGGCAGTCCTTGGCAGCCGTCGCCGCCGTGCACGCCTGCACGACGACGTCGGGGTTGGCGGCGCGGCCCTCCTCGATCGCGATCTCCAGCAACCGCTTTCGCTCGTCGATGGTCAGCGCCCAGAACTCGGCGATACCGCTCGTACACCACAACAGCGGATGGTTCAACGTACCGACGCAGTGCCGCACCAGCGTCCGGTAGGCGTCCCAGTCGATGTCGTCACCGTCGACACCGCGAAACGGCGTGTACAGCGAATCACCGATCCCGCGCAGATGATTTCGAGCCCACTCCCGGGCGTCCTTCGCCGAAGCCACGATGACCTCCTCAGCCGATTCCGATGAACCCCACGCGAAGGCTCAGGTGAAATCTGAGCCCCCGTCGACATTGACGTTGGCACCGGTCATGTACGAGTTGCGGCGGGACGCGAGAAACGCGACCACGGGCGCGATTTCGTCGGGCAAACCCGCGCGCGGGAGATGCGCCGGATGGCCGAAGTGCTCGCCGATGGCCGACATCAACGCGTACGGATCGTTGCCGTCGACGCCCACCGACTCGGCCCAGCCGATCAGCGCCTCGGAGGCGATGCTGCCCGGAGAGACCACGTTGACCATGATCTCGTCGGGGGCCAGCAGCAGCGACAGGTTCTTCGAGATGCTCGTCAGCGCCGCTTTGGCGGCGGTGTAGGCGGGCAGGATCACGCTCTGCCGTTGCGTCGAATGGGCGGAGAAGTTGACCACGCGCGCCCATTCGGCCGCGCGCAACAGCGGTAGCGCCGAGCGCACGCAATGCACCATGCCCATCACGCCGCTGTCGAACGCGACGCGCCACTGTTCGTCGGTCAGGTCCTCGAAGGTGCCGACGGCGTCGGGGCCGACGGCGTTGATCAGGATGTTGAGTCGCCCGTCCCAGCGCTGCGCGACTTCGTCGAAGGCTCGCTGCACCTGATCGGCGTCGGTGGTGTCGGCGCTCAGTGCGAGCGTGTCCGGGCTGCCGATTTCGGCAAGGGCCGTCGCCGCATCTTCGAGGACATCCGGCGTCCGCCCCACAACCGCGATCCTGGCCCCGTCCTCGGCCAGGCAGCGCGCCGTCGCAAAGCCCATTCCGCGCCCGCCGCCGACGACGACAGCGGTGGCGTCCTTCAGCCCGAGGTCCATGCGGCCTTTCGCTCACCCGATTGCGTAGAAAAGCTTACTATAGGACTTACAGTAGAACAGCGGAATCCACGTGGCGGCCGGTGACGGAACGGCTCCCGGTATGGTTGACGGCAACGGCGCAGCCGCGACACACCTGCATTGGCGCAGATCAGGGGCGGCTGACGGTACATTCAGGTCCACCAACCCGCTTTACGGGGGGTGCGCGCGGCTTATTCGATGGAGGTGCCCTAGGTGGCAAGGCAGGCGACCGCGGAGAAGCGTCAACGACGCGAGCGCGGATCGATCAATCCCGACGACATCATCAAGGGCGCCTTCGAACTCGCCGAAGAGGTGGGCATCGACAACCTGTCCATGCCGTTGCTCGGCAAGCATCTCGGCGTCGGCGTCACCAGCATCTACTGGTACTTCCGCAAGAAGGACGATCTCCTCAACGCGATGACCGACCGCGCGCTGCGCCAGTACGTGTTCGCCACGCCATATGTCGAAGCCAAGGACTGGCGTGAGACGCTGCGCAACCATGCCCACACCATGCGAAAGACGTTCATGGGCAACCCGATTCTTTGCGACCTGATCCTCATCCGGTCGGCGCTGAGCCCCCGGGTGGCCAAGCTCGGCGTGCAGGAGGTGGAGAAAGCGATCGCCGGCCTGGTCGAGGCAGGCCTGTCGGCCGAGGACGCGTTCGACACCTACTCGGCGGTCTCGGTGCACGTTCGCGGATCCGTTGTGCTGCACCGCCTTCGGGAGAAGAATCGGGCCGCCAACGAGGGCCCCAGCGATCTCGAGGACACCATGAGCATCGACGCCGACAGCACACCGCTGCTGGCGTTGGTCACCGAGAAGGGCCACCACATCGGGGCGGCCGACGACAAGAACTTCGAATTCGGTCTCGAGTGCATCCTGGACCGGGCGGAACGCCTGATCGATGACGCCGGCGCGAAGTCGGCGAAGAAGGCCGCCCGCAAGCGCTAGATGCGGGTTCGGTGTAGTTGGTCGCGCTCACCGCAACCAACTACACCCAAGCCTGCTAGACCTCGACGACGACCGCGCCGCCCTGGCCGCCGCCGGCACACATGGCCGCGACGCCGATTCCGCCGCCGCGCCGCTGCAATTCGTAGACCAGCGTGGTGACCATCCGCGCACCCGATGCCGCGATGGGATGGCCGAGACTGCAACCGCTTCCGGAGAAGTTCACCAGCTCCTCGTCGATGCCGTACTCGCGGCACGCCGCGATCGGCACCGACGCGAACGCCTCGTTGATCTCCCACAGCGTGACGTCGGACGGCTTGAGTCCGGCGCGGTCGAGCACCTTGCCGATCACCTTCACCGCGCCGAGCCCGCAGTCGCGCGGGGGCACACCCGCTGCGGCCCAGGCCTTCACGGTGGCCAGCGTGGTCAGGTTGTTGGCGGCGGCGTAGTCGCTGTCGACGAGCGCCACCGCGGCGGCCGCGTCGTTGGTGCCGCTGCTGTTGCCCGCGGTGATCGAGAAGCCCTCGATCTCGGGGTGCAGGGGCTTGAGGCCGGCCAGCTTCTCGGCCGTGGTGTCGCGGCGCGGGTGCTCGTCGACGCTGAATTCGGTGACCGAGCCATCGAACTGCTGCACCTTCAGCGGCACGATCTCGTCGACGAACTTGCCCGCGTCGATCGCCGCGATCGCGCGCTGGTGCGACCGCGCCGCCCAGGCGTCCATCTCCTCACGCGTGATGCCGACCGACTGCGCGGTGTTCCATCCGACGGTGATCGACATGTCGCGCGTCGGCGCGTCCGGCGTCTCGACGTGGGTGGGCGGCATCCACTTCTCTTCGAACTTCAGCTCAGGGCCCGGGATACGCCAGTTGACCAGCGGCGTCATCGACAGCGACTGCACACCGCCGGCGATCAGCGCACGTTCCATACCGGAGCCGATCTGCGCCGCGGCGTTGCCGATCGCGGTGAGGCTGCCCGCGCAGTGCCGGTTCACCGACTGGCCCGGGACATCCGGCAGCCCGGCCGCGTCGGCCGCATAGCGAGCCAAATCGCCTCCGCCATAATGGGATTCGGCGAAGATCAGATCGTCGATGTCGTTGGGGTCGATACCCGAGCGACGGATCACCTCCGGCAGAACGGCGGTGATCAGCGTCTCCGGCGGAGTGTTGACCAGTGTCCCCTTGAAGGATCGACCGATCGCGGTCCTGGCGGCACCGACGATGACGGGTGTTCCCATGTTTCTACCTCGGGTTTCGACGTTAACGACGTTACAAAACTAGCAGCCAGTGTAGCGGACCCCGCTACTCGGGCTCGGGTACGTGGAAATGCTCGTCACGCAGCCGGAAGGCCTCCTTGGTGCCGTGCTGCGCGCGGGTCTTGACGAAGTTGAACTCACCCTCGGCGAACTGCAGGTTCGTCCCGTACGCGTGGAACAGGTAGCTCGCCACTTCCTCGCCCTGGTAGGCCTGACTCTGCTCGACGAGGCGGAACGCCTCCTTGGCGATCACGATCCCGTCGGCGGGCATCTTGGCGGCCTTCTCCGCCCAGTACCGGGCCCGCCTGGTCACCTGGTCGGCCTGGCAGGTCTCGGTGAAGACGCCGAGATGTTCGATCGAGCCCGCCTCGATGATGTCGCCGGTCAGCAGCAGCCGACGGACCAACACCGGGCCCAGCCGGTGGAAGAACATGTGCAGGCTGCCCAGTGCGGGGCCGAGGAACCGGGTGGCGGGCATGCCGATCTTGGTGGTGCGGGCGATGACGGAGATGTCGGTCATCAACGCCATCTCGAAGCCGCCGCCCAGCGCATAGCCGCTGATCTCCCCCACCGTGACTTTCGGAAAGCCCATGAAGTTGTGGTAGAAGCCGAAGGTCTTGCGGTCCACCGTGAGCCGGCGCCGTTGACTCGGGCGCCGCTTGGCCTGCGGCGAGTCCTTCTCGCCATACCAGCCGTACGCGTTGTTCATGTCCGCGCCCGTGCTGAACACCCCTTCGGCGCCGCGCAGCAGCACGACGGTGATGTCGTCGTCCTCGGCGACCTGGTCGAGGTGGCGGCCGACGGTCTCGCGCATCGCCGCGTCGTAGGAGTTGCGCTGGGCGGGGTTGTTCAGCGTGATGGTCGCGATCCGCTTGTCGCGGTCGACGTCGAACAGCACGCGGTCATCGGCGGTGGTCATGGGGTGTCCTCACTGAACGTCGGAAATGAGCTTGGCCTCAATGGTTTTGTCCGTTCCGGCCGCGAGCGTGTTGCGCCGTGCGACCGCAAGGTGGTCGGCGGCCAGTCGCGCCGCGCGGGCCTGGTTGCCGTCGCGGATCGCGTCGAGCAGGCGTTGGTGATCGCGCAGCGCGGCCCGCATCGTCTTGTCGTTCATCGGATCGGCGCCCGTCTCATCGCCCCACACCGACGACTCGTGCGCCGACCAGATCAGCTCCAGCGAGCCGATCAACAGGATCATTGGCTCGTTGCCGCAGCGGGAGACGATCGTCTCGTGAAACCGCCGGGCATTGGGGACATACCGCGACGGGTCGTCGAAATCGTCGATCTGTCTCTGTATCTCGTCCTCGAGGTGGGGCACGACCTCGGTCATGCGGTCGGACCTGGCCGCGCACATGCTCGCGCAGATCGGTTCGAGGTGCAGCAGTGCGCCGCTGACATCCGCGGGAGTCGCCGACCGGGCCTGCAGCACCATGCTGATCATGTGGGCGGTGCGGTCCGCCGACGGCTGATGCACGACCGCACCCCCCATGTTGCCGCGCCGTACCGAGATCAGGCCCTCCGTCTCGAGGATGTGGATGGCCTCGCGCAATGCCGGTGGGCTGACGCCGAACTCGGCGAGCAGGCCGTCCTGCGATGGCAGCACGTCGCCCTCTTTGAGCCGCCCGGACAGGATGTCGTCGCGCAGCCGCGCAGCGATGATCTCGGCCACTCGGGGCTGACGGATCCTGTGCGCGCTGGTCATCTCGGCCGGCGCTTCCCGAATTGGAACACCGACAGCCGCTCGGGTGAGGACGCCGACGTGTTGAACTCACCGATGCACAGCACCTCCTCGCCCAGCAGCAACCGGGCCGTCGATGTCACGCGGCCGTCGGCCTCCACGCGCCGCACGTCGAATTCCAGCTCCGTGAGGATCGGCGTCGGCCTGCGGAAGGTGACCGTCAGCGAGCGGGTCTTGCCCGTTCGGCCCATGGCGCAGCTGTGATGCTGCGTCACGCAGTCGAAGAACACGGCGAGAAACCCACCGTTGACCAATCCTGGTGGACCTTCGAAGACGACCGGGAACGTGACCCTGCCCGACGCGGAGTCGGCGTCCAATGCGTCGATGGCGTATTCGGGAAACGCCGGGTTGTACGCGCCGACGTCGAAGGCGTGGTCGAGGTATACCCGCTGCGTCTCCGCGGCGTCGGGGCCGATGCGCGGCGTCATATCGGTCGGTGCGGCGGCGGCCAATTCGCGTTCCCAATCACCGATCTGGCGCAGCATCACGTCGACGGTGGGATGGTCGTGTTCCAGCGACAGCAGCAGGCCGCTGAGCCGGCGCAGGGCACCCGCGGCCGCGACGGTCTGCGCCAGCGGTTGCTCGCCGTAGCTCGGCGTGTCCTGTGCCATCGATGGCCTCTCGTCGGCGGCAACGTCTTTTCGACCGCTGTCCTTGCTAACTTGTACAAGATAGCAATACTGTATGTCTAACCGTATAGCTCGAGATTGGCGGATTCAACGGTGACCGATGCGGCTGACGACGGCGTGGTCGAAACCTCGCGCGACGGCGCGATCCTGCGTATCACGCTGAATCGCCCTTCGCGGCGTAACGCGTTGAGCCGCAGCATGACCGACACGCTCGTGGCGACATTGACCGCAGCCGCCACCGACGATTCCCTACGCGCCGTCCACATCCGTGGCGAGGGGTCGGATTTCTGCGCCGGGGTGGACTGGGTAGCGTCCAACGCCGGTGAGCGGCGTCCCCGCACCGGAGATATCCTCCGGCGCCAACCCCACACCGCGCACCGAGTGGTCGAACTGGTCCACACGCTTCATCTACCGGTGGTGTGCACGGTTCGCGGCTGGGCCGCCGCGCTCGGTTGTAACCTGGCGCTGGCAGCCGACTTCACCGTGGCCGCGAAGGACGCCGTGTTCTGGGAGCCGTTCCTCGGGCGCGGTTTCAGTCCCGACTCGGGTTCGACCTGGCTGCTGCCCCGCCTCGTCGGGCTAGCGCGCGCCAAGCGGATGCTGCTGCTGGGCGAGAGGGTCAGCGGCGCCGACGCGGCGCAGTGGGGTCTGATCCACGCCGCGGTGCCGGAAAACGAATTATCCGCGGTGAGCGACGAACTCGTCGAGCGGTTGGCATCCGGGCCGACCGTCGCGATGGGCCTGGCCAAACAATCCATGCACTACGGTCAGCACGCGTCGCTTTCCGACACCATGATCAGGGAGCTCTACAACGTCGAGTTGTCCTGCCGGACCACCGATTTCAAAGAAGGACTGACGGCGTTCCGCGACAAGCGCCCGCCGGAATTCCAAGGGCGCTGACGAATAGGAAGACGATGTCCCCCACTTTCGAGAACATCACCTACGAGGTCGACGGGCACAAGGCCACGATCACCTTGAACCGGCCCAATGCGCTCAACGCGCTGAGCCCGCGCATGGTCTCAGAACTTCGCAACGCCTACGACGAAGCCGAGAACGACGACGACATCTGGATCCTGATCGTGACCGGCACGGGCCGTGCGTTCTGCACCGGCGCCGATGTCGGCGAGATCCCCGAGGACGGCAGGGTCATCTACGAGCGGCCGTACCTGTCCACCTACGAACAGTGGGAGGCGCCGCAGGAGGGCACACCCCCGTTCCGCCGCATGGCCAAACCGGTCCTCACTGCCGTGAACGGGTTGTGTTGTGGGGCAGGACTGGACTGGATCACCACCGGCGACATCGCGATCGCCTCCGACAAGGCCACATTCTTCGACCCACACGTGAGCATCGGTCTGGTGGCCGGCCGCGAGATGGTCCGGCTGGCCAGGATCCTGCCACGCAACATCGCGCTACGCATGGCGCTGATGGGCAAGCACGAGCGGATGAGCGCCGAACGGGCATACGAGCTGGGCATGATCAGCGAGGTGGTGGAGCACGACCGACTGTTGGAGCGCGCGCACGAGATCGCCGACATCGTCAACTCGAATGCCCCGCTCGCGGTCCGGGGTACCCGGCTGGCCATCCACAAGACGCTCGACCTGCCGCTGCACGAGGCAGAGATCCTCGCCGAGACGTTCCGTGAGCGGGTGGTGCGCACCGACGACGCCGCCGAGGGCCCCAAGGCGTTCATGGAGAAGCGCACCCCGAACTGGCAGTGTCGATAACATGTCGGAGCCGTCGTTCGAGACCATCCTCGTCGATGTGGACGCCACCGACCACGTCGCGACCATCACGCTGAACCGACCGGAATCGCTGAACGCCTTCAACCGCACGATGTGTGAGGAGATGTCGCAGGCGTGGCAGCTCGTCAAGACCGACGACGCGGTCAACGCGGTGGTGCTTCGCGCGGTGGGCGACCGCGCGTTCAGCGCGGGCCTGGATATCAAGGAGTCCTACGGCCAGCCTCAAAACGTGTGGAACCATGAGGATCCCGGCGAGCACCTCAGCCCGAAGTGGCAGAAGATGTGGAAGCCGGTCGTCTGCGCGGTCCAGGGCATGTGCACAGCGGGAGCGTTCTATTTCCTCAACGAGGCCGACGTGGTCATCTGTTCGCAGGATGCCACCTTCTTCGACTCCCACGTGAGCGCAGGCCTGGTGTGCGCACTGGAACCGATCGGGCTGATGCGACGGGTCGGCCTCGCCCAGTCGCTGCGTATCGCGTTGATGGGCAACGACGAACGTGTCAGCGCCGCCACGGCTCTGCAGATGGGCTTGGTGACGGAGGTGGTTCCCATCGACCGCCTGTGGGCGCGCGCACACGAGATCGCCGCCGGCATCGCCGCAAAGCCGCCCTCAGCGACACAAGGCACCGTCAAGGCGATCTGGGAGTCGCTGGAGAAGCCCTATCGCGCAGCGATGGAACAGAACTTGATCTACACCCGACTGGGCAATCCGCTCGGTCAGGCCGAGTTGGCCCAAGCGCCAACGCCCACGCGATCCGAACCGAGGATCCGCTGATGGGTGAGCACCCGCTCAGCAGACGCATTCGGGATGTCCTCGCGCTCGACGCGGACGCGCCCGCCATCGAATACGAAGGGCAATGGGTCACCTGGGGTCAGTTGCACGGACTGGCCTCGCAGGTCTACGGGGTCGGGGTAATGGGGCGCCAGGTCGGAATGCTGTTGCGCAACACGCCCGCCCATGTCGCGAGCTTTCTCGGTGTCCTGCTCGGTGGGGGCACCGTGGTGGTCGTCAACCCGTCGCGCGGCGACGATCGCATCAGGGCTGACCTCGATGCGTTGGCGCTGCCGGTGGTGATCGGCGAACAGGACGACCTGACACGGCTGGTGCGCACCCCGGGCACCGACATGGTGGCGATCTCGACGGTTCGCGACCCCATCCGTTGGACCGCGGCCCGCGCCCTGGTGCCCGAGGAGAACCGCATCGGCGTCGCGGTGCGGATGCTGACCAGCGGCACGACCAGTCCGCCCAAGCGGATCGATCTGACCTACGACATGTTGGCCCACAGCGTGATCGGCGAAGGCTTCGACGAGGCGCCGCCGCCGAAGCGACTGCGAAGCGGGGTGGCCATCGTCAACGCCCCGCTGGTGCACATCGGTGGGGTGTTCCGGGTGCTGCAGTGTGTGTGCGAGGGGCGTTCGTTCGCCCTTCTCGACCGCTTCGAACTGAACCGCTGGGTCGACGCGGTGCGGCGTCACCGTCCGCGCGCGGTGTCCCTTGTGCCCGCGGCGCTGCGCACGGTGCTGCACTCGGACCTGACCCGCGACGATCTGGCCGGCATCCAGGCGGTCACCTCCGGCACCGCACCACTGTCCGCCGAGGACGCCGACGCGTTCACCGAGAAGTTCGGCATACCGGTGTTGACGTCGTATGCCGCAACCGAGTTCGGCGGCGGGGTCGCCGGCTGGACGCTGACCGATTACCAGCAGCACTGGCAGACCAAGCGGGGCAGTGTGGGAAGGGCCAGCCTCGGCGCACAACTGCGCGTCGTCGACGACGACGGTCACCCCCTCGGCGTCGATCAGCCCGGCCTGCTCGAGGTCAAACCCGGCCAACTGGGTCCCGCAGCGGACTGGATGCGCACCACCGACATGGCGCGCATCGATGCCGACGGGTTCGTGTGGATCCTCGGACGTGCGGACCAGGCGATCATCCGCGGCGGTTTCAAGGTCATGCCCGACGATGTGCGCAGAGCGCTGGAGAGCCACCCCGCGGTGCACAGTGCCGCCGTCGTGGGTAGACCCGACGAACGACTCGGGGAGACGCCGGTGGCGATGGTGCAGCCGCGCGAACCCGTCGATGCCGCGACGCTCGAGGAGTTCCTGCGAAACCGCCTGGCACGCTATGAGGTTCCCACCGCGATCGCGATCGTCGAGCAGATGCCGTGCACGCCCTCGGGTAAACCCGACCTGAGCGCGGTCCGGCAACACTTCGAGACCGGAGCCACCGCCGGCCATGGCTGACCGCACCGTCGGGTCGGTGCTGCGCGCGCAGGCCGCTGCGCGGGGCGATCAGCCGCTGCTGATCTGCGATGCGGACCGGGTGAGCTATACCGACGCCGAACGCCGGTCGGCCCGGCTGGCTCGCGGGCTGATCTGTCTCGGCGCGGGCAAGGGCACGCACGTCGGCGTGTTGTATCCGAACGGGTCGGCGTTCGTCGTGGCGATGCTGGCCGCCGCGCGGATCGGCGCCGTGGTGATCCCGGTCTCGACGCTGGCGACCGCACGGGAGATGCGCGAACAACTCGCCCACTCCGACGTCGAGATCCTCCTGGCCACAGGGGCATACCGATCTCATGACTACCGGCAACGGCTCGCCGACGTCGAGGGCATTCCGCTGCTCCGTCACGTTCTCGTCGACACCGAGCCGACGGAGTTGGCCGACACCGACCTGCTGGCCGCGCTCGAAGACGATGTCGAACCGTGCGACGAATTGGCGATCATCTACACGTCGGGGTCGACCAGCGCACCCAAGGGTGTCGTGCACACGCACGCCGGACTGCTCGACCACCAGATGGTGCTCAACGAGATCCGCGGGCTGACCGCCGAGGAGAAGCTGTTCAGCAATTCGCCGTTCTTCTGGATCGGCGGCTTCGCCTACTCGGTGCTGGCCACCTTGCTGGCCGGCGCAACATTACTGTGCTCCAACGCCGTGGATGCCGGCGAAACCCTCGATCTGCTGGAGGCCGAGAAGCCGACGATGACCAACGGTTTCGTGGCCGGCATCGCGCACCTGGCCCGGCACCCCAGCCTGCCGAGCCGTGATCTGTCGTCGATCAGGCGAGGCAACCTGTACCCGATCATGGCGCCCGACGTCCGGCCCGCCGATTTCGAACTGCGCCACACCATGCTCGGCATGACCGAGTCCGGCAGCGTCATCCTCGCCTGCGCCGACGAATCCGATCAGCCCGAGCACCGGCGCGGATCGTTCGGCAAGCCGGTTCCCGGATTCGACGTCAAGGTCGTCGATCCCGATACCGGAGCGCCCGTGCGCGCCGGCTCCGTCGGTGAGCTGTGCGCCCGTGGGCCGTTCATGATGCAGCGGTATTACAAGCGCAGCCGGGAGGAGTGCTTCGACGCCGACGGCTGGTTCCACACCGGCGACCTCGTTCGCACGGACGCCGACGGCTTCTTCTACTTCGTCGGCCGCCGCGGCTCGATGATCAAGACCGCGGGCGCCAATGTCGCACCCGCGGAAGTGGAACGGGCGATCGCGAAGGTGACCGGCGGCCTCGTCGCACACGTGATCGGCCTCCCCGACGCCGAACGCGGCCAGCTGGTCGCCGCGGTCATCGCGCTGCACGACGGTGCGTCATTCGACGAGGCCGGATGTCGCCAGCGGCTCAAGACCGAGTTGTCTGCCTACAAGATCCCCCGGCGGTTCGCCGCCGTGCCCGCTACCCGCATCCCGGTGTTGTCGAGCGGAAAGGTCGACTTGTCTCGATTGGCAGAGGTTTTCGATGTCTGACACGATCGACGCACTGGTCCGACTGCGAGCCTCCGAACATGGCGACAAGCCGGCGGTGATCGACCCGTCGGCCAGGATCACCTATTCCGATCTCGACGCCGCCACGCGCGAGCTGGCCGCCGCCTTCGTGGCCGTAGGGGTGGGCAAAGGCAGTCGGGTCGCGTTGATCATGCCCAACAGCGTCGAATGGGTGCGGATCGCGATCGCGCTGACCCGCGCCGGCGCGGTGCTGGTGCCGTTGAGCACGCTGTTGCAGCCACCCGAACTCGCTGCCCAGCTCCGCGTGGCCGCTGTGCAGTTCGTGGTGTCCGTCGAAGAGTTCCGCGGCCACCACTATCTCGACGACATCCGGGCCGAACGCGCCAACCTTCCCGCCCTGCGCGAGGTTTGGCACGCGGACCGGCTGCCGTCGGGCGGCGCGGCGCCCGTCGACGAGATCGCGGCCGCGGTCACCCCGAGCGACACGCTGGCGATCATGTTCACCTCCGGCAGCAGCGGCCCACCCAAGGGTGTGATCCACTCGCACGGCAACGCCTTGGGCGCGGTGCGATCCGGTTTGGCGGCGCGGTGCATCTCCGCCGACACCCGGTTGTATCTGCCGATGCCGTTCTTCTGGGTGGGCGGGCTGGCCGGCGGCCTGCTGTCCGCGTTGCTGACCGGTGCGACGCTGGTGACCGAGGAGATGCCCCGCCCGGAGACGACGCTGCGCCTGATCGAACGCGAGCGCGTGACGCTGTTTCGCGGCTGGCCAGATCAGGCGGCGGCGCTGGCACGCGCGAACGCCGCTGTGGGAGCTGATCTCTCGCAGCTGCGGGTCGGCAGCATGGAGGCGTTGCTGCCAGCCGAGCAGCGCGCGGTCCGCGGCGCCCGGGCCAATCTGTTCGGTATGACCGAGTCGTTCGGACCGTACTGCGGCTACCCCGCCGACACCGACATGCCGCGCTCGGCATGGGGCAGTTGCGGAAAACCCTTCGACGGCATGGAGGTTCGTATCGTCGACCCCGACAGCGGCGAGCCGGTGCCCACCGGGACCATCGGGATGATCCAGATCCGCGGGCCACACGTCATGCGGGGTATCTGCCGCCGGAGCCGGGAGGACGTGTTCACTCCTGACGGCTTCTACCCCACCGGTGACCTCGGACATCTCGACGACGACGGCTTCATGTTCTACCACGGCCGCAGCGACGACATGTTCAAGGTCAGCGGCGCGACGGTGTACCCCAGCGAGGTGGAGCGCGCGTTGCGGACCATCGACGGGGTGCTGAACGCGATCGTTACCGACGTGGCAGGTGCCGTCGGTGCCGTCGTGGTGTCGGAACGCCCTGTGGACGAGCTGCGCGCCGAGGCCCGAAACCGGTTGAGCGCCTTCAAGGTCCCGACGGTGTGGCTTGTGACCGGCAAGGACGACGACATCCCCCGCAAGGCGTCGGGCAAAGTCGACGTCCGAGCGCTGCGCGAAATCCTGCGCGAGCAGGTCAGGTGACCACGCCTCGCTCTGTGAGGTGCTCGATCAACGGCTTCGCGCCTGCGGCGAGGTGTTCAGACATCTCGGCGCGGGCGAGGCTCTCGTCGTGCTGTTCCAGCGCGGCCAGCAGCCTGCGGTGATGATCGTTCGACTTCTCCGGCCAGCCCGCGATGACCGGGAAGACCGACTCGGGGGCGTACCGGGTGATCTGTGACATCAGCTGGGCCAGCTTGGGTGAGTCCGCGGCGACGTTGATGGCACGGTGGAATTCGTGGTTGAGCCGTACCGCCCGCTCGTCGTCGGCGGCGGCGTACGCCGCTTCCAGGTCGGACTGGATCTGCTTAAGGTCGCGCAGCTGATCGTCGGTGATGTTGGCCGCGGCACGCGCCGCGAGCTCACCACCGATGTGAGCCTGCACATTTGACACGTCGGTGAGGTCGCGGCCGGTCACCGGCAGTACGACGAAACCGCGCCGCGGCTGTTGGGCCAGTAGCCCTTCGGCCTTCAACTCGAACAGCGCCTCGCGGACCGGGGTGACGCTGATGCCGAGCTCGGCGGCCAGTTGCTCCAGCCGCACGTACTCGCCGGCGCCGTAGGTACCGTCGAAGATACGTTTGCGCACGAAACGTGCGACGTCCTCGGCGAGTTGAGGCCGGAAGGCGAATTCGGGCGCTGTCACCGTCACACCTGATAGTCGGCGAGCAATCGCTTGCTGATGATGTTCTTCTGGATCTCGCTGGTGCCCTCGCCGATCAACAGGAACGGCGCGTCGCGCATCAGCCGCTCGATTTCGTATTCCTTCGAATAGCCGTAACCGCCGTGGATTCGGAAACTCTGCTGGGTGACCTCCGAGCAGAATTCGCTCGCGAGGTACTTCGCCATTCCGGCCGCGACGTCGTTGCGTTCCCCGGAGTCCTTCAGCCGGGCGGCGTTGACCATCATCAGATGGGCCGCCTCTACTTTGGTTGCCATCTCGGCCAATTGGAAGGCGATGGCCTGGTGCTCGGAGATCGGCTTGCCGAACGTCTGGCGCTGCTGGGCGTAGCGGACCGCCAGTTCGAACGCGCGGATGCCGACACCGCACGCCCGCGCCGAGACGTTGACCCGGCCGACCTCGATTCCGTCCATCATCTGGAAGAATCCCTGCCCCGGCGCCTCGCCGAGGATGTCGTCGGCCTTGGCCACGTAGCCGTCGAAGATCAACTCGGTGGTGTCGATGCCCTTGTAACCGAGCTTGTCGAGCTTGCCCGGAATGGTCAGGCCCGGCGCGACTTCCCCGTAACCGACCGGCTTTTCGACCAGGAATGCGGTCAGGTTGCGATGCGGTTTGTCGGCTCCCTCGTCGGTGCGGACCAACACCGCGACCAGGGTGGACGTGCCCCCGTTGGTCAACCACATCTTCTGACCGTCGATCCGGTAGGTGCCGTCGTCGTTGCGGGTGGCCCGCGTCCGGATCGCGGCGACGTCGGAACCGAGTTCGGGTTCCGACATCGAGAACGCGCCGCGCGTCTCCCCCGTCGCCATCCTCGGCAGGTAGTGCTGCTTCTGCGCGTCGGTGCCGTGCTGGCGCAACATGTAGGCGACGATGAAGTGGGTGTTGAGCACACCGGAGATGCTCATCCAGCCGCGCGCCAACTCCTCGACGCACAGCGCGTACGTCAGCAGCGATTCGCCGAGGCCCCCGTACTCCTCGGGGATCATCAACCCGAACAGCCCCATCTCCTTCATCGCATCGACGATGGCCTGTGGGTAGGTGTCGGTCTTCTCGAACTCCGGCGCGTTCGGGATGATTTCCTTCTCGACGAATTGCCGTACGGTGGAGAGGATTTCGGCCTGCACATCGGTCAATCCCACCGTCTGCGCGAGTTTGGTCATGCGTCGACCCTCTCGAACACCGCGGCCAGCCCCTGCCCCCCGCCGATGCACATGGTCTCCAAGCCGTAGCGGGAGCCGCGCCTCGTCAGTTCGCGCGCCAGCGTCGCCAACATTCGACCGCCCGTCGCGCCGACGGGATGCCCGAGCGAGATTCCCGAGCCGTGCACGTTTGTGCGTTCGGTGTCCGCCGCGCCGAAACTCCACTCCCGCATTACAGCAAGGGCCTGAGCGGCGAACGCCTCATTCAGCTCGATCAGGTCGATGTCGGCCAACGACAGTCCCGCCTTGGCCAGCGCCACCTCGGTGGCGGGCACGGGCCCGATCCCCATGACGTTGGGCGCCACGCCCGCCGAACCCCACGACACCAGCCGCACCAGCGGCGTCAGCCCCAGCTCTTCGGCTTTGTCGCGCGTGGTCACCACGCACATCGATGCGGCGTCGTTCTGGCCGCTCGCGTTGCCCGCGGTGACGGTCGCGTCCGGATCCTGCTTGCCGAGAACAGGTCTCAGCTTCGCCAGTGATTCGAGCGAGGTGTCGGGTCTCGGGTGCTCGTCGGTGTCGATCACCTCTTCGCCTTGCCGGGTGCGCACCGTGACGGGGATGATCTCCTCGGCCAGGATGCCGTCTTTCTGGGCGGCCACCGCGCGACGATGAGACGTCACGGCGAGCTCGTCCTGCTCTTTCCGCGAGATGTCGTACTGCCTGCGCAGGTTCTCGGCGGTCTCGAGCATCCCGCCGGGCACCGGATAGTGCTTGCCACCGGCGGTGGTGCGCCCGCGGGCCAACGAGTCGTGCAGCATGACGCCGCCGGGCGCAGGGCCCCACCGGACGTCGGTCGAGTAGAACGTCACGTTGCTCATGCTCTCCGCGCCACCCGCGACCACGACGTCGTTGTCGCCGTTGGCGACCTGCAGACACGCCTGGATAACGGCCTGCAGACCCGAACCGCACCGCCGGTCGACCTGCATACCGGGCACGGTCACCGGCAGCCCGGAGTCCAGCGCCACGACGCGGCCGATGGCGGGCGCCTCGGCGCTCGGATAGCAGTGACCCAGGATCACGTCCTCGACTGCTTCCGGCTCGATTCCGGTGCGCTCCAGCAGACCCTTGAGTGCGGTGACGCCGAGGTCGACGGCCGTGAGCGACTTGAACATTCCGCCGTAACGGCCGATCGGTGTGCGCACCGGTTCGCAGATGACGGCCTCGCGGGTGCTCATAGGTGTCGTCCCCCGGTGATCTCGAGAACGGTCCCGGTCATGTACGAGGACAGATCACTGGCCAGGAACAGGGCGACCTTGGCCACCTCCTCCGGCTCACCGGCGCGGCCCATCGGCACCTCGGCCAGCTTCTGGTCCCACGCCTTCTGCGGCATGGCCTCCGTCATCGCCGAGCGGATCAGTCCCGGCTGAATCGCATTGACCCGCACCCCGAGATGGGCGAGTTCCTTGGCCGCGGCCTTGGTCATACCGACGATGCCTGCCTTGGCGGCCGAGTAGTTGGTCTGGCCGATCATGCCGACCTTGCCCGAGATCGACGACATGTTGACGATCGAGCCGCGCTTGTTCTCACGCATGATCGGCGCCGCCGCCTTCAGCCCGTTCCATGTGCCTTTCAGGTGCACGGCGATGACCTGATCGAACTGCTCCTCGGTCATCTTGCGAAGCGTCGCGTCACGGGTGATCCCGGCGTTGTTGACCATGATGTCCAGCCCACCGAACCGCTCGACGGCGGCGCCGACCAACGCCTCGACGTCGGCGCCCTTGGTGACGTCACAGCGCACCGCCAGCGCGAGATCCTCGCCGCCGAGTTTCCCGGCCGCCGCTTCGGTGGCGGCGAGATCCACGTCGCCAAGCACCACCCGCGCGCCTTCGGCGATAAACCGTTCGGCGATCGCGTATCCCAGGCCCTGCGCGCCTCCGGTCACGACCGCCGTCTGTCCGGTCAACAGCGACACCTGATCACCCCTTCCACTGGTCAAGGCCCACCCGGGGCCGCGTCAATCGAACATCATATTTCATATATGATCGCCCCCATTCGATGGGCCGACCGGTCACACCGCGCGCGTGCTCGCCGCGACTTGCAGCGACGCTCGCGCGAGCAGATGAGGACAAGGAGCACAGGATGGCGACATCCGAAGTCAGCGACGAGGACTTCCAGGAGATCCTGGCGCAGACCCGTCACTTCGTCCGCACCGCGGTGATCCCCCGTGAGCAGGAGATCCTGGCCGGGGACCGGGTGCCCGACGACCTTCGCGAACAGGCCAAGAAGATGGGGCTCTTCGGCTATGCGATCCCCCAGGAGTGGGGCGGGCTGGGGCTGGACCTCTCGCAGGACGTCGAGCTGGCGATGGAGCTGGGTTACACCTCGCTGGCTCTGCGCTCGATGTTCGGGACGAACAACGGCATCGCGGGACAGGTCCTTGTCGGATTCGGCACCGACGAGCAGAAGGCCCGCTGGCTCGAGCCGATGGCCACCGGCGACGTCGTCGCATCGTTCGCACTCACCGAGCCCGGCGCGGGCTCCAATCCGTCGGGACTTCGCACCAAAGCCGTTCGGCAAGATAGCGATTGGGTGATCACGGGTCAGAAGCGGTTCATCACCAACGCCCCGACCGCCGACCTTTTCGTCGTGTTCGCCCGCAGCCGCCCCGCCGATGCGGACGGCGCGGGCATCGCTGTGTTCCTGGTGCCCGCAGACGCCGCCGGTGTCCAGGTCGGCGCCAAGGACGCGAAGATGGGCCAGGAGGGCGCGTGGACGGCGGACGTCAGCTTCGACGACGTGCGTGTGCCCGCCGAAGCACTCGTCGGCGGTAGCGAGGACATCGGTTATCGCGCCGCGATGATCTCGTTGGCGCGCGGACGCGTACACATCGCCGCATTGGCGGTCGGGGCCGCGCAACGCGCGCTCGACGAGTCGGTCGCCTACGCCGCCACCGCGACCCAGGGAGATACACCGATCGGTAACTTCCAGTTGGTGCAGGCGATGCTCGCCGATCAGCAGACCGGCGTGATGGCCGGCCGTGCACTGGTCCGCGACGCTGCGCGCCAATGGGTCACCGGCGAGGACCGCAGGGTGGCACCGTCGGCGGCCAAGCTGTTCTGCACCGAGATGGCAGGTGATGTCGCCGATATCGCGGTCCAGATCCACGGCGGCAGCGGCTACATGCGCGAGGTTCCCGTCGAACGCATCTATCGCGATGTCCGGCTGCTGCGACTTTACGAGGGCACCAGCGAGATACAGCGTCTCATCATCGGGTCCAACCTCGTCAAGACCGCACAGAAGGAGCGCTCGTGAACAGGCTCACCGACAAGGTCGCGTTCATCACCGGCGCCGCACGGGGTCAGGGTCGCGCACACGCCGTCCGGATGGCCACCGAGGGCGCCGACATCATCGCCGTCGACATCGCCGGAAAGCTTCCGGACTGTGTGCCTTACGACCATGCAACACCTGAGGAACTTGCCGAGACGGCCCGGCTGGTCGAGGCCACCGGTCGCCGCATCCTCACCGCGCAGGCCGACACCCGTGACGCCGAGACCCTCAACGAGGTTGTCGCCGAAGGGGTTGCCGCATTCGGCCGGCTCGACGTGATCGTTGCCAACGCGGGTATCTCGCCACCGCAGCTGTGGGACGAGATCACGCCGGAGGACTTCCGCGACGTGATGGACATCAACGTGGCAGGAACCTTCAACGCCGTTCGGGCCGGCGCGCAGCACATCATCGACGGTGGCCGGGGCGGGTCCATCATCCTGATCAGCTCGGCTGCCGGAATCAAGTTGCAGCCGTTCATGGTTCACTACACCGCGAGCAAGCACGCCGTCACCGGCATGGCCCGCGCCCTGGCCGCCGAACTCGGAAAGCACTCGATCCGCGTCAACAGCGTGCACCCCGGCCCGGTCAACACCCCGATGGGTTCGGGCGACATGATCACCGCGATCGCCAAGGTGATGGAGACCAATCCGTCGCTGCAGCACATGATGACGCCGTTTCTGCCGACGTGGGTCCTGCAACCCGAAGACGTCGCCGAGGTGGTGTGCTGGTTGGCCGGCGACGAGTCGAAACACATGACGGCGACGGCCATTCCGGTGGACCAGGGCTCCACCCAGTACTGAATCAGCGGATGAAGCGCACGATCGACTCCGCAACGGCGGCAGGCTTTTCCGAGCCCTCGATCTCGATCGTCGTGGTCATCGTCGACTGCACGGCACCGTCGAGCTGGTCGATCTTCGTCAGTTCGCCCGTGGCGCGGATCTTGGCGCCGACCTTGACCGGTGTGATGAAGCGAACCTTGTTGTAGCCGTAGTTGATCGCCATCGCGATGTTGCCGACCGTGTACAGCTGATGAGAGAAGTACGGGAGCAGCGACAGCGTCAGCAAGCCGTGGGCGATCGTCGCCCCGAACGGCCCGTTGGCCGCCTTCTCGGGGTCGACGTGGATCCACTGGTGGTCCTCGGTCGCGTCGGCGAACAGGTTGACGCGGTCCTGGGTGACTTCGAGCCATTCGGTGGGGCCGAGCTGGCTGCCCTCGGCCGCGATGAACTCGTCGAGGTCGCTGAACTTCTTCACTACTTCTCCTTCGTACCGGCGACAGAATTCGGCTAGAAGACGACGGTCTGGTTGCCGAATCGAATGATGCGGTCCTCACAGTGCCACAGCACCGCTCGGGACAAAACAACGCGTTCGACGTCCGATCCGAGGCGGACCAGATCTTCCACGCCGTGCCGATGGTCGACCCGCACCACGTCCTGCTCGATGATCGGGCCCTCGTCGAGGTCCTCGGTCACGTAGTGCGCGGTGGCGCCGACGAGCTTGACCCCTCGCTCCTTGGCCCGCCGATACGGCGCGGCGCCTATGAACGCTGGCAGGAACGAGTGGTGGATGTTGATGAGCGGGCACCCGACCTCGGTGATGAAGGCCGGCGTGAGGATCTGCATGTATCGCGCCAGGACCACCAGGTCGACGTTGCCGCGCAGCAACTCGAGCTGGCGACGTTCGGCATCCTCGCGGACTTCCCTACTGGCCGGTACGTGGATGAACGGAACCGAGAAGGGCCGGACCTGATCCGCGAGGTCGGGATGGTTCGAGATCACCATGGCCACGGACATGTCGAGCTCGCCACGCCGGTTGCGCCACAGCAGATCGAGTAGGCAGTGGTCTTCTTTGGAGGCCATGATCGCCACCCGTTTAGGTTTCGCGGCTTCGGTGAGCCGAAAGTCCATACCGAATGGTACGGCGACCTGTGCGGCGAATTCGCGTTCGAGCTCATCGCGTGCGGCGGTCAGGCCGGGAAGGTGAAAAATGGTGCGCTGCATGAATGTGCCGCCCGACTGTTCGGTCGCGTGCTGATCCAGCGACACGATGTTCGCGCCGGCGGCGGCCAGAAATGCGCTGACGGCCGCCACCAATCCCGGCCGGTCCACACAGCGAAGCAGCAACCTGCCCACATCCTTAACGGGCAGGTTCCCTGAACCCGGACTCGGATATCCCCCGGTCACCTCTCCCAGCGTGGCACTAGGCCGTCACAAGCGCAGGTGAACCACCACATCACGGGTTTGCGAACCCTAATCCGCGGGTGGGTCCCAGCCATTCCGCAGCGGGTCTGCACTAATTAGCTGCATGCGATCCACCGCACGATACCGGACATCTTTTTCGCGCCGACAACACGCTTTTTCACAACAAGATCACTGCGCTTCCTGGTAATAAAACCGCACTCGGCGAGATACTCATATGGATGTGGGAAATCCACACGTAATCAGCAGCGACCTGACATGGGAACTGCCCGATGATCGGACGATTATGACCATTGCACAAATCCAGCCCGCCACCGATGTCGCCACCAGTTTGCGACAGACTCCCAGTTTCTGGGATTCGGAGACCGACTGCACGATCACCTTTGCACACCCCGCGGTCGAGCCCGAGCTCTGGCGGGATTTCGTGCACGGGGCGACGCGCAGTTACACCAAGCACGGTGTCGCAAAAGCACTCGACATGGAGGCGTTGCACACCGGCTCGGACACGATCCTGTTCGCCGCCTGTGTCGACCGATCGGGAAAGGTGGTCGGTGGCCTCCGGGCGAAAGGGCCTTATCAGTCGGCCGACGAGGCCCATGCACTGCTGGAGTGGAAGGGCCAGCCGGGCTTCGACGCGGTGCGGAAGATGATCAGCGACCGGCTACCATTCGGCGTCGTGGAGATGAAAACCGCATGGGTGACTGACGATCCCGATCGCAACCGTCAGCTCACCTACGCCATCTCCCGAACACCGCTGCATGCGATGGGGCTTCTCGACATTCAGTTCATCGTCGCGACGGCGGCCTCGTATGTGCTCAAGCGATGGCTCTCGTCCGGCGGCATTCTCGCAACGAAGATTCCTCCGACGCCGTATCCCGACGAGCGTTATGAGACCCGACTGGCCTGGTGGGATCGTGCGACGTTCGCCAAACATGCCGACCCCAAACAGCTTTCGTTGTATTTTGCCGAACAGCAGATGCTGGCTCCTGTTCACAAGGCGGTCGGGTTATCGGCCGCCACCGGGACCGAGCGGTGATCGGTGGGGACGGCGATCCGAGTTGGTGCACCGCAGTAGTTCTGCGCGCCGACGATCCCGTCCTCGCCCAACTGCAGTCGGATCCGAGCATCGCAATCACCGACGGTGCAGCACACCAACAGCAGGTGCTGCGCGAAATGCGGCCATCACCGCCGGAAGACGTTCTCGCTGAACCGATCCGATGGGTCTACTATCCGTGGCGGCGGGCCGCGGCCAGCATCCTCGGCCCAAGAGGTTTTCGCCGTGTGCGTCTGGATCGCAATCGCAACCTGATCACGGCCGCCGAACAGAAGAAGCTCGGTGGTCTCACCGTCGGCGTCGTCGGCTTGAGTGTCGGTCATACGATCGCTTACGCGCTCGCGGCTCAAGGACTGTGCGGCGGCTTGCGGTTGAGCGACTTCGACGACATGGATCTGACGAACCTGAACCGGGTGCCCGCCTCGGTGCTCGACATCGGTGTGAACAAGGCGGTCGTGTGCGCCAGAAGGATCGCCGAACTCGATCCGTATCTGCCGGTGCGCGTCGACGTCGCCGGCGTCAATGAGCGAACCGTGCACGAGTTCCTCGACGGCCTGGACCTCGTCATCGAGGAATGCGACTCCCTGGACGCCAAGCTGCTGGTCCGCGAGGCCGCACGCGAGCGCGGGATCCCGGTGCTGATGACGACCAGCGATCGCGCGCTGCTCGACGTCGAGCGGTTCGATCTCGATCCGGCACGCCCGATCCTGCACGGCCTCGTCGGAGACATGGACGCGGCCGGCCTGGCGAATCTCAGCAGCACCGACAAGCTGCCCTACTCGCTTCGACTGGCCGAGGCCAGCCAGGTTTCGGCCCGGATGGCGGCCTCGCTGATCGAGGTGGGACAGACCCTCTCGACGTGGCCGCAGTTGACCTCCGAGGTGGCGTTGAACACCAGCCTGGTCGCCGAAGCGGTCCGGCGGATCGGCCTTGGCGAGCACCTCCCCTCCGGACGGGCGCGGATGGACATCGCCGAAGTTTTCGACCGCCTCGACACCCCGGTCGTGCCCCTCGGCGACCACCCGGTCGACGACCCTGCCGAGGACCGGGCGAACCGGGCGACGGACGCGATCGCTGCCGCCGCGCAGCGCGCGCCCTCGGGCGGCAATGCGCAGCCCTGGCGGATCGAGGTGACCGCTGGATCGGTGACCGTCGCGTTGGACCCGCGATTCACCACGACGATGGACGTCGGTCTGCGCGCCAGCGCCCTCGCGGTCGGCGCCGCGACCTTCAACGCCCGCGTCGCGGCCGCCGCCCACCAGATGACCGCACAGGTGCACTACGGCGCCGGTGACGAGGCTTCACCGTTGGTCGCGACGGTGCATCTCGCACCCGGCGACGACCCCGGACTCGCATCGCTCTACGAGCCGATGCTGGCCCGGGAGACCAACCGGCGTCTCGGCAACGCCGCGCCGATCCCTAACGACACGATCGCGGCCCTGGTCGCCGCCGCGGAGGCCGAAGGCGCCCGGTTGAGGGTCCTGACCGACCGGCCGGATCTCGAATCGGCCGCAGCGATTCTGGCCGCCGCCGATCGCATCCGATATCTGACTCCGCACCTGCACGCCGAGATGTTCGCCGAACTGCGGTGGCCCGACTCGGCCTCGCTGGACTCCGGCATCGACGTACGCACACTCGAGCTCGCTCCCGCGGACTTGGTGATGCTCGACGTCCTGCGCCGGCCGGAGGTAATGGCCCACGTGAAGGAGTGGGACGGCGGGCGGGCCCTCGGCGACGACACCGCGCGCCGGGTGCGGGATTGCGCCGGTCTGGCGGTCGTCTCGGTAAGCGGGCACCGCCTGGCCGACTACGCACGCGCCGGGGCGGCCGTCGAGTCGGTGTGGATCCGGGCCCAGCAGCACGGGCTTGCCGTACAACCGGTTTCACCGCCGTTTCTGTATGCGCTCGACACGCAGGACCGCCGCCGGGTCTCGCCCGCTTTCGCCGACGACCTCGCCAGGCTGCAATATGATTTTCGGCAACTCGCGGGAACCGGTATGGATGAGTCACAGGCGTTGACCCTCAGGTTCACCTACGCAGCCCGCCCGTCGGTCAGAAGCCGGCGCCGCAGTCACTACCGTCGCGACAGCGCCGACGGCGTTAGGGAGGGTTAGTGCCCAGCAGTCTCGAGAACCTCGTCACGTCGGTCGCCACGCACCTGATGGGCGTGAACGCCGCGACGCAGGTGGAGGTGAGCCAGCGTGTGCTGGCCGACCTCGTCGAGTACCTCGGCGTCGACGTCAGCTTCCTGCGCCACAACGATCACCGGATCCGCGCGTCCGTGCTGGTCGCGGAGTGGCCGGTCCGCCCGGGGATGCCGGATCCCGACCCGTTGGGCGTGGTGTATTTCGCCGACGCCGATCCGGTGTTCGCCCGGTGCGAGCATCAGAAGGAACCGATCGTGTTCCGCCCGGAGCCCTCGACCGAGGAGTACCAGCAGACCATCGCCGAGGGCAGACAGGTCCCGTCGACTTCGATGGCCTGCGTCCCGATGCTGTCGGGTGAGATCACCTCCGGCGTGCTCGGATTCGTCAAGTTCGGCGACAGGGACTGGACGCCCGAGGAACTGAACGCGCTCAAGGCGATCGCGTCGCTGTTCGCTCAGGTTCAAGCGCGGGTCGAAGCCGAGGATCGCCTGCGCTACCTGGCCGAACACGACGACCTGACGGGATTGTGCAACCGGCGGGCGCTGCTGGCGCACCTGGACGCCCGTCTGCAGCAGGGACAACCGGGGCCGGTCTCGGTGCTGTTCTTCGATCTGGACCGGTTGAAGGCCATCAACGACTACCTCGGCCACACCGCCGGGGACTGGTTCATTCGCGTCCTGGCCGAGCGGTTGCGCCAAAGTGCCGACGACGGCACCTTCCTCGCCCGGCTCGGTGGCGACGAGTTCGTGGTCGTGCCCGCTGGACCGACGGACGTCGACACCGCAAGGGAACTGGCCACTCGGCTGCAATCGACGCTCAACGAGCGGGTGGCGGTCGACGGCGAGACGCTCACCCGCACCGTCAGCATCGGTGTGGCGCTGGGCGAGCCGGGCCGCGACAACACCTCAGACCTCCTGCGGCGCGCCGACCAAGCGGTGTTGACCGCCAAGGCATCCGGCGGCAACGAGGTAGCGGTCTTCACCGATCAGATGTCGATGGAGTCCGACTTCCGCAACGACATCGAGCTTCACCTGCACAACGTCATCGAAACGGGCGCCCTTCTCCTGCACTATCAGCCCGAGGTCAACATGCGCACCGGCGAGATCCTCGCCGCCGAGGCGCTGGTCCGCTGGGAGCATCCGACGCGCGGTCTGCTCGCGCCCGGCTCCTTCATCGGGGTGGCCGAATCGATCAACCTGGCGGGCGAACTGGGTCGCTGGGTGTTGCGGACGGCGTGCCGCGAGTTCGCCCAGTGGCGCACCAACGGTGTCGGCCGCGACGCGGTTTTGCGGGTCAATGTCTCGCCGGTCCAGCTGGTGAGTGACGGATTCGTGGAATCGGTCGCGGCGACTATCGACGAATTCGGCCTCGACGGCGGATCGGTGTGCCTGGAGATCACCGAGAGCGTCGTGGTGCAGGACATCGAAACCACCCGCAAGACGCTGGCCGGCCTCAAACAGGTCGGCGTACAGGTCGCCATCGACGACTTCGGCACCGGCTACAGCGTGCTCTCACATCTGAAGTCGCTGCCCGTCGACACCCTGAAGATCGACAAGAGCTTCGTCCGCGAGTTGGGCCACAATCCCGGCGATCTCGCGATCGTGCGCGCCATCATCGCCCTGGCCGAGGCGTTCGGCCTGCAACTCGTCGCTGAGGGTGTGGAGACCGAGGAGGCCGCGCGCACCCTGCTCGAACATGGATGCCACCGGGCGCAGGGATTTCTGTTGTCGCGCCCGCTGCCGGGCGCCGAGATGCAATCGCTACTCGCCCAGGGACGGGTACCCGTGGACTTTGCCGCATCGCCACGACCCTGAGTGGCGGTACGTCTCACGAAGATTGGCCGGTAGCCGGCGACCGCGCGCATGGCACGCCGCACCGGACACTGCCGGCGGTTCGGAGGTGAGCACCTCGACGCGGCCGAACCTGCTGGCACGCTGTCCGACGAGGCAGACACGCAGGATGTCGCCGGACACCGACCGCGGATCGATTTCGGGGAGTTGTACGGCTCCGCTCGTGACCGTGACACCGTGCCGAGCCCGGACCGCCATCGGCCCGTCTGAAGTCGCGAACACCGCGCCCACCGCGACGCCCTCCTCGAAAACCAGGCGTTGCAACGCATGGTCGGAATGCACCTCGATGTCACGGTCGGCCACACCCGTGGTGAGCAGATCGAGTACAGAGGCCGAGAGCTCACCGGAATCGGCGGACAGCGCACCGATCTCGAGGACCTCGAGGATCTGGCCATCGGACGCCTGAACGGTCGTCGCGCTCCAATCCGGAAGCCGGGTCGAGAGGTAACCGAACGGCGTCGCCAGACATTGGGCGGCCCATTCCCGCAGGCGAGCCCCGACGAATGGCGCAACCGTGCGACCGCTATCGGCGGGCACATGCGAGGGCACGGCGCGGATCGGCACGCCGACATCGTGGGACTGACCGTGCAGCGGCCCCAGGTCCGACGTCATCTCGGCGAAAAAGTGGCGGGTGCACTCATCGGTCGCGTTCGTACCGAACCAGTTGTGCTCGGCGACTCCCCAGTCCGCGATGAACACCTCACCACCGAGTTCGTCGAGTGCGATGGCGTGTGCGAGCCCAGCCGCGCCGGCACCGGCACACACCACGTCGACTTCGTCGTCCCACTGCACCGTTAACTTCTCCAAGGTCGCTGTGACTTACAGTCCGGCCACATACCGATGCGGGATTTTGCGCATCACACGATGATTCAGGCCGTTTTCGAAAAGCTGCCATTGCCCGTACGGCGTTTTCGAGGGGTTTGCCAGTACAGGCAATGGCAACGCGATAGGAAACAACGTGCGCGCCGCCGAACTTGTCCGGATGCGGTGAGCGCCGAACGCCTGCGACGCGGTGAGACCGACGAGCGGCAATACGCGTCGCCGCGAACCGAAAGTCATCACGGCAGGTACTTTACATACTTTTTGGATGTTATGGGCGTCTAACTATGACTTAAAGTTTGGCGTGTCGGACACAACAATTCGACGTGCAAGATTCTGGAAAAGTCAGACGAAAAGATTGCAGAGAAATCGAAGGCGGCGGACGAACAGGTGGCCATCCGCGTTGTCGCATACAGCTAACTGGAGAGAATTCGTCGAACCGGGGAAGTGGATGGAAGAATTGCAGGGTTGGTTAATTTCAGGCAAACGAGGCCCCCACTGAACGCCGTTCCCCCACCGGCCGACCAGGTTGATCGACGGTCGGACTCGACGCGGCTCCAGATCTTGCGTGCGGCGTCTCGTCTGTTCGCGCGCAGCTCGTACAGCCGGGTCAACCTCGACGACATCCTCACCGACGCGGCGGTCACCAAGGGCGCGATGTACTTCCACTTCCGCTCCAAACACGCGCTGGCGTCGGCGATCGTCGAGCTCCGCATGGAGGAAGCGCGAGCCTCGGTCGACGAGGTGCTGGCACGACGGTTGTCCGGCCTGGAGACGCTCATCGATATGTCGTTCCGGCTCGCGGTCGACGACATCGGCAGCGAGGTGGCCAGGGCAGGATTGAATCTCCTGGAATCCATCGGACGTACCGACGGCTTGCAGCCCGACATCCTCCGACGGTGGGTCGAGGGTTACGCGAAGGTCATCGACAGGGCGGTCGCCGAAGGCGACATCCGCGACCACGATGACGCCGAAGCGATCGGCCGCCTCCTGGTTTCGGTGTACATGGGCTTACGGCAGACCAGCGATCTCGACAACCCCGAGCGCTTCATGCGCGACCTGCAGTCGGCCTGGATGTTGCTCCTGCCCGGGCTTACCGCCCCGGACCGCATCTCGTATCTCGCCGAGTTCGTCAAGCGACGGACCGCGGTCGCCATCAAGACGGCGGTTCCATTAGATGATCTATGATCCCCGACCAGGCCGTCTCCAACCGGATGGGGCCGTCGGAGCATCCGGAGGTACCGGCGATGGTGCGCCAAGCGCGATCTGAAGCCACCCGGCGGCGGATCATCGATGCCGCGGTGGAGCTGTTCAACGAGATCGGGTATCCCGCGACCAGCCTGGGCGACATCATCGATCGCGCCGAGATGACCAAGGGCGCTCTGTACTACCACTTCGACTCCAAAGACGCGCTCGCTGCCGCGATCATCGACGAGGGCAGCACGATCCTGTTCGAGGCGTTCGAGAAGATCAGCGAGTCCTCGGCGCCCGCGCTCGAACGCATCATCCACTCTTGTTTCGTTGTCGCGGACCTGCTCGCCACGGACATGGTCGCCCTAAGCGCCACCCAGTTGCGGCGCGCATTCGGGGGGTTCAGCCAGGCCAACGCACGTATCTTCGGCCGCTGGCTGGACGAGATAGCGTCGAGCGCGGCGCTGGCCATCGAGGAGGGCGACGTACGTCCCGACCTCAATCCCGTCGCGGTCGCCGAGACGGTTGTCGGATCGATGACCGGGGCCGAACTTCTCTCCAGTTCAACCTCGTTCGGCGCCGACGTGATGGAACGCCTCGGGCGCATCTGGGAGATCCTGCTGCCGGCGATCGCGACCGCGGAATCACTGAGTTACTTCCAGCAGTATCTGGCGCGAGAAGCCCTACGCCACGGCGCCCGCCCGGCTGAGGCTTAAAGTTCGTCGACCCAGAGTCGTTCGGTCAGATCCTGGAACGTCGCCAGCGCGACCGGGTCGCTGCCGCGCCGCAGGGCCGACTTGCTCATCCTGGCCCGCACGATCGAACCGTCCCGGTGCAGGAGTTCGACCACCAACTCCTCGTGCGCACGCATCACCGACACCGCAGACTCGTCGGCGGGCAAGGTGTGGAAGATCTGATGAAAGTGCAGCTCGCGCAGCGCGTCAGCGCCGTAGCCGACCATGTCGGCGAACGCCTCGTTGGCGAACACGATCGCCCCGTCTTCAGCGATCGCCAACACCGGCACCGGTAGGCGGTCGAGCACCACCAACGCGGGTAGCTCCCCGAGAACAGCCGTCGGCGATTTCGCAACCTGACCGTCTCGTCGTCGCTCCACGGATTCAATTATGCAGTCGTCGCAATGTCCTCGTTCCGCTTATTGCCGCGGAGCGCCCGTTCACTTAACGCCCCCGGAGGGCCACATAGTCAACTAGGTTTACTGTGTAGAGCGTCAAGAGACAGGGGATCGACGATGGACCTGAAGTGGTCGCCGGCCGACGCGGCGTTTCGTGACGAGGTGCGCAGCTTCCTCGACGAGAAGCTGACACCGGAGCTCCGTCGCGCCGGCCGCCTCATGACCAGCGTGTACGCCGACCATGATGCGAGCATGGAATGGCAGGAGATCCTGCACGAGCGGGGCTGGGCCGCGCCGGCCTGGCCGGTCGAGTACGGCGGCTGTGACTGGAGCCTGACCCAGCACTACATATTCAGCCGGGAGTCCACTCTGGCGGGCGCGCCGTCGCTGTCCCCGATGGGCATCCGCATGGTCGCCCACGCCCTGATCAAGTTCGGAACCGACGCACAGAAGGACTTCTTCCTGCCGCGCATCCTCACCGGCGAGGTCTTCTTCTGCCAGGGTTACTCCGAACCCGAGGCGGGGTCCGATCTGGCCGCGCTGTCGATGGCGGCGGTCCTCGATGAATCGGCGGGCGACCTCGTCTGCACCGGCAGCAAGATCTGGACGACGCACGCCCGCGAGGCGAACTGGATGTTCGCGCTGGTGCGCACGTCCAGAGGCCAGAAGAAGCAGCAGGGCATCACGTTTGTGCTGATCTCCATGTCCTCCCCCGGCATCGAGATCCGGCCGCTGGTGATGACATCCGGAGAAGAAGTACAGAACCAGGTCTTCTTCGACGAGGTGCGGGTCCCCACGACAAACGTCCTCGGCAAGATCGACGACGGGTGGACCGTCGCCAAGTACCTGCTGGAATTCGAACGCGGTGGCGGGGCGTCGTCACCGGCACTGCAGGTGATGGCGCAGGAGATCGCCACCGTCGCGGCCACTGAACCGGGTCCCGGCGGGGGCCGACTGATCGACGACCCCGCCTTCGCCCACAAGCTGGCCGACGCGCGGATCCGCACCGAGGTGCTCGAGATCCTCGAGTACCGGGTGCTGGCAACCGTGGCCGAGGGTAAGAACCCCGGCGCCGCGTCGTCGATGCTCAAAGTGCTCGCGACCGAGTTGAGTCAGGCGATCACCGAGCTCGCCATGGAAGCGGCCGGACCGCGGGGCCGCGTCTACCAGCCGCACGCCACCTGCCCCGGCGGGCCGATCGCCGAGTTCGAACCGCCGCCGGACGGATATCTCAGCGGAGAACCCTGGCAGGCGGTCGCACCATTGCGCTACTTCAACGACCGGGCCGGCTCGATCTACGCCGGCAGCAACGAGATTCAGCGCAACATCCTGGCCAAAGCGGCGCTGGGACTCTGAGGGGCTTGATATGGACTTCAACCTGAGCAAGGAACAAGAACTGCTGCGCGACGGCTTGAACAAGTTCTTGTCGAGCCGATACGAGCTCGAGAGCAGCCGCGCGGCGGCGAAGACGGGTTCCGGCTGGCAGCCCGACATCTGGTCCGGGTTCGCCAACGAGCTCGGGATCCTCGGTGCCGCCTTGCCCGAGGACCTCGGCGGAATCGGCGGCGGGCCGGTGGAAGTGATGGTCATCGCCGAGGCACTCGGGCAAGCGTTGGTGGTCGAACCGTACGTGGACACCGTCGTCGTGTCGGGTGGCCTGCTGCAGCGTGCCGGCGGCGAGCCGGCCTCGGCGTTGCTCGAGCGGATCGTCGAGGGAAGGGCCATCGTGGCGCTCGCGGCGAACGAATCCGAGTCCGGCCACAATTGGGCCGACGTGACGACCAGCGCTGAGCGCGACGGCGACGAATGGGTGCTGCGGGGGTCCAAGATCGTCGTCGCGAGCGCACCTCTGGCCACCCACCTTCTGGTCACCGCGCGCACCGCCAGCGGAATCTCGCTGTTCCTCGTCGATTTCGAGTCGGCGGGAGACGCTGTCGCGGCCCACCACTACCGCACCATCGACGACCGCAGGGCATCCGACCTGACGTTCGACGGGCTGCGGCTTCCGGCCGACGCGCTGCTCGGCGAAGAGGGCGCGGCATGGCCGTCGCTGGCTCAGGCACGCGACGAAGGTGCGGCCGCGGTCTGCGCGGAAGCGGTCGGGTGCATGCGGAAGGTCCTGGCGGACACCGTCGAATACGCCAAACAACGTCAGCAGTTCGGGCAGCCGATCGGCAGCTTCCAGGTGCTGCAGCACCGCATGGTCGACATGTACATGGAAGTCGAGCAGTCGGTGTCCGCCACGTACCTGGCGGTCCTCAACCTCGAGGCCGAGCCGGATGTGCGGGCGCGCGCGGTGTCGGCGGCCAAGGCCACCGTGGGCCGGGCCGCGCGGTTCATCGGACAGCAGTCGGTGCAACTGCACGGCGGGATGGGGATGACCGAGGAACTCGCGATCGGCCACTATTTCAAGCGGCTGACCGCGCTTCAGTACGAGTTCGGCACCACCGACTTCCACGTCACCCGATACGCGGAGCTGACCAAGGCCTGACCGTCGCGGCGGCATGAGGGACCAAAGGCCCTGTCCACATGGTCGGTTGAGGACGTAACGTCGAAATCAACAACCGCCATGTGGTGAAGGGAGAAATCATGGCTGCCGGTCCGAGCGGAATTCTTGTTGGCGTCGACGGATCACCGGACTCGGAGGCCGCCATTCGTTGGGCGACTCACGAAGCCCTGTTGCGGGACCAACCGGTCAGGTTGCTCCATGCGATCACCCCTGTCGTCGTGACATGGCCGGTCGCGTATCTGGAAGCCAGTTACATCGAGTCGATGGAATCCAACGGCCGCGACATCCTCGACTCGGCGCAGAAAACCGTGCAGGCCGCTGCGGGCGACAAGGCGCCACCGGCCATCGAAACGCAGATCATGAACGCCGCGGCGCCCGCCGCGCTCGTCACCGCCTCGCGCGACGCATACATGACCGTGTCCGGGTCGCGGGGCCTCGGTGTTCTCGGCCGAGCCTTTCTCGGTTCGGTCAGCAGTGGCCTGCTGCACCACGGGAAAGGTCCCATTGCGATCGTGCGCACCGACGACGCGGCCGCAGTCGACACCAGTGCCCCCGTCCTGGTCGGCATCGACGGCTCGCCTGCCTCCGAAGACGCCACGGAATTGGCGTTCGACGAGGCCTCCAGGCGGAATGTGGCGCTTATCGCACTGCACGCGTGGAGCGATGCCTCATTTCCCTCCATCGGCAACGACTGGGAACGCTACGAGGACGGCGGGCACCGGGTCTTGTCCGAACGCCTCGCCGGCTGGCAGGAACGGTATCCGGATGTGGAGGTGCAGCGTCGGATCGTCAGCGATGACCCCGCACGACGGCTCGTCGAAGCGTCGGGTGAGGCCGCGCTCGTCGTCGTCGGCAGCCGGGGCCGCGGCGGATTCTCCAGCCTCGTTCTCGGCTCCGTTGCGTCGAAGGTGGCTCAGTCGGCCAAGGCGCCGGTGATCGTCGTGCGGCCGCGGTAGAGCTATCGCGCGGCCGCCGCGTCGTCGAGCTGAAGCTCGACGTAGGCCGTGACGACGTCGGTCAACGCGCGAAGCTCGCGACCGACGTCGACCGGTTCCTCGACGACCATCTTGGCCACCATCGCGCCCATCAGCGTGGTCCAGATCAGGTTGCCCACCGCGTCGGCGTGTTTCTGGTCGAGACCCTCGGCCACGAAGCGGCCGAGCCGGGTCAGTGTGGAGAACAGCTCGGCCAGGTGACGTTGCTGAGCATCGGCGCGTCCGGTTCGGGTCGCAATCAAGATCTCCAACGCGGCAATGGATGTCGGACTCAGGAACGCGTCGGCGACCGCGTTGATCACCAGCTCGGTGCGCGCACGTCCGTGGTGCTCCCCCAGTGCGGCCTGAACATCGTGCAGGCAGGCCACTAGTTGTCCGAAGCCCTCGTCGACGACGGCCATCAACAACCCGTCCCTGTCACCGAAGTGGTACTGGATCACCCCCCAGGTCACACCCGCGCGTTCGGTGATGTGCTTGGCGCTCGCCGCGGCGAATCCCTCTTCCAGGACGCAGCACACCGTTTCCTCGATGACGAGCGCGCGGGTCCGATCCGCTCGGAGCTGCTTACCGTTCGGCGGGCGGCGCGGCGCGACGTTGGCGGCCTGCGGCATTCCCTACCTCTTGAAGCGGCCGGCGAACCCGCGCAACGGCAGGTTGGCACTGGTGATCAGCCCCGGCGGTGCGGCCACGACCGACCGGATGGCATGCAGCGCAGGCATTCCCGTGACCGTCATTCCGATCGAGGCGAAGGCCTCGGGGTTGGACAGGTCCACCCCGGGCTTCGGGAAGATCATGTGCTTGTTGTACACGCACGGGTCGCCCTTGATCTGGGTGATATAGCACCCCTTGATATCCCAATGCGGGTCGGTGTGCGGTGTCATCTGCCATTCCAGATGCGTCTCCACCCGCGGCACCCCGTCGACCATGCCCTGGTACTTGATGTAGTTCCCACCCAGTGAGCCCTTCGGCAGCTGATACCAACCGAGGTCCACATCCTTTGTGCAGGCGCCTAATTCGTAGCTGAACTTGACCTCGTCGAGTTTCAGATCGAAGCAGTCGGCCATCATCAGCACGCTGTCGGCGAAGACCCGGGTGTACTTCTCCAGCTTGCCCGGGATATCGGGATCGTCGACGGGCTGGCCGTACCCGACCTCGATCCAGGTGTCTTTGGAGTGATGGCACGACACGTCGACCGACTCGATCGTGGTGACGTTCTCGATCTCGGCGACGTCGGCCGAACACACCACGCCCAGAATCTGGTTGAGCCCGGGGTTCATGCCGGTGCCGTAGAACGTGGAACTGCCCTTGCGGCAGGCGTCCTCGAGGAGTTGGGACACGGGCTTGCCCGAGGGATGCGGATGGTTGGTGTCGCGGTGCCAGCCGGTGATCCAGTCGGCCGTGGTGACGATGTTGATGCCCGCCTCGAGGACTCTGATGTAGAGGTCCTCGTCGGGGAACACACCGTGGAACGTCAGGACGTCGGGTTGGGCGGCGATGATCTCCTCGATCGTGCCGGTGGCGCGCACCCCGACCGGTCCGATGCCGACGATCTCACCGGCATCCCTTCCGACCTTTTCGGGGGTGTAGCAGTGCAATCCGACGAGTTCGAGATCCGGATGCTCCCCGATCCGCTTGATCATCTCGGTCCCGAGGTTGCCTGTGGCCACCTGGAACACACGCGTCGGGCGGGCGAATTGTGCGGTCATCGGGTCGAACCTTTCTCGGACGACGTTGCGGCACCGGATGTTTGAAGGTCCGCGGCATTGCCGCCGCGGCCGTCGGGATAGAACTGGGTCGCCCACTTGCGTAGCGCGGTGAAACCCTCGTACTCGGCGGTCGCCAGCGCGGGCGGGTCGGAATAGCGCTGGTGCGACCAGATGTGCACGTCCTGAGTGAACTGGCGGATGACTTCGGCGCCGAACTCACCTGCCTTCTCCTCGGCCCGTTGGTCGTCGCGGCCGGGGGTGCGGCCGATGTAGACCATGAACCGGACATCCGACGTTCGGTCGTCCACGGGGGTGATCGCCGAGATCGTCCGGTTGTCAACCATGCCCCAACTCTTGGTCACCGCGATGCCGAGGCCGCCGTTGATGGCTTCCACACCGCTTCGCACGTCGTCGATCGACTGGGATTCGTCGCCTTCGAAGGTGATGGTGAAGTCGACATACGACCACGGCTCGGCGAAGTCGTGACGAGTGAAGACGGGGATGATCGGTGTTTTGTGCACGAACTTGAAGTGCGCGAAGTCGACGCCGTTCTCGAGCACGTACTGAGGATGCAGTTCGAGTCCCTCGCGGAAGAGGGTCATCGGCGGGTAGTAGTCGGCGGCGGTGCTGGTGTCGCCGAAGCTGCCGAAGATGTCCGGCGCGTCGAAATATGGTGCCCGTCCGTCGATGTCGTGCCAGATGTAGATCGAGTCGTTGCGTTCGGCGACGGGGTAGCTGCGGATCCGCCTGCCGCGGTTCGGGCGGTCCTGGTACGGGATACAGACATTGCGGCCTTCGGTGTTCCACTGCCAGCCGTGAAACGGGCACTCGATGACTTCGTCCTCGACGTGGCCGCCGTATCCGAGGTGCGCTCCAAGGTGCTCGCAGTAGGCGTCCATTACCACCGCTTGGCCCGAAGACGTTCGCCACGCGATCATCTCACGGTCGAAGTACTTCATCCGCCGGACATCGCCGGGGTTGAGCTCTGCCGACCACGCGACCTGGAACCATCCGGTCGGCTTCATCGACAGGGGTGGCTTGGCCATCGACGTCCTCTCGGGCTGCGCTGCCACTGGGTCTCGGTCCGACAAATGATAGAGCACTCAATGTAAATTTGGCCAGGGTGATTTCGTTGCCGGCGGCCCTCACGCAGAATGACCTGGTGACCAACCGAATCCAGGAGCTCCTCAGCGTCGACTTCCCCGTCGTGCAAGCGCCCATGACCTACATCGCGCGCGCCGAGCTCGCCGCGGCCGTCAGCCAGGCCGGCGGCCTTGGCATGATCGAGACGCTGACCGAAGACGGCCGCGCCGATCTGTACCGAGTGCGTGACCTCACCGACAAGCCGGTCGCCGCCAACCTGATGATCCAAGGCTGGAAGGCCGACCCGTCCATCGTCGACACCCTGGCCGCGGCCGGGGTGAACCACGTCTTCACCTCGGCAGGCGATCCCGCGTTGTTCACCGCACGCCTGCACGACGCCGGCATGACGGTCGTGCACGTCGTCGGATCCCTCAAGGGTGCGCGCAAGGCGGCCGATGCCGGCGTCGATGCGTTGGTGGTCGAGGGCGTCGAAGGCGGCGGGTTCAAGTCGCTGCTGGGCGCATCGACGATGGTGCTGCTTCCGTTGGTCGCCGAGAACGTCGACCTGCCGATCATCGCAGCGGGCGGCATGTGCGACGCACGGTCGGCGGCGGCGGCGCTGGTACTCGGCGCCGAGGGCGTCCAGATGGGGACCCGGATGCTGGCCAGCGTCGAGGCGGCCGTGCACGCGAATTTCAAGGAGGCGATCGTGACGGCCGACGACTCCGGCACCGTGCTTCTGGCCATCCCCGGCAACCCGACGATGCGCGTCCTGCGCACCGGGCTGGCCGCGCGCGTCGCGGCTCACGAACCGGGCGCACGCTTGCTGGGCAAGATCACGGAGCTGTACTTCGACGGCGATATGAACGCCAGTGTGGCCAACACCGGTCAGGTCTCGTCCCGGATCCAGGAGCTTCTGCCGGTCGCGGACATCGTGCGGCGCACGTGGACCGAGATCGATGCGGCGTTGACCGACGCCAAATCGAGGATGTAGCAGCCGGCGGGCTAGGCGACGCGCTCGTGGCTGCGCGCCACGCGTTCGGCTTCCGGACACACCGCGCGTTTGGTGCGCGGCCCACGGGCGCGCTGACGGAGCGCGACCATGGAGCCCGAGCGGACCACCCCCAGCGGCCCCGGGCCGGCGAACCGCGCGATACCGGAGACCCGCAGAGCGACAGCGGCCTTCGCCTGCCGGTAGCCGACACGGATGCCCGCCGCGGCGACGATGAGCAAGGCGGCGACACCCGGCAACGCCACGGCAGCCAGCGCCGTCAGCGATGCCGGAACCAGGACCGCCTCGATGACGTGCTCGAAGATCGACTTCGCACTCGCGGGCGCGGCGGCGGTGGTCAGCGGAACCGTTCCCGACACCGAGAGCGGCTGGACGGTGTCAGTGGTGGCCACCTTGCCCTGCACCGGGCGCGGGGCCATGGTGCCGAACAGCGATCCGGTGCCCGCGGGGGCCACGGGCCGCGTGGCTTCGCCCGGATGCGGTCCGACCAGGTTTCCTCCGGTCGGGGCGTTCACCTTCCTGGCATCCAACGTGCCGCTACCACCGATCAACGATTGGGGCGGACCGGACGAAGCGGGGATGCCCAGCATCGCGTAGAAATCCGAAGGTACCCGCGTGACTGCGCCCGTCACCGTGGTCAGCATGGTCTGCAGCGAGGTGATCGCATCTCGGATCGGCGTCTTCGATGTCTGCAGCGCGGCGAGCGACTCCGACCACGTCACCATCGCGCCGTTGATGGTGACGAACGCGTTGGTCAGCGGATCGGCCGTCTTGGCTTCCGGCGTCACCGGGGTGTCGACCTGAACGGCGGGCGTCGTGTCGGCCTGCGGGGCGGGCGACGCTGCGGCGTCGTCCGCGGCGGAGTTGGAGTCGGGTTGAGTGGCCGAACCGTCCGCGGGCACCGTCGGAACCGGAGCCTCGGCGGCGGGTTCGGTCTCCGTCGTCAGTTCCTGGGTCTCGGGGACGATTCCGCTTTCGGTCGTCTGCGGCCCGACGCCGAGTTCGTTCCCCTGTGGCTCGGCGGCGGTTGTGGTCTTGGCTTCCTCGGCGGGCGCGGTCTCGGAGTCGTCCGCGGTCAGCTCGGTGTCCTCCGCCTTGGTCCCCGTGGTCGCGGTGGTGTCGACGCCGCCCCGCACGATGGTCGTGGGGCGGGTGAATCCGTTTTGCCGCGACGGCGACTGCCGGGAGAAATCGGGAAGGCGGAGCCGGAAGCGCCGATCGATCTTCGGAGTGGACTTGGTCGCCGTCCCGGTGGTGGCGCCCGATGTGTCCGAGCCGTCGGTGCCGGTGGTGGACCCCTGGCTGGACCCGGTCGAGCCGCTCGTTCCCGCGCCACCGGTGCTACCTGAGTCGTCAGCACTGGCGACGGCACCGCCGCCGCCAAACAGCAATCCGGCAGCGAGGACACAGACACCCGCCGTGAGGCGCAAAGGTGACGTGGGAATGATCGCCTCCGTCCGAAAAGAGAACCCTCGTTGAGAGAGGGTTTGATAGACGATTGTTACACAGAATTAGCCTCGCAATACAGCGCTATTGGTGACGATTGCGGCCGGCGCGGTGCAAATCTTTGCCGACTGAAGAACCATCGCGAATGGCGGCTCAAGATCAACGCCGCCGCGACCGGTTCCGAACCTTCGGTTTCAAATCGCGACGGCTGATTCGCTCGGCGGACAGCGGGTCGGTTTCCGACATCATCGGGGCAGGTCGCCGGTGGTGACCGCGCGGTCTTGACATCGCGACGTCCGCGACGGAGACCCTCTCAGCGGTGCTCCCACTCCGACCGCGAGACTGATCCGGCCGACAATTGATCTTGGTGGTCTTTTGGTAGCCGGAAAAACGGTCCGCTGATCCAAAGACGCGCCGTTTTAAGCGGACAGTCTAAACAGCCCAGGCGCGGACGAGCGCTGACAGACTGTCCACGAACCGGTGGCGTGTGACGGCACCGCTCCAGTGAGGTCCGGTGGAAGGCGGAACGCAGATGACGGTGAGCGCTGACGAAGGTGTGCGAGACAGCCGGGACAGCGACACCGAGAAGGAGGGGGTCCACTACGACCCCTACGACGCCGACCTCAACCGCGACCCCTACCCGATGTTCTCGCGGATCCGTGAGCACGCACCGCTCTATTACAACGCCGAGCACGACTTCTATGCGCTGAGCCGCTACGCCGACGTCGACGCGGCACTGCTCGACCACGAGACGTTCAGTTCGGCGCGCGGGGCGGTCCTGGAGATCATCAAGGCCGGCCTGGACATCCCGCCCGGCACGCTGATCTTCGAGGACCCGCCGATCCACTACATCCACCGCAAGCTACTGTCGCGGATCTTCACTCCCAGGAAGGTGAACGCGCTCGAACCCAAGATCCGTCAGTTCACCGCCCGCTGCCTGGACCCTTTGATCGGCGCGGGCCGCTTCGATTTCGTCAAGGACCTCGGCGCTCAGATGCCCACGCGGGTGATCGGCATGCTGCTCGGCATTCCGGAGGCCGACCAGGAGCAGGTGATCGAACACGGCGAGTCGACGATCCGCACCGAACGAGGCGGCAAGATGACCGACAACCCCGACGGCCCCATCGCCACGGGTCAGGTCTTCGCTGATTACATCGACTGGCGGGCACAACATCCCAGCGACGACATCATGACCGAACTGCTCAACGCCGAGTTCACCGACGAGACCGGGAGGCTGCGGCGACTGGGCCGCGAGGAACTTCTGCTCTACCTGCAGGTGATCGCGACGGCAGGCAGCGAGACCACCACCCGGCTGATCGGCTGGGCCGGCAAGTTGCTCTCCGATCACCCCGACCAGCGGCGCGCGTTGGTCGCCGACCGGTCAATGCTGCCTGCGGCCATCGAGGAGGTCGTGCGTTTCGAGCCACCCGCCCCGCACGTCTGCCGATATGTCACCCGCGACGTGACCTACTACGGCGAGACGGTGCCCGCGGGCAACGCGATGATGTTGATCGTCGGCGCGGCCAATCGTGACCCGCGACGCTTCGGCGCTGACAGCGAGCGGTTCAATATCAATCGGCCCCCGCGTCAGCACCTCGGCTTCGGGGTCGGCACGCACTTCTGCCTCGGCAACGCGCTCGCACGATTGGAAGGACGTATCGCGCTGGACGAGATCCTTCAACGATTCCCGGACTGGCACGTCGACGTCACCGATGCCGAGCTCAGCCCGACGTCCACCGTGCGTGGATGGGAGTCGATGCCTGCCGTGGTGGTTTGACGGAGAGCGATACGCACGAAGATCAGAGTCTTCGCCCCTGACGAATTCGACTGCGTCGGAGGCGTTCAGCTGCCCGGCTACGCGGGCCACCTACCGGAGGTAACACAAAGTGGAGGAAGCGAACATGCCAGAGTACGACTACGAAGAGATGAAACGGGAAGCCGAGCAGCACATCCGGTTCGAGAAGGACCGCAAGAACCGGATCGCCTACATCACGTTCAATCGGCCCGAGGCGCAGAACTCGACGACGATGGGCATGCGCCAGCTCTACGCCGACATGATCCACAAGTGCAACGTCGACGACGACGTCAAGGTCGTCGTGATCCGCGGCGAGGGCGATGATTTCGGCAGCGGTGGCGACCTTCCCGAACAGCGGGGCATGCTGGAGAACCCGGGCATGCCGCTGCTGCACGAACTCGCGATCAACGACGACGACGTCAAGTACCCGCCCGGCGGTTCGTATCGCTACCTGTCGACGGTGACCGATTTCTACGCCAAGGCGCGTGCAGGCAACCGGCCCCTACAGGAACTTCGCAAGGTCAGCATCATCGAAGCGAAGGGGTATTGCTACGGCTGGCATTTTTATCAGGCCGGCGACGCCGATCTGGTGGTCTCCTCCGACGACGCGCTGTTCGGCCATCCGGCGTTCCGTTATGTCGGGTGGGGACCGCGGTTGTGGTGGTGGGCCGAGACGATGGGCTTGCGCAAGTTCTCCGAAATGCTGTTCACCGGCCGGCCGTTCAACGCAAAGGAGATGTACGAGTGCGGCTTCCTGAACAGCGTTGTGCCCAGGGACCAGCTCGAAGCCGAGACCGAGAAGTACGCGCTCGCCTGCTCGAAGTCGCGCCCGACCGACACGGTCGCGGTGCAGAAGACCTTCCTCGAGCTGTATAAGCAGCACAAGGGCGAGTACTTCGGCAGCCTGTTGACCGGCATGGTCGAGGGAATGCTGCCGATGATCCAGAACGACCAGCGCAACGATGTCGATCTCACCGAGGGCACCTTCGAAAAAGGGCTCAACAACGTGGTCAAGGACAACGACATGAACTTCCCGCCGGAGTGGCGGCTGAGCCGGTCGGGACGTAACAAGCCCTGACCGGCATGTCGGCGCTGACCGGCTTCCGGATCGTCGAGGTGGCAGAGCGGGTCGCCGGCGAATACTGCGGCAAGCTGCTGGCCGATCTGGGTGCCGATGTCGTCAAAGTCGAACGGCCCGGGCGGGGCAGTCCCACCCGGGCCATGGCGCCGTTAGTCGGTGGCGAGGACGGTCCCGAACGCAGCGCGCTGTTCGCCTACCTCAACACCAACAAGCGATCGGTCGAATTCGACACTGCCGCAACACATGAGCTGATCGCGACCGCCGACGCGGTGATCGACGACCACAGCGCGACCTGGGCCGCCGAGCACGGATTGTCGGCCGCGGAGGTCGCCCGCCGCCATCCCCACGTGGTGTTCTGTGCCGTCACGCCGTTCGGCCTCACCGCACCGGCGGCGCTCGACAACGCTGTGAGCCTGAACGTCTTCCACGCCAGCGGGTGGGGGTACCACACCCCCAGCCACGCCGATCCCGACCGGCCGCCGTTGAAGGGACCCGGCCGGTTCCTCGCCGACTACGAGGGCGCGCTCGACGCCGCCCTCTGTGTGATGTCGGCGCTGTTCGAGCGGATGCACACCGGCCGCGGCGAATACATCGACGTATCACAGCAGGCCGTCCTGGTGTCGCGCGCGGATTGCATCCTGGGCCGGTTCGTCACCGGGGAGATCGCGCCACAGAACCGCCGCGACGACTACGACCAGGCGGGACCCGCGACGTTCTTCGCCTCGCGCGACGGCTTTGTCTACCTCTACATGACCAACAGCACGCACTGGTTGGGCCTCAAAACGCTGATGGGGGCGCCGGCGTGGCTCGACGAATTCGACAGCGACTGGCTGGAATTCGGCGTCACACCGGGGCGGGTCGCCGACTTCCGCAGCGGCTTCGCCGACTGGATGCGCGACCGGCCCGGCGAGGACACCGCAGAAGAGGCGCAGCGACTCGGCGTACCCCTGGTGCCGGTCAACGGCGCGGCCGAACTCCTGCGCTCACCGCAGTACCGGCACCGTGAGTTCTTCTGCGAAGCTACCCATCCCGTGCTGGGCACGAGCGCCTACCCCACCGTGGGTTACCGGCTGAGCGCGACCCCGGCCCGGATCACTCGACCCGCACCGACGCTCGGCCAGCACACCGACGAGGTCCTGGCCGGACTCTCCAGCCCGCGCACCCCGCCCGCGGTGCGGAACCCGCAACTCAAGGCCCACGGTTCCCGGGGTGGACCGTTGCAGGGTGTGCGGGTCGTCGAGCTGACCAAGGTGTGGGCCGGGCCCTATGCCGGCAAGATGCTGGCCCTCCTCGGCGCCGAGGTGATCAAGGTCGAGTGCTCGGCCACTCCGGAGGAGATGCGCGCCTACGGCGGCACCGACATCAACCACGCGCCTTATTTCCTAAGCATCAACCCCGAGATCCTCAGCGTGGACCTCGACATCAAGACGCCCGGCGGCCGGAACGCGCTGTTGGCGTTGATTTCTCGCAGCGACATCGTGCTCAACAACCTGCGGCCAGGCGCGATGGAGCGGCAAGGCCTCGGATACCGGGATCTGACCGCGCTCAAATCCGACATCATCTCGGTGTCCGTCAAAATGTGGGGCAACGACGGGCCGCTGGGCCATCAGACCGGCTACGCGCCGTGTTTCGCCGCCCTGGCGGGCCTCGCCTCGCTGGTCGGTTATCCGGGCGGCCCTCCGCTCGGGGCGAGCATGCGTTACGGCGATTCCACCGTGGGTGCGGCCGCGGCGTTGGCCGCCGTGGCGGCGCTACTGCACCGGGAGCGCACGGGGCAGGGCCAATTCGTCGATGTCTCCGCCGTCGAGGTGCTCTCGTCGATGGTGGGCGACTGCCTTTTCGAGCAGAACCTGACGGGCCGGCTGTTGGGACCCGACGGCAACCGCCACGCCGACATCGCGCCGCACGGCTGCTACCCCTGCGCGGGCGCGGACTGGATCGCGGTCGCCGTCACGGACGACGATGCCTGGCACCGTCTCTGCGAGGTACTCGGCGCCGATGAGCTCGCCGCGCGCTATCCGACAATCGCCGCGCGACAACGCGATGCCGAGGTCCTGGATGCGCAACTGAGCGCCTTGACCCGGGAACAGGAGGCGGGCGGTCTCGCCGAGCGGCTGCGCTGCGCCGGTGTGCCCGCGACCAAGAGCGCGACCGCCACCGAGGTGATCGGTGACGATTTGCTCTGGGACCGCGGCACGTATCGTTTCGTGTCCGACCGGGTCGAAGGCCAGCGGCCGGTGCTGGGGCCCTCATGGCTGATGACCCGTCCCGCACGCATCGAACGCGGCGCACCGAACCTGGGGGAACACAACGACTACGTGCTCGGCGACATCCTCGGGCAGGAAGTGAGGAAAACGTGACCGCGTTGGCCGGGACGGTGGCGCTGGTGACCGGGGCCAGCAGCGGGATCGGCGCGGCAACCGCCCGTGCGCTCGCCGCCGAGGGCGCCTCGATTGCACTGGTGGCGCGGCGGCGCGACCGGTTGAACGCGCTCGCCGATGAGATCGCGGCGGCAGGTGGCACAGCCCTGGCCGTGCCCGCCGATGTGACCGACGCCGATCAGGTGGCCGCCGCGGTGGCGATGACCGTCGACGAGTGGGGCCGCCTCGACACGTTGGTCAACAACGCCGGCTTGTTGCGCATGGGTGCCGCCGCGCACGCGCCGCTGGCCGATTGGGATGCCCTAGTCTCGGTCAACATTCGGGGCGTTTTGTACGCCACGCGAGCCTCGCTCCCCCATCTGATCGCGGCGGCCGCTGATTCGCCGCGGGGTGTCGCCGATATCGTCACGATCAGCTCGACGGGCGGGCGGGTGGCGCGGCCGGGAACCGCCGTCTATTCGCTGACCAAGTTCGGCGTCAACGCGTTCAGCGAGGGCATCCGCCAGGAACTCGTCGGCAACCGGGTCCGCGTGGGAATCGTCGAACCGGGAACGGTCGAAACCGAGATCTTCGATCACCTTGACCCGCAGGCGCTTACGGCTCAACAGGCCAGGACGTCCGGAATGGTCAAGCTGAGGCCCGAGGACATCGCCGACGCGGTGACGTACTTGGTGACACGTGATAGGCGCGTCGCGGTCAACGAGATCCTCGTGCGAGCGGCGGAACAGACATGGTAAAGGTCGACTGGGTGCACGGTGACGCCACCGGCCTCGCGTTCCCCGCCCACCCCGAAGCGCTGCGCAAGGGCGGAACGGAGTTCCTCACCGAGGCGTTCCGCGCTTACGGTGTCTTGTCCGAAGACAACGAAGTGGTCGCGATCGAGCGCTTCGACCTGGTATCCGGCGGCAGCACCGGGCGCAAGGCCGTGCTGAAAGTGCGGTACGCGCGCGAGCACCCCGACGCGCGCACCGACCTGTTCGTGAAGTTCTCCCGCGACTTCGACGATGCCGTGCGTGATGTCGGGCGCACCCAGATGGAATCCGAGACTCGGTTCGCGGCGCTCACGCGCGCTGCGGCCTTTCCGATCGCGGTGCCTGCCACGGTGTTCGCCGACTTCCACCGCGAAACCGGCACGGGGTTGATGATCAGTGAGCGGATCGCGTTCGGCACCGGTGCGATCGAACCGCAGTACCACAAATGTCTCGACTACGAGATGCCCGAGCCGGCAACGCATTACCGGGCGTTGTTGACCGCGGTGGCGCGGCTGGCGGGAACCGAACGGTCGGGTCGGCTGCCCGCCGATCTGCTCGCGCAGTTCCCGGTGGACCTGCGGGCGGCGACCGTGGGCCAACCGCCGGTGTACACCGCCGATCAACTCGAGCGCCGACTGCGCCGGCTCGCCGAGTTCGTCGAACACCACGAGGGCCTGTTCGCACAGAACGTGCGCTCGTCGTCGTTCCTGTCTCAGATGACCGCGGATGCACCGGAGTTGATGAGGCGCGAAGCAGACGTGTGGCAGCAGCTGAGCGGAGATACCGACTACCTCGCGCTGTGCCACTGGAACGCCAACGTGGACAACGCCTGGTTCTGGCGCGACGACGATGGCGAGTTGCACTGCGGGCTGATGGACTGGGGCTGCGTAAGCCGGATGCACGTGTCGATGGCGGTATGGGGATCCCTGTCGGGAGCCGAGACATCGCTGTGGGACGACCATCTCGACGAGCTGCTCGAGATGCTCTGCAGGGAGGTGCTCGCAAGCGGTGGGCCGGTCCTCGACCCCGCCACGGTGGAGCGTCATCTGGTGTTGTACGCAACGCTGATGGGCGTCACGTGGCTGCTCGACGTGCCTGCGTTGATCCGCAAGCGGCTTCCCGACGCGGGCCCGCATACCACACGCACGGACCCGCGCATCCGGTCCGACGAGAGCGTGCGCGCGCCGTTGCAGATGCTGATCAATGTGCTGAACCTGTGGCAGACCCGCGGCTGGGCAGCGAAACTGGCTGGGCCTTAACGCATCAGCGCACGCACCTGTTCGCGAGCGAAGAACTCCTGGTCCTCACCCCACCCCTGTCGGCCGTCCCACCGCCAGTCGGTCAACGTCCAGAACGTCATCCGTCCGGGCCAGCCGAGCCAGCGCAACGCGGTACGCACCTCGCCTTCGGCGTGCAGGGCCCGGCCGTGGTCATCTTCGGCGTCGAGCACCACCCGTGCGGGGGCGCCCGCGCGGCGGTCGAGCACGCGGCGCGCGCCGGTGACGAGTTCGCCCACCGTCCCGTCGCGCAGCAGGTATCCGCCGATCACACGGTCGACTCCAGAGCGGGTCGCCATCGTGATGGCGTGCCAACTCGATTCGGTGTCGGCGATGGCCCACAGGTAGTCACCGGACCGGCGGGCACCCGGGCGGTGCGGACCCCAGGTGCGGTCGCGCATCGAGAAGCAGTCGATGTCGAAGCGCTCGCCGTTCAGCGTCGCGGTGCCCCGCATGCGGCCCGGTTGGTCGAAGTGGCAGTGCTGCGGGGATGCCTCGCCGAGGACGTGCGGCGCAATCAGCGACGTCCACTCCAGATCCAGGTCGAGCCCCAGCTCCGAGTAGGACAGCCGGTAGCGGTGCATCGGGTCTTCGACGACGTGACGCAGCGAGTTCGGGAGCTGGAAGTCGGTGAAATCCAGTGCCCCCGTGGGGGGTTGGATCCAGCGCCAGTCGTAGAACAGGCAGTCGTAGGTCTGTTCGCCACTGGGGTCCCACATCGCGGGCCCGCCGCCGCTGGTCCCGGTGCGGACATCGTGGTAGTAGTACACGAACCCGTTGACGTCTCGTTCGGGGATCGCGAAGTTGAACCACCCGCTCTCGTTCCAGTTCGGGTCATCAGTGGCGGGGTGGAAGACCTCGTCGGCTGCGGTGATCGCGGCAGTTGTCATGGCGCTCAATCCTGGTAGGTCACGGCGGTCAGCTTCTCGGACAACTGCCACAGCGCCGGGCGGTCCTCGGCTCGGTGCACCGCTCCCGGTACCTTCGCGTAACCCACACCGCCGCCCGCGGTCTCGTAGAAGCCGCGTGGACCGTAGTAAGCACCGCCTTCGGCGTCGGGTGATGTCGCGGCGTAGAGCGTCGGTTTGATCCCCTCGTCGACGTCGAGCCACATGAACGGCAGCAGGCGCCATGTGGCCCTGGTGAGCCGGGCGTTCAGGGTGGGTTTGTCCCGACCGTAGGAAGCGCCGCTGAGCAGGTTGGTCTTGCTCAAGCCGGGGTGCGCGGCGTTCGACATGACGCCCCATCCGTGTGCGCGGCTGCGTTGATCGAGCTCCTTGGCGAACATCAGCTGAGCCAGCTTGGCCATCCCGTACGAGCGCATGGGCCGGTATCCGTGTTCCGCGTTGGGGTCGTCGAATGTCAATCCGCGCTGCGTGGCGGCGATGCTGCTGACGGTGACCACGCGCGCGGCTTCGGCCGCCCGCAGCAGCGGCAACAGGTGTCCGGTCAGGGCGAAGTGGCCGAGATGGTTCGCGCCGAACTGTAATTCGAAGTTGTCGTCGGTCGTCTGCCGCTGCGGCGGTGTCATCACGCCGGCGTTGTTGATGAGGATGTCGATCGGACGACCTTCGGAGGCGAGCCGTTCACCCAGGACCGCGACGCTTTCCAGCGACGCCAGATCCAGCTGTGCTATGCGTGTGCTGGCCTGCGGGACGGCCTGGCGGATCTGCGCGATCGCGGCCTCCCCTTTGGCGTGGTTGCGGACCGCCAGGACCACGTCGGCGCCGGCCGCCGACAGCTCGCGCGCCAGCCCGAATCCGAGACCACTGTTGGCGCCGGTGACCACGGCAAGGCGACCCGACAGATCGGGCACGTGCAGTTCGAGCCCGCGGCTCATTGCGAGTTCCTCGAGACGGTCCGGCGGACAGGCGCCTGCCACAGGCCGGTGATCGCGTCGATGAGCCCTTCGGCGGCCCGCGGCCAGGGCGACCTCGCGAGCGGACCGTGTTGCGCCAGCGCGCCTTCGTGCTCGGCGCAGGTGTGCATGAGCAGGTTGCGCGCCATCACGATCCGTTCGAAGCGGACCCGCTTGGGCAGTTCGGCGAGGCATCCCGTGATGCCGTCGATCACCTGCACCAGATGCGGGGACGAGAGGGCGTCCTTGGTGACGACCTCGCGGTAACTCGGGTCGGCCATGGCTTGTGCGGCGAAGCGCGCGTACCAACTCGGATTGCCGAGTTGGTCGAGGTGTTCGGTCAGCGGACGCACCAGGCAATCGACCCAGTCCCGCAGGCCGGCGGACGTGCCGAGCTCGGCCAGCATCCTGGCGCGCAACTGTTCGATCGGCACCCGATGCTTGCTCTCGATCGCGCGCAAAAGGTCGGTGCGGGTGCCGAAGTGGTAGCAGACCGCGGCGTTGTTGCCCTGCGAAGCCGCCTCGCTGATCTGGCGGTTGGACACGGCGTGCATACCCCGTTCGGCGAAGAGGCGCTCGGCGGCGGCGAGCAGTACTTCGCGCGTTCCTTCCGATCGATGTCCACTCAAGGGCCGGGCTGCGGTCACCGACCCAGTAGACACGGGCCTCACCATTAAATCAAGCGATTGATTTAGCGCCTCGACGGCGGTGTGAAGCTCGGTGTGAAGCTCGCGAGACGTACCGGAGGGTCGCGGAATGCCGGGCTACCACGACCCTGGCGTACAGTTCGCGAGTTCGTCAGGCTGCTTGCCCCGGCCCCGTCGGCACACGACGATGAGACGATGCCGGCGTCAGCGCGCGTTCTCGTGGCCGGGTCCGGGTTCGCCGGACTGTGGGCCGCCCTCGGCGCGGCACGCCGCCTCGACGAACTCGGCGTGCGCACGGTGGACGTCACCGTCGTCAGCCCGAAGCCGTATCACGACATCCGGGTGCGCAACTACGAAGCAGACCTCACGCCGTGCCGAATTGCGCTGTCGCAGTTGCTCGATCCCGTCGGCGTCGGGCACGTGTGCGCGGAGGTGACCGCGATCGACCCGGCGGCCGCGACGCTGGGCACCGCCGACGGAGCGACGTTGAGTTATGACCGCCTCGTGCTGGCGGTGGGCAGTCGCGTCGTCAAACCCGACATTTCGGGGCTGGCCGAGTTCGGGTTCGACGTCGACACCTACGACGCCGCGCAAGAACTGCACAGGCACCTTCGCACGCTGCGGGCCGACGACCCGGCGTCGGGGACGGCCGTCGTCGTCGGTGCGGGCCTCACCGGCGTCGAAACGGCCAACGAGCTACCCGCGATGCTGGCTGACGCCCTCGGTCCGGAGTCGTCACCGCGGGTGGTGCTCGTCGACCGCAATGCCCGCGTCGGGTCGGACATGGGCGAGTCGGCGCGCCCGGTCATCGAGAAAGCGTTGCGCGACAACGGTGTCGAGGCCATCACCGGAGCGGGCGTCACCGCGGTCGGCGAGCGCAGTGTCACCCTGTCGACGGGTGAGGTGATCGAGACGGCCACCGTCGTCTGGTGTGCCGGTATGCGCGCCCATCCGCTGACCCGTCAGCTGGGTGTGCCGCTGGACCGGCACGGCCGCATCCGGGTCGACGACTATCTCCGGGCCGAAGGCGTGAATGGCGTGTTCGCCGCGGGTGACGTGGCCGCCGCGCGGATGGACGACGAGCACATGTCGGTGATGTCGTGTCAACACGGCAGGCCGATGGGTCGGTATGCGGGCTACAACGTGATCGGCGACCTGCTCGGCCTGCCCATGCGGACGCTTCGGATTCCGTGGTACGTCACCGTCCTCGACCTCGGTCCGGCCGGTGCGGTGTACACCGAGGGCTGGGACCGCCGCGTCGTGAGCACCGGCGCGACGGCCAAGGCGACGAAGCGGATCATCAACGGCGAGCGGATCTATCCCCCGCTGACCGGTGACCGTGCGGCGCTGCTGGCCGCGGCGGAACCGGAACTGCAGACGGCGCCCGCGTACGAGCAGTGACTACTTGCCGTTTCGCTCACGGTGCTTGCAGCCCGGCCAGCAGCACGGGCGACGCTTGCCTTCTTCGAGCTCTTCCTGGGTGCGGCGGATTCGGCGTTCGCGGGTCTTCTCCTGCTTGGCGTCCTCGACCCAGCAGATGAACTCGTTGCGCGCCAGCGGCGTGATGTCGTTCCAGGCCTCGAGCGCGGTGTCGTTGGCGAGCAATGCCTTACGCAGATCGGTCGGCAGCTTGTGCACCACGCCACCGGAGACTCGCGAGCTTCCCATGGGCGCAGGATAGACGGCGGGAAGGCAGACTGGCCGCATGCGGTCGGGTTTGACCATCGGAGAGTTCGCCACGGTGACGCATCTGAGCGTGCGGACGCTGCGCCGCTACCACGAGGCCAAACTGCTCGAGCCCGCCTTCGTCGACCCGTATACCGGGTACCGCTTCTACTCCGCCGAACAGATACCGACCGCCCAGGTGATCCACCGGCTCCGCCAGCTCGACGTGCCGCTCGCCGAAGTCCGGGCCATCCTCGACACCGAGGATCCGCAGCGGCGTGCCGAGGTGATCGCCGGTCATGTGCGCCGACTGGAAGCCGAGCTGGACCGGACGCGCGCCGCGGTCGTCTCCCTACGCCGGTTGTTGAACCCGGAGCCTGCCGACCTGGATGTCGAGCTGCGGTCACTTCCCGCCCGGCGGGTCGCTGCGATCACCGGTCTTGTCCGGCTCGACGATTCGCTTGCGTGGTACGACGCGGCGATGGCCGAACTGGATGCCGCGTTCCCCGAAGCCGAGCGCACCGGGCCGCCCGGCGGGCGGTACGCCAACGAACTGTTCACCCAGTCCGTCGGGACGATGACGGTCTTCCGGCCGGTGCGCTCCCCGCGAGCGTCCGGCCGCATCGAGGTCGTGCAGTTTCCGCCCGTCGATCTCGTCGTCGCCATCCACGAAGGTCCGCACGACGATCTCGACGTCACCTACGGCCGTCTCGGAGCCTGGGTGGTGCACAATGCGCTCGCGGTCGACGGACCGATCCACGAAACCTACGTGGTGGGCCCTCGCGACACGAGCGACCCGGCCCGGTGGCGAACCGAGATCGGCTGGCCGGTGTTTCGGGTCGCCCCAGATCTCACTTGATTTCCGCGTCAGCTTTCAGGTGGGAAATCCGCTCCTCGGGACAGCTTTTCGTGTGCTCGGACCTCGGCGAGGGCTTCTTCGAGTGTGCCCACGACGGTGTCGTAGCCGCCGCTGCCGAGGATGAGCCGCCGGGGCGGCGGGTCTTCGGCCATGGCCGCGACGACGGCGCGCACCCCGCGTCGGGGGTCGCCCGGCTGAGCACCGTCCTGTTCGGCCATCGTGTCGCGCACCTGCTCGAGCAGAGTGCCGTACTCGGGAATGGACTCCTCGATCGGTTCGTGGCCGAAGCCGGCGTAGGCACGGGTCCGAAACGCTCCGGGTTCGACCGCCATGACGCGGATGCCCAGCGGTTCGACCTCGTCGCGGAGAACCTCGGTGATCGCCTCGATCGCGGCTTTCGTTGCGCTGTAGTGACCGAAGCCGGTGACGCCGCGCAATCCGGCGACCGAGGACATGTTGACGACCCATCCGCTGCCCCTGGCACGCATACCGGGCAGCGCCGCGCGAATCACCGACAGCACCGCGAAGAAGTTGAGCTCGAACATCTTTCGGACCGCGGCGTCCGCCATACCCTCGATTGACCCGAACCAGCCGCGGCCGGCGTTGTTGACCAGGACGTCGATACCGCCGAAGTGGTCCTCGGTGGCGCGCACCGCCTCCCGCACCTGCTCGGTGTCGGTGACGTCGAGCGGCAGCACGAGGACGCGCTCGCCGTGCTGTTGCGCCCAGTCGGTCAGCTCGGCCGGGCGGCGCGCGGTCAGCGCGACACGGTCGCCGATCTCGAGAGCGGCGTCGGCGAACGCCATCCCGAACCCGCCCGGGGTCCCTCCGGTGATGAACCACGTCCTCGTCATGGTTCGATCACCAAGCGGCTGATGAGTTCGCCGTCGAGAGTGAACCGGAAGTGCAGGTCTGCCACGCCACCGGGAAAGTCGCCCTCGAGGTGCTGGAGGACATCGAGGTGTGCGCCGCCGAGGCGGGTCGCGCTGACGAGTTCGGTGCGGTAGGTGTATCCGCTGGCGGCGTTGCGCAGCCAGTCGGCGATCTCACCGTGGCCGCGGTAGGTGTGCCCTTCGTCGGTGACGGTGGCGTCGACGGTGAAGGCCGTCAGCGCGGTCGTGCCGTCGCGGTGGGCGGTGAGATAGGTCGCGACCGCCCAGGGCAGTTCGTCTCGTCCAATAGCGGTGCTGTCGCTCTGTTGCATTGCCATGCGCCCATCTTCGAGTCTCCCCCAGGGAGAGGGTCAAGACGATGCGGCACCGGGGGCTTACAGTCCCATCGCGTCATACCCGCCCGCATTGGGTACTAGAGGCGCGACACTAACGGCACCGGTGCCATACGAAGATTCCAGGAGAACAGCGATGTCGACCGACACCAACCAGAAACCCACGACCGTATCGGCGGCCAACGTGGCCGCCATGTTCTTCGACCGCGTTGGGAAGTCCGCCGACCGGGAGGCGTTCCGCAGGCGTGATGGGGATCGGTGGGTTTCGCTTACCTGGCGGGAGGCCGCCGAACAGGTAGAGGCGGTGGCGGCCGGGCTACTGGCACTGGGCATCCAGCCCGAGGAACGTGTCGCGATCGCCTCGAGCACGCGGTACGAATGGATTCTCGCGGATCTCGCGGTCATGTGCGCCGGAGCGGCCACCACCACGGTGTACCCGACGACCAACGCCCCCGACACCGCCTACATACTGAGCAATTCGGAATCTCGCGTGGTGTTCGCCGAGGACGAGACGCAACTGGAGAAGCTCAAGGAGCGGCGCGACGACCTGCCGCGCCTCGAGAAGGTGGTGCTTTTCGACGGTGCGGGTGACGGGGACCAGGTCACCACCATCGCCGAGTTGATCGACGTCGGAACCAAGTACCTCGCCGATCACCCCGAGTGCGTGCGGACAACCGCGGACTCGATCAAGCCCGAAATGTTGGCGACACTGATCTACACGTCCGGGACGACCGGCAAGCCCAAAGGTGTGAGGCTGCCGCACCGGGCATGGGTGTACGAGGGCAACACCATCGCCGACTTCGGCATCCTGGGCGAGGACGATCTGCAGCTGTTGTGGCTGCCGCTGGCCCACGCGTTCGGCAAGGTATTGATCACGGCCCAGCTGGCATGCGGCTTCGCCAGCGCGATCGACGGCCGCGTCGACAAGATCGTTCCGAACATGGCCGAGGTGAAGCCGACGTTCATGGGCGCTGCGCCGCGCATCTTCGAGAAGGCCCACGCGAAGGTCACCTCCTCTCAGGAGGGTGTGAAGGAGAAGCTCTTCGAAGCCGCCTTCGCCGTGGGACGCAATGCCGACCGGCACCGGCTGAAGGGTGAGGACGTACCGCTTCCGCTGAAGATCGCGCACGCCGCGTTCGACCGCTTGGTCTTCAGCAAGGTGCGCGACGTGTTCGGCGGACGCATCAAGTTCTTCATCTCCGGCTCCGCTCCGCTGAACCGCGAGATCGCCGAATGGTTCCACGCCGCAGGCCTGTTGATCCTGGAGGGCTACGGCCTGACCGAAACCGCGGCCGGTGCGTTCATCAACCGGCCCGACAACTACAAGCTGGGCACCGTCGGGCAGGTGTTCGACGGCACGTCGGTGCGTCTCTCCGATGACGGCGAGGTGCAGGTGAAGGGCCCGTGTGTGATGGACGGGTACCACAACCTGCCCGACAAGACGGCCGAGACGTTCACCGACGACGGGTGGCTGCGCACCGGAGACCGGGGCAAATTGGACGAGGACGGCTTCCTGACGGTCACCGGCCGGATCAAGGAATTGTTCAAGACCTCGGGCGGAAAGTACGTCGCGCCGCCGGCCATCGAGGGCAAGTTCATGGCCCTGTGCCCGTATGCGGGCCACATGCTCGTCTTCGGCGAATCCCGTAACTTCTGCGTCGCGCTGATCACGCTGGATCCCGATGCACTGTCGGGATGGGCCGAACAGAACGGCCTCGGCGGCAAGTCCTACTCGGAGCTGGTGAAGTCGGATGCCGTGCGGCGCATGGTCGGTGGCTACGTCGACGAACTCAACTCGCAGTTGAACCGATGGGAAACGATCAAGAAGTGGGAGCTGCTCGACCACGACCTGTCGATCGAAAACGGCGAGCTGACACCATCTCTGAAGGTCAAGCGGGGCGTCGTCGAAAAGAACCATCAGGAACTGCTTGACTCGTTCTACTCCTGAGCGGTGCATCGCCGTAGACGTATTGCCACTCCACACTGTCGGCGAAATCCGACACCGGCAATGTCGTTGGCTGCAGTGGTGTGGGGACTGCCAGCTGTCGCGGCCGGGTGGTCCGGCGGCGAAAGGCACGGCCCGTCGGCAAGCGCCGCCAGCCCTGGCCGGCGGCAGGACCCGATAGGGGCGGCCGCCGCGGGGTAGGGATTGTGGAGGGTTTCATACCGGAGACGTCCGCGCTAGTATTTTACACAATCGTAGCTTGTAAAAAGTAGCGGGAGGTCCGGATGAATGGCCGTCGCCGCAGACACCAGGCCGGTCCACGACGCCGACGGGGCAGGTCGCGATGCGCCGCTGACCAGGCGCGACGACACCTGCCGTCCCTGCAGGGTGTCGCGGTCGCGGGCGACGAAGCGCGGACTCCGGCGATGGTGCCGCTTCGGCCACAACGGGTTTCTACTCACGAAAGACGCTGTATTGCAGCAGCTTCCGTCACCAACATCCGAGCGCGCACGCGCGTGGCCGACATGCATCGCGCCTTCGCCCCTGAAGCGAACCGAAGTATGACCGACTGACCGCCCGGCCAGCCGGTCCACACCGTCACCACCGCGTGTGGACAGGAGGGAACCCATGACCGCCGAAGCACCTCCCGCGGTTTTGGAAGCTCGTCGCCCATTTCCAGCCCGCGTCGGCCTAAAGGGCACGCTGGTCTACAAGCTGCTGACGACCACCGATCACAAGCTCATCGGGATCATGTATGTCGTCACCTGTTTCGGGTTCTTCTTTGCGGGCGGCCTGATGGCGTTGTTGATCCGTACCGAGTTGGCGAGCCCTGGGCTGCAGTTCCTGTCCAACGAGCAGTACAACCAGCTGTTCACCATGCACGGCACAATCATGTTGCTGTTCTACGCCACTCCGATCGTGTTCGGCTTCGCCAACCTTGTTCTGCCACTGCAGATCGGCGCACCCGATGTCGCGTTTCCCCGACTGAATGCGTTGTCCTACTGGTTGTTTCTGTTCGGCGGTCTGATCGCCATGTCGGGGTTCATCACGCCGACCGGTGCCGCGGATTTCGGCTGGACCGCCTACACCCCACTCTCGGATGCGATTCACTCGCCCGGCGCCGGTGGCGATCTGTGGATATTGGGCCTGGCCGTAGGTGGTTTGGGCACGATTCTGGGCGCGGTAAACATGATCACAACCGTGGTATGCATGCGCGCGCCCGGCATGACGATGTTCCGGATGCCGATCTTCACCTGGAACATCCTCATCACATCCATTCTGGTGTTGATGGTGTTTCCGTTGCTGACCGCCGCGTTGATGGGGTTGGCGGCCGACCGGCACCTGGGCGCCCATGTCTACGACCCCGCCAACGGTGGCGCGATCCTGTGGCAGCACCTGTTCTGGTTCTTCGGCCACCCGGAGGTCTATGTGGTGGCGTTGCCGTTCTTCGGCATCGTCACCGAGATCGTCCCCGTCTTCGCGCGCAAACCCATGTTCGGCTACAACAACATGGTCTTCGCGACGATGGGCATCGCGGCCCTGTCGATGGCGGTGTGGGCCCATCACATGTTCGCCACCGGTGCGGTGTTGTTGCCGTTCTTCTCCTTCATGAGCTACATGATCGCAGTGCCGACAGGCATCAAGTTCTTCAACTGGATCGGCACGATGTGGAAGGGCCAGTTGACTTTTGAGACACCGATGCTGTTCTCGGTCGGGTTCATGGTGACCTTCCTGTTGGGTGGCCTGTCGGGAGTGATGCTGGCCAGTCCGCCGATCGACTTCCACGTCACCGACACCTACTTCCTGGTCGCGCACTTCCACTATGTGCTGTTTGGCACGATCGTGTTCGCCACCTTCGCGGGCATCTATTTCTGGTTCCCGAAGATGACCGGTCGACTGCTCGACGAGCGACTCGGCAAGCTGCACTTCTGGCTGACGCTGATCGGCTTCCACACCACATTTCTGGTGCAGCACTGGCTGGGCAATGAAGGTATGCCGCGCCGGTATGCCGACTACCTGGCGTCCGACGGCTTCACCACGTTGAACGTCGTCTCCTCCGTCGGGTCGTTCGTCCTCGGCGTATCGATGATCGTGTTCAGCTGGAACGTGGTGAGAAGCTGGCGCTTCGGCGAGCCGGTCACCATCGATGACCCCTGGGGCTTCGGCAACTCGCTGGAGTGGGCCACCAGTTGCCCGCCGCCGCGGCACAACTTCACCGAACTGCCGCGCATCCGCTCCGAACGCCCGGCGTTCGAACTGCACTACCCGTGGATGGTCGACCGCATGCGCGCTGAAGCTCACATCGGGCGCCGTCACGATACCGACGCAGTCGCTCACCGCTGATCCTCAGCGTAAACAGGCTCCGCAGGCCAGGCCTACGTCGAGGCATGCGCTGATAGCCGCTGCTGCGCAACGTGACCCGAATGAATACCTCTCGATCGAATTTAGCGTCCAATGTGATCGCACAACCTCTAGTTTTTACAACTGCTTATTGTGTAAACTCGAGAGCATGACCTACGTCATCGGCAAGAATTGTGTGGACGTCATGGATCGGGCGTGCGTCGAAGAGTGCCCGGTGGACTGCATCTACGAGGGCGGCAGGGCGCTGTACATCCATCCGGATGAGTGCGTGGATTGCGGCGCCTGCGAACCGGTGTGCCCTGTGGAGGCGATCTATTACGAAGACGACCTACCCGCCGACGAACACGGGCACCTCGCCGACAACGCCGCATTCTTCTTCGACACGTTGCCCGGACGCGAAGCGCCGTTGGGCTCCCCCGGTGGTGCGGCCAAGCTCGGCCCGGTGGCCGCCGATGCCCCGTTGGTGGCAGCGATGGTCCGACAGGACCAGCCATGAGCGGGCGACGCGAAGACGTGTTCGCGTTGCTGCGGACCGCAGATGCGGCGTTGAGCATCGCCGAGATCGCCGAGCGGTTGGATATTCACCCCAACACCGCGCGGTTTCACCTCGACGCATTGATGCAGTCCGGTCGGGTGCAAGCCGGGGAGGCCGACCGCACCAAGCCGGGACGGCCCCCGCTGATGTTTCGCGCGGTCGTAGGCATGGACCCCGGCGGCCCGCGTGACTATCGGACGCTGGCCGCCGTCCTCGCCGATGCGCTCGCGCGTCGGCCCCAGCCCGAGCGTCAGGCCGTCGCCGCTGGGCGCGCGTGGGCCCGCCATGTCGCCGAGCCCGGCAGAACACGCAGCCGCCGTCAGGCCGTCGACCAGCTTACAAATCTGCTATCCGATCTGGGGTTTGCCCCCGAGAAACGCTCCAGCACAACAGGTCTCGATGAGATCGGGTTGCGCAACTGCCCATTCCTGGAAGTGGCGGGCGAACGCCGCGATGTGGTCTGCCCAGTGCATCTCGGGCTTATGCAAGGCGCCCTAGAAGTCTGGGATGCGCCCTTCACCGTCGACGAGCTGACGCCGTTCGCCGAACCGGATCTGTGCGTGGCGCATCTCGCCTCGACAACCGCGGCCTCGTCATGAGGGCCACGCACACCGCCCAGCGCCTGGTGGTGGTGCCGCGCCGCCCTCCCGACGCACAAAAGAGGAAGCAGAGGTAGAGACCATGAGATCTGTTCCGTTGCAGGTTCTTGCCGACGAACAGCTCGGCCGGGCACGCCGGTTCGGGGGCCGGGCCGCCTATACCGTTCACGGCGGCCCCGATCACGGGCTACGCCAAACAGTGGTCGCGCTGACCAGAGGCCTCCGGTTACGCCAAGAAGCCGATCCGGCCGAGGCGACCCTTCAGGTGCTGCGGGGACGCGTGCGGCTGAGCACCGTCGACGACCGCTGGGATGGCGTCACCGGCGACCAGCTCACCTTGCCCACCCGACGTCACTACCTGGATGCGCTGCAGGACTCGGTCATCTTGCTCACCGTCCATGCCGACGAGCCGCACACCGCCGCATCACCGGATGCCGTACTGCACAAATCGAAGAGACCGGCATGACCGCGCGCCTGGAGCGCGCATTGCGGCCACGCGCGTCCGTTCACCTGCGCGGGCTGTGCGAGGTCGACCTCGACACCATCGCCTGGGAATTCCTCGGATCGGAGTTCACCGGTCTGACGTACGCTGACTGGCCGATCGAGCGCCGGGTGAATGCCTTTCTCGCGCACCGCGGCATGACAGACCTGCGCGACAACGGCGACGCCTGTGTCGCGGTCATGCAGCATCTGCTGGCCAATGTCGGAGCGGCGTTGCGCGACGGGACTTTACCCACCGCAACGTGGGAGACCTCACGTCGTGACCGCGCAACCAAGCCCACCGGCAGTCCACGACGCCAGACGTAGGAAGCCGCCCGCGAAGACAATGACCGCCATACGCATCCAGCGCACGACTTCCGGGGGACCGTGCATCTTCCGATCCGGTCTGTATCGCCGTGACACGCTGCACTCGCACCGGTACATCCTTGACCACACATCCGTGGCAGCAACACATTTCGCGCGGTATTTGCCTTCGCGTCAGCTAGTAGCGGCTCGCCGCCGCCTCAGTGAATGCTCTGCGCTGCGCCAACGTTCGACCCCATCCACTGACGCTTCAGCCCGCTCCTCTCCCCGGCCAGCACCAATCGGGTCTTCTCCTCGGCAGGAATATTTGTTCGACGTGATCTAGCCATCCCCCAGTCAACCTCCTCAACACCGGCCGCGTTGTGGATACGCAGGCCTGCCAGGAAGTTTGAGTCCAGGGTTTGTCAGTGGTCGAATGTATGTTCGAGGCATGTCGGGAAGCGACCTGCAGGACGCGATCACCGCTTTGCGTGCGGCCTACGAGAAGGTGGCCGCCTGTGATGTCGACTTGCTGACCCGCCCCGATCTGGTCACGGCGCTTGATGAGCTCGAAGGTCTCGGCTGCCAGTTCCCCGCGATGAGTCACCGCTTGCTCGCCCGCCTGCAGACCGAGGCGACGCCGCAACAGATGGGTGCCAAATCGTGGAAAGAGGTGTTGAGGGTCC
>NZ_NKCN01000011.1 GCF_002245535.1 Mycobacterium lehmannii | reverse complement strand
GGACCCTCAACACCTCTTTCCACGATTTGGCACCCATCTGTTGCGGCGTCGCCTCGGTCTGCAGGCGGGCGAGCAAGCGGTGACTCATCGCGGGGAACTGGCAGCCGAGACCTTCGAGCTCATCAAGTGCGGTGACCAGATCGGGGCGGGTCAGCAAGTCGACCTCACAGGCGGCCACCTTCTCGTAGGCGGCACGCAACGCGGTGATCGCGTCCTGCAGGTCGCTTCCCGACATACCTCGAACATACATTCGACCACTGACAAAACAGGCCTGCAGAACGGTCGCGCGATTGATCAGCACCCGAGGTCGACGGTTACGCACTCTCGCTGGGGCGCGACCGTGCGCGAAGTGACGAATTTCCGCGGCGTGTCGGGTGCAGACGCGCACCGTCGCGGGAATGGGGAGGGCCGGATACGGCGATCACGTCCTGGTAGTGACCGAGGAGTTCGTCGCAGATCGCCGGCCAGGTGCGGGTCAGCACGCTGCGGCGCGCAGCGATTGAATACCGGTGCCGCTCGGCGATCAGATGCTCGACGGAATCGGGCAGGCGGGCCTCGAACTCGTCGACCGCCAGCAGCAATCCGGTGCGATAGGGGACGACGAGATCTCGCGGACCACCAGCGTCCGGGGCGATGACCGGCAGGCCCGACGCCATCGCTTCCTGCACGGCCTGGCAGAAGGTCTCGTGCTCGCCGGGATGCACGAACACATCCATGCTCGCGTACGCCGCGGCCAGTTCCCCGCCGTACAGGGCGCCGGTGAAAACCGCTGAGGGAAGAAGGCTTTGAAGCTTGGTGCGGTCGATACCGTCGCCGACGACGACCAGCTGCATATCGTCACGGCGTGCGAGCACCGCCAGCCGTTCGAGGTGCTTTTCCGGCGCGAGGCGACCGACGAACCCGACGATCGGCTTACCGTCGGGCGACCACCGCCGCCGCAGCGCGTCGTCGCGCGCCGACGGCACAAAACCGGTGATGTCCACACCCCGTGCCCACTTGTGCACACGCGGAATACCGTGCGCCGTCAGGTCTTCCATCGCGGCGGTGGACGGTGCGAGATTCCGGTCGGCTCGACTGTGCAGATGCCGTGTCCACGCCCACGCGGCGCGGGAGGCGAAGCCGACACCATAGCTCTCGGCGAATCCGGCGACGTCGGTCTGGAATACGGCCACGGTCGGGATACCGAGGTGGCGCGCGGCGTGCAGGCCGCCGTACCCGAGCAATGCAGGTGACGCCAAGTGCACGATGTCGGGATCGAAACCCCGTAGCACACCGACGATCCGGGGCCTGGGTACGCCGAGGGGCAGCGAGGTGATCTTCGGAAACATCCGCGAGGGCACGCGGTGAACGCGGACGCCGTCGTGCACGCGTTCGGCGGGCGGTTCACCGCGCGGTGTGTCGGGAGCGATGACAAGGGCTTCATGTCCGGTGCGGCGCAGATGCTCGATCACCCGCAGGACCGAGTTGGTGACGCCGTTGATATTCGGGAGGAACGATTCTGCGACGATTGCCACGCGCACGACCGAATAGTCTCAGCGCAGCCTGTCGCCAAGGTTGCGCCCAGGAATATGGCACGCGAAAAGCTGGTGCGCCAACGGGTGCTGCGGCGCGCTCACGTCGAGTATCGTGCGCACCAGAGAAAGGGCGGTTGACATGCGGTTCTCGCGGGCACTGGTGGTTTTGACGCTCACTGTGCTGCTCGCCGCCGTCGGCTGCACCAACCATGTCGCCGGCACCGCCAAACGCGATCCCGCCCAGGCCCCGCTGAAGGTCAGCGAAGACGGTTTCGGAGTGGTGGCCGGATTCGACGACGCACCGGTCAGAATCGAGATCTTCACCGAGCCGCAATGCACCCATTGCGCGGATCTACAAGCCGATTTCGGCGATCAGCTCGCCTACTACATCGGGGTCGGCCAACTCAACGTCACGTACCGGCCGCTGATCTTCCTGGACGAGGCGACCGACGGCCACTCGTCGCGGGTGAGCAACGCGCTGTTCCTCGCCACCGGAAGCGGCGCGACCGGCACCCAGTTCCAGAGGTTCGTCGAAGAGCTTTGGGCCAACCAGGATCCGGGCGGACAGGGCCCGAGCGACGAGGAGATGGCCGACATGGCCAGCGTGGCTGGCATGCCCGACAAGGCCGTCAAGCGGGTTGCCAGCGGCGGATCCGCGGTGAACATCGCCGAGATGGACGAGAGCAACTTCGGCTTCCTGTTCGATGTCGATCCCTTGGCCACCGGCACGCCGACCGTCTATGACCTCGTCACCGGCGAGAAGGTCGACATCTACGACAACGACTGGCTCGACAAGCTGATCCAGTCCTGATCGATCAGCTTGCGCTCGACAGCTCGGCTTCCCGATCCGACGTCAGACGCGGTGAGGTCCTGCGCTCGATCAGCGTCACACCGGCCAGTGCGGCACTGGCGATGAGCCAGCCGACGACGGCGATCGAACTCGCCGGGATGATCGCCAAGGCCGCGTTGCGGTGCTGCACGCGAACGAGATCCGGGTTGTTCGTGTCGTATTCGACGTAGATGTTCATCCCCGTCTCGAGCTCCGACGGATAGAGCACACCGAGTTCGGGACGGTAGGTGACGCGGTCGGGGGTGACGAACTCGATCGTCGACCGCCGGGGTCCGGCGTCGAGCACCTCGGCGGCGGCGACGCCCATGTGCCGCTCGATCTGGCGGTCATTGCGCCACGCGCCCAACACCATCAGCACCGACTGCAGGGTCACCAGGCATGCCGCGATCACGATGCCGACGCGGATCCGGCGAAACACCCGCTGACGGCGCGACTCGTCCGGGTCGGCGGTCAGCCGTGGCAGGAACCTACGCGCCCACCGGATCGGTTTCCTCAAGCGGTCCACGGCCGTCCGCCTCAACCCGGTTCCGCTCACCGAAGCTGAATCGTTCGCTCCGCTCACAGGGCAGCCTTGATCGACGCGTGCAGCGCCCTCAGCGACGACCGGTCGGCCTTCACCTCCAGCACCCGCATCCCGTCGTGGGGTTCGTCGAGCGCCTCGGCCAGATCGTCGGCCTCGAGTTGTCGGCTCTCGACGTGGTACGCCCGGCACAACGCGCCCACGTCGACGTCGTGCGGGGTACCGAAGATCCGCGATGACACGTCGGAGAACCGCGGGTCGCCCTGTTCGAGCAGTTCGAAGATGCCGCCGCCGTTGTCGTTGGACACCACGATGGTCAGGTTGCGCGGCGTCGGCTCCGTCGGCCCGATCAATAACCCCGAGCTGTCGTGGACGAACGTCAGATCACCGAGCAGCGCGATCGTGCGGTTCGACCCGCTCCCGCCACCCGCCCGCTCGTGGGCAAGCGCGGCCCCGATCGCTGTCGACACCGTCCCGTCGATACCCGCCACACCGCGATTCGAGCGCACCTTGACCCCGTGGGTGTCCAGGCCGACCAACGCGGCGTCACGCACCGGGTTCGACGCGCCGAGCACCAACTGGTCACCGGGCCGAACGGCCTCGGCCACCGCGGCGGCCACGTGCAGGCCGGTCTTGAGCGGATGCGCGCGCAGTTGGGAGTGGACCGCCTCCATCGCGTGGCGGTGCACCTCGGCACACCTGGCGAGCCACGCGGGGTCCGGTGCGCCCGTGGTGACGGCGCGGGTGCCGGTGGCCTGCGAGTTGCCCGACACGTCGGGCCAGCGCGGACCCGTAGTCAGCGCATACACCGGCACCGACGGGTCGGCCAGCAGCGCCGAGACCGGCCGGTGCAGTGTCGGGCGGCCGAGCATGATGACCTGTTTTGGCCGCAGTAGCCGCAGCGCGAAGGGGTGCAGCGGGTTGTCGGCGGGTGGCGCGGTCGGTTCGGCGACGGTCGGCAGCGCGGCCAGATTCGGATGCTCGCCCGCGCCGTGCCCAGCGATCACGACGGTGTCGGGTGTTAGGTCGATGTCGAGCGGCTGGTCAAATGACACCGGCGGCGTGTACGTCCACGGCTTGCCGCCGGGCCTGCCCTGCGGCACGTAGGTCACCGTCTCGTCGGCATCGGGCACGAGCGGCTCCCGCAGCGGGATGTCGAACTGCACGGGGCCCGCATTAGCGGACCGAGAGCCCTTGGCCGCCACGAGAATCCGACATACCGCCGAACGCCATTGCGCGTTGAGCACGTCGAGGTGTTCCGGGGATTCCTCGGCCAGGCCGAGGCTGATCGACGCCCGGACCTGCGTGCCGAAATACCCCAGCTGCTCGAAGGTCTGGTTCGCGCCGGTGCCCAGAAGTTCATAGGGGCGGTTCGCGCTCAGCACGACCAGCGGCACCCGCGCGTAGTTCGCCTCGACCACCGCGGGTCCGAGGTTGGCCACCGCGGTCCCCGACGTCATCGCGATGCAGACCGGGGCGCGCTCGGCGATCGCCAACCCGATGGCCAGAAAGCCCGCCGTGCGCTCGTCGATGCGGACGTGCAGCCGGAGCCGTCCTGCGCGGTCGGCGTCCTGTAACGCGAAGGCCAGCGGGGCGTTGCGCGATCCGGGGCACAGCACGACGTCCCGTACGCCGCCGCGAATCAGTTCGTCGACGACCACGCGGGCCTGCGCGGTCGAGGGGTTCACCACTACAGCTTATCGGCGAAGAAATCGAGCGCCGCTTTGTTGATCGCCTCGGGATGCTCGAGGAAGCCGAGGTGGCCGGCGTCGGGAATCTCCAGGTAGCGGCCCTTCGGGATCGCGTCGGCGACCTCGCGGCTCAGGTGCGGGGGCAAGACCAGGTCGTCGGCGAACCCGATGACCAGTGTGGGCGCCGTAATACTTCGGTAAGCAGGCAGCCGGTTGCCCTGCGGCCGGACCTCGATCTGCGCGCGCCCGCCGGGTGTGGGCTTGGTGGGCCACATGACGAACATGTCGATCCAGTCGCGGACCTTGGCGTCGTCGTTGAGCGTCTTGGGCGAGAAGCTTTCCAGCAGGCGTAGTTTCGCGTCGTATTTGGTGGGCAGCACCATGTTGGAAGCGGCGAGCTCGCGCTCGGCGTCGCGGAAGAACTCGCGGGTGCGGTCCTCGCGGCCGCGGGTGGCCATCAGCACCGCCCGGTCGACCAGGTCGGGCCGGGCCACCATCAGTTCCTGGGCGATGTATGAGCCCATCGACACCGACACGATGCGCACCGGCGCCGCGTCGAGCTTCTCGATCAGCGCCGCCGTGTCGGCCACCATCGTCTCGGTGGTGAAGCCGGTGGCGTTCTCGGTGGCGCCCACCCCGCGGTTGTCGAACGTGATGCAGCGGTAACCGGCGCGCTGGAACTCGGGCACCTGATGCAGGTGCCAGGTTCGGCCCGCACCGCCGTGACCGGCGATGAACAGTACCGATGGGCCGCTACCGCGATCGTCGAAGGCCAAATTCACCCGAACGACGGTACTCAAGTCCGCGAGCCGAGGCCGGTCCGGGCCCTTCGGAAGATCGTGCATCATGCACGACATGCGCATAGCATGAACATCTGAACCCCTCGATGACTCCGAGGAGGAAGACAAATGAAGATCGCAATCAGCGGCGCCGGTGTCGCCGGACCCGCATTCGCCCACTGGATGGTGCGCGCCGGCCACGACGTCACCCTGATCGAGAAGGCGCCGGCCTTTCGCACCGGCGGCTATCTGATCGACTTCTGGGGCCTCGGCTACGCCATCACCCAGAAGATGGGTATCGAGGACGACCTCCATGCGGCCGGCTATCGCGTACGCGAACTGCGCATCGCCGACGACAACGGCCGGGCGTCGGCCCGGCTTCGGGTCGATCCCATGCGCCGCGCGTTGCGCGACCGCTACATCAGCCTGACCCGCGGCGACCTGGCGGCTGCGATCTATCGGACCGTCGGGCCCGACATCGAGACCGTCTACTCCGAGAGCATCACCGCACTCGACAACCGGGCCGACGGCGTTACGGTCGCGTTCGAGCACCGCCCACCACGGCAATTCGACATGGTGATCGGCGCGGACGGGTTGCACTCCAACGTCCGGGCGCTGGCCTTCGGACCGGATGCGCGTTATGAGCACTATCTCGGCTGCCAGGTCGCGGCGTGCGTGCTCGACGGTTACCGACCGTGCGACGATCTGGTGTACGTGACGCACAACGTGCCCGACCGTCAGATCGGCAGGTTCACATTGTGCGGTGACCGCACCCTGGTGCTGTTCATCTTCCGCTCGCCGACACCCACCCTGCCCACAGACCTCGATTCCTGTAAAGCGTTGCTGCGCAGGGAGTTCGCCGACACCGGTTGGGAGTCTGCGCGGATTCTCGAGGCCCTCGACGGCGTCGAAGACATCTATCTCGACGTGGTCAGCCAGATCCGCATGGACAAATGGTCGATCGGCCGCGTCGGGCTGATCGGCGACGCGGCGGCGTGTGTCTCGCTGTTGGCGGGCGAGGGCACCGGGTTGGCCATCGCCGAGGCTTACGTCCTCGCCGGTGAGCTGACCCGGGCGGGCGACGACATCGGGGCCGCGTTCGAAGCTTACGAGAACCGGTTGCGCGGCTTCATCGACGCCAAACAGGACGGCGCGCAACGTTTCATCTCCTTCTTCGCGACCCGGACCAAGCTCGGTATCTGGTTGCGCAACTTGACGGTACGCACCATCGACATTCCGCCGGTCGGGAACCTGGTGATGGGCCGGATCCTGCGCGACGACATCGTCCTGCCAGAATACGAGCTGCCCGATATGAAGCCGCGACGATGACACACGCCGGCACAGGGTCGAATACCGTTGCGGGACGGGAGGAAGCGGTGCCGTCGACCAACCGGGCCGTCGAGGCCAAACTGTCGGAACTCGAGCGCGCGACCCGCGGGCTACTCGCGCTGAACGTATCCGCGCTCGAGCAGATGGAGCAACGCATCGGGCTCGCGCCGCTGCGCGCGCTGCAGGCCCTGGAGCGGCTGGGCCCGAGCCTGGTCACGGGGTTGGGCGACGACCTAGGACTCCTGCCGTCCACCGCGAGCAGGCTCAGCGACCGCCTCGCCGATGCCGGTTACATCACCCGTCGGGTCGCTCCCACCAACCGCCGCGCCACGCTGCTCGAGTTGACCGACGCGGGACGCGCGGTGCTCGACGAGCTGATAAGGCTGCGCGTCGAGGCGTTCGGCCCGGTGATCCGGCACATGACCGAGGCGGACATCGCGGCGCTGATGCAGGGCGCGGGCGCCTTCACCGCTGCCTATCAGGAGCTGACCGAGCGGTCACAGGCCGACGGCCGCTGAGGCCGCGACGAACTACGCCGAATCCGCCGCTTCGGTGAACGCGACGACCGGGATGCGCCGCTTTCCGGCGCGCTTCTCGTAATCGGCGTAGTTCGGCACGAACTGTTTGGCCAGGCCGAACAGACGGTCCCGTTCGGCTCCGGTGACCTCCTCGCCGATGAAGGTGCCCCGGTAGCCACGCGCGGACAGCGTCACTCGCGGACTGGCTTTGACGTTGTGGAACCACGCGGGATGCCGGTCGCCGCCGTAGTTGGAGGCGATGACGATCACACGGCCGGCATCGGTGAAGTAGGTCAGCGGCGTGCTGCGCTGTTGGCCGGTCTTGGCGCCGGTGTGAGTCAGCAGCACCTCGGGCATCACCAACGACATCGACACGCGGCCGTTGGTCAGGTTGATCACCGCGCGGTCCAGCCGCCATCCGATGCGACGCAGAAACCACCGTGACGGCCCCAGCCCCATCAAACGCGCGCCCGCACGGATGAACGGTGTCGGCGGATCGGGTCGTACTTCAGGAATCCCCACGGGTGCGAGGGTATCGCCGACCGCTAACGCGCCGAGACCGCCTTCCCACGGACCCGTTGCACTGCGGCGGTCCACAGCAACGCCGCCGTCGGGACGAGCTGTCCCTGTTTGACGGTGTCGCGGCTCAGCAGCGCCGATGCCGTCGCCTTGGTGGCGGCCGACGCCTTCGACAGGTGCCCGGAGTCGTAGGGCGGCTGCGGGTCGTATTCGATGACGAGCTGCACCGCCTTGGCCTTCGCGTCACCGGCGATCTGCCCGTAGAGCCACAGGCCGAGGTCGATTCCGGCCGACACCCCGGCGGCGGTGACGATCTTGCCCTCGTGCACCACGCGTTCATCGGAGACCGTGTCGACGCCGAACGGCTTGAGCATCGGCAGCGCCAGCCAATGCGACGTCGCGCGGAGCCCGTCGAGCAGACCCGCCGCGGCGAGGATGACCGAACCCGAGCACACCGATGTCGTCCACGTCGACGTCTCGTGGGCCGTGCGCACCCAGTCGAGCACCTTCTCGTCGCGGGCGTGCTGGAAGCTCGACAGTCCCCCGGGGATCAGGATGATGTCGGGCGAGGGCGTCTCGTCGAACGAATGGGTGGCGCCGATGAGCAGCACGCCCGAGTCGGCCTCGATCGGTCCCGGTTCATGCCAGACGAACCGCACCTCGGCGCCCGGTAAGTTGCGCAACACCTCGTAGGGTCCGATGAAGTCGAGTGCGGTGTAGCCGGGGTACACCATGATGGCGATCTGGGTCATGGGTCGTCTCCTGTCTCAGGCAAAGGTCTTGCGATATTGGTCGGGTGAAATACCAAGTCGGCGAACGAAGTTGCGCCGAAGTGACTCGGCACTGCCGAACCCGCAACGCGCGGCGATGACGGAGACGGTGTCGTCGGTCTCCTCGAGCTGACGGCGCGCGGCTTCGGTGCGGATCCGCTCGACGTAGGCGCCTGGCGCCTCCCCCACCTCCTCGGTGAACAACCGGGTGAAGTGACGCGGGCTCATCGCCGCGCGGCGAGCCAACTCCGTGATGCTGTGCACGCCACCGGGTTCGGTCTCGATGGCCTCCTGCACCTCGCGGATGGGGGCTTTCTTGGCGCGTGGCATCCACACCGGTGCGGCGAACTGCGTCTGCCCTCCCGGCCTGCGCAGGTACATGACGAGCCAGCGCGCAACCGTCTGCGCGGCATCGGTGCCGTGGTCGTCCTCGACGAGCGACAGTGCGAGGTCGATGCCCGCGGTGACACCGGCCGCGGTCCATATCCCGTCGTTGCTGCGCACGAAGATCGGTTCGGGATCGACTGTCACCGTCGGATATTCACGCGCCAACTGTTCGGTGAAGGCCCAGTGCGTGGTGGCGGTACAGCCATCGAGCAGACCGGCCTCGGCGGCGAGGAACGCGCCGGTGCACACGGTGACGACCCGTCGGGAATTCTGCGCGACGGTCTGGATCCAGTTGACCAGGTCGAGGTTGGTCTTGGCGTCGTGAACCCCGATGCCGCCCGGAAGGACGAGGGTGTCGATCGGTTCGCGCGGGTCCGGTAGCGGTTGGGCGACGAGCGCGAGACCCGTGCCGGTGGTCGCGGGTTCGCCGTCGAGGGTCACCACCTTGGCGTCGTAGCCCTCGCGACCCTTGTCCTGCAGATATCGGGACGCTCCCGTGAACACCTCAAAGGGACCGACCAGGTCGAGAGCCTGTACACCGGCAAAACCGAGGATCACCACCGATCGCATGAACCCAGTGTTGGCCACCCGGTCGATGGCGTCTAGGCCAGGCACCCCACAGATCAGGACATCGACGGTCGGTGGATCACCACACCAGCGGGGCGAGGTGTTTGAGCGCGTAGGCGCGTACCGCGTCATCGTCGGTGACGTCGAGCGCCGGTGTGCGTACCTGGGCCAGCGATGCGGCCAGCCGGATGTGCAACTCGCTGACCGCCAGCAGGTCGTCGTCGGGCATCGTCGCGCCTGCGGCCCTCAGCGCCCGGGCCATGGCCGCGGAGGCGCTCTCGAGGAACTCCTGGGCCTCGTCGTACATGCCCGACATCGCCGACAGGTCGCCGTCGAGCCGCAGGAACCGACGCATGACCGGTTCGGCGGTCAGCAGCCGCAGGCCCTCACAGAAGGCTGCGACGGCAGCCTCTTTCGCGCCGGACTCGATGCCGACGGTCTGCAGGCGTGCCATCGCGAAATCGAATGTCTGCCTTCCGAGTTCGGTGATCAACACGTCGCGGCTGGGAAAGCGGCGATACAGCGTGCTGCGGCTGACACCGGCTTGGCGCGCGATGACGTCCATGCTCGCCCTGCCGACGCCGACGAGCGCCACCTCCTCGGCGGCCGCCTTGAGGATCGCGGCCTCCTGTTCGGTGCGGCTGTCGGTGTTGCGGAGCCGTCGCATCGGTTTAGGTTAGGCCTGCCGACCGGCCGGGCACGCCGCAGGCGGGGCGAACGAGTCCAGGCCGACCGAGCGGTGAAACCGGACCAGCTTCTCGTACTCCAGGCGGTTGCGCGCCAAGGGAATCAACGTCAGCTTCTCCGGAAGCACCCGCCACGCCAGCTGCAGCACGCGGGTGTACACCTCGAATTCCCGATCGTGGCGATCCTCCCAGCGGAACCCCGTCAGCTCACGGACACCGGGATGCATGATTCCGAACGAGCAGATCTTGACGATCCGGCCGACCACGGGTCGCGCGAGCAGCCACGGCGGGGTCAACGCGCGCCGCATGGCCGGTGGGAGCAACAGGGTGGGCAGCGGGAGCTTGGTTAGGTCATCGGTGACACGCCTGAGGAATTCGTTGTCGGCGAGTCGGGTTTCGACCATGGCGTCGTAGTACCGCACGGCTTCGCCGTAACTGGCGGGCAGTTTGGCGTTGTTGCCAGGGAGCTCGAGAGAGCGGAAGGCCTCGAGCAACTGCTCGTATGCGGCGTCCTTCTCGGCCGGGGTCATGGTGATGCCGGTGCACGGGGTGAACGAGTTCAGCACCATGAACATCCCGCTGACCGCGATCCAGTTCCACAGCCGCGGGTCGAGAGCGCTGTACCGCACGTCGGCGAAGCTCCCGTCCCCGCGGCCGCGGACCTCCCGGTGCATCCGCTTGAGCCGCTCCCCCTCGGCGGCGCGGTCGCACGGGTCGCCCCAGATCGCGAGGAACGCCGAGAACCCACTTCGCACCCCTCGATCGGCGAAGTTGGCCTCGAATCGACCGGTTTTGTCGACGGCCGCAGCCACCGGCACCAACGCGACCTCGTCGAATGCGGCCGCGCCGAAGAACCCGCCGAACGCGCTGCCGCTGTGTTTGCGGAACTCGCGCATGACCTTCGGGCGCACCTCGCCGCCGGCCTGATGGACATGGTGAGCTTCGGCCGTCTGCGTCATGTCGCCTCCGATACGCGTTGACACAAAGACTAGTGATTTGTGTCATCGTGTCAACGGGTGGCAGGCGCGCACCCTGTCGATCCACCATCGGCGACGCTCGGCAGGGGCGGCCAGCGCCGAAAGCCGCGCCGGATCGGGGACCACCGGACCGATCGAGAGATATCCGTCTTCCGGGGGAACGGGTTCGGCGACATCCTCGGCGAACAACCCGCCGGTGCCCAACCCGCAGGCGTGGCGCAGGTCCGGCAGCGCCGCGGCGGCCAGTAGCCCGCGGCCGATGCCGACCGCCGAGTCCAGCGCGCTGGAGACCACGACGGGGATGTCGATCTGCACGGCGATCGCGAGCAGCGCGCGCACCCCGCCCAGCGGTGCGACCTTGAGCACTGCGACATCGGCCGCCTTCTCCCGCACCACCCGCAGGGGGTCGGTGGCCTTGCGGATGCTTTCGTCGGCGGCGATCGGGACGTCGACGCGGCGGCGCAACTCGGCCAGTTCGGCCACCGTGGCGCACGGCTGTTCGAGGTATTCGAGCGGCCCGTCAGCGGTCAGCGCCGCCGCCGCAGCGACCGCTTCGTCGACGCTCCAGCCTCCGTTGGCGTCGACCCGCACCGTTGGAACGATCGCCCGCACCGCGTTGACCCGCGCCGTGTCGTCGGCCAAGGTCTGGCCCGGCTCGGCGACCTTGACCTTCGCGGTGCGCGCACCGGGGAAGCGCGCGAGCACCTCGGGCACCTGGGCGGCGTCGACGGCGGGCACGGTCGCGTTGATCGGGATCCGGTCGCGACGCGCCTGCGGCGGTGGCTCATAGGCCGCCTCCAGCGCCGATGCCAGCCAGTGCGCCGCCTCCGGCGGCTCGTATTCGGGGAACGCACCGAACTCGCCCCACCCGGCCGGGCCCTCGATCAGCGCCACTTCGCGGATCGTGATGCCGCGAAAGCGCACCCGCATCGGGAGCGCGACCACGTGCATACGGTCGAGGACGTCGTCGAGCTGCGGCATGCGCACCATCCTGCCGGTTGCGGACCGAGAGGTTTAGCGCTCGCGAATCCGGCTACCTTTCAGTTGCTTAACTAATTGTGATTCGTCATAGGAGCACATGGTGCAACTGAAGACATTGGTCCCCTCGGCGCTGGCGGTGACGGCGACGGCGGTTGCCGGCGGCCTGGCCAGTAAGGACTCGCAGTCCCTCTGGTACGCGAAGCTGCGAAAGCCACCGTATCAGCCACCGGCACAAGCCTTTCCGATCGTGTGGCCCATCCTGTACGCCGACATCGCCGTGACCTCGTCGGCAACGCTCGATGAGCTCGAGCGCCGAGGCCAGACCGAGGAACGTCGACGCTACCTCGCCGCTCTCGCGATCAACCTGGTGCTCAACGGCAGCTGGTCGTGGCTGTTCTTCAACCAGGGCAAGCTCGCCACGTCGGCGGTGGCGGCAGGCGCACTGACGCTCAGCAGCGCCGACCTCACCCGTCGTGCCGTGCAGGTGCGGGGCGCCAAGGCGGCGCCGCTGGCGTTGTATCCGCTGTGGTGTGCGTTCGCGACCGTGCTGTCGTCGCACATCTGGTTCCTGAACCGCCGATGATGCGGCTACTGGAGATCCCCCGCCAGGTCGCGGAGTCGGTGTTCTCGATGGTCGGGATCCGGGTGGGCACCGAGGAGCCGCACTATCTGGCCACAAAGCTGTCCGAGCAGGTGGAGATACGCCGATACGGCCCCCGGATCGCGGCCGAGACCACCGTGAGCGCCGACGAGGACCGCGCCAGAAACATCGGGTTCCGGCGCCTTGCCGGCTACATCTTCGGTGGCAACCACCGCGACGAGACGATCGCGATGACCGCCCCGGTCAGCCAGCAGGCGCGCGAGAAGATCGCGATGACGGCGCCGGTCGCACAGGCCCGCGACGGCGAGAACTCGACGATCCGCTTCTACATGCCGTCGAAGTGGACGATGGACACGTTGCCCACTCCGGACGACGACAAGGTGCGGTTGGTGGAGGTGCCGGGCGAAACGGTCGCGGTGCTGAGGTTCACCGGCGACCGCAGTCCGCGCGCGGTCGCCGAGCGCACGCGGGAGCTCTCGGCGACGCTGCGCGCCAACGGAATCGAGGCCGTAGGGCCGCCGCAGTCCTGGTTCTACGACCCGCCCTGGACGTTGCCGTTCCGTCGCCGCAACGAGATCGCGATCCCGGTGCGGCCCACCGATTAGACCGTCGCGCGGTCGCGGCCCTCCCAGTAGGGCTTGCGCAGCTCCTTCTTCAGGATCTTGCCCGTCGGATTGCGCGGCAACTCATCGGTGATGTCGACCGTCTTCGGGCACTTGTACGCCGCGAGCCGTTCCCGGCACCACGCGATGAGGTCTTCCGGCGCCACCGGATCCTCGACCGACACAACGGCCTTGACCACCTCGCCCCACTTCTCATCGGGCACGCCGATCACCGCGACGTCGGTGACGGCGGGATGTTCGGCGATGACGCGCTCGACCTCGATGGAGTAGATGTTCTCGCCGCCGGAGATGATCATGTCCTTGAGACGGTCCTCGACGAAGATGTAACCGTCCTCGTCGATGCGGCCGATGTCTCCGGTGCGGAACCAGCCGTCGTCGGTGATCGCTTCTGCCGTTGCCTCGGGCTTGTTGTGGTAGCCCTTCATCAGTTGCGGTGTGCGGAACCACAATTCACCCTGCTCACCGGCCGGTACGTCGTTCAGTGTGTCCGGGTCGACCACGCGAACCTCGGCGCCGGGGATCACCCGTCCCGCGCTGACCAGCCGGTCCTCGGGACCGGAGCGGTGGTCGTCGGGCAGCAGCTGGCTGATCACCCCGCATACCTCGGTCAGCCCGTACACCTGGATGAAGTCGGTGTCGGGCCAAGCCTGCAACGCCGCGCGCAGCAGCGGCAACGGCATCGGCGACGCACCGTACACGTAGGTCTTCAGTGCGCCGAACAGCTTGACCGCGTCCTCGCCGGACTCCAACACTTTGGCCAGCACCGCGGGCACCAAGAACGTTCGGTTGGCGCCGTTGAGGATTGCGCCGGCCAGCGCCGCGCCGTCGACCTCGCGTGTCATCACCGCCGGCACACCGTCGTGAATACTGAACTGCACGTAGGACGATCCGCCGACGTGGAAGAGCGGCATCGACACCATGCTCTTGTCGCCTTCGTCGAAGCCCCAGCCGTTGTGCGCGTTGATGGTGTGCGCGATCAGGTTGGCCTGTGTGATCTGCACACCCTTCGGGCGCCCCGTCGTCCCTGAGGAGTACATGATGATCGCGACGTCGTCGGGTTCTACATCGGCGCTGCGGTTGACCGGTGTCGCGTCGGTGAGCATCGCCTCGTACTCGTCACCGTCACCGCCCTCGGGCGTCACCTCGATGAGATGTTCGACGTGGGTGAGCTTGTCGCGGATCTTCTCGATCGTCGGCTTCAACTCCGTGCCCACGATCAACAGCTTGGCTCCCGAGTCGGTGAGCACGTAGTCGATCTCATCGGCGGCCAGCCGAAAGTTGATGATCGCGGTCGCGGCGCCCAGCGACGCTGCGGCGATGGTCAACTCGACGCAGGCCGGGTGGTTCTTGTCGAGGAAGGCCACCACGTCGCCGCGTTTGACGCCACGCTGCTGTAGTGCGCCCGCCAGGCGGCGAACCCGCTCGTTCCATTCCGACCATGTCCAGCTGCGGTCGAGGAAGGTCATCGCCTCGGCGTCGGGTTTGGTTTCGGCCCAATGCGCGAGCCGTTCGTCGAGAAATCGCGGGTCTTGCAGGTCAGACATGGGCGAAGCCTAGCGACCGTCGCGGTCTGATCAGGCGCCTTTCCGGTAAACCTGCCGTCCGGCAAGGTATGTGGCTTGAACCTCGAGGTCGGCGATGTCCTCGGCTGCCACCGAGCGCGGATCGGCCGACAGCACCACCATGTCGGCATACTTGCCCACCTCCAGCGATCCGACCACATCGTCGGCGAACAACTGGTAGGCCGCATCCACCGTCTGTGCGCGGATCGCCTGCTCGACGGAGATGCGCTGCTCCGGGCCGATCACCCGCCCGCTGGGCGCCGTGCGGGTGGCCGCGACGCTGATGTTGCGCAGGGGTTCCTCCGGGGTGACCGGCGGATCGTTGTGCAGCGAAATCCGCATACCCGTGGCGACCGCGGATCCGCATGGCATCCAACGGCTTCCGTGTTCGGCACCGAACAGCCCGTCGACGATGATGTCGCCCCAGTAGTGGATCTGGTCGACGAACACGCTGCAGACGACGCCGAGATCGTGTGCGCGTTGCAGCTGATCGTCACGGATGGCGCCGACGTGCTCGAGCCGCAGCCGGTGATCGTCGCGGGGCCAGCGCCGCAACGCTTCTTCGTACACGTCGAGGATGGTGTCGACACCGGCGTCACCGTGCACGTGGCACGCCATCGGCCACCCCTTGGGGAAGTAGGCGTGCACGATCTCGGTGAGTTGTTCGCGGGTGTAGTTGGCGTGCCCACACGATCCGGGCGCGACGCCGATGGTGCGCGTGGCGTCGGAGTCCAGGTACGGGAACGACAGGTCGATGTTGCCGATCCACGGCGACCCGTCCACCCAGATCTTGATGCCGACCTGACGGAGCAGGTCGTCGCCGTCGGCCGGTGCTGCGTCGGTGGACATCTCGGCATTGGAAATCTCGTAGAGCCGCAGTCGCACGCTCAATTCACCGCGCAGTGCTTCGATCACGGGCCGGAACACCGGGTCGAAGGCCATCTCCGAGCACGTGGTCAGCCCTGCCGCGTTGAGCCGCTGCAGTTCGGCGTGCAGCATCGCCGGGTAGGCGGCCGGATCGATCACGCCGGCCAGAAGGCTGAACACCGCGGCGGTCTCCTCGGCGGTGCCGTCGAGGTCACCGTGTTCGTCGCGACCGTACCGGGCGCCTTTGGGGTCGGGAGTGTCGCGAGTGAGACCGAAGCGTCGGGCGGCGGCAGTGTTGAAGTAAGCCTTGTGCCCGGAGTTGTGCACGATGACCAGCGGGTTGTCCGGTGCGACGTCGTCGAGCCAGGCCAACGTCGGATCCGGTAATCCCGCCTGCAGCAGCGGATCCCAGCCGTTGAGGTACGCGCCATCGGCGCCGCAATTGGCGACCTCGGCCCGGATCGCGGCAACGACGTCATCGGCATTGGGCAGGGTGACCGGTCGGATGTCGACCATCCGCTCCGACAGCACGATGGCCTCCATCAGCGGGTGGCCGTGCGCCTCGACGAATCCGGGCATCACGCAGCCGTCGACGTCGACAGTCTCGGTGTCGGGGCCGACCCAGCCGTCGATATCGCTGCGGCTACCGACCGCGACGATGCGGCCGTCGCTCACCGCAAGCGCCTCGGCGGTCGGCTGGTTGTCGTCGACCGTCAGGACGGTTCCGCGGATGGCCAGGTCAGCGGCAGGCATACGGCAATCTTCTCAGTCGCAGGAGAAGTCCGATGAAAAAATGTCGCGCCGCGTGTCGATTTCGGTGAAGGGTCGTTCGACGTAGTCATGAGGGGCACCCCACGACACGGCCGGCCCCTTCCCGACGAAAGGTGAAGAACAATGGCGCGATACATGCTGATCATGCGAGTCACCCCGGAGGCCGAGGCCGCGTTCGCCGAGGCCGATGTCGACTTCAGCGAGGTCATCGAGTCGATGGGCCGTTACAACGAGGAGCTGATCAAGGCCGGTGTGATGCTCGCGGGCGAGGGCCTGACCGGGCCGGAGGACGGCTTCGTCGTCGACTTCGTCTCCGATCCACCGGTGGTGACCGACGGCCCGTACACCGAGGCCAAGGAGTTGTTCAATGGCTTCTGGATCATCGACGTCTCCTCGAAGCAGGAGGCCAAGCAGTGGGCTCAGAAGTGCCCCCTGGGACCTGGCGTCAAGCTCGAGGTGCGGCTGGTCGGCGAGACCGACCAGTTCCCGCAAGACAATCCGTGGATCAAGAAGGAAATCCAGTGGAAGGCCGAGTTGGCCGAGAAGATCGCGGCGCAGGCACGGGCGGAGGCCGACAAGTTGGGCTGAACGGTCGCTAGGTGGCGCGGATCCGGATGGGTCCGCGCCACGTCGCGTTAGGGTCGAGCACCTCACCCTTCTGGGTGATCTCGACGTCACCGTCGCGGGCAAGGTCGCGAGCGGTCCCGCGGGCGTCGTCCATCAGCTCGCGCCAGTCGTCACCGCCGACGGCGCGGGCCGCGTCGGACGGGCAGATCGTCTTGTCCGGGCCGCGTTCACGGGCGAGGCTCAGGATCGTCTCGCGCAGCCGCTGCCTGGCATCGGTGCCCACCGGCCGAACCCTACGCGTTACGCGCCCGCGCAGACCCCGGAGTCGCGGATCACCCCTCCGCGGACGTTGGCCGTCGCGATGTCCGATAGCAGCCGGATGTGGCTGTCGCCGTTGCTTCAACGACGGGATCCGTCACCACACATGACTCGAAGAGGATGGACGTCAACTTATGACGATTGGGGAGGCCGTTACCGCACCTATCACCAACACGAGCGAGAGCTCTCGTTCATTCGAGTTTCGTAGACTGCTCGCCGTCAGCGAGAGCTCGTCGATGAACCGCTTCGCGCGGCGATTCCCGGGGACCTGGTGACTGGAACTGGAACACGTTCTAGTCTGATGGTCATGACTCAGGCTGCTGCTTCTTCGCGCGAGCGCTCATCAGGCGACCTGCTGCGCCATCCCATCCACTCCGGCCATCTCACCGTCGGGGCACTGAAGCGGAACAAGGACAAGCCGGTGCTGTTCCTCGGGGACACCACGCTCACCGGTGGACAGCTCGCCGAGCGGATCAGCCAGTACATTCAGGCGTTCGAGGCGCTGGGCGCGGGTTCGGGAACGGCCACCGGCCTGCTGTCGCTGAACCGGCCGGAAGTGCTGATGATCATCGGCGCCGGGCAGACCCAGGGCTACCGCCGCACCGCACTACACCCTCTCGGCTCTCTGGACGACCACGCGTATGTGTTGAACGACGCCGGGGTCACGTCGCTGATCATCGACCCGAACCCGATGTTCGTCGAGCGGGCGCAGGGACTGCTGGAGAAGGTGCCCACGCTCAAGCAGGTGTTGACGATCGGTCCGGTGCCTGCCGAGTTGGAGGGCGTCGGCGTCGACCTGACCGCCGAGGCCGCCAAGTACTCGCCGCAGGCCTTGGTGGCGGCGGACCTGCCGCCCGATCACATCGGCGGCATGGCCTACACCGGCGGGACGACCGGTAAGCCCAAGGGCGTGATCGGCACCGTGCAGTCGATCACGACGATGACGACGATCCAGTTGGCCGAGTGGGAGTGGCCGGAACGCCCGAAGTTCTTGATGTGCACCCCGCTGTCGCATGCGGGTGCGGCGTTCTTCGTGCCGACGATCATCAAGGGCGGCGAGCTGGTCGTGCTGACCAAGTTCGACCCGGCCGAGGTGCTGCGGGTGATCGAGGAGCAGAAGATCACCGCGACGATGCTGGTGCCGTCGATGATCTACGCGTTGATGGACCACCCGGATTCGCGCACCCGCGACCTGTCGTCGTTGGAGACGGTGTACTACGGCGCCTCGGCGATGAACCCGGTGCGGCTGCGCGAGGCGATCGACCGGTTCGGCCCGATCTTCGCCCAGTACTACGGCCAGTCCGAGGCGCCGATGGTGATCACGTACCTGGCCAAGGGCGATCACGACGAGAAGCGGTTGACGTCCTGCGGGCGGCCGACGGTGTTTGCGCGGGTGGCGCTGTTGGACGGTGACGGCAACCCGGTGTCCCAGGGCGAGGTCGGCGAGATCTGCGTGTCCGGGCCGCTGGTGTCCGGTGGCTACTGGAACAAGCCGGAGGCGACGGCCGAGACGTTTCGCGACGGTTGGATGCACACCGGCGATCTGGCCCGCGAGGATGAGGACGGCTTCTATTACATCGTCGACCGGACCAAGGACATGATCGTGACCGGTGGGTTCAATGTGTTCCCCCGCGAGGTGGAAGACGTTGTGGCCGAGCACCCTTCGGTTGCCCAGGTGTGTGTGATCGGAACGCCCGACGAGAAGTGGGGCGAGGCGGTGACCGCTGTCGTGGTGCTGCGCCCCGAGGCCGACCGCTCCGAGGCGGCCGTCGCGCAGATGACCTCCGAGATCCAGGCGGCGGTCAAGGAGCGCAAGGGATCGGTGCAGTCACCCAAGCAGGTGATCGTCGTGGACTCGGTGCCGGTGACCGCGCTGGGCAAGCCGGACAAGAAGGCCGTGCGCGCGCAGTTCTGGGAGGGTTCTGAACGCGCTGTCGGCTAGCTTTTCTTGCTGCGAGCGACCCCTTTTGCACGCGCGTTCGCGGCGTGTCGGCGGGCAGACACGGTCGCTCGCGGGGGTTTGCTACGGCGTGACCACGAAATCGACTCTGTCGCGGACCGTTTCGATGCGCGCAGCGTTGCGGTCGTCGACGGCGCGTACCCACGCCTCGGCCTGTTCGGGCGACTTACCGAACTCGACGTGGCGGGCGATGAGGCGACGACGGCGAACGTCGGGCGGGGCATCGACGAACCACACCTCGTCGAGCAGGGCGCGGATCGTCGGCCATGGGCGCTCGTCGTCGAGGAGGTAATTACCCTCCGTCACGATCAGGCGATGGTCGGGCAGGACGGCGATGCTGCCGGCGATGGGCTGTTCGAGATCGCGGTGAAACGCCGGCGCGTAGACGGTCTCGTCGCCCTGGGCCCTGATGCGTTGCAGCAGAGCGCGATACCCGTAGGCGTCGAAGGTGTCGATGGCGCCTTTGCGGTCGAGGCGGTCCAGGCGCTGCAGTTCGGCGTCGGCGAGGTGGTAGCCGTCCATCGGCACGTACACCGCATCGCCGGCCGCGGTCGCTATCGCCTCGGCCAGTGTCGACTTGCCTACGCCCGGCGCACCCGTGACGCCGAGAACGACGCGGCGCTGTCGGCGCCGCAGCGCGTCGAGGCGACTAGCCCAGGAGGGCATCGATTTCCGCGGCGAAGCGAGCCAGTCGCTCCTCTTCGCTCGGAATGCCCCGCTGCTCGTCGGCGGCCCGCTGCCAGCCCAGCCGCCACATCCTCGCGATCGCCCGATCCCCCAGTCCCGCGTAAGGGTTGACGAGCGTGTGCGGGAACGCCTTGCGGCCTTCCCAATACGCTGTGACCAACCTGTGGGTCATACCTTCTAACTTTCCGTCGCGAGCCCGGCGAAAGCGCTGCGACACGCCGCAGGAAACCGTAGATTGCGCGTCCCGATTCTTTTTGCGTGAGCCCGCGTCGGCACAATGAACGCGTGAGCGACGTGCAGGCGACCGTCGATGCGGTGTGGCGCATGGAGGCGGCGAAAATCGTCGCGACTCTGACGCGCTCGGTCGGCGATGTCGGGCTCGCCGAAGACCTGGCCGCCGACGCGCTCGTCGACGCGCTTGAGCAGTGGCCAACGACGGGTGTACCGCGCAACGCCGGCGCATGGTTGACCACCGTTGCCAAACGCAAGGCCATCGACTTGTGGCGCCGCCAGGACAATCTCGACAGCAAATACGCCGCGATGGCTCGCGAGCTCGAAAGCCACGTCGAGGAATCGTGGGACCCCGACCGCATCGACGACGACGTGCTCCGGCTGATCTTCATCTCTGCGCATCCGGTGCTGCCGCGCGAAGGCCGGATCGCGTTGACATTGCGGGTCGTCGGCGGGCTTACGACCGAGGAGATCGCCCGCGCCTTCCTGACATCCACCGCGACGGTCGCCGCGCGGATCACTCGCGCCAAGAAGGCCCTCGCGGCCGCGAACGTGGCGTTCGAGGTGCCGGGCCGCTCGGAGTATCCGGAGCGGCTGTCCGCGGTGCTGAGCGTGATCTACCTGATCTACAACGAGGGTTATTCGGCGTCGTTCGGTCAGCGCTGGATCCGCGACGAGCTGTGCACCGAGGCGCTCCGCCTCGGCCGGGTGCTGGCTGCGCTGGTGCCCGACGAACCGGAAGTCCACGGCCTGGTGGCGCTGATGGAACTGCAGTCGTCGCGCTTCGCCGCCCGCACCGACAGCGACGGCAGGCCGATCCTGCTGGAGGACCAGAACCGGGCGAAATGGGATCGAGCGCAGATCCAACGCGGGGTGGCCGCACTCGAGCGGACCGCGAACACGTTGCGGCGCAAGGGCACTGGATGGGGCCCTTATGCGCTGCAGGCAGCGATCGCCGAGTGCCATGCCACCGCGCCCACCGCCGCTGACACCGACTGGCACCGCATCGTCACGCTGTACGACGGGTTGGCTCGCGCGGCGCCGTCGCCGGTCGTCGAATTGAACAGGGCGGTGGCGGTGGCGATGGCCGACGGCCCCGAGGCGGGGCTGGAGATCATCGATTCGTTGACTGGGTTGGACGGCTCGTATCTGTTGCCGAGCGTGCGCGGCGAACTGCTCGCCCGGTTGGGCCGCGGCGCAGAGGCCGCCGGCGAGTTCGACCGGGCAGCCGCCATGACCGACAACGAGCGGGAACGGGAAGTGCTGCGCGACAAGGTAAATCGAGTTCGCCGGTAGCATCGGCGCAATGAGCGAGATCAAGGCCGTCCTGTTCGACTTCTCTGGCACGTTGTTCCGGCTCGAGGAGGACGAGAGCTGGTTTCACGGAATTGCGGTCGACGACCGCGAGGTCGACGGCCATGTGCAGGCCGAGTTGATGCGCCGGATGACCGCGCCGACGGGCCAGCACGTCGAGATGACTCCGGAGGCTCACCGCGTATGGGTGAACCGCGATCTGGCGCCGCATCTTCATCGCGAGGCGTATCTGCACGTGCTGCGCGAGTCCGGGTTGGCCGACGAGCACGCCGAATCGCTGTACGGGCTGCTGATCGACCCGATGAACTGGACTCCGTATCCCGACACCGCCGAGGTGCTGCAGGGTTTGCATCGCAAGCACATCAGGACGGCGGTGGTGTCGAACATCGCCTTCGACGTGCGACCGGCGTTCGTGTCCCTCGGTGCGGCCGAATTCGTCGACGAGTTCGTGTTGTCCTTCGAAGTCGGCGCGGTCAAACCCAGCCCGGCGATCTTCGAGTTCGCATTGGACCGGCTGGGCGTGGACGCCGCGTCTGCGTTGATGATCGGGGACAGCGACGAGGCCGACGGCGGCGCCCGCGCGGTGGGCTGCCGGTTCGCCCTGGTCGATCCGTTGCCGACCACCGAGCGCCCGGACGGTCTGCGAACCGCGTTGTCCGGCTACGGCGTCGCGGTCTGAGCGATAGCCTCACGGGATGGGCGATCGGATGGCGCCCCCGCGGTGGCTCAAATTCGCCAACAAGTTGGTGATGGTGCTGCTGCGCCTCGGGCTGCCGATCTCGCGGCACGAGTCGCCTGTGGTGTTGACGGTGCCGGGCCGTAAGACCGGCAAGCCACGGTCGACGCCGATCACGCCGATGTTCGTCGACGGCGCCCGCTACGTCATCAACGGCTACCCGGGCGCGGACTGGGTGCGCAACGCCCGTGCGGCGAACCATGTCACGCTGCGTCAGGGCCGGCGCTCGGAGCGGGTGCGCCTCGTCGAGCTCACCCCTGACGAGGCGCGCCCGGTGCTGCGGCAGTTCCCGGCGCAGGTTCCCGTCGGTGTCGACGTGATGACGCGGGCGGGTGTGTTGGAGACCGGGACACCCGACGAGCTCGAGGGGATGGCGGGCCGGCTGCCGGTGTTCCGCGTCGATCCGATCACGTAGCGTTTGCGCCATGTCCGACATTCGCCTCCCGTGGTGGTTGAAGTACGTCAACAAGGTGATGATCGGCCTGCAGAAGCTCGGCATCCTCGGGGAGAAAGGACCCGTCGTGCTGTCCGTACCGGGACGCAAGACCGGCAAGATGCGGTCCACCCCGGTCACCCCGATGGAGGTCGATGGTCAGCGCTACGTGGTCGGCGGGGTACCCGGCTCCGACTGGGCCGCCAACGTCAGGGCGGCCGGTGAGGTCACGCTGCACATCGGCCGCCGCAGCGAACGTGTGCGGATGGTGGAGATGCCCGTCGACAAGGCGCGACCGTTGTTGCGGGAGTTCCCTTCGAAGGTGCCCACCGGGGTGGACTTCATCAAGAGCGCCGGACTGGTCACCGGACCCGACCCCGACGAGTTCGAGGCGCTCGCCGGTCGCTGCCCGGTATTCCGCATCGATAAGGTAACCCCGTGAGTGACAACCCCTTTGACTCGTCGTTGTGGCAGCCCATCGAGGGCTTCGAACTGACCGACATCACCTATCACCGCCACGTCGTCGACGGCGTTCCGCGGCCCACGGTGCGCGTCGCGTTCGACCGGCCCGAGGTGCGCAACGCGTTTCGGCCGCACACCGTCGACGAGCTGTACCGCGTCCTCGACCACGCACGGATGTCATCGGATGTCGGTGTGGTGCTGCTGACCGGAAACGGGCCCTCACCGAAGGACGGCGGATGGGCGTTCTGCTCGGGCGGGGATCAGCGGATCCGCGGCCGCAGCGGTTACCAGTACGCGTCGGGCGAGACCGCCGAAACCGTCGACCCGGCGCGCGCCGGGCGCCTGCACATCCTGGAGGTGCAGCGGCTGATCCGGTTCATGCCCAAACCGGTGATCTGTCTGGTCAACGGGTGGGCCGCCGGCGGTGGACACAGCCTGCACGCGGTGTGCGACCTGACGCTGGCCAGCCGCGAGCACGCCCGGTTCAAGCAGACCGACGCCGACGTCGGCAGCTTCGACGGCGGATACGGCAGCGCGTATCTGGCCAAACAGGTCGGCCAGAAGTTCGCCCGCGAGATCTTCTTCCTTGGCCGCCCCTACACCGCCGAGCAGATGCACGCGATGGGTGCGGTCAACGCCGTTGTCGACCACGCCGAACTGGAGACCGTCGCGCTGCAGTGGGCTTCGGAGATCAACGGCAAGTCTCCGCAGGCGATCCGGATGCTCAAGTACGCGTTCAACCTCACCGACGACGGTTTGGTCGGTCAGCAGCTGTTCGCCGGTGAGGCAACACGATTGGCGTACATGACCGACGAAGCGGTCGAGGGTCGCGACGCGTTCCTGGAGAAGCGCGACCCCGACTGGAGCGCCTTCCCGCGCTACTTTTAGGCGGCGGTTTGGGTGCACTAGCAATCGCTGAGCGACTGGTAGCGCACCGGAATCGCTAGTCAGGGTGCGACGGCGCCCGGGCTGAAGTTCCCGTCGTCGGGTCTGCTGGCCGCCGGCCGCAACTGAGCGATTTGTGCACGTTCTGGAGCGGTGAGCGCGCGTTCTCGTGCACAAGCCGCTCGCCTAGACTCACCCCTCGTGAGCAAGAGCCCGTTGCGGCGGTTGGCCGACCAACTCGTCCTGACCACCATGCGCCCGCCCGTGGTCCCCGAGTTGCTGCAGTACCAGCCCGGCCGCGACATCGTTGACCTGCGGGGTAAGCGCATCCTGCTCACGGGCGCGTCATCGGGGATCGGCGAGGCGGCCGCGGAGAAGTTCGCCCGCCGCGGCGCCATCGTGGTGGTGGCGGCACGCCGACAGGAGCTGCTGGACGCGCTGGTCGACCGGATCGCCGACGACGGCGGGGACGCCAGGGCACACGCCTGCGACCTGTCGGATCTCGAGGCGGTCGACGGGCTGGTCGAACGTGTCGTCACTGAGCTCGGAGGCGTCGACATCCTGATCAACAATGCCGGCCGGTCGATCCGCAGACCGTTGGCCGAGTCGCTGGACCGTTGGCACGACGTCGAACGCACCATGGCGATCAACTACTACGGGCCGTTGCGACTGATCCGCGGCCTGGCGCCGGGCATGCGCGAGCGGCGCGACGGCCACATCATCAACGTGTCCACCTGGGGTGTGCTCAGCGAGTCGTCGCCGTTGTTCTCGGTGTACAACGCGTCGAAGGCGGCGCTGACCGCGGTGAGCCGAGTCATCGAAACCGAGTGGAGCGCTGACGGAGTGCACTCGACCACGCTGTTCTATCCGTTGGTGCGCACGCCGATGATCGCCCCCACTCGCGCCTACGACGGATTGCCGGGGCTGTCCTCCGACGAGGCCGCCGAGTGGATGGTCACGGCCGCCAAGACCCGGCCCGTGCGGATCGCGCCGCGGATGGCTGTCAGCGCCCAGGTGCTCAACAGCTTCGCACCCGCGGTCGTCGACGCCGTGATGAAACGGCAACGCCTACAACCGAACAAGTAAATGCCCCACCCCGACATCGCGACCGTCGCCGACATCGCACGCGTCTTCGGCGCCGAACGTCCGGACGCGGTCGCATTGATCGCCGGTGATCGCACCACGACGTTCGGTGACCTCGATACCCGGTCCAGCCGGGTAGCCCAGGCGCTGCGCGCGGCGGGTGTGGGGTTCGGCGACCGGGTCGCGTTCATCGAGAAGAACGGCATCGAGTTCTTCGAAGTCGCCTGTGCGCTGTCCAAACTCGGCGCGGTCGTGGTGCCGGTCAACTGGCGACTGGCACCACCTGAGATGCTGCACATCATCGACGACGCCGACGTAAAGGTGGTGATCGTCGGCGCCGACTTCTTCTGTCACGTCGAGGCGATCGAGGACCGGCTGACGGCACTGGTCGTCGCCGTCGGCGAGCACCCCCGGTGGCCGGAGTTCGATCGCTGGATGGGCGCCTATCCCGCCGACGACCCCTGCGTCGCAACGCAACCAGACGATGTCGCGTTTCTGATGTACACCTCCGGCACCACCGGAGCGCCCAAGGGCGTGATGCTGACCAACGACAACTACTTCTGCAAGGCCACCGGGATCGCCGACAAATGGCGCTTCGACGCCGACAGCGTGAGCCTGGCCGTGATGCCGATGTTCCACATGGCCGGCTCCGGCTGGGCACTGGTGGGTCTGTGCGAGGGTGCGCGCACGGTCGTGCTGCGCGACGTCGACCCGACCGCCATTCTCGATGCCGTTGCGCAGCACGGCATTACGAACATGCTGCTGGTTCCGGTGGTGATCCAGCGACTGCTGGAAACGCCGGGGGTGGAGACGACGGACTTCTCGGCCCTGCGCGCCATCGTCTACGGCGCATCGCCGATCACCGACGACGTCCTCGTCCGGGCGCTCGAGCGGTTCAACTGCGATCTGCTGCAGGTGTACGGGCAGACCGAAACCACCGGATCCATCACCCAACTCGACCGTCACGACCCCGAACTGCTGCGCTCCTGCGGTAAGCCGTTCGGGTGGGTCGAGGTCCGCATCGTCGATGGCGCGGGCCGCGGCGTCCCCACCGGGACTGTCGGCGAGCTGTGGACACGCTCGCGCCAGAACATGCGCGGCTACTGGAACAACCCCGCCGCTACGGCCGCCACTGTCACCCCGGACGGCTGGTTGAAGACCGGCGACGCCGGCTACGTCGACGCCGAGGGTTATGTGTACCTGCACGACCGGGTCAAGGACATGATCGTGTCCGGCGGCGAGAACGTGTATCCGACCGAGATCGAGAACGTTCTGATGACACACCCGGATATCGCCGACGTGGCGGTGATCGGCGTGCCGGACCCGACGTGGGGTGAGGCGGTGAAGGCCGTCGTGGTGCCGGCGGTGGGCTGCTCCCCCAGCGAGGCTGACCTCATCGCGTATGCACGTGAGCGGCTGGCGGGATTCAAGCTACCCAAGTCGGTGTCGTTCGCCGAAGACCTGCCCCGCACCCCCAGCGGCAAGATCCTCAAGCGCGCGCTGCGCGAACCCTATTGGGAAGGTGTCGGGCGGCGGATCGGCTGAGCGTGATAGACACGATGTCATGGAGATTCTGGCCAGCCGGATGCTCATTCGGCCGGCGGACTATCAGCGTTCCCTGACCTTCTACCGCGACGAGTTGGGGCTGGCGATCGCCCGCGACTACGGAGCGGGCACGGTCTTCTACGCCGGCCAGTCGTTGATCGAACTCGCCGGTCACGGTGGTCCTCGGGCGGGCGGCACGATGTGGCTTCAGGTGCGCGACGTGTACGCCACCGAGAAGGAACTGTCCGGCCGGGGTGTACCGATCGCGCGGGAGGCACGTGAGGAACCGTGGGGTCTGCATGAGATGCACGTCAACGACCCCGACGGCGTGCTGCTGATCTTCGTTCAGGTGCCCGAGACGCACCCGCTGCGCCGCGACACCCGGCGGTGACGAACCAGAAACTCAGCGCGCGGGGGCCAGCGGCCAGCCGACCGACGCCAGCCGCGACGCCACCTGGTGCATCTCTTCGGGATTCGGCTCTTGCGCGGTGACCTGGTGGATTGCCGCGCGGATGTCGGCTTCGGTGACGATGTCCGAGTTCGCGCTGCGGAGCACCGCCTGCGCGGCGCTGACCACTTCGTCCTCGGCGAGCGAGCGCTTCAGCAGCGCGAGCAGCGGGAAGTAGTCCGTGGGTGGCACGCCCTCCGGATATCCGCGGCGCAGCCAGTTGAGCACGCTGTCCAGCACGGTGCGGTTCTCGGTCATGGTGTGGCGCAACTCATTTCTGCGGCATGAAGGGGAACAGGTCGATCCCCGTGTGGTGGATGATCGTGCCCCTGGTGATCCACAGCACCGCGGTGACGATCACCCATCCGACGAACACGAACAAACCGACGCCGAGGTATTTGCGGACCCGGTTGGGTGCGGTCACGGTGCCGTCGGCGGACTCGTCGCCGGCGCCGCTCGAAAAGGCCATCAAGCCGGTGGCGAACAACGCGGGCAGTCCCGCGCCCAGGACCAGCCCGACCACCAGTACCTTCAGAATGCTCTCGAGATAGGTCATCAATGTTCCTCGGCTACACCGTCGCAGGCGGCCTGGCGGGTTCGGGCATGGCTTCCTCGATGGCGGCCCGCAGTTCGGCGGGGACCACGGAGTTGGTCGCACCGTCCCACTCGGCGTTGACGTTGGTGTGGTCGACCTTCTGTTGCTGAGCACGCCACCACATGTAGAACGACAGGCCCACCAACACCAGGAAGATGAACCCGTCACCCGCGAGGCCCGATCCCGTAAGCGCCTCGACGCCGTGGGCCAGCCAGAAGGACAGCGCGCCAACGAGTCCCGCGGCCGGCAGGGTGATCAGCCAGGCCACAGCCATTCGGCCCGCCACCGCCCAGCGGACTTCGGCGGCCGGCTTGCCGACGCCGCTGCCTAGGATCGAACCGGTGGCGACGTGGGTGGTGGACAACGCCATACCCGCGGCGCTCGAGCTGAGAATGATTGCGGCCGAGGATGCTTCAGCGGCGAAGCCCTGCGGTGACTGGATCTCCACCAGACCCTTGCCCAGGGTGCGGATGACGCGCCAGCCACCGAGGTAGGTGCCGAGCCCGATCGCGACCGCACAGCTGAAGATGACCCAGAACGGCAGGCCGTTCTCCTTGACGTCGCCGCTCAGGTGCCCGGTGGTGATGAGCGCGAGCGCGATGACACCCATCGTCTTCTGCGCGTCGTTGGTGCCGTGCGACAGCGCGACCAGCGAGGCCGTCGCGACCTGGCCCCAGCGGAAGCCCTCCCGGCGGCGGCGCTCTGTCACCTTGCGGGTGATCCGGTACACCAGCCAGGTGCCGCAGGCGGCCACCAGGCACGCGATGAGCGGCGCGGCGATCGCGGGAATGAGCACCTTCTGGCTGATGCCGCTCCAGTTGACGCCTGCGGTGCCCATGGCGGCCAGGCCTGCGCCGATGAGCCCGCCGAACAGCGCGTGCGAGGAACTCGACGGGATGCCGAACAACCACGTCAGCAGGTTCCACAGGATGCCGCCGATCAACCCGGCGAAGATGATCGTCAAACCGGTCGACGCATCGATCGACGGCAGCAGGGCGCCGGTCTGGCCATCCTGGACGTTGAGCACCGAGGTGGTCACCGTGACCGCGACCTCGACCGACAGGAACGCGCCGACCAGGTTGAGGATGCCCGCCAACAGGACCGCGGTCTTGGGCTTGAGCGCACCGGTGGCGATCGACGTGGCCATCGCGTTGCCGGTGTCGTGGAAGCCGTTGGTGAAGTCGAAGGCCAGTGCGGTTGTGATCAACAGCACGAGGACGATCAACTCAGCGCTCACGGCGTTAATTCTGCGGCCATAGAGTTCGATTCACCTAATCTGCAACGCTCTTGGACCAGCGTGTCATCTGGCATTTCGCCTTCTCGGGCCATGTGTTCATCCATTGTTCACCCGCCGGCGGTCGAGCGTTTGCCGGCGACGCCGAACTCGTCTTGTCCGGTCGCGCACTAGCATCATCCAATCGGGAGTGGGTAGACCCGATGCGACACGCGGGAGGGCGCAGTGACGAAGTTTCTGGCCAAAATTGTCGCGTGGATCACAGCGGGATACCCCGAAGGGGTGCCCGGTCCGGACCGGGTGCCGTTGTTCTCGCTCCTGCGGCGGCGCCTCACCGAGGACGAGGTGCGAACCGTCGCCATGGAGCTCAAGCGGAACGGCGACTTCGACGACGCCGATATCGGAGTCCTCATCACCCAGATCACCGATGCGCTGCCGACGTCTGAGGATGTGGAGCGAGTTCGCCAACGATTGGCGGTCCGCGGCTGGCCCCTCGATGATCCACGCGACGGGGAGGGTGACCCATAGGCGTCCTGCGCGCGGTCGCGGTCGGGTCCGGTGCCGCGGCGTTGTCATTGCTGCCCGTCGTGCACGACATGCTGGCTGGCCGTGCCGCCGTGCTGCCGGTGCCTGCCGGAGACGATCGCGAATCATCTTTTCTGTCAGAGGCGTTGCGGTGCGGCGCGGAGATCGACGACGACGTGGCGGTGGTGGTGCCGACATCGGGTACTACCGGGACGCCCAAGGGTGCGATGCTGACCGCTGCCGCATTGACCGCCAGCGCCGAGTCGACACATCACCGGCTCGGCGGGCAGGGGCGCTGGCTGCTGGCATTGGCGGCCCATCACATCGCGGGGCTTCAGGTGCTGGTCCGCAGCGTCGTTGCAGGTACGACCCCGGTGGCCTTGGCGCCGACGTTCGATCCGGACGAATTGCCCTCTGCCGTCGACGCTTTGGGCCCCGGACGGCATTACGCCTCGCTGGTGGCCGTGCAACTCGACAAAGCTCTGCGCAACGAGAGGGCGGCCGACGCACTGGCCACGCTGGACGCCGTCCTGATCGGCGGGGGGCCGATGCCGGCGGGCCTGGCCGAACGTGCTGCCGCGGCGGGGATTTCGATCGTCCGCACCTACGGGATGAGCGAGACCGCAGGCGGATGCGTGTACGACGGTGTGCCGTTGGACGGTGTGCGGGTCCGGATTCGCGACAGCACGCGGCCGGTGACATCCGATGGGGGCCGAATCGTGTTGGGCGGCCGGACGCTTGCGAAGGGCTACCGCAACCCGGTTGACCCCGATCCCTTCGCCGATGCGGGCTGGTTTCGCACCGACGACGTGGGAGCCGTCGACTCCGAGGGCCGGTTGACGGTGCTCGGCCGGGTCGACGACGCGATCGGCAGCGGCGGGTTGACGATCATGCCGCAGATCGTGGAGGCCGCCCTTGCAACCCACGATGCGGTGGCCGAATGCGCGGTGTTCGGGGTGCCCGATGAGCGGCTGGGCCAGCGGGTGGCCGCGGCCGTCGTGCTCGCTACCGGACACGCCTGCCCGACGCCCGCCGAGCTGCGCGAGCATGTCACCGCGACCCTGGACGCCACCGCGGCACCGCGCGAGTTCCACGTCGTGGACCAAATACCGCGCCGCGGCATCGGCAAAGTCGACCGGCGCGCGCTGGCGGCCGAGTTCTCCAGTTAAGCCACAGGCTTGAGCGGGTCGTGACCGATCGTCATGAGCCTGTGCCGCCAGTTCTCCTGACCGGCCTTGGGCTCTAGGTCGACGCCGCGTTCGGCGTGGACGCGGTCGACGACCTTGCGCATCACGCGCACGTCCTCGTCGGTGAGGTCGACCGAGCGCTTCTGCAGGATCTCGAGCACGGCGCGGCCGGTCTCGGTGCCCGCCTGGTCGGGCATCTCTTCGGAGTCTTCAGTGGCCGACCGGGTGCGCAGCCAGTCCAGTAGTTCGCGGGACGTCATGTTGACCACGCGGTGGAATTCGTCCCACAGCGCGGCATCGACCTCGACGTGGTGTGCCATTGCACTCACCTCCGCCCGTTCGGCTACCCGGCGACCGACGGGGTTAACCCATTGCGCGGTCGAGCATGATGGACCCATGCGTCGCGAAGTCAACACGGTCGACGAGTTGCGAGCCGTCGTCGGGCGACCGGACCACTACGTCGCCAACAAGGTCAAGGACCGCCTGTCGCCGGTACAGCGCGACTGGCTTGCCCACTCGCCGCTCGGTTTCGTCGCGACGACGGATGCGCGCGGTCGAGTCGACGTGTCACCCAAGGGCGATCCGCCCGGCTTCGTGCACGTCATTGACGACACCGCGATCGCGATCCCCGAGCGGCCGGGCAACAAACGTGTCGACGGCTATCTCAACGTCCTGCAGAATCCGCATGTGGGCACGGTGTTCCTGATCCCCGGCCGTGGCGACACCCTGCGCATCAACGGCACCGCCACAATCGTCTCGGACGCCGATTATTTCGACGCGCTCGCGGTCAAGGGCAAGCGTCCGATCCTTGCGTTGGAGGTTGCGGTCGAAGAGGTGTTCTTCCACTGCGCCAAGGCTTTTCTGCGTTCGGAGACCTGGGACCCGTCGACGTGGAACCCATCGGCGCTGCCGAGCGTCGCGCAGCTACTCAAGGCGATCCGGCCCGAATGGACCCAGGCCAAACTCGACGAGTACTACAGCGAGGCCAACACCCGCACCCGGCTGTACTGATTTCGGTGTAGTCCGTCGCGGTGAATGCGACGAAACTACACCGAAATCACTCAGATCTGGGTGCGGCTCGGCGAATAGGGTGATGGAATGCCGACCAGTCGCAAGGAAATCGTGGCGGTCGCCGTCGGTGTGTTGCTGGTGGTCGCCGCGTTCGTGGTGCCGCATCTCGACCTGGGGATCGTCACGCCACTGATCAACGCGACGCCAGGGCGCCTACGCCAGTTCGCCGACACCGCGCCGATCTTCGGATGGTGGAACGCACACGTCGGGTGGGGCACGGTCCCCGCGGTCGTGATCGGCGCCGCGGTGGTGTGGTGGGGGCCGAAGGCCGCGCAACGGATGTCGTGGCGTGCGTTGCCGTGGGCGACATGGGTGACGGCGTGCGGATGGGCGTTCTCGCTGGCCATGATCGACGGTTGGCAGCGTGGTTTCGCCGGCAGGCTGGTCGCTCGCCACGAGTATCTGCGTCAGGTTCCCACCGTCACTGACATACCCCATGCGCTGCGCACATTCTCCGACAGAATCCTTGATTACCAACCGGATTCGTGGATCACCCATGTGTCGGGCCATCCCCCTGGGGCGCTGCTCAGCTTCGTCTGGCTTGACCGCATCGGCCTCGGTGGCGGCGCGTGGGCCGGCCTGCTGTGCCTGCTGGTGGGGTCCAGCGCCGCAGCCGCCATCCTCGTCGCGGTGCGCGCACTGTCGGGGGAAGCGACCGCGCGGCTGGCTGCCCCGTTCGTCGCCGTTGCGCCCACAGCGATCTGGATCGCGGTGTCGGCCGACGGCTACTTCGCGGGAGTCGCGGCGTGGGGTATCGCGCTGCTGGCGATCGCCGTCGGGGGCACCGCGAGATGGCCCGTCCTCGCTGCGGCAGGAGCCGGTCTGCTGCTGGGCTGGGGCGTGTTCCTCAACTACGGCCTGGTTCTGATGGCCTTACCCGCGCTCGCGGTGCTGATGTGCGCGACCGACTGGCGGGCCGCGGCCCGTGCCGCGGTTCCGGCGGTCGGGGTCGTCCTCGCCGTGGTGGCGGCCTTCGCGGTGATGGGGTTCTGGTGGTTCGACGGCTATCAGCTGGTGCAGGAACGCTATTGGCAGGGCATCGCCAACGACCGGCCGTTCCAGTACTGGGGGTGGGCGAACTTCGCCTCCGTCGTGTGCGCGATCGGCCTCGGCAGTGTGGCCGGTCTCGGCAGGGTGTTCGACATCGCGGCGATCCGGCGTCGGCCCGGCCTGCCCATGCTTCTTCTCGGCGCGCTGCTGGCGATCCTGTTCGCCGACCTGTCGATGCTGAGCAAGGCCGAGACCGAACGCATCTGGCTGCCGTTCACCGTCTGGCTGACCGCCGCCGGCGCACTGCTACCGCCGCGGTCACACCGCTGGTGGCTCGGCGTCAACGTGGTGGGCGCCCTGCTGCTCAACCACTTCATTCTGACGAATTGGTAACGGACGCTGGTCGCCACGCACATCCGTAGGACATTGCCGGGACCCTGGAACCGTGCAACCCGGCGCCGCCCGGGTGCAGCGGGTTATCCGCTGGCGTAGCCCGGCTGGTCGCTCTTGAACGTCCACGATGTTCGGGGTCGGCGCCGTCGTCTATGCCGTACGGCTGGCGACGGCCAGGAACTAAGCCAGCGTCAGGCTGGCGACCACCCGCTTGCCGATCGGATGGACGCGGGTTAACGCCAGGCCCGCGGTCTCGGCGACCTCGGCGGCGCAGTCGATGCCCACCGACGCCCACGGAAACCACGGGCCGACGACACGCGACGACTCGAGCCGGACCCAGCGGTTGCGCACACCCTGTGTCAGAGCCTCGAACTCGGCGATGCATCGACCGCCTCGGCGCAACAACTCCGCTGCCCTGTGCAGCATCCGGAACGGGTCGCCGCCGAGGCCCACGTTGCCGTCGGCCAGCAGCACGGTCTGCCACCGCCCGGTCGCGGGCAGCTGCCCGAACACGTCGCGGCGCAGGACGGGCGCGCCGTTGCGTCGCGCGAGCCCGACCGCGGTCGCGGACTGGTCGACACCGAGCGCAGGTATGCCCCGGCGGATCAGCTCTATCACCAATCGTCCTGGGCCGCAGCCCAAGTCGATCGTCGGCCCTTCGCACAGCCCGACGACGGCGCGGTCGAAGCGGCAATCGGCGTGCACGCCTCCGATCCAACGATGCACGGGAAGGGCACGTACCTCACCGTCGTCGCTTCGGATCCAGCACTGCTCACCGTCGAGCGCGCAGTCGTAGAGGTTGCCCAGCATCAGGCGAGCACCGACTCGGCGGCCAGAACGAACCGGCTGTCCGGCGCGCATCGCCGGCGCACCGCGTCGATGTCGGCGATGGTGTCGAAATCGGCGAGCTCGTCGAGCAGACCGACGTCTATGCCATTGCCGCGCAACGCCTCCAGAGTCAAAGCGCCGGTGTCGGACCGCGACATCGGCACGCTCTGCAGGCATTCGGCCATGGACGGGTGCGAGACACCCAACACCCACCACCCGCCGTCGGTAGCGGGTCCCAGGACCGCGTCGCTTCCGATCAGCGCTTGGCCGCATTCGGCGAGTAGCCCGGCGGTGACCTGTGGGGTGTCCATGCCGATCTGCAGTACCGGGTCGCCGGCAAAAGCGTCCGCGTGCGCGTTGGCCAGTCGCTGGGCGAAGTCCGCGCCACGTTGAGGTATCACCGTGAATCCCGCTAAACTGCAGGCTATTTCGTCACCTCGGCTCGCCTGCCTGAGATCGCCGGTCATCGCGACGACCCTGCGTCCGACCGGCGCGGCGGTGACGGCATCGAGGGTGTCGAGCAGCGCGGCGGCGGCGAGGTCGGCCGCGGCGGCGTCGCCGATCGTCGCCGCGAGCCGGGTCTTCGCCAGCCCCGCCACCGGCGCCTTCGCCACCACCAACACCGTCACCGCCAGCACCGTCACGAGATCACACGCCAGAAGTCGAAGGCGGCCACAGCGCTGCCGCGCACCGATCCGCTGACCTTGGACTTGCCGCCGGTGCGCGCGCGGTAGTCGACATCGCGCTCGACGACGCGCCACCCGGCGGCCGCCGCCCGAACCAGCATTTCGAGGGGGTACCCGGAGCGGCGGTCGCTGACGCCGAGAGCGAGCAGGGCGTCGCGGCGGGTGACCCGCATCGGGGCGATGTCGTGTACCGCCAGGCCGTGGCGCTGCCGTAGCCGCCAGCACACCGCCGCGGTGCCGAGGCGGGCATGCCACGGCCACTTCAGCCCCGGCACCGGCCGGCGCCGCCCGATCGCCATGTCGGCCCCGTGGTGGAGGTCGTCGACCAGAGCGGGCAGGTCACGGGGATCCAGCGAACCGTCGGCGTCCAACACCGCCACGATGGGCGTCGTCGCCGCTACCACCCCGGCGTGCACTGCGGCGCCGTAACCGGGCCGCTTCTCAGGTACCACCTGCGCTCCATGCTCCCGGGCGACGTCCGCGGTCGCATCGGTGCTGTTGTTGTCGACCACCAGCGGCCGATATCCGTCCGGGATTGCCGCAAGCACGCCCGGCAGCGACTGCGCCTCGTTGAGACACGGCAGCACCACGGTCACCGAACAGTCGGGCATGGGTTCGAGGCTAACCAGCCCCTGACCGCGCCGACCAGTGGATCAATGACGGATCCGTGACATCGGCGCAGGTAGTCGCCGCACGGGACTACTCTCGGAAACTGTGACGCGGGTATTGATCGCCGACGACGACAGCGTCGTGCGTGATGTCGTGCGTCGCTACCTCGAGCGCGACGGGCTCGACGTCGCAATCGCCCACGACGGAGCCGAGGCCCTGCGGCTGCTCGGCTCCCAGCACATCGATGTCGCGGTGCTTGACGTGATGATGCCGGGCCCGGACGGGCTGACGCTGTGCCGCAACTTGCGCCAGCGCGGCGGATACACGATGCCGGTGATCCTGCTGACCGCGCTCGGCGAGGAGGACGACCGCATCGCGGGCCTGGAGGCCGGCGCCGACGACTACCTGACCAAACCGTTCAGCCCGCGCGAACTGGCGCTGCGGGTGCGCTCGGTGCTGCGGCGCGCGCCCGCACCGACGGGCCGGCGGGCGTTGGACATCGCGGTCGGCGGCCTGACCGTGTCGACGGCCGCGCGCACCGTGACCGTCGCCGGGCAGCCGGTGTCACTGACCAACCGCGAGTTCGACCTGCTGCTGTTCTTCCTCACCCACACCGACGTCGTGTTCAGCCGCGAGGAACTGTTGAAACAGGTGTGGCACTGGGATTTCGGCGACCTGTCGACGGTGACCGTGCACGTCAAGCGGTTGCGGTCGAAGCTCGGTGAGCACCACAGGGTGCATACGGTGTGGGGCCGAGGCTATCTGTGGAGCAGCGAGGCCCGCTCGCCGGAAGGGCAGAGCGCCTAGTGCCGTCCGACCTCTGGGACATCATCGGGTTGGCGCTGGCATGTTCGGTTCCCGTGGTGCTCGCGGGCGCACTGGTCATTCGCCTGGCCCGGTCGTGGTCGCTGGCGGTGAGCATGGTGGCGCTGGTGCTCATCCCGGTGTTGGCGACGTTCACCGGTGTGCTCGGCGCAAGCCGCTTCATGATCACCGAAACCTTCGAGAAGACCGCGATCGTCCTGGTGATCGTCTCGGTGGTGACGATCCCCGCCGCGGTGATGCTCGCGCGCTATCAGGCCCGTCGCACCGTGTGGGAGCAGGAGATCCGCGAGTCCGAACGGGCCGCCGAGCAGTCGCGCCGCAGGCTGGTCGCGTTCGTCAGCCACGATCTGCGGACCCCGCTGGCCGGGATACGGGCGGTGTCCGAGGCGATCGCCGACGGCGTGGTGCCCGACGCCGAGGTCCGTGTACACGCCAAAACCATTGAGCAAGAGTCGGTTCGGCTCTCCGAGATGGTCGACGACCTGTTCGAGATGTCGAAAATCAACGCGGGTGCGGTCCAACCGGTGTTCGACAAGGTGGCGCTCGACGAGGTGGTCGACGATGTGCTCACCGCACACCGGATCACCGCCGAGCGCGCGGGAGTGGCGTTGACGGCCGAACTGCCGGAGGCGCCGGTGCGGGTGCTGGGCAGCGACCGCGCGTTGGTGCGTGTGCTGTCCAACTTGGTGGCCAATGCGATCGCCCACACCCCGGAGGGGGGCCGGGTGTCGCTGTCGCTGGGCTCGGACGAGAACGGTGCGTGGGCGCGCGTCGACGACACCGGCGTCGGCATCGACGAGGCCGACCTCCCGCGGGTTTTCGACGTCGCCTATCGCGGGTCCAACGATCGCGTGCCGCGTGCCGATTCGTCGCTGCCCAGTGGGTCGGGGCTGGGGCTCGCGATCGCCGCGGGCCTGGTGCAGGCCCATCGCGGGACGTTTTCCGCCCGCAACCTGGGCACGGGCGCACGCTTCGAGGTGCGGCTGCCGCTGGCGACGGACTGATTTACACCGTCGCTGGTCGTTGAGCGGCGCGTTCGACGACCGTGGCTTCTCGCTCGACCGCTTGGGGCCTTGTTCTTGAGTGATCACTCAAGTAAAGTCGTTGACCTCATCCCCCGAGGAGGTTCGCGATGACTACACGAAGTGCCGACAAGGCGGTGCGCAAGTTCAAGTTCGAGCGGCAGCTGGGACGCGTCCTGATGAACCCCGTGGTCGCCGCGCTCGACCGCGTGGGTATCCGGTCGTCGCTTGTGGTCGACCTCGAGACGATCGGACGCAAGAGCGGGCAGCCGCGGCTCGTACCGCTGGCCGGCCGCTCCGACGACACCGGCGTATGGGTGATCTCGCAACACGGTCGCCGCGCGGGCTGGGCCTACAACATCGCGTCGAACCCCAGGGTGCGCGTCCGCATCAACGGCGAATGGCGCACGGGCACCGCGACGTTCGAGCCCGACGACGACGTGCGCGCCCGCGCCCGCACCTTCGGCGGCGCGGGCAGGCTCGGCCAGTCGGCAACCGCGTTGACGATGCGGGCTATGGAAAGCGACCCGATCTCGGTGCGGATCACCTTCGATGCTCGGTGATTTCGGTGCATTATCGATCGCTCTGCGATACGTAGCGCACCGAAATCACCCCACTAGTCGGGTAGCGAGTTGCTCAGCCGTTCGGTCGCGGCGACGTAGTCCTCGATGAACTCACGCACCACCTCGCGCGCCGGTTTGACCTTGTTCATCAGCCCGACACCCTGTCCGACGAAGTACGTCGCCAGCGCCTGGGCGCCGGGATGCCCCTGCGCGGCCAGCACATCGATGCGACGCACGACGGGCTCGGCGAGCATCGACTGCAGAGGAAGCGGCAGCGGCTTCTGGCCGCCTTCGTTCGGCAACCACGCCTGGGTCCAATCCGAAACCAGTTGGCGCGCAGGCTTTCCTGTCCTGCCCGCCGAACGGACGGTGTCGCGTGACGAGGCGGCGAGGAACTTCTCCTTGGTGTAGGGCGCGGTCTCGGCCTCTTCGGTCGTCAGCCAGACCGAACCGGTCCAGGCGCCGGCCGCGCCCATCGCCACCGTCGCGGCCATCTGCCTGCCCGTGACGATTCCCCCCGCGGCGAGCACCGGGATGTCGCTGCCGATCGCCGCCAGCGCCTCCAACACCTCGGGCACCAGCACCAGCGTCGTCACCTCACCGCAGTGCCCGCCGGCCTCGGTGCCCTGTGCGACGATCACATCGACGCCGGCATGCGCCTGCTTGACGGCGTGCTCCTTGGCACCGACCAGCGCGGCCACCGGCACGCCGTTCTCCTTGCCGGCCTTGATCATGTAGTCAGGCGGGACGCCCAGCGCGTTGGCGATCAACCGGATGGGGTGGTTCATCGCCACGTCCAGCAGGTCTTTGCCCGTGTTGCCCGAGAGGGCGGCGTTGCCGAACCGCGGCGCCTCCTCGGCCTCGATGTCGTGTGCGGCCAGCAGCTCGGTGACGAAGCCGCGGTATTCGTCGGGGATCCGGCCCGCGAGGTCGCTCATCGTCAGATCCTCGCCCTTGCCCTCGTAGCGGGCCGGGACGATCAGGTCGACGCCGTACGGCTTGCCCCCGACGTGGTCGTCGATCCAGGACAGCTCCTGGTCGAGCTGCTCGGGTGTGTACGCCGTTCCGCCCAGCACGCCGAAGCCGCCCGCGCTGGACACCGCGGCCACCACGTCGCGGCAGTGGCTGAACGCGAACAACGGGAAGTCGATGCCGAACTGCTCACAAATCGCTGGTTTCACCCGGCCAGTATGGCTACCCCGGGTCACCCCCGAGACAGGAGCCGCCGGATCGCGTCGAGCATCTGCTTGCCGGCGAGCAGCTCGAGGTCGTTGTGCCCGGCGCCGGGCACCAGCTCGTAGCTCTTCGGCTCGTTGGCGGCGTCGTAAAGCCGTCGGCTCATCGGCTCGGGCACGACGTCGTCGCGGTCCCCCGCGATCACCAGTAGCGGCGCGCGCACCGACGGGATCCGCTCCAGCGACGGGTAGCGATCCAGCAGCAGCCACCGCACCGGCAGCCACGGATAGTGCACCGCCCCGACGTCGGGTAGCGAGGTGAACGGTGAACGCAGCATCAACGCATGCGGCGGTCGCTCGACGGAAAGACCGACAGCGACTGCGGCGCCGAGAGATTCGCCGAAGTAGGCGATCTCGTTCACCCCGTCCTGTGCGGCCAGCCACGACTGCGCGGCCCGCGCGTCGGCGGCCAGACCGTCCTCCGACGGGCGGCCCGGATTGCCCCCGAAACCGCGGTAATCCACCAGCAGCGCCGAGGAGCCCATCCGGTTGAGCGCCACGGCCAGCGGCGCGCGCATCGACCGGTCCCCGCCGTTGCCCGGCAGTACCAGCACGGCGGGACCGTCCCCCTCAACCGGGAAATACCATGCGTCCAAACGGATTCCGTCGTCGGTTTCGATCACCACGTCTTGTCCGTTGCGCGCCACCGTGGCGGCGGACGGCACGGGACCCGGCGACGGGAAGTAGACCAACCGCCGCTGCTGAGACCACAGCAGACCCATCAGACCGGACGCCACGAGCGTGACGATAACGACAACGCGGACGGTGCGGTGCATCAGGTCCGCAACGGCGCGAACGCGAACTCGCGCAACCCGTCGAGCGGGTCCACCGCCGCGGAGAACCTGAGCACCTCGGCGGCGCGCGCCGGGTCGGCGACGATATGGCGGACGTCTCCGCTGCGGTACTGGCCGGTGACCACCGGCGGAGCGTCGCCACGCGTCTCGCACAGTGCGGTCGCCACCTCGAGGATCGAGATCGGTCGTCCCGAGCACACGTTGAACGCGTCGAATCCTCCCCGCTCAAATTCCACAGCCGCGACGTTGGCCGCCGCCACGTCGTCGACGTGCACGAAGTCACGCATCTGCCCACCGTCCTCGAAAACACGTGGCACATCGCCGGATTCGAGCTCGGAGCGGAAGATCGCGGCCACGCCGGAATACGGGGTGTCGCGGGGCATGTAAGGGCCGTAGACGTTGTGGTAGCGCAGCGCGGTAACCGCGCCGCCGACGGCCTCCGCCCACGCGAGCGCGTAGTGCTCCTGCGCCGTTTTGCTGGCGGCGTACAGGCTGCGGGGCCGCAGCGGCGCGTCCTCGGCCACCAGTCGCCACTGGACGATCTCGCCGCACACAGGGCACCGGTGCTCGAACACGCCGGCGTCGAGGTCGGCGCGCGTGCGCGGATGGGGGTCGACCGGTCCATGCTCGGCGCAGTCGTAACGGCCCTGCCCATAGACCACCATCGACGACGCCAGCACCAGTCGTTGGCAGCCCGCCGCGAACATCTCGGCCAGCACCACCGTCGTCCCGTAGTCGTTGTGCGAGCCGTACGAGGGCGCGTCGGCGGCGTTGACACCCGCACCGACCACGGCCGCCTGATGGCACACCACCTCGACGCCCTTCATCAGCGGCGCCAGCGCGGACGCGTCGCGCACGTCGACCATCCGGCAGTCCGGCGGCGGTTCGGCACCCGGCCCGTGGGCGGCGGGGAGCATCGCATCGACGGCGATCACGTCGTGTCCCGCGTCGCGTAGCGCCTCGTGGATCCGGGCCCCGATGAATCCGGCCGCGCCGGTCAGCACGACTCTCACGGGAGTTCGAACGGCAGTCGGACACCCTCGTGCGCCAGGCAGTGCGTACAGGAATTCACCTCGGCCGTGTTTGCAGTGTTTTCGATGGCGTCGTGCACGAGCTTCTTGAACGGCACCAGGTTGCGTTGGAACTCGGCGAACACGTCGACAGTGCGCACGGCCGTACCGCTGTCGATGCCGGCATCCAGATCAGTCACCAATGCGATTGGTGCGTAACACATCTCGAGTTCACGAGCCAACACCGCCTCGGGGTAGCCGGTCATGTTGACCAGGGTGAAGCCCTGGTTGGCGAACCACCGACTCTCGGCGCGGGTGGAGAACCGCGGCCCCTGCACCACCACCATGGTTCCGCCGTCGACGACGCCGGGCAGGTCGGTGGCCGCCGCGCGCAGGCTCGGGCAGTACGGGTCGGCGAACGCGACGTGGATGCCGCCGGAGTCGAAGTAGGTGTCGACGCGCCCGCGGGTGCGATCGACGAGCTGGTCGGGCACCACCATGGCCCCGGGCCCGAGGGCGGGGGTGAGGCTGCCGACCGCGCACGGCGCGAAAATGCGTCGCACCCCGAGGGAGCGCAGCGCCCACATATTGGCCCGGTACGGCACCGTGTGCGGGGAGAACTCGTGGTCGGCGCCGTGGCGCGGCAGGAACGCCACCTCGTGCGCGCCCACGGCGCCCATGGTGATCGCGGCGCTCGGCGCGCCGTAGGGGGTGTCGACGGTGACGCTGCGGGCGTCGGGCCCGAAGAAGCTGTAGAAACCGCTCCCGCCGATGACTCCCAGCACGTCTACGCGGGCGGTTGGTCGTCGGTCTCGTCGACCTGTTGCGACGCGCGCCGCACGGTGTCACGGATCTCGAACGCGTCGGTCGCGAAACCGCCGATCGCATTGGCGACGTCCTTGACCGCGGTGGTGACGATCGACACCACCTCGCCGACGGTCGATACGCCGGAGTCGAAGATCTCCTGCACGGCGTCCTTGCGGATCTCCGCCTTGCTGAGTCGGTCCTCCATGCGCTCAGTCTGCCACGGCCTGCCGCCGTGCGAGACTGGCGCTCGTGGCGACATTCGCGCAATGGGTCGAGGGCGCTCGGCCGCGCACGCTGCCCAACGCGATCGCACCCGTGATCGCGGGCACCGGTGCCGCGGCGTGGCTGCAGGCCGCGTGCTGGTGGAAGGCGCTGCTCGCATTGGCGGTCGCCGTCGCGATGATCGTCGGGGTCAACTACGCCAACGACTACTCCGACGGCATCCGCGGCACCGACGACGTCCGCGCGGGGCCGCTGCGGCTGGTCGGCTCGAAGGTCGCCACGCCTCGCGCCGTGCTGACCGCCGCGGTGGTGAGCCTGGTCATGGCGGCGATCGCGGGTCTGGTGCTGGCGGTGGTGAGCGCCCCGTGGCTGATCGCGGTCGGCGCGGTGTGCATCGCCGGGGCGTGGTTGTACACCGGCGGGTCGAAGCCGTACGGCTATCTCGGACTCGGCGAGGTCGCGGTGTTCGTGTTCTTCGGGTTGGTGGCCGTGTTGGGCACCCAGTACACCCAGGCGCTGCGGATCGACTGGGTGGGCGCCGCGATCGCGGTGGCGATGGGGTCTCTGTCGTCGGCGGTGTTGGTGGCCAACAACCTGCGCGACATCCCGACCGACACGGAGTCAGGGAAGATCACGCTGGCCGTACGACTCGGCGACGCGCGGACCCGGCTGCTGTATCAGCTGCTGCTGGTGGTGGCATTCGCGTTGACGTTGGCGCTGATGCTTGCGACGGCGTGGGCGGCTGTCGCCCTGGTGGCCCTGCCGCTCGCGGTGCGCGCGGCGGCACCGGTGCGTCGAGGCCGTGGCGGTAAGGACCTGATCCCGGTTCTGCGTGACACGGGGTTGACGATGCTGGTGTGGGCGGTCGCTGTGGCGCTTGCGCTGGCGCTCGGGTGATCTCACGCCGCGCGAGCGTGCGTGAAATGTCGGGATTTCGCGACGTGTCGTGTGCCAACACGCACGCTCGCGCTGAAGTTGACTAGGTGACGTCGGTCGGGGCGTCGGTCACCTTCACCAGCGTCACCTCCGGCTTGGCGGGTACCGCATCGGCGAGGAACCACCGGAACGCCAGGTTGCCGCGCGGATAGTCCACGGTGGTAATGGAATTCGGGTGCGCGGTCATACCGCGGGAGATGACGGCGGTGATTGAACCGTCGGAGTTGGGCACCGCGCTGTAACCGTTGATCGACGTCCTGGCGTCGGTCACACCCGCCATGAACTGGTTCCACACGACGAGGTTCCAGAACCGGCAAGCCGGCGGCCGGTGGGTGACGACGAGCGCCTCGTCGTCTTCGAGCACGAAGCTGCCGTAGGAGTAGCACGCGTCGCGTGCCGACCACCCGAAGTTCGCGTCGGGCACCTGGTATGGCTCGGCGAATTCGTTTGCGGCCTGGGCGATCTCGTGACCGAGCGTGTGGGCGTCGTCGACTCGCACACCGACCGCCAGCGGCAGGATCGCGAACATCGTGCGCAGCCACGCCGCGCTGGACCGCAGCGCCGCTGCGGTCTCGGCGTCGCCGTGCCGGATCGGGTCGGGCTCGTCGAGCGCCTCGATATGCCAGGACACTGGGCGCCCCGTCAGCGGGTCGGCCTGGTAGTCGCGGGTCACCAGCACCACACCGCCGTCGGTCGGGCCGTATTCGAAGGAGAAGTTGCCGTCGGCATCAAACTCGAGGTCGTCGTCGCGGACCAGCGCGACGATCCGATCCGACCACGCGCCGGGGGACGGCTCGTTGTAGGCGGTCACCGAAAAGTAGACGCTGTCGCCCCTGTTACCGCTGATGCGGTAGCGGCGCTTCGGGTCGACCGGGCACATGAAGTAGAAGGCGTCGGTGTTGTCCCCGCCCCAGCGCCGGTCGCGACGGAACGGGGTGTTGAGTTCGACCCACACGGGCCGGCTCGGCTCGGCGAAGAGATATGTGTCGAACGCGACGCCGAGCGTGGTGGCCAGCATGCGGTAGCCGTCGGCAATGTGACGGTCGTCGGAGACGGCGCGGTCCCCTTCGAGGAAGCTGCGGTCCAGGCCGCCGAGGGTGTCGAGCAGTTCTCGCCACGCGCTCGTCGATTCGTGCGTCATGCGCTGATTCCTCTCGTGATGAAAGTGGCGGTCCGGTCCACCCACGCGTCGTCGAGTCGATCTGCTCGGGTGATCAGGCACAGAAACGTCATGCCCGCCATGGCCTCGACGACGTCGGCGGCCGACACCTCCGGCCGTACCTCGCCGCGGGCCGCGGCCGCGTCGAGCCGTTCGGTCAGCCCGCGCGAGAGCACGTGCGAGAAGCGCTGCAGCAGCGCGGCGTGCAGCGCGGGATCGGCGGCCATCTCCGCGACCAGGCCCGGTAGTGCGGCGCGCGCGGCAGGGGTGGTCAGCACGCCGACGGTGCGGCTGAGCATCTCGCGGATGTCGCCGGCCAGCGACCCGGTGTCGGGGAGTTCGGTCGCCGTGCCGAGGGGAAACACCGCCTCGTGCACGAGATGGGCCTTTCCCGGCCAGCGGCGGTAAATGGCAGGCTTGCTCGTGCCCGCGCGACGGGCGATCGCGTCGACGGTGAGGTCCGCGTAACCGGTGGATCCGAGCAGGTCGACCGTCGCGCTGAGCACCGCGTCGTCGATGCGCTTGTCGCGGGGTCGGCCAATTTCCGTCGTCATTACGAAACCGACAGTAACATAACTCACTGTGACCGACATCTCACCTGCGCCGCCCGTCGTCCTCGACGACCTCGCCGAGCCGCGCTTCCCCGTGGAGATCCAGCCGATTCGCGACATGATGGCGGCGATGGCGCCCGAGTGTCCGCTCGACGCCGACGTCCTGCACGCAAAGGCCAGCGCGGAGACCGGGCTCGACGACTTCGGCCCCGACGATTACCGCGACCGCCTCGACGTGTATCTGGCTGCGTTGCAGGAGATTCCGGGACTGAGCGACGCCGGAGTGGTGAACTTCCACGCCCAGCTGGTCCAGTTGCTGAAGAACCGCCTGCTGCTCACCGACCTCCTGGCCAGCCATCCCGAGATCCACGACATCGAACTGGCGCCGCCGGTCGTCATCGCCGGGCTGCCACGCACCGGCACCACCCACCTGCACAACCTGCTGGCCGCGGGTCCGACCTTTCGCACCCTTCCGTACTTCGAGAGCAACGAACCGTTCCCGTTGCCCTCAGAGGCCGGTATCGACCCGGATCCCCGGCGCACCCGGATGGATGCCGCGGTGGAGTTCATGAACGCGGTGATGCCGCACTTCGCGCTCATGCACGAGATGACGACCGACCACGTGCACGAGGAGATCCAGCTGCTGGCCAACGACTTCAGCTCGATGCTGTTCGAGACGTTGGCGTATGTGCCGCGGTGGCGCGACTACTACCTCTCACATGACCAGACGCCCCACTACGAGCACCTGGCGCTGCAGTTGAAGGCGTTGCAGTTCCTGCGCGGGGGCAGACGGTGGCTGCTCAAATCCCCGCAGCACCTCGAGCAGCTGCCCGTGCTCGACCGGGTCTTTCCCGGTGTGGTGGTGATCACGACCCACCGCGATCCGGTCCCCGTCGTGCTGTCGATGCTCGCGATGCTGACCTACTCCGCGCGCATGCACTGCGCACCGGTTCCGGTCGAGGACATCGCCGCATGCTGGATCGACCGTCTCGAGCTGATGCTGGCCGCATTGATCCGCGATCGCGACGTCATTGGGGCCGAACGCTCGATCGACGTCAGGTTCGACGACTTCATGGCCGACGAAATGGGCACCGCAGCAGCGATTTACACGCTTGCCGACGAGGCGATGAGCGGGGACGCCCGCGCCGCCATGGCCGAGTACCTCGCGGGACACCAGCGGGGCCGGCTCGGGCGGGTGGCGACCTCGCCGGAGATGTTCGGACTCGACCCGAACGAATTGGCGGCCCGCTTCGCCCCGTACGTCGAACGCTTTTTGGCCTAGCCCTCGCGCGGATCGTCGCGGCTGTTCGCCCGATCAGCGGTGTGTGAATACCCTGGCCCGGGTATCCGCATCCGGCAGCCGGAGACGAGAGGCATCCATGACCGCAGCACGAACTCAACTCGACCAGCGCGATCTCGCCGAAGCGCGACGCGTCGTCGCCGCGGTCTCTGACGCATTCTCGGCCAAGGTCGTCGGCCAGGAGAACCTGCGCGAGTCGTTGCTGATCGGCCTGCTCGCGGGCGGTCACATCCTCATCGAGAGCGTTCCGGGGCTGGCCAAGACGACGGCTGCGCGCGTGATCGCCGAAGCCATCGACGGCGGGTTCCGACGCATCCAGTGCACGCCCGACCTGCTGCCCAGCGACATCATCGGCACCCAGATCTACGAGTCCGCGACCAATTCGTTCGTCACCCAGCTCGGGCCGGTGCACACCAACATCGTGCTGCTCGACGAGATCAACCGGTCGAGCGCCAAGACGCAGAGCGCGATGCTCGAGGCGATGGAGGAGCGTCAGACCACGATCGCGGGCACCGAGTATCCGATTCCCGAGCCGTTCCTGGTGATCGCGACGCAAAACCCCGTCGACCAGGAAGGCACCTATCCGCTGTCGGAAGCCCAGACTGACCGGTTCATGCTCAAGGACGTCGTGCACTACCCCACCCCCGAGCAAGAGGTGGAGATGATGTCCCGGATGGACGCTGGGCTCTACGACAAAGAGCACCGCAGCAGGCCGGTCGCCGGCCTCGACGACATCCGCCGGCTGCGCGCAGTCGTGCGCCACGTCCACATGGACCGCGCGCTGATGCACTACGCCAGCCAACTGGTCACCGTCACCCGTGAACCCGAGCAGTATCTTCCGCGCCAACTGGCCCGGTTGATCGAGTACGGCGCCAGCCCTCGCGCCACCATCGCGTTCTGCAATGCCGCCAGGGCGCTGGCCCTGCTGTCCGGCCGCGGGCATGTCATCCCCGGCGACATCGCCAAGCTCGCCCATCGGGTGCTGCGGCACCGGCTCATCCTCGGTTTCGAGGCCGCCAGCGCGAACGTCACCCCCGAGCTGATCATCGACGCTGTGCTGCAAGCGGTTCGAGTGCCGTAGGGCCGGTATGGGCAGACACCTCACCACGGCGAGGACGCACTTCGGCACCGACACCCGCGGCATGCTCGAAGGCGGTCGCTACGCGTTGCTGCACACCCGCAGCCTGGAATTCGACGATCTGCGGCCCTACGTACCGGGCGACGACGTCCGCGACATCGACTGGAAGGCCTCGGCGCGTTCGGGTCATGTGCTGATCAAGCGGTTCGTGTCCGAGAAGCACCACAAGCTGCTGCTCGTCGCGGACGCCGGTCGCAATATGGCGGCCCTCACCCCGAGCGGGGAGTTGAAACGCGATGTGGCCGTGAACATCCTGGGTGCATTCGGGCTCATCACGCTCGGGCGGTCCGACCAGATCGGCATGGTGTTCGGCGACACCCGCGGGTGCGTCAACATCCGGCAGCGCCGCGGCGAAACCCACATCGAAAGCCTGCTGCACAGGTACTACGGTCACGCATCGCTCGGGACGGGCCGCAGTGACATCGTCTGCCAACTCGATTACGTGGCAACGCATTACCGCCACCCGATGCTGGTCGTAGTGGTCTCCGATGAGCCGGAGGTCGACGACCGGCTGACCGACGCCGTCACCCGGCTGACCGCCCGCCACGACGTGCTGTGGGCGACGGTCTCCGACATGCCCGCCATCGGCGCCACGGACGACCGGGCCGGATTCGACGTGTCGACCGGCCGGTTCGTGCTCGACACCGCCACGCTCGGTCCGCGGGTGGTCGCGGCGTACCGCAAGGCCGAGCAGGCGCGGGCGCAGCGACTCGACGAGTTCATGACCGCCCGCGCCGTCCCGCATACCAGGATCGGCGGCAGCGGTGAGATCCGCACCCGGCTCGTCGCGCTGACCGAGGTGTTCGCCCGTGCCGGATGACTTGTTGCGGTTCGTCGGTGGGCCGATGCCGTACTCGTCGGGGTGGTTGTGGCTCGGCCTGCTGATCGTGCTATTGGTAATCGCCTGGTACATCGGTGTTTTCGTGTGGACGCTGCCGGCGCAGCAGCTCCGGCGTCTTCCCGTGGTGCGATCCCTGCATGCCCGGCTGCTGCGCCGTCGCTTCGCGCGCTGCGTGCAACGCATTGCGGCCGGCCACCGCGACGGCGAGCTCACCGATGCCGAGGCGGGCGCCGCGATGAGCCGCACTCTGCGCAGTTTCCTGCACCAGGCGACTGGAACGCGGACCCAGTACATGCAGCTCGACGACATCGCATCCGGTGAGCTGGCGCCCGCCGCGCCGATGCTCGCCGCACTCGACGACGCGCAGTTCAATGCGGCCTCACCGGTTCGGGTCGACGAGGTCGGCGCGACGACCGAGGAGCTGATCCGCTCGTGGCCCTGACCTGGTGGCCGATCGCAGTCATCGGATTCGCCTGTCTGGCAGGCGCTGTCGCGCTCGCGGTCCTCGTGCCGACCAAGCAGTTGCAGCGACAGTTGCGGCCGTTGGCGAACACCACCCGTCTCACCCGTCTGCCGGAATACGCGCGGGTGGCGCGGGCGCGAACGGTGTCGATGGTCGTCACGATCGCGCTGCTCGTCTTGTTGTTCGGCGCAGCCGTGCTGGCCAGCGCCCGGCCCAGCGGGTTGTGGTGGTCACTCCAGACGTCCGAGGTACCCGAGGACGTCATGTTGTGTGTCGCCGAACCGGTCGACGATCCCAGCACCGGCGCGTTCCTGTCCTATTTCGCGCAGCGCACCGGAACGTTCGGCACGCAGCGGATCGGGCTGACCTCGGTCAACCGCCGGGTGATCCCGCTGACCCGCGATTACCAGTTCGCGGTCGAAAGACTCGGGGAGGCAGCTGGTCTCGCCGGGCTACCCGACGATTCGGCGCTCACGCCCGCCCAGCGCAACAGCCTCGCGTCGTTCGCCGCGCCCGTGACATACGTGGACTACGCGACCAGCGTCGCCGACGTCCTCGCGCTGTGCGCCGCGGGCTTCCCCTCCCACGAGCGCCCCGGTGAGCGCCGCCGTTCGATCATCTACCTGGGGCCCGGTGAACTTCGCGCCTCTGACGAGGCCCGCCCGTCGCTCTACACCGAACAACAGGTCGCCGAGTTGGTGCAGGAGCGCGGAATCCAGGTCAACGCGCTGGTGTCCTCACCGGGTCCGGTGCGGTCTGTCGTATCGGCCACGAGCGGGCGATACGCACCGATCGGGCCCGACCTGGCGGGTCAACTGGACGGGATCCGAGCGCATCCGCCCGAGGCTGACCGGGCCGCCACCCTCGCAGGATTCCGGGGTGACACCCCGACCGTCCCGCTGGCGATCGCGGTCGCGGTGTCGGCGCTGCTGTGCCTGTCGCTGGCGGTGCTTCGACGATGACGTTCTCCCCCGTCGTACCGCCGGTACTGCTGATCGCGGTCGCTGTCGCCGCGATCGTGCTGCGGCTCATCACCATGCGCCAGCTCGCGCGCAGTGCCGGCCAACGATGGACCACCGTGTGGCGGTGGTCGGCGCTGACGCTCGCCGTGGTGCTGATGCTGATCGCCGCGGCCAGACCGGCCATCGGCGGTGACGCCGAGCAATCGGTCACGACCGGCTCGGACGGCGACACGACGGCCAACGTGTTCCTGATCGTCGACACCTCCGCCGGATCGGCGATCGCCGAGATTCGCGACGACGTCGCCGCGCTCATCGACCACTACCCGCAAGCACGGTTTGCACTCATCACGTTCGCCGGGCGCTCCTCGGTGGAATGGCCGCTGTCCGAAGACAACTGGAGCCTCAAGCCGGTGGTCGCGGCGGTGGCCCCCGACACCGCCGGGGCCGAGGTGAACGCGGCCGCGGCCGCGAATGTCCTGCGTTACCAGTTGATCGCGGCGGGCCAGCGCAGCCCGGACGCAGACAACCTGGTGTTCTACTTCGGGTCCGGGGCGCCCGGGTCGCAGGCCCCGCAGGGCGAGTTCGATCCGGTGCCCGGGTCGGTGGACGGCGGTGCGGTGTTCGGTTACGGGGCGACCCGCGACGAGTCGCGTCTGCGGGCCATCGCCGATCAGCTCGGCGTGCCGTTCGTGGCCCGGGACACCTCGCAGGCGGTCACCGAGGCTGCCCCCGATGTCGACGGTGTCTCGTCGGCGCAGGCCGACGCCACCGCCTCCGATCGAACGGACTTGTACTGGTTCTTCACCATGGTGGCCGCGGTGCTGTTGCTGTTCGAGATCTACCTCACGCTGCGCGAGTTCCGCACCAGTCGCGCGGCTCGGCGGGACGAGGTGGTCTGATGCGTCCTTCCCGGTTGCGGCTGCGCCGCCGGTTGCTGCTGTTCTCGGCGCCCGTCGTGATCGTGGCGCTGGCGATCGCGCTCAAGCTCATCTCCACTGTCATGGCGGGTGAGTCCGCGGTGTCGAACTTCGCCGACCGCGACGCCGATGCACTGCGCGGCGATGTCGCGGTGATGGGTCTGCTCAACATCGTCGAACCCGCGAAGGCGCCGTTCGCGGCGGGGACTCTCGCGGTCCTCGACGACCGCCTCGCCGACGCCGACGATCACTTCTCCGAAGCGCTGAGCCGCACTGCGCCGGATCGGTCTTGTCCCGTACTGGTCAACCTGGAACTCGTGCGCGAGCGCCAGGGCGACATCGACGCGTGGGAGAACCGGCCCGACGCGGCGCGCGACCGGTACCTCAGCGCGCTGGGTCTCGTCGAGAACGCACCCGACGGCTGCTTCGGAGGAAACGCCGACCCCGATCCCGATCGGCGCGCCGTACGCAACGACGCGGCACCGCGGCTGCAGGCCAAACTGGCCGGTCTGACCGCTGCGCCTCCGCCTCCGCCGCCGCTGGCGCCGCCCCCACCACCGGCGGCGCCGGCCCCCGCTCCGGTGGCACCCGACGCCGACACACCCCGGGACGCGTTGCGGCTGGATCCCGGTTCCGGGGATCCGCTGGACAAGCTGCAGCAGGTGCTGCAGGACGCTGCGGGTTAGCCGGTGCTGGTTCCGGTCCAGTACTCCGCGAAGCGGCCGTTTTCGATGCGCAGGATGTCGTTACCGGTGAACCGCTTCGGTCCGTCCTGGGCCGCGCCCGTTCCGATCCACCTGGCCGCCAGCATGTCGCCGTCGACGAACGGCTCGACTTCGATCACGAACTTCAGGTCGCTGAGCATCTGATGGGTCTCCCCGACGACCGCCTGCAGGTCCGCAGGGCCTCGGACGTCCCGGCCCGGCCAATGTCCTACGAATTCTTCGGTGACCAGCTCAGCCGCAACGGGTTCTCCCGCCCACAATTCGTCTATCCATCGTGTGTATAGCTCTTTAGGCGAAATCATGTTGGTGTCTTACCCGGCCCGGGGCGAGAAACGCAATCTACCGACGAGTACGACATGGGCAAATGGGCGGTAATTGGGGGAACGTCACATCAGCCCAGCGTGTCGAGCAATCGATCGAGGTCGTTCTCGTCGTTGAAGCGGTGGATCCGGCGCGGACGGCCCCGGCGCGCACCGATGCGCGGATGCCTGCGGTCATCCTCGAGACGGCGGGTCTTCGCCCCGCAGCCTGGCCTGGAGTTGCTCCCGGTCGCGGCGCCTGCGTTCGTCGAAGGCGGCGATGCTCTCGGTGGCGCGGCGACGAAGGGGGGCGAAGAGCCAGATGCCCAGCGGCAGTGCGATCACCAAGGCGAAGAGCAACGCGACGATGAGCGGGAATTCGCGCAGTCCGAGCAGATGTCCGGCGCCGAGAATCGCTGCCGCGACCGCCGCGACGAGCAGAAGCCGTGCCAGCACATAGGCCAGCACGTCCACCACGAGGCGAGTTCCCTGGCGACCGTCGGACACGAACCGAGCCTACCGATGGCGCGTATATTCGAACCAAGGAGGTTTTGTTCTCGTGGCGTATCTGCTCCTGATTCTCGTGGTGTGCACGCTGGCGTATGTCGGCTGGCGGCTGACCCGAGTGTCTTCGAGCCGTCCGCGCACCCGGGTGATCGGGCCGGACGACGATCCTGAATTCCTGCGTCGGCTCGGCCAGGAGGACAACCCGAGACCGTGACCGCGCGGTTCTAGCGTCGGGCGCCAGGAAATCCGACCGCGACTTCGGCGGCGAGCTCCAGCAACGCCGCCCTTGTTTCCGGTTTGAGCCGGTCGAGGCTGATCTCGGCGCCTTCCTCGAGGTGCGGGTCGAACGGCACCTCGACCACGGCCCGGCACCGTCGGCTGAAGTGGTCGACGACCTTGTGCATGTCGACCTTGCCTGAGCGTGGGCGCACCGCGTTGATCACCGCGATCGAGCTGCGCACCATGTCCTGATGTCCGTGGGCGTCCAGCCAGTCGAGCGTCGCCGACGCGCTGCGGGCCCCGTCGACCGAACCGGAACTGATCACCACCAGCGTGTCGGCGTTGGCCAGCACCGCCGCCATGGCCGAGTGCATCAGCCCCGTGCCGCAGTCGGTGAGCACCAGGCTGTAGAAGCGCTCGAGCACCTCGAGGGTGCGGCTGTAGTCGTCGGAGCTGAACGCCTCCGACACCGCGGGGTCGCTTTCGGAGGCGAGCACCTCCAGCCGGCTCGGGCCCTGGGAGGTGTAGGCGCGGACGTCGCTGTAGGCCTTGATGCCTTTCGCGTCGCGCAGGAGGTGCCGCACCGTGGCCGGGCTCTCGAGGGGCACCTTCTCGCCCAGGGTGCCGCGGTCGGGGTTCGCGTCGACGGCGATGACGCGGTCGCCGCGAAGCGACGCCAGGGTCGCGCCCAACGTCGCGGTGATCGTCGTCTTGCCGACCCCGCCCTTCAGCGACAGCACCGCGATGCGGTGGCACCCGCGCAACGGGCGCTGAATCTCTGCGGTGAGGGCCTGTCGGCGTCGCGCCTTCGGCCCGTCACCGAGGTTGATCAATCGAAAAGACCCGTAGTACAGCCACTTGCGCCAGCCCTCGGCAGGCGCGCGTTTGGGTTGTCCGAGCAGCGCGACGGTCGAGAGGTCGAGGTACGGCGCCGGGTCGGCCTCGACGGTATTCGGTGCTGGGGAGACGACCGGAAGGCCGTGCGGCGGCGTGGTTGCGGTCGATTCGGGCGGCGGATCGGCCGCGGGATCGCTGAACCGGCTCTGTGCGCGGAATCCCCCTGGTGCATAGGCGTTTTCAGGCACTATCGCGGGAGGAGCCACGTCCTTGCCGACACCATCCTGGGCGTGGTGCACCGGTTGTTCAGACACGCTGACGGCCCCCCCAAGGCTTAGCAAGATTTCGTCGCGGATCTTAGCCAATTCCCGACTCAGCCGACGCCGGCGTAGGAGTGCAGTCCGACGGTGACCAGGTTGATGAAAAAGAGGTTGAACACCATCGCGACGAAGCCGGCGATGTTGATCCACGCGGCCTTCTTGTCGCGCCACCCAGCGGTGGAGCGAGCGTGTAGGTACGCGGCGTAGATGACCCACGCGATGAACGACACGGTCTCCTTGGGGTCCCAGCCCCAGTAACGGCCCCAAGCCTCTTCGGCCCAGATCGCGCCGAAGATGACGCCGAACCCGAACACCGGGAACGCGAAGATCGTGGTGCGGTACGCGATCCGGTCCAAGGTCTGCGCGTCGGGGAGCCTGTCCAGCGCGCGGGTGAGAATGCCGTCGCCCGAGCGACCCTCGGGGTCGGCGAACCGCGACATCTTCAGCAGAAACAGGATGCTGGCGACGCCGGCGACCAGGAACACCCCCGACCCGAGGCTGACCACCGACACGTGGATGGGCAGCCAGTACGACTGCAACGCGGGCATCACCGGCGCGGCGTTGGTGTACAGCCAGCGACCCGAGACGGTCAGCAGGATCAGCACCGGAAGGAGCACGAACACCCACAGCGTCCGGTACTGGCGGCGGCGCAGCACCACCGCGGCGGCGACCAGCCCGCAGAAGCAGGTCAGGTTGATGAACTCGTACATGTTGCCCCAAGGCACCCGCGAGGTGGCCGCACCGCGCAGCACGATGCAGGCAAGCAGCAGGCCGATGCCGAGGTAGGTCAGTGCGAGACCCGCACCGCCGATCCGTTCGTCGAGCGGGCGGCGCCGGGTCTCGGTGACGACGCCCGGTGCGGTGCTGTCGGCGCCCACCCTGCCGGCTGAAGCGGCTCCCCGCCCCGATGTCGCCGCCGCTCCCACGAGCTCTCTGGCATCGGCCTTGCGGCCGCGGCTGTAGGCCAACTCGATCGCGAGCAGCAGTAGCGCACCGACCAGGACCAGCACCGATGAGGTGAACGCCCAGTCCGAGTAGCGGGCCAAACCGACGTCGATCTGCTCGGGGTTCATGTGACCTTCTCTCCTGCGGCGTGCGCCGGCCTCGCGTCGGGAAGGAGGCGCTGCGTCAACCGCTCGAACTCCTCGCCCCACCCCGAGTTGTCGGTGCGCGCCAGCCCGCCCAGCTCGACGGTTACGGTACCCGGCCCGGCGGGGCTGATCCGAATCCAGATCCTGCGCCGGCGCACCACCAGCGACACCAACAGGCCCGCCATCATGGTCATCGCGAACACCAGCACCCACACCTGCGCCGGATCGTGGGAGACCTGGACGTTGATGAACGGCACGGCGCCGTCGAAGCGCACCACGGTGCCGTCGTCGAGCCGCGTCGATTCGCCCGCGCCGAGGTTGACCCGCGCCTTCTTGGTCAGCCGGCCCTGCTCGATCAGGCGGGCGTCGAGGGTGAACAGCGACTGCGGGCGTCCGCTGTCCAGGCCGGTGTCGCCGCGGTAGACGTCGATCGCGACGGCGGGGTCGTTGAGCGCCGGGAAGCTCGAGGACAGCAGCGTGCCGTGCAGCTGTTCGGTGGGGGCGAACAGGCCCTGGATCGCGAGCTGGTTCTTGCGACGTTCGTCGGCGTCCGGATAGGTGCCCGCGGGCGGGTCGAATCGCATGGCGCCCGACGACAGGAAGGTGATCTGGTCGTCGGGTCGCCACTGCAATGTCTGCGTGCGCGTCTGTCCGTCGGGGTAGGTCACGGTGAAGGTGGGGGCGTAACCGTGGCCCTGCAGGTAGACGCGGTCACCGCCGACCCGCAGCGGGTGGTTGACCTTCAGGTGGTAGGGCCGCCAGGTGCCCGACTCCAGGTCGGTGCCCGCCTGGTACTCGATGTCGGCGGCGAACGACGTGGCCTGTCCCGTCGGCAGATAGTCGGCGTCGAAGTCGTTGACCCGTAAGCAGATCGGGTACAACGAGGTGCCGTCGACGGTGTTTCCGGCGCGGAACGAGTCGAACGCCGCCGGTGAGGCCGAGCAGAACCCCGGGCCACCGTCGGCGATGACGATGACGTTGCCCTCGTAACCGAACAGCTTGCCCGCCGCCACCGCCACGAGAAGGCCGAGCAGCGAGAAGTGAAACACGATGTTGCCGAACTCGCGCAGATAGCCCTTCTCCGCCGAGATTTCGACGGTTCCGTCGTCTTCACGGGTGACCTTGCGCCATCCGCGCAACCGCGCGTTCACCGTCGCCGCCAGGTCATCCGCCTCACCGGACACCTCGGCGGTGTGGTGTTTGGGCAGCCGACCCAGGTTGCGCGGAGCGGGAACGGGGTTGGCCCGCATACTGCGGAAGTGTTCGATCAGCCGTGGGGTGAGGCAGCCCACCAGCGAGATGAACAGCAGCACATAGATTGCGGTGAACCAGAAGCTGGAGAACACGTCGAACGCCTGCAGCCGGTCGAGCCACGGCCCGATGGTCGGGTGCTCGGCGATGTACTGGTCGACCTTGGACTCGTTGAGGCTGCGCTGCGGCAGCAGGGCGCCCGGGATCGCCGCGAGGGCCAGTAGGAACAGCAACACCAGCGCGGTGCCCATCGATGTCAGGGTCCGCCAGGTGTTACGTACCAGCGCAAACACTTTCGTCATATCGGCAGCGTCACATCACTGACGAAGGCGTCCCGCACCCAGGACACGAAGTCTCCCCACAGCCCCGTCACCAGCGCGACGCCGACCAGGATCAGCAGCACGCCGCCGAAGATCTGGATCGTGCGGGTGTTTCTGCGCAACCACGCCAGACCCTGCACTGCGCGCGCCGAGCCGAACGCCAACAGCACGAACGGGATTCCCAGGCCGAGGCAGTAGGCGATGACGAGCGCGACGCCGCGAGCGACGTTGGCGCCATCGGTGGCCGAGGCGACCGCGATCACGCCGGTCAGGGTGGGGCCGAGGCACGGTGTCCAGCCCAGGGCGAAGACCGCGCCGAGCAGCGGGGCGCCACCGAGCGTCGAGATCTGACGCGGCGTGAAGCGGGCCTCACGCTGTAATGCGGGGATGAATCCGACGAAGGCCAGCCCCATCACGATCGTGACCACACCGCCGATGCGTTGCAGGAGAAGCTGGTTGGTGATCAGCGATGTCGTCATCCCGAGTACGGCGACCGTGCCGAGCACGAACACCACCGTGAACCCGGCGACGAACAATGCGGCCGCGCCTGCGACCCGCAGCCGGGTGGTTCTCGCCGAGACCGACGTTTTGGCGGGTTCTTCCCCCGTATTTCCGCCAGAACGTCGGTCCCGGCGAACCAATACCGGGGTGTGCCCGGGGGCAGCGGTGTCCTCGACGTCGACGACCGCGGCCAGATACGAGAGGTAACCGGGCACCAGCGGCACCACGCACGGCGATGCGAACGACACCAGCCCGGCGAGCGCGCTGACCAGGAGAGCCAACAGAACCGGACCACCGGCGATCAGCTGGTCCACCTGGTCGAGACTCATGTGCCGGCCTTCTCGGGCTCGGCGGCCCCATTCTTCTCGCGCGCAAGGCGTTCCACCACCGGTTGGAGGTCTTCGGCCAGCAGCTCACGCAGGAACACCGCGGCGACGCGATGCTCACGATCCAGGACCACCGTCGAGGGGATCACCGTCGTCGGATAGCGGCCCCCGAACGCGATCATGGTCCGCATCGGCGGGTCATAGATCGACGGGAAGGTGATATCGCGGTCAACGATGAAGTCGCGCGCCGCGATTCGGTTGTTGTCCCGGACGTCGATGCCGAGGAACTGCACACCGAGATCCTTGGTGGCGTCGTAAACCTGTTGCAGCTCGGTGATCTCGGTTCGGCACGGACCACACCACTGGCCCCACACGTTGAGCACCACCACCTTGCCCGCGAAATCGTCGAGGGAGATGGTCTTGTCGGGGTCCATCAGATCGGGACCGCGAAGCGGGCCGGGGCGGCCACGATCCTGCGGGGGATCGTAGAAGATGTCGGTCTGACCGCCGGGGGCGACGAACTCGAAGGTGCCGCCCTGCGCGACGGCGTCGTCACCGGTGGAGCAGCCCGCCAGCGCGACACATCCGGCGCAGGCCGCGATGACCGCCTGCGCGAAGAGCCGACGGCCGAGCACCACCCACCGACTCACTGCCCGGCCAACTCCGCGTAACCCCAGCCGACGTAGGTGTCCCCGTGGAAGTAGAACGACGTCACCGACGCCAGGTTGCACAGCCGCCGGGTCGGGAAGTGGTGCAGCGGTTGACCGGTCATCGATCGACGCAGCGTTTCAACGGGCAGCTGATGGCTGACGCACACCGCCTCGTGGCCGGTTGCTTTGGCCCGGGCACGATGCACGGCAGCGGTCATCCGCTCGGCGATCTCGTGGTACGGCTCCCCCCACGACGGGATGCGCGGGTTGCGCAGATGCCACCAGTTGCGCGGGTCGCGCAGCGCACCGTCGCCCGGCGAGACCCGTTGTCCCTGGAAGATGTTCAGCGATTCGATGAGCTCGTCATCGGTGTCGACGGACAGTCCCAGACCCGCCGCGATCGGGGCCGCGGTCTCCTGCGCCCGCTCCAGCGGTGAGGCGACCACGTACACGATGTCGCGCATCGCGAGCCAGCCCGCCACGGCCTGGGCCTGCGCTCGACCCCGCTCGGAGAGGTGGTAGTCGGGAAGTCGACCGTAGAGGATCTTGTCGGGGTTGTGCACTTCACCGTGGCGCATGACGTGCACCACTGTCTTCACGGGCTCGGCGGCCCCGGACGGCTTGTCGGTCATGCCGGTTTGACCGCCTCGGCGGCGGCGCGCGCCGCGCCGGGCAGCGCGGCGGCGATGCGGTCGAATGCCTCGTCATCCAAAGCCGTTGACACGAACCACGTCTCGAAAGCACTCGGCGGCGCATACACACCGGCGTCCAACAGCGCATGGAAGAAGGCCGGGAACCGCCACGTCTCCGAGGCCCGCGCCGAGGCGAAGTCGGTGACGGGCTGGTCGGTGAAGAACACGCTGAACATGTTTCCGGCCCGCGACACCGTATGCGCCACACCGGATTCGGTCAACGCCTGCTCGAGCAGCGCCGTGAGGCGGTCAGCGTTGGCGTCGAGTGTGGCGTACACGGAGTCGTCGGCCGCGCGCAGTGTCGCCAGACCGGCCGCCATCGCGACGGGGTTCCCGGACAACGTGCCGGCCTGATACACCGGCCCCAGCGGGGCCAGCCGCTCCATCACCTCGGCGCGGCCGCCGAACGCCGCCGCGGGCAGCCCGCCACTCATCACCTTGCCGAAGGTGAACAGGTCGGCGTCGACCGGATCGATGCCGTACCAACCGGACCGGCTGACCCGGAAGCCGGTCATCACCTCGTCGACGATCAGCAGGGCGCCGTGGTCGGCCGTGATGCGGCGCAACGCGGCATTGAAACCGTCCTGCGGTGCCACCGTGCCCATGTTGCCCGGACTGGCTTCGGTGATCACGCAGGCGATCTCGTCGCCGAACCGAGTGAAGACCTCGTCGACGGCGGCCACGTTGTTGTAAGGCAGCACGATCGTGTCGGCTGCGGCGGCGCCCGTCACACCCGGCGAGGACGGTAACCCGAGCGTGGCGACACCGGAACCGGCGTCGGCGAGCAGCGCGTCGCTGTGGCCGTGGTAGCAGCCGGAGAACTTCACGATCTTGGCCCGTCCGGTGTAGCCGCGCGCCAGCCGGATCGCACTCATCGTGGACTCGGTGCCGGAGTTCACCAGCCGCAGCCGCTCGACCGGTGTGACCCGGCCGATGATCTCGGCGGCCAATTCCGACTCCGAGGGGGTCGGCGCACCGAAGGACAGGCCGTCGGTCACGACCCGCTGCACCGCGGCGACCACGTCCGGATGCGCATGGCCGAGGATCATCGGTCCCCACGAGCAGACCAGGTCGACGTAGCGGTTGCCGTCGGCGTCGGTCAGCCAGTAACCGTTGGCCGAGGTGATGAACCGAGGGGTGCCGCCGACCGAGGTGAACGCCCGCACGGGTGAGTTCACCCCGCCCGGGATGACGGCCGACGCCTCGGCGAACAACCGCGCCGACACCTCGGTGGTGATCTGGTCAGCACGCATGGCCACCAGTGTCCCAGCCGGGTGCAAACCGTCAACTACAGGGTGTAGTGGTCACCCGCTTGAGCCGCGTGCGGCTTCCGAGTTGGATGGGGGCCATGCAGCTCCCACAGTGGCTCGCCCGGTTCAACCGCCGGGTCACCAATCCGATCCAGCGGTTGTGGGCGGGCTGGGCTCCGTCGATGGGCATCCTCGAGCACACCGGGCGCAAATCGGGTAGGCCCTACCGGACCCCGCTGACGGTGTTCCCGACCCATGACGGGGTGGCCGTTCTGCTCACCTACGGCCCGGACCGGGACTGGTTGAAGAACATCACCGCGGCAGGCGGTGGGCGGATGAGAAGGTATGGCCGGACTTTCGCCGTCCGCGACCCCCGGGTGGTGACGAAAGCCGAGGCGGCGCCGTCGGTCACCGGGTGGATGCGGCCCCTGTTCGGGCTGCTGCCGTTCGACCAGGCCGTCCTGCTGACGCGGGTCTAAGCGCGCGGCCGCAGGCGGGCCCAGATCGGGCCCTTGGCGATGGTGGTGAACGGCACGTCGCACTCGAACGTGCTGTCCAGCGATTCGATGCGGGCGGCCCGCACGATCGTGGCCAGCGCCAGCGTCGTCTCCAGCCGTGCGAAGTGTTCGCCGATGCACGGGCGCCCGCCGGCGAGGAACGGCAGAAACTGCCAGCGCTCGCGGTTAGCGGTGTTCTCGGGGCTGAACCGCTCGGGGTCGAAGACCATCGGGTCGGGCCAGAGCGCCGGATCGTGATGCAGTCCGTAGAGCCCGAGCGCCACGAGGGTGCCCGCCTCGACGCGATAACCGTCGACCGCGATGTCGCGGGTGGCCAGCCGGGCCACCCCGGCCGCCGGTGGGCACAGCCGGATCGCCTCGTGCAGCACCTGCACCGTGTACGTCAGCCGGGGCACATCGTCGGGGGTCAGCTCCCGCTCGCCGATGGCTGCGGCCTCCGCGGCGACGCGGTCCTGGATGTCGGGATGACGCCCCAGCGCCCACAACGAGAAGGTGAGCGCAGTCGAGGTGGTGTCGTGCCCGGCGAGCATGAAGATCAGCAGGTCGTTGGAGATGTCGTCGTCCGAGAGCGGCACCCCGGTCTCGGGATCCCTGGCCGCCATCAGCGCCCGCACGAGCGGGGCGTCGCGCGTCGGGTCGTCGCGACATGCGCGCACCATCTCGTCGGTGATCTCCCTCATCTCGGCGACCGCGCGGCGGGCCCGGCGACGAGCAGGCGTGGGCAGCCAGCGCGGCGCCCGCACCGGCCGCAGTGCGCGATCGGCGGTGTAGGAGGACGCGACGTGCATGCAGCGGGCGATGGTGTCGGCGCGCTCGTTGAGGTCGACACCCAGGACCGAATGTCCCAGCGACTGCATCGCGACGCGGCGGCACTCGACGTCGAGGTCGAGCTCGCCGCCATCGGGCCAGCGGTCGACGAACGCCTGGGCGGCCGCGGACATGTAGCCGCCGAAATTGCGGACGTTCTGCTTGGTGAACACCGGCTGCAGGGCCCGTTTGCGCGGCCGCCACAGCTCGTTGGGCAGCACGAACAGGCTGTCGCCTGCCATGTTGCGGACTTCGTCGTGGTAGATGCATCGCTCAGACGAGCCATCGGGGCGTCCGAGTATGTCGCGCATACCGGCGGGCGACATCACGGCGACGATCGGTTGATACAGCCACTTCGGCGCGACCTGTATGCGCGTGATCGGGCCGCCGGCGTCGCGGATGACGTCCTGGCCGGTGTCGAGCCTGCGGAGAAGTCGGACCAACCGCCAGATCGGCAGCGGGTTCTTCGGCACCAGCGGCAACGCCGAGACGTCGAGCGTGGTGGTCATGTGCAGATCATCGCCCAGGTCGCGGCGGCTCGGCACCGGTACGCGATATTCACGCCGACCAGGTGAGCGGTGCGCCTTCGCCTTTCGTCATCACCGTCCCGGGCATGACCCGGATGCGGTACGGCGTCAACCGCAGCGCGGCGAACTGCTCGGAGGTCGGCCCGTCCTGCCACATCGGGATGATCCGTGGGTCGTAGCCCACCGGTGCGGGGGCGGTGGCGAACTTGTCCCATACCGCGGCCCTGGTTTCGTCGTCGACGTACCACTCGACCAGACACTCCGCGCTGCACGTGTCGTGATTGGTGGTCCAGTAGCTCACCGAGACCTCGGGGTGTACCGCGAGGTGGTTCTTCTTCACCGGCGACGGCACGGTGGCGATCCAGCCGAGGAGATCGGTCCCGTCCCACTCCCAGAACGGATGCAGGATGCGGGTGCGCGGCCGGCCGTTTGCGTCGACAGTGGCCACCGAGGCCCACACGATCGAGTGGGCCATGTCAACGAACGCCGGCGCGATCTGTTCCAGAGGGGTCACGGTCGCCTAGCGTAGGCACGCGACCGCTCGGCCAGTCAGGTGCCGCTGCCCTCGGATGCTTCGCTGCCCGCAGATTCCTTGCTGAACTTCGGGTTTCCGTCATCGTCGAGCCAGTCGTTCACCGCGGTACCCGCGACGGCGCCGCCGCTGCCCGGCATCTTCGTGGTCGGCCTTTCTTCTTCGTAGGCCTTGTGCATCTCTTTGGCCTTTTCCCGATGCTCGTCGGTCACTTCGGGTTTCTCGGTGGGCGGCGGCGTTTCCTGCTCGCTGGTGACCTGGTGGTGTTCGTCGGTCTCCGGTTCAGCCTTGCGCTGCTCCTCGATGAACCCTTCGTTCTCCTGGCCTTGTTCGCTGGTCATGGACCATGACTGCCCGGAGAGCCGAAATACGAAACGCAGTTCGCCTAACCGGTGGGCACGGTTCGCAAAGCCGTGGGCAGGCTGGGGAGGAAGTGTTTGCGAGCGAAAGCACGAACGTCGTCGGCTGACTCAAGGGGCTGAGAGCTGGGCAGCAGCAACACCATCACCGCATACCGCAGGATTGTGTCGGCCAATTCCTCGACGGTCTCCTCGCCGATCCGCTCGGCGAACCCGGCGGGGAAGATCACCCGCAGCGCTGCGGCCATCCGGGTGATCGCGGCGTCGTAGTGTGTGCGGGCCAGTTCGAGCAGCAGCGCGGGATCGTCGGTCAATATCCGGTACAGCACGCGGTGGCGACGGAACTTCAGGATCGACAGGGTGAACGCCTCGACGTAATAGTTCGATTGCGGCCCAACGCGTTTGACCTCTTCGGCGATGTCGGCGAACAGCGCGATGTTCTCGCGTTCGATCACCGCGGCCACGAGCTCGTCGCGGTTGGCGAACCGGCGGTAGATCGTGGTCCGGCTGACGCCTGCGCGGCGGGCGACGTCGTCGAGTGCGACCCGCCGGAAGCCGTGCCGCTCGAACTCGATGACGGCGGCGTCCAGGATGGCTTCCGTCGCGGGCGACGAATCGGACCCGTTGGCCGGGTCAGGCCCGGGCATAACCCTTTTGGGCGTAGCTGTTGTAGCGCCAACTCATGGGCAGACGATCCCACACCCAGTTGACCGGGCGCGACCGCCACAACGCCGCGAACCGTTGGTAACGGCGCTCCTGGCGTTCACTCCACGGCAGTTGCAGCAGCTCGCGCGCGCGGGGCGGCAGGCCGCCGGTGGTCAGGAATGCTGCCAGCGGATTGAACACCGGCGCGATCAGCTTCCACGCCCATTCCGGGACACCCTTGGGGCACGGGAAACCCTTCGTGACGTAGCCGACGCCGTACACCGCGGTCTTGTGTGCGACGACGATCTCGTCGAGCATGCGGTCCCAGTACCGTTCGAACTCGTCGTAGGTGGCGGGCATCGGCCGGTCGCTCACGCCGTAGCGGCGGTACCACGTCTTGGACTCGAGATAGATCTGCTCCTTCTCCTCGCGGCTCAGCCGCTGGACGAAGGTGTCGGCGAAGTACAGCACCTGCTCGACGAACGTAGCGTGCGCCCAGAAGTAGGTCTTCGGATCCAGGGCGTGGTACCGGGCGCCGTCGGGCATCTTGCCCTTGATGTCGGTGTGGAAGTCGCGCACCTGGGCGCCCGGGTGGTCCTCATCGGAGCCGTAGACCGTGTTGAAGATCGGCGGCAGCGAGCGCTTGACCCGCGCGGCGGTGTCGTCAAAGAACACGGAGTGGTCGAGCACGCCCTGGCCGAGTTCGGCCAGCATGTTCTGCAGCACCGCGGGGCGCGGCCCGATCAGGTACATCCGGTTGTCCCCGAAGTAGCGCCACACCAGCGACTGCGGGCCCAGCGGCAGCGCATCGTCGACGGGCCTGTCTGTCTCCACCAACTCGGTCATACGACACAGTGTTACAAAATTTGCACTTTGTACCAAGCGGCTGTGAGCGGCCTCTCACTTCCCGCGAGCGACCTGTTCTGCACGGGATCGCCCGGCGTGTCACGTGCAAACGCGGTCACTCGCGGCGCGAAGGGGCAGCGCGCCGATCGCGGCGCGAAGGGGCAGCGCGCCGATCGCGGGGCGAAGGGGCAGCGCGCCGATCGCGGCGCCAATGGGCGATGGTCAGCACCACGAACACACCGGCGACCGCCGCCAGAAGCAGCGCAAGTCCCACCATCGGCGCGCTGTACTCGACCGAGGTTGTCTGCGGTTCGCCTTCGAGCACCGGCGGGACCGCGACCGTCGTCTTGGCCGCAAGCCAGCTCAGCACGCTGCCCACCGCAGCGGCGACGGCCAGCACCAGCTCGAGCGCTGCGCGGACCGTCATGCCGGCGGAATGCGCTCTTCGATGAGCTGGGTCAACGTCTGCCGCAGCGTTTGATGCTTGCGGGCCCACGCCTGCGCGGTGCGGTCGTTGGTCATCTTCAGCCCGATACCCGTGCGGCCGCGCGGCACACCGGTGAGCTCGCCCAGCGCCCGCGCCGACTGCCATTTCGGCGGCTCCGAACCGGTCGCCTCGGGATAGACGCGGACGATCTCGTCGGTACCGATGCGCTCGGTGCCCTGCCGCAGCGTCTCGGGCGTCAACTCGACCGAGGTGTGGATACGGGCGGCCTTGACCTGTATCGCGAGGAAGCCGCTGACGAGCACCAGGAACATCCCGGGAACCACCCACTGGAACCCGTAGCCGGCTGACGCCTGGATCAATCCCATCGCGATCGCCGCGGCGGGCCCGGCGGCCAACCACCACCAACTGGCCCCCTGCTCGTAGAACAGCACCTGCGGCGCGGTCTGCTTGTCGGTCACGTCGCTTCCCCCTGCGCGTCCGCGCTCGGCCGGGTGATCAGGACGGCGCCCGCGATCAGGGGCAGCACCGCGAGCACCGTCACGATGTGCACGACGCCGCGCATCGCGAGCAGCACCACGAATACGACGATGGTCAGCGCCAACGCGACGCCGGCCCGGCGGAACCGGGCATCGCCCGCGCGGCTGCGGCCTGCGAGGAACGCCATTCCTGCGCCGGCGACGGCGGTGAGGACCCCCGCGCCGCGAAACAGCGGCGGCAGGTTCACCGAGGCGGCGATCAGCCCGCCGAGCATCAACATCACCGCGGCGACGACCCAGCACCAGAAGGCGGCGGTGACGACGCGGGCTCGCGGCGCAGGAGCGGTCATGGTCGGGTCAGCCTATCGGGTCACCGCGTGAAGTAGTCGTTGGCGTCTTTACGGTGCAGCAGGTACACACCGCCCACGATCAGCACCGAGCCGAGGATGGCGGTGACGGCGTAGGCGAGCGCGGCCGCCGGCGGCCGTTCCTCGCCGAACAGGCTGCTCACGGCGTACACGACCGCCGCGACACCTGCGCCGGTCAGCACGGTGCGGGCCCACCGGTACCCCTGGCGCATCAGGAATTGGAACGTCAGCGCCACGGCGCCGAGGATCACGATGAACACCGCCGAGAGGGCCAGCACCGGTGCGGGCAGGCCGTCGGCGCGTTCGCTGACCAGCAGGTCGACGACCTGGCCGACGACCATCAGGACGAGCGCGACCACCCAGAGCCAAAAGCCGGTGTCGACGTCGTCCGGGCGGCCACCCGACTCGGGCTGCTGGCCGGCCTCATCCGGGTGGCCCTGCGGTTCCGGATTCACGCCAGCCAACCGGCGACGTCGGCCGCCCAGTACGTCAGCACGATGTCTGCCCCGGCCCGCCGGATGCTGGTCAGCGTCTCCAGAGCCACCGCTTGTAGGTCGATCCAGCCGTTGGCGGCTGCGGCGCTGATCATCGAGTACTCACCGGAGACCTGGTAGGCGGCCACGGGCACCGGCGACAGGTCGGCGGCCGCGCGCACCACGTCGAGGTAGCCCATCGCGGGCTTGACCATGACGATGTCGGCGCCTTCGTCGATGTCGAGTTCCACCTCGTGCAACGCCTCGCGCGCGTTGCCCGGATTCTGTTGGTACGTGCGACGATCGCCGCGCAGGCTCGATCCCACCGCTTCCCGGAACGGCCCGTAGAAACCGGAGGCGAACTTCGCGGCGTACGCCAGGATGACGGTGTCGGTGTGCCCGGCGGCGTCCAGCCCGTCGCGGATCGCGGCCACCTGGCCGTCCATCATTCCGCTCGGCCCGACCACGTGTGCGCCCGAATCCGCCTGCGCCACAGCGAGTTCCACGTAGCGCTTGTTGGTCAGGTCATTATCAACCCGGCCCGACGCGTCCACGATTCCGCAGTGGCCGTGGTCGGTGAACTCGTCGAGGCAGGTGTCGGCCATCAGCACGGTGTCGTCACCGAGGTCACTCGCCAGGTCGCGCAGGGCGACGTTGAGGATGCCGTCTTCGGCGACGGCGACGGAGCCGGTGGGATCCTTGTCCGCGTCGCGCGGCACGCCGAACAGCATCAGGCCACCCACACCGGCGGCCACCGCGTCGGCGGCGGCGCGGCGCAGCGAGTCGCGGGTGTGTTGGACGACGCCGGGCATCGACGAGATCTGGCGTGGCTCGTCGATACCGTCGGCGACGAACATCGGCAACACGAGTTGCCGTGGCTCCAAGGTGGTTTCGGCGACGAGTCGCCGCAGCGCCGGAGTCGTGCGCAGCCTGCGGGGGCGATGCCTAGGAAAGCCCATGCAAACCCACCTTCGGTGTTGCGGTCAGCGGCGGCGGCTCTTCTTACGCGGCGGCGGCAGTGCGCCCTCGGCCCGCAGCCGGGCGGCGTGCTCCGCGAGCGCCTCCACCAGCGGTCCGACGGCGGCCACCTCGGGCTGCACATCGACGCGCAGACCGAATTCCGCTGCGGTCTCGGCGGTCTTGGGCCCGATGCACGCGACGATGGTGCGCGCGTGCGGCTTGCCCGCGATACCGACCAGGTTGCGCACCGTGGAGCTCGAGGTGAAGCAGACCGCGTCGAAGCCACCGGTCTTGATCATCTCGCGGGTGTGCGCAGGCGGCGGCGCGGCGCGCACCGTGCGGTATGCCGTGACGTCCTCGATCTCCCAGCCGCGCTCACGCAGACCCTCGGCCAGCGTCTCGGTGGCGATGTCGGCGCGCGGCAGCAGCACGCGGTTCACCGGGTCGAAAACGTCGTCATACGGCGGGAATTCGTCGAGTAGGCCGAGCGACGATTGCTCACCCGCCGGAACCAGCTCGGGATTGATGCCGAACGCCCGTACCCGGTCGGCGGTGGCCTGGCCGACGCAGGCGATCCTCACACCCGAGAACGCCCGGGCGTCGAGACCGAACTCGTTGAACTTCTCCCACACCGCACGAACCGCGTTGGTGGAGGTGAACACCACCCACTGGAACCGGCCGTCGACCAGTCCCTTGACCGCGCGCTCCATCTGAGCGGGGCTGCGCGGCGGCTCGACGGCGATGGTCGGGACCTCGATCGGCAGCGCACCGTGTCCCACCAGCTTCTCGCTCATCTCGCCGGCCTGGTCCTTGGTGCGGGGCACCAGCACGGTCCAGCCGTACAGGGCGCGGCTCTCCCACCAGTTCAGCTTGGTGCGGTTGGCCACGGTCTTGCCGATGGTCACCACGAGCGGTCCGGCCAACGGACCGGCCGGCTCGGAGCCCGCCAGGGTGGCCTTGTCGAGCAGCCCGGCCAGGGTGGTCTCGACCGAACGCTGCTGGCACGTCGTGCCGTTGGCGGTGACCACCAGTGGCGTGGTGTCGGTCAGGCCGTACTCGATCAGCGTGCGCGCCGCGTCGGGCAGATGAGACGCCGTCGCGTGCAGGATCAACGGGCCGGGCGCGGCGGCCAATGCGGCCCAGTCGACGTCGGGGTCGCGGACGTCGGCCACGGTGTGCGCCGATCCCAGCGGCAGGCCGGCGTAGGTGGGCACCGCGGTGGTGTCCGGCAGGCCCGGCACGATCTCGAAGTTCAGATGCGATTTCGCCAACGCGGACACCTCGGTGATCACGGCGTCCACCGACAGCGGATCGCCCGCCACCAGCCGGACCACGTCGACACCGGTGCGCGCCTCGGTGATCAGCGTCTTGGCCACCTCGGCCGGATCGCCGACGGCCGACCGGATATCCGGTCCGCCGGGCAGGGTCGGGGCTTCCTTACCCGAGGCCTCGCCGTTGTCGGCGGCCTCAGCCGGTTCGGGCCCCGACGGGGGCGGCAGTTCGCAACCCACCAGGGCCAGCACCGCTTCCGGCACCTCGGGATCGGTGAACACCAAGGCAGCGTTGGCGAGCACCGTGTGCGCCCGCGTCGTCAGCAGTCCCGGGTCGCCAGGACCCGAGCCGACGAACGTGATGCGGCCCGGCTTCGGCTTGCGCCCCCGCCCGCTGGTCTGGCCTGTCATCTCAGTCACTCCGCTCTACAGCTCAGTTGGCGTCCGCCATGAGTTCGCGCGCCCCGAGGTCGAACAACTCCTCGGCCACCGAGAGCCCCAGCTCCCGGGCCCGGTCGGTTGTGCCGACGCCGGACGCGCGGATCACGTCGGATCCGTCCAGTGCCGCCACGCAGCCGCGCAGCGACACCTCTTCGAAGACGTTGCCGTCCTCATCGATGGACTCGACCACCTCAGCGATCGCGCCCACCGGTGCGTGACAACCCGCCTCCAGTCGGGCGAGCAGGGCCCGTTCAGCGGTGACCGCGGCGCGTGTGTCGGCGTCGTCCAACTCCGCCAGCAGCGCAGCGAGCCCGGTGTCGCCTGCGCGGCACTCGACCGCGAGCGCACCTTGAGCCGGCGCTGGCAACATCTGCACCGGCTCGAGAGTCTCGGTGACATCGGCCAGTCGCCCGATGCGGGCCAGTCCCGCCCGTGCGACTACGATGCCGTCGAGATCACCGTTGCTAACCCTGTTCAACCTGGTATCCAGGTTGCCTCTTAGGGGGCGGATTTCCAAACCGAGACCCAGTGCTCTAAGCTGTGCCGCCCGCCGCGGGCTCGACGTGCCGATCAAAGAACCCGGCGGCAACTCCCCGAGCACCAGCCCATCGCGTGCCACCAGGGCGTCCCTGGGGTCTTCGCGGGGGGGACTCGCGGCGATGACGAAGCGGGTGTCGGCCGCGGTCGGCAGATCCTTGAACGAGTGCACGGCGGCGTCCACCCGGCCGTCGTGGATGGCTTCGCGCAGAGCCGCGGTGAACACGCCAACGCCGATCTCGGCGATCGGGCCCTGGTTGCGGTCACCCTCGGTGGAGATGGGGACGAGCTCGGCCGCGTGTCCGTTGGCGATGAGCGCGTCTCGGACCGTACCGGCCTGAGTGGTCGCCAGGAGACTGGCGCGAGTGCCTATCCGGATTACAGTCAAGCGTTACTCGGCCTTATCGAGATCTGGTGCGATCAAAGGCAATTCGGGCCCGGCGACGGCGTCGACGGCCTGCTGGTCGAGCTCGAAGAGCTCACGCAGAGCCTCTGCGTAGCTGTCTCCGCCCGGCGCACTCGCCAGCTGCTTGACGCGCACAGTCGGCGCGTGCAGGAGTTTGTCGACGACCCGTCGCACCGTCTTGGCGACCTCGTCGCGGTGGATGGCGTCCAGGCCCGGCAGGCGGTGGTCCAGCCGCAGCAGCTCGGCCTCGACCACGTCGGCGGCGCGCTGACGCAGCGCGGTGACGGTCGGGGTGACCTCGGCCATCCGCTGACCGGCCAGGTAGGTGGCGACCTCGGCGGCGACGATCGCGCGGGCGGCTTCGGCGTCGGACGCCGCGGCGCGGGCCGCCGGTTCGCGCTGGATGCGCTCCATGTCGACGACGTAGACGCCGGGCAGACCGGCCACGGCGGGGTCGACGTCACGGGGCATGCCGAGATCGCAGATGACCAGCTGCTTGGGCTCTTGGCCGTGCGCGAGGCCGCGGTGCACGTCGGCCAGTGAGACCACCGGGCGCACCGCCCCGGTGCAGCAGACCACCACATCGGCATCGGTCAGCAGCGGCGGCAGGTGGTCGAACGGGAAGGCGTGCGCGTCGACGCCCAGTTCCCGGACGTTGGCGGCGAGCCGCTTGGCCCGCGGCTGGCTGCGGTTTACGACGTGGATGCGGTCGACGCCCGCGCGGGTCAGGTGTTTGGCGGCCAGCGAACCCATCGAACCCGCCCCGATGACCACCGCGGTGCGACCGGCCAGCGAGCCGAGCTTGGATTCGGCGGTGCACAGCGCGACGGACACCACCGACGCGCCCGCGGCGTCGATGCCGGTCTCGGTGTGCACCCGCTTGCCGACGGCCAACGCGCGCTGCGAGAGCTCGTGCAGGGTGCGTCCGACGGTGTGGTTGGCCTCGGCGGCGGCGTACGCGCGGCGCACCTGGCCGAGCACCTGCTGTTCACCGACAACGGCCGAATCCAGGCCCGACGCCACCGCGAACAGGTGCTCGACAGCCGCTTCGGCGTACCGCACATACGCGTATTTGGTCAGGTCGTTGAGGCTCATCCCGGAGTGCTCGGAAAGTACCTGGCCGATCACCGACAACCCGCCGTGGAACGCGTCGACAACGGCGTAGATCTCCACGCGATTGCAGGTCGACAGCACCATGGCCTCGGTGACGAGGGAGGACTGCAGCACCTGGTCGACGATCTTGGCCTGATCGGACTCGTCGGTACTCAGCTGCTCGAGCACCGACACCGGCGCACTGCGGTGCGAAACCCCGAAAAGCAACACGCTCACGGCATCATCACCACGTCATCCAAGGTAGCCGTTGAACAGTTAGCTCACCAAATTCCCCACCATTATCGCCGAAATTGCGTTCCAGCAGCCGAATCACGAGTGGAGGCCTGCTGGAACGCAATTTCGCGCAAAAACGGATGGTCACTTCGCCAGGTCGGCCCGAAGGCGCGGCTCGTCGATCTCCCAGTAGCTGTGCTCGCTGCCGTCGAGCAGAACGACCGGAAGCCGGTCGCCGTACTCCGCGCGCAGCCCGGAATCGCCCGCGGCCGCGGCGGCGTCGACATCGGTGACGGTCAGCGTGAAGCCCAGTTCGCCGGCCAGCGCCGCGAGCCGGGCCGCCGCCGCGGTGCATATCGTGCAACCGTCGCGCGTCAGCAACTCCACCTGGTGCTCCACCTCGCCAGTATCTCCACCTCCGTGACTTAGGGTTGATCCGTGTCTCGAAACGGCGACCGCGAAGCTGCTGAACAGCAACTTGCCGGTGAGGCCAGCGCAGAGGCGGCCGTCACCGACCTCGTGGCCGAAGCCGCCACGGCCCCACCCGCACCGCCCCCTGACCTGACCGCGGCGGCGTTCTTCGACGTCGACAACACCCTGGTGCAGGGGTCCTCGCTGCTGCACTTCGCCCGCGGCCTTGCCGCCCGCAAGTTCTTCACCTACGGCGACATCGCGCGGTTCGTCTACGCGCAGGCGAAATTCCAGCTGACGGGCCGCGAGAATAGCGAGGACGTGGCCGCGGGCCGTCGTAAGGCGCTCGCCTTCATCGAGGGGCGCTCGACGGCCGAGCTGATGGCGGTCGGTGAGGAGATCTACGACGAGATCATCGCCGACAAGATCTGGCCGGGCACCCGCGCGCTCGCGCAGATGCACCTCGATGCCGGACAGCAGGTGTGGCTGGTCACCGCGACCCCGTACGAACTGGCCGCGACCATCGCCAAGCGGCTGGGCCTGACCGGGGCGCTGGGCACCGTCGCCGAATCCATCGACGGGGTGTTCACCGGGCGGCTGGTCGGCGACATTCTGCACGGCACGGGCAAGGCGCACGCGGTGCGCTCGCTGGCCATCCGCGAAGGCCTCAACCTGCGCCGCTGCACGGCCTACTCGGACAGCTTCAACGACGTGCCGATGCTCTCCCTGGTGGGTACGGCGGTGGCGATCAACCCCGACGCCGATCTGCGCGACCTGGCCCGTGAGCGGGGGTGGGAGATCCGCGACTTCCGCACCGCCCGCAAGGCCGCGCGCATCGGTGTGCCGTCGGCGCTGGCGCTCGGCGCGGCCGGAGGGGCGCTGGCGGCGGTGGTCTCCCGCCGCCAGGAGGGCCGCTGACGAGCCGCTCTGGTCGCGGCGGTGGCCCAGACCCGCTGATAGGCTCGCGCCGCTGACTCCGACGAGGAGAGACGGCAGCGCGCGCACCCGAGGAGCAGTTCAGGTATGGCAATCGCAGAGAACATCATCGGAACGCACTACCGGTATCCCGATTACTTCGAGGTCGGCCGGGAGAAGATCCGTGAGTTCGCACAGGCGGTCAAGGACGAGCACCCCGCGCATTTCACCGAAGAGGCCGCCGCCGAGTACGGCTACGACTCGCTGATCGCACCGCTGACCTTCCTCGCCGTCGCCGGTCGGCGCGTTCAGCTGGAGATCTTCAACCAGTTCGACGTGCCGATCAACATGGAGCGGGTCCTGCACCGCGACCAGAAGATCACGTTCCACCGCCCGATCCTGGCCGGCGACAAGCTGTTCTTCGACTCCTACCTCGATTCGGTCACCGAATCGCACGGCGCCATCGTCACCGAGGTGCGCGGCGAGGTGACCGACGCCGACGGCAACCCCATCCTGACGAGCGTCGTCACGGTCATGGGCGAGGCGCAGTCGGACACCGAAGCCGACGAGGTGAGCCAGCGCATTGCGGCCGCACGCGACGAGGCAATCGCGAAAATGATTGCCAAGCAAAGTAATTCGTAGAGCTAGCGGCTTTTCGCGCGCTCAGCCGAAGAACGTGTTCCGGCGCTGGGTGAGCAGTTGGTACAGCGTCTGCTGGATGGTCTCGCGCACCTGATCGGTGAGTTCGAAGGTGACCATCGGATCGTCGGCAGCCGACTCGTCGTAATCCGCGGTCTCGATCGGTTCGCCGAACTGGATGTGCCATTTCGACGGCAGCGGCACCATGCCCGCCGGACCCGCCAGCGGGAACAACGGGGTGATCGGGAAGTACGGCAGGCCGAGCAACCGGGCCAGCAGCTTGACGTCGGCGATCATCGGATAGATCTCCTCGGACCCGACGATCGAGCACGGCACGATGGGCGCCTTGGTGCGCAGCGCCGCCGACACGAAACCGCCGCGACCGAATCGCTGCAGCTTGTAGCGGTCTTTGAAGTGCTTGCCCAGGCCCTTGTAGCCCTCGGGGAACACCGCGGTCAGCTCACCCGCGGCCAGCAGCCGATGCGCGTCGGCGGTGCAGGCCATGGTGTGGCCGGCCTTGCGGGCGGCCTGACCGACCACCGGCAGGTCGAACACCATGTCGGCGGCGAGCAGGCGCAGGTCGCGCTGGGCAGGGTGGTGGTCATGCACCGCCACCGACGTCATCAGCCCATCGAACGGCAGCACGCCAGCGTGGTTGGCGACCACGAGCGCGGCGCCGGTTTCGGGCAGATGCTCGATCCCGCTGACCTCGACGCGGAACCACGACTTGAAGAAGACTCTCAGCAAAGGCAAAAAGATTGCGTTGTTGAGATGGGCATCGAACCCGAACTCGTCGACGGTGTACTCACCCGTCATCCGCTTGCGCACGAACTCCCCGACCGAGGCGATCTGCTTGGCCAGTTCGGTGGGCGTCTGGTCGACCGGCGGTGCGCCCGCGACGCCGCCGCGGTGCTCGTCGATCTCGCGGACGACGGCGGCGATCTCCTCGGCGGAGGCCCCGGCTACCGGATCCGACAGCTGCGAGGGATGTCGGCGCGAGCCCTGCGCTCGTGCGGCATTACGCCGCTGAGCCGCTGCACGGCCCGAATTGCCATGCAGCGGAATGACTTTCGCCTTGGACTCGCCCGCCACGGTCGTTTCCTTCTCCCCACCCGATTAGTTGATGCGCCTAGCGCCCCCACCGTTGCGCCGCGGCAACGGCGCGACTCTCCATTGAGCGTACCCACCGCGGGTCGACGATCGGAGTCAATCCGCGACCTCGGACGTAATCGTCGAAGGCCTCCACCGTCGTCCACTTCGGGTTATAGCCGAGATCGTTGCGCATCCGCGATGTGTCCATCACTCTGCCATAACTGAGGTAGTTCAGCTGCTCACGATCCAGTTCAGTGTAACGAGTCGCGCGCCTCAGCGAATCCACCGCCGCCAGCGCCGATCGCGGCACGGGCAACGCGATCCGGCCGGCCCGCCGGATCGCCTGGCTCATCATCACGATCCCGGACGCGCCGACGTTGTAGGTGCCCGCCTTGCCCGCCATCGTCGCGCGCTCGAGCGCCCCGAGCGCATCCTGCTCGTGCAGCAGCTGGAGCCGGGCGTCGTGTCCGATGACCGTCGGCACCACCGGGCCGGCGAGGTAGCGCGACAGCGCGGTGTCCATACCCGGCCCGATCATGTTGGCCAACCGCAGGATGGTCACCGCGATGTCGGGCCGACGACGCCCCAGTCCGCGCGCATAGCCCTCGATGTCGATGCTGTCGCGGGCGAAGCCCTCCCCCGGTGGCCGTCGCGCGCTGGTGTCCTCGGTGAACATCACCGGGTCGCGCGAGGTCGAGCCGTACACCTCCGACGTGGACTTGAGCACCACTCGCTGCACCGACGGCGCCTTCTGGCAGGCCGCGAACAGCTGGATCGCGCCCATCACGTTGAGTTCCTTGAGCGTCGCGCGGCCCCCGGAGCGGGGTGCGTAGGACGCCGCCGCGGCGTGCACCACGGTGTCGACATCGCCGTTGCGGATGACCTTCGCGATGAAAGGGTTGCGGATGTCGGCGCGGACGAACTCCGCGCGCCCCATCCGCCGCAGAAGGTCCTTGCTCGGAGTGATCGCGTCGACGGCGATCACATGGTTGATCAACGGGTTCTGCGCCAGCCTGGCCGTCAGGTAGCCGCCGAGGAACCGGCACGCCCCGGTGACCAGCACGACCTTCGGATACTGCACGGCGTCGCGTGGGTCAGCCCCGTTGACGTCTCCATTGGCACGACCCTCGGAATCCATGTCCGGTGAGCCTAGCGACGGCGGGCGGCGATTACTTGCCGAGTTTTCTGCGCTGGACTCGGGTGCGACGAAGCAGCTTGCGGTGCTTCTTCTTCGACATGCGCTTGCGCCGCTTCTTGATGACTGAACCCATGAACTCCGCTACCTACGCCTTACCTGCCCGATGAGCATCGTTGACTGACCCGGCCACTTTACCGGGCTGTGCAGGTAACCGCGAAACGCGCCCAACGGCCGGCGACGGTGTCGCCGGGAACGCGGAGGAGATCAGCCTGCGTCGAAGTACGAGCTCTCCAACATGTCGTGAACAGCCTTCGCATGCACGCGGAACGAGCGGCCGACCCGGACGGCAGGCAGCTCGCCGTTGTGCACCAGCCGGTACACCGTCATCTTGCTGACCCGCATCAGGCTCGCCACCTCGGCGACGGTGAGGAATTGCGCCCGTGGCTGTTGACCGTCGGATCCGGAGTCCCGAGCCGACTTCCCACTGGCCGAATCCCGCGAGGATGGCCCGTTCATAGACGTCATCGCAACCCAATCATTCAGGCACGGGCAGTTCCAGCGGCTTCCCCACCGCTGGCACCGACCCGTGCTTACACGAGGAGAATAGCGTGGCAGATGGTGTTACTGCGACGGGTGTGGGTAATTTAAAGAATTACTCAGATGTAATTCCGAGCTGCTCAGAGCGCTTTTTCGCGGCCTCGACCGCCCTGGCAACGGCCGCTCGCAGGCCGCCCCTCTCCAGTTCCCGCAGACCGGCCGCGGTGGTGCCGCCCGGCGAGGTGACCGTCGCGCGCAGTTGAGCGGGCGTGGTGTCCATTCCGGCACCCGACGGGCCGCCGGCGGCACCTCCCGCGGACGCGTTCCGGTCGAGGCGATCCAGCAACATCGCGGCCGACCCCGCCATGGTCTGTGCGACGAGGTCGGTGGCCGCCGATCGCGAGAGCCCGGCGTCGACGCCGGCGTCGATGAGCGCCTCGACCATCAGGAAGAAATAGGCCGGCCCCGACCCGGAGATCGCGGTGACCGCGTCGAGTTGGGACTCGGGCACCGTGAGCACCCCGCCGACCGCGTCGAAGATCGCCGAGACCTCCTTCATCTGTTCGGGGGTGGCGAAGCGACCGGCCGACAGCGCGCTCACTCCCCCACCGACGACCATCGGCGCGTTGGGCATGACGCGGATCACGGGCGCGCCGGCGGGCAGCTTATTCTCGTAGTACTCGGTGGTGACGCCGGCCGCGACCGTCACGAAAACCTGTTCGGCCGTGTCACTTTCGGCATTGGTCGCCGCATCGACGATCTCGTCGACGAGCCCGGCCACGTCGGCCGGTTTGACGGCCACGATCACATAGCTCGCGTGGTCCACCGCGTTGGCCACCGTCGTCACCAGCACCGAATAGGTGTCGGCCAGGTACTGGGCCCGGTCCGAATCCTTCTCCGCCACCGCCAGGTCCTTGACCTGCCGTCCGGCCCGCAGCAGCCCGGACAACAGTGCCTCACCGATACTTCCACCGCCGACGATCGCGATTCTGGCCATGCCGGAAGCATTGCAGACGGTCGGGCACCGCGTGTGCGGCCACCCTCCGCGGCTTGCCGCCTACCCCTGCGGAACCATCGCGAGTTGGCGGGTCTGCACGACGATGTGGCCCTCGCAGTCGACGACGATGTGGTCCTCGTCGAACCAGTCCTGGCCGATCTGCACGGTCGTGCAGAGCACGCGCAACCACCCGTCGGCCGGCCTGCTGCGCAGGTACGCCGTCAGCTGGACGGTGGGCGCCCAACCGAACCGGTTGACGCCGAACGTCACAGGAGCCGACACGTCGCCGCACAGCAGCGCGAAAAGCACGTCCGGGGCGACACCCTTGGGCCGCACCCAGTACTCGATCACCGGCGGGCCGCCGTCGGACCGCGGTTCCATCGTGGTCAGCGAGGGCCGGATGTCGCAGCCGCGCGCGAGGTGCACGATGTCGGCCATCGGGTGGCCCTCACCGATCGGCTCGAGACCGGGCGGCGGATCCGGTTGCATCAACGGGATCACGGGATTGACCGAGAGCAGCGGCGTCACATGATGTTCCGGCTCGCCGAGCGTGATCGCGGCCCGCACAGCTGTACGGTCGCCCTGTCTGAGTTCGACGTCGATCAGGCTGACGCGACGCCCGCGTTTGCGCACGGTCGTGACCACCTGCATCGGGCCGGGGTCGGGCGCCCACAGGAAGTTTCCCGACACCGCGATCGGTTCCACGCCACCGCTCGCCTGATCCCCCGAGTCGTCCCCTGCGCTGCGCGCGTGCGCCGATCGTTGCAGCCCCCTGGAATGCTCCGTCCGCGCGGCGTTCGCACACAGCGCGAGCATCGCTCCGCCGTGCACCTTCGGCCCGATCGTCCAATGTTCGTTCAGCTCACCGTGATACACGCCGTCACCGGCGTGGGTGAGCGCCATGGCGTCGGTGAACAGGGTGGAGCCGGCCATCTGGTGAGTCCTTCTAGAAGCGAGTTCGGAACGAGGTCAGGGGTGTCAGCGCAGCAGGTGCCTGCGGGCGAACTGCAACGACTCGACCAGCAGCGCTTCGCGTTCGGCGGCGGTGCGCGCACCCGATGTGGTCACCTCAAGGATCACATGGCCGTTGAAGTCGCTTGCGGCCAGCATCTCGCACACCTCCACCGTCGGCTGAGTGCCGCGGCCGGGCACCAGATGCTCGTCGGTCGAGGCGCCGCTGCCGTCGCACAGGTGCAGGTGCACCAACCCCTCGCCCATGCGGCGCGCCATCTCGAGTGCGTCGGAGCCGGCGGTCGCGGTGTGCGACAGGTCGAGCGTGTAGTGGGCGTGGTCGCCGTCGAGCGGATCGTAGGACGGCGCGAACGCCGAGATGCCCGGCCCGGGGTTGCCGCCACGCTTGCGCATCCGCTCGATGGAGGTCTGACCCGCGCCGAAGAAGCGGTCGGCACGAAACGGGAACATGTTCTCCACGGCGACCATCACCTCGCTGGACGCTTCGAGCTCGGCGACCTGCTCGGAGAAGCCTTCGGCGTAGCGGCGCTGCCACCGGAACGGCGGATGCACGACGACGGTCTGAGCGCCCAGCTGTTCGGCCGCCCGCACGCTGCGTTCTAGCTTGGGAATCGGGTTGGCACCCCACACCCGCTGGGTGATCAACAGGCACGGCGCGTGCACGGAGAGCACGGGCATTTCGTAACGCTTCGACAGCTGCTCGATGGCGTCGACATCTTGGCTGACCGTCTCGGCCCACACCATGAGCTCGACCCCGTCGTAGCCGAGCTTGGCTGCGTATTCGAAGGCCGCCTCGGTTCTCAGCGGGTAGACCGAGGCCGTCGACAGACCGACCTTAATGGCTGGACGCACGGGTGATTGGGCGCCTCAAGCCGCCTGCATCAATGCCAGCGGCCCGAATGTCACCATCGCGCCGACCGCGACGGCGATCAGTGTGCTGCCGATGTCCTCGGTCTTGCGGACCACGCGCACGCCGACCACCAGGCCCAGGATCACCAGCACGCCCAGTACCAGCGCGACGATGCTGTTCCACTTCCACAGCTGGTCGAAGGCGATGAACAGCCCGGCGCCGAACGCGACCGCGACCACGCACTGCCCGACGACCATCGCCCCGCGCAGGATCGACGACATCGCACCCGAACGCGGTGCGTCCTCGTCGAGGTCGACGTCGGCCGGGCTCAGGTCGTTGTCCGGCCGGGCGACATCGTCGTCGACGTCGGGACCGCCGAACAGGGCGTCATCGGGAGAACGCAGGTAGGACGGCCTGTCGTCGCGCTCATCGTCGTGCTCGGGCTCGGCCACGGCGACCGCCGCGTCGGCGGCCTCGTCCTCGTCGGCGTCCGGATCGGCCCAGTCGACGGGATCCGGGCTCATCTCCTCGGCACCGACCTGGGCATCGCCGGGTTCTGCCGGTGCGCTGCGACCGAGCATGCCGAAGCGTCGGCGCGCGAAGGTCGAGCGCCGCGGCGGGGCGAAGAAGTCGAGGTCCTCGTCGGCGTCGCGCTGCTCGATGTGGGTCTGGTAGTCGGAGACGGCATCGGCGTAGTCGGTGTCCTCGTCCGCACCGGCCGCGTCGGCGGCCTCGTCCTCGACGGCCTCGACCTCGGAAGTCTCGGTGCCGGAGGCCTCGAGAGGCTCGTCTTCGGGAACCTCGAGGGCTTCCTCCTCGACCGTCTCCTCGGTGTGGTCGACGGCGCCGTTGGCGGCAGCGGTCTCGGCAGTCTCGGCGGGGGCGGCCTCAGCAGTGTCGGTGGCGGGTTCGGCGTCCGCGGCCTCGGCGGGCGCGACGGGCTCGGTTTCGGCGGGGGCCTCGACCGTCGCGGCGGCCGAACGCCCCGTGGCGGGTGCGTCGTCGTCACGGATGATCGGGATCTCACCGGTCAGTTCGGCGACGGTCACGGAGTCGGCGCCGCGGCGACGACGGCGCCGCCCGCCGACCGGCGGGGCACCGATCGTGCCGTTGCGCGCCAGCAACTCCGCGACCGAGATGGGTCGCGTGTTGCTGTGGTCGTCTTCTGGTCCTGTCATCGTGTGTTGCCTTCGGGCCTCGTCATCTATCGTCCAGCATTACGCACAAACGTCTGTACTGAGGCCGGATTGTGGGTACCGCCGGCGAGACCGCTGCCATCGGCTTCGCTGTCGAGTCTCCGCAGAATCAGCCCCTCCCGCAACGCCCAGGGGCAGATGTCGACGCTCTCGACACCGAGGGCATTCATGCTCGCCTCGGCGACCAACGCTCCGGCCACGATCTGTGGCGCCCGATCGGCACTCACCCCTTCCAGTTCGGCACGGTCAGCCGCGGTCATCCTAGAGATGAAATTTATGAGCTGCCTTAAGCCGGTGGCGGTCAGCGTCCGTTTGACCCGCGGGCCGGCCCCCGAGGGCGCCGCGCCGGTCAGCCTGGCCAGCGACCGAAACGTCTTCGACGATGCGACCGCCAGGTCGGGAGCGCCGGCCTTGAGCATCTCGGCGCCGGCGTCGGCCAGCTCGGTGGCCAGCCAGTCGCGCAGCATCGCCACCCGCCGCCTGCCCGGCGGATCGTCAGGGAGCCACTCGCGGGTGAGCCGGCCCGCCCCGAGCGGAAGCGACAGCGCAACCTCCGGCTCCTCGTCCACGCCGTTGGACAGTTCGAGCGAGCCGCCGCCGATGTCGATGTTGATGATCCGTCCGGCGCTCCAGCCGTACCACCGTCGCACCGCAAGAAACGTCAGCCGCGACTCGTCGACGCCTGCGAGCACGCGCAGCGCCACCCCCGTCTCGGCGAGAATCCGGGCGAGCAGTTCTTCGGAGTTCTTCGCGTCACGCACCGCGGACGTGGCGAACGCCATCAGCTCCGCACAGCCGGAACTCGTGGCGATCTTGGCGAATTCGTCGATGGTGCCGATCAGCTTGTCGGCGCCTCTGCGGGTGATCTTGCCGTCGCTGTCGATGGCCTCAGCGAGGCGCAGCGAGGCCTTGGTCGAACTCATCGGCGTCGGGTGCCCACCGCGTCGCGCGTCCACCACGAGAAGGTGAACGGTATTGCTGCCCACGTCGAGCACGCCTAATCGCACTCATCCAACTTAATGGGTCTACCGTTGAGAATTGTGACTGCACCGCACCCCGGAGAGGTCGAACTCGATTTCGCCCGTGAGTGGGTCGAGTTCTACGACCCCGACAATCCCGAGCACTTGATCGCCGCCGATCTGACGTGGTTGCTCTCGCGGTGGACCTGCGTGTTCGGCACCCCGGCGTGCCAGGGCACGGTGGAGGGACGCCCGGATGACGGGTGTTGTTCGCACGGGGCGTTCTTGTCCGACGACGACGACATCGCGCGCCTCGACGACGCGGTGAAGACGCTGACCGACGAGGATTGGCAGTTCCGCGAGAAGGGGCTCGGCAAAAAGGGCTACCTCGAGATGGACGAGTACGACGACAAGCCCAACCTGCGCACCCGGAAGCACAAGGGCGCCTGCATCTTCCTCAACCGGCCCGGTTTCGCAGGCGGTATCGGATGCGCACTGCACAGCAAGGCGCTCAAGCTCGGCGTCGAACCGCTGACCATGAAACCCGACGTGTGCTGGCAGCTGCCGATCCGTCGCACGCAGGAGTGGGTGGAACGACCCGACGGGACCGAGATCCTCAAGACGTGGATCACCGAGTACGACCGTCGCGGCTGGGGTGAAGGCGGCGCCGACCTGCACTGGTACTGCACCGGCGATCCGAACGCGCACGTCGGCAGCAGGCAGGTGTGGGAGTCCTACGGCCCCGAGCTGACCGAACTGCTCGGCGAGAAGGCGTACGCGGAGCTCGCGGCGATGTGCAAGCGGCGCAGCGGATTAGGGCTTATCGCCGTGCACCCCGCCACCCGCCTGGCCGGATGACCGATCCTTCGGGCGCCGCATCGCTGTTCCTGTTCCGGCTGATCCCGCCGCGACCGGATTTCGCCCAGACCATGACGCCCGCCGAGCAGCAGGCGATGGCGGCGCATCAGGAGTACTGGGAGCAGCTGTTGGCGCAGGGCCGCGTCGTCGTCTACGGCCCGGTCGCCGATCCCGAAGGCGTATGGGGGCTGGGCGTGCTGCGTGCCGACGATCGCGCCGAGGTGCTCGCGATCGCCGAGCGCGACCCGTCGGTCACCGCCGGTGTCAACACGTTCGACGTCCTCGAGATCATGGGCGGCACTACCGGTTAGACCGGCGTCAGCCCTCGAGTTTGTAGCCCAGGCCGCGGACGGTGACCAGATGCACGGGGTTGGCCGGATCGGCCTCGATCTTGGACCGCAACCGCTTCACATGGACGTCAAGGGTTTTGGTGTCGCCGACGTAATCGGCACCCCACACGCGGTCGATGAGCTGGCCGCGGGTCAATACCCGGCCGCTGTTGCGCATCAGGTACTCGAGCAGGTCGAACTCCTTGAGCGGCATCGTCACCGGCTGTCCGTTCACCGAGACCACATGGCGCTCGACGTCCATTCGGACGGGCCCGGCCTCGAGCACGCCGTCACCGATCCCGGGGTCGTCGTTCTCGGCGCCGCGCCGCAACACCGCGCGGATACGAGCGATCAGCTCGCGGGCTGAGTAAGGCTTGGTGACGTAGTCGTCGGCGCCGAGTTCGAGCCCGACGACCTTGTCGATCTCGCTGTCGCGGGCCGTCACCATGATGACTGGAACGCTTGAGCGCGAACGCAATTGACGACACACATCCGTACCGCTCATGCCGGGAAGCATCAGGTCGAGCAGCACGATGTCGGCGCCGGAGCGCTCGAACTCGGCCAAGGCCGCGGGCCCGTCGGTGACGACGGTGGCCTCGAAGCCCTCTTTGCGAAGAAGAAAGGCCAGGGGATCAGCCAAGGACTCCTCGTCCTCCACGATCAGCACACTGGTCATTGGTTTCGCTGGTCCTCTCGTTCGTCCGATTCGTGATCGGGATAGGCCGGAATCGACAGGGTGAACGTCGATCCCGTTCCCGGCTGACTCCACAGCCGGATGCTTCCGTTGTGGTTGGCCGCCACGTGCTTGACGATGGCCAACCCGAGCCCGGTGCCGCCGGTGGCCCGGGACCGCGCCTTGTCGACGCGGAAGAATCGCTCGAAGACCCGCTCCTGGTCCTCGCGGGCGATGCCGATACCGCGGTCGGTGACGGCGATCTCGATGTTGTCCCCGCGCCGCCTGCGGCTGATCGAGACCGACGACCCGTGCGGCGAATACGCGATCGCGTTGGAGACCAGGTTCGCGATCGCGGTGACCAGCAGGGCTTGGTCTCCGAGGGCGCGGAAACCGGTCGGCGCGTCGGTGGTGATCTTGATGTCTGCGTTGTCGGCGGGCACCTTGTGCCGCGACAGCGCTTCGGACACCACGGTGTCGACGTCGACGGCCGCGAGGTCGGGCAGGCGCTCGGCGCCCTGCAGCCGCGACAGCTCGATCAGCTCGCCGATCATGTTGGCCAGCCGGTTGGACTCGGCGACCATCCGCTCGGCGAATCGGCGCACGGTCTCGGGGTCGTCGGCCGATGCGAGTAGCGCCTCGGCCAGCAGCCCCATCGCCCCGACCGGCGTTTTGAGCTCGTGGCTGACGTTGGCGACGAAGTCCCTGCGGGTGGCCTCCATACGGGCGTATTCGGAGTGGTCGTCGACGTAGACGACGGCGAAGCGGCGGTCCTGGTCGGTCAGCAGCTGAACGTGTCCGCGCACCGACAGGCCGGACCGGCCGGGGTTGACGCGCTTGTTTGCCCTGAGGTCGACGTCGCCGGGCTGGCCGGTGGCCAGTGTGCGCTCGGCGGCCCGCCAGGCCCGCTCGTCGAGCAGCCGGTCACGAACCAGTCCCAGCTCGCGGGCCCGGTCGTTGGCGTAGACGACGTCACGGAAGTGGTCGACCACCACGATTCCCGTGGGCGCCCGCGATGCGATGTGGGAGAGCATCTGTGAAACCGTGACCCCGCTCTGCGCGGTGGTGCGACGCTGTCTGCGATCGGTGAGGCGGGGGCTCAAACGCGCCCCGAGCGCGATACCGGCTCCCAGAGCGAGCAGTGCGACCACCGCTGCCAGCAGCAGTGCCCAAACGACACTCACGCCGAAATCGTACGCACCCGGTGAACGTCATCCCAGCAGCGTGCGGCCAAAACGGGACAACTCACATACCGAAACACCGAAATTCGGGCTCCGGACCCCCGCTGTTCACCGTCCGTTCGCCTGGGACGGCTGACGGACTACTTGGCGCCCTGTGCGGCGACGGCTGCCGCGCCGGCGGCGGCGGCCTCGGGATCCAGATAGGTGCCGCCGATGATCTTCGGTTTGAGGTCGGAGTCCAGGTCGTAGCGCAGCGGGATGCCGGTCGGGATGTTGAGGTTGACGACGTCCTCGTCGGACATCCCGTCGAGGTGCTTGACCAGGGCGCGCAGCGAGTTGCCGTGCGCGGCGATCAGCACGGTCTTACCCGCGCGCAGGTCGGGCTCGATGGTCTCGGTGTAGTACGGCACGAACCGCTCGACGACGTCCTTGAGGCATTCGGTGCGCGGCGGACCGCCGGGCAGGTCGGCGTAGCGCGGGTCGCCGTCCTCGCTGTAGGTGCTGCCCGGCTCGATCGGCGGCGGCGGGGTGTCGTAGCTGCGCCGCCACGCCATGAACTGCTCGTCTCCGTAGCGCTCCTTGGTCTCGGCCTTGTCCAGGCCCTGCAGCGCGCCGTAGTGGCGCTCGTTGAGCCGCCAATCGCGGTGCACCGGGATCCAATGCCGATCGGCCTTGTCCAGGGCCAGATTCGCGGTGGTGATCGCGCGGCGCAGCAGCGAGGTGTAGACCACGTCGGGCTGGCGATCGAGTTCTTTTATCAGCTCGCCGGCGCGGACCGCTTCGGCGCGGCCCTTCTCGGTGAGGTCGACGTCGACCCAGCCGGTGAACAGGTTCTTCTCGTTCCAGTCGCTCTGGCCGTGGCGGAGCAGGATCAGCGTGCAGTCACCCCGGGAATCAGACATGCCGCAATCCTCTCACGGCAGACGGATCGCCCACCCCCCGCACCGAGACCGACGGAATGGTGGAATTCGGTCGAAAAACCCGCCAAAACGTCGGTCTGGGCGAAAGGGTCAGTCGTCCTCGTCGTCGATCAGGTGGGCGAACGCCTGCAAATTCTTCAGCGACTCGCCGCGCGACACCCGCCATTCCCACTCCTTCTGAATCGACGAGCGAAATCCCAACTCCAACAACGTGTTGAAGTCGTTGTCGACGGCTTCGAGCACCTGACCGAGGATCCGGTCGACTTCGTCGGAGGTCACCGATTCCAGCGACATCCGCCCGACGAGGTAGATGTCGCCGACGTTGTCGAGCGTGTACGCGACCCCGTAGAGGCGGCGGTTGCGCTTGAGCAGGAACCGGTAGACGCCCTCGTGGTTCTCGTCGGGCTTGCGGCAGACGAACGCCTCGATGCGTACCGAGTGCTCGCCGATCGACAGGATCGTGTTGGTCTTGAGCCGTCGCTCGCCGGGCAGTTCGACGATGATGCCGGCCAACCCGCCGCGCGCACCTTCGTGATACGTGCAGACCAGGCCGTTCTCCTTGCACGCCTCTTCGATGATCTTCGCCGCGTTGGTCATGCCCGCACCCCCCGCCGCCGCGAGAACCGCCGACCCGTACGGCGCGCGCCGTCTCGCATCTGGTGACGTGCCCGGTAGTCGGCGATGGCGCGGCCGTAACTGGCCAACAGCGCGTCGACGGTGCGGGCCCACGAGAACGTCGCGGCGTGGGCCGCGGCCGCGGGCCTCAGAGCGTCGGCGCGGCCCAGCACATCGCCGATGGCGTGCGCCCAGTCGCCGTCGTCGTGCCCGTCGACCAGTGTCCCGGTGACACCGTCGCGCACCGCGACCGGCAATCCGCCGACCGCGGCGGCCACCACCGGCGTCCCGCATGCCTGAGCTTCGACCGCGACCAGGCCGAAGGACTCCGAATAGCTGGGTACGGCCACCAGGTCGGCGGCCCGGTACACGTTGACCAGCTGGTCGCGCGACTGGGGCGGCAGGAACGTCACCCGGTCCGAGATACCCAGATCGTTGGCCAGTCGAATCAGCCCGTCGGGGGCCTGTAGTCCGGAGCCGGAGGGGCCGCCGGCCACCAGCACGCGGACGCCCGGCAGTTTGGCCGCGGCGCGCAGTGCGACGTCGGGCGCCTTCAGCGGCTGGATGCGCCCGACGAACGCGACCACCTGCTCGTCGGTGTCGAGTCCCAGCGCGGCACGCGCGGCGTTGCGGTCCCCGGGTGTGAACGTCTCGAGGTCGACGCCGGGGTGCACCACGTCGATCCTTGCCGGATCGGCGTTGTGCACCGAAACCAGTTGCTGCGCTTCGTGTTCGGTGTTGACGATCAACCGGTCGGCCTCGTCGACGACCTGCTGCTCCCCGACCGCGCGCAGCGGCGGTTCGGGTGAGTCACCCTCGGCCAGGGCGGCGTTCTTGACCGCGGCCAGCGTGTGCGCGGTGTGCACGAGCGGCACCGCCCAGCGGTCGCGCGCCAGCCAGCCGACCTGACCCGACAGCCAGTAGTGCGAATGGACGATGTCGTAGTAGCCCGGTTCGTGCGTCGCCTCCGCGCGCAGCACCCCCGCGGTGAACGCGCACAACTGGGTGGGCAGGTCGTACTTGTCGAGCCCCTCGAACGGGCCTGCGACCACGTTGCGCACCAGCACACCGGGCGCGACCCGCACAGTGGGTTGGTCGGCCGACGAGGTCGCCCGCGTGAAGATCTCAACTTCGACCCCGCGGCGAGCCATCTGCAGCGCGCTCTGGAGCACGTAGACGTTCATCCCGCCCGCGTCGCCGGTGCCGGGCTGGGCCAACGGCGACGTGTGCACCGACAGCACGGCGACGCGCCTGGGGACCGGAAGTCCGGCGGCATCAGAACGGGACGGATCCGTTGCTAGGCGCACACAGACATGTCTACACCGTCGGCCCGATGCGCCGGGCTACGCAGGGACCTCGGGCCTGGCTTCGGGTCTGCGCAGCTGCGCGCGCCGCATGGCCCCGATCGGATCGGCGTACAACCCGCCAAGCGACACCACGCCCGCGCCGGCCTCCTGGACGCGGTTGCCGAATACGGTGAGCCGGATCTCGCGGGCGGGCATCACCGACCGCTGCGCGAACGCGGCTTCCACTGTGGCCATACCTTCGGGGTACTCGGTGAACGCCTGACCGCCGACGACGAGGTCGTCGGGGTTGAGCATGTCGCGCAGCAGGGCCACGGCCTCACCCAACACCCGGGCACGCTCGGCCAGCAGTTCCTGCGCCGGTTGGCTGCCCTGGCGTGCGGTCTTGAGCAGCGCCTGCATCGTCGAGCCCGGTCCCTCGAGCGGGATGATGCGTGCCTTGCGAGCGGCGATCAGCACCGCTTCGTCACTGACAGTCGACTCCAATTGGCCGGTGCCGCCGAGCAATTCGGAGTGTGCGGGCAGCGCGGCGATGGTGCCCGGACCGCTGGCCGGGGAGTGCACGCGCCCGCCGATGGACAGCGCATACCCGACGGTCTCGCGGGCATAGACGTACAGGCTCGTGCCCGCGGGGGCGAACAGCGTTTCCGGCCATGCGGTCGACGGTTGCCTGCGCGCCCCCAGCAGGAGTTCGGCGCCCGCCATCGCGTCGACGTGGGAGGCGACCGACACCGGCAGTCCGATCGCCTCGGCGAGCACCGGCCCGACCGGTGCGTCCGACCATCCGAGCCGCGGGTGGTCCAGGTATCCCGTCGTACTGTCGACGACACCGCCGGCGGCCACCCCGACCCACAACGGGCGTCGGCGGTGCCAGCGGCTCAGGTAGCGGCGGGCGCTGCCGGCCAGCGACGTCAGCGCCGCGGCCTGCGGGCCCCGCGGGGTTGGCGTCTCCACCACGTCGAGGGTGCGGCCGAACAGGTCGGTGGCGACGATGCTTGTGGTCTTCGCGCCGATGTGGACGCCGAGCGTGAGGAAGGGCTCGTGGTTCACCTCGACAGGCACTCGGGGCCTGCCGATCGCGCCGGAGGCCGCGAGGTCGGCGCGCTCCCGCAGCACACCGGCCTCCAGCAGCGCGGTGACCTGGCGGTTGACGGTCGCGATGCTCAGCCCGGTGACCCGCGCGATCGCGTCACGGGCGATGGGTCCGCGCTGGCGGGCCGCACTGAACACCGAGGCGGCGGCCGCGTCGGCGACCTTCAGTGACGGCGCGACGATCCGCGTGCCGGCCTGGCGGTGCCGGCCGGTCACGAACGTCAGCGTCTGCTTGGGATGCTGCGCGCTGCGCACGGAACGCTTGGCGGAGAGGGTGGTGGCGACGGGAGTGCTCATCTGCTTGTCCTTGGGGAGAATTCGGCCGGCGGCGGTGTTCGGGCCACACCCGGCGATTCAGAAGGACAGAGATGTCGTCTTCAAACAGTCAGGCGCGGCGAGGCGTGCAACAACAACACGCACGCCGCATACAGGCCTGACTGGACAACACGAGGTGAACTTAGCACGCCAACTAAGGTTGGGCAGATGACGACTTTCCAGGCCGACGGTCGTGTCGCGGTGGTCACCGGCGCAAGCGCCGGAATCGGTGAAGCGACCGCGAGAACCCTTGCAGCCCTTGGCTTTCACGTGGTGTGCGTGGCCCGGCGCGAGGCGCCACTCAAGGCCCTGGCCGAAGAGATCGGCGGCACCGCGATTGTGGCGGACGTCACATCTGAGGAGTCCGTGTCGGCGTTGGCGGCGGCGGTGGACCGGGTGGATGTGCTGGTCAACAACGCCGGCGGGGCCCTCGGGCTGGATCCGGTTGCCGAGGCCGACGTCGAGCACTGGCGCTGGATGTGGGAAGTCAATGTGCTCGGCACGCTGCTGGTGAGCCGCGCGCTGCTGCCGAAGCTGATCGCGTCGGGCGACGGGCTGATCGTCACGGTCACCTCGATCGCGGCGGTGGAGATCTACGACAACGGCGGCGGCTACACCTCTGCCAAGCACGCGCAGGGCGTGCTGCACCGCACGCTGCGCAGCGAGTTGCTCGGAAAACCGGTGCGGCTCACCGAAGTTGCGCCCGGCATGGTGAAGACGGACTTCTCGCTGAACCGGTTCGAGGGCGACGAGGACCGCGCGGCCAAGGTGTATGAGGGCGTCACTCCACTGGTGGCCGAAGACATCGCCGAGATCATCGGCTTCGTCGCCAGCAGGCCATCGCACGTCGATCTCGACCTGATCGTGGTCCGGCCGCGCGATCAGGTCAGCGGGTCCAGCGGATCGCGGTTCAACCGGAAGCTCTGAGGATCTGCTTTTTACGTTCGCGTAGATCATTGAGCCGCGGGACGTTATCTTCCACTCGAAATCAATTCAACTGGACAGGGTGGGATGACATGAAGAAGGCAATCGCGGCCGCTGCACTGGCGTTCGCGGGCTTGATGGGCGCAGCGGGAACGGCCCATGCCGTTGATTACCTGGAGACCGACGCGAACGGGCAGCCGTGGTTCTGGGCCACCGAGGCCGAATGCCAGTCGGACGCCCCCATCGTCTGGAACGATCCGAACTTCGACCGGGCCTACCCGTATTGGTTCTGCGCCCCGGGCGACGGCGGCTGGTACCTGTTCAGCACCGACGCTCAGTAGGCGGGTCAGCCGCCGGGCGTGCTGACACTGTGAACGTCACCCGCCCGGACGGCCGCTCACCGGCTCGGGTGCGCCCGACGGCGTCGCGGGCGCGGTGCTCGGCATGTCCGGAGCGTTCGCGTCCGACAGCGCCGACATCGACTTCCACTCCTCCCACGGCACGGCCCAATCCCAGATGTCGCCGTCGGCGTAGGACAACTGGATGCGCGTGCCGGTGACCTCGACGGGATCGCCGTAAATCGCGCTGTTGAAGTACTGCTCGGCATCGGCCGGCGACAAGTTGATGCAGCCGTTGGTGACGTTGCTGCTGCCCTGAGAACCCAGGCTGGCCGGGTTGGCGTGGATGAACTCGCCGTTGTTGGAGATCCGTACCGCATGCCGCATGTGCACGTTGGCGTAGCCCGCGGCCGGGTTGGTCATGTAGAAGTCTCTGTACTTCTCGGTGACGACGTGGATGCCGCTGCGGGTGACGTTGCGGTCCAGATCGCCTTCGCCGTAACTGCAGGGAAAGTCCATGACCACCGCGCCAGCCCCGTCGAGCACCTGGATGCGGTGCGACGGTGCGTCGGCCCTGACCACCTGACGACGGCCGATCTCGAAGTGCAGCGAGATGTCCTGCGCGCCGTAGGCGCCGTCGCCGAACGGCACGCCGTAAAGCTTCGCGTCGACGTTCACCTTGGTGCCCGCCGGGTAGTACTCGCGGGTGCGGTAGTGCACGCGCGACCCGCCGACCTCGTCGGGCAGCCACGCCCAGCTGCCTTCCACCTGCGGATCGGTGGTGACCGTGAGCGCTTTCTCGACGGCGGCCTTGTCGCTGATCGGTCCGTCGAACTGGAGGATGACCGGCGCCGCCACCCCGACGACCTGACCGTCGCCGAGTTGGAAGCGCCCACTCACCTGAGTGCTGGGGTTGATCGTGGAGAACGAGCCCTCGACGGGCGCCGCCTTGCCGTCGCGGCCGACAACCGAGCCCTTCCACGTGTACTGCACGCCGTAGCCGAGCGGTTCGGTGATCGCGAACTCGGTGCGGTCGCGGTTGAGCGCACCGGCGACGACCTTCCCGTCGGGGTTGGTCAACGAGACCCGCTGAAACCAACCGTCGGCGACCTGGACACCGACGGGCGCGGTCGGCGGGACGTCGGTCGCGGCGTTTGCCGGCGTGAAGTCCAGCGAGGGGGCACCGGACGCTTCACCGTCCTGCGACGCCGAAGACCCGTCGTCCTTGGAGCCGCACGCGGCCAGCACGCCCGGCGCGACGACGCCGACCGCCAGTGCGGCCAGGGCGCGCCGCCGGTTGAACCCCGGCGGTAGGGGTTCTGCTGTACTCACGTGAATCGAGCGTACCTACAGCGAGCACCCGATCAGGACAGGCTCGGCTGTGAGCTCGATCCCGAATTTCGTTCGGACGCCGTCACGTACCGTCCTGGCCAGCGCGATCACGTCGGCGGTGGTGGCCCCGCCACGGTTGGTCAGCGCCAGCGCATGCTTGGTCGACAGCCGGGCGGCGGCGCCTTCGCCCGGATGGCCTTTGCCGTAGCCGGCCCGCTCGACCAGCCACGCCGCGGCCAGTTTGACTCCGTCGGGGGCCGGATAGTTGGGCACCGGTCCGTCGACCGAGGCGCGGAGCCGCTCGAACTCCGCGGTCGTGATGACGGGGTTGGTGAAAAACGAGCCCACGCTCCAGGTGTCGTGATCGTCGGCGTCGAGCACCATGCCCTTGCTCGCCCGCAGTGCCAGCACCGCCTCGCGGACCTCGAGCGGATCGGCGCGTGTGCCCTGTTCGGCGCCCAGCGCGGTGGCCAGTTCGCGGTAGCGCAGCGGCGCGCTGCGCCCGGCCGGGTCCAGCGCGAACTCCACCTCGAGCACGATCGCGTCGTGCGCGTATTTGAGGACGCTGGTCCGGTAGCCGAACCGCAGTGCCTCGGTTTGGACCCAGCGGTCTTCTCCGGTGCGACGGTCCAGCAGGCGCACCCGTCGGATGACGTCGGCCACCTCGGTGCCGTACGCGCCGACGTTCTGCACCGGTGTGGCCCCGGCCGACCCCGGTATCCCCGACAGGCACTCCAGGCCACCGAGCCCGTGTGCCAGCGAGGTGACCACGACGTCGTCCCACACCGCACCGGCCTCGGCGCGCAGCACATCACCGTCGACGGTGATCTCGGTATTGGCGAGATGGATCACCGACAGGTCAGTCAGCTCGTCGGACAACACGACGTTCGAGCCACCCGCCAGAACGAGCGAATCGTCGCCTGGACCGAGCGCGCGGACCACGTCGATGACCTTCTGCGTGGTGTCACACGTGATCAGCCGTCGCGCGACGGGTCCGACCCGCAGCGTGGTCAGCGGCGCAAGCGGCACCCGCTCCTCGACGGAGGCACCCCCTAGCTGCGAACCGACCACGGGCGGTAACGGTAGCCTGACCAGCTATGCCGCGCTCATTCGACATGGCCGCCGAGTACGGGGGAACCGTCGAGCAGGTCCACCGGGCGTTCGGCGACGAGCGGTACTGGCTCGCGCGGCTGACCGATTCCGGCGCCGACATGTACTCGCTGGACTCGATGGTCGTCGACGACCAGGGCGGCATCGATGTCGTCACGACGCAGACGCTGCGCGCCGACCGGCTGCCCGGTGTGGTGACCCAGTTCCACCGCGGGGACCTGAGCTTCGTGCGCGAGGAGGCGTGGAGCGCGGTGCTCGACGGGAAGGCCACCGCGACAGTCAAGGGGTCGATCCCCGGTGCGCCTGCGAACCTGACGGGCACGGCCGTGCTGGCCCCGGCGGGCACCGGTTCGCGGCTGCAGTTCACCGTCGAGGTGGAGGTGCGAGTTCCATTGGTGGGCGGCAAGATCGAGAACTTCATCGGTGGCCAGCTCGTCGACCTGCTGATCGCCGAGCAGCACTTCACCACCCTGTGGATCGCCGAAAACGCTTGAGGCGCAGCGTCAAGTGGTGGTACCGCCGAGGGCGGTGACGCAGAACCGCCACCGGGCCATACACTCGGGTCATGAGCGGGCCCATCGGTCAGCTGACCCGGGGCACCACCCGCTACAACCGGTTGCGCCGCAGTGACCGCTGGCTCGTGCACGCGCCGCGGGTCCGCGCCGCCCTGGCCGCTGCCGAGGATCCGCTGGTCATCGATCTCGGTTACGGCGCACTGCCGGTGACGACGCTGGAGCTCGCCGCCCGGCTGCGGGTGGTGCGCAACGATATTCGCGTCGTGGGACTGGAGATCGATCCTGACCGCGTGCAGGCGGCACAGGCGGCGGGGGTCCCCGCGGTGCAGTTCGGCCTCGGCGGTTTCGAATTGGCGGGGATGCGGCCCGTCCTGGTGCGGGCGTTCAACGTGTTGCGGCAGTATCCGGTCGAAGCAGTTCACGAGGCCTGGTCGACGATGCAGCGGCGGCTGGCGCCCGGTGGCCTCATCGTCGACGGCACCTGCGATGAGATCGGCAGGCGAGCCTGCTGGATTCTGCTGGACGCAGACGGGCCGCTGAGCCTGACGCTGGCGTGCGACCCGTTCGCGATCGAACGGCCGTCCGACCTGGCCGAGCGGCTGCCGAAGGCGCTGATCCACCACAACGTCGACGGTCAGCCCGTGCACACGCTGCTGACCGCTGCCGATCGCGCGTGGGCCAGCGTCGCGGGCCACGGCGTATTCGGTCCGCGGATCCGGTGGCGTGCGATGCTGGAGTTATTGCGCGACAACGGTTTTCCTGTGGCATCCGCGCGACGCCGGATGCGCGACGGGGTGCTCACCGTGCCCTGGTCGACCGTCGCGCCTGTCTGAAGCCGGGGGCCGTAACCGCTGAAGCCGTAGGCTGGGCCGTATGCGGATTGCCCTCGCGCAGATCCTCAGCGGCACCGACCCGTCGGCGAACCTCGCGGTCGTTCAGGACTACACCCGCCGCGCCGCAGACGCTGGCGCGCGGATGGTGCTGTTTCCTGAGGCGACGATGTGCCGGTTCGGGGTGCCGCTCGCCCCGGTCGCCGAACCGCTCGACGGGCCGTGGGCCTCGGGCGTGCGGGCCATCGCCGAGCGGATGGGCATCGTCGTCGTGGCGGGAATGTTCGTGCCGTCCGGTGACGGGCGCGTTCTCAACACGCTGATCGCCGCCGGCGACGGCATCGACGCGCACTACGAGAAGATCCACCTCTACGACGCGTTCGGGTTCAAGGAGTCCAAGACGGTCGCGCCCGGCCAGGAGCCGGTCCTGATCGAGGTCGACGGCGTGGGAGTCGGGTTGACGCTGTGCTACGACATCCGGTTCCCCGAGCTCTACGTCGAGCTGGCCGAACGTGGTGCACAGCTGATCACCGTGCACGCATCGTGGGGCAGCGGACCGGGCAAGCTCGACCAGTGGACGTTGCTGGCGAGGGCTCGCGCGATCGACACGACCGGCTTCGTCGCCGCCGTCGACCAGGGCTGTCCCGAACCCGACATCGCCGCGCTCGGCCCGACCGGCGTGGGAGGCAGCCTGGTGGCGTCCCCGACCGGTGACGTGCTGGTCAGCGCCGGTGACGACCCGCAGTTGCTGGTGACCGACATCGACCTGGAGGACGGCCGCAAGGTACGCGAGACGGTCGCGGTTCTGCGCAACCGCGCGGACTTCGCTCGTCGCGGTAAGGCAGAATCGCGCTCGTGACTGACCCGTGGGCCCGCCCGAACCAGCCGTCGCCGCCGCAGGGCCAGGTCCCCCCACCCCAGCAGGACCAGGCACCCCCGCCGCCGCAGGGGCCTCCACCACAGGGGCCGCCGCCGGGACCCCAGGGACCGAATGAACCGGGCCAGGGCGAGCCGCCGCGCTCCGAGTCGAAACTCAGGAGCCTGCTGCGCGATCCCCTGTCGATCGTGCTGGTGGTCGTCATCGTGGTGGCCCTGGTGCTGGCGGGCGTGCTGGCCGGAGAACTGTACGCACGCAACCGCGCGAACGATGTCGTCGCGGGCGTCACGTCATGCGTCGTCGAAGACGAGGCCAGCGCATCGTTCGGCGTCATGCCGCCGTTCCTGATCCAGCACATGTCCGGCCACTACACGAACATCCACATCGAGACCGCCGGCAATCAGATCCGCGACGCCAAGGGTATGAAGGTCGAGTTGACCATCGAGGACGTCCGCCTCGAGGACACAGCCACCTCGGGCGGCACGGTCGGCTCGCTCGTCGCGGACATCAACTGGTCATCGGAGGGCATCCGGCAGACCATCTCCGATTCGATCCCGCTCATCGGCGCATTCGTCAGCGGGGTCACGACCAACCCGTCCGACGACACGATCGAGTTGGAAGGTGCGCTCGGCTCGATCAGGGCGCGGCCGACGGTCGCCGACGGCGGAATCTCACTGCAGGTGATCGAGCTGACCGGGCTGGGCTTCACGCTGCCGCGCGAAGCCGTGCAGCCGGCGTTGGACGCGTTCACCTCCGAGCTGACGAAGAACTACCCGATGAACATCAAAGCCGATTCGGTGGAGGTCACCGATGACGGTGTGGTGAGCCGGTTTTCGACCCGCAACGCCGACATCCCGAAGGGTCAGCAGGATCCGTGCTTCGCCGAGCTGTGACCCTCAGTCGGTGACACCGGTCCAGCGGAAACTGTTGACGTACTTGCCCATATCTATCGCCAGCTGCAGGTTCGCACCCGATGGATGCCCGGTGCCGAAGTCGGGAGTGAATTCGCGGTAGGGGCCGATGGCCGAGGCCACCAGCGCGACATCGTTTCTGACCGCAACCATCACGATCAACCGGAGCCGGGTGAAGCTGCCGCTGGCGTCCTGCGGATAGTCGTCGGCGACGACGCCGTAGCCGGGTTCGTAGCCGACCATCGCGTTGGGGATCTCGTATTCCGTTGTGGCGTCGGGGTAGTACTCGTCGATCAGGTCCTGGGCGACCTGCTTGGCGGTCCGGTTCTCGGCGGGCAGACCGAACAGCTCGAGCATGCCGGTGTCGCCGCCGGTGAAGTCGAGTTCGACCCCATCGGTTAGGAGGGTGGCCTCGTACGCGCTGCCGGGGCCGGGGTATTGGACGGAGAACGACCCGTCGGCGGCGTAGAACCGCGGGTTGGATTCGATGGGCTCGCCGATCGGCGGGCGTCCACAATCGGGAGGGCACACGATCTTCGGGACGTCGGGGGTGGTGAGCACGGCCGCCACCACACCGGCCGTGACGGCGACGGCGGCACCCACCCCGAGCGCCGCCAGCACCCGCGCGCGGCCGGTGCCTTCCTCGGGGCTTCGCACCGGTAGCTCTGGACCTAGGGCTCGCTGCCCGCCGCGCAGCGCGGCCAGTGCGACCGCGGCGATCACGATATGCACGATCAGATGCACGATGTGCGGTACCGGGGTGTACTCGGTGACACCCATGACCGTGTAAAGCGTCAGCGTCACAACCACACTCGCGACGATCATCCTTCGCCGCCCCGCCCACAGCGCGATGCCGACGAGTCCGCCGAGCGCCAGCGCGGTCAGCGGCAGGGTCAACCCCTGGATACCAGCCTGCACCAGAAGCGCGCTGACCCACAGGTCTTCGGCCCTGACGCCGGTCGCGAACTGCGGGACCAGCCTGACCAATGTCGCTGCCGACGTGAACACCACGGCGCTCAACACGCCGACCGCGTAGCCGTCGAGCGGGATTCGACTCACCCCGCGGCGCAACCGCAGTAACCCCGCCGGGATCAGCATCACGATCGCACCACCGACCGGTATCTCGGTGCCTACCAACAGTTTTTCGCGATCCAGCTCACCGCCGCTGAGTGCGACGTCGTGAGACTCGGCCACGATGCTGCCGGTTGCCAATGCCCACGCGGCGCCGAGTGCCGCAGCCAGCGCAGCGGTCAGCACCAACTGCCGTACCGGTACGTCGTGACCTGCCTGACGCAGATAGACGACGAACACCAGCGCCACACCGACCGCTCCGATCGCGATCAGCGGCGCCTGCCAACGCAGCACCGCGAACCCGAACAGCATCACCGCCAGCGCTGCCAGCGCCAGCCCGAACGTCGTCCTCGACGGAGCCGCCACATGCGGAAACAGGGTGCTCGTCAAGGGATCTCGCCACCGACGGCGGCGGCGTGGTGACGCTTCGGTCAACGTGACGTCTTCTGCAGGTCGAGAATGTTGCGGGCGAGGTTCTCGGTGTTCGGGGTGCCGAGGCCCGTAACCAGGTCGTACCCCGGTGACGCCAGATCGACGGCGTTGCCGCCCTTGGTCACATCCCGGAAGCCCGGCAGACGCGACCCGGAGGCTACCTGGTACAGCGCCGGATTGAAGTTTCCGACCTGCCGTCCACCGTTGGCCAGCAGGTACTGGTTCATCAGCACGGTGAGTGCCGCCCAGATCGGCGCCGATTGCGACGTACCGCCGCCGACCACCTCGCGCTGGCCGAAGATGAACCGCACACCGGTGAACGGATCGGCGACCGCGGAGACGTCGGGGAGCAGGCGGCGGCGTTCGGTGTCACGCTCGACATCCAGTTTGTCCTGCCACGCCGGACGGGCGAACAGCTTCGCCACCCCGCCGCTACTGCCCTGCGACAGCGGGGAATCCACCCACGCGTGTTCGGCCAGCCACTGCCCGCGCGTACCGGTCGACAACGTGGTGCCTCCGACCGACGTCATCGTGGGAAGCGAGGCGACCGCATCGACACCGACGTCGTCGGGGCCCGGCGGAGCCGACCATCGGTCTCCGCCTTTGCACTCCAGGCCCGCGGTGTCCCCGCTGGCGTCGAACGCCGTGGTGCCATGCCGCTGGGCGGCCGTCAACGCCGCCTCGACCGGAGCCAGATCCGCCGCGGTGACGAACGCCTCGCATCCCCATCCGATCGACAGGCTCCACACCGCTCCGGGGTAGTCGCGGTCGACCTGTTCGAACAGCCTCCCCAGCTTTTCGTATGTGCCGTCGCCCTCCACCGTCGGCCTGGCGTTGACCACGACAAGCCGTGCATCGGGTGCAATCGCGTGTGCCACTTGCAGATCCATCGCCGTCTCACCGTGCACCTCGGACGGTTTGCCGCCGACGATCTCGGGTGTGAACCGGGGTAGCCCGGAGCTGTCGGCGAACAGGTCGAGGTCGTCTTGCTCGACGCTGTCGAACGCGAAGATGACGATCGTCGCGCCCTCGCCGGTGAAGCCGGCGTCCGCCAACGGCGTCGCGTTGTACGCCGACAACAGTCCGTCGGGCGTCAGCCCGCCCTTGGGTACGTCAAGGGGAACGAAGTCGGGCCGCTTCATGCGGTACGGGGTGTAGCTCATCACCCGCCCGACCGCGGTGACGTCGCCGCGTACCTGCGGCGGTATCGCCGGCTGTTCGGGCGAGGCGTAGAACTCCTCCCCTTTGGCAGACCGGTAGTCGCGCACCGGAATCGCGAATGCCCGCGCGAGATCCCCGGCAGCGCCCTCGACGATCGCCCAACTGTCGCCGGGCCGCCAGCGCACCCAGAGGTCGCGGTCGCTCGACCAGCCCATCAAGGCGGCCGGACGTTGCGGTCCGCCGAGCGTTACGGTGACTTGCGCGTCCGCCGAACGTGACGGGCCCAGGTCGGTCGAGCTCGCCAACAGTGCCGCATAGGGACCGGTGATCACCGCCGGGGTGCGAGATGCACACGCACCCGACGCTGCGATCAGCAGCGCGGCGGTGAGGAGGGCGCAGGGCCGGTGGACCCCGCGCCTACTGGCCGTGAGGACCGCGGTGTCGACCGGGCGTCGGACCGGGAGCCGATGGCGCATGAACGGTGGGCGAGAACGGGTTCGGCTGATTGGGATCGATGCGCGGCGCCTTCTCCGTCGGCGTGGCGGGCGGAGGCGGCACCGTAGTGGTGGTTGTGGTCGTCGTCGTGGTGGTCGACGTCTCCGGTGCCTCTTCCTCTTGTGAGGCGCAGCCGGCAGTGAACGCGCCCGTCGCCAGCACCGCGGTCACCCCCGCTCCGGCCAGCGCTCGGCGAAGCAAACCGCTTAGAGTCATCATGATCAGGTCCTATCCACGGTTTCCCGTGCGCAGAGTGCGATGGTTCCAGCCGTCGGGGGCGGACGTCACTATACGGCAAATATTGGTGACCAATGTAAATTACTGGCGGCGGTCAAGTTTCGGAAAGCCCTCGAGTACCGCCCTGGTCCCTGACAGCCCCAACCGGGTGGCGCCTGCGTTCAGCATCGCGATCGCGTCATCGGCGGTCCGGATACCACCACTGGCTTTGACCTGCGGACCCACCGTCGCCATCAGCTCCACGGCACGTAGCGACGCCCCGCCTGCGGGATGAAATCCCGTGGAGGTCTTGACGAAATCGGCCCCCGCGTCCGCCGCGGCCCGGCAGGCGGACAGCAGGGTCTGCTCGTCGGCGAGCAGGAGCAACGCGGCGGACTCGACGATCACTTTCAGCGTCGCGCGCGCACCGATCTCGCTACGCACGGCCTCGATGTCGGCGCGCACCGCCGCGAAGTCGCCGTGCAGCGCGGCCCCCACGTCGATCACCATGTCGATCTCGCCGGCGCCGTCTTCCACCGCGAGCCGTGCCTCACTGGCTTTGACCGCCGAAAGATGTTTGCCCGAAGGGAATCCGACGACCGCACACACCAGCTGCGACGGCGAACCGGACCGTCTGGCGACCGAAACCATCGACGGCGACACGCATACGGCGTAAGCGCCGAGGGCCGCAGCCTCCTCAGCGGCCGCGGCGACGTCGTCCTCGGTGGCTTCGGGTTTGAGCAGTGTGTGATCGACCAGTCCGGCGACCTCGTCGCGCAGGTAGGTGCGTGCCATCAGAACGGCTCTTCGGTACCGCCGGGGTTGCAGCCGGTCTCCACCATCTGCTCGTAGGGGACCTCGGGGCGCCACGGCTCGAGATTCCAACTGGTCTTGCGGGGTTGGTAGTACTCGGCGAATTCCCAGTGACAGACGAATTGGGGCCTCATGCCCGGGATGTCCGCATCGGGTGCGAGCGCCAGCACCTCGGCCCAGGCCATCTCGCCCTGGGCCGGAGTGGCCAGCCCGGACGCCTGCCTGCCTGCCGCGGTCGGGTACACGCGCAGGCTCGACAAATCGCCCCACTTGGCCCATTCGACGTGATCGACGAACGGCGGGGCAGGCGCCGTCGGCTTGGCAGGTGGATTCGCCGATGCCACGGGGGCCGCCAGCGCAGGCACGGTGAGGCCGGCCGCCATGACGACGACCGCGATGGTTGGCCGCACTACCGGGACTTCCCCTGGACCTCGAGCAGCTTGGGCCGCACGTCGACCAGGTAGACACCGGCCGCGACGGCTGCGATGGCGGGGCCCAGCACGGAACCCAGGACCAGCGCGAGCAGCCCCGCGACCCCGAGGATGACCAACCACACCGGCTTGGTCAGTTTGTCGGCGGCCGGGTAGGCGTCCGGCCGTTGCATCGCCGCATGGACGAATGCATACACCGTCGTCACCAGCACGGCGATCTGCAAAAAGAAGAGGACGTAACCCACCAAGCCTTGGAGCTGCACGCTTCAAGACTAAGCGGGTGACGTCCCCTCGGTCGACTTTGGGCCTTGCGACCCGCTGTCGAGTCCTTACTTCTGGGTGACCTTCTTGGCTGTCGCCTTCTTGGCCGGGGCCTTCTTGGCCGGCGTCTTCTTCGCCGGAGTCTTGGCCGGAGTCTTCGCCGGGGCCTTCTTGGCGGTGTTCTTCACCGGCGCAGCACCCTGGTCGGCCTTCTTCGGCAGCTCGACGCCGACCAGCTTGGCGGCGCGCTCACCGACGGCGCGGGTCTGCGCGGCCACGTTGCCCAGCGCCTCCTGGGTCAGCTCGACGGCCTGGTCGGTGTACCCCTCGACCCGGCCGGCGGCCTCGCTGAAGCCGGGCTGGCTGCGCAGGCGCTCGAGTGCGGCCTCACCGCGCTCGACGAGCTTGTTGTAGGTGGTCTGCGCGGCCTCGGCGTAGGTCTCGGCGAACTTGCGCAGCTCATCGGAGCTCAGACGGTCGCGCAGCTCACCGAACTGCGTCGGCAGGTCGTCCTGCAGTCGGTCGATCCGCGCACGGGTCTCCTCGACGCGGCTACGCGAGTCGGTGCGGGCGTCGTCGGCGCGCTCACGAAGGGCGGCGACGATCTCGTTGACCCGCTCGAGGGCGAGGTCCGCGGCACCGACGGCGGCGAGCAACGGCGCCTTGAGGTCGTCGGGGGTGGGCTGGTTCTTGGCGGGAGTGTTCTTGGCCATGGTGTTCCTTTCTGAGGATGTCGTTCGGTTGCGTTCGTGTTCAGAAGCTGGAGTCTCTATTCAGTCGACGACTCCTGTTCTGTGTCGCTACCTGCCTCGTCAACCTCGGCCTCGTTCTGCTGACAGAACGACGTGTAGATGTCGAGCAGCACATGCTTCTGCCGCTCGGTGATCGCCGTGTCGTTGACGATGGCGTCGCGCACCTCGCTCTTCTCGCTGGGCTCGAGAATCCCGGCCCGCACGTAGAGCACCTCAGCCGACAACCGCAGCGCCTTGGCGATCTGGTTGAGCACGTCGGCAGAGGGTTTGCGCAATCCCCGCTCGATCTGGCTGAGGTAGGGATTGCTGACGCCGGCCTTCTCGGCCAACTGTCGTACGGATACCTGAGCGGCTTCGCGTTGCGTCCGGATGAACGTGCCGATGTCCTGGGCGGCGGTCTGCGCAGCGTTGGACACGACGACGGCAAGATTGTCATCCTGCGACATGCGAAGCCCTCCGTGCCTCGGGTATCCAAAAAGCGACATCCCTACCGTACGGCGCAGTGCTAACTTTTGCAAGCACTCGTTAGCGCAGGTCAGAATATAAGTTGGGCTACGGAATAGATCACCAGGCCCGCCAGCGCGCCCACCACGGTGCCGTTGATCCGGATGAATTGCAGGTCGCGTCCGACGTGGAGTTCGATACGGCGACTGGCCTCGTCGGCGTCCCACCGCTCGATGGTTTCGGTGATGATCGCGGTGATCTCCACGCCGTACTGGGCGACCAGGTGCTGGGCCGCCCGGATGATCCAGTTGTCCACCTTGTCGCGCAGGTCGGCGTCGTCGCGCAGCGACTCCCCGATCAGCATCACCGAGTCCGCGACCCGCGTGCGCAGCGTCGATGAGGGGTCGTCGACCGACTCGAACAGGATGCGCTTGGCCGCCGTCCACGCCGTCTCGGCCGCGCGCGTGACCTCGTCGCGGGCCATGACCTGTTCCTTGACGTTCTCGGCGCGCTCGATGGTGGCCCGATCGTGCTGGAGGTCGTCGGCGAACTCGAACAGGAAACGGGTCGCCGACCGCCGCAGCTCGTGGTCCGGGTTGCGGCGCACCTTGTCGGTGAAGTCCATCAACTCGCGGTGGATGCGGTCGCCGACGAGGTGGTCCACCCAGCGTGGGGACCAGGTGGGCGAATCGCGTTCGATCACCCGGTCGATGACGGGCCCGGCGTTGAGCGACCACTGGAAGGCGCGGTCGGCGAGCAGTTGCAGCAGGGCCTCCTGCCGGTGTTCGGCCAGCAGCGTGGCCAGCACCCGACCGATGGGCGGACCCCACTGCGGTTCGGCGATGCGTTTGACGATCATCCGGTCGAGCACCTGCTGCACGTCCTCGTCGCGCAGCATCTCCACCAGAACCCGCAGCACGGTGGCGGTTTCGGCGGCAACGCGTTCGGCGTGCGAGCGTTCGGAGAGCCACTTGCCGAGCCGACCTGCCACTTCGGCGTTGCGCAACTTGGCCGACACGACTTCAGGAGACAGGAAGTTCTCGCGAACGAAAGCGCCGAGACCCTCGCCGAGCTGGTCCTTCTTGCGCTTGATGATCGCGGTGTGCGGGATGGGGATGCCGAGCGGGTGCTTGAACAGGGCGGTGACCGCGAACCAGTCCGCCAGGGCGCCCACCATGCCGGCCTCGGCGGCGGCGCGCACATAGCCCACCCAGTCCGGGGCAGCACCGGCGGACTGGGCCCAGGTACAGATGAGGAAGATGACCGAGGCGCCGACGAGAAAGCTCAGCGCGACGACCTTCATGCGCCGCAGCGAACGGCGGCGCTCGGCATCGGCTACGGAGTCGGCCCCGGCCAGGGACTCGGCGAAGCTCCTCCGCGGGGCGGGCGGAGCCGCCGGGGCGTGCCGTCCGGCGCTCGGTCTATGTGCCACTTCTCCATCATCCGCTACGACGCGCGGCAGCTCGGACCGGCAACACGAGGTGTCAAGATCGGCCGTACTATCGAGGGGAACTACGGAACGGATCACGGGGATAGTGGCACAACAGTCCGAAGCGATCGCGGTCAAGACAGACGGCCGCAAGCGGCGTTGGCACAAGCACAAGGTAGAGCGCCGCAATGAGCTGGTGGATGGCACCCTGGAGGCGATCCGCCGGCTCGGTAGCGGTGTCAGCATGGACGAGATCGCGGCCGAGATCGGCGTCTCGAAGACGGTGCTGTACCGCTACTTCGTCGACAAGAACGACCTCACGACCGCGGTGATGATGCGGTTCGCACAGACCACGCTGATCCCGAACATGGCCGCGGCGCTGTCGTCGAACCTCGACGGTTTTGAACTCACTCGCGAGGTGATCCGGGTCTACGTCGAAACGGTGGCCGCCGAACCCGAGCCCTATCAGTTCGTGATGGCGAACAACTCGGCGAGCAAGAGCCGAGCGGTCGCCACGTCCGAGCAGATCATCGCCCGCATGCTGGCGGTCATGCTGCGGCGCCGGATGCAGGAGGCCGGTATGGACACCGGCGGCGTCGAGCCGTGGGCGTACCACACGGTCGGCGGTGTTCAGCTTGCCACGCACTCGTGGATGTCCAACCGGCGCATGAGCTCCGACGAGCTGATCGACTACCTGACCATGCTGTCGTGGAATGCGTTGTGCGGCATCGTCGAAGTGGGCGGGTCACTCGAGGCGTTCCGCGGCCAACCACATCCGTCGCCGGTGCTTCCGCCCCCGACGCAAGACGACCGGTGAGCTCGGACCCGGTCACCTCGCCCATCGTCGACGCGGTGCGGTTTCGGGCCGGTGACAAGGTGGCCGATCTGAACCCGTCGGCGACACCGGGTTTCGACGGCGCCAAAGCCGATGCGGCGCCGGTGCAAGCGGCCCGCAGCAATCGCCTCGCCGAGCTGCAGGAGCTGCTCTACGCCAGTTCGAAAGGCCGTGACGACGCGCGCTCGGTCTTACTCGTGCTGCAGGGCATGGATGCCGCGGGCAAGGGTGGGATCGTCAAACATGTTGTCGGAGCGGTCAACCCGATGGGTGTACGCTACACCGCATTCGGCAAGCCGACGCCGGAGGAGCTGGCGCACGACTTCCTGTGGCGCATCCGACGCGCGTTGCCGCCGCCGGGACACATCGGCGTCTTCGACCGGTCGCATTACGAGGACGTACTCATCGTTCGGGTGCACAACCTGGTGCCGCCGGAGGTGTGGGGTGCGCGCTACGACGAGATCAACGCGTTCGAGCGTGAACTCGTCGACGGTGGAATGACTCTGGTGAAGGTGGCGATGTTCATCTCGTTGGACGAGCAGAAGAAGCAGCTCCTCGAACGGCTCGACGACCCGACGAAATACTGGAAGTACAACCCTGGTGACATCGACGAGCGCCTCAAATGGCCCCAGTATCAGGAGGCCTACCAGGCGGTGCTGGACCGCACGTCGACCGACTATGCGCCGTGGCATGTGGTGCCCTGCGATCGCCGGTGGTACAGCCGGCTCGCCGTCACCGAACTGCTGATCGAAGCGCTCGAGGGCCTCGACTTGTCTTACCCGCCTGCTGATTTCGACGTCGACGCGGAACGCAAGCGGTTATTGGAGTCGTAAGGCGTCGAGACTGCGGGGCGCCCGGCGCCGAGCGTCGTCAATATGGCGCGATCCGGACCAAATCGCGTCAGAACCCCGACGCTCGGCAACCGGCCGACGCTCGGCAACCGGCCGACCCACCAACGCCGCAGACCATGCCGGCCGGGCCCGATGCACGCGGGCGCCTCCTGAGCGCGCAGGCGCCCCGAGCGTCGGAAGTATGGTGCGATCCGGCCCGAAACACGTCAACAATCCGACGCTCGGCAACCATCCGGCCCGAAACCCATCAGAACTCCGACGCTGGGGGAACCGACTGAGCCGCTGGCGCGCCTAACCACTTGTGGAACATTTCATTTTGGGCAGTCAGGCGCTCGCTGAGGGTGTCGTTACGCGTTACGCCTTACGCAAGGACTACATCAAGGTCCACCACAACGTATACGCACGGGCGGGGGCAAAACTCGACGCCGCTGACAAGGCAGTGGCCGCATGGTTGTGGTCACGCGGCAAGGCGGTGCTCGTTGGACACTCGGCTGCCGCGATGCACGGCGCCCGATGGATACCCGACGACCTGCCTGCTGAATTAGCTCACCCCAACCAGCCATCGCCACCGGGCATCGTCATCCATCGCGGCGTCCTCGCCCACGACGAGATCTGCCTGCGCGGCAGCATCGACTGCACGACGCCGGCCCGCACGGCCTACGACATCGGCCGCCGCGTGCCGGGGGATCTGGGGATCATGCGAATCGACGCCCTGCTCAACGCGACCGGGTGCACCGTCGCCGAAGTGCAGGGCATCGCGAACCGCTATCCCGGCGCACGGGGCATCCGTGAACTGCGCGCGACGATGGATCTCGTCGATGGCGGCGCGGAATCGCCGAAAGAGACCGAGCTTCGCCTGCTGCTCGTCCGTGACGGGTTGCCTCGCCCGGCCACGCAGATTCGCGTTGGCAATCGCCGAATCGATATGGGCTGGTGCCAATGGAAAGTGGGCGTCGAGTACGACGGAGTGCAGCATTGGACCAGTCCGGACATTCACGCCGGAGACATCGAACGGCTGGAGTTCTTGGCCGCGCAAGGCTGGCTGATCGTGCGGGTCAGCGCGCGTCATCTACGGTGTCAACGAGCCGAGATAGTGCGCCGGGTACGCGAGGCGCTCAGAAGCCGCGGCTGCCCCGTTTGATGGGCGTGCGCTCGGCACTAGTAGCTGTAGAAGCCCAGGCCTGACTTCTTGCCGAGCTGACCCGCCTCCACCATCCGCAGCAGCAGCGGTGGCGGCGCATAGTGCGGGTCCTTGAGTTCGTCGAACATCGAGTCCGCGATCAGCTTCATGGTGTCCAGACCGATCAGGTCCGAAAGCCGCAGGGGGCCCATCGGATGCGAGAGTCCGGCCACGATTGCCTTGTCGACGTCCTCCACCGTGGCCACGCCCGCCTCCACCATCCGGATCGCCGAGAGCAGGTACGGCACCAGCAGCGCATTGACGACGAACCCGGAGCGGTCGCTGCACCGCACCACCTGCTTACCGAGCACCTCGCTCGCGAACTGCTCGGTCCGCTGCAGCGCCTCCTCGGATGTCACCAGCGTGTTGACGAGCTCCACCAGTGGCAGCACCGGTACTGGGTTGAAGAAGTGCAGCCCCAGTACCCGGCTCGGATTCTTCGTTGCCGCAGCGATTTTCATGATCGGGATGCTCGAGGTGTTCGACGCGAGGACCGCATCGGGATCGGTGACGACGGCGTCGAGCTGTGCGAAGACCTTGGCCTTGACCGCCTCGTCCTCGATGATCGCCTCGATCACGAGTTGACGGTCGGCCAGGTCGGACAGATCGGTGGTGTACGACAGCCGCGCCAACGTCGCATCGCGGTCGGCCTCCGAGAGCTTGCCCTTGCTCGCGGCCCGCTCTAACGAGCCGGTGATCCGCTTGCGCCCCGCCTCGACGAGTTCCTCGGACGGCTCGTAGACGACGACGTTGGCGCCGGCTTTCGCGGCCACCTCCGCAATCCCGCTGCCCATCTGTCCGGCGCCGACCACACCGACTCGTTCAATGCTCACTTGCGTCCTCTCCATAACATCAGGCCCCGCCCAATATAAGGACGGGGCCTGATGACAAGCCGTTGGGCCTCGTGAGCCTACTGGGCCTGGTCTAGGGGGCCTGGGCCGCGCATCGTCAGTGGCTTCAGCCTTCGGTTCCACTTCCTCCTCGCGGCCTGGGGGCCGCGCATCGTCAGTGGCTTCAGCCTTCGGTTCCACTTCCTCCTCGCGGCCTGGGGGCCGCGCATCGTCAGTGGCTTCAGCCTTCGGTTCCACTTCTTCCTCGCGGCCTGGGGGCCGCGCATCGTCAGTGGAACTGACCCTCTTCGGTCGAACCCTTCAGCGCGGTCGTCGAGCTGTTCGGGTCCACCGTCGTGGCGATCCGGTCGAAGTAGCCGGCGCCGACCTCGCGCTGATGCTTGGTCGCGGTGTAACCCCGCTCCTCGGCGGCGAATTCGCGCTCCTGCAGCTCGACGTATGCCGACATCTGGTTGCGGGCGTAGCCGTAAGCCAGGTCGAACATCGAGTAGTTCAGCGCATGGAAGCCGGCCAGCGTGATGAACTGGAACTTGAAGCCCATCGCGCCCAGCTCCTTCTGGAACTTCGCGATCGTCGCGTCGTCGAGGTGCTTCTTCCAGTTGAACGACGGCGAGCAGTTGTAGGCCAACATCTGGTCCGGGAACTCGGCCTGCACGCCCTCGGCGAACTTCTTGGCCAGCTCGAGGTCGGGGGTGCCGGTCTCCATCCAGATCAGATCGGCGTACGGCGCGTAGGCCTTGGCGCGTGCGATGCACGGCTCGATGCCGTTCTTGACGGTGTAGAAGCCTTCCTTGGTCCGCTCACCGGTGATGAACGGCTGATCGCGCTCGTCGACGTCGGAGGTGATCAAGGTGGCCGCCTCGGCGTCGGTGCGGGCGATGACCACGGTCGGGACGTCGGCGACATCGGCCGCCAGACGCGCCGAGGTCAGGGTGCGGATGTGCTGCTGGGTCGGGATCAGCACCTTGCCACCGAGGTGACCGCACTTCTTCTCCGATGCCAGCTGATCCTCCCAGTGCGAACCCGCGACACCGGCGGCGATCATCGCCTTCTGCAGCTCGTAGACGTTCAGCGCACCGCCGAAGCCGGCCTCGCCGTCGGCGACGATCGGCACCAGCCAGTTCTCGACCGAGGTGTCTCCCTCGACCTTGGCGATCTCGTCGGCGCGAAGCAGCGCGTTGTTGATCCGGCGCACGACCTGCGGCACCGAGTTGGCCGGGTACAGGCTCTGGTCGGGGTAGGTGTGACCGGACAGGTTCGCGTCACCGGCGACCTGCCACCCGGACAGGTAGATGGCTTTCAGCCCTGCGCGCACCTGCTGGACGGCCATGTTGCCGGTCAGCGCGCCGAGCGCGTTGACGAACTCCATGTCATGCAGCTGGTTCCAGAGGATCTCCGCCCCACGCTTGGCCAGCGTGGACTCCTCGACGACGGTCCCCTGCAGCGCGACGACGTCCTCGGCCGAGTAGTCGCGGGTGACGTTTTTCCAGCGGGGATTGGTGTCCCAGTCGCGCTGAATTTCCTCGGCGCTCTTCGGCTTGCCAACGGTTGACATGGCGCTCCTTCGATCTGTTCACTATCGCTGCGGCGCCGCCGGAGTACCCGGCTTGTTAACGCCCAAACGGTTTAGCAGTTTCGCTACTACGAGGATGCCTCAGTCCATTAGCGCAGGTCCAGCCGTTTCGAGTGCCAACTTTCGCCAACCACTCCCCCGGATTTGCGAATCTTGCGAAGAACCAGGTGCGCTTGACCGGTTCAGAAGTTACCGATGAGTAGGCGATTTCCGCAGGTCAGTACGCTCGTACTGTTAAACCGATCATGATCAGAGGTTGAAGATCGCTGCGACGGCCTTGGCCTCGTCGCCGACCGCATATGTGAGCGTTGTAACAGTGCGGTCCGTCAGCTCCGGACCGAATTTGTCCGTCGAACCGGGCGGATAGGTGTGGCTGAGAATCTCCATCTTGTCGCCAAGGGCGACCGCGGCGTCGTGTTCGATCGTCACCCGCAGCGGGTACCGCGCCAGTTCCGGATGGTGGTGCAGGTAGTCCTCGATCACCGACCAGTACACCGCGTTGTTCATGTGGTCGAAGATGTCGATGTCGCTGACCCGCGTCGGGAACTCGCGGATGTCGTCGGCGTTGTCGCGGCTGCCCGCCGACAGGTACTCCTTCCACCGCAGCCGGTTGACGTCGGTCGTGCGCCGCAACCCCTCGAGGAAGTCGTCGGATATGCGCGCCGGTCCCTGCGTCTCGCGATTGATGTTGATCCAGAACGCCTCGGATTCGATCAGCCCGCCCTTTCGGCCGTCGATGCGCACCCGCATCTCGCACCACCGGTTCGACGTGCCCGAACACCAACGACGAAGCCGCAGGATGTCCTGGAACTCGATCGGGCGGATCATGTCGATCATCGTGCGGCGCACGATCCACAGCGGGTGGGTCTCCTGGAATCCCAATTCGCGCAACTGGTCGGAGCCGATGTCCTGAATGTGGCGCGTCGCGGCGTCGAATTTGAGCCGGCCTTCGCGGTCCACGTCGGCCACCCGGAGCGGCCACTCGATGTCGAAGACGTCGGGGTGCGGGTCAGGGACCGGCATCATGGTCTTGGCCAGGCCCTGCGCCGGGCTCGTTCCCGATCCCTGCTTCTCGCTCACGACCGCCGATCCTGCCACAGCGGTGGATCTGCCAACAATGCGAAGCGCGCCTTCGCACCGTTGCTACGCTGGCTGACGTGGCGAAAACGTTTGTCGGCTCACGGGTTCGGCAACTTCGAAGCGAGCGTGGCTTCAGCCAGGCGGCGCTTGCCCAGATGCTCGACATCTCGCCGAGCTACCTCAATCAGATCGAGCATGACGTTCGGCCGCTGACCGTGGCCGTCCTGCTGCGAATCACCGAGGTGTTCGGCGTCGACGCGACGTTCTTCGCCTCCGAGGACGACACCCGTCTGGTCGCGGAGCTACGCGAGGTCACGCTCGACCGCGACCTCGACATCAACGTCGACCTGGCCGAGATCGCGGACATGGTCGCCGCGCACCCCAACCTCGCCCGCGCGATGGTCAACCTCCACCGGCGCTACCAGCTGACCACCACCCGACTGGCGGCGGCCACCGAGGACAGGTTCGCCGCAGGCGGCGGCTTCAGCTCGGGCTCGGGTGCGATCACCATGCCCCACGAGGAGGTGCGCGACTACTTCTACCAACGACAGAACTATCTGCACGAACTCGACACCGCGGCCGAAGACCTCACCATCCGCATGCCGATGCACCGCTCGGAACTCGCCCGCCAACTGTCGGACCGACTGACGATGGTGCACGGCGTGCGCATCGTCCACCGCATGGACCTCGGCGAATCAGTGCTGCACCGCTACAGCCCCGAGACCAAGACACTCGAGCTCAACAACCACCTCTCATCCGGGCAGACCGTGTTCAAGATGGCCGTCGAACTGGCGTATCTGGAATTCGGCGACCTCATCGACAAGCTCGTCGACGAGGGCAAGTTCACCAGCGACGAGTCGACGCGGCTGGCGCGACTGGGCCTGGCCAACTACTTCGCCGCCGCAATGGTGTTGCCGTACGCGCAGTTTCACGATGTCGCGGAGAACTTCCGCTACGACGTCGAGCGGCTTTCGGCGTTCTACTCGGTCAGCTACGAGACGATCGCCCACCGGCTGTCGACCCTGCAGCGGCCGTCGATGCGCGGTGTGCCGCTGTCCTTCGTTCGCGTCGACCGCGCGGGCAATATGTCAAAACGCCAGTCCGCCACCGGTTTCCACTTCTCCTCCAGCGGAGGTACGTGCCCGTTGTGGAACGTCTACGAGACATTCGCCAACCCCGGCAAGATCGGAGTGCAGGTCGCGCAGATGCCCGACGGGCGCAACTACCTGTGGGTGGCCCGCACCGTCGAACGGCGTGCGCAGCGCTACGGCCAGCCGGGTAAGACGTTCGCCATCGGCCTGGGCTGCGAGCTGCGCCACGCCCACCGGCTGGTGTATTCGGAGGGGCTCGACCTGTCCGGGGAGGTGTCGACGCCGATCGGCGCCGGTTGCCGGGTCTGCGAACGCGACAACTGTCCGCAGCGCGCCTTCCCCGCCCTCGGCCGTGCGCTCGACATCGACGAGCACCGCAGCACGGTCTCGCCCTATCTGGTACGTCGACCTTGATTCGGCGACCACACGTAGACTCGCTGTGATGAGCGCACCCGAGTCGGCACGTATCGCGCCCGGTGGATTCAAGGAACTCGGCCCGCTGAACTGGGCCATCGCCAAGCTCGGCGCCCGCGCGATCAGGGCGCCCCGCTTCAGTCTGTTCAATGTGCTTGGCCAACACCGGCTTCTGTTCCTGGCGTGGCTGCCGTACAGCGGGGTGCTGCTCGGCATGCTGAGCAAGCTGTCGGTGCAGGACGCTGAAACCGTCATCCTGCGGGTCGGGCATCTCCGGGACTGCGAATACGAACTGCAGCAGCACCGCCGCTTGGCCCGCACCCGGGGGCTCGGCCCGGACGTGCAGAAGAAGATCTTCGAGGGTCCCGACGCCGAAGGGCTGACCGACCGCCAGCGCGCGTTGATCACCGCCACCGACGAGTTCGTCGTGACCCGCGGCGTCTCACCCGAGACCTGGGCCGTGTTGGCCAGGCACCTCACCAAACCGCAGCTGATCGAGTTCTGCATGCTGGCCGCCCAGTACGACGGTCTGGCAGCCACGATCACCACTTTGAAAGTGCCGCTGGACTTCCCGGACTAGCGCTCGAGTGTGAATCTGACGACACTCATCGGCCCGTCAACGTCGGCAGGTTCACAAACGGCGCGCTAGAGATACGTGATACCGAGGACGATCATCGACAGCAGCACCGGCGAGACCGGCAGCGCGCACAGGAACGCCGCCCACACCTCGCTTCTGCGCTGATACGCCCGCCAGCCCAGCCAGCCGACCGCGCCGCCCACGACAAACGACACCGCTGCCACCACCAGCACCCAGGTGCTGACATCGGAGGTCGAGGTGGCGAAGGATATTCCGGCCAGCCAGAGGATATGGCCGATCACCAAGCCACCGATGCCGGCGACCCAGAGTGCCCTCGCCGTGTTGGTTGTCTGAACCACGCTGCTGTGTGGACCCGGCTCAGAAGTTGATCATGTGGCCGAGCAATCCGTGGAAGCATTCCTGCAGGGCCTCGGACATGGTCGGGTGCGTGTGGACGTTGCGCGCCAGTTCGGTGGCGGTGAGGTCCCACTTCTGGGCCAGCGTCAGCTCGGGCAGAAGTTCGGACACGTCGTGGCCGATCAGGTGGCCGCCGATCAGCTCGCCGTACTTGCCATCGGCGATCAGCTTGACAAAGCCGCTGGGATCGCCGGCACCGTGCGCCTTGGCGTTGGCGGTGAACGGGAACTTGGCGACCTTGACGTCGTACCCCTCTTCGCGGGCCTGCTCCTCGGTGAGCCCGAAGCTGGCGACCTGCGGCTGACAGAACGTCGCGCGCGGCAGCATCCGGTAGTCCCCGAGCGGCAACGTCTCTGCGCCTGCGATGGTTTCGGCTGCGATGACGCCCTGCGCCTCGGCCACGTGCGCCAGCTGCAACTTGCCTGTCACGTCGCCGATCGCGTAGATGTGCGGCACGTTGGTGCGCATGTAGTCGTCGATGTCGATCGCCTTGCGCTCGGTGATTCCGACGCCCGTGTTGTCGAGCCCGTAGCCTTCGAGGTTGGGCGCGAAACCGATTGCCTGGAGCACCTTTTCGGCTTTGATGTCCTCGGACTTGCCGTCTTTGCTGACGGACACGGTGACGTCGCCGCCGCTGTCTTTGATCGATTCGACCTTGGTGCCGGTCAGCACCTTGACACCGAGCTTCTTGAACTGCTTTTCGATCTCCTTGGAGACGTCGGCGTCCTCGTTGGGCAGCGCGCGGGGCAGGAACTCGACGATCGTGACGTCGACGCCGTAGTTCTTCATCACGTAGCCGAACTCCATGCCGATGGCACCGGCGCCGGCGATCACGATCGAGGAGGGCAACTCGCGCGTCATGATGAGTTCTTCGTAGGTGACCACGTTTTCGGACAGGGACGTGCCGGGCACCAGGCGGGTGCTGCTACCGGTCGCGATGATGATGTTGTCGAACTCGACTGCCTCGGTGCCGCCTTCGTTCAGATCGACCTCGAGTGTGTGATCGTCTTTGAATTTGCCGTAGCCGTGGATCTCGGTGATCTTGTTCTTCTTCATCAAGTAGTGCACGCCGGCGACGCGCCCGTCGGCGATCTTGCGGCTGCGGTCGAAGGCGACGCCGTAGTCGAACGTCGCCTCTCCGTTGATGCCGAACTGCTTGGCTTCCTTGGTGAAGATGTGCGCGAGCTCCGCGTTACGCAGCAACGCTTTGGACGGGATGCACCCGACGTTGAGGCACACGCCGCCCCAATACTTGGGCTCGACGATGGCGGTGTTCAGTCCGAGCTGCGCGGCCCGGATGGCCGCGACGTACCCGCCGGGACCTGCTCCGAGAACGACGACGTCATAGTGGGTCACGCCCCCACACTAATGGGCATCGGCGAACGGTCCGCCATGTCCCGCGGGATCGCGTTGGATCGGCTGGGGCCACGGCGCCGGGCGCGGACGCTGGCGCACCTGCAGCGGCCACCAGAACCACCGTCCGAGCAGCGTGGCCACCGACGGCGTCATCAATCCCCTGATTACGAACGTGTCGAACATCAGGCCCAGCGCGATCGTCGTGCCGACCTGGCCGATGACGATCAGGTCGCTGACCGCCATCGTCGCCATGGTGAACGCGAACACCAACCCGGCGGCGGTGACGACGGGCCCGCTGCCCGCCATGGCGCGGATGGTTCCGGTGCGCAGTCCGGCGTGGACTTCCTCCTTCATTCGCGACACCAGCAGCAGGTTGTAGTCCGCGCCGACGGCCACCAGCACGATGATCGCCATCGGCAGGACCATCCAGTGCAGGGGGATGCCGATGATGTGCTGCCACAGCACCACTGACATCCCGAACGCGGTGCCCAGGCTGAGCGCCACGGTTCCGACGATGACCAGGGCGGCAACCAGCGCTCGGGTGATGACCATCATGATGACGAGGATCAGCAGGAGCGCCGCTGTGACCGCGATCAGCAGGTCGTAATCGGCGCCCTGCTGCATGTCGTCGAACATCGCCGCGGCGCCGCCGACGTAGACCCAGGAACCTTCCAGCGGCGTGCCCTTGATCGCCGCCGCCGCGGCCTTCTTCAGCGGTTCGATCCGCGAAATGCCGTCCTCGGTCAGCGGATCGCCCTGGTGGATGATGGTGAACCGGACGGCGTGCCCGTCCGGCGACATCATCAGGTCCATGCCGCGGATGAAGTCGGCGTTCGTGAACGCTTCCGGCGGAACGTAGAAGGAGTCGTCGTTGAGGGCTTCGTCGAACGCCTCCCCCATCGCCGCACTGTCTTCCTGCTGCTCCATGGTCTGGTCCTGCTGCGCCTTCTGAACCTGATACTGGTTCAGCATCATCTGGCGCTGGTTCTTCATCGACTGGATCATCCCCGGCATCACGGCGGTCATCTCCAGCGTCAGGTCGGCCATCCGGTTGATGTCAGGAACCATCGCCTGGAAGTCGTCGGACATGGTCGAGATGCCGTCGAGGCTGTTGAAGATGGAACGCAGCGACCAGCAGACCGGGATGTTGAAACAGTGTGGCTCCCAGTAGAAGTAGTTGCGCACGGGGCGGAAGAAGTCATCGAAGTTGGCGATGTTGTCGCGCACTTCCTGCACGGTCAGCGACGTGTCGGTCATCTTGTCGGCCATACTCCGCGACACCACGGACAGTTCACGGGTGATCGAGTTCATCTTCTCCATCGACTCGATGGTGTGGGCCATCTCGTCGGCCTGGGCCATGATGTTGTCGATGACGCCCTGCTGGTAGTCGTTGGACATGAGCTGGCCGACACCTTGCTGGCCGATCATGTAGGGGATCGTCGTGTGTTCGATCGGCTTGCCGTCGGGCCGGGTGATCGCCTGCACCTGGGCGATTCCCTCGACATCGGCCAAGGCTTTCGCGATCTTGTCGATCATCAGGAACCCTGCCGGGTTGCGCAGGTCGCGGTCGGTCTCGACCATCAGCACGTCCGGGTTCATCCGGGCCTCGGAGAAGTGGCGGGTCGCCGCCGCGTAACCGACGTTCGCCGAGATGTCGTCGGGCAGATACAGCCGGTCGTTGTAGCTCGTGTGGTAGCTGGGCAGCGCGAGCAAGCCGACCAGGCAGGCCGCGACGGCCACCACCACGAACGCACCGGGCCAGCGGACGGTCGAGGTGCCGATCCTCCGCCACGCCCGGGTCGATGATTTGCCCTTGGGTTCGAGTACGCGGCCGAAGCGGCTGACCACCGAGATCAACGCGGGGCCGAACGTCAAGGCCACCACGATGCCGAACACCATCGCCGCGGCCATCGGATAGCCCATGCTCTGGAAGTAGGGCAGCCGGGTGAAGTTCAGGCAGAAGGTGGCGCCCGCGATGGTCAACCCGGACGCCGCCACGACGTGGGCGGTCCCGTGAAACATCGTGTAGTACGCCGATTCTCGGTCCTCACCGGATCGGCGGGCCTCCTGGTACCGGCCGACCAGAAAGATCCCGTAGTCGACGGCGGTGGCGATGGTCAGGGTGACCACCAGGTTGGTGGCGAAGGTCGTCAGTCCAAAGACGTTGTGGTAGCCCAGAAATGAGATCAACCCGCGGTTGCCGAGCAATCCCATCGCGAGCATGCCGAGCAGCACCAGCGTTGTGGCGACGGACCGGTAGATCACCAACAGCATGACGACGATGACGCCAAAGGTGAGCATCTCGATGGTCCGCATGCTCTTGTCGCCGACGGCGTTCTGGTCGGTCGTCGTCGCCGCCGCCCCGGTGACGTAAACCCCGACGCCCGGCGGTGTCGGGTGTTTGGCGACGATGTCCCGCACGGCGCGCACCGACTCGTTGGCCAACCTCTCGCCCTGGTCGCCGGCGATGTACACCTGGGTGTAAGCGGCCTTGCCGTCGACGCTCTGCGCGCCCGCGGCGGTGAACGAGTCGGACCACAGGTCCTGCACATACTGCACGTGTGCGGTGTCGGCGCGCAGATCACGCACCATCTGTTCGTAGAACTCCAGCGCCTCGACACCCAGCTTCTTCTCGCCCTCGAGCACGACCATGACCGAGCTGCTGGTGTCGTATTCCTCGAACGTTGTGCCGACGCGCTTCATCGCGATCATCGACGGCGCATCCTGCGGGCTCATCGACACCGCGCGCTGCTTGCCGACCACTTCGAGCTGCGGCACCGCGGTGTTGAGGAAGCCGATGATGACGACCCAGCCCACGATGATCGGCAGAGCGAACATGCGGATCAACCGCGGAAGCCACGGACGTTTCGGCCGGGCGATCGGGTTGGGGTTCGTCGGCGCGTCGTCGACCGGTGCACTCATGCGGACTTCACCAGACAGAACGTCTGGGCGTTCACACCCTGAGCCGTCTTCTCATCCTTGAGTTCGTCGTCCACGGTGATGCGGCAGCCGATGGACTGGCCGTCGGTCTGGGCGATGATGTTCGGCGCTACCGACGGCGCTGTGGTCTCCAACGTCAGCGACCACGGCAGGCTCACGGTTCCGGCGCGCACCGGCTTTCCGTCGAGATCGAGGTAGTTGACCACGGCGTTGCCCGTACCGAAGACCTCATAGGTGACCACCTTCGGGATGAACTTCTCCGCGGTGTCGGCACCGATCGGGGTCTTCAGAGCGGGTTCGGCACCGAAGATGCCCCGGAAGTGCGACACCGCGAGAACGCCCGCAGTCGCGGCGATCACGATCATGACGGGGAGCCAGACGCGCGTCACCAGCTTCATGACCGGCGCTCCCCCGGGTCGGCATCAGCGCGCACGAGCAGTGCGGGAAATCGATCGACGGGAGTCAATGTGCGGGCCTTCCGGCGTTGTGACCACCCCGGGCTCAAGGGGCGCAGTGCTAGTCAGCCAAGCTAACGAACGAAGCGGACAAGGTCAATCCGCTTTACTGTGGACCGCATTACACTCGGCCGGATGGATGTGGGTGAGACGGAGTCGCCGCGGCTGGGTTGTCGCCCCCTGCGCAAAGACGCTGAACGCAACCGCACACGCGTTCTGAAAGCGGCCCGTGAGTTGTTCGCATCAAAAGGTTTGGAGCCCAACCTCAATGACGTCGCCCGGTACGCAGGGGTGGGAGTGGGAACGGTGTATCGACGGTTCGCGACCAAAGACGAACTGCTCGAGGCGATCTTCGTCGACGGCCTGGACCAGATGACCGCGTTGGCGGAAACCGCGCTGGAGCACAACGATCCGTGGGAGGGCTTCGTGTGGTTCGTCGAGCAGCTGTGCGCGATGACCGCTACCGACCGGGGCTTGCGAGAAATCGCGTTCAGCAAAGCCTACGGCGGTGCCCGCGTGGTGGCGGCACAGGAACGCCTTCACCCGGTGGCGGTGCAAGTCGTCAAACGAGCGCAGACCGACGGCCGTCTGCGCTCGGACATCTCGCACACCGACCTGCCTCTGCTCAGCCTGCTCGCCGGAATGGTCAGCGAGTTCGCCGGACACGTCGACACCGATCTGTGGCGTCGCTACGTCGGGATCCTGTTGGACGGTATGCGTTCTGGCGACGACAACGAACCGTTGCCGGTGCGCGCGTTGGACGATCAGGGCCTCGACGCGGCCATGCGGACATGGGAACCGACCGGCCGCTGAGACAACTCAGTAGGGGATCACCCCTGCGAAACACCGGGTGGCCCACTCGCAGAAGTAAAGACCGTGCAGTACCGCGGCCCCCGCGACCGCTCCGAACGGCGCCGACATCAGCGCGAGCGCGAGCGCGGACACCACGGGCCTGTCGGGCACCATCGCGAGAAGCAGACCGGCCACCGTGGCCGTGACCACGAAGACCAGCGCGACGAACACCGGGGCCGTCTTGTCCATCGAGTGGTACCACCAGTGGTACAGACCCCATCCCGCCAACGCGGCGAGCGCCCAGACGCCCGCGACGACGAGCACGAACATCCAGCGCTTGAGATAGGGGTAGTTGCCGGGAACCACGACGGGCTGTGCCGGGATCGGTACCGGCTGCGACGGATGCTCGGCGACGGCCGTCGTTCCCATCACCGCCTGGAATTCACCGGTGGTGAATGTCGGGGTGTAGGGCTCCGTCGGGTCGCCGGGCAGCGTTTCGGTTGTCTCAGGCACCGTGCACCGCCTGGATCGCGACCAGCACCCCGAACCACCCGGGCGCGACGCCGAGCAGGAAGGCGCCTGCGGTCGTCACCCACCGCCGACCCGACACCAGGATCGCCAGCATGCCGAGCGCGGCGGGTACGCCGACGACGAGCGCCACGACGACGTCGGGCCGGATGGGCGCGTCGATCACCAGCGTGGCAGCGACCCCCAGGATCAGCCCCACTGCCGTACCGACCAGCAACGCGCTGGTCAGCACCCATGCACGGGGAAGCGGTATCACGCCTGAAAGGCTACGCGGACAACGGCTTAGCCCCGCTCACCCGCCCGGCGCGTCAGGTATCGGACAGGCATCGATTGGGTTACCGACGATATGCGTGTCCGACGGTCGCGGACGGACGCCCCGTTCGAAATCCGCCCCGGTCACAGGCGGTGTGGCGGCCAGTGCCTGCATCTCTGCCTCGGTGAACGCCCGGCCCCGGCTCAAGAACCGCACCCCTTCGGGGGCTTCGACGCTGAATCCGCCGCCGCGGCCCGGGACCATGTCGATCACGAGTTGGGTGTGCTTCCACGCCTCGAACTGCGAGCCCGAGATCCACACCGGTACCCCGTCGCCGACGTCGAGCACCGCGAGCAGCACGTCGCGGTCGCCCACGATGAACTCCCCGTCGGGGTAGCACATCGGCGACGACCCGTCGCAGCAGCCGCCGGACTGGTGAAACATCAGCGCGCCGTGCTTGTCATGCAGTCGGGCCAGCAGGTCCGCGGCCGCGGCGGTGATCAGCGCCCGCGGGGGTGGTTCCTGTTGCGCCGAACGTGGGTTACCCGCACGCGAAAGTCGAGTTTGGTGTGCGGGTAACCCACGTTCGCGCCCGGGCATCGTCAGAACCCTCGCCTCCTCGCGCAAGCGCTCGTCAGAAGAATCCCTGCGCTTTGTTGCTGTAGGACACCAGCAGGTTCTTGGTCTGCTGGTAGTGGTCGAGCATCATCCTGTGGTTCTCGCGGCCGATGCCGGACTGCTTGTATCCGCCGAAGGCGGCGTGCGCCGGGTAGGCGTGGTAGCAGTTCGTCCACACCCGACCCGCCTTGATATCGCGGCCGGCGCGGTAGGCGGTGTTGCCGTCGCGACTCCACACGCCGGCGCCCAACCCGTACAGGGTGTCGTTGGCGATGGCGATCGCGTCGTCGTAATCGGTGAACGAGGTGACCGCGACGACGGGCCCGAAGATCTCCTCCTGGAAGATCCGCATCTTGTTGTTGCCCTCGAAGATCGTCGGCTGCACGTAGTAGCCGCCGGACAGGTCGCCGCCGAGTTCGGCGCGCTCACCGCCAGTGACGACGCGGGCGCCTTCGTCTTTACCGATCGCGATGTAGGACAACACCTTTTCGAGCTGGTCGTTGGAGGCCTGCGACCCGATCATCGTCTCGGTGTCCAGCGGATCGCCCTGTCGCACGGCCTTCGTGCGGATCGCGGCCAACTCCAGGAACTCGTCGTAGATGTCGGCCTGGATCAGGCTGCGCGACGGGCATGTGCACACCTCGCCCTGGTTGAGGGCGAACATCGTGAAACCTTCGAGCGCCTTGTCCTGGTAATCGTCGGCGGCGGCCATCACGTCGGAGAAGAAGATGTTGGGGCTCTTGCCGCCGAGCTCCAGCGTCACCGGAATCAGGTTCTGGGACGCGTACTGCATGATCAGCCGGCCGGTGGTGGTCTCGCCGGTGAACGCGATCTTGGCGATGCGGTTGCTCGACGCCAGCGGTTTACCCGCTTCGAAACCGAAACCGTTGACGACGTTGAGCACACCGGCGGGCAGCAGGTCGCCGATCAGGCTCATCAGATACAGAATCGAGGCCGGCGTCTGCTCGGCCGGTTTCAGCACGACGGCGTTCCCGGCGGCCAACGCGGGCGCCAGCTTCCACGTCGCCATCAGGATCGGGAAGTTCCACGGGATGATCTGCCCGACGACGCCGAGCGGCTCGTGGAAGTGGTAGGCGACGGTGTCGTCGTCGATCTGGGACAGCGATCCCTCCTGCGCCCGGATCGCTCCGGCGAAGTAGCGGAAGTGGTCGACGGCCAGTGGGAGGTCGGCGTTGAGCGTCTCGCGAATGGGCTTGCCGTTGTCCCACGACTCCGCGAGCGCCAGCGACTCGAGGTTGGCCTCGATACGGTCGGCGATCTTGTTGAGGATGACGGCGCGCTCGCCCGCGGCCGTCTTGCCCCATGCGGTGGCCGCGCCGTGTGCGGCGTCCAGCGCTGCCTCGATATCGGTTTCGTTGGATCGCGGCACCTCACAGAACGGCTGGCCCGTCACCGGCGTCGGGTTCTCGAAGTACTCCCCGGACGCCGGCGGCACCCATTCTCCGCCGATGAAATTGCCGTAGCGCGACTCGAACGACATCAGGGCGTCGGCGGCACCCGGGCGGGCGTAAACGGTCATCGTGTCCTCCTCGTTGAGACATCTGACGAGACCTGTGACGGCCGGTCGCCATCGGCGAAGGCGACGGGTCGATGGCGGTCGGTCTTTCGCATCATGGCCGATTGTGCTCGCGATCACATCGGTGCGCCAGCGTGCCCCTACCGTGCCTCGCGACCTCCACAATGGTCGCGTGGATCCGTCACCGACGGTCGAACACCGCGCGCCCGGTTCGCGGCCCTCGACAAGCTACGGGTTCGTGTTGCTGGCGGTGACGTTGGCGATCAGCGACTTCACGATCGCCGACGCTGTCATCCCGTCGCTGGTGCGCGATCTCGGTTTGTCCGTGGCCGATCTGGGCTTGGCGTTCACGGCGTACTTCGCCGCAGCGGCGGCATTCATGGTCCTGTTCGGCAGGCTTGGTGACGTTCTCGGACGACGCTTAGTGCTGCTCGTCTCCACCGCCCTGTTCATCGCGGGAAGCGTGCTCAGCGGCATCGCCTGGGATCTGCCGTCCTTCTTCGCCGGGCGCGTGCTGTCCGGATTGGCGTTGGCGGCGACTCTGCCCAACGGTCTCGGCGTGCTCAACACGCTGTTCGCGCAACGCGGGCCGCAGCGTGAGCGCGCCTTCGGCTTGTGGGCGGCGGCGATCGGACTGGCGGCGGTGATAGGACCTCTTGTCGGGGGCGCGGCGGCGGCCACCGCGATCAGTTGGCGCTGGGCGTTTTTCGGGTCGGCGCTACTTGGCGTGCTTGCCGCGGTGGGCATCGCCGCCACCTTGGCCGAGAACCCCCGTAAGCGTCTCGCCGACATCGACGTCTGGGGTGCACTCCTGTTGGCGGCAAGTGCGGGCAGCCTTGCGCTGGCCGTAGACCTCGGAGGCGGCGGCTACGACGACCAAGTACGCACGGCCGCGGGGCTTTTCGGAGTCACGATCGCGGCCGCCGCCTTCGCCGCGGCGCAGTGCAGGCGGATCCGTCGGCGACGAGAACCCATTACCCCGCCACACCTGTTCCGGTACCGGTCTTTTCGCCTGGCCACGTTCAGTTCCGCGTTCATGTCCATCGGCGACACCGGATTCCAGCTGGCCCTACCACTGGTCCTGGGATTCGTCCTCGGCGCGGGCCAATGGGGTGTGGGCGTCGTGCTGGCCTGCTACGGCGCGGGCGCGGTGCTCAGCGGCCCGGCCGCGGCTGCGCTTGCTCGGCGACTCGATGACCGCACGGTGGCCCGATACGCCCTTGCGGCTTTGCCGCTTCTGTTGCTCGGCCTGATCGCCCTGCTCTCCTCGAAGACGCCGCTGGCCGCCGTGGGAGCGGTGCTGGTCGCCTACGGCGTGGCCTGGGGTGTCGCATACGCGCGACTGGTGAATATATCGTATTACGAAGTACCGGAACAGGACTCAGCGGTTGCCGGTGGGGTTCAGAGCGCGCTGCGACTTCTGGCCGGCGCGCTTGGCGCGGGGATTCTCACGGCCGTCTTCAGCGGTGTGGCCGGCCGGTCGGCGCTGGACGCGGCGGTGCCGTCGCACTCGCGACTGACGCCCTCGGCCGATACGTCCGCGCTCGCGACGGCACTCTCGACAGGCGCGCAGGCGACCATCGCGGTCGCCGCGGCCATCACGGCCGTCGCACTGATCATCGCCTTGCGGCTGCCCGAACAGCCGGCCCTCAGATCGTGAGCGGCCGCTCCAGACGGTCGCGAACCGAGTCGAGGAACGGATGCTCTTCAGATCCCAGGTAGTCGGCCGGCGGGCGCCAATCGATCCGGCCCATCTTCCCCGCGAACAAGCCGTAGCCGATCAGTTCGCGGAGTCGTGGATCCAGCCGTCGCACCAATTCGCGAGGAATGCTCAGCTGCTGGTTGATCTGTTGGCGAAGGAACCCCGCGCAGTAGTTGACGGTGAGGGCGGGACGCGGTTTGTTCGTCCGGTTGGCGCCGGCCGTATGCCACAGGCCGCCGTTCCACACCAGCGCGTCACCGGCGGCCATCTCCACCGGCGTGCTCGGTGGATAGGGCTCCGACGGCATCGCTGCCAGCCGGTGGGTGCCCGGCACAACGCGGGTCGCGCCGTTCTCATCGGTGAAGTCGCAGAGCGCGATCAGCGCGTTGCAGAGCAGCGGTTGGTGGGGCCGCGGAATCGGATACATCTCGTCGTCGCAGTGCAACCGCTGCTCGACCGCTCCTGGCAGCTGGTTGCTCGTCATGAACCAGGACAGCAGACAGTCCCGACCGAGCACACCCTCGATGATCGGCAACAACCGTGGGTTGGTCGGGAGCGCCTCGTATCGGGCGCCGTGTAGCAGCAGGTTGTCGATCCGCACCCAGTCGTGATCGGCGCCGTTGAGCGGCTTCTGTCCCGGGCGGGGAAAGCCTTTCACGACGGTGTTCGAGTTGGCGATCACCGTCGGCAGTTCGCGCTCGAGCCGACGCGTATCGCTCAGGTAGCCGTCGACCGCGGCGTCGTCGAGGACTCCCCTGACGACGGTGTAGCCGAGTTCTTCGATCTCACCGACGTGTCGAGCCGTCGATGAGTCGTCAGTCATCAGGATGGCAGCAGGTCGATTTCCTGCTGAACCTCTTCTTCTCGAGCCTCGTCGGTGTCGACGATCTGTGGGTCGGCCATGACGACCTCCTTCGGCAAGACGAAAGGTGACCACGTCATGATCACTCACCGCGGCCGCTGGCGCGGGGCATTCCGGCAGAAAATTAACTCTGCCGCAAAGCGAGCCGGAAAACGGCGTCATACCCGGCACGGCAACACCGGCTGAACCGGTCGGGCGCCGGACCGCGACAATGGGCGCGTGGATGAGGACCCGTATCTGTGGCTCGAGGACATCACCGGTGATGATGCGTTGGACTGGGTGCGCAAGCACAACGAGCCGACGGTCGCGCGCTTCGGCAGTGAGAGGTTCGAGCAGATGCGGCGCGAGGCGCTGGAGGTACTCGACACCGACGCCCGCATCCCCTACGTCCGTAGGCGCGGTGATCACCTGTACAACTTCTGGCGCGACGCGGACCACCCGCGGGGTCTGTGGCGGCGCACGACGCTGGACAGCTACCGCAGCGAGCAGCCGGAGTGGGACGTCCTGATCGATGTCGACGCGCTCGCCGACCAAGACGACGACAACTGGGTGTGGGCCGGCGCCGACGTGCTCGAACCGGACTTCTCCCTCGCGCTCGTCGAACTGTCCCGCGGCGGCGCCGACGCCACCGTTGTTCGCGAATTCGACATGGCCGCAAGGCAGTTCGTCGCGGACGGTTTCGCGCTTCCCGAGGCCAAGTCGAGCGTCACGTGGCAGGACCGCGATACCGTGCTGGTCGGCACCGACTTCGGACCGGGTTCGTTGACCGACTCCGGTTACCCCCGGATCGTGAAGCGCTGGCGGCGCGGGCAACCGCTCGCCGATGCGCAGACCCTGTTCGAGGGTGAGATCGCCGACGTCAGCGTGGGATGCGGCTACGACGCGACACCGGGATTCGAACGGTTGCTGATCACGCGGGCGTTCGACTTCTTCAACCGCGAGCGTTACGAGTTGCGCGGCGAAACGCTGATACCCATCGACGTGCCAACCGATGCCGGGATCTCCGTGCACCGCGAGTGGCTGTTGATCCGGCCGCGCGCGGAGTGGACAGTCGGGTCGACGACGTATCGCGCCGGTTCCCTGCTTGCCGCGAACTACGTCGAATATCTGGATGGCGCGCGGGATCTGCACGTGGTGTTCGAACCCGACGAGCACTCCAGCCTGGACGACTACGCGTGGACACGTGAACGCCTGATCCTCGTCACGCTCGTCGATGTGATCAGCCACGTCGAGGTCGTGACACCGGGAGCATGGCGGCGAGCCGAGATTGCAGGGATCCCGCCGAACACCAATACGGTATTGGTCGACGCCGACGAATACGGCGACGAGATCTTCGTCGACTCCAGCGGTTTCGACACCCCGTCGCGGCTGTTATGGGGCGTGGCCGGTGACGCCGTCGCAGAGGTCAAACGCGCGCCGTCGTTCTTCGACGCCGCCGACCTTGAGGTCGAGCAGTTCTTTGTGGCGTCCGATGACGGCACCACGATCCCGTATTTCGTTGTGGGGCATCGCCACAATCATGCGCCGAGCCCCACGCTGTTGGGCGGATACGGCGGCTTCGAGGTGGCCAACACGCCAAGCTACGCCGGTGTGTTGGGCCGGTTGTGGTTGAGCCGGGGTGGCACGTACGTGTTGGCGAACATTCGCGGTGGAGGGGAGTACGGGCCGACGTGGCACACACAGGCGATGCGTGAGAACCGGCATCTCGTCTACGAGGACTTCGCCGCTGTGGCACGCGATCTCGTGGCGCGCGGTATCACCACAGTCGAGCAGCTCGGCGCGCAGGGCGGAAGCAACGGCGGCCTGTTGATGGGCGTAATGCTGACACGCTACCCGGAACTGTTCGGCGCGCTGGTGTGCAGTGTGCCGCTATTGGACATGCGACGGTTCCACCTGCTGCTCGCGGGGGCCTCCTGGATGGCCGAGTACGGGGATCCCGACGATCCCGACGATTGGGAGTTCATCTCGAAATACTCGCCGTACCAGAATATCTCGGCGGATCGCCGGTACCCGCCCGTTCTCATCACCACGTCGACGCGCGACGACCGCGTACATCCGGGCCACGCGCGCAAGATGACCGCGGCCCTCGAGGATGCGGGCCATCCGGTCCACTACTACGAGAACATCGAGGGCGGACACGCCGGCGCGGCCGATAACGCCCAGACCGCATTCCGGTCAGCGCTGATCTACGAGTTCCTGTGGTCGATGCTCAGCTGAACAGCTGATCGCCGAGGAACCGGTCGGGACCGGTGACGCCCGGCAAGATGAAGAAGAAGCCGCCGCCGACCGGCAGGATGTACTCCTCGAGCGGTTCCCCTGCCAGGCGGCGCTGCACCGTCAGGAACCCCTTCTCCAGGCTGCGCTGATAGGCGATGAAGGCCAAACCCTGGTCCAGTCGGCCCGCGCCGTCGAAACCCCGGGAGTAGTTGAAGCCCCTCCGCAGGATCAGGTTCTCGTCTGTCTCCGGCGTTCGCGGGTTGGCCAACCGGATGTGGGCCGTGAGCGGAATTCGCTTGCCGTCTGGGTCTTCTGGGTAATCGGGGTCGGTGAACTCACCGCTGAGCCCGAGCGGCGCGCCGCTGACCTTGCTGCGCCCGATCAGCGCCTCCTGCTCGACGAGTTGGGTGCGGTCCCAGAACTCGACGAACATGCGGATGATGCGGATCGCCTGATAGGAACCGCCGACCGCCCACTCCGGTTCACCGTCCTGCGGGCCGACCCAGACGTGGCGGTCCATCACGGCGCCGTCGTCGACATCGAGGTTGGCCGTCCCATCCTTGAAGCCCAACAGGTTTCGAGGAGTCGCCGCCTCTGAGGCCTGCCCGGCGCCGATGCCCCTGGCGTATCCGTCGACCATCCACCGCATCACCAGATCGCTGCGCGTGCGGCGCATCAGCTGACGCAGCGCGAAGATGACCGTGTCGTTGTGCCCGGCCTCGATCACGATCGACAGATCACCGTGCGACAGTTTGGGATCCAGCCGGTCGTTGGCCAGAAACGGCATCGTGACCAGTTCCTTGGGCTTGCGGTCCGCGAGCCCGAACCGATCGTCGAACAGCGACGCGCCCACACCGACCACCACCGACAAGTTGTCTGCCGGAGGCTGCTCGCCGAGGATGCCCGAGTCGACGGGCGGGTATTCCGGGTCGCGCACCTCGGGCGGCTTGCCCGCCATCAGCCCGCGGATCTCTTCGGTGAGTTCCTGGAGTGCGCGCTTGAGGCCGTCGCGATCCTTCGACAGCACGTTGAACGAGGCGATCAATCCCTGTTCGGGGATGGGCAGCGCGGTGATGCCGGTCTGGTGGGCGCCCTCGAACGGGACGAGCGTCCCCGCGGCAGCAGGCGGAGCGGCATCATCCTTCGAGCATCCGGCGAGGGCGGCACCGGCACCCACCGCGGCACCCGTGCCCAGCGCGCCGGTGATGAAGCCCCGGCGCGACAGCCCCGAGCGGCCTTCGCTCACTTCAGTTTCAGCACTCCCGACACCTGCGACAGGTTCTCCGACAACCCGGCGAGTTCGGCCTTGAGCTTGTCGATGACGTCCGGTGTCACGGTGACCTCGGGGCAGCGCGGCGACGGGTAGGGGTCGTTCTCGGTGCAGAACAACACCCAGCCGTCACCGCGGCGCAACGGCCGCATCGTGTCGAACACGGAGTTGAGCCCCGCTTCGATCTTGCCCAGCAGAGCCGGATCGGCTTGTACCAGAGCGGCGCTCAACGTGTTGACGGCGTCGCGCGAGCCCTGCATGTTGGCGTCGAAGTCCCACAGGTCGGTCTTGGAGTAGCGGTCCTCCTCGCCGGTGATCTTGCCCTCGGACACCTCTTCGACCAGCTCCGCCGCGCCGGTGGACACATCGATCGGCTTCACTTCGATCGACGGGAACTGCGCCTTCAGGTCGGCGACGTCCTTGTCGAGCTGGTCGGCGAACGGCGCCGCGCCTTCGGTGGTGTTCTTCTCGAACAGCAGATACTCGAGGCGGTGCCAACCGGTGAACTTCGGGTCGTCGACGCCCGCGAAGTCGTCCACGCGGGCGTCGATCTTGCCGTCGATCTCCTCGACCAGGGCGGCAATCGGCTCGATGCGTTCCCACGGGGCGCGAGAAGGCGCGTACGCGTCCTGGGCGGCCTTGAGGTCTCCGGCGCGCACGGCATCGGTGAAGACCTTGACCACGCGCTGAAGTTCGTCGATGTTGCTCTGCGCGTAGGCCTTGTAGTCGGCGGCCGCTTTGTCGAGTACCGCGGGATCGACTGCGGGAGCGGCGCTCGTCGTCTCGGTCGCGGTTCCAGTGGCCGACGTCGTCTCGCTGCCGGAAGACGAGCTCTCGTTCGAGCATCCGGACAGGATCAGGCCGACGACGGCGATGGGGGTTGCCCAGGCAAGATACCGGTTCATTAGCACCTCGAAGTTAGGAGAGGCTGAACATAGCACTTCTGGCTGGTCAGAGGCGAGGCAAGCCTAAATCGGCGTTGCGAGCGGGTGCACCATCAAGCGCGAACCGGCTCGGCGCGAGAATCGGCGCCGGCGCCTTCTCTGCCAAACTTGGGCCATGACGCCGCCAGAATCCGGGCCGCAGTTCGAGACCTTGCTCTATGCCGCCGAGCCACCCATCGCCACCATCACCCTCAACCGTCCCGACCACCTCAACACCATCGTCCCGCCGATGCCCGACGAGATCGAGAAGGCCATCGGTGCGGCCGAGCGTGATCCCGCCGTCAAGGTGATCGTGCTGCGTGGCGCCGGCCGCGCGTTCTCCGGCGGCTACGACTTCGGCGGTGGTTTTGCACACTGGGGCGATGCGATGAACACCGACGGCCGTTGGGACCCCGGCAAGGACTTCGCCATGGTCAGCGCGCGCGAAACCGGTCCCACGCAGAAGTTCATGGCGATCTGGCGGGCGTCCAAGCCGGTGATCGCCCAGGTGCACGGCTGGTGTGTGGGCGGCGCGAGCGACTACGCGCTGTGCGCCGACATCGTGATTGCCAGCGACGACGCGGTGATCGGCACTCCTTACGCCCGCATGTGGGGTGCCTACCTCACCGGCATGTGGCTGTACCGGCTGAGCCTGGCGAAGGTGAAGTGGCACTCGTTGACCGGCGAGCCGCTGACCGGAAAGGAAGCCGCCGCAGTCGAACTCATCAACGAGTCGGTGCCGTTTGAGAACCTCGAGGCCCGCGTCAAAGAGGTCGCAGGCAGGCTGGCCGCGATCCCGCTGTCGCAGCTTCAGGCGCAGAAGCTGATCGTCAACCAGGCTTACGAGAACATGGGCCTGGCCTCCACCCAAACCCTCGGCGGCATCCTCGACGGGCTGATGCGCAACACCCCCGATGCGCTGTCCTTCATCGAAACCGCTGCCGCGCAGGGGGTTCGGGCCGCCGTCGAGCAGCGCGACGGTCCATGGGGCGACTACAGCCAGGCGCCGCCGGAGAAGCGCCCCGACCCGTCACACGTCATCGAGCCCTGAACGCAGCTCGAAGAGCGCGTCGAGATCGGCGATCGCACGCAGGGTGTCGTTGAGATGCGTGCACGTGCTGGTGCCGACGAACTCTCGCCGGACGCGGTCGCGAAGCTCGGCGAGCCTCATCCCCTGCACACGTTGCGCACTGCCGATGGCGCCCGGGCATTCCTGCCACGGCAGCACACGCACGTCCGCGCTGATCGCGGTGATCGTCCGCGTCGCGACGTCGACCGCGCCGGCGAGCGTGTACTCGTGCACGATCGTCTCGACCCCGTCGCCGTCGACATGGGAGTCACGGAAGTGCGCATCAAAGCGGGCCGAGTAGCGTGCCACACCCTGTTCCGGCGGGTGCAGGTCGAGTCGCCGTAATCGCCGCATGCCGTGTGCACCAAGGGTTTCGACGGCGTGCACACCGTCGATGTCGATCGGCGGGGCCTGCGGTCCGTGCACCGAGGGGATGGTGCCGAGGCGTCGCGCGTATCCCACGAGCGACGCCTCAGGTGCGAAACCCGCGCAGATACCGGCCATGCGATCGGCGGTGCCGGGCGGCAACTTCTCCTCAGTACCCGCGACGATCGTCGCGTACTGCAGTGCGTAACCGGAGACCAGCGCCGCACCGACCCAGTCGTCGAGCAGCAGGTGCAGCAGGGTCGAGCCATGGACGTCCGTTGGTAGCAGTTCATCTACCGCGGAGCGGAATCCGGGACCTACCCGCTTACCGACGAGGCGACCGAGCCGGTCGTCGCCCGCCGCGACCGCCTCGATCGTCTCGATGACCCGGTCGGCCAAACGGGCGCGCACGGCGATCTCGTCGAGCACCTCCACCGCACCGCGCCGGACGACGACGTCACGCGCCCTCAGGTCCACATCGGAATCCGCAGCGCCATCGGGATGGGTGTCGATGGTGCTGGTCCGCCGCAGTGCGCCCGCCACCAGCGGTGGCCACATCTCGACGGGCCGCTGGGGGCCCACGATGTCGGTGACGAACGGCATGGGTTTCACGGTAGCAATACCGAGGTTGGCTAAACGTCGCGTCGCCGTAACCCGCCGAGCATCGCCACGAGCACGCCGAACAGCACCAGCACTCCGCCTGCGGCCAGGGTGAGGTTCAGCCAGTGGTGCAGGTTGTCCTCGGCGTGCGCCACCATCACATCGACGACCACTCGCAGGTCCCCCGACAGCCGGTTCAACGCGCCATTGACGGAGCGGCGCGCCACCTCGAGGCCCGCCCACCCCGCCGCGCCCACGATGAGCGCGGAAACACCAAGGGCGGCAAGGGCTCTGCCGCGACTGCGGGCCGCCGTGAGCGTCAACAGGGCGAATACCACCGTGAGGATGCTCGCGCCGATGCTCACCCACGGCCCCCACGTCGACACCCGTTCGAGCTGACCGGGCCGCCAGGTATCGGTGATCGATACGGAGACCGGCAGCGAGTTGGGGGTGGCGACGCCGACGTTACCCAGCGTTTTGCGGAACGACTCGTCGGCGAGCATCGGGCCGAGGTCGAGGATCCATTCGTCGGTGCCCTCGACCTGCTGGGCCGCGTCGGTGAACATCCAGCGATGACCGACGGTGTTGGCCAGGGCGAACTGTTCGGGGAACGTCGGGTTCGCCGTGTAGGCCGAGGCCACCCCGCTGATGACGGTGCTGTCGACGTCGTAACCGTTGTCGCCCATGTACGACGCGACTTCGGTGGTAAGCACCCCCGCCATCGCCTTCTGCAGTTGCGGGTCCTCGGCTGCCGACTGGGCCAACGCGGAGTATCCGCCCTCGTCGACCACGTTGCGCTGCGCCCACATGGTGGGGACGGCGACGGCCAGCAGCGCCGTCGTGACGAGCCACAAGAAGACCGTCACCACCACGCGCACGCGCATCCTCCTACCCGAAACCGCGGTTTCTGACACGAACCGCGAGTAACCGCCTCAGAAACCGTAGTCTCGACGCGGTGGCGGGGACGTCGCTACTTGGCGGCCCGCTTCGGGGTGATCAGCGCCAGCTTCGTCATCAACGTGTTCATCCGCTTCAGCGCCTTGGGCGAGTTGTTGTAGTAGTTGCCGCCTGCGCCGACGTTGGTGCGCGGCGCGACCACCACTTCCTGGCGGCAGTACTTGCGCAAGCCGTCCGCCCCGCCGAACCGCGCGCCAAGACCCGAGGTCTTCCAGCCGCCCATCGGAGCGGTCGTGCACATCAGGTTCGAGATCACGTCGTTGATGTTGACCGCACCGCAATCCAGTTCGACCGCAACGTCGTTGGCCCGCTCGATGTCCTTGGAGAACACCGCGGCACTCAACCCGTACGGGCTGTCGTTGGCCAGCCGGATCGCCTCGTCCACGCTGGCGACCTTCATGATCGGCAGTGTCGGCCCGAACGTCTCCTCCGTCATGCAGAGCATCGAGTGGTCGACGTCGACGAGGACGGTGGGCGGATAGAAGTTGCCCTCGCTTTCGGGGCGCTTACCGCCGGTCAGCGCCCGCGCACCCTTGGCAAGCGCGTCGTCGACGTGGCGGGCGGTGACGGCCACCTGAGTCTCGTCGATCAGCGAGCCGAAGTCGAAGCCCTCGCCTGCGCCCATCTTGAGCTTTTCGACGTCGCGCACCACCGCGTCGACGAACTTGTCGTAGACCGATTCGAGCACGTAGACCCGCTCCACCGATACGCACGTCTGCCCGGCATTGAAGAAGGCACCCCACACCGCGGCGTGCGCGGCGAGGTCGATGTCGGCGTCCTCGAGCACGATCATCGGGTCCTTGCCGCCGAGTTCGAGGCTGACCGGGGTGAGCCGGCGAGCGGCGCGCTCCATGACCTTCGCACCCGTCGCGCTGGAGCCGGTGAACTGAATGAAGTCGGCGTTGTCGATGACGGCCTCGGACACCTCGCGGGCGCCCTGGGCCAGCGCCAGCACCTCCGGTGCGCCCGAGTCCAGCCAGCCGCGCAGCAGCAGCTCGGCCGTCAGCGGTGTGCGCTCCGACGGCTTTAGCAACACCGCGCAGCCCGCCGCCAGCGCACCGATGGCGTCCATCAACGCGTTGGCCACCGGGTAGTTCCACGGCGCGATGATGCCGACGACGGGACGGGGCCGGTAGTGCACCTCGATCTTCTTGATCGACAGGAACGGCAGCGGCGCAGGACGCTTCTCGGGCGCCAGCGCCTTCTCCATGGTCTTGACGTAGTACGACGCGATCATGATCAGCAGCGGCACCTCCTGTGCCGCGTCGACGGCCGACTTGCCGGTCTCCTTGATCAGCAGCGACTCGATTTCGTCGCGGTGGTCGCCGAGCCAGACGGCGTAGCGGGCCAGCACCTTGGCCCGGCCCTTGGCGCCGCGGGCCTCCCACTGACGCTGGGCCTGGCGCAGGCCGGCCGCGATGCGCGGCACGTCGGCGGGGTCGGTCCATCGCACGGTGCCCGCGACGGCTCCGGTCGCGGGATTGCGGATGGTGCCGGTATCGGGCAGCTCAACGTCGGACGTCGCAGTCATGTCCCCATGCTAGCGGTCGCATGTGATCTAGATCGCAGCAGGGTTGACACGTGTCAAGTTTGCGGGCGTCTACCTCATGAGCCGGTCGAGCACCTGCAGGCTGTCCGAGATCGGGTCGCCGGGCAGTGGGGTGCCGTGCGAGGCGCTGATCAGCACCCCGACGATCGCCCCTGCCAGCACGCGTCGCTCGCGGGGGTCGGTCGGTGCGCCGGGACGTTGCATCAGCGCGTCTTCGATCAGGCCGATCAGCCGGACATATTCGGCGTAGAGCAGGCCGGCCACCTCGGGCACGGTGTACATCAGCCGCTGCCCGATCATGGCCTCTTCGCGCTGCTCGGGGGTCAGCGAATTGAACGTGGTCTCGACGGCGTGCCGGTAGGCGTCGATGACCGACATGTCGGCGGGCGCGGCGACGAACGCGTCGATGATCGGCGGGATGTGATCGTCGGAGATCAGCACCGCCTCTTTGGTCGGGAAGTAGCGGGAGAAGGTGCGCGGTGAGATGTCGGCGGCAGCGGAGATCTGCTCGACGGTGGTGGCCTGGTAGCCCCGCTCCTGGATCAGGCGGAACGCTTCCCGCCGGATAGTCGCACGAGTTCGAAGCTTCTTTCGCTCGCGCAAGCCCAGAGGCCTATCGGACAACGCCATCAGCCAATTGTTGCACCGCGTCGAGTTAGCCAGCCGAGGCCGACGGGGAATCGCGGTCCCCGCTGCGGTCGCGTCGGGCGATGACCGCGGCGGCCCACACGACCGCCGAACCGAACAGCACACCGCCCACCACGTCGGTGAAGTAGTGAAAGGTCGCGGCGACTCCGAGCATCGCCAACGCCACGGCGAGAACCGCGGTCACCACGACCCACCACGCCGCACCGGAAACGAGGACGGCCAGCCCCCACACGATGGTGGTCGCGGTGAGATGTCCGCTCGGATAGGCGAGCCCGCCTCCCTTCTGGCGGTCGAAGATCGGTTTGAGCACCCGGACGACCGCGATTCCGGCCAATGGCCCGACGACCGTCATCAGCGCCAGCCACCAACGCCGTTGCAGGCACGCGGCGGCCAACACCACGACAGTCAGGGTGAGCAGCACGCGGGCATCCGCGATCACGGCCAGGCGCCGCACCGGGGTGTCGCCGAAACCCTGGAACCAGTCGTCGACCGCCGTCGAGGATTTGCCGACCGCGCAGCCGAGCAGCAGCATCGCCACCAGCGCGAGCGCCGGCCACCATCGGGTCACGTGATTCCGCGGATGTAGGCCGCCTGGCCGAGGTGTTGGGCGCCGTCGTCGATGATGCTCACCAGCCGCACGCTCGCCGTCACCGGTGGATCCCAGTTCTCGTCGACGACGCGGCTCAGTTCCTCTGCGGTGACCGACGCGATGTACTCCAGCGTCGCCTTGTGCACGGCGTGCGCGTAGCCGGCGAGCAGATCCGCAGGGGCGCGGACGCGGCCCACCTCCTCGGGGCTGTGCCCGTAACCCATGTCTTCGCGGGGCAGGTCGAGCCCGAACCGGTCGACCCACCCGTCGCGCAACCAGACCTGCTCGGTGCCCGCAAGATCGGCGAGCTGGACGTCCTGCTGACGGGCGCTGTGCCACACCAGCCACGCGATGCTGTTGGCGGTTGGCGTGGGACGGAAGAACGCGGTCTCGTCGGTCAGCCCGTCGGTGAGGTTCTCCACGTGCTCGCTGAGCCGGGTGAACGCATCGCGCAGAATTTCGCGGACCACTGCCACGTCTGAGTCAGCCATGGCCTCGACGGTATACGTCAGTCCGGTGTTCGCGCCCCGTGAAAGACGGCCTCGATGTTGTTGCCGTCGGGATCGCGCACGAAGGCGCCGTAGTAACCGGGGTGGTACTCGGGCCACAGCCGCGGGGCGTGCAGCGACTCCGCGCCGGCCTGGATCGCGGCGTCGTAGAACGCCTGCACGGCATCGGTGTCGGCGGCCTCGAACGCGAAGTGCACCTCGCGGTTGGGACCCGCCGCGTCGCCGGCGTTCATGTCCGCGATCCAGAAGTCGGGCTTACCGTCCCTGCCGTAACCGATGGCGACCTGATAGTCGAGTTGGCGGGTGTAGCCGAGCACGCCCAGGACCGTGTCGTAGAACGCCTGCGACCTTTGGAAGTCCGCGCAGTTGATTCCGAAGTGGTCGATCACCGGCCCATCGTAGATTCGACGTATGACATACGAACTCGTCATCAGAGGCGGCACCATCGTCGACGGCCTCGGCGGGCAACCCTACGTCGGTGACGTGGCGGTTTCGGCAGGAGTCATAGCGGCCGTCGGAAGAGTCGATGAGCCCGGCGCGCGGGAGATCGACGCGACGGGCCTCCTGGTCACCCCCGGGTTCGTGGACCTGCACACCCACTACGACGGCCAGGCGATCTGGTCGGACCGCCTGACGCCGTCGTCGGCGCACGGTGTGACCACCGTGGTGATGGGCAACTGCGGGGTGGGGTTCGCGCCGTGCCGGCCGGAGGACCACGACGTCCTCGTCGACGTGATGGCCGGGGTCGAGGACATCCCCGGTGTGGTGATGGTCGACGGGTTGCCGTGGCACTGGGAGACGTTCCCGGAGTTCCTCGACGCGCTCGAGGAGCGGCGCCGGGACATTGATGTGGCCGCGTTGCTGCCCCACTCGCCGCTGCGGGTGTACGTGATGGGGCAGCGCGGTGTCGACCGCGAACCGGCCACCGCCGAGGACCTGGCGATGATGCGCAAACTCACCGCCGAAGCCGTACAGGCCGGCGCGCTGGGCTTCGCGTCGTCGCGGTTCACGCTGCACAAAACCGAGAGCGGGCGACCGATCCCCAGTTACGACGCCGACCGCGCCGAGATCGAGGCGATCGCCCGCGGAGTCGACGACGCCGGCGGCGGGCTGATCCAGTTCGTGCCCGACCTGGTGGCCGGCGACTACGAGCCCGTGCTGCGAACGGTGTTAGAGGTCGCCGCCGAGGTCGGCCTGCCCGTGACGTTCACCTTGGCGATCGGCAACGCCGGCGACCCGTTCTTCCTCGACGCGCTGACGATGGTCGAGAAGGCCAACATCGACGGCGGCGAGATCACCGCGCAGATCTTCCCGCGGCCCATCGGGCTGGTGCTCGGCCTCGAGTTGTCGGGCAACCCGTTCGTGATGTACCCCAGCTATCAGGAACTGGCCTCACTGCCGCTGGCCGAACGCGTTGCCGAGATGCGCAAACCCGAAGTGCGACAACGAATCCTGTCGGACCAGCCGGTCGGCGAGGGCCATCCGCTGATGTTCGCGGCGCAGGCGTTCGAATGGATGTTCCCGCTCGGCGACCCACCGGACTACGAACCTCCGCGGTCCGAGAGCATCGCGAGCCGCGCCCGTGCCCGCGGCGTCAGCCCGCTCGAGGAGGCCTACGACCGGCTGCTCGACGACGACGGTCACGCCATTCTTCTGGTGACCCTGGCCAACTTCCGCGACGGCACCCTCGACACGGTCGCGGACCTGATCCGTCGCGACGACGTGGTGCTCGGACTCGGCGACGGTGGGGCCCACTACGGAATGATCTGCGACGCAAGCTTTCCCACGTACATGCTGACGCACTGGTCACGGGACCGCGCCGCGGGTCGGCTGTCGGTGGCCGAGGCGGTGCGCGAACTGACGTCGGTGCCCGCCCGGGTTGCCGGCCTGGCCGACCGCGGCCGGATCGCCGTCGGATACAAGGCCGACCTCAACGTCATCGACCACGACGGGCTGCGCCTACACCGACCGGTGATCGCCTATGACCTTCCCGCCGGCGGCCGGCGCCTGGACCAGAGCGCCGAGGGATACGTCGCGACCGTCGTGTCCGGCGAGATCATCGCCGAGAACGGCACTCCCACCGTCGCGCGTCCGGGCGCGCTGATCCGCGGCCGCCGACCCGCGCCCACTGCGTGAGCAGGGTCGCGCCGCTGGCTCCCCCGTGGAGCGAGGACGACGCCGCAGGCATCAACGGCTGGGGACACCCCGACCGCACGTACGAGCCGCTGCTGCTGGTGCGCTGCCTGCAGAGGCACCCGAATCTGGCTGCGCGGCTTCGCAAACTGGGCGAGTCGCTCTACGTCGACGCGCGTCTGCCGCCGCGGTTGCGCACGATCGCGATCCTGCGGATCTGCGCATTGCTGCGGTGCGAGTACGAATGGGGCGGCCAGGCCGCGTTCTGGGGTCCCATCGCCGGGGTCAGCGAACGCGAATGTGACGCGCTGGTTCTCGACGACGATCCCGGCTTCAGCGATTTCGAGCGGGCACTGATCGCCGCCGTGGACGAGGTCGAGAGAACCGGCACATGGTCGGATCACACGTGGCACGCCCTGGGCGACGAGCTCGATGACGAGCAGCGGATGGAGCTGCTGGTCACAGTCGGCTGGTATCGCACCATCTGCACGCTGTGCAACGGCATGGCCTTGCCGGTCGAGGGTTGGATGCGGCGCTGGCCGCTGTCAGACCGCTGAGCGGTCGCGACGCAGCCCGGGATGCTGCCTGCGCAGCGTCCAGAGCAGAAGAGCCCGCGGAAGCGCTTGCAGCAGGCGGGTACTCAGCACATTCTGGCGTCCTGCGATTACCGTGCCGCGGTCGTGTTCGAGCGCGTCGACACCGATTCTGGCCACCTCCCGCGACGGCACCCACATGAACTTGGGGAATGCCGCGGCGAACTTGCGTTCGTCCATGCCCGCCGCCTGGAGGAACTCGGTGCGCACCGGCCCTGGAGCCAGCATCGCGACGGTGACGCCGGTGCCGGCCAGTTCGGCCCGCACGCCCTCGGTGTAGGTCTTGACGAACGCCTTGGTTCCCGCGTAGCCGGACTGGCCGGGAAACGGGTGGTAGCCCGCGGTGGACCCGACGTTGAGGATCGCACCGCGGCCACGCGGCACCATCTGCTGGACCGCGCGGGTGGTGAGGTCGATGACGGCTTCGACGTTGACGCGAACCTGCGCAATCTCATCGGCCACAGGCGATTTCGTCACCGATCCGATCGTGCCGATCCCGGCGTTGTTGACAAGCATGTCGACGGTGAGGCCGCGCTCGGCGATCTGGTCGAACAGCGCGGCGCGGGCCGCCGGGTCGGCGACGTCGCACGCGATGGTCTCGGCGCGGACGTTGCCGCCGAGTTCGGCCGCCAGATCGCGCAGCCGGTCTTCGCGACGAGCGACGAGCGTGACGCCGTGACCGCGCGCGGCGAGTTCGCGGGCGATGTCGGCGCCGATGCCCGCCGATGCTCCGGTGACGACGGCGGTGGTGGTAGACGATGGCGGCGGCAAGGGCATACAAGAACCTAACGCGCCGCTGCGCGGACGTATCCTCGCCCTATGAGCGTCAAGGTGGATCTCGACCGGTTGACCGACGTGCTGGCAGACTTCGGCTTCGCCTATCTGATCTCCGTCGGCGACGACTACCGCGCCCACACCGTCGCCGTCGAACCCGTGTTGCGCGACGGCCGACTCGACGTCGGGACCGTCGGTCGGCACACGCGGGAGAACACCGCCCGCCACGGCGACGTCACCATCGTGTGGCCGCCGAGTGAGGCCGGTGGGTACTCGTTGATCGTCGACGGTGAGGCGCACCAGGCGGGCGAGTCGTTGTCGGTCCAACCGTCGCGCGCGGTACTGCATCGCAAGGCCACCGCGGAGTCGCCGTCGACGAGCCCGGACTGCCTGCACGACTGCGTGCCGCTCAAGGAGTAACCCCCGCCGAGTGTGGGCGTGTGTCACGGTCCGCGCGCAAACGCGTGCGGGTAACCCACGTTCGGCGCTACCAGTGGACGTGAAAAAGCCCGGCCCCTTGCGAGGAGCCGGGCTTTTCCGTGAGAACCGGGACTTAGAAGTCCATGCCGCCCATGCCGCCGGTCGGGTCGGCCGGGCCAGCGGCCGCCTTCTCCGGCTTGTCGGCGACGACAGCCTCGGTGGTCAGGAACAGCGCCGCGATGGACGCCGCGTTCTGCAGCGCCGAACGCGTCACCTTGACCGGGTCGGCGACGCCGGCCTTGAGCAGGTCCTCGTACTCGCCGGTCGCGGCGTTGAGGCCGACGCCCTTCTCCGAGTTGCGGACCTTCTCGGCCACCACGCCGGGCTCCAGGCCGCCGTTGAGGGCGATCTGCTTCAGCGGCGCCTCGAGCGCCACGCGGACGATGTTCGCGCCGGTGGACTCGTCGCCCTCCAGCTTGAGCTCGTCCAGCGCCGGGGAGGCCTGCAGCAGGGCCACGCCACCACCGGCGACGATGCCCTCCTCGACGGCCGCCTTGGCGTTGCGGACGGCGTCCTCGATGCGGTGCTTACGCTCCTTGAGCTCGACCTCGGTGGCAGCGCCGGCCTTGATCACCGCAACACCGCCGGCCAGCTTGGCCAGGCGCTCCTGCAGCTTCTCGCGGTCGTAGTCGCTGTCGCTGTTCTCGATCTCGGCGCGGATCTGGGCCACCCGGCCGGCGATGGCGTCGGAGTCACCGGCGCCCTCGACGATGGTGGTCTCGTCCTTGGTCACGACGACCTTGCGGGCCTGGCCCAGCAGCGAGATGTCGGCGGTCTCGAGTGAGAGGCCGACCTCTTCGCTGACGACCTGACCACCGGTGAGGATGGCCATGTCCTGCAGCATCGCCTTGCGGCGGTCACCGAAGCCCGGGGCCTTGACGGCGACGGACTTGAAGGTGCCGCGGATCTTGTTGACCACCAGGGTCGACAGGGCCTCGCCCTCGACGTCCTCGGCGATGATCAGCAGCGGCTTGCCGGCCTGGATGACCTTCTCCAGCAGCGGGAGCAGGTCCTTGACGGTCGACACCTTGGACGACACGAGCAGGATGTACGGATCCTCGAGGACCGCTTCCTGACGCTCGGCGTCGGTCACGAAGTAACCCGAGATGTAGCCCTTGTCGAAGCGCATACCCTCGGTGAGCTCGAGCTGCAGGCCGAAGGTGTTGCTCTCCTCGACGGTGATGACACCCTCGTTGCCGACCTTGTCCATGGCCTCGGCGATCAGCTCACCGATCTGGGTGTCGCCGGCCGAGATCGCAGCGGTGGCGGCAATCTGGTCCTTGGTCTCGACCTCCTTGGCCGACTTCAGCAGCGTCTCGGTGATCTTCTCGACGGCCTTCTCGATGCCGCGCTTGAGGCCGAGCGGGTTGGCGCCGGCCGCGACGTTGCGCAGACCCTCGCGCACGAGCGCCTGGGCCAGCACGGTGGCGGTGGTGGTGCCGTCGCCGGCGACGTCGTCGGTCTTCTTGGCGACTTCCTTGACCAGCTCAGCGCCGATCTTCTCGTACGGGTCCTCCAGCTCGATCTCCTTGGCGATGGACACACCATCGTTGGTGATCGTGGGGGCGCCCCACTTCTTCTCCAGGACGACGTTGCGACCCTTGGGCCCCAACGTCACCTTTACCGCGTCGGCGAGGCTGTTGAGGCCCCGCTCGAGGCCGCGGCGGGCCTCTTCGTCATACGCAATTGTCTTGGCCATTGCGAAGTGTTCCTCCGGATTGGGGATGGCACGTCTGCGGTCGGGTGCAGTGCCCGCGACGGACGGCTCGGGTGTGCTCCGCAGATGCGGCCCGTTGCCTCACCGTCCCGACCTAGCACTCACCGGTCGCGAGTGCCAATTGCCTTTCTAGCACTCGGGCATGGCGAGTGCAAGATCGCATGCGCACCCGTTCAGGCCGCTCGCAGGCCGTCCAGCACCACCTCGGTGAGCCGCTCGGCTTGTTCGGGGTTGGCGTCCTGGATCGCGAAGCAGCCGGCAAGGATCGCCTTCACGTCGAGCACGTCGACATCGCGCCGGGCGGTCCCGGCATCCTGAGCCGCCTCGAGCAGGCCGCCGAGGAAGTCGAGGAAGGCCTGCACGGTCTCCGGGATGACCGCCGCAAGGTCGATGCCTTCCCCCGCCATCGCGTCCTTCAGGCCCCGATCGGCCGCTCCCCATTGCAGGACCAGCGACCTCAGCAAAACGAACAGCGCCCTCCCGGCGACACACCCTCGATCAGGGCCCGGCCCTCGGCGACGAGGCTGTCGATCCGGTCCTCGACGACCGCGCGGTACAGGTCCGCCTTGGCCGGGAAGTGGCGGTACACCGTGCCCGCGCCCACGCCGGCACGTCGGGCGATCTCGTCGATCGGCACCGCGAGGCCGTCGGTCGCGAACGCGGCATAGGCGACCTCCAACACGCGGGCGCGATTGCGCAGGGCGTCGGCACGCAGCGGCCGGTCGGTCGCACTCACGTCATCACCTCCGAATCAGACTATGGGGGACCCCGGCGGCTCGAACACGGAACTGCGAGGAGCTGCCCGGCGTCACGTATCCGGTGCCGGCGGTGGTCTGACCGTGGCAGGGTGGGTTGGCATGTCGCTCGTCGATCCCCGGCAGGTGCCGCCCTACCCGCCTCCGCGGTACACCGCGCCCGAACCGGAGGCCAGTGCCTGGGTGCGACGTGGCACCGAGCCGGCAGACTACGACTCGTTCGGGCTCGTCAAATACCACTACCTCGCCGACCAGAAAGCCACCGACGGCGACTACGGGCTGTACCGCGTGGACATCGCACCGAACGGCGGCGGGCCGGGACCCCACTTTCACCGCGCGATATCGGAGGCCTTCTTTGTACTGTCGGGAACGGTGCGGCTCTACGACGGCACCGACTGGTTCGACGGCAATCCCACCGATTTCTTCTACGTGCCGCCCGGCGGCATCCACGGCTTCCGCAACGAGGCCGACGCGCCGACGTCGCTGTTGATGCTGTTCGCTCCCGGCGCCCCACGCGAGCACTACTTCGAGGGATTCGCCGCGCTGGGCGACTTGACCGACGAGGAACGCCGGGAGTGGTTCATCCGCAACGACAACTTCTTCATCGAGTGACCAGCCGCGCGGCCAGATACGGCGCCGTGCGACTGCCCTTCGCCCGGCTCACCTTCTGCGGTGTGCCCGCCGCGACGACGCGGCCGCCGTCGTGGCCCGCGCCCGGTCCGAGGTCGATCACCCAATCCGCCCCGGAGACCATCCGCATATCGTGTTCGGCCACCACCACCGTGTTGCCCGCGTCGACGAGGCGATGCAGTTGGGCGTCGAGGAGATCCACATCCGCCGGATGCAGTCCCGTCGTCGGTTCGTCGAGGACATAGATCGTGTGGCCGCGACGGGGCCGCTGCAGTTCAGACGCCAGCTTGATGCGCTGGGCCTCCCCTCCGGACAGTTCGGTGGCGGGCTGACCGAGACGCAGATATCCCAGCCCGACCTCACGCAGCGTCGTCAGGCTGCGCGATGCACCTGGGATGTCTTCGAGGAACTGTGCGGCATCGTCGACGGTCATGGCGAGGACGTCGGCGATCGTGTGGTCGCGGTAGCGCACCCGCAGCGTGGCTTCGTTGTAGCGGGCGCCCCCGCACGTCGGGCAGGTGGCGTAGGTGCCAGGCAGGAACAGCAGTTCGACTGATACGAAGCCCTCCCCCTGGCAGGTCTCGCATCGACCTTCTGCGACGTTGAACGAGAACCGGCCCGCCGTCCAGCCCCGGCGGCGTGCGGCCGGCGTCGCGGCGAACACCCGTCGGACCGCGTCGAACAGGCCGGTGTAGGTGGCCAGCGTCGAACGCGGGGTGCGCCCGATCGGCCGCTGGTCGACGGCGACCAGTCGGTCGATCACATCGACGCCCTCCGCCATGACCCCGATGCTGGCGTCGTGATCGAGGTCGACGATCTCGGCGTCGGAATCGTCGGTGTCGCTATCGCTTTCGGCCATCCCCACGGCGCGGCCCAGATGGCGGTTCACCACATCGCCGAGAACCTTGACGACGAGCGTCGACTTACCTGAACCGGATACACCGGTGACCGCGGTGTAGACGCCGAGCGGCAGGTCGACATCCACGTCGCGCAGATTGTGAAAACAGACGCCGCGCAATCGCAGTCGTGACGACGGCTCGCGCGGGGTCCGAGGTTCGGCCGCCTCGTCACCGAACAGGTATCGGCGGGTGATCGACTCGTCGACGTCGTTCAGGCCGGAGACGGGTCCGCTGTAGAGCACCCGTCCTCCGTGCTCGCCCGCGCCGGGGCCGACGTCGACGATCCAGTCGGCCCGGCGCACGACATCCATGTCGTGTTCGACGATGAACAGCGAATTGCCCGCTCGCCGAAGGCGATCCAGAACGTCGAGCAACGGCTCCGCATCGGCGGGATGCAGGCCGGCCGACGGCTCGTCCAGCACGTAGAGCACACCGAACAATCCGGCTCGCAGCTGCGTGGCCAGCCGCAGCCGCTGCAGTTCACCCGGAGACACGGTGGGGGTGCGGCGGTTCAGCGTCAGATAGCCGAGGCCGAGGTCGACGAGCACCTGGATGCGGGCGACCAGATCGGCGGCGATCATCGTGGCGACCTCGGTGAACTCACCGGATGCGGTCGACTCGAACGCCGGGGCGGCGTCCTTGCGGGCCGCGGTCGGCCGCAGCGCACCGGCGAGTTCGGCCAGCGGCATCGCCACGTAGTCGGCGATGGTGCGACCCGCGAAGGTAACCTTCAGCGCCTCGGGTCGCAGCCCCGCTCCGCGACATACCCCGCATTCGACGCTGTCGACGAACTGCAGGACGCGTCGGCGCATCATCGCGCTCTGCGAGTTCGCCAGCGTGTGCCGGACGTGGCGTTCGGCGCTGGAGAATGTTCCGTTGTAGTAGTAGTCCGCCGCGACCGGATGCTGGCTCGGATCGATCTCGACGGTGGGCTGCTCGTCGGTGAACAGTATCCAATCACGTTGCCGCTTGGGCAATTTCCGCCATGGCTTGTCGATGTCGAACCCCAGCGTGATGAGGATGTCGCGCAGGTTCTGGCCCTGCCAGGCGCCCGGCCACGCCGCGACGGCACCCTCGCGGATGGTCAACGAAGGGTCCGGCACGAGCGTCTGCTCGGTCACCTCATGGATCCGCCCGAGACCGTGACACTTCGGGCAGGCGCCGACGGCCGTGTTCGGGGAGAACGCGTCGGAGTCGAGTCGTTCGGTGGCGCCGCGCGGGTACGTGCCGGCACGGGAGAATAGCATCCTCAAGAGGTTGGACAGCGTCGTGACGGTGCCGACCGTGGACCGTGAGGTGGCCGTCCCCCTGCGCTGCTGCAGGGCCACGGCCGGGGGCAGCCCGGTGATGTCGTCGACCTTGGGCGCGCCGGTCGGCAGCAGCAGGCGCCGCGCGTATGGAGACACGGACTCGAAGTACCTGCGCTGCGCCTCGGCGTAGATGGTGCCGAATGCCAGCGACGATTTGCCGGAACCGGAGATGCCGGTGAATGCCACCAGCGCGTCGCGCGGGGCGGCGACGTCCACACCCCGTAAGTTGTGTACGCGGGTACCGAAGACGCGGACGCATGGGTCGATGTCGTCGCTGCGGGTAGTGGGGGTTGGCGACATGGTTGGCGGAGAGTACCCACCTCGCGCCAGGACAAGCACCGTGTTTGCTGTGCGCAGTTCCCACGGGGTCGCGACGCAGCGTCTGTCCCTCGGCGCGCAGCGGCGGTTCGCAGCCGCCGGCCATGTTCGACACACCGGCGGTCCGGCGACACGCCACGCAGAGATGCGAGGCCGTAATCCGTTGCGCTAGGCTGCTGTCCGATCAGTGAGGAGTCTTTGGGTGCGGGCAGACACAGCGCCCGACACCCAGGCTTTGCGAGGCTGGCAGCGTCGGGCATTGGTGCGGTATCTTGGCGCCAAACCGCGTGATTTCCTGGCCGTCGCTACCCCCGGCGCGGGCAAGACGACGTTTGCCCTGCGCGTGGCCGGCGAGCTGTTGGCCGACGGCACCGTCGAGCGCGTCACCGTCGTCGTGCCGACCGAGCATCTCAAGATCCAGTGGGCGCTGGCGGCCGCCAGGCTCGGCCTGTCGCTGGACCCGAAGTTCTCCAACAGCGCCGCTCACCACTCGTCGGAGTACCACGGCGTCGTCGTGACCTACGCCCAGGTGGCCAGCCACCCCACCCGGCACCGGGTGCGCACCGAGAACTACCGCACGCTGGTCATCTTCGACGAGATCCACCATGGCGGCGATGCGAAGAGCTGGGGCGAGGCCATGCGCGAGGCGTTCAACGACGCCACCCGCCGGCTGGCGCTGACCGGTACACCGTTCCGCAGCGACGACAGCCCGATCCCCTTCGTCACCTATGAGCCCGACGGCACCGGCGTGATGCGGTCGCGGGCCGATCACATCTACGGGTACTCCGACGCGCTGGCCGACGGGGTGGTGCGGCCCGTGGTGTTCATGGCGTACTCCGGGGAAGCGCGCTGGCGCACCAGTGCGGGCGAGGAGTTTTCGGCGCGCCTCGGCGAACCGCTCAACGCCGAGCAGACCGCACGGGCCTGGCGCACGGTGCTCGACCCGAACGGCGAGTGGATTCCGGCGGTGCTGCAGGCCGCCGACACCCGGCTGTCCCAGCTGCGCAACGGCGGGGTGCCCGACGCGGGCGCGATGGTGATCGCCTCGGACCAGAAAGCCGCCCGCGCGTACGCCAAGGTGCTGACGACGCTGACCGGGGAGGCGCCGACGCTCGTCCTGTCCGACGACCCCGGCTCCTCCGACCGCATCGCCGAATACGCGACAGGCATGAGTCGTTGGCTGGTCGCGGTGCGCATGGTCTCCGAGGGTGTCGACGTGCCGCGACTCGCCGTCGGCGTGTATGCGACATCCGCGTCGACCCCGCTGTTCTTCGCCCAGGCGATCGGACGCTACGTCCGCTCCCGGCGCCCCGGTGAGACCGCGAGCATCTTCCTGCCGTCGGTGCCCGCGCTGCTCGACCTGGCCAGCGAGATGGAGGCACAGCGCGACCACGTGCTCGGCAAGCCGCACCGCGAGTCGCAGGGCGAGTGGGACGACGCGGCCCTCGAGGACGCCAACAAGACGAAGGACGAGCTGGGCGAGGCCGACAACGGCTTCGAGATGTTGGGCGCCGACGCCGAGCTCGACCAGGTGATCTTCGATGGCTCGTCGTTCGGTACCGCAGCGGCCGTCGGCAGCGAGGACGAGGCCGACTACCTCGGGATCCCCGGCCTGCTCGCCCCCGACCAGATGCGGGACCTGTTGCGACGCAGGCAGGAAGAACAACTCACCCGCCAGACCGCCTCGGGCGAGGTGCCGCGGGTCTCCACCCACGGCCAACTGCGCGAGCTGCGCAAGGAACTCAACACGCTGGTGTCCATCGCCCACCACCGCACCGGTAAGCCACACGGCTGGATCCACAAGGAGCTGCGCCGGATCTGCGGCGGCCCGGCGGTCGCGGCGGCGACGACCGATCAGCTCCGCGCCCGCATCGAGGCGGTACGCACCCTGCAGTCCTAGCTGCGCGACTCGGCGATCGAGGCGAGGTTCTTCAGCGAGTTGTCGAGGTGCTGCGGTTCGAACGGCGGGAACTCGATGTCGCGCATGTGCGGCGCCACGTTCGACCAGTCGTAGGTCAACGTGACCGCCGTCCGGTCTTCGGCCACTGCGTCGAGGTCGTATCGCCATAGCCATCCGCCCCATTGGAGTTCGGTGGCGTTCATCAGATAGCCCCGCTGCTCGGGACCCTGGCCCGGCAGCCAACCGATGGCGCGCGGCCGGTCCAGAACCTCGACCCGGTTGGCCATCTCGTAGTACTTCTCTGGGTGGTTGTCGTGGTGCATGCCCATCCGGAAAACCTGGCCGACCTCGGTCAGGGGTTCGGAGTCGAGCGGCTCGCGCACCCATCCGGTGCCGTCGATCGCCTGGTGCGTCGACGGGTCGGCGAGCACGTCGAACACGGTCTCGATCGGGGCGTTGACGGTGGTGGTCGCGTGGATGCGTTGTTCAGTCATGTCGATACAGACTGCGGCGGGCACGAAAAGTCATCGTCAGAAGACTCCACACCCGGCCACCCCACAGACCCACGAGCTGATCAACAGCAGCGGCCAGAGCACGACGGCCACGACCAGGGCCGCGATGTTGGCAAAGATGGTGAAGTCGCCGGACAGCGCCGCCTCGAGCTGGCCGATCAACTCGATGTGAAACATCGCGTAACCGACTCCGATCACGATATAGACCAGCGTGATCCACAGCGCCAGCTCCAAATAGGTGTTGATACCCCGCTGCAGCAACATCTGCTGCATTCGCTCCCACATCGATGCCCCCTACAGTCCGAGAAGCTGCGGCAGGTCGGCCACGGAGTCGATCACATAATTCGGTTGCATCGCGAATTCGTCTGCCGCCCAACGATCCAACGTATCCTGGCGAAACTTGCCCGTGCGCACCAACACGCCGGTCATACCGACCACCTGCGCCGCCAGCACGTCGTTGTTGAGGTCGTCGCCGACCATGTACATCTCGTCGGGTTCGACCCCGAGCCGACTCGCCGCGGCGAGGAAGCCCTCGGGGGCGGGCTTGCCGACCGCGGTGGCTTTGCGACCGGAGGTCTCCTCCATGCCGAGCAGGTACATGCCGGTGTCCACGCGCAACCCGTCGGTCGTCGTCCATGCGGTGCTGCGGTGCATCGCGACCACCGGCACGCCGTGGGTCATCCAGTCGTAGACCCACGACAACGTCAGGTGGCTGTACTCCGGACCCGCACCGCCGAGCAGGATGACGTCCGGGGTCTCCGGTGCGCGGGGACCGCTGCACTCGTGCGAGTAGACGACGTCGATGCCGGGCATGTCCTCGGCGATCTGCCCGCTGTTGACGAGGAAGCAACGCGCATCCGGATACCGGTCGCGCACATATTGCGCGGTCAACACCGCGGCCGTGATGACCTCATCGGGCCGGACCGCCATCCCCGCTTCGGAGAGCAGTTCGGCGATCTGCATGCGGGTCTTGGTCGTCGTGTTGGTCAGGTACGCGCAGGCAACCTGGTTGTCGGTCAACGTACGGACCGTCTGGGCCGCGCCTTCGATCGGACGCCACGAGGTCACCAACACGCCATCGATGTCGAACAGCACCCCACCGATAGCCATGGCCCGACAGTAAACGGCCTAAGCGTGCGCGCAAATCGTGGAGGTCTCGCGGATTCGAGTAGTGGCCTACGCTAGTGCGGCTTGGCTGGACGCCGAAAACTGTTCGTTACCAGGGCCGATACCCGGCCACGAATCGCGAGGTAAGGAGTGGGCGATGCCAGTCGTAGGCGAACGAGCGGTCGTTCTCGGCGCGAGTATGGCGGGATTGCTCGCCGCCAGGGTTCTCGCGGACAGCTATCGGACGGTCACCGTGGTGGAACGTGACGCGCTGCCGACCGGGCCCACGCCCAGGCGCGGAGTCCCGCAGGGCAAGCTGATACACGCCCTACTCGCGCGCGGGGCACAGGTGCTCGATGAGTTGTTGCCGGGCATCCTCGATGAACTCGTCGCAGACGGCGCGATCAGATGGGACGGCGACTACTCCAAGATCTGCTTCTCGTTCGGCGGCCATCAACTCGTGCAATCGGGCCGCTGCCCGTCGCCCGACGCGATGCCCTTCTATTTCCAGAGCCGACCGTTTCTCGATTGGCATGTGTTGCGGCGCATGCGCGACGTCCCCAACGTGACGATCCTGGAGCGGCACGACGTGGTCTCTCTGCGGGCGACAACCGACCGCAGCCGGGTGACGGGCGTCGACGTGATCGACCGTGACACCCGCGAGGTGAGAATGTTGGACGGCGACCTCGTCGTCGATGCGACCGGGCGTGGTTCCCGGACACCCCTGTTCCTCGAACAGCTGGGGTATGGCCGTCCGCCGGTAGACGAGGTGGTCGTGCAGTTGGCGTACGCCTGCCAGCCGGTGCGCATCAGACCCGGCAGGATCTCGGAGAACTTCATCGCGGTCATGCCCGAGCACAACCGCCCGAAAATGTTCGCAATCGCGTGCTGCGAGAACGGCGCGGCGATGTTCGGGGTCGGTTCCATGGCGGGCCACGAGCCGCCCGACACGCCTGCCGGCATGCTCGAGTTCGCGGCCGATTTCGTGCCGCCAGATGTGTTGGCCGCCCTCGCGGACGCCGAACCGCTCGGCCCCGTGGTGAATTACCGTGTGCCGTCCAACCGGTGGCGCCGCTACGACAAGATGCGCCGGCTGCCGGACGGGCTGCTGGTGCTCGGGGACGCGGTGTGCAGCTTCAACCCCATCTACGGACAGGGCATGACAGTCGCGGCCGTCGAGGCGACCGTGCTGCGCGACTGCCTGCGGCGCGGCGACAGGAATCTGGCCCACCGCTTCTTCCGGTCCAGCGCCAAGACGATCCGCATCGCCTGGCAGACCGCCGTCGGATCGGATCTGGCGCTGCCCGAAGTCGAAGGAACTGTGCCACTGTCGATCCGGCTGATCAACGCCTACTTGGAGCGGGTGTTGACGGCGTCTGAAACGGACCCGACGGTCATGCTGCAGTTCCTGCGTGTACTGGGGATGGTCGATCCGCCGGCGAAACTCTTCTCGCCCTTGTTCATGGTGCGGGTGCTACGTCGACAGCGACCCCACTATCGACGCGCCCATGCTGTGTCGGCCACCCACGGCGACGCCTGCGCCGCGATCGACCACGCCAGCGTCGCGGGTACGTCGATCACCTGATAGTGCTTGACCCCGGCGGCCGTCGCGGCCACCAGTGTCGCTACCCCGGCGCGCCGCTGCATCCACGTCTGGCGCACGGTCCAGCCGATGATGCCCGAGGCGTCGATGCAGTCGCGGCGGCGCTGCAGGCTTCCCGTACGCGCGACCAGCCAACCGTCTCCCACGCGATGCCCCAACGACCGTGCGCGGTCGAACGCCAGCAGCGCGCAGCACCCGGAGAACAGAACCCAGAGCACCCACGCCCATATCGGCGTCGGCGCCGCCAACAGCGCCACCGCCGCCGCGGCGGGCAGCACCGTCGCCCGGCTCCAGCGCCTGCGCGTGGCGACGGGGCCGTGTGCACGAAGCGGCCCGGTCACCGCGTCGGGGCATTCGATCAGATTCGTCAACACCTCGTCGGCGCTGCGCTTGGGGCACGGCGGCAACAACAGCGACGACTCACCCTCTCCGCCGACACCGGTCATCACCGCGTCGAGGCGTGCGCCGCCGAACAGCCTCACCAGCAACGGTTCCCGAAGCGTGCCTCCGCGTAGACGGCGCATGTCGAAGGTGTTTTCGCGGACGCGGATCAGCCCGTATTTCAGATGCAGCACCTCGAAGTCCCTTCGCAGTTCGAGGTTGCCGTAGGTCAATAACGACTGCAGCACCGAGAGGACGACGGAGGCCAGCACAAGCACCGCCACGCCGAGCGCGATGCCGGCCGCCACGCCGAGGCTCCTGGCCGTGTCGAGCCACGATCGGGCAAGGCCCGATTCGTGCACGCCGCTGTCGACACCCACCTGATAGGCCACGCCGACCGCGGCGGCGATCATCGCCAGGCCGGTGAAGCTCAGCGGGCTGTAGCGCAACCACGACGGCGTCCACCGCGCGAGCACGCGACCAGGTTCCGACGGCTTGTCCTCCTCCACCGCAAGGGATTCGGCCAGCAACACCGCGCGCAGCCTGCCGACCTGCTCGGTGGGCACGGCGTCGAGCGCGAACTCTGCGTCACCCCTGGCCTCCTGGCCGGTGCTGACCCGCAGCACCGTCAGCCCCAGCAACCGGTGCAGCAGGCGGGCGTCGGTAGACACCGACCGAATCCTGTTGCGCGGCACCGAGAGTTCCTTGCGCTGCAACACACCGGTGCGCAGCTGCACATCGCTCGGCCCCACGCGGAATGTGGTGGTGAACCAGCGCGCCAAGCCGATCGCGACGGTGATCCCCAGCACCGCGACAGCCAGAAGCGGGTTGCCGGTCGCCGAGCCGAGCACCAGCGTGCCGACGAGCACCGGGATCTGGCGTACCACCTCGTGAACGGGGTGCACCAACAGCATCCGCGGGCTCAGGCGTTGCCACTCCTCGCCGGCAGGCTGCTGCCACCCGGTGACCGTCACGTCGCGTCCTCGGTTCCCAGCGCGGCGATGTCGGTGAGACGGGCGACGACCGCGTCGGCCACCTCGGCGTCCAGCGCGACGATGCGGACCGCGCCCGCCGAGGACGCCGTCGTCACCGTCACGTTCGCGAGCCCGAACAACCGGTCCAGCGGACCGCGTTCGGTGTCGACGGTCTGCACGCGCGAGATCGGCGCGATGCGGCGCTCCTGGGTCCACCAACCGGTGCGGGTGTACACCGCCCGCGGATCGATGTCCCACCGGTGCACCCGGTACCGCCACCACGGCACGACGACGACGAACGTCACGATGCCTAGGAGCGTGCCCAGCGCCGCGAGCGCATGCACCCACCAGGGCTGCGGGTCCACCACGAACCACACCAGTTGTGCGAGCACCGCGAACGACCACGGGATCGCCGCGCCGATCGCCCACACCAGTGGCGCCTTGCGGCTCGGCTTGTTCGCGGGGTCCAAGAATTCCACGACATCGGTCATCAGGCGTCCAGCCTAGGTAACCGCGAGTCCGTCGGCCGCTGAGTATGTTGATCGTCATGGGCAGCAAATGGACCGTGGCCGACATACCGGACCAGTCCGGGCGAACCGCGATCGTGACAGGCGCCAACAGCGGGCTGGGTTATGACACCGCGGCCGCCCTGGCAGGCGCGGGCGCCGCGGTGGTGCTCGCGGTGCGCAACCTCGACAAAGGCAGGGAGGCGGTCGAGGGCATCAAGAGGTCGAGTCCCGACGCCGTGGTCAGCCTGCAGGAACTCGATCTCTCCTCGCTGGACAGCGTCCGCAGGGCCGCCGACGAGCTGCGCGCCGCGCACCCGCGCATCGATCTGCTGATCAACAACGCAGGCGTGATGTACGTGCCGAGTCGCGAGACCACCAAAGACGGTTTCGAGATGCAGTTCGGCACCAACCACCTCGGCCACTTCGCGTTGACGGGCCTGCTGCTCGACAACCTGCGTAGCGTCGACGGGTCGCGCATCGTGACGGTCAGCAGCGTCGGCCACCGGATCATGGCTCGAATCCGCTTCGAGGACCCGCACTTCGAGACCGGATACAACCGGATTCAAGCCTATGGACAGTCCAAGCTGGCCAATCTGCTGTTCACCTACGAACTGCAGCGGCGCCTGGCTGCCGGCGGCGCGCCGACCATCGCGGCCGCTGCCCACCCCGGCTTCTCGGACACCGAATTGATGCGCTACATACCGGTTTTCGTTCCGGACATCGTGTGGAAGATCTTCACCCAGCCTGCGGACAAGGGTGCGCTGCCCACGCTTCGCGCGGCCACCGACCCGGGCGTGCAGGGCGGGCAGTACTACGGCCCCGACGGTATCGGCGAGGTGAAGGGACATCCGAAACTCGTCGCCTCGAGCGCACAATCGCACGACGAAGACATACAGCGCCGGTTGTGGACCATGTCCGAGGAACTGACCGGCGTCACGTACCCCGTCTGATGCGGACCGTCGAAGAGCATCAGCGCGTCGTCGCCGTGTTGATCACCGCCCGTCCAGCGGTCAGCGTTCCCATCGCCGACGCACTGGGCTTGGTGCTGGCCGAGGACGTCGTCGCGCCGTTGTCGCTGCCCGGCTTCGACAACTCCGCGATGGACGGCTATGCCGTCATGGTCGATGACGTCGCTTCGGCCACGCCCGAGAACCCGGTCCGGTTGCCCGTCGCCGAGGACATCCCCGCCGGCCGCACTGACCTTCTCACGCTGAAACCCGGTGTGGCACATCGGATCATGACCGGGGCTATGCTTCCTGCCGGTGCGACGGCCGTGGTGCCGGTGGAGGCGACGAACGCGGCGACCGACACCGTGGAGATCCGCGCAACCGCCCGAGACGGCCAGCACATCCGGCGCGCCGGTGAGGACGTCACGGCCGGTACGGCCGTGCTACGCGCGAGTCAGCTCGTCACACCGGCCGCGCTCGGGTTGGCCGCCGCACTGGGTCTTGCCGAGTTGACGGTGATACCGCGCCAGCGCGTGCTGGTGATGTCGACCGGCACCGAGCTCGTCGCACCCGGCACACCGCTGGCACCGGGTCAGATCTACGAATCGAACGCGGTGATGCTCGCCGCGGCGCTGCGCGACACCGGCGCCGACGTAGTGGCCTCCCCCATGACGGGCGACGACGTCGAATCGTTCCGCGCCGCCCTTGCAAAGCACACCGGTGACGCCGACCTGATCATCACGACGGGTGGGGTGAGCGCGGGCGCGTACGAGGTCGTCAAGGATGCGCTCGGAGCTCCGACGCCTGCGACATCGGGCCTCGGCGGGTCGGTGGACTTCGTCAAGGTCGCGATGCAGCCGGGCATGCCGCAGGGCTGCGGCGTCATCACCACCGCGGGCTCGCCCGCATCACCGCAGCGGGACATCCCAATCGTCACGCTGCCCGGCAACCCGGTCAGCGCGCTGGTCTCTTTCGAGGTGTTCCTGCGCGCGCCGCTGCGCATCGCGATGGGGCTGCCGAACCCCGCCCGGCCGCGCCGGGACGCCGTGCTGACCGAGGACCTCACCTCGCCGCGCGGAAAACGCCAGTTCCGTCGCGGCGTGCTCGACGCGGCCGCCGGGACGGTGACCAGCTACGGACCGCCCGCCTCACACCACCTGCGGTGGCTGGCCTCGGCGAACTGTCTGCTGGAGATCGCCGAGGATGTCGACGCTCTTTCGGCCGGGTCGACGGTCCAGGTGTGGGACCTGACCTGATTTCCCGGCGGACCGGCCAATGCCGCGTCGCGCACCCGGCCCGTAGAATCGCGGGACGATGGCCAGACGCCCCGACCTGAAATCCGGCCCCGCGCGGCTCTTGGCGCTGGCCCGTACCACGATCCCCCCGATGCATCCCGCGGGACTGCCGTTCGTCGGCGCGAGCCTGACGCTGGCCGCGCTCGGGCGCCGGAACTCGTGGCTGCGTGGCGCCGCGCTGGCATCGGCTGCCGCCAACGCCGCGTTCTTCCGCCACCCGCCGCGCGTACCGCCCACCCGGCCCGGTCTGGTCGTCGCCCCCGCTGACGGCTTGATCTGCCTGATCGAGGAGGCCGCGCCACCGGCCGAACTCGGTTTACCCCCAACACCATTGCCCCGTATCAGCATCTTCCTGTCGGTCTTTGACGCACATGTGCAGCGCGCCCCGATCAGCGGTGAGGTCGTCGCGGTCGAGCACCGCCCGGGCTTGTTCGGCTCGGCCGAGTTGGAGGCGGCCAGCGAGGACAACGAACGCAACAGCGTGCTGATCCGCACCGCCGACGGCGTCGAGGTGATCGCCGTACAGATCGCCGGCCTGGTGGCGCGGCGCATCGTGTGCGAGGCAAAGGTGGGCGACGATTTGGCGATCGGCGAGACCTACGGGCTGATCCGCTACGGCTCGCGGCTGGACACGTACCTGCCCGCCGGATCGCGCATCCTGGTGACGGTGGGGCAGCGCGCGCTGGCGGGCGAGACGGTATTGGCCGAGCTGGAGCCCGCTGTCGCCGGCCGGGTGGCTTCGGCGTGATCCGGCCCCGCATCAAGCGCTCCGTCGTCAGCCTGCGCATCCTGCCCAGCGCGATGACGGTCGCCGCGATCTGCCTGGGGCTGAGCGCGGTCAAGATGGCGCTGGACGACCGGCCGACCGAGGCGATGGCGTTTCTGGCGGTCGCCGCCATACTCGACGCGCTCGACGGCCGCATTGCGCGCGCCCTGAAGGCGACGTCGAGGATGGGCGAGGAGATCGATTCGCTCGCCGATGCCGTGAACTTCGGTGTCGCACCGGCTTTCATCGTCTACGGCACGCTGCTGTCGAAGTCGGAGGTCGGCTGGATCGTGGTGCTGGTGTACGCGGTGTGCATAGTGCTGCGCCTGGCCAGGTTCAACGCGATGCTCGACGTCGACAAACCGGACTACGAGAAGAAGTACTTCGTCGGCATGCCCGCGCCGGCAGGTGCGATCGGCGCGATCGGTCCGCTTGCCGCCAAGATGCAGTTCGGTGACGGCTGGTGGACCTCGGAACCCGCCGTCGTCATCTGGATGCTCGGCGTCTCGGCGCTGGTGGTCAGTACGATCCCGATGCGCAAGATCCACACGTTCTCGGTGCCGCCCAACATGGTCGCGCCGCTGCTGGCGTTCGTGGCGATCGGCGTGGCCGCCGCGATCCTCTATGGCTACCTGGTGATCCTGATCATCATCGCCGCCTACGTCCTACACATCCCGTTCGCCATCCGCACCCGCCGGTTCCTGGCCGCGCACCCCGAAGTCTGGGACGACAAACCACGCCAGCAGCGCGCCGCCCGGCGGGCAATCCGCCGGGCCCAGCCGCACCGCCGGTCGGTGATGCGACTGGGACTGCGCAGACCCGGCACCCGACATGACTGAACTGCAGTCCGACCGCCCGGCCCCCCGGGCGCACCTCACGCTGACCGCGCGACTGAACACCTCGGCGCTCGACTCGCGTAGGGGTGTGGTGCGCCTGCATCCGGAAGCCATTGCCGCGCTGGGCATCCGCGAATGGGATGCGGTGTCGCTGACCGGTTCGCGCACCACCGCCGCGGTGGCCGCAGAGGCACCCGCCGGTGTTCCCGCCGGCACCGCGCTGCTCGACGACGTCACGCTGTCCAATGCCGGGCTGCGTGAAGACACCACCGTGCTGGTCGCGCCCGTGACCGTCTACGGCGCTCGATCGGTGACGCTGTCGGGCTCGCGGCTGGCCAGCCAGTCGATCTCCCAGGCCACGCTGCGACAAGCGTTGCTGGGCAAGGTGATGACGGTCGGTGACACGGTGTCGCTGCTGCCGCGGGAGCTGGGACCCGACATCCCGTCCTCGCGCGCGACCGCGGCGCTTGCCTCGTCGGTCGGCATCACCTGGACCTCCGAACTGCTGACGGTGACCGGCACCGACCCCGCGGGACCCGTGAGTGTGCAACCCAATTCGGCGGTCTGCTGGGCCGACGGTTCACCGGGCGGATCCGTCGCACCCGCTTCGGACACTGCGATCGGTCAGGCGGTGGTAACCGCACCGCAGACATCGCAACCGACGCTGAGCGTCGACGACCTCAAGGGATCTCAAGCCGAGGCGCAGCGCCTGACCGAATGGCTCAATCTCGCACTCGACCGGCCCGAACTGCTTGAAACCCTCGGTGCCACAGCCAATCTGGGCGTCCTGGTATCGGGCCCGGCCGGCGTCGGCAAGGCAGCGCTGGTGCGCGCGGTCTGCGCCAACCGGCGACTGGTCGAACTCGACGGACCGGAGGTCGGCTCGCTACGCGCCGAGGACCGGATCGCGAGGGTGGCGTCGGCGGTGGCGACCGTCCGCGACGGCGGCGGCGTGCTGTTGATCGCCGACATCGACGCGCTGCTGCCGGCCACCGCCGAACCGGTGGCCACGCTGATCCTCACCGAACTCCGCAACGCGGTCGCCACCCGCGGTGTGGCGTTCGTCGCGACGTCGCAGCAGCCCGACAACGTCGACGTCCGGTTACGCGCGCCCGACCTGTGCGACCGCGAACTCGGGCTGAGCCTGCCCGACGGCGCGATCCGCAGGCAGCTGCTCGAGGTGCTGTTGCGCGAGGTGCCTGCCAAGGACCTCGATCTCGACGAGATCGCCGAGCGCACACCGGGATTCGTAGTCGCGGACCTGGCCGCGCTGGTCCGTGAGGCGGCTCTGCGGGCCGCGGCGCGCGCCAGCGCCGACGGTGAGCCGCCCGCCCTGGTCCAGGACGATCTGCTGGGCGCTACGACCGTCATCCGCCCGCTGTCACGCTCGGCCACCGAAGAGGTCTCGGTCGGCTCGGTGACGCTCGACGACGTCGGCGACATGGCCGACACCAAACAGGCGCTCACCGAGGCGGTGCTGTGGCCGCTGCAGCACCCCGACACATTCCAGCGTCTCGGCGTGGCGCCGCCCCGCGGTGTGCTGCTCTACGGCCCACCCGGTTGCGGCAAGACGTTCGTGGTGCGGGCGCTGGCCAGTTCGGGGCGGTTGTCGGTGCACGCCGTCAAGGGTGCCGAGCTGATGGACAAATGGGTCGGCTCGTCGGAGAAGGCCGTGCGGGAACTGTTCCGGCGCGCCCGCGACTCGGCCCCGTCGCTGGTGTTCCTCGACGAGATCGACGCGCTCGCGCCGCGGCGCGGTCAGAGCTTCGACTCGGGTGTCACCGACCGCGTGGTGGCGGCGCTGCTGACCGAACTCGACGGCATCGAACCGCTGCGCGACGTGGTGGTGGTCGGTGCAACGAACCGGCCCGATCTGATCGACCCGGCCCTGCTGCGTCCCGGTCGGCTGGAGAAGCTCGTGTTCGTCGAACCCCCCGACGCCGAGGCCCGTCGCGAGATCCTGCGCACGGCCGGCAAGTCCGTCCCGCTCGCCGACGACGTCGATCTCGGCGCCCTGGCCGGGGAACTCGAGGGCTACAGCGCCGCCGACTGCGTCGCGTTGTTGCGCGAGGCGGCGCTGACCGCGATGCGGCGCTCGATCGACGCCGCCGATGTCACCGCCGACGACGTCGCGGCCGCGCGCGAGGCGGTGCGCCCGTCGCTGGACGCGGCACAGGTCGAGTCGCTGCGGGCGTTCTCGGCCGCTCGCTGACCACGTCCCCGGGCGGCTCCCCTCCCGAGCATCCAACGCGAGTCCAATCCCCTCCGCGAGTGTGGGCTTGACGCACGTCAAACGCACCGGACGCGTGCGGGTAACCCACGTTCGCGGGACAAAGGAGAAGCATCTTGACAGTGGCAAGTTGATGCGGCATAGTCAACGTAACTTGTCATTGTCAAGATCGAGGAGGTCGGCATGCCCGCCATCACACCCGTGGTCCGCGCCGGAGACCCCGACCGGGAGAAGACGGCCGACCTACTCGGCCAGGCCCTCGCGCAGGGCTACCTCGCGATGCCGGAGTACGAGGCCCGCCTGCAGGCCGCCTTCGCCGCGGCCACCCGCCCCGAACTGCACGAGCTCACCGCCGATCTGCCCGTCGAGCGCCTCAGGCGCAACGATCCCCGCCACCGGGAGGCTCGCAGGCAGCTGGCCCGTCGCAGTGTTCAAATCCACCTGGCCGGCTACCTGGCCATGGTCGCGATCGTGCTGACGGTGTGGTTGGCGGTCGGACTCACCGCGGGAGCCTGGTACTTCTGGCCGGTCTGGCCGATTCTCGGCGCGGGGATCGGGTTGTTGGGCCACGCGCTCCCGGTGCGGTACGGGTTAGCGCCCGCCCCGTGCCAACGCCGTCAGGACTCGATCAGTCCGGCGCGAATCGCATAGCGGGTCAACGCAACTCGATCCTGCAGTCCGAGTTTGGCCAGCAGGTTCGTCCGGTGCCGGTCGACGGTCTTGACGCTGATGCCCAACGTGTTGGCGATGTCGCGCGAGGAGTAACCGTCGGCGATGAGCTTGAGCACCTCCTCCTCTCGCGGTGTGAGGATGGTGTCGGGCAACCCGTCACCCTGCCGTGCGCGGTGCAGGGCCTTCGCACTGGGCGCCTGCTTCTCCGGCAACGGCACCGCGATCGCGGCAAGCGCGAACGTCGTGGCGATCGGCATCGCCCAGCGCGCCGGCCACCGGATCAGCTTCTGGCAGTTCTCCCGCTACGGCATGGTCGTCGCGCTGCTCAGCACCCTGCTGGCCTGGGTATATGTGTGGGCGCGGTACTTCTGAGTTTCCGCGCGGTCCGACCTGCGTCGACCACCGCGAGGTCGGTGGTGTCGACGACGCGGCATAGTAGCCGCGATCGGCCCACGTAGAATGACGATCCGAAGCCTTACTCGGCTGACACCCCGACCATAAAGTTCTCCGGTTGGCGGCCGCGTGCTGACCAACCCAACCGATCGGAGTGCCCTGCTCGCCGTCCTGCTCGCCCACGCGGTCGCCGCCGCGGTGGCGCCCCTGCTTGTCCACATGTGGGGGCGCAAGGCGTTCTATCCGCTGGCGCTGGTGCCGCTTCTGTCTCTGGTGTGGGTGGCGCAGAACTGGCCGTCCGCCAGGGGGACGAGCACCGTCGACGTGCCGTGGGTGCCCGAGCTGTCGATGAACTTCACGCTGCGCTTCGACACGCTCGCCGCGATCATGAGCGTGCTGGTTCTCGGTATCGGCGCGCTGGTCCTGTTCTACTGCGCCGACTACTTCCAACACCACGACGGCCGCATCGAGAACCGGTTGCCGAGTTTCGCCGCCGAACTGGTCGCGTTCTCCGGTGCGATGTTCGGGCTGGTCACCAGCGACAACCTGCTGATGCTCTACGTGTTCTGGGAGATCACGTCGGTGTTGTCGTTCCTTTTGGTCGGCCACTACGCCGAACGCCTGACCAGCAGGCGAGCGGCGACCCAGGCGCTGTTGGTCACGACGTTCGGCGGCCTGGCGATGCTGGTCGGCATCATCGTGCTCGGCAACATGGCAGGCACTTACCTGCTCTCCGAACTCCTTGAATCCCCGCCGACCGGGATGGCGGCGTCGGTCGGGCTGGTGCTCATTCTGGTCGGCGCCCTGTCGAAGTCGGCGATCGTGCCGCTGCACTTCTGGCTGCCGGGCGCGATGGCCGCACCGACCCCGGTGAGCGCGTATCTGCACGCGGCGGCGATGGTCAAGGCCGGCGTCTACCTGATCGCGCGCATGAGCCCCAGCTTCGCTGACTCCCCGGTGTGGCGGCCCATGGTGGTCTCACTCGGCCTGTTGACCATGCTGCTGGCCGGTTGGCGCGCGGTGCGCGAGTACGACCTGAAGTTGATCCTGGCCTTCGGCACGGTCAGCCAGCTGGGGCTGATCACGGTCATGGTCGGCACCGGCGGCAGCGACATGATGCTCGGCGGACTGGCGATGCTGGTGGCACACGCCATGTTCAAGGCGGCGCTGTTCATGGTCGTCGGGATCATCGACCACGCCACCGGCACCCGCGACATCCGCAGGCTGGCCTGGCTCGGCGACAAGGCGCGGCTGCTGTTCGTCATCGCCGTCGGCGCATCGGCCAGCATGGCGGCACTGCCCCCGTTCTTCGGCTTCGTCGCCAAGGAAACCGACCTGGCCACCGTCCTGCACACCCCCACCCTCGGCGCCTTCGCCCCGCTGGTGCTGGCCGGCATCGTGATCGGCTCGGTGTTCACGACCATCTACAGCCTGCGCTTCCTGTTCGGTGCGTTCGGCCGCAAGGGGCGGCCCGAGCCGAGCACCCGTGTCACCGAGATGCACCGCCCCGAGCGCACGTTCATGATTGCGCCGGGCATCCTCGCGGCCGCGGGCCTGGCCTTCGGGATCTGGCCCGTCGGGATCGGCGATGTGCTGGAGGATTACGCCGACACGGTGCCGGGCGGCAACAACGAGTACTACCTCGCGCTGTGGCACGGCGTGAACGTGCCGCTGCTGTTGTCGGTGCTGGTGATCGCCACCGGCGTGGCGGCCTTCGTGGGCCGCGAACGGTTGCGCCGGTTCCGCACGATGCGCGAACCACTCGGCAACGCCGACCACGCGTACGACGCCGTGATACGCCGGCTCGACCTGTGGGCGGTGGAACTCACCGCTGTCACCCAGCGCGGTTCCATCCCGGCCACCCAGGCAGCGATCCTGTCGACGCTGGTGCTGGTGCCCACCATCGCGCTCGCGGTGGGTGCGCGCGACCACCCGCAGTTCAGGCTGTGGGGTTCACCGCTTCAGGTGGTGATCGGTCTGATCATCCTGGCCGCCGCGCTCGGCGCTCTGGTGATGCGCAACCGCCTGGCGGCGGTGCTGCTCGTCGGCGTGACCGGGTACGGGTGCGGGGTGATCTTCGCGCTGCACGGCGCACCGGATCTGGCCCTGACCCAGTTCCTGGTCGAGACGTTGACCCTCGTGGTGTTCGTGCTGGTGCTGCGCACGTTGCCCGCCGAAGCCGACCGGGTCCACATCCGCAGATACCGGTGGCCGCGGGCGGCGCTGGCACTGGCGGTCGGTGCGACCGTGACCACCCTGGCGGTGTACGCGATGGCCGCGCGCACCGGAACTCCGATCGCCTCGTTGATCCCCGAGGCGGCGTACTACCGCGGCCACGGCGCCAACGCCGTCAACGTGCTGCTGGTCGACATCCGCGCCTGGGACACCATGGGCGAAGTCATGGTGCTCGTGGTCGCGGCGACCGGCGTCGCCTCAATGGTTTTCCGGCACAGGAGGTTCGGGGCGCCGCCGCGGGTCTCGGATGCAGGTCAGCCCGACATCGGCCGGCTGCCGGCGATGGTGAACACCAGCCCGGCGGCCGGCGACATCACCTGGCTGCGCGGCAGCGAACTGCGTGACCCGCGGCACCGGTCGTTGATCCTCGAGGTCGCCACCCGCGTCATCTTCCCGCTGATCATGGTGTTGTCGGCGTACTTCTTCTTCGCGGGACACAACACTCCCGGCGGTGGATTCGCCGGTGGTTTGACCGCCGGACTCGCGCTGGTGCTGCGGTATCTGGCCGGCGGTCGCTACGAACTGGGCGAGACGCTGCCGCTGGACGCGGGCAAGATCCTGGGCGCGGGCCTCACCTTGTCCGCAGGTACCGCGTTCGCCTCGCTTCTGGTGGGGGCGCCCGCACTGTCCTCGGCGCTGATCGAGATCGACGTGCCGGTGTTGGGCACCGTCAAATTCGTCACCGCGTTGTTCTTCGACCTCGGGGTGTACCTCATCGTCGTGGGCCTGGTGCTCGACGTGTTGCGCAGCCTGGGGGCCCGCATCGACGTGGAGCTGGGCCAGGAGCAGAAGACGGCGGTGAGTACGCGATGACGACCTCGCTCGTGCCCCTCATCCTGCTCGGCGGGCTCACCAGCGCAGGCGTCTACCTGCTGCTCGAGCGCAACCTGACCCGAATGCTGTTGGGGCTGTTGCTCATCAGCAACGCGATCAACCTGCTCATCCTCATCGCCGGCGGCCCGGCCGGTGAGCCTCCGATCTGGGGGCGGGGCAGCGAACCTCAGACCACCACGGCGGATCCGTTGGCCCAGGGCATGATCCTGACCGCGATCGTCATCACTATGGGCGTCGCGGCGTTCGTGCTGGCGATGGCCTACCGGACCTATCGGTTGACCACCGCCGAGGAAGTGGGTGACGACCCCGAGGACGCCAAGGTCTCCGAGTTGGCTTCGAAGGACATCGCCGCCGTCGAAGAGGACCGACCGCAACCCGAAGCCATGCGCGACACCGACGCACCCGATGAGTTGGACGCCCTGCCCGGATACGAGGGGTCCAAGTGATGCGGGCGCGAGTAGTGAAGGCGGACTGCGCATGACGTTGGCGACCACCTTGATCCCCCTGCCCGTCCTGCTCCCGACGCTGGGCGCGGCGACCACGCTGATCGCGGGCCGGCGGCCACGACTGCAGCGACTCCTCACCCTCGTCGTGTTGTCTGTCGTCGTCGCGGTGTGCGGCGCGCTGCTCTACCTCGCCGACAGGGACGGCACGCTCGTGCTCCACGTCGGCGGCTGGGGCCAATCGGTGCCCGGGATGGGTCCGCTGGGCATCACGCTGGTGGTGGACCGGTTGTCGGCGCTGATGCTCGTCGTCTCGGCGATCGTGCTGCTGGCCGTGGTGTTCTACGCCATCGGACAGGGTGTGCGCGACGGTGACGAACGCCAACCGGTGTCGATCTTCATGCCCACCTATCTGGTGTTGTCGGCCGGTGTCTGCATGGCGTTCCTCGCCGGTGACCTGTTCAACCTCTTCGTCGGGTTCGAGGTGCTGCTGGCCGCGAGCTTCGTGCTGCTGACGGTCGGAGCCAGCAAGGACCGTGTACGCGCGGGCATCTCGTATGTGATGGTGTCGATGGTCGGGTCGCTGATCTTCCTGTTCGGTCTCGCGCTGGTCTACGGCGCTACCGGGACGCTGAACTTGGCGGAACTCTCCGTGCGCCTTGACGACGTGTCGGGCGGAGTCCGTTCGGCGATGTTCGCCGTGCTGTTGGTGGCGTTCGGCATCAAGGCTGCGGTGTTTCCGCTCTCGGCCTGGCTGCCCGACTCCTATCCGACCGCACCCGCACCGGTCACCGCAGTGTTCGCCGGCCTGCTCACGAAGGTCGGCGTCTATTCGATCATTCGGGCGCACTCGCTGTTGTTTCCCGACGGTGGCCTTGACCCGGTGCTGTTGGTGGCCGCGTTGTTGACGATGCTGATCGGCATCCTCGGTGCGATCGCGCAGAGCGACATCAAACGTCTGCTGTCGTTCACGCTGGTGAGTCACATCGGTTACATGGTGTTCGGCATCGCATTGTCCAACCAACTCGGCATGTCCGGCGCCATTTACTATGTGGCGCACCATATTCTGGTGCAGACGACGCTGTTCCTGGTCGTCGGGTTGATCGAACGCCAAGCCGGGGCGTCGACCATGGACCGCCTGGGCGGTTTGGCGGCTGCCAGCCCGCTGCTGGCGTTCGTGTTCGTCATCCCCGCGCTCAATCTCGGTGGAATACCGCCGTTCTCCGGTTTCATCGGCAAGGTCGCACTGCTCGAGGCCGGGGCGCAGGACGGCTCGGTGCTGGCCTGGACGTTGGTGGCCGGCGGTGTGGTGACCAGCTTGCTGACGCTGTACGTGGTCGTGCGGGTGTGGACCAAAGCGTTCTGGCGCTCGCGCGCGGACGCGCCCGAAGGCCATCTGTCCGCGGCGCTGCCGTCGGCGTTGCTCGACGAACCCGAGGACATCCAGTTCGTGGACCGCGATCACGTCGGGCGCATGCCGGCGGGGATGGTCGGGCCCACGGGTGCGCTGATCGCGGCCGGGCTCGCGCTGACGGTGCTCGCCGGGCCGATATTCGCTTACAGTGAAAGGGCTTCCAACGAGGTGCTCGACCGGAGCGAGTACATCACTGCCGTGGTGGGGCCGCAATGATGAGAAGCGTCGCGCTGCGCGTCTGGATCTTCTGCTGGCTGGTGTTCGTCTGGATCCTGCTGTGGGGTACCTTCTCCGCGGCGAATGTGCTCTCGGGTGCGGCCGTCGCGGCGTTGATCACATGGCTGCTGCCCCTGCCCGCCGTGCCGGTCGAAGGCAAGGTGCACGTGCTGTCGCTGATCCGGCTCATCCTCACGGTCGCCTACCGGTTGGTGCTGTCCTCGGGACAGGTTGCACTGCTGGCGTTGAAACCCCGCCCTCCGCTGTCGGCCGTTCTGCGGGCACAGCTTTCCGTGAAGTCAGACCTGGTGCTGTCGTTGGCGGTCGTCATCTTCAACCTGATTCCCGGATCGATCGTGCTCGAGATCGACCAGACCCGCCGGCTGCTCTACATGCATGTCATCGATGTCGGCTCCGACCGCGCGCTGCAAGCGTTCTACCACCAGGTGGCCGTGATCGAACGGTTGTTGGTCCGAACGTTCGAGCGTCCCGAGGACTGGCGCCCGGCGCACGAGCACGAGGAGCACGAAGTATGAGCCCCCAGCGAGATACGAAGGCGCAGCGCGCATGATCACCGTCTGGGTCATCGCCGCGGTGATGATGACCGCCGCCGCCGCCATCACGATGTTCCGTCTCCTCGCCGGGCCGAGCACACTGGACCGCCTGGTCGCCGTCGACACACTCATCGCCGTGGCGATGTGCGGGATCGGCATCTGGAGCGCCTACAGCCTGGACAGCACCGTCACCTACGGCATGGCCGCATTGGCGTTGATCAGCTTCGTCGGCACAGTCAGCGTCGCCCGATTCCGCGTCCCCGACGTCGACAAGTCCCGCACCATCGGGGGGCGAGGATGACCGGACTCGACATCCTCACGAGCGTGCTGGTGCTGGGCGGCTCGTCGCTCGCACTGACCGCCGCGATCGGCATCGTCCGTTTCCCCGACACGTTGACGCGCATGCACGCGGCGTCCAAGCCGCAGGTGCTCGGGCTCCTGCTGGTGATCATCGGCGCCGGGATACGGCTGCGCGGCAACGCCGATATCGGCATGCTCGTACTCACCGGCTTGTTCACGGTGATCACCGCACCGGTGGTGGCGAACCGGGTTGGCCAGCTCGCGTATCGGGAACAGAACGTCCGAGACGATCTGTTGACCGCGGACGAGATTGACGAGTTCGCCGACCACACGGAAAGCGGCGCCGATGGCCAGGACTGACGACGACAGCTGGGGCATCACCGAGAGTGTGGGCGCGACGGCGCTGGGGGTGGCCTGGTCTCGTGCGCTGGAGCAGAACACCGACTGCCCGCTGTTCACCGATCCCTACGCGCAGATGTTCGTCGACGCGGCGGTGGAACAGGGTTGGCAACCGCCCTCTGCCCACATGGCCCAACGCATCCGCTCGATCGGCGGCTACGCGGCGTCGCGCACCAAATGGTTCGATGAGTTCTTCATCGCCGCGGGTGCCAACGGCATCGACCAGGTGGTGATTCTGGCGGCCGGGCTCGACGCGCGGGCCTGGCGGTTGCCGTGGATCGGTGGCACCGTCGTTTACGAGATCGACCAGCCCCGGGTGCTGACGTTCAAGGTCGACACATTGCGCCGACACGAAGTCCAGCCGGCCGCCAAGTACATCCCGGCGCCGATCGACTTGCGCGAGGATTGGCCGCGGGCTCTGCGGGACGCGGGGTTCGACGCGAGCGAGCCGACCGCGTGGGCCGCCGAGGGGCTCCTCCCGTATCTGCCCGCACGCGGACAAGACTTGTTGTTCGAACGGATTCACAAGCTCAGCGCGCAAGGCAGCCGCATCGCCGTCGAGTCGTTCGGGGCGAAGTTCTTCGATCCGGAGTACCTGGCCAGTCGCCGCGAGAAGCTGGCCGAGTACCGCAGACAGGCGGGCAACGACGGTAGCGACGACGCGTTCGACGTACAGGACCTCTGGTACACCGAGGAACGCACCGAGGTGACCGACTGGCTCACCGACCACGGTTGGGACGTCACCTTGATCGGTGCCGCGGACCTGATGGAGCGCTACGGCCGGTGCGCCGTGGGCGAGCCCGACGACACCACTCCGCGGACGGTATTTGTCGAGGGACAACGGACCTGCTGACAACCGCTGTCGGCCAAAATCAGCGTCACGGCGGGGCTCTGACATCCGGTAACTTCTGAACGATGGAGGTTGACCCCGAGATCCTCAAGGCGTTCGCCGGTCAGGTCGACACGGTGTCGTCATTGATCCGTGAGGCTGACGTCGGCCACAAAGTGAGCGATGCCGCCGACGGCTTACCCGCCTCCGCCACTCAGTGGGCCGCACGACTTCTGGGTGAGCATGTGACGGAGCGGGTCGACGCGATAGCCGCAAATGTCAGCAAGATGGGCGAGGCAGTCCGCGGTGCGGGCAACACCTACGAGGTGACCGACTCGGACCTTGCGGGACATTTCAAGAAAATCTTCTGAACCCGTGCTGCCATCGCGTTCCCGACTCGAAAGCTGGAACCCAGACTCACTGAATTTCACCGGCCCTGCGGTAACGACCGCTGGCGAATCGGTGGAACGGGCAGTGGAACGAATCAACAACCACCTCAAGCGCATGCCCGAGACCAAGGCGTGGTCCGGCCAAGCGCACGACGCGGCATCGGCGATGTTCGGTCGCGCGCGCCAGACCACATCGGAGTTCAACCGCTACACCACCGCGATCGGCAACGCCCTCAGTGAAGGCGCCGGCACCATCGGGACGGCACGAAAAGCACTGCTGGACAAGGCTGATGAAATCGACCGCGGCCCTCTCAACGTGTCGGAGGGGTGGGTGGTGCTGATCGATCCCGGGGGTCAAAGCGCGGAGCAGATCGCCGAGTTGATGGAGCAAGTTGCGACCGAGCAGGCCGCCATCAATGAGCTGTTGGGTGCTGTCGGCGACGCCGACACAAGCACAGCTGACGAGGTGATGGCTGCGGCGAAGCCGTTCGGCTTCGCGCCCCCCGCGACCGGCGGGCTGCCGGGCTTGATGCTCCCCGGTACGCAGCGACCGGCTGACGATGTACCCGATCCTCGAAATCCGATTGGGCTCACGCAGCAAGCGACGGTGCGTGGTGAGCAGATGGCCATGACCGTCCGCGAGACGACGTCGCGGTACAACGATGAGGGCCACTTCGAGAAGACACTGATCATGCAGGACGGTAGTAGGCACGTCATCACCGAGTACGAACCGGACTACAAGAACGGCGTTCCCGACATGACGACCGATGACCACTACGACACTGACGGCAATCTGATCTCGTGGACTAGTTCGACGCGTACGCCCGGCGGATACAAGAAGACGATCATGAATTGGGCGGACGGAACGCAATACGTCATCGACGAAACATCGGAAGGCGTGCGCACTGCGGCTTTCAACTTGCCCGACGGCCGCCACGGCGTTCTTCCTCCCGATAGTCCGCTACTCGTCCAGACCGTCCCGGACCGCATCGGAGATGTCCTCACGGGATTGGAAACGCATATCGATCGGGGCGGCAAGATTCCGATGTTGTCCATGGACGCCGTGGAGAAAGTCGGAGCGGGCGCCAAGTACGGTGGTCCCGCACTCGGTGTCATGTCGGCGACGTATGACTTCCTCGCCGCGCCCACGCCCGCCGACAAGTGTGTTTCGGTGTTCGCCGGTACATTCGCGCTCGTCGGCAATGCCGGCGGTGCGGCGGGAGGTGCAATGTTGGGTGGTCCGGTTCCGTTTCCCGGCGTCGCTCCGGCTCTCGCGGTCGGCGGCTCTGTCGCTGGCGGTGCGTGGATGAAGTCGGTCGGGACCAAGGTCGGTGAGGTGCTGTGCGGGGCATAGAGAAACCGCCTCCACCGCGCAACTGGGACAACAGGTTGTCAGCCCTGGCGAAGTTCGGGCTCTTAGGTTTTGTAGGCGGGGTTGGCTACAGCGTGGCGCAAACAGTGGTGGCGCTGCAGCGTGGCTCAATTCCTGCGGCGTTAACGTCCGGTGGACTGACGTTGTTCTTCTCCGGAGCCCTGGTTACGCTCGCCACGACCTGGTTCTTATCGCCGACGAAGTACGCCAAATCAGACACCCACGGGACGACGCTGCGCGTCAATCCGCTTATCGCCTGGAGTTGGAGTCTCACATTGGTCGGTGCCGCGATCGGATCGGTATGCTATCTCGCGTTCGTTTCACGCGGCGTCGCGGAGCTCCCTTTCACGACGCCTGGGCGGGATACCGTCAACCGGTACTTGATGATCACCCTGCTGGTTCTGTCACTGACCGGCCTGGTGGCGATGCTCAGGGGCCGTGGCGTGGCCCGACTGCGGATCGGACCAGACGTCATTGAGCACGCTGACATCTTGCGAACCCGCACTGCGCGTTGGGCTGACATTGTCGATGTCGCCGACGTTGCCGACAAGCGAACTCGAAATCCAATTATTTTCGTGCTCAACGACGGTAAGCCGATCGTCGTACCGAATGCCGACCGATACGAGCCCGGCTTCGGCACGCTGTATTGGATGGTCCGCCACTACTGGAAGCATCCCGAGGATCGCCTCGAACTCACCGACGGGCGCGCGCTCGAACGGTTGCGCAACGAGCAGTTCACCGCGGTGTGACTACTCCCCCGACAGCTGGAACTCGACCATCGCGGTCACGGTCTCGACGGCGTCGCTCAGCGCCGCCAGCCGCTCGGCGACGGTCGGCGCAGCCAGTACTGCGTAGCGGTCGGCCTGCCCCATAGGGAGACGAGAGGTCAACGTGTACAACCACTTACCGGCGTCGCCGGACGCGTCCGCACCCGCCACGAATTCGCGGCCGCTGACCTCGGCCCCGCGTGCAGCGGCGATCCGTTCGAACAGCGCGACCATGCGGTCCTCCACGTCGCGGATCGCGTCCGCCTCGACGGGCTCGCCCGGCTGATCGGGCCACGGTTCGACCGCTGCGCGTGGATACGGATCGTCGGGCTGCCACTCGATGACCCGAATACGTTCGCCTACCGCACATTTGAGGCGGTAACGGCCGTCGCCGAAATCAGCGACCTCGCCGATGCGTGCCATCGCACCGACGTCGCTGCGAACGTCCCCGCCGCCCACTTCCCTGCCCGCCTTGATCAACACGACACCGAACGCCGGGTCCTCGGTGGCCAGACAGTCCGAAACCAATGCGCTGTAACGAGGTTCGAAGATCCGCAACGGAAGCTCCTCGCCGGGCAGCATCGCCACCTGCAGCGGGAACATCGGGATGGCCGCCACGTCTACAGCTCCAGTTCGGCGACCAGGGCGTCGACGACGGCGCGCAGGTCGCCGTCGTGATCCTCGGCGACGCGGCGTTGACGTTGATACGATCCGCCGCCCGCGTAGATGTCGGCGACGTGCCGTAATTCGTCGGCGCAGTGCAGCGACGCGGCCACCGGCTCGAGACGGTTGAGCAACTCGTCGAGATCCTCGGTCACCAACCGTTCATTGCTGTTCGCATCCTGGATGATGATGGCGTCCAGACCGTAACGCGCTGCACGCCATTTGTTCTCCTGCACGTGCCATGGCGGCATGGTCGGCAGCGACTCACCGGCGTCGAGCCGCCGGTCGAGGTCGACGACCAGACAGTGCGTCAACGCCACCAGCGCACCCAACTCGCGCAGATTGGAGACACCGTCGAATATCCGGACCTCTACCGTCCCGATGTGCGGCGAAGGCCGGATATCCCAACGGATTTCGTTCATGTGGTCGATGATGCCAGTCTTCTTCTGGTCGTAGACGAAACGCTCCCACTCCGCCCACGACTGAAAGTGGAACGGCAGCCCGGCCGTCGGCAACTGCTGAAACATCATCGCCCGGTTGGACGCATAGCCGGTGTCCTCGCCGTCCCAGAACGGGGACGACGCCGACAGGGCCAACAGATGCGGGTAGTGGTTGAGCAGCGAGGTGTTGATCGGCATCACCTTGTGCGCGGAGCGGACCCCGACGTGCACGTGCACACCCCAGATCAGCATCTGCCTGCCCCACCACTGGGTGCGCTTGATCAGCTCGGCATAACGGGGGGCGTCGGTCAGGCTGCCCGGCGACCACTTCGCGAACGGGTGGGTGCCCGCGCAGAACAACTCCATGCCGCGGCCCCGGACGATCTCGCGGGCCGTCACCAGCGTCGAACGCAGGTCGTTCATCGCATCGGGCACCGAATCGCAGATGCCCGTGACGATCTCGACGGTGTTGCGCAGCAGTTCCTTGTGCACGCGCGGGTTGTTCTCGCCGAGCTCCTCGATGACCGCGGTGGCCTCATTGCTCAGGTCCCGGGTCGTCCCGTCGACGAGCGCGAACTCCCACTCGACCCCGACCGTCGGTCGGGGCGAGCCGACAAAATCGATGTGGCTGTTAGCCGGTACGGATAACACCGCACGCCACCCGCGATCCGGCGTCACCGGTCGCCAGAGTGGCCGCATCCGGCGGCGGGTCACCGTTGACCTGCTGGTAGCGCTCCGGCGGAATGTTGGCGAAGTTGTCCGCCTTCTCGTGGATGATGATCGCGGTGCCCGCGCCCGAAGTGAGTTCTTCGGCGGTGAACGCGTCGGTCGTCGTCAGGACCCTGGCCGAACCGTCCTCGCGGACCTGCAGCGACGTCAGGTCACCGCTCGCGGGATGACCGCTGTGGCCGGGCACCTGGAAGTGCCCGCCCGCCGAGTTGAAGTTCCCCGGCGCGCCACCGGTGGGCGCGACCGAGTTGGCCTCGCACTTGCCGACCTGATGGATGTGCATGCCATGGAAGCCGGGCGTCAGTCTCCCGGGCGTGGTGGTCTCGACGCTGATCGTCGCGTAGCCGCCACTGAACTGGATGTCGGCGGTCGCCACCGGTGTGCCGTCCGCGAGCTTCAATTCGGCGGTGAGCGTCTCACCCGCACCCTGTCCTTCACCTTGGCCTTGACCTTGGCCTTCTGCCTGTTCGCCGCCGTGACCACCGCCCTCACCCGGCGGGGCCGAGGGAGGCGGGGATCCGGTCCAGACGGACGGCGGGGTGCCCTGCACGTTGCTGGGCTCCTCGGGCGCCGCACAGGCGCTCAACGCGAGTGCGGGAACGGCGAACAAGGCAGCGGCGGCGACGGTCTTGAACATGTGCACGAGCCTAACCGGTGACCACCACAATGACGCCGGGCGGTTGTTCGGCGAGTGCGGGCAATCGCGGTTCGACGGGCGCCTCGAGCAGACGTCCCACCTCGTCTGCGGCCTCCTGCTCGCCGGGCGCGTCGCTGAAGTACACGGTGGTGGCCGCCACGTCCGCCAACTCGAGGTTGCCGGTCTCGGTGACGTTCCAGCCGGCCTCGCGCAGCCGTCCGGCGGTACCCTCGGCCGCGCCCGCGACGGTGGAGATGTTGAAGACCCGGACCTCGGCATCGGCGGGTGCCGGCGCCTCCGACGTCGTGGTCGCGGTGGTCGTCGTCGCGGTCGCCAGCGGCGGCGCGTCCTCCTCGTCGCTGTCGGAACCCATCGCCTGAAACGCCACCAAAAGGAAAACGACGCCCAGGAAGAGCAGCACCATCACCATGGCGCGCAGGGGCAGCCCCGACGAATCTCGCTGGTTCATTGCGCCCACCTTATCGAGCGGGCCCCGCGGCCCGGGGAACTCAGGTGACGTCGAAGCCGAGACGGCGTGCCGCCCGCGCCTTCTGCCTGCTGGCCCTGAGTCGCCGCAACCGTTTGACCAGCATCGGATCGGCAGCGAGCGCCTCAGGTCGGTCGACGAGCGCGTTCAGCACCTGGTAGTAGCGGGTGGCCGACATGGAGAACAACTCCTTGATGGCGTCTTCCTTGGAGCCCGCGTATTTCCACCACTGCCGCTCGAACGCGAGAATGTCGTGCTCGCGCCGAGTCAGCCCGTCGGAGAGTTCAGAGTTGTCTCCGGATTGTTCAGTCCGCGCGATCGCGCCGTCCATCTGGCTCTTGGACCCTTCCGACAACTTGAATGACATCGCTGTGGTTCGGCGCTCATTCAACCACGTGATGGGCTGATGAGCGGTTCGACATGCCCGCGAGTCGGCCAGCAAGGGTTGCCGACCTAAGATTTTCGACCATGGCAGTCGTTCCGATCCGCATCGTAGGAGATCCCGTCCTGCACACAGCCACCGAGCCGGTGCCGGTCGGCGAGGACGGTTCGCTGCCCGCCGATCTCGCGGACTTGATCGCCGACCTGTTCGACACGATGGACGCCGCGAACGGGGTTGGCTTGGCCGCGAACCAGATCGGCATCTCCAAGCGGGTGTTCGTCTACGACTGCGCCGAGGTGCGCGGTCGCATCACCCGCCGCCGCGGTGTGGTCGTCAATCCGGTGTTGGAGACCTCCGAAGTTCCCGAGACCATGCCCGATCCGGACGACGACGACGAGGGCTGCCTTTCGGTGCCCGGGGAGTCGTTCCCGACAGGGCGGGCCGACTGGGCCAGGGTGACGGGGCTGGACGCAGAAGGCAATCCGATCACCCTCGAGGGCACCGACCTGTTCGCCCGGATGCTGCAGCACGAGACGGGTCACCTCGACGGCTTCCTTTACCTGGACCGCTTGGTGGGCAGGCATGCGCGCAGCGCCAAGCGTGCGGTGAAGTCGCACGGCTGGGGAGTGCCGGGGTTGTCGTGGATGCCCGGTAAGGACCCCGATCCGTTCGGTCACTGACCGTGCCCGGGCTGCCCGCGATCGGCACACGCGTGACAGTGCGTTACCGGCGGCCGGCCGGTTCCACACCGCCGCTGACCGACGTGGTCGGCCATGTCGTCGACAGCGGTGCGGCACTGGGGATTCGGACGAAACGGGGGGTCGTCGTACGGGTCGATGTCGACGATGTCGTCGCCATCAGGGAGCTGCCCGCCGCACCGGTGCGCACCGCCGACATCCGCAACGTCGAACACGCGGCGGCGTTGGCGTGGCCGGGTGTCGAACAGAAATGGCTGGGCGGCTGGCTGCTGCGCGCCGCAGGAGGCCACACGCACCGCGGCAATTCCGCTGTCCCGCTGGGTTTTGATGCCGACGCCACGGCCATTCCAACGATCATCAGCTGGTACGGCAAGCGGGGCCTGACGCCGTGGCTTTCCATACCCGATCGGCTGTTCCGCCCGATCGTAAAGCCGCCGCACCTCGAGACCGAGGTCATGACAAGCGATTTGAGCGACACGGTGGTCGACGAACGCGTGACCCTGACCGCGACACCCGACGCCGCATGGCTGCACCTGTATCGCCGCGCCGTGCCTGTCGACGTGCTGACCGCCGTCATCGACGGTGAGGTCGCGTTCGCGACGATCCCCGGTGCGGCCGTCGGCAGGGCCGCCGTGACGACGGCGCCGTGCGGCCGGCGCTGGGTCGGGCTGTCGGCGGTGTGGGTCGACGAGCGGGCCCGCGGTGCGGGTCTGGCGCGCGCACTGTGTTCGACGCTGTTGGGTTGGGGGACCCAGCGGGGTGCGACCGGCGGCTACGCGCAGGTGCTGGTCGACAACGCGGTGGCCCTCGGCCTCTACAGGTCGATGGGATTTCAGACGCAGCACCGCAGCCGCTATGTCGACGCTCGTAGCCTGTAAGCCATGCGGATCGCCACTTGGAACGTCAACTCGATTCGGGCTCGGGTCGAACGGGTCACCGACTGGCTCGAGCGAGCCGACGTCGACGTGCTGGCGATGCAGGAGACCAAGTGCAACGACGAGCAATTCCCGGTCATGCCCTTCCTGGCCGCCGGCTATGAGGTGACCCACTGCGGCTTCAACCAGTGGAACGGCGTGGCGATCGCGTCCCGCGTCGGGATCGAGGACGTGCACGTGGGCTTCGACGATCAGCCGACCTGGAGCGACAAGCCCGACGTGGAGGCGGCCGCCGAAGCCCGCGCCCTCGGCGCCACCTGCAACGGAGTCCGGGTGTGGAGCCTGTACGTGCCGAACGGCCGGTTCGTCGGCTCACCGCACTACGCGTACAAGCTGGAATGGCTTGCCGCGCTCCGTAATACGGCACACAAGTGGTTGACCGATGACCCGGCCGCGCAGATCGCGCTCGTCGGGGACTGGAACATCGCGCCGACCGACGAGGACGTCTGGAGCGTCGAGTTCTACCAAGGCAGCACACACGTCACTGCACCAGAACGCGAGGCGTTCAACGCGGTGGTGGAAGCGGGTTTCGCCGACGTGGTGCGGCCGTTCACTCCCGGACCGGGGGTCTACACCTACTGGGACTACACACAGCTGCGGTTCCCGAAGAACCGCGGCATGCGCATCGATTTCATCCTCGGCTCACCCGCGCTCGCCGACCGCGTCACGCACGCCGAGATCGTCCGCGATGAACGCAAGAGCGGCAAGGACCGCATCGGAGCGCCCAGCGATCACGCCCCGGTGTTGATCGAACTGGGGTGACCGCGACGGTCCACTTCCGACGATTCTCTCGTCGCCCCTTCCCGATTCCTCCGCGTCTGCGCTAGCGTGGCAGGCGTCCACACACGGGAGCGCGCACCAGCGCGCTGAGAGGACGGGTGGGCCCGTCGACCGTACGAACCTGACCGGGTAATGCCGGCGTAGGGAGATAGTTCAAATGACGCACGTCGCAAATAGTCCTGTCAATCCGTCCGTCACCACCGGCCCGATCCAGGGCAGCACGAAGGTGTATCGAGAGCTCGACGATGTGCCCGGCGCCAGAGTCCCATTGCGCCGGGTGCACCTGACCAACGGCGAGCACCTCGACCTCTACGACACCTCCGGTCCGTATACCGACCCGACGGCGACCCTCGACCTGCAGGCGGGCTTGCCTGCGCGCCCGGGCGTGGTGCGCGACCGCGGAACGCAGCTGCAGCGGGCCCGTGCCGGCGAGATCACCGCCGAGATGGCGTTCATCGCCGCCCGCGAGCGAGTCCCTGTCGAGCTGGTCCGCGACGAGGTCGCGGCGGGCAGGGCGGTCATACCCGCGAACCACAATCACCCCGAGACCGAGCCGATGATCATTGGCAAGGCGTTCGCGGTGAAAGTCAATGCCAACATCGGCAATTCGGCGGTGACCAGTTCGATCGCCGAAGAGGTCGACAAGATGGTGTGGGCCACCCGCTGGGGCGCCGACACGATCATGGACCTGTCCACCGGCCGCGACATCCACACGACTCGGGAGTGGATCCTGCGCAACTCCCCGGTGCCGGTCGGCACGGTTCCGATCTACCAGGCCCTGGAGAAAGTCAACGGCGACCCGGCCGCTTTGACGTGGGAACTGTACCGCGACACCGTGATCGAACAGTGCGAACAGGGCGTGGACTACATGACCGTGCACGCCGGCGTGCTACTGCGTTACGTTCCGCTGACGGCCAAGCGGGTCACCGGAATCGTCAGTCGCGGCGGTTCCATCATGGCCGCATGGTGCCTGGCACACCACCGGGAATCGTTCCTGTACACCCACTTCGATGAGCTGTGCCAGATCCTGCAGCGCTACGACGTGACGTTCTCACTCGGCGACGGCCTGCGGCCCGGCTCGATCGCCGACGCCAACGACGCCGCCCAGTTCGCCGAGCTGCGTACGCTCGGCGAGCTCACCAAGATCGCGAAATCGCATGGTGTGCAGGTGATGATCGAGGGTCCCGGCCATGTGCCGATGCACAAGATCGTCGAGAACGTCCGGCTCGAGGAGGAGTGGTGCGAGGAGGCGCCGTTCTACACGCTGGGCCCGCTGGCGACCGACATCGCACCGGCCTATGACCACATCACCAGCGCCATCGGCGCCGCGATCATCGCGCAGGCCGGCACCGCCATGCTCTGTTACGTGACGCCGAAGGAACACCTCGGCCTACCCGACCGCAAAGACGTCAAGGATGGCGTCATCGCCTACAAGATCGCCGCGCACGCCGCTGATCTCGCCAAGGGCCACCCCCACGCTCAGGAACGCGACGACGCGCTGTCCCGCGCACGCTTCGAGTTCCGCTGGCACGACCAGTTCGCACTGTCGCTGGATCCCGACACCGCCCGCGCGTTCCACGACGAGACGCTGCCCGCCGAACCGGCCAAGACCGCACACTTCTGCTCAATGTGCGGGCCGAAGTTCTGTTCCATGCGCATCACGCAGGACGTCCGCGACTATGCTGCCAAGCACGGGCTCGACAGCGAGGAGGCGATCGAAGCCGCGATGGAGATGGGGATGGCCGAGAAGTCACGCGAATTCGCCGAACACGGCAACCGCGTGTACCTGCCGCTGGCATGACCTACCTACCACTGCCGCCGCCCCGTACCACCCCGGTGCGGGTGATGACGATCGCCGGATCCGATTCTGGCGGAGGCGCGGGAATCCAGGCCGACATGCGCACGTTCGCTCTGCTCGGGGTTCACGGCCTGGTTGCGGTCACCGCCGTCACCGTTCAGAACTCGGTCGGGGTCAAGGGTTTTCACGAGATTCCCCTCGACGTCATCGCAGGACAGATCGAAGCCGTGACCTCCGACATCGGCGTGCAGGCAGCCAAGACGGGGATGCTGGCGTCGTCGGAGATCATCGACACCGTCGCCGAAACCTGGCGCGCACAGGGCATGGCCGGTTCGGTGCCCTTGGTCGTCGACCCTGTGTGCGCCTCCATGCACGGTGATCCCCTTTTGCATCCCAGTGCGCTGGATTCACTGCGGGCACAACTGTTCCCGTTGGCGACACTGGTGACACCGAACCTCGACGAGGTGCGCCTGCTCACCGACATCGAGGTCATCGACCCCTCATCCCAGCGGGAGGCGGCCCGCGCGCTGCACGCACTCGGACCGCGGTGGGCACTGGTCAAGGGAGGCCACCTGCGAGCGTCGGCGCAGAGCCCCGATCTGCTGTTCGACGGCACCGAGTTCTACGAATTCGACGCCACGCGCATCGACACCGGCCACGACCACGGCGCCGGTGACACGTTGGCCGCAGCCATCGCCAGCGCGCTGGCACACGGCTATTCGGTACCCGACGCGGTCGCGTTCGGTAAACGCTGGGTCACCGAATGTCTGCGCGCCGCCTATCCGTTGGGACGCGGCCACGGCCCGGTGTCGGCGCTGTTCAGGCTCACCGAGTGAACCTCGAACCGATCGCGGGTGTCGCCCATGAACCCGACGCCGACCCCGCCGGTGTCGTCGTACTCACCCACGGCGCCGGAGGCAGCAGGGAAGCACCGCTTCTCAAGAGGCTCTGTGACGAGTGGGCCGGACGCGGTTGGCTTGCCGTGCGCTACAACCTGCCCTACCGGCGCCGCCGGCCCAAGGGCCCGCCGTCGGGATCCGCCAAGGCCGACCAGGCCGGAGTGGTCGAGGCCATCGACGTCGCCCGCACGCTCGCCGACGGGCCCGTCATCGCGGGCGGGCACTCCTACGGCGGGCGGATGACCTCGATGGCCGTGGCCGACGGGGTGGCCCACATCGACGTTCTGACACTGTTCTCGTATCCACTTCATCCGCCCGGAAAGCCGGAACGCGCACGCACCGAACACCTTCCGCGCATCACCGTACCGACGGCGTTCACGCACGGCACCGCCGACCCGTTCGGATCGATCGACGAACTCCGGTCCGCCGCCGCTCTGATCGGCGCACCCGTCGAGGTCGTCGAGATCACCGGCGCCCGCCACGATCTGGCCTCCAAGACACTCAATGTGCCTGCGCTGGCTGTGGATGCGGCATTACGGTTGACGGGTGCGTCCTAGCCACTGGGTGATCGTCGCGGTTGTTGTGATCGGTATCGGCGCCCTGGCGGCGATCGGTTGGTTCTACATCGTCGAACCACGCATGACGACCACGGTGCGCGCCGATCTCCTACGGCTCGGAGATTGCGTGCGCACGCGTGAGTCCGACCTTCTGCCGCAGGAAGTCAAGCGAGTCGACTGCGACGGTCCCCACTACGGGGAGGTGTTCGCGATCCTGCGCGCACCCGACGCGCCGGAGTATCCCGGCGAGGACGCCTTGAGAAGGATCGGCGACCAGTGCAGTGGCAAGTTCTTCGACTACGCGCCGAATATCCCCGAGGGGCCGACCTTTCGGCTCGCGATCGGTTATCCGAGTGCGCAGGCATGGTCGGAGGGAGCGCGGTCGGTGGTCTGCGTCGCGATGGCCAAGAACGAGCGCTGGGGTTCGATCCGCAGCTAGACGGCGGTGACCGCGATACGGTTACCGCGTGACAACGCCGCCGGGTCCTCCCCCGCCGTACGGACCACCGCCGTCCTACGGCGGGCAGCCTGCCCCTTACACCCCCCCGCCGCCGCCCACCACGCCTCCGCCCCCACCCCCCCTCGCCCCCCTCCCCTTCCCCCCCCCCACCCCCCCCACCCCTCCCCCTCCCTCCCTCTCCCCC
>NZ_NKCN01000010.1 GCF_002245535.1 Mycobacterium lehmannii | reverse complement strand
AGCCATATTCGGTGGCAGCAAAAACTCCTGATCGCGCACCACCGGACGATACGAACGAGCCATACCTCATCGTTTCGTGCTCACCGGCCAACACAAAGGACATCCATCGGCATTTCGCAACAGCCACTGAGCGAACGAAATCACTCACAAATCGCTTGGGAGGGCCGGGCGCAGCCCCGCCAGCAGCGAGCGCACGCCGAGTCGCCACCGCTGCTCGATCGACGGCGCGGACGAACCCAGCCACCGCCCGAGTTCCTGGACCGCCAGCCCCTGCGCGAGCGCCAGCAGCACGTGAGCGATGTCGGCGACGTCACCTGCCAGCAGCCCCGCGTCGACGCAGCGCTGGATCCGGCCGGTGAATACCGCGCGCACCGAGGCGCCTGCCGCCGCTTCGTCGGGCCCAGGCTCCAATTCGGCGAACGGCCGCGCGAACATCAGTTGGGCGAGCCGGGGATACGACCGGCAGAACGACCGGAAGACCGGCACCAGCCGTTCGAGATCGGCGAGTGGATCCTCGGTCAGCGGAACCGTCTCCAGTTCGGCGCCCAGCAGCCGGAAGCCCTCGAAGACCATCGCCCGCAGCAGTCCCGCCTTGTCGGAGAACAGCTCGTAGACCGCGGGTACCGACGTGCTCGCCCGCTCGGCGACCCGGCGCGTGGTGAACCCCGAGATCCCGTCTTCGGACAACGTCGCGATCGCCACCTCGAGCAGGTGGTCCCTCAGCTCGGGCGTGCGCTGCTTCGCCCTCGGCATCGTGCTTCCTATCCGAGACTGAATTCGGTTGCCAGCCCGTTGATTCCGGCCCGAATGACGTCAAGCGCGGACTCGCGGGCCTTCAGCTTGGTCGCGACGTGCGCGCCGGTGTGCACGGTGTTCACCAGTTCCGTGGCCACCTCCTGCGCCCGCGTCAACACGCGATCGGCCTCGACGATCTCGTCGAGCCACCCGCCGTAGACGGCTTCGTCACCGGCGAATGTCGACGCCAGCGCCGCACCCCTCTGATAGACCGCCGGGGTCAGACGGAATCGCATGATCTCCAGCGCGGCGACCGGGATCGTCATGCCGATCGCCACCTCGATCGCCTGGCAGCGGGTCTTCGGCTGACCGACCCGGTGGTCCCCGGACAGCAGCAGGAACGACCCCATCGCGATGGCCGGGCCCGTCGCGGCCATGACCACCGGCACCGGGAAGGTCAGGCACCGCACCGCGAGCTCGAATCCGCCCGCGAGCATCCCCAGCGCCGCCTGCGCGTCGCCGGACTGAAACACGGTCAGGTCGAAACCACCGCTGAACACGCGCCCGTTGCCCGCGAGCACGACGGTCTTGGCGGCATCCTTCTCCGCGCGGTCGAGCGCCTCGTTGATCGCGGTCTGCATGGCCGGGCCGAGGACATTGACCTTGCCGTCGTCCAGCGTGATCGTGGCGACCGACTCGTTCAGTTCATAGCCAACGAGGCTGCTCATCGCTTCTCCTTTGAATGCGTACGGCTAATCGGATCGATGTTACGAAACATCGATACGATTGCCAAGAGCCATTATCTCGGCGCTGTCACGCGATACGGTGCCGCGCCGTGTTGGTCTTGAGGATCTGGGTGTGCGCTTCCTCGAATTCGGCGTCGATGTCGACCGGCCGACCGGGGACCGCCCCGTTGCGCCGTGTGCGCTGCGGGCCTTCGGTTTCCGTGCGGTACCGATCGCGAAGTTCGTCGACCGAGGACCGCACGCGGTTGATCTCCTGGCGCAGGACGTCTTCGCGGCTCTCGTTCGCCGCGTAGTGGTAGTAGGTCAGCAGATGACGCAGCAGTTCGAGCTTCTGCTTCTCCTGGCGGGCGAGGTCGTGCGTGGTCAACAGCTCCAGCCGCTCGACCGGATGCAGCGTCGACCAGTCCAGCACCGCCGTGGACCGGTACCGGTGGTGCGAGCCCTTCTTCTTGGCGTGCCCCTGCCGGTCGTAGTAGGTGACCGCGCCGTCGAACCGGGATGCGATGGCCTCGCCGAGTTCGCGACGGTCCAGCGCCGAATCCCAGACGATGCGCCATTCCTGTCCGGGCGCCAGATACGGGATCTCGGCGGGCAGGTTCAGCGGCGCGATGTCGACATAACGGTCGTCGTAGACGTTCTCGTACTTGGCCACCGTCGGCGGATGCGCGAAGTCGAACCGGATGTTGTAGGCCGGTGTCCGGCCGAAGTTCTTGACCACGAGCTCGATCAGATGCCAGTCGTTGGCCGCCGGCTCCATGAACATCGCCACGTTGGGCGCCATGAGCTCTTCGCTCTGCCGCCGTCCCCGCTGATACTGCCGCCAGGCATAAACCAGGGCGGCGATTCCCACCACGACGGCGAGCCAGGCGGCCAGCGCCGTCCACATGCCGGCCGAGAGGCCGAGAACCCCATCCGCATCCACGCACCGCTGTATATCACGCAGCCGCGGATCACACACCCTTTGCCAATTTGGCGTGGGCGTCGATTAGAAAGCCCGCTGCGGACGATCTTGACCGGCGTAATTGGTCAGGATCGGCTCGCTGGGCTCAACTCCGCGGTATTGCTGACCAGCTCGCCGAACGACGCTGCGAACCCGATGTCGGCCATCGCTTTCTCGGCCGTCGCGCCCCTCGGACTGACCAGTCGCTCACCGCGTGCCGCCCAGTCGCGGTCCGACCACGTCACGCGGGCCGGTAAGCGCTTCCAATACTGCGGATGCTCGCGCAGGTACAACTCGACACTGGAGTGCACGGCCGCCTCCTCGGGGAGCTTGCGGAGCGAGATCGTGTGGGCGGTTTCGGCGAGCGCGTCGTACTGACCGGGTGCGGGCAGCGTGTCCGTGCGCTCCTCGGAAATCGCCAGCCCAGCGCTCAGCGCGCCGTCGATCAACCAGTCGAAGCTGATGTCGGCCAGCGATCTGCACGCCCCCGGCCCTCCGGCGACGTCGCAGTGGGCGCCGCGGAACCACACCTCCTCGATGCGCTCCGACGCCGAGGTCGTCAACCGTTCGCCGGGGCGCCCGTCGATCGCGACCGCGTGCCTGCCGGATTCGACGTTGGGCATCGGGGCCGGCATCGACCGGTGCGTCAAGCCCGGGATGCTCACCGCGTCCCAGATGCCCAAAAACCGGACGGCGACGGGGATTTCGCGCTGCTGCTCCAACTCGGTGGCGATTTGTGTGACGCGCGTCCAGTCCTGCTGGTCGCGGCCGGTCCGGGGCAGGGCATACGCGCCGAGCACGAAATCCGTCAGCTCCGGAAGCACCCCGACGGTGGCCAGTAAACGGGTCAGGCTCTGGGCGCAGTAACCGCCGCGACCGACGCCGAACAGATAGATCGGGTCGCCGGGTTCCCAATTGTCGACCAGGAAGCGATACGCCTCGGCGATGGCGCCGCGAGCGTCGTCGGCCGCGGCTCTGAACGGCCGCAGCGTCATCCCGGAGTTCGCCCTGACTCCCGGGTGGTACCAGATGAGCTGGTCGGAGACGTCGTCGAGCAGACGAATGAGTCGATGCGCGTTCGTCGCGGTTCCAGGGTCGGGATAGCCACGAGTGCGGTCGAAGCACAGCACTAGCTTCTTCATCTTGGCCCCCGGCCCGAATAATTGACGCTAGGGTCTACAAGTTTGCCCCCGTGCGGCCATCTTGTCCAGAAATTCGCGCCTTTTAACCGTTATGCCGCAAGCACCTGCGAAAACGTCGGGCGCCAAACCGTCGGCGGAGTTCATGTCACAGTTGCCGAACGGTGGCGCACCCTCCGGTAGACCGCCGCCATATCCGGTGCCGTCGGTGTACTGATGCGCCACCTTTCCGGGATACGGAGGGTTGTATCCGTAGGCGGCGACCACGACCCGAAGCCCCGGCGGCTTGTGCGGCCACAGGGTGTTCAAGTCGCCGACGTTGCCGTATCCGATCACCTTCGCCGTGCTGCCGACGAACGCGCCGATCTCGCGGCAGCTGGCGTTGATCTCCGCCGAGCGGTCGCCGCGGATCTGGCCGCCCCACGACTCGACGTCGAGCATCACCGCCATCCTCGGGTGCGGAGTGCCCACCTGGTCGCGGAACGTGGCCACAGTCTCGCGCCAGTTCGGTCGCCACACGAAGTACACGAGGAAAAATGTCAGACGCCCGTCGTCGGCACTGCGGCGGCACCAGTCGTAGTTGTTGCGCCACTGACGATCTCGATACGTCCCATCGTTGGAGCGGATGCACAACACCGGGTACTGATAGCTGTCGTCGACTCCGGCCTGCCATTCCGAGACGTCGGCATAGAGCGTGTCCGCCATGTCGGCTAGTCTGTCGGAACGCTACGTCAACGGGGTTTGCACACCCGGGCTCAACGGATCGGCGTGTACCTCGATGAAGCCAGGCACCGTTCCCGTCGGCACGTCGTAGGCGAGGCCGACCAGCGCCTCGGCGCCGGAATCGATCTCGACGAATCCGCCGCCCACATAGAACATCGCCTCGTCGTCGATGGAATAGACGGTGTTTCCGGCGTGCAGCTTCTGCAGGGCGCCGCACACGGCGAGGTAGCGGGTGAGCAGTGTGCGGTTGTCGTTGGAGCGCGGTTCGGCGCGCATCCGTGGTTCGATGGCCGACGGCGGCTCTGCGGGCTGCGACGTCGGGTCCGGCGAACGGTGCTCGGTCCACGTCGAACCGTCCCAATACCGTTGGCCGCCAGCGCCGTCGGGGTCGGGATACCAGCCTGCGGGGGTGGGTGGTCTCGCAGGCGATCCTCCCGATAGGCGCCGAGCAAACGGGAGATTAGCGCAGCAGCATTCTGACCGGCGCTTTTCGCACGTCAGACCGGTACCGGCGAGTCAGCCGCCCATCAGCATGCGCCACTGGTCGAGGTTGCTGGCCCGGTAGACGTAGTTGGTCTGGCGCACCTCCGACAGGGAGGCGCTGGGCTCGGCGGAGTACCAGTGGCCGGGGAACACCGTCGGGTCGCCGGACAGTTTCGCCAGCGCCTGCAGGCTGCGGAACATGTCGTCGACGTTGCCACCGGGGAAGTCGGTGCGTCCGCACCCTTCCAGGAACAGGGTGTCACCGGCGACGAGCCGCCCGTCGAGCAAGAAGCACTGGCTGCCCGGAGTGTGGCCGGGCGTATGCAGCAGTTCGATGTCGATGTCGCCGACCTTGACGACGTCGCCGTGCTGGTGCGAGGTGAGCTCGCTGCGCGCAATGCCGGTTATCTTCGAAACCCAGTCGGCCTCAAGCTGGTTGACGTGCACCGGCACGCTCGTGCGCTCGAGCAGTTCGGCGAGCCCCTTGAGTTCGAAACCCATCATCGAACCGCCGACATGGTCGGGGTGGTGGTGGGTGACCAACACGCCGGACAGCCGCATGCCGTCGGCCTCCAGCGCGTCAACCAGATCGCCTGCGGCGTAGGCGGGGTCGACGATCACCGTGTCACCAGTCTCGCGGTCGCCGATCAGGTAGGCGAAGTTGCGCATCTGCTGGGCGATCATGTCACCGGCCGCGAAGTCGCGACCGGACAACAACTGACGGAAGTAGAGCCGATCCGAAGCCATGACCGTCAGCGTATCTGGGCCCGGATTTCGGGACTCAGTCCTGGCTGCGCAGCCGCACCATGCGGATGGTACTGCTCTCGTCGAGTTCGACCAGGTCGGTGTGCGAGCGCAGGAAGTCGCTGAAGGACTTGAACCCGAGGGACTTCTCCGAGAACGACGGGTCCATGCGCCTCATCTGAGCCTTGACCGCCGAATTGTGCAGCCAGTCGGAGTCGTCCTTGCCGTGCGCGATGCGCAGCGCCCGCTCGAGCAGCGCGGTCCCGGCGGCCTGCGGATCGGGCTGTTCTGCGTCCTGCTCGGCGTCGGCCTTGGTGCGTCGCCGCTTCGGGGCTTCCGTCTTGACCGCCGGAACGCCGGGCAGCGCGTCGTAGGAGACATACTCGTCGCAGGCCGCGGTCAGCGACCGGCTGATCGATCCGGTGATGCCGATGCCGACGACGTAGCGCCCGAGGCGTTTGCACCGCTGTGCGAGCGGGATGTAGTCGGAGTCGCCGGCGACGATGACGACGTGGGTCAGGTCGGGCAGCCGGAACATGTCCTCGACGGTGTCGACCGCGAGTCGGATGTCGGCCCCGTTCTTGCTGTACGCGGCGGCCGGGAACAGCTGCACCAGGTCGACTGCGCGCCCGACGAGCTGGTCTCGGTAGTCGGCGTTGACGTCGGTTGACCAGTCGGCGTAGGCCTTGGTCAGCACCAACGTGCCGAACGACGACGCGTAGTCGATGATTGCGCCGACGTCCACGGTTGCCTGCGTCAGCCGACCCGGATTCTTGTGAAAGCCCGCAGCCTTATCACGCTGAAACGAGTTGCGCCCGTGGATCTGGTCGTACCGCGAGATCACGATGTTGTCGAAGTCGAGGTACACCGCTACACGGGTCGCGCCGGGTTCGGTCACTGTTCCGTCCTATCACTGTCCGACTAGAGTCGGACAGTAACGGTTGCGGTGATCAGCGGTTTGGCGCGGCAATCGGCGAGAATGTACCCTCTTTAAGGCTCGCGCCGCGGTGCGCGAACCTCGAGGTAGGCAGGCCCCCTTAGCTCAGTCGGCAGAGCGTTTCCATGGTAAGGAAAAGGTCAACGGTTCGATTCCGTTAGGGGGCTCGGTGAGCGGGCGGACATCCGCCCGGATCCCGGGGCGGTGTAGCTCAGCTGGTTAGAGCGCACGACTCATAATCGTGAGGTCGGGGGATCGAGCCCCCCCACCGCTACAGGCAGCATCGAACGCGTAAACGAAGGACGAAGAACCGTGGCCTCCAGTACCGACGTACGGCCGAAGATCACTTTGGCGTGCGAGGTGTGCAAGCACCGCAACTACATCACCAAGAAGAATCGCCGTAACGACCCGGACCGGCTCGAGATCAAGAAGTTCTGCCCGAACTGCGGCAAGCACCAGCCGCATAAGGAATCGCGCTAAGACGAGTCAGCCCGTAGGCGTCGCCCGGGTGGTAGGTAGGTTCACTAACTGTGTCGTTGTCCGAGCGCATCGTCGGGATGCAATACCGCTACCCCGACCACTACGTCGTCGGTCGCGAGAAGGTTCGCGAATACGCGGTCGCGGTGAAGAACGACCATCCCGCGTTCTTCGATGAGGATGTCGTGGCCGAACTCGGCCACAAGGCGCTGCCCGCACCGCTGACATTCATGAGCGTCCTCGGGTACATGGCGCAGATATCGTTCTTCGAGCACGCAGGCGTCGGAATCAAAGACGCGAAGATCGTGCAGGTCGACCAGGTGATCAAGTACCTCAAGCCGATCTTCGCGGGCGACAAGCTCTACTGCGAGGTGCAGGTCGACTCCGTGCGTCAGGCGCATGGCACCGACATCGTCGTGTTGAAGAACATCGTCACCAACCAAGCCGGTGACGTGGTGCAGGAGACGTTCACGACCCTGGCGGGTCGGACGGGTGACGGAGAAGAGGGTTTTTCAGATGCCACTGCGTGAGTTCGCCTCGGTGAAGAAGGGCGACGAGCTTCCCGAGAAGGTGATTCCGCTGACGCGGCAGGACCTCGTCAACTACGCCGGGGTGTCGGGTGACCTCAACCCGATCCACTGGGACGACGACATCGCCAAGCAGGTCGGCCTGGACACCGCAATCGCGCACGGCATGCTGACCATGGGCCTGGGTGGCGGGTACGTCACCGAGTGGGTCGGCGATCCGGCGGCGGTCACCGAGTTCAACGTGCGGTTCACCGCTGTGGTGCCGGTGCCCAACGACGGCATCGGGGCGGAGATCGTCTTCAACGGACGCGTGAAATCCGTTGAACCCGAGACCAAGTCGGTGACCATCGCGCTCTCGGCAACGACCGGGGGCAAGAAGATCTTCGGCCGCGCGGTGGCCGTCGCGAAGCTGGCGTAGCCGTGGCTCTCAAAATCGACATCAAGGGAATGGTCTGGAAGTACCCGGAGCCCTATCACGTCGGCACGGAACAGATTCGCCAATACGCGAACGCCGTCAAGGCCCACGATCCGCAGAGCCACAGCGTGGAGGCGGCCAAGGCGTCGGGCCACGACGGGCTCATCGCCCCGCCGACGTTCATGTCGATCTTCGCGGTGATGATTCAGCGGCATTTCTTTCAGCACAACGATGTGGGCTTCGAGACCATGCAGATTGTGCAGGTGGACCAGAAGTTCAAGTTCCATCGTCCGATCCAGGCCGGTGATGTGCTGACCGGGACGCTGGAGATTCAGTCGGTGGACGAGCGCTTCGGCGCCGACATCGTCACCACCCGCAACATGCTGATCGACCAGAACGGCGTGCTCGTGATGGAGTCGTTCACCACCCTGATGGGCCACGAGGGCGACAACTCGATCTCGGCGGGCTGGGATCCGGAGACGGGGCAGGTCGTACGCAAGCCCGTCGTCCACGATCCGGTCGAGGATCCCGATGGCGCCGAGAGCGTGAACGGCGAGGCGTCCGTTTGATCGCCGGCTTGCCGGTCGAAGCCCGATGACCGGCTCGCCGGTGGATTAGTAACTCGGACGGGTGGCGCGCTACACTCGGTCCTCGGGGTTTTCCCAGTCCAGCGCGCTGTCCGTCGGTTTGAAGATCGACCGATCGGGGAGCGCGCGAATTGTGTGAGCCCCGAACGGGTGGCCTTTCGCAGTGCCACTCTGAAGGGGCGTAGCTCAACTGGCAGAGCAGCGGTCTCCAAAACCGCAGGTTGCAGGTTCAAGTCCTGTCGCCCCTGCTCAACTGAATACTCGACAAGTGTGGACACTGGAAGGTGACCCACAAACCAGATGACCAGACAAGGGAGCATGCGGTGAGCGACGAGCACGACGATGCCGGCTCCGACACCGAAAACGGCCGTGGCGCCGTCGTGACCCGACCCACCCGTCCGTCGGGCAAGCGGACCCGTCGGGCAGCCGCCGGCGAAGACGCCAGCGAAGCCGTCGACCTGTCCACCGGCACCGCGGCGTCACCCACCAAGAACGGGTCGGGCACCGCGAAGAAGGCCGCCAAGAAGCGCGCCGACGGACCGTCGCGGAACCCTTTCCTGTTCGTCTGGAACTACCTGAAGCAGGTCGTGGCCGAGCTGCGCAAGGTGATCTGGCCGAACCGCAAGCAGATGGCCACCTACACCGGCGTGGTGCTGCTGTTCCTGGCCTTCATGCTGGCGATGATCGGCGGCGTCGACTTCGGCCTTGCCAAGCTGGTCTCGCTGGTGTTCGGCTGACGAGTACGCGCGACGGATGAGAACTTCGAGAGGACTGACAAGTGACTAGCTTCGAGGGCGATACGCCTTCGGCCGACAGCGTTGACCTGATCGACGAGACGACGGACGCGACGACCGACGCGACCACCGACCCGGCGACCGAGAACGCCGACGTCGCCGGTGACGCCGTGAGCGACGAGGCGGCCACCACGGACGACGCGGCCGGTGAAGCGCCTGCCGCTGAAGTCGAGCCCGAGGAAGAGGATCCGGCGGTCGCGCTGAAGAAGGAGCTGCGGACCAAGCCGGGCGACTGGTACGTCATCCACTCCTACGCCGGTTACGAGAACAAGGTGAAGGCCAACCTCGAGACCCGCGTGCAGAACCTCGACGTCGGCGACTACATCTTCCAGGTCGAGGTGCCGACCGAAGAGGTCACCGAGATCAAGAACGGTCAGCGCAAGCAGGTCAACCGCAAGGTGCTGCCCGGCTACATCCTGGTGCGCATGGAGCTCAACGACGAGTCGTGGGGCGCGGTGCGCAACACGCCGGGTGTGACGGGCTTCGTCGGTGCGACGTCGCGGCCGTCGCCGCTGTCGCTGGACGACGTGGTGAAGTTCCTGCTGCCGCCCGCCGCGGCGAAGAAGCCCGGGAAGGCCGCCGCCGCCGCGGGTGCGACCGCCGCGGAGGCCGGGGGCATCGAGCGCGCGCCGATCGAGGTGGACTTCGAGGTCGGCGAGTCGGTCACCGTCATGGACGGCCCGTTCGCGACGCTGCCCGCGTCGATCAGCGAGGTCAACGCCGAGCAGCAGAAGCTCAAGGTGCTGGTGTCCATCTTCGGCCGCGAGACACCTGTCGAACTGACCTTCAACCAGGTCGCCAAGATCTAAGCCCGGCGATTTGGGCACGTCTAGGAGCGCTCGGCGGCGCAACAAACCGTGCACAAATCGCAGAGAACCGAGAGAGGAAACACCACACCAATGGCCCCGAAGAAGAAAGTCGTCGGGCTGATCAAGCTGCAGATCCAGGCCGGGCAGGCCAACCCCGCCCCGCCCGTCGGTCCGGCGCTCGGCCAGCACGGCGTCAACATCATGGAGTTCTGCAAGGCGTACAACGCCGCGACGGAGAACCAGCGCGGCAACGTCATCCCCGTGGAGATCACCGTCTACGAGGACCGCAGCTTCACCTTCAACCTCAAGACACCGCCCGCGGCCAAGCTGCTGCTGAAGGCCGCCGGTGTGCAGAAGGGCTCGGGCGAGCCGCACAAGACCAAGGTCGCCAAGGTGTCCTGGGATCAGGTGCGCGAGATCGCCGAGACCAAGAAGGAAGACCTGAACGCCAACGACATCGATCAGGCCGCCAAGATCATCGCCGGCACCGCCCGGTCGATGGGGATCACGGTCGAGTAGTTCGACCGATCCTCGTGGGAGGGCCAGCTGCGGCCCGGCGATGAGCGCTCGCGCGAAGAGCGTTCATCACAGACCACAACTCAGCAACTAGGAGAAACAAATGAGCAAGACGAGCAAGGCATACCGCGAAGCCGCCGAGAAGGTGGACCGCAGCCGGCTGTACACGCCGCTGGAGGCGGCGAAGCTGGCCAAGGAGACGGGATCGAAGAAGCAGGACGCGACCGTCGAGGTGGCGATCCGGCTGGGCGTCGACCCGCGTAAGGCCGATCAGATGGTGCGCGGCACCGTCAACCTGCCGAACGGCACCGGTAAGACCGCCCGCGTTGTGGTGTTCGCGGTCGGCGACAAGGCCGAGGCCGCGGAGGCCGCGGGTGCCGACGCCGTCGGTAGCGACGACCTGATCGAGCGGATTCAGGGCGGCTGGCTGGACTTCGACGCGGCGATCGCGACTCCCGACCAGATGGCCAAGGTCGGCCGCATCGCGCGGATCCTGGGCCCGCGTGGCCTGATGCCGAACCCGAAGACCGGCACCGTGACGCCCGACGTCGCCAAGGCCGTGTCCGACATCAAGGGCGGCAAGATCAACTTCCGCGTCGACAAGCAGGCCAACCTGCACTTCGTGATCGGCAAGGCCTCGTTCGACGAGAAGGCGCTGGCGGAGAACTACGGCGCCGCGATCGACGAGATCCTGCGGGCCAAGCCGTCGTCGTCGAAGGGCCGTTACCTCAAGAAGATCGTCATCTCGACCACGACCGGCCCGGGCATTCCGGTCGATCCGTCGGTGACGCGCAACTTCGCCGAGGCCTGAGCAAACCCGTGGCGCGGGTTTGCGCCACGACGTAGGGCCATTGAGCCGAGAACACCCTCGGGGGCGCTTCGCCCGACTGATGGCGATCGGTAGCTGGTAGTTGCGCTAAGCGACTCAAGGCCCGTTCTTCGGTCGGCTCGAGATCACCGACCGACGCCTCGGGAAAGTCCACGTCGTCGGCGGCGCAGCGGGGACGACGGCTGCGTTGGGCGAGTAGCGAACTGGCCAACCGAAAATCCCTCGGCGAACTTCGCCTGTTTCGTCGTCGCTGGCGCTGCTCCTGTGTGAAAGTTGACCCATGCGTAAGTGCATTCGGGTCGTCTTTCTCTCTTTGCTAGGCCTGCTGAGCGCTGCCGTCCTCAGCGCCGCGACCGCGCTGCTGGCGGCGGTCAGCCTCGCCGCCACGACCGCGCTGATCGTTCCGGGAACGGGAACGCCGAACGCGAACGACGTCACCGACTACATGCCGAATTACCGCGACTACTACATGAAGCGGACGGACTGCACCGTCGCCAACAACTGCCAGCTGGACGGCATCGATTACTTCGCATCGTTCTGGCCGATACCGTTGCCGGGCTGGTGCGACCCGGGTCGATGCGAAAAGTTTGACGTATCCGTGGCCGATGGCGTGAAGAACCTGAATGAGGTGTTGGCGGCGATGGAGCGCGCCGGGTACGACGGCGACCTCGTGATCGCCGGTTATTCCCAGGGGTCGCGCGTGGTCACCATCTCGAAGATGCAGTTCGCCAGCGGACAGTGGAAAGATCTGGTCGATAGCGCGGACTCCATCGAATTCGTCTATATCGGCAACCCGAACCGCCCAAACGGCGGCATCCTGTCGCGGTTCGGAATTCTGGGACATATCCCGATTCTCGACGTGACGACCGGTCAGCCCACGCCGACGAACACACCCTTCGAAACAAAGGACTGGGCTATTCGGTGGGAGGGCATCGCGGACTTCCCGCAGTACCTGCTAAACCCGCTTGCCATCCTCAACTCGGTCATGGGCTTCTACTACGACCACGGCACCTACCTCGCGATCAACGGCAAGAGTGATCCTGGCGAGACTCCCGCCGGATACACCGTCGCCGAGTGGAAAGAGCTCACCACTTACCCCGAGAAGCACCCGGACCTCGTCCAGATTCAGAAACTCCCCAACAGCGACACGACGTACTACACCGTCAGGCCGAAGGTGCTTCCGCTGGTGCGCCCGCTGCACTCCATCCCATTGATCGGCAAGCCGATCGCAGATTTTTGGGAACCGATACTCGAGGTGCTCATCGAGGAGACCGGATACAACCGCAACATCCCGTTCGGGCAGTACTCCCCGATCGGATTGATCCCGTTCTTCAACCCGATCACGCTGGTGCTCAGGATGATTCCGGCTGTGTTCCAGGGCGTCGTGAATTTCCTTGGCAACTTCATCCCGTCGCTGGCGCCGAAGCCGATTGAGATCACGCCCGAACCGGCGACCACGTCGCTCGCGCCTGGGTCGGATGAGGACGATTCGCTGGACAATGAGGTCGAGAATCTGGCGGATGCCGGCGAGAATCAAGGCGACAATCTGCGGCGATTCGCCGCGCGGGGAGACGCCGAGGGAACGGTGCTCGCCGTCACCGGCAACGGAGAACTCGCGCTGACTGCAGGCGCGGAAGACCCGGCCATCACCGATCCGGCCGAGGGCGAGATCATCACGGACCCGAATGCGGGCGAGGTCATCGAGGGTGAGGAGTTGCCGGGGGCCGTGCTCGAGCCCATCCCGATCTCCGACCCGGAAATCGTGGAGGAGAAGATGACCGACCCGGCCGACGGCAACGCCCTGGTTGCCGTGAAGGATCCGGAGGTCAAGAAGGATCCCGAGGGACAAATGGCCCCCCAGCTCAAGAGCAACCTCCCACAGAACCGGATCGACGCGAACGGTCGCAGCGTGTCGTTGAATGCCTCGCCGAACCAGTCCGGTGAAACGCCCAAGGATGCCGGGAACGGCGCGGTGCAGAAAATCACCGCGCCGAGCCCGGAGCCCTCTGAGGGCCTCACGACGAAGCCCGAACCCACCGGGGCCATCAAAGATGCGCAGGACGCCGACGACGCGGACGTCTCGCAGGATTCTGAGCCGGCCGCGGCCTGATCGCGCTCAACCGTCGGGACCAGCGTCTCTCTGCGAACGCAAATTCGCTGTGTGTCACGATTGGTCGCGTGAGGGGCATTATCTTGGCGGGCGGGAGCGGCACGCGTCTGCACCCGATAACCCTGGGTGTGTCGAAGCAATTGGTGCCCGTCTACGACAAGCCGATGGTGTATTACCCGCTCTCGACGCTGATGCTGGCCGGCATTCGCGACATCCTGGTGATCACGACGCCCCACGACGCGGAGGGCTTCGAACGCCTGCTCGGTGACGGATCGCGCTTCGGAGTGTCGATCACCTACGCCAAGCAGCCGTCTCCGGACGGTCTGGCACAGGCTTTCACGATCGGCGAGACGTTCGTCGGCACCGACAATGTGTCCCTCGTGCTCGGTGACAACCTGCTGTACGGGCCCGGCCTGGGCAGCCAGCTCAAACGGTTCACCACCATCGACGGCGGTGCGATCTTCGCCTACTGGGTGGCGGATCCGTCCGCGTACGGCGTGATCGAATTCGACGACAACGGTTTGGCCATCTCACTCGAGGAGAAACCCGACCGACCCAAGAGCAATTACGTCGTCCCGGGTCTGTACTTCTACGACAACGACGTGGTCGAGATCGCCAAGGGCCTGAAGCCCAGTGCCCGCGGCGAGTACGAGATCACCGACGTCAACCGCTGCTACCTCGAGCGGGAGCGCCTTCAGGTGCACGTGCTGCCCCGCGGAACCGCGTGGCTGGACACCGGCACCTTCGACCAGATGACCGACGCCGCCGAGTACGTGCGCACCATGGAACGGCGCACCGGGCTGAAGATCGGCGCTCCCGAAGAGATCGCCTGGTTGCAGGGCTGGATCAGCGACGACGAATTACGGGAACGTGCCACGCCTTTGGTGAAGTCCGGCTATGGCAACTATCTGTTGAACCTCCTGGAGAGAGGACGCTGATGTCGCGACTTCTCGTCACCGGTGGAGCGGGCTTCATCGGCTCGAATTTCGTGCGGTACGTCATCGACCACACCGACCATCACGTCACGGTGCTCGACAAGCTCACCTACGCCGGCAATCGCGCCTCTCTCGCCGGATTGCCCGAAGACCGAATGACTTTCGTGCACGGCGACATCGCGGATGTCCCTCTGGTGGACGAATTGTTCGCCGACGCCGACGCGGTCGTGCATTACGCCGCCGAATCGCACAACGACAACTCACTCGCGGACCCCGAGCCGTTCCTGCACACCAACCTCGCGGGCACCTTCACCCTGCTGGAGGCCGCGCGCAAGCACGCCACGCGCTTCCATCACATCTCGACCGACGAGGTGTACGGGGACCTGGAACTCGGCGACCCGCGCCGGTTCACCGAGCAGACGCCGTACAACCCGTCGTCTCCGTACTCGTCGACGAAGGCGGGAAGCGATCTACTGGTGCGGGCGTGGGTTCGGTCGTTCGGTGTGGCCGCGACGATCTCGAACTGCTCCAACAACTACGGTCCCTATCAGCACGTGGAGAAGTTCATTCCGCGACAGATCACCAACGTGCTCCGCGGGATCCGCCCCAAGCTCTACGGCGAGGGCCGCAACGTGCGGGACTGGATTCACGCCGATGACCACTCCTCGGCGGTGCTGACCGTCCTGGACAAGGGCCGTATCGGCGAGACGTACCTGATCGGTGCCGACGGTGAGAAGGACAACAAGACCGTCATCGAGTTGATCCTCACCCTCATGGGCCAGCCGGCCGACGCGTACGACCACGTCACTGACCGAGCCGGCCACGACTTGCGGTACGCCATCGATTCCACCAAGCTGCGGGACGAACTCGGCTGGCGACCGCGATATCAAGACTTCGAGAAGGGTTTGATGGCGACGATTCAGTGGTACCGCGACAACGAAGACTGGTGGTCCCCGGCCAAGGATGCCACCGAGAGTTTCTACGCACGCCTGGGCCAGTGAGAGAACTTACGACAATGACTGAATCTCCAAAAGCACTGCGCGCCAACGAGACTCCTATACCTGGCCTGGTGATATGGGAATTGCCGGTGTTCGCGGACAATCGCGGGTGGTTCAAGGAGAACTGGCAGCGCGAAAAGATGGTCGCGCTCGGCCTGCCCGACTTCAAGCCCGTGCAAAACAACATCTCCCATAACGGTCCGGCGGGCACGACCCGCGGAATTCACGCTGAACCGTGGGACAAGTTCGTTTCGGTTGCGACCGGACGCGGCTTCGCTGCCTGGGTCGATTTGCGAGCCGGCCCCACGTTCGGCACGACGTTCAGCACCGAAATCGACCCGTCCCGGGCGGTTTTCGTTCCCCGCGGCGTCGGCAATGCGTTCCAAACCTTGGAACCCAACACCGTCTACGTGTATCTCGTCAACGACCACTACTCACCTGATGCCCAGTACACATCTGTGAACCTGGCAGACGAGACGGCCGCGATCGACTGGCCAATCCCGCTCGATAAGGCCGAGATGTCAGCCAAGGATCGCGACCATCCGCGCCTGGCCGACGTCAAGCCGATTCCGCCGCGGAAAACGCTGGTCCTAGGTGCCGGTGGTCAGCTGGGTCGGGCACTTCGTGAGGTGTTCGCCGACACCCCCAGCGTTGAATTCGCCGAACGCGGCGATATCGATCTCACTGCCCCCGGTATCGAATCCGCGCGCCGCTGGCGCGAATACGAGACCATCATCAACGCCGCCGCCTTCACGGGTGTTGACGCGGCCGAGACGCCGGAAGGCCGTGCGGCGGCGTGGTCCACCAACGTCGCCGGTGTGGCCGCGCTGGCGCGCGCTGCGTCCGACAACAACATCACGCTGGTACACGTCTCCAGCGACTACGTCTTCGACGGCCACGTCACGAGGGCGTACCGCGAGGACGATCCGGTTTCACCGCTTGGTGTGTACGGCCAAACCAAAGCGGCGGGCGACCTTGCCGTGGCGACCGTGGATCGGCACTACATCCTTCGGACTTCGTGGGTGATTGGTGACGGCCACAACTTCGTGCGCACCATGCTGTCTCTAGCCGAACGTGGGGTGAACCCGTCTGTCGTCAACGACCAACACGGCCGGCTGACGTTCACCTCTGAACTCGCACGAGCGATCCGGCATTTGATCGAGACGCGCGCCCCGTACGGCACGTACAACGTGACGGGCTCCGGTCCGGTGATGACGTGGGCTGAGGTCGCGCGGCGGACCTTCGAATTGGCTGGCCATGATCCCAACCGGGTGACGGATGTGACCACCGAGCAGTACTTCGTCGACGCTGCGAAACCTGCCGCCCCTCGACCGGCCAACAGTGTTTTGGATCTAGCCAAGGTTCAGGCCGTCGGTTTCGAGCCCGCTGATGCAGGCGGGACTCTCGCGAATTATGTGCGCGAGCAAGTGCCTGCTGCACAATAGATCTCGGCGATCCGCACCTGCTTAACGGCAGACTCTCAACGGTGCTCGCCGAATACGCGGCCCAGTTCTGCCCGTGATCTGATTCCGAGTTTCCGGTAGATGCGAGACAGGTTCGTCTCGACCGTCTTGGGGCTGATGAACAGCGCGGTGGCCACATCCTTGGTCGTCATACCCGATGCGGCGAGTTCGGCGACGCGGTGCTCCGACGGCGTCAGACCCAGATGTCCGTTGCTCGACGCGCCGGCTCGCGCGAGTTCGGCGCGCGCCCGCTGCGCCCACAGAGGGGTGCCCAAGCTCTCGAACACGTGCAAAGCCTCGGTCATCGTGGTGCGCGACGCTTCCTTCTGCCGCTGACGCCGCTGTAACTGGCCGAGTAGCAACAGCGTTCGGGCGCGCTCGAAGGGCATCGGCAGGCGCTCGTGATGGGCCAGCGCTCGCCTCGCCATGTCGGCCGCCTCGTCGACCTCACCCTGGGCTGCCAGCCAGAGGCTGCGGCACCGTGCGGCCATGGCCAGCATCCACGGCCTGTCCAACAGCCTCCCGTTGGCTTCCAGCGCCTCGATCATCGGCTCGGTTTCCGCTGCGCGGCCGAGCGCGACCATCGCCTCGACCGCGTCGGGGACGAATCCCGCGGTGATGATCTCCGTGCCGGGCAGGAACGGGAACCGGTCGACCAACGGCTGCAATATGTGCAGCGCCTGCTCGTAGTGTCCCAACGACACCTCGAGGAACGCCAGGTTGACCGAGGCCCAATCCGCCAGCCGGGGCGAACCGCAACGTTCGGCGAGGTCGATCGCCTTCCGCGCGACAGCGCGGGTCTCGTCCTGCCTGCCGGCATACGCCGCGACCGCGGACTGGATGGTCTTGGCGACCACTCGCATGTGCTCGCCGCCGAGCTGTTGTGCCCGCTCCACGGTCTCCTCGGCGATGCGGGTCGCCTCCTCGTAGCGTCCCCGCCAGATCTCGATCAGCGCACTGAACACCGCGACGAAGATCAGATCGGTTTCGGCCCCTCGCTCGTTGCAACGCGCACGCACGAAGGCCATCTGATCGATCGCCTCATCCAACCGTCCCGTGAACGCCAGCAGCAGAGCGTGATTGGCTCTGGCGCGGAACGCGATTGGCGCCTCGCTGGTCAGATCCTGCAGTGCCAAGGCTCGGCTGATGCCCGCCCAGTCGACGCCGCGACCGCACATGCAGGCGATGTTGGTGCGCACCGCCAGGACCTGACTCGTGAGGTCGGCGATCCCCACGTCTTCCGCGTACGCGGCCGCCCGTTCCGCGCTCTGCAGCGCTGCCCCGAACTCGCCGGCGTTGAGCCGTGCATATGCCAAGAGCAGCAGCGTGCGCACGCGAACCTCGCGGTCGCCCTCGTCATGGTCGAGCGCCTGTTCCAGGAGGACGACGGCATCGGTGAAGTTGTTGTGCTGAATGTGCATGCTGGCCAACAAGTTCAACGCCTTCGCCCGGTGCACGCCACCCGTCACGCGCTCGGTCAACCCGTCGAGCAGCGAACGCGTGCGCTCCAGATCGCCGGCATGCAGGTAGTGGTCAGCCGCGCGAATCCGCCGCGCCGGTGTGTCACCGCCCAGACCGATTGCGAGCTCGAGCAATTCGCCGGCCGCCGCGGGCGCACCGCGTGCAACCGCCGTATCAGCCGCGATGTCCAGTGCCTCCAGGGTGGCCGGGTCGGCGCTGGCGGCTGCCAGAGCCATATGCCTGGCTCTCGATTCGTCAAGAATCACCGCCTCGGCCAGCGACCGGTGCATCGCGCGTCGCTCACTCGGTTTGGCATCGGTGTAGACGCTGCGCGCCAACAGCGGGTGCGAAAACGCCACTGCGTCACCGTCGATGGTCACGATGCCCTTGCTTCTGGCGTCGGCCAGCAGTTCGGCCGTGCGATCGGCCGTGCTGCGGGTGACCCGCGCCAGCAGGTCGACGGTCGGGGCGGCCTCGCACGCCGCGGCCAGCAGCAGGACCTGGATCTCAGGTTCCAGACGGCCGATGCGTCGGCGCATCAACTCCGCGAGCGTCGCGGGCAACACCGACTGGGAACCGCCCGCGTCGATCGCCCGTGCCAGCTCGAGTGCGTAGAACGGGTTGCCGCCGGAGATCTCGGCAATCCGGACCATCGTCGGGCGAGGAAAGGTCCGGCCGAGCCGCGTCGAGATCAGGGCGTGCAATCCGCCGAGACTCAACGGACCCACGTGTACCCGGCGCACCCCGGATCCGTCGACCACCTGCAGCCAACACGCCGCATCGGGTCCCTCGTGTTCGGTGCGTTCGGTGACCAACATGCCCACGTGCCCGCTGAGCCGCCGCGCGGCGAAGGCCACCACGGCTTGGCTGGACGGATCCAGCCACTGCACGTCGTCGAGCGCGATGAGCACCGGCGCGTCTCCGCAGAGTTGCTCGACGGCGGCGGTGAAGGCGGCCGCCACCGCTCGCTGGTCCGTCGGTGGGCCGTCGCCGTCAGCGCGAAGCAGCACCCGATCCACAGCGAGGCGCTGCAGGTCCGGCAGGTCGGCGAAGGCTTCAGAGGGCATGTCGCCGAAAAGGTCGGCGACGGCCGCATAGGCGAGGGCGGTCTCCGCCTGTCCGGCTCGCGCCGTCAGCACACGGAAGCCGCGTTCGCGGGCCGCCGATATACCCGTCAGCCACAGGGTGGTCTTGCCGGCTCCGGCATCGCCCTCGATGACCAGTGCACCGGGCCCGCTGCCGGCGGATTCCAGGAAATCGCTCACCGCCCGAAATTCGGCCGGACGCTCGATTACGCCGGACACCAGAACCACACCCCTCATCGACAGCAAATCGAGGATATCCGCTGACGTATGAGCGCAGAAGTCGTAGGCCCGGGGATATGCAGCTAAGAGGTGTGCTTAATCGGCGGAGCCGGGAAGGGCGCGAAGTACGGCAACGTCATGTTCGGTTATGGCGCCGGATCCGGGTGCCCACCGGAGCGGACAGCCGTTGGTGTGGCGCACCCGCGGCGAGGCAGGTCCGAGAGACGATCTCTCGGGAGCCGGCGCCGAAGACGCCGTAGAGCACCTCGTCGCTGGGGACGGCCAGCGTGATCAACAGCTCGACGGGAGTCCCCTCGCCGGTGGCGGCGGCCGCCGCGGCGTCAAGACGCGCGACGAGGTCCTCGACGGATTGCTCGGTGAGCTCGGGTAGGTACCACTCCGCCAGGTAACACGCGGACTCCCCACTCCCGCTCATCTGTCGAACGGTAGCGATTCCTCACGCCGGGCGAATCAGGTATTTCCCTACGTTCTGTCCCTACGCGGCCGCGCCGGACTTGAGATAGGTGACCAGGCTGACGTCGATGCCCTCGTCGATGAAGTACCACTGGCAGCCCTTGAGGTACCGCATGTAGCGGTCGTAGTTCTCCTCGCCGGCGGCTGCGATCGCGGCGTCCTTGTTGCGCTCGAGGCGGTCGGCCCAGATGCCCAGCGTCTTGATGTAGTGGTTGCGCAGGGAGATGGCCTCGGGAACCTGAAAGCCGGCCTTTTCGCCGTGCTCGATCATCATCTGCGTTGTCGGAAGGCGGCCGCCCGGGAAGATCTCGGTGATCATGAACTTGATGAAGCGAGCCATCTCGAAGGTCAGCTTCTTACCGCGTGCGGCCAGGTCATAGGGGTGATAGCCGACGCTGCTCTGGATGGTCATCCGGCCGTCGTCGGGCAGGATGTCGAAGCACGTCTTGAAGAAGTCGTCGTAGCGCTCGAACCCGAAGTGCTCGAACGCCTCGATGGAGACGATGCGGTCGACGGGGGAGTGGAACTGCTCCCAGCCCTCCAACCGGACGTCGTAGGTGCGCTGGGTGTCCAGCTTGCTCAACAGCTGGTTGCAGTAGGCCTGCTGGTTCTTCGACAGCGTCAGCCCGATCACGTTGACGTCGTACTTCTCCATCGCACGCTGCAGCGTGAGGCCCCACCCGCAGCCAACCTCCAGCAGGGTCATACCGGGTTTGAGGTCCAGCTTGTCGAGGTGCTGGTCGACGTTGGCGATCTGCGCCTCTGACAGCGTGACATTCGGGCCGGTGAAGTATGCGCAGCTGTACTTGCGCGTCGGATCCTGGAACACGCCGAAGAAGTCGTCCGACAGGTCGTAGTGCGCCTGGATGTCCTCGAAATGAGGCCGCATGTCCTTCGTGCCGGTTGAGTTGTCAGACATATTTCCCCTGCTTGGCCTTTCCCAATGCGTGACGCGGGCCTGCACGCCGTCACGTGATGATGGTCGACACCATATCGTTCGGCGCTTGCCAGACCCTAATTCGGCTTGCCGCCACGTGGACGGCGGTTTGTGGGGAGCCGGGGCTATTTCTGGAGCGTGAACTGGTTGACGTCGATGTATCCGACGCGGAAGCCGTGCGCGCAGCCGGTCAGGTAGTGCATGTAGCGGTCGTAGACCTCTCGGGATTGGATGGCGATCGCTTCGTCCTCGTGGGCTTGTAGCGCCGCTGTCCAGCAGTCGAGGGTGCGCGCGTAGTGGGGCTGCAGGCTCTGGCGCCGGGTCAACGCGAAGCCGGCCTTTTCGGCGTGCTCGCCGACCAGTTCGATGGTCGGCAGATAACCGCCCGGGAATATCTCGGTGAGGATGAACTTCACGAACCGGGCCACCGAGAACGTCAGCGGCATACCCCGCTCGGCCATCTGCGGAAGCGTGAGCGCGGTGATGGTGTGCAACAGCATCACCCCGTCGTCGGGCAGTACGCGGTGAGCCATGGCGAAGAAGTCATCCCACCGGTCCCTGCCGAAGTGCTCGAACGCGCCGATCGACACGATTCGGTCTACGGGTTCGTCGAACTGTTCCCAGCCTTGGAGCAGCACCCGCTTGGACCTCGGGCTGTCGGATGCCGCGAAGACCTTCTCGACATAGGCGTGCTGGTTCTCGCTCAAGGTGAGCCCGACGACGTTGACGTCGTATTTCTCGACGGCCCTCATCATCGTCGAACCCCAGCCGCAGCCGACGTCGAGCAGCGTCATCCCCGGCTCGAGACCCAATTTGCCCAACGCGAGGTCGACCTTGGCGCGCTGAGCTTCCTCGAGCGTCATGTCCTCGCGCTCGAAATAGGCGCAGCTGTAGGTCTGTGTCGGATCCAGCCAGAGCCGGAAGAACTCGTCCGAGAGGTCGTAGTGCGCCTGCACGTCTGCGAAGTGCGGCGCCAAGTTGCGTGTTGCGGCCACGATGGTGCCTTTCTGGGCGGAATCAGAGCTCGCGTCGCCTGTGACAGTTCAAGGCCGAAGCACTCGGGACGAATGTACGCGCAGCCGTGCCGGCCGGCCACTCGTGGAACGCTTGCGCCGACGTCAAAAAGTCGCGGCGAAAACGGTTTTCAGTTCACCGATGATGTCGTCCCACAGCGGTTCGGGCAGTTCGTGACCCATGCCGTCGAACTGCACCAGCCGGGCGTTCTCGATGGCTTTGGCGATCGCTCGCCCGCCGGACGGTCGCATCAATTTGTCGGCCTTGCCGTGCAGCACCAGTGTGGGCGCCGTGATCTCGCGGTCGTAGGGCAACAGGCTGCCGCTGCCCAGGATCGCTGCGAAATGCCTGCCGATCCCGGCCGGGTAGTAGCAGCGGTCGTAGTCCTCGATCGCGTCGGCGCGCAGCCGCTCCTCGGACGCGGGGAAACCCGGGCTGCCGATGATCTTGCTGACCCTGATGGCGTTCTCGATGACCGCCTCGCGCGTGTTGCCCTTGGGCCGGCGCAGAATGGCGAGCAGCTGCCGCGGACCGGGTGGCGGCAGCAGCGCTTGGTTGTTGCTCGAGAAGATGATCGCCAACGACTGGGTGCGCGCTTTGTGCCGTGCGGCGAACACCTGGGCGATCATCCCGCCCATCGACGCGCCGACGATGTGGGCGCGCTCGATCTCGAGATGGTCCAGCACGGCGGCCGCATCATCGGCCATGTCTTCGAGTGTGTAGGCGGCCGGGCTGCTCAGCCCGAGCAGCGAGCGCAGCATCCGCGGCACCAGCGGTGCGTCGGTATGCAGCCCGCGCAGTTTGGACGAGAGGCCGACGTCGCGATTGTCGAATCGGATGACTCGCAGGCCCTGGTTGATGAGCCGCTCACAAAAATCCCTGCGCCACATCACAAGCTGCGCGCCGAGTCCCATGATGAGCAGCACCGCCGGATCGTTCGGGTCGCCCATGTCCTCGTAATGGATGTCGAGAACGCCGGACTTGGCATCTTTTGACTTGGCATCTTTTGACTTGGCATCTTTCGACTTGGCGATGCCGGTTCGGACCTGCATTCAGTTCCGAACCTCGCTGTCGAGTTCCGCGTCATGCTCTCGGCTGACCTCGACCATGAAGTTGGCGAAGTAGCCGGTCAGCTGCGGATCCGACATCATCTGCCACTTCGGCGCGAGTAGTTTCATGTAGCGCTCGACGTAGAGGAACTGCTTGCCGATCAGCACCAGTTCGCGCGGCAGCTTGACGTCGTAGGCCTCGGCGAGTGTCGACAGTTGCTTGCCGATCTCGGCGTAGCTCATGTCGCCCAGCGTCGACATGGTCAGCGGCGTCGCGAACTTTTCCAGGTCCTTGGCCGCCTGCGCCTCGGGCTTCATGGTGCCGACGGCGCCCATCAGCACGACGATCTTGCCTGCCGCGGCGTGGTCCTTCTTGACCAGCAGCGCGTACACCAGTTCCCGCAGCAGCCAACGGGTTCGCGGGTCGATGCGGCCCATGATGCCGAAGTCGAAGAACACGATCTTGCCGTCGTCGTCGACGTAGAGGTTCCCCGCATGCAGGTCGCCGTGGAACAGGCCGTGCCGCAGGCCGCCCTCGAAGACGCTGAACAGCAGGGCCTTGACCAGTTCGGTTCCGTCGAAACCCTTCTCGCGGATGGCTTTCACGTCGTCGATGCGGGTGCCCTGGATGCGTTCCATCGTCAGCACGCGTTCGCTGGTCAGGTCCCAATAGACCTGCGGCACACGGATGTTCTTGCCCAGCGGCGAGGCGTGCATGTGCGCGACCCACGCGTCCATCGACTGCGCCTCGAGCCGAAAGTCGAGTTCCTCGGCCAGGTTGTCGGCGAAGTCGGCCACGACGTCCTGAGCGCTCAGGCGCTGACCCAGCTTGGCGAATTCGACCAGCCGCGCCCCGCGCTTGAGGATCTGCAGATCCGCGGCGACCCGCCTGCGGATGCCGGGCCGCTGGATCTTGACGACGACCTCTTCCCCGCTGTGCAGCGTCGCATAGTGCACCTGGGCGATCGACGCGGATGCGAACGGCTTCTCGTCGAAGCTCTTGAACAGGTTCGCGGGTTCGTCGCCGAGGTCCTCGACGAACAGCTTGTGCACCTCTTGGGGGTCCGCAGGCGGAACCCGGTCGAGCAGGCTGCGGAACTCCTTGGACAGCGGCTCACCGAACGCGCCGGGGCTCGAGGCGATGATCTGGCCGAACTTCACGTAGGTGGGTCCAAGGTCGGCGAAGGCCTGCGGGACCTGCTTGATGATCTTCTGCTGCAGCGAACCGCGGCCGCCGATCTTGGAGACGACCCGCGCACCGGTTCGGGTGATCTGCCAACCCGTGGCACCGACGCGGGCAGCCTCGATCGGCAGGGGGACCCTGTCCAGTTTGGCTACATCGCGGTGCTGCGTCTTTCGCGTGGCACTCATGGGAGCCAGTGTCTCAAAATCCGCGGTGGCGCGTAAAAACCTGTGCACCGGCTCACAGTGCGCGGCGAGATTCACGCTTCGGCGAAACTGCGCTCGACCTCGTCGCGGCTCAGGACCGTGTCGTCGCCCAACCGGTATGTCGGCAGCGTGTGCGGCACGTCGGTGCCCGAGGCAACCCTGGCCTGCGCCTGGCGGAACTCCGGTATCGGGCCCTGCGCGAGGTGCAAGCCGTTGATCACCGACCAGACGGTCGCCCGGCGCGCGGTGCGCTCGAGGATGTTGGGGTCCTTGTGCTGGATCAATTGCTTGGCCCAGCGCGGCATCGTGTCGCGGATGGCCCAGTTGATCGCGCTCTGCGCCAGCGGCAGGCCCGGTCCTGTGGCGAGCGCCGTGCCGTGCGTGACGGCCAACCGCGGTAGGTAGGACTCGAGGCAGTCGGCGACCTCGGCCTTGGTCTCGGGCAGGTCGGTGCCGCCCAGTGCGTGGCCGACCCGCACGAACTCGCGGTAGTAGCGGTCGATCTTGTTGCCCCGCAACGGGTTCGGATGGTAGAGCTCGTGCGCGGTGGCCAGGCCCCACACCACGGTGGCGTAGTTCCATCGCAACCAGTCCGGGTCGTCGGCGTCGTAGCGGGCGCCGTCAGGACGTGTGCCCTTGATGGTGTGGTGCATTGAGCGGACGGCTTTCGCCAGGCGCTCGGCGGTCTCGGTTGAGCCGTAGGCGGTGCCGATGAAGAACGCGATCGAGTGCCCCAGGCGTACCGCCGCGCCCTTGGGGTCGATCTCGGGAACGGCGACCCCTGTTTTCCGGTCGCGCTTGACCAGCCGTGAGTGGTGCATGCCCATCCAGTAGATCGACGGATCGAGCCGCTCCATGAACGCCGCGCACTGCAGACCGAAGATCAGCGCCTGCATGTGCGAGTGCACATGCCAGACCGCGCTGCCGGGGCCGAACCAGCCCGGATCGCCCACCGGCGCGGCGAACTCCATACCGCGGAAGTAATTGCGCCGGATGTCCTTGTCGAAGCGCTGGTTGAGGGCCTCTCCGAGGAACTGGTGCGGCAGCAGAATCACGTCGGCTCCTAAGTCCAAACTCTGGTCACGGCTGTAGCCAGAATACATTTTGGTCACGTATGTGACCAGAGTTGGCGCGATGCCGCCTACGCTGTGATGGTGTCCAGTCCGACCCGATGGGCGGGCGTGCCGCTGACGGACCGCCGCGCCGAGCGCCGAGCCCAGCTGATCGACGCCGCCTTCCGGCTGTTCGGCGATGGCGGCGAGACCGCCCTGTCGGTGCGGTCGGTGTGCCGTGAATGCGGGTTGAACACGCGGTATTTCTACGAGAGTTTCGCCGATACCGATGACCTCCTCGGGGCCGTCTACGACGAGGTGAGCGCCCAACTGACCGATGCGATCGAAGGGGCCATGTCGCAGGCCGGCGAATCTCTGCGGGCCAGGACCCGGGCCGGGATCGCGGCGGTGCTCGGGTTCAGCTCCGAGGATCCACGACGCGGCCGGGTGCTGTTCACCGATGCGCGATCGAATCCGGTGCTGGCGGCTCGGCGTGCGGCGACGCAGGATCTGTTGCGCGAAGGCGTGCTCACCGAGGGCTGGCGACTGGAGCCGGACTCGGATCCGATCGCGGCGCAGGTGGGTGCGGCGATGTACACCGGCGCGATGGCAGAACTGGCTCAGCAGTGGCTGACGGGCCGGCTCGGGACCGATTTGGACGCGGTCGTCGAGCACGCCGTGCGGCAGTGGCTGCGCTAGGCGGGGTACCACCTGTTTCTCTGCCAGCCTCTGAGCGACTCTGTCGCTGAAATGATGACGGCCGATAGTAGATGAGCGACATTGTCGCTCCGAGGCTGGCAGAGAGGCACATACTCCCGCAGGGCGCCGGTTATCCACAGGGCCGGCCACGACGGCGGTTTTGTGTCGGTGGCCGATGCCACCGTCGAGGTATGACGCGACGGAAAGTGTTGCGCGGCACCGAGCTACGTCACGTGTTGACGATGTATCTCGCGGTGCACGGTGCGACCAGCGTCGACGCGTTGATCCGGTTACTCGACCACCACTTCTTCACGGTCGACGGGCGGCCCTCCAAAACGGTGTCCGACGCGCTGCGGTGGGAGGTTCGGCGTGGCCGCGTCCGGCGGCTCCGACGCGGCCACTACGGCCCCGGCGCGATGCCGCGCTCCACCGAGCACTACATCCACCGGCGTGTGATGGCGCTGCGCGAGGAGGCCGCCGCGCTCGCGGCCGACGACGAGTCCGACAGTTTCTGGAACCGGCTGTGCGGCGACGAGCTATGACGCCACGGCGGGACGCCACCGCTTGACGAAGTCCGTCTCCGGCCACTCCTCATTGGCGGCCATCAGCTCGTACATCGTTGCGCCGTCGATCGATTCGCGGATGATGTCGGCGTGGCCGGCGTGTCGGGACAGCTCCTCGATCAGGTGCAGCGCAACCCAGCGCACGTCCCAGTGGTCGATGTCGTGCGGGAACCACGGCACCTCGTGCGGAATGGGAACCGGTGTCGACAGATCGGCTTCACGAAGGGCCTGCAGCGTCAACTCGCTCTGTGTCCGCAGCGTGTCGAGCAGGCCGGCGAGTGTCTCGTCGTCGCGCATCACGTACTGGTCGGCGTACTCGGCCATGATCTCGTCCATCGGACGGTCGTCCTTCGGCGGGAAGTGCGGCGCCGCGACGATGCGCTCCGTCCAGCCCTTTTGCACACCGGCGGCATGTTTCACCAAACCGCCGATCGACAGCGTGCTGACCGACGGCGTCGACCGTGCCTGCTCGTCTGTCAGTCCGTACGCCACCGAGAAGAACGCGTTCTGCTGGAAGGCGAGGAAGTGCACCAGCGTCTGACGTTGGTCTGCGGCGGGCGGCGGCATTCCTGGCATCGTTACTTTCCCTTTCGATCGGTGTGGGCGTACAGGTCTCGAAGGCAAGCGATTTCGGCGCCATGGTGGATGAACTCGCGATTGATGTGCAGGACGAGCGCGATGATCGGATACTCGGCGTACGGACCTTCTGCCGGCCCGCACGGTCGGTTCAGATCCTCGTCGGACAACCCGCGCACACCGTCGATCCAGGTTTGGTACTGCTCGTCGAGCTGCCGCAGCGCCGTCGCGGCGTCGGTGGCGTACTGCCAGGACTGGTAATCGGCGGACGGGGCGCCGAAATGGCTGTGGTTGCGCATCGCGAACACGCCGACGATGACGTGCGCGAGGCGCCAGGCGATGGTCGTGAACGGTGCCGGGGTCGGTTCGGGGTAATCGAAGTCGATCGACCCGTCCGGATGCACGGTCCAGCAGTCGGGGACCGGCTGCCAGAAATACTCGTCGTCGGTGAGCCCCTCGAACCGGGGGCGCAGGAAGTTGATCCAGTGGAAGTCGGCCTGTTCGGCCAGCTCGTGCGAGATCCTCGTCGGCATAGAATCACTCTGACAGGGTTATAGGACAGTTTCGGTCCTCTGAATGAGGCAGGCTGCGTTCATGTCGGAGACGACGAGCCGGATACTGCAGCTGTTGGGGTTGCTGCAGTCGCGGCGGGTGTGGACGGGTGAGGAGCTCGCCGAGCGGTTGGGGGTGACGACCCGCAGCGTGCGTCGCGACATCGAACGGCTCCGCGATCTCGGCTATCCCGTCCACGCCAGCAAGGGCCACGGTGGCGGATATCAACTCGGCGCCGGTGCGGCGTTGCCGCCGTTGCTGCTCGACCCCGACGAGGCCGTCGCGATGGCCGTATGCCTGCGCCTGGCCGCGGGCGGAACCGTAGCGGGCGTCGGCGAATCGGCGCTGCGGGCACTGAGCAAGCTCGATCAGGTGATGCCGTCCAAGCTGCGGTCGCAGGTGGCCGCGGTGCACGAATCGACCGTCACGCTGATGGCGCCCACCTCCGATACGGTCGAACCCGACGTTCTGATGACCCTCGCGCGGGCCTGCCGCGACCACGAGCACGTGGCGACCGGCTACGTCGACATCCGCGGCAATGCCACCCAGCGTCGGATCGAGCCCTATCAGTTGGTCACCACCGGGCGGCGCTGGTATCTGCTGGCCTACGACCGCGACAAGCAGGATTGGCGCAGCCTGCGACTGGACCGGATGAACGACGTGCGCGCGCAGGGCAGCACCTTCGTGCCGCGCGAGGCGCCCGACGCGGCGGCGTACGTGCGGCGATCGATCAGCAGCTCACCGTACCGATACGTCGCGCGCGTCCACTTCAGCGCACCGGAAAGCGTTGTTGCACAGCATTTCTCACCGTCATCGGCAATGATCGAGCCTGACGGACCGGATGCATGTGTCGTCACCGCCGGCGCCGACGACCCCGAACGCATGGTGCTCTACTTCGCGGCGGTCGGATGCGATTTCCGGGTGCTCTCACCGCCGGAGGTGATACAGGCGGCGGAGGCGGTCTGGAAGCGTCTGCGACGAAGCGTCAGCCGGTGAGCCCCAAGCGGTCGGCCAGCATCAGGAACGCCGAGGCGAACGGGTTGTCGGCGGTCTCGGCGCGCAGTTGCTCCCAGTCCAGCTGTTCGCGGACCGCACGCACGGCGGGAAGCAGTGCGGCGAAGTCGCAATGGTGTTCGTTGAGGGAGTTCAGCTTCTCGCGCATGACCTCGGTCGGCGCCAGCACACGCATCCGGACCGCGAGCACGTCGTACTCCTCGGCCGCCAGGATGCTCTCCTTGTCGACCGGAACGCCGTTGAGCCGGTGCAGGACGTCGATGACGAAGTCGTCTTCGACGCACGCCTTGAACAACCAGTCCTCCGGCGTGCGCTCGACCCGGAAGCCCGCCTCCTCCAGCGTCGCCGCGGCCTTCTCGGTGTCGGGCTCGGCGACCACGAAGTCGACGTCGTGCACGGGTTCTGGACCCCCGAACACCCAGAGCGCGTAGCTGCCACCCAGGGCGAAATCGGGGCCCTGTGCGCGCAACGCCGACGCGGCACGCTTGAGCGCGTCGCGCAGATCATCGTTTCTCTGGGGCACTACTCTCCTGGGGCCGACTGATCGGCTGGCAGCCATTGTGGGTAGCTAGTACCCATGCAGATGCGGATGGCCACCTTCAACATCTTGCACGGACGCAGCGTGCACGACGGGCTCGTTCACCGAGACCGCCTCGTGGAGGCCGTCCGGGATCTCGACGCCGACATCCTGGCGCTGCAGGAAGTCGACCTCGACCAGCCGCGGTCGGGGATGGCCGACTTGACCGCGGTCGCCGCCGAAGCGATGGGCGCGGTGAGCCACCGGTTCGTGGCGGCGATCTCCGGCACGCCCGGAGCCACCTGGATGGCGGCCACCGGCGACGAGCAGCCGGGAACCGCCGCCTACGGCATCGCGCTGCTGTCGCGGTTCCCCGCCGAGTCGTGGCAGGTGCTGCGCCTACCGCGGATCCCTGTGCCATTTCCGATGTATCTGCCGGGACCGAACCGGGTGCAAATCGTCAACGAGGAGCCTCGGGCGGCGGTGGTCGGCCAGTTGAACACTGCGCTGGGACCGCTGACCGTCGCCAACACGCATCTGTCGTTTGTGCCGGGGTGGAATCGGATGCAGTTGCGCCGACTGCTGCGCGACCTGCGTGGCTTCCCGTCGCCGCGAGTGCTGATGGGCGATCTGAACATGGTGCCGCGAACGATCCGTCGCTGGACCCGCCTGCGACCGCTCGCCTCGGCGGTGACGTTTCCGGCCGACGGGCCCGACCGCCAACTCGACCACATCGTCACAGACGACCCCGGCCTGCGGGTGGAGCGGTGCTGCGCCCCTTCGCTTCCGATCTCGGATCACCGCGCCCTGGTCGTCGACATCTCCCGAGCCTGATTTCCACCGCGATGCGGGGGTGACCGCACGTAGGGTTTGGCTGTGCGGGTCATTTCGGCGGAGTCGACGGATCTGTTCGTCGGGCCCGCGGACGCGCCGTCGCAGATCGTGCGGGTCACCTATACCGATGGCGCGGGTGAGGTGCGCGTCGACGGTGACGGGCTCGAGGGCCACGCGCGAGCGGCGGCCGGTGACGGCAGCGTCGAGGTGGCGGTCACGGTCACCGACCCGGTCCCCGGTGAGCGGCGCCCGGCGCGGATCGTCACGGGCGACGGCATCACACCGTTCGCGTTCACCGTCGCCGAACCCGGCTGGACGATGTACATGATCAGCCATTTCCACTATGACCCGGTGTGGTGGAACACCCAGGCGGCGTACACCAGTGTGTGGAGCGAGGACCCGCCGGGCCGGTGCCGCCAGACCAACGGCTTCGATCTGGTCAGCGCCCATCTCGAAATGGCCCGCCGGGAACCGGAATACAAGTTCGTGTTGGCCGAGGTCGACTACCTCAAACCGTTCTGGGACACCCACCCCGAGGATCGCGACGATTTGCGCCGCTTCGTCGCCGAGGGGCGCGTCGAGATCATGGGCGGAACGTACAACGAGCCGAACACCAACCTCACCAGCCCCGAGACGACCATCCGGAATTTCGTGCACGGCATCGGGTTTCAGCGCGATGTGCTCGGCGCCGACCCGGCCACAGCCTGGCAGCTGGACGCGTTCGGCCATGACCCGCAGTTTCCGGGTATGGCCGCCGACGCCGGGCTGACGTCGAGTTCGTGGGCCCGTGGCCCACACCATCAGTGGGGCCCGATGGCCGGCGGCGGAGACCCGGAGCGCATGCAGTTCAGCAGCGAATTCGACTGGCTCTCCCCGTCCGGGCGCGGACTGCTGACGCACTACATGCCCGCGCACTACGCGGCCGGCTGGTGGATGGATTCGGCACCGACGTTGGAGGCGGCCGAAGCCCAGACCTATGGACTGTTCACGTCGCTGAAGAAGGTGGCGTTGACTCGCAACGTCCTCCTTCCGGTCGGCACCGATTACACGCCACCGAACAAGTGGGTCACCGAGATTCACCGGGACTGGAACGCCCGATACACCTGGCCGCGGTTCATCTGTGCGGTGCCCAAGGAGTTCTTCGCCGCGGTCCGCGCCGAACTGGCCGAGCGCGGTGTCGAGGCGTCGCCGCAGACCCGGGACATGAACCCGATCTACACCGGCAAAGACGTCTCCTACATCGATACCAAGCAGGCCAACCGGGCGGCCGAAGACGTCGTCCTCGACGCCGAGAAGTTCGCGGTCTTCGCTGGGCTTCTCGGTGGTGCGACCTATCCTCAGGCCGCTCTGGCCAAGGCGTGGGTTCAATTGGCCTACGGCGCGCACCACGATGCGATCACAGGCTCGGAATCCGACCAGGTCTACCTCGACCTGCTGACGAGCTGGCGAGACGCATGGGAGCTGGGCAGGGCCGCCCGCGACCATGCGCTGGCCGTGTTGTCGGGGGCGGTCGACGAATCGGTCGTCGTGTGGAATCCCGTCGCGCACAAGCGCACCGACGTCGTCACCGCCCGCGTTCCGCAGGCCGTCGGAGCGGTGCGGGTTGTCGGTTCCGCGGGTGAGGAGATACCCGCTCACGTCGAGCACGGCGGGCGAACGGTCACCTGGCTCGCCGGTGACGTGCCTTCGATGGGGTGGCAGTCCTACCGAATCGAGCGGTCGGACGGCTCGGCGGCGGGCTGGAAACCGGTGAGCGGGAACGAGATCGGCAACAACCATTACCGGCTGCGGGTCGATCCGTCACGGGGTGGTGCGGTCGAGTCGTTGGTCGAATGTGGTTCGGGCCGGTCCTTGATCGCTCCCGGCCAGGTCGGCAACGAGTTGGTGGTGTACGACGAGTACCCCGCGCATCCCGAGGCGGGCGAGGGGCCGTGGCACCTTCTGCCCAAGGGCCCAGCGATCGGCTCCTCGTCATCGCCTGCCACGGTGCAGGCTTACCGCGGCGTGCTCGGAGAGCGTCTGGTGATCGACGGCGCCGTTGCCGATGTGCTGCGCTACACGCAGGTTCTGACCCTGTGGCACGGTGTGGCGCGCGTCGACTGCCGGATCACGATCAACGAATTCACCGGCGCCGACCGGCTGTTGCGGTTGCGCTGGCCGTGTCCGGTTCCCGGGGCGATGCCGGTCAGCGAGGTCGGTGACGCGGTGATCGGACGCGGGTTCGCGCTGCTGCACGAACGCGGCCGCGACACGGCGATCGACGCCGCGACGCATCCGTGGACGCTGGACAACCCCGCATACGGCTGGTTCGGGCTGTCGTCGACGATGCGGATCCGGGTCGGCAAGGCGTGTCGCGCGGTCTCGGTTGCCGAGGTGATCACCCCGACCGAAGACGAAGCCGCGATGGTGCGGCCGTTGATGGTCGCGCTCGCGCGCGCAGGTGTCACCGCGACATGCAGCGGCTCCGACAGGCCGCGCTACGGCGATCTCACCGTCGACTCCAACCTTCCGGATGTGCGGATCGCACTCGGTGGCTCAGACCAGAACCGCTTCACTGCAACAGTTCTCGATGCCGCCGATTCGTCGTACGCCGAAGAGGTGAAGCGACAGCTCGACGCGACCGGCGCGGCCAGGGTATGGGTACCGGCGGCCCGTCGCCTGGAAGCGGCGTGGGTGCCGAGCGCGGATCTGCGCGATGTGCGCGCGCTACCGGTGCTGATTCTGGCCGGGTCGGCCCTGGACCATGTGGTGCAGGGTGTTGTCGACGACCTGCGCGGTTGGGAGATCGTCGTCGAGCAGGCCGCGCCGGCCGATATCGAACCGTTCGAAGACCGGACGGTCGCGCTGCTCAACCGCGGCGTGCCCGGGTTCGCCGTCGAATCGGATGGAACGCTGAACCTTTCGTTGATGCGGTCATGTACCGGTTGGCCCTCGGGCACGTGGATCGATGCGCCGCGACGCACCGCACCGGACGGGTCCAACTTCCAACTGCAGCACTGGACACACACGTTCGACTACGCGCTGGTCTGCGGGGACGGTGACTGGCGCCGGGCCGGTGTTCCGGCTCGCAGCATCGAGTTCTCAAATCCGCTCCTGGCGGTGACCGAGAAGTGGGGCACGGTGGGCGGTCTGCCGCCGTCGGGTTCGCTGTTGGAGATTCAGCCGACGGGCTCGGTGCGGCTGGCCGCGCTCAAGGCCGCGGGCAACCCGCTCGCGAGCGGTAGCGCGCGGCCGGTCCACCCCTCTGACGGCGTCGCGATGAGGTTGGTCGAAACCACCGGGAGCACAACCGAAGTCACGGTCACTTCGGGGTTGCGCCGGGTATCCGCCGCGGTTCGGGTGGATCTGCTCGAGCAACCGCGGGTGCAGGAGGTGACGCCCGAAGGCCTGTCGTTGCACGGTTTCGAGGTCGCCACCGTTCTGGCCCGGTTCAATCTGCCGCAGGTTCTACAGGCCGATCATGCCGCCCTCGCGCCGGAGGCGGAGCAGGCCCAGCCGCTGTATGCCAGGTACTGGCTGCACAACCGCGGTCCGGCCCCGCTCGGCGGCCTGCCCGCCGTCGCCCATCTGCACCCGCAACACGTGGTGTCATCGGGTTCGGCGCTGCAGCTTCGTCTCACCGTGGCCAGCGATTGTTGCGACGAGATTCTGCACGGCCGGGTGCGGCTGCTGTGTCCGGATGGTTGGGCGGCAGAACCCGATGTGTTGCCGTTCATGCTGCCGCCCGGCGAATACGTGGACACCACCGTGAACGTAACCCCGTCGAATGCCGTGTCACCCGGGCTGTATCCCATACGTGCCGAACTCGCGTTGACCGGTGCGCACGTTTCGATCCCGCCATCGTGGCGCCAGGTGGTCGAGGACGTGTGTGTCGTCGCGGTCGACGCGCTTCCGGACGACGCCCTGTTGCGCCTCGTCGCTGGACCGGAGCCGGTCGACGTGGTGGCAGGTGACACGGCCCGTATCGGGGTCACCGTCGGCACCGACGCGTGCGCCGACGTCGCGGTCGAGGCACACCTGATCAGCCCGTGGGGTACATGGGAATGGTTGGGCCCGGCGGTATCCGGTGTCGAGCTGAGCGCTCGCGGCACGACTGAGATCGACTTCGAGGTCGCCCCGCCGGAGTGGGTCGAACCGGGTGAGTGGTGGGCGCTCATCCGATTGGCCGCCGCCGGACACCTCGTCTATTCACCCGCGGTGAAGGTGACGGTGCGGTGAACGATTCCGGGTGGGCCGGCGTCGCGGCTACCGTGGACGGTGTGCCGGTGTCGGTCGACGAGGTCGATGCTCGCGAAGCCACCCTGCGCGCCTCACCGATCGCGTCCTCGCTGCCGCGCCCCGGCACCAGCGAAGGTCGACAGCTGCGGCGTTGGCTGACCCAGCTCCTGGTTGCCGAGCGCGTCGTGACGACCGAGGCCGCGGCACGCGGAGTGAACGTCGATGACGCGCCGGCCGAGGCCGAGGTGCTGCCGGACATGACCGTGCGGATGGAGATCGGCAGCGTGGCTGCTTCGGTGCTCGCCGACCCGTTGGCCCGCGCGGTGTTCGCCGAGGTGACGGCCGGTACCGACGTCACCGACGACGAGGTGGCCGCGTACCGGGAGCGAAACCCGTTGCGCTTCAGCGATATAGCTTCGGCCGCGGCGCACCTGCGTGCCGCCGCGCGGCGCCGGGCCTTCCGGCTCTGGCTGGACGCCCGCTGTGCGGCGGTCGTCGAGCTCGCCCCGGGCTATGAACATCCCGGGGATCCCCGTCAGCCCGACAACACCCACCGGCACTGATGGCCGACCTCGTTCTCGCGCTCGACATCGGCGGCACGAAGATCGCCGTCGGTCTCGTCGACGATGCGGGCACGCTGGTGCACAGAGCCACATTGCCGACACCGGACGGTGATGCGGAAACGATCTGGGCCGTCGCGGATTCGCTGCTCACCGAGGCCTTGGCCACCGCCGACGGACGGGTCCGCGGCGCCGGGATCGCCTCGGCCGGACCGATCGATCTGTCGGCGGGCACCGTCAGTCCGATCAACATCGGCTCGTGGCAACGGTTTCCGATCGTCGAGCGGGTGGCGATGACCGTCGGCGCACCGGTGCGACTTGCCGGCGACGGCCTGTGCATGGCGATGGGGGAGCACTGGCGCGGCGCCGGACGCGGCGCCGACTTCCTGCTCGGGATGGTGGTCTCGACCGGTGTCGGCGGAGGCCTGGTGCTCGACGGCGCCCCCTACGACGGCCGGACCGGCAACGCGGGCCACGTCGGGCACCTCGTCGTCGACCCGAACGGCGCGCCATGCACGTGTGGCGGGCGCGGCTGCGTCGAAACCATCGCCGGTGGCCCGCGCATGGCGCAGTGGGCCCGCGAGCACGGGTGGGTGGCCCCCGCCGATGCCGACGCCAAGGAACTCGCCGATGCCGCCAATGCCGGAGACGCGGTGGCGCTGAGCGCCTTTCGCCGCGGTGCGGCGGCGGTGGGGGCGATGATCGCGTCGGTCGGCGCCGTCTGCGACCTAGACCGGGTTGTGATCGGCGGTGGCGTGGCCAAGTCGGGGGCGCTGCTGTTCGACCCCGTGCGGGAAGCGCTCGCGTCCCACGCCGGGCTGGACTTCATCCGTGGCGTCGAAGTGGTGCCGGCCGAACTCGGCGGCGACGCCGGCCTGGTCGGGGCGGCCGCCCTGCTGCGCGAGCACACGGGGGGACGGCTGACCTGAGCCGGATGTGTGTCCTCTTCTGTCTGCCTGGAGTGCGTGCGGGCCCTGGTCTTTCGGCCCCAGTCGCGCAGTCTCCCAGAGCTGCCGAATGTGTCAGTACCTTGTTTTGTGTCAGCGTGATGGGCACGGTCGAGGTATGGACGCAATTGTGCACGTGCTGGCCCTGCTGATCGTCGGACCGTTGGTCGGGGTCGAACTCGCGGTCGCGGTGTTCCTCAACCCGGTGCTGGGCCGGCTGCCCGACGAAGCGTTCGCACAGGCCCGCAGCGACAGCGGGCGGGTACTGGGAAAGGTGATGCCGTTCTGGTACGCCGCGGCGCTTGTTGTTCTGATCGCGGCGGCCGTGCTGTTGCGGACGGATTGGCTGTTCATCACCGCGGCCCTGACCATGGCGCTGGCGGTGGTGGCGACCGTGGCGTTGATGGTGCCGATCAACAACCGCATCGGGCGCTGGTCCTCCGGTGCCGACGTCGACCGCGGGTTGGCGCGGCAGTGGGATCGGCTGCATTGGCGTCGGGTGGCCTTACTTGTCGTGGTGTTCGGGCTGGCGGTCGTCGCGGTGGCGGGGGTTTAGGCGGTTTGCGCACGCCCGCGTCCGGGTGAGGGTGCGCGAGCTGCTGGAAAATTGCGGTGTGTCGTGGGCAGACGCGCACGGTCGCGCGGAAAGGGATTCGCGTGGATCGGGTGCGTTTTGGCTGATGAGCAGGTAGTCGGCTATTCTCGACGGCGTTCCACCGAAGACCGTCGGTCACCGAGCAATCGGTTGAAGGTCCCGGACCACCCGGGCGGCCCACGCAGGAGGACGAGGCTACAGCTATTGCGCGCCCCGACCTGTCTGCGTCGGGGCGTTCGTCGTTTCCGGCCCCGCAACCCTTACTCGGCCCACGGTTCCCATCCACGAGGAGGCATGCATGGCCAAGGCTGACAAGGCCACCGCGGTTGCCGACATCGCCGAGCAGTTCAAGGAGGCTTCGGCGACGCTCGTCACCGAGTACCGCGGGCTGACGGTGGCCAACCTCAAGGACCTGCGCCGTTCGCTCGGTGATTCCGCCACCTACACAGTCGCCAAGAACACGCTGGTCAAGCGTGCCGCGGCGGAGGCGGGCATCGAGGGGCTCGACGAGTTGTTCGTCGGCCCCACCGCGATCGCGTTCGTCAAGGGCGAGGCCGTCGACGCCGCCAAGGCGATCAAGAAGTTCGCCAAGGACAACAAGGCCCTCGTCATCAAGGGCGGCTACATGGACGGCCGCCCGCTGAGCGTGTCCGAGGTCGAGCGCATCGCCGATCTGGAGTCGCGCGAGGTGCTGCTGGCCAAGATGGCCGGCGCGATGAAGGCGAACCTGTCCAAGGCCGCCGGTCTGTTCAACGCTCCGGCGTCGCAGGTCGCACGGCTGGCCGCCGCTCTGCAAGAGAAGAAGGCCGGCGAAGGCGAAGAAGCCGCATAACCACCCACCATCCCCGCGGTTTGTGGAGCCGCACCGGCGCTGACCGCCGGTAACACGCCACAAATCGCACTGAAAGTAAGAATCAGAAAGGACCACTCATGGCCAAGCTGTCCACCGACGAGCTGCTCGACGCGTTCAAGGAACTGACGCTGCTGGAGCTCTCCGAGTTCGTCAAGAAGTTCGAGGAGACCTTCGAGGTCACCGCCGCTGCCCCGGTCGCCGTCGCGGCTGCCGGCCCCGCCGCCGGTGGTGCGCCCGCCGAGGCCGCCGAGGAGCAGTCTGAGTTCGACGTCATCCTCGAGGGTGCCGGCGACAAGAAGATCGGCGTCATCAAGGTCGTCCGCGAGATCGTCTCGGGCCTGGGTCTCAAAGAGGCCAAGGACCTCGTCGACGGCGCTCCCAAGCCGCTGCTCGAGAAGGTCGACAAGGCTGCCGCCGACGACGCCAAGGCCAAGCTCGAGGCCGCGGGCGCGACGGTCACCGTCAAGTAGCACCGCGCCGGCGTGCCGGCAGTACCACAACTGTGGGGTCGATCCAGCAAAGCGGGTCGGCCCCACAGTCGTTTTCTCGATGGGTCACAATCAACCCCAGACTCGTGTTGTGGCCAGGAGCGGTAGGCTACAGTGACTCAAGCCACAAGCGGTGAGGCCTGTGGCGTGACGATTATTGGCGGAAGGATCTCGCGTGGGCATTGGTATCCAGATTGAGGGACTGACCAAGTCCTTCGGCCCCCAGCGAATCTGGGAGGACGTCACATTCGACCTGCCGCCGGGTGAGGTGAGCGTTCTGCTCGGCCCCTCCGGTACGGGTAAATCCGTGTTCTTGAAGTCGCTGATCGGGCTGCTGCGCCCCGAACGCGGCAAGATCATCGTCGACGGCACCGACGTGATTCAGTGCACCGCCAAGGAGCTCTACGAGATCCGCACGCTGTTCGGTGTGATGTTCCAGGACGGCGCGCTGTTCGGCTCGATGAGCCTGTACGACAACACCGCTTTCCCCTTGCGTGAGCACACCAAGAAGAAGGAAAGCGAAATCCGCCAGATCGTCATGGAGAAGCTCGAGCTGGTGGGTCTGGCCGGTGACGAGAACAAGTTCCCCGGCGAGATCTCCGGTGGTATGCGCAAGCGTGCCGGCCTGGCCCGCTCCCTGGTGCTCGATCCGCAGATCATCCTCTGCGACGAGCCGGACTCGGGTCTGGACCCGGTCCGTACCGCCTACCTTTCGCAGTTGTTGATCGACATCAACGCGCAGATCGACTGCACGATCCTGATCGTGACGCACAACATCAACATCGCCCGGACGGTGCCCGACAACATGGGCATGCTGTTCCGCAAGCACCTGGTGATGTTCGGTCCGCGCGAGGTGCTGTTGACCAGTGACGAGCCGGTGGTGCGGCAGTTCCTCAACGGTCGGCGTATCGGTCCGATCGGTATGTCCGAGGAGAAGGACGAGTCGACGATGGCCGAGGAGCAGGCCATGATCGACGCCGGTCACCATGACGGTGGTGTCGAGGAGATCGAGGGTGTGCCGCCGCAGATCCAGGCGACGCCCGGTATGCCGGAGCGCCAGGCCGTCTACCGCCGGCAGGCCCGGGTGCGCGAGATCATGCACACCCTGCCGCCCAAGGCTCAGGAAGCCATCCGCGCCGATCTCGAAGGCTCGAACACCCATGCGGGCAGCGCCTTCCCGGATGCCACGACGGCTCGGCACACCACGGTCGACGAAGAAGCACCGACCGGCGCCATCCCGCGCGCACAGCAGTAGGCCGCCCGATGTGAACGTCGACGAGCGCTTGCGCTGAGAGATGACGCGCGAGCACCGGACGACGTTCTGCCGGATCTGCGAGCCGCTGTGCGGCATGATCGCGACCGTCGAAGACGGCCGACTGGTCGAGCTGCGCCCCGACAGGGACCATCCGCTCTCATCGGGATTCGCCTGCCAGAAGGGCATCGCCTTCACCGAGGTGGTCAACGACCCCGACCGGGTGACCACACCGCTGCGACGCACTCGTTCCGGGTTCGAACCCGTCGGCTGGGACGAGGCGATGACCGACATCGCCGCCCGACTCTCCGTCATCCACTGCAGGCACGGTGCGGGCGCAATCGGCTGGTATTTCGGTAACCCGGGCGCGTTCAGCTACTCGTACACTCTGGGCCTCAACATGCTGATGGGCGGATTCGGGCTCGGGCTCCTCGGCGGTCCCGGCCGCGGCCTGCACGTGTTCACCGCCGGCTCGCAGGACGTCAACAACCGCTTCGTCGCCAGCCAGTTGCTCTACGGGTCGCCGCTCGCACTCCCGATACCCGACCTGCTGCGGACGGACTTACTGGTGGTCATCGGCGCCAACCCGGTCGTCTCGCACGGCAGCGTGCTCACCGCGCCGCGGATTCGGGATCGCATGCACGACATCGTCACGCGCGGTGGCCGCGTACTGGTCATCGACCCGCGCAGGACCGAGACCGCAGCGCAGTTCGAGTGGCTGGGCATCGTCCCCGACGGCGACGCCTACCTGCTGCTGTCCCTGCTGCATGTGATGTTCGGTGAGAACCTGGCCGACCGCCGAGGGCTCGCAGAGCGGGCCGACGGCGCGGCCTGGCTCGAGCGGCTGGCCACACCGTTCAGCCCCGAGGTCACCGAGGCGCGCACCGGGATCGACCCCGAGACCGTCCGCGCCCTGGCCCGCGACCTGGCCGGAACCGAACGGGCGGCGGTCTACGGTCGCGTCGGCACCAGCGTCGGCGAAAACGGAACGCTGACGACTTACCTGCTCGACGCCGTCAACCTGGTGGCAGGGAACCTTGATGTGCCCGGCGGCAGCATGTTCGGCCGGCTCGGTATCCCTGGGGAGCGGTGGCTGAACAAGGCCGGCGGCGCACTGCTGCGCGCCGTCTACACGCGCAAACGGTCGCGCATCGGCGGGTTTCCCTCCGTCCTCGGTTCCGAACCCGCGGGCGTGATGGCCAAGGAGATCACCACGCCGGGACGCGGGCAGGTCAGGGCGCTGTTCGTCGGCGCGGGCAACCCCGTGCTTTCCGTGCCCAACGGCGACGAACTCGAGACCGCGTTGGAGTCTCTCGAGTTGTCGGTCGGCATCGACCTCTATCTCAACGAGACGCTGGCGCACTGCGACTACGTACTGCCCGCCACGTCGATGTACGAACGCGACGACTTTCCGCTGCCGTTCCAGACGCTGCAACCCACGCCGTTCCGGCAAGCCACCGAGGCCGTTGTCGCGCCGGTGGGCCAGGCCCGCGCGGAGTGGGAGATCATCGACGACCTCACGGCCAGGATGTGGCGGGCGACGCCCGGCCTGGCGTTGCTCGCCGGTGTGCGAAAGGCATTGTCCGCGTTCGGGGTCCGACTCAGCCCGCGGATGCTCGCCGATGCGGTGATCCGGTTGGCCGCGGGCGGCGACCGGTTCGGCCTGCGACGCGGCTTGAGCTTCTCGAAACTCACCGCCAACCATCCGCACGGCACGGTGCTGGCGAACCATCTGCGGGCCGGTGTGCTGGGCGACATCGTCGTCTACCGCGGTGGCCGGGTGCGTCTGCGTCACGACGAGGTCGCCGCCGAAGTCGACAAGCTGTCGCGCCGCCGCGTCGCCGACGACTATCCGATGCGGCTGATCGGCATGCGCGAGGCGCGGTCGGAGAACTCGTGGATGCACAACTCGCCGCTTCTGATGCGCGGTGAGCGTTCGCACCGGGCACTCATGCACGTCGACGACGCGGCCGCCGCCGACATCGCCGACGGTGACACCGTGCGGATCACCTCGCGACATGGCCAGATCGAGATTCCGGTCATCGCCACCAAGGACATCGTCGTCGGCGTGATCGCGGTCCCACACGGTTGGGGACACAAGGGCACGGCGGGATGGCGCATCGCCAACGACGCCGGCGGCGCGAACGTCAACCGATTGATGTCCAGCGATCCGGCCGAGATCGAGAGCCTGGCCGGGATGGCCCGGCTCACTGGTGTCCCGGTGCGCGTCGAGCGGGTCGCGTCGGTGGCCCCGCAACCCGAGCGGGCGCAAACTTTCGGATAAGGCCGGTTCGCGGCCAGCAAACCCGTTATCTTTCTCCCGTCGTCGAGCGGGAGAGGTCATGGTCGACCGGTTTCTGATCTGGGTGAGAGCGGGTGTCGTCACCGCGGGACTGTCGGCCGCAGTGCTCGCCGGTGCGGGTGCGGCGATCGCCGACGACGGTTCGTCGTCAGATGGCGGTGGGTCCACGGCCTCGGAGTCGTCGAATTCCGCTGACAGTCCGAAGGATTCGGTCGCCGGTGAGTCCTCGGTCACGGCCGGTGGCCGGTCCTCGAACGCGCGCACCACCCGCACGAGCGGCGACGCCCCGCGCACCCGCGTCGGCGCGAAGGCTCCCGACGACACGAAGGACGCGAAGGGTTCCGAGGCCACCAGCGATACCGACCGTGGCGAGGAACGGAAAAAGCCCGCTTCGAGCCCGACGGACGCCGCCGACGCCGCAACAGATCAGGCAAAGGACGACAAGACCGCCGACACCCGAACCACCGACGACGCCGCGGGCACCGACGCCGTGGTCGAGCAACCGGTGGTCGACGCCGTGGTCGAACAGCCTGTGGTCGACGACGAGGTGATCGAGGAGGTCGTCGCCAAGTCCGACTCGGACCGTGACCACACGGTCCAGCAGGGGGCGGCCCGGGTCTCTGCGAACGTCCCCACGGTCACCTCGGACAACGACGCCACCGACCGGACCGAGCCGGACCGGACCGAGAAGAAGGCCGCACTCGTCGCGGAGACAGGCGACACCGGCGACCCGACCGCCCCTGAGCAACGCATGGCGGTGGTCCTCGAACAGCCGGTCGCCGGCGTCGTCGAGGACGCCGAGGAAGTCGGTGTCCAGGCGGTGGCCTTCGCATCGGTGCCACCGGCGGTGACCACTGCGACCGCCCCCCAGGTCCCCCTCATCCTGCGGGTGATCGGCACGATCGTGTTCGACCTGTACGCCGTCGCGACCCGACTGCTGGGCGGCCCACCGATCCTGCCGCCCAACAGCACGGTCAGCGTGCGCTCGTCGACGCTGCGGATCGACTGCGCCTGTGCAGAAGGTGAAGGCAAGGAAGTGCCCGCGGACTGGTACATCCCGGAGACGGCAACCGGCGAGCCGCCCGAGCGCCTGATCTACCTGCAGCACGGCTTTTTGGCCAGCGCCCCGTGGTACAGCCACACCGCCGCCGCGTTGGCCGAGCGGACCCAGAGCATCGTGGTCGCACCGTCGATCAGCTCCAACTTCTTTGCCGTCGACGGATGCTGGCTCGGCGGGGCGCCGATGCACGAGGCGATGGCGGGACTGTTCGACGACGGAAACACCGCGCTGGAGGACAGTGCGCGAGCCGCCGGGCACGCAGGGGACATCCCCGACCGCGTCGTGCTGATGGGCCACTCGCTCGGCGGCGGCGCGGTGTCGGGGATCGCCGGCTACCTGGCCGACGACGAGCGCATCGACAGGCTGGCCGGGGTCGTGCTGCTCGACGGCGTGGCGCTGGGCGACCCGGCGCGGATGACGGAATCGCTGAGGAAGGTCCCCGTCGACATCCCGATCTACCAGCTCGCCGCACCGGTCTACATGTGGAACAACTTCGGCGCCGGCCTCGACGCTCTGGCCGCCGCGCGACCGACCGGGTTCATCGGCGTCACATTGGTCAACGGCTCACACGTCGACGCCATGCGGGGCGGCAATCCGCTCATCCAGTTCGCCCAGGAGCTGGTGGCCGGCTTCTCGCGGCCCGAGAACGCCGCCGCCGCGCAGATACTGATGGTCGGCTGGGTCAACGACATGTTCGCCGGTGACCGGAAGACGGGTATCTACCTCGAGCGCGGCGAGCAGTTCCGCTTCGACACCCCGGCCGGGCAGGCCACCGTCGTCGCACTGCCCAATACGTTGACCAAGCCGTACCTGCTGAACTTCCTGAAGCCGTTCATGCCGTTGGCCGACGGGTTGTTCTCCATGGACCCGGTGTGTGTGCGCGAATCGGTCGGCTCGGCCGGGTCCGGACACTGCAGCAACGCGATCGCCGCCTGACGCAAAACTCCACAACAACGCGTGTTATCTCTTGACGGGAAGCCGCAGAGGGGCCAATCTGTTCTGCAGCAATGTATGGACGTATGAGAAGGATCGAGTCGCCAGCCAGCGCCCCGATGCGTGCCATACATGCGGTTGGGTTGTGGATGTTCTGCGGATGTTGAGGAATACGCCGTCCTGCGGTACTGTTGGACGTTGCGCTGGCTGCATCCTGCCCACCTAAACCCGCACCTGACACCGATGTCCTAGCCTGAGCCCAGCTCAGTGATCTAGTCGCGTGCCGTGCGTTCGGGAAGTTTGTGGTCGTGAGTGGCCAGCCGAACCGACGCAGATATCGCGACGAAACGGACCGGTGGTCTACCGGCACGATAGTCGCATGAGGTGCTGGAAGGATGCATCTTGGCAGGGTCCCGCCCAAGCAAGACAGCAGAAGCTACTAAAAACTCCGTCCCAGGAGCACCAAACCGAATTTCCTTTGCAAAGCTCCGTGAGCCCCTCGAGGTTCCCGGGCTTCTCGACGTTCAAACCGAGTCTTTCGAATGGCTGATCGGCTCCGACGCCTGGCGTGAAAAGGCCAAGGAGCGCGGCGAGGAAAACCCCGTTGGTGGCCTCGAAGAGGTGCTTTCCGAGCTGAGCCCGATCGAGGACTTCTCCGGCTCGATGTCGCTGTCCTTCTCCGATCCGCGCTTCGACGAGGTCAAGGCCCCCGTCGACGAGTGCAAAGACAAGGACATGACGTACGCGGCCCCGCTGTTCGTCACGGCCGAGTTCATCAACAACAACACCGGTGAGATCAAGAGCCAGACGGTCTTCATGGGCGACTTCCCGATGATGACCGAGAAGGGCACGTTCATCATCAACGGCACCGAGCGTGTCGTGGTGAGCCAGCTGGTCCGGTCGCCGGGCGTCTACTTCGACGAGAGCATCGACAAGTCCACCGAGAAGACGCTGCACAGCGTCAAGGTGATCCCTGGCCGCGGCGCGTGGCTGGAGTTCGACGTCGACAAGCGCGACACCGTCGGCGTGCGCATCGACCGCAAGCGTCGTCAGCCGGTCACCGTGCTGCTCAAGGCGCTCGGGTGGACCAACGAGCAGATCACCGAGCGGTTCGGCTTCTCCGAGATCATGATGAGCACGCTGGAGAAGGACAACACCGCCGGAACCGACGAGGCGCTGCTGGACATCTACCGCAAGCTGCGCCCGGGCGAGCCGCCGACCAAGGAGTCCGCGCAGACCCTGCTGGAGAACCTGTTCTTCAAGGAGAAGCGCTACGACCTGGCCCGCGTCGGTCGCTACAAGGTCAACAAGAAGCTGGGCATCACCGAGAACCCGGCGCAGACCACTTCGACCACGCTGACCGAAGAGGACGTCGTCGCCACCATCGAGTACCTGGTGCGGCTGCATCAGGGCGACAAGACGATGACCGTCCCGGGTGGTGTCGAGGTTCCCGTCGAGGTCGATGACATCGACCACTTCGGCAACCGTCGTCTGCGCACCGTCGGCGAGCTGATCCAGAACCAGATCCGGGTGGGCCTGTCGCGCATGGAGCGCGTCGTGCGTGAGCGCATGACCACTCAGGACGTCGAGGCGATCACGCCGCAGACCCTGATCAACATCCGTCCCGTCGTGGCGGCGATCAAGGAGTTCTTCGGCACCAGCCAGCTGTCGCAGTTCATGGACCAGAACAACCCGCTCTCGGGCCTGACCCACAAGCGCCGCCTGTCGGCGCTGGGCCCCGGCGGTCTGTCCCGTGAGCGCGCCGGCCTCGAGGTCCGCGACGTGCACGCGTCGCACTACGGCCGCATGTGCCCGATCGAGACCCCGGAGGGTCCGAACATCGGCCTGATCGGCTCGCTGTCGGTGTACGCGCGGGTCAACCCGTTCGGCTTCATCGAGACGCCGTACCGCAAGGTCAAGGACGGTGTTGTCACCGACGACATCGAGTACCTGACCGCCGACGAGGAGGACCGCCACGTCGTGGCGCAGGCCAACTCGCCGATCGATGACAACGGCCGCTTCCTGGAGGAGCGCGTCCTGGTCCGCCGCAAGGGCGGCGAGGTCGAGCAGATCTCGTCGAGCGAGGTGGACTACATGGACGTCTCGCCGCGCCAGATGGTGTCGGTCGCGACGGCCATGATCCCGTTCCTCGAGCACGACGACGCCAACCGCGCCCTGATGGGTGCCAACATGCAGCGCCAGGCGGTTCCGCTGGTGCGCAGCGAGGCCCCGCTGGTCGGCACCGGTATGGAGTTGCGTGCCGCGATCGACGCCGGTGACGTCGTCGTCGCCGACAAGGCCGGCGTCATCGAGGAGGTCTCGGCCGACTACGTCACCGTGATGGCCGACGACGGCACCCGGCACACCTACCGGATGCGTAAGTTCGCGCGCTCGAACCACGGCACCTGCGCCAACCAGCGCCCGATCGTGGACGCCGGCCAGCGGGTCGAGGCGGGTCAGGTCATCGCCGACGGGCCGTGCACCGAGAACGGTGAGATGGCGCTGGGCAAGAACCTGCTCGTGGCGATCATGCCGTGGGAGGGGCACAACTACGAGGACGCGATCATCCTCTCCAACCGCCTGGTGGAAGAGGACGTGCTCACCTCGATTCACATCGAGGAGCACGAGATCGACGCCCGCGACACCAAGCTGGGCGCCGAGGAGATCACCCGGGACATCCCGAACGTCTCCGATGAGGTGCTGGCCGATCTCGACGAGCGCGGCATCGTCCGCATCGGCGCCGAGGTCCGCGACGGCGACATCCTGGTCGGCAAGGTCACCCCGAAGGGTGAGACCGAGCTGACCCCGGAGGAGCGGCTGCTGCGTGCGATCTTCGGTGAGAAGGCGCGCGAGGTCCGCGACACGTCGCTGAAGGTGCCCCACGGTGAGTCCGGCAAGGTGATCGGCATCCGCGTGTTCTCCCGCGAGGACGACGACGAGCTGCCCGCCGGGGTCAACGAGTTGGTTCGCGTGTACGTCGCGCAGAAGCGCAAGATCTCCGACGGCGACAAGCTGGCCGGGCGCCACGGCAACAAGGGCGTCATCGGCAAGATCCTGCCCGTCGAGGACATGCCGTTCCTGCCCGACGGCACCCCGGTGGACATCATCTTGAACACCCACGGTGTGCCGCGTCGTATGAACATCGGTCAGATCCTGGAGACCCACCTCGGGTGGGTGGCCAAGAGCGGCTGGAAGATCAACGGTTCGCCGGACTGGGCGAGCGCGTTGCCCAAGGAGCTGCTCGAGTCCGAGCCGGGAAGCATCGTCTCGACACCGGTGTTCGACGGTGCCCGCGAAGCCGAGCTGCAGGGTCTGCTCGGGTCCACGTTGCCCAACCGCGACGGCGAGACGCTCGTTGACGAGGACGGCAAGGCGATGCTGTTCGACGGTCGCAGTGGCGAGCCGTTCCCGTACCCGGTGACGGTGGGCTACATGTACATCCTCAAGCTGCACCACTTGGTGGACGACAAGATTCACGCCCGTTCCACCGGCCCGTACTCGATGATCACCCAGCAGCCGCTGGGCGGTAAGGCGCAGTTCGGTGGCCAGCGGTTCGGCGAGATGGAATGTTGGGCCATGCAGGCCTACGGCGCGGCGTACACGCTGCAGGAGCTGTTGACCATCAAGTCCGACGACACCGTCGGCCGGGTCAAGGTGTACGAGGCGATCGTCAAGGGCGAGAACATCCCCGAGCCGGGCATTCCGGAGTCGTTCAAGGTGTTGCTCAAGGAACTTCAGTCGCTGTGCCTCAACGTCGAGGTGCTGTCGAGCGACGGCGCCGCGATCGAGATGCGCGACGGCGACGACGAGGATCTGGAGCGCGCCGCGGCGAACCTGGGAATCAACCTGTCGCGCAACGAATCCGCGTCCGTAGAAGATTTGGCCTAAATTTCTAGTCCCGCAAGGGGAAAGGGAGTTACGTGCTAGACGTCAACTTCTTCGATGAACTCCGCATCGGTCTTGCCACCGCGGACGACATCCGTAACTGGTCGTTCGGTGAGGTCAAGAAGCCGGAGACCATCAACTACCGCACGCTGAAGCCGGAGAAGGACGGCCTGTTCTGCGAGAAGATCTTCGGACCGACTCGCGACTGGGAGTGCTACTGCGGCAAGTACAAGCGCGTCCGCTTCAAGGGCATCATCTGTGAGCGCTGCGGCGTCGAGGTCACTCGCGCCAAGGTGCGTCGTGAGCGGATGGGCCACATCGAACTGGCCGCGCCCGTCACGCACATCTGGTACTTCAAGGGTGTGCCCTCGCGGCTGGGCTATCTGCTCGATCTGGCGCCGAAGGATCTCGAGAAGATCATCTACTTCGCCGCCTACGTGATCACCGCCGTCGACGACGAGATGCGCCACAACGAGCTCTCCACGCTCGAAGCCGAAATGGCCGTGGAGCGCAAGGCCGTTGAGGATCAGCGCGATCTCGATCTGGCCGAGCGGTCCCAGAAGCTCGAGGCCGACCTGGCCGAGCTGGAGAAGGAAGGCGCCAAGAGCGACGTGCGCCGCAAGGTGCGCGACGGTGGCGAGCGCGAGATGCGCCAGATCCGCGACCGGGCCCAGCGGGAGCTGGACCGGCTCGAGGAGATCTGGAACACCTTCACCAAGCTGGCGCCCAAGCAGCTCGTCGTCGACGAGGTGCTCTACCGGGAGCTGCAGGACCGCTACGGCGAGTACTTCACCGGTGCGATGGGTGCCGAGGCGATCAAGAAGCTCATCGAGAACTTCGACATCGAGGCCGAGGCCGAGGAGCTGCGCGAGGTCATCCGAAGCGGCAAGGGGCAGAAGAAGCTTCGCGCACTGAAGCGGCTCAAGGTGGTCGCGGCGTTCCAGCAGTCTTCCAACTCGCCGATGGGCATGGTGCTCGACGCGGTTCCGGTGATCCCGCCGGAGTTGCGCCCGATGGTGCAGCTCGACGGTGGCCGGTTCGCGACGTCGGACCTCAACGACCTGTACCGCCGCGTGATCAACCGCAACAACCGGTTGAAGCGACTGATCGATCTCGGCGCGCCCGAGATCATCGTCAACAACGAGAAGCGCATGCTTCAGGAGTCGGTGGACGCGCTGTTCGACAACGGCCGCCGCGGCCGTCCGGTCACCGGACCGGGCAACCGTCCGCTCAAGTCGCTGTCGGATCTGTTGAAGGGCAAGCAGGGTCGGTTCCGTCAGAACCTGCTCGGTAAGCGCGTCGACTACTCCGGCCGTTCGGTCATCGTGGTCGGCCCGCAGCTCAAGCTGCACCAGTGCGGTCTGCCCAAGCTGATGGCTCTCGAGCTGTTCAAGCCGTTCGTGATGAAGCGTCTGGTGGATCTGAACCACGCGCAGAACATCAAGAGCGCCAAGCGCATGGTCGAGCGTCAGCGTCCGCAGGTGTGGGATGTCCTCGAAGAGGTCATCGCCGAGCACCCGGTGCTGCTGAACCGCGCACCGACGCTGCACCGCCTCGGTATCCAGGCGTTCGAGCCGCAGCTGGTGGAGGGCAAGGCCATTCAGCTGCACCCTCTGGTGTGCGAGGCGTTCAACGCCGACTTCGACGGCGACCAGATGGCCGTGCACCTGCCGCTGAGTGCGGAGGCACAGGCCGAGGCGCGCATCCTGATGCTGTCGTCGAACAACATCCTGTCCCCGGCGTCGGGTCGGCCGTTGGCCATGCCGCGTCTGGACATGGTGACCGGCCTGTACTACCTGACGACGATGATCGAGGGCGACACCGGCGAGTACACGCCGGCCGCCAAGGATCAGCCGGAGACCGGTGTGTACAGCTCGCCCGCCGAGGCGATCATGGCGATGGACCGCGGTGCGCTGTCGGTGCGGGCCAAGATCCGCGTGCGGTTGACGCAGCTGCGTCCGTCCGCCGATCTGGAAGCCGAGCTGTTCCCGGAGGGCTGGAAGCCCGGTGACGCCTGGACCGCGGAGACCACTCTGGGTCGGGTGATGTTCAACGAGCTTCTGCCGCACGGCTATCCGTTCGTCAACGAGCAGATGCACAAGAAGGTCCAGGCGCGGATCGTCAACGATCTCGCCGAGCGCTACCCGATGATCGTGGTGGCGCAGACCGTCGACAAGCTCAAGGACGCCGGCTTCTACTGGGCCACCCGTTCGGGTGTCACCGTGTCGATGGCCGACGTGTTGGTGCCGCCACAGAAGCAGGAGATCCTGGACCGCTACGAGAAGGAAGCCGACCAGATCGAGAAGAAGTACCAGCGCGGTGCTCTGAACCACGACGAGCGCAACGACGCACTGGTCAAGATCTGGCAGGACGCCACCGAAGAGGTCGGCGAGGCGCTGCGGGCACACTACCCGAAGGACAACCCGATCATCACGATCGTCGACTCGGGTGCCACGGGTAACTTCACGCAGACCAGGACCCTGGCCGGCATGAAGGGTCTGGTGACCAACCCGAAGGGTGAGTTCATCCCGCGTCCGATCAAGTCCTCGTTCCGTGAGGGCCTGACGGTGCTGGAGTACTTCATCAACACCCACGGCGCCCGAAAGGGTCTGGCGGACACCGCTCTTCGTACCGCCGACTCGGGTTACCTGACCCGCCGTCTGGTCGACGTTTCGCAGGACGTCATCGTGCGCGAGACCGACTGTGAGACCGAGCGCGGCATCAATGTCACGCTGGCCGAGCTACAGGGTGACGCGTTGGTGCGCGATCAGCACATCGAGACGTCGGCCTATGCCCGGACGCTGGCCACCGATGCGGTCGACAAGGACGGCAACGTCGTCGTCGAGCGCGGCCACGACCTGGGCGATCCGGCGATCGAGGCACTGCTGGCCGCCGGCATCACCGAGGTGAAGGTCCGCTCCGTGCTGACCTGCGCCACGGGCACCGGCGTGTGCGCGATGTGCTACGGCCGCTCGATGGCCACGGGCAAGCTCGTCGACATCGGCGAGGCCGTCGGCATCGTCGCCGCGCAGTCCATCGGTGAGCCCGGCACGCAGCTGACCATGCGCACGTTCCACCAGGGCGGCGTGGGTGAGGACATCACCGGTGGTCTGCCCCGTGTGCAGGAGCTGTTCGAGGCCCGCATCCCGCGGAACAAGGCGCCGATCGCCGACGTCACCGGCCGGGTGCAGCTCGAAGAGGGCGAGCGCTTCTACAAGATCACCATCATCCCCGACGATGGTGGCGAAGAAGTGGTGTACGACAAGCTCTCTCGTCGTCAGCGCCTGAAGGTGTTCAAGCACGACGACGGCACCGAGCGTCTGCTCGCCGACGGTGACCACGTCGAGGTGGGCCAGCAGCTGATGGAAGGTGCGGCCGACCCGCACGAGGTGCTGCGTGTCCAGGGCCCCCGCGAGGTGCAGATCCACCTCGTCAAGGAGGTCCAGGAGGTCTACCGGGCCCAGGGCGTGTCGATTCACGACAAGCACATCGAGGTCATCGTCCGGCAGATGCTGCGTCGCGTCACGATCATCGACTCGGGCTCGACGGAGTTCCTGCCCGGCTCGCTGACCGAGCGCGGCGAGTTCGAGACCGAGAACCGTCGGGTGGTCGCCGAGGGCGGCGAGCCCGCGGCCGGTCGTCCGGTGCTGATGGGTATCACGAAGGCGTCGCTGGCCACCGACTCGTGGCTGTCGGCGGCGTCGTTCCAGGAGACCACCCGCGTGCTCACCGATGCGGCGATCAACTGCCGCAGCGACAAGCTGCAGGGTCTGAAGGAGAACGTGATCATCGGCAAGCTGATCCCGGCCGGTACCGGTATCAACCGCTACCGCAACATCCAGGTGCAGCCGACCGAAGAAGCCCGCGCTGCGGCGTACACGATCCCGTCGTACGAGGATCAGTACTACAGCCCGGACTTCGGCCAGGCCACCGGTGCCGCGGTGCCGTTGGACGACTACGGCTACAGCGACTATCGGTAAGAGTTCACGAAAAAGCCTCCGGGTCACGGCCCGGGGGCTTTTTCGTGCCCAGATCTGCGCGCCGAACGTGGGTTACCCGCACGTCCTGCGCGTGTTTTGCGTGCCACGAGCCCACACTCGGCGGTCGGTGACCTGATGCTGACGAACATCGTGTGGTTCCTCGCTGGGCTGAGCGCATTGATCATCGGCGCCGAGGTGATGGTCCGAGGCGGAGCCGAAGCCGCTGTGCGACTGGGGATCAGCCCGATCGTCATCGGGCTGACGGTGGTCTCGATCGGCACCAGCATGCCCGAATTGGCGGTCGGTGTGGTCGCGGCGGGGGAGGGCAGCGGTGCGCTGGCGGTCGGCAACATCGTCGGCACCAACGTGGTCAACGTGTTGCTCATCCTCGGTCTCAGCGCCGCGCTGGTGCCGCTGACGTTGCAGTCGCGCACCATCCGGTTCGAACTGCCGATCATGGCTATCGCGGCGCTGCTGCTGTTGGTGCTGGCCGCCGATGGCGTGCTGACCCGGCTCGACGGCGCCATCCTGGTCGTGTGTGCGGTCGTCTACACCGCCGCGGTGATCTGGTCGGCTCGACGCGAATCCCACGCCGTCGCCGTTGAATTCGCGGCCGAGCTGGTTGCCGAGTACGCGACCGAAGAGGTCGGCTCGGTGACGACCAAACGGCGGTGGACCTCGACCAGTGTCGCGATGACGCTGGGCGGTATCGCGGTCGTCGTGCTGGGAGCGGATTGGCTTGTCGACGGGGCGGTCGGTATGGCGCGTCAGTTCGGCGTCTCCGACGCGCTGATCGGCCTGACGGTGGTCGCGATCGGCACGTCTGCACCGGAGTTGGTGACCACCATGATCTCTACCATGCGCGGTGACAGGGACATCGCGGTCGGCAATCTGATCGGCAGCAGTATTTACAACATTCTGCTCATCCTCGGCGTGGCCTGCCTCGTGCCGGCGCAGGGGCTGAACCTGCCGTCCAGCCTCGTGACGATCGACCTGCCGATCATGGTGATCGTCGCGCTGGCCTGCATCCCGATTTTCATCACTGGGCGGCGCGTCTCGCGCGCCGAGGGCGTGGCGATGGTCACCGCTTACGTGGGCTACCTGTGTTTCCTGCTGACCACCCAGACGTGACCGCGGTTCAGCACACTCGGCCGGCTCGCCGGCGCCGCGAACGTGGGTTACCCGCACGCCTGGCACGGATTCGCGTGACATAACCCCACAGTCGGCGGGCCGGGGAGGCCTAGCTTGCTCGTCGTCGCCGGCGTAGCCGCCACGGATACTTCTCGTGCGGCCACATCTTTTCGATCTCGGCGTTGAACTCGGCGCCCAGCAACACCGCGAAAGCCGTGATGTAGAGCCACAAGACGACGGCGATCGGCACGGCGAGCTGGCTGTATACGGCGTCGTCACGCGCGCTGACCGCCAGGTAGGCGCGCAGCCCCGCTGATGCCACCAGCCACAGGACCATCGCCAGCACCGCCCCGGGGATGTCACGGCGCCAAGGCAATCGCCACGGAACACCGAGGTGATACAGCGTGACCAGTCCGACGAGGATCAACAGCGCCACGCCTGGCCAGAACAGCAGATCCAGTGCGCGCAAAGTACTTTCGGTCAACGGGTCCGGCGTCACCCACGCCACGAGGTCAGGCCCGAGGACAAGCGGCGGCAGAATCGCCACTGCGCCGAGGAGCCCGCCTGCGGTCAGCCCCAACGCCAGCAGCCGTCGTCGCCAAGCAGGCCTGGGCTCGACACCGTAGGCGATCGTGATCGTTTCCAGGTACCGATTGACTGCCCGTGAACCCGTCCACAGGCTCAGCACAATTCCGATGGAGATCACGCTTCCTCGGGATTGCATGAGCCCCGCCTCGACCACGCGCTGGTATGACTCGAAGGTTCGCTCGGCAAGGAAGGAGCTGGGCACGTCGAGCAGCAGCCGATGTAGTCGCGCGGTGCCTTCAGGGCCGAGCGCTTCGGCGATGAACCCGAGCGAGCCGAGGACAGCAATCAACAGCGACGGCAGCGAGATCAGGGAGAACAGCGCGACCTCGGCGGCCAGCCCGGGTACGCGGTCACGCAGCGTGTCGTTGACGGTGCGGGCGATCAGCCGGCCTGCCTGCCGAACCGGCCGGGGTGCACGCGACAGCATCGAAATCGTGCGTCGTTGCAGGGTCGAACGGGCGGAAGCGACCGTATCCGACCACGACGAGAACGGAGACGGGTCGCTTCCAGGTCCCACGCTCCGAGCCTAGGCGGCCGGGAGAGATGGTCTCGCCAGCCATGTCGGTGGCTCTGCCTAGACTGGCGTCGTGCTCATCGGTTCGCACGTCCACGGTGACGACCCCCTGGCCGCGGCGGAAGCTGACGGCGCCGACGTGGTGCAGTTCTTCCTCGGCAACCCGCAGAGCTGGAAGAAACCCAAACCGCGAGACGACGCGGAGACGCTCAAGGCGTCCAGCATCCCGCTCTACGTCCACGCGCCGTACCTGATCAACGTCGCGTCGGCCAACAATCGGGTGCGTATCCCGTCGCGCAAGATCTTGCAGGACACCTGTGACGCGGCGTCGGAGATCAACGCGACGGCGGTCATCGTGCACGGCGGTCACGCCGACGACAAAGACTGGGAAGCCGGTTTCGAACGCTGGGTCAAGGCGCTGGATTACCTCGAAACCGATGTGCCCGTCTACCTGGAGAACACCGCGGGCGGCGACCACGCAATGGCCCGCCACTTCGACGTCATCGCCCGGTTGTGGGACCACATCGGCGACAAGGGAATCGGCTTCTGCCTGGACACCTGCCACGCGTGGGCCGCAGGGGAGAAGCTGATCGACGCCGTCGACCGGATCAAGGCCATCACCGGACGCATCGATTTGGTGCACTGCAACGACTCGCGCGATGCGGCGGGGTCGGGCGCCGACCGGCACGCCAACTTCGGCACCGGTCAGATCGATCCGCAGTTACTGGTCGCGGTGGTGCATGCCGCCGGCGCACCCGTCATCTGCGAAACCGCAGACGAGGGCCGCAAAGACGACATCGCCTTCCTGCGCGAGCACATCACGACCTGATAACCGAACCGCAGTCGAACGCGCGGCAACTGCGGGGTGAACTAGATTCAACTAAGTGTCTGCGGTCGACGAGTCGTCAGTTGCGTCGCAGCGCGCTCCCGAGGCGGCCCAGACGCGGGACCGCCGGCTCACCTACGTGCGCAGGATCGCCGTCGCGATATGGGCTGCGGTCATCGTCTACCGCACGGTCACCGAGGGTTTCGCCTTCAACCGTGAGCTGGTGCTGCTCTACATCGCCACCGGCCTGCTGGCTGCGAGCATCGGTCAGGTCCGCCGGATGCTCTATGTCATCCGCGACTGGCTTCCGTTCGCGCTGATCCTGCTCGCCTACGACCTGAGCAGGGGTGCTGCGGACATGATCGGGCGACCGACGCTGTGGGACTGGCCCGTCGAGGCCGATCGTTTGCTTTTCTTCGGCACCGTGCCGACCGTGTGGCTTCAGGAGCAGCTCAAACAGGGACAACCACCGTGGTGGGAAGTCGTTCTGAGCTGCGTCTACATGTCCTTCTTCATCCTGCCGTACGTGGTGGCCGGGGTGCTGTGGCTGCGTGATCGCGCGGAGTGGAAGGCGTTCGTGCGTCTGTTCGTCGGCTTGAACTTCGCGGGCTTGGCCATCTACGCCCTGGTGCCGGCCGCGCCGCCGTGGGCCGCGGCCCGCTGCACCCCTGCCGACGTCGAGGGCGGACCGGCGTACGCGCGCTGCATGTTCCGGTCGGCGCGAGGAGTGCCTGACGGCGGTGTGCTCGGGGCGATGCAATCCAGTCAGGACGGGGCGAACCCGTGGATCGAGCGGATTGTCGGACGCGGGTGGGGCAACCTGAACATGCATACCGCGAGCGCGCTGCTCGATGCCGGCCAGGCCAGCGTCAACCTGGTGGCGGCGATACCGTCCCTGCATGCCGGAATGACGGCAGCGGTCGCGGCCTTCCTATGGCATCGCGTGCACGGAGCGTGGCGTCCAGTGCTCGCGGCCTATGTGCTCCTGATGGCCTTCACGCTGGTGTACACCGCCGAGCACTACGTCATCGACATCCTGCTCGGCTGGGCGCTGGCCGCCGCGGTCATCGTCGTCCTCCACCGTTACGAGAAGTGGCGACGAGCGAGGGCCTCGCGCGCTGCAGAGCGCTCCGTCGAGATGGTCCCGTTCTACGAGCGACCGGACGCCCCCGAGCCCTCGGCCGAGCCCGACCCCCCGGTTGCACCGGCGCCCATCACGAAACCGGAGCCCATTGCGAAACCGGAGCCGCGCCGCCGAGACGTCGTCGCCGAACTCGACAGCCGCTGACTGATCTGTCGCAGCCGGGGAGGGGAGGTCCAAGGCGTGAAAACCGACCTGCTGCTTACCACCGTGGGCGTTCTCGGTGTCATCGTCGCCGCGTTGTCGGCCAAGATGCGCCGACTGCCGATCTCCGAACCGCTGCTGGGGCTCGTGGCGGGAGCGCTGATCGGCTCGCAGCTGCTCGACGTGTTTCACATGGCGCCGCTGACCAGTGAGCATTCGCTGCTTCACGAGGTGAGCCGGGTGCTGCTTGCGGTGTCGGTGATGGCGGTGGCCTTGCGGTATCCGTTCGCCGACGTGAGGCGCTGCTGGCGTCCGGTGACGGTGCTGGTACTGGTGGCGATGCCGGTGATGGCGGTGGTGACGGCCGCGCTGGGCTGGCTGATCCTGTCGATTCCGATCGCGACGGCGGCGTTGCTGGGTGCTGCGGTATGTCCCACCGACCCGGTGCTGGCCTCGACCGTGGTGACCGGTGAGGACGCCGAACGAGACATCCCGGCCCGCAACCGCCAGCTGTTGTCGTTGGAGTCCGGCGCCAACGACGGCTTGGCGTTACCGCTCGTGTTGGCGGCCATTGCGCTGGCGGGAGGGATGGACGCCGGCGCGGCGGTTCGCGAGTCACTGTGGCAGGTCTTCGGCGCGGTCGCGGTCGGCGTGGCGATGGGCTGGGCCGGCGGGAAGGCGCTCAAGTGGGGCGACGAGTACGGCGCCACCGACACGGCACCGGCCTTGTTCTTCACCGTCGTGTTGGCGCTCGGGATTCTCGGGGTGTCCGGACTCCTGCATACGGACGGCGTTCTCGCGGTCTTCGTCGGTGGTCTCGTCTTCAATGTGGTTGGCACGGGCGGAGAGCGGGCGGCGGAGGTGTCGATCGACGAAGCGATCAACCGGTTCGCCGTGCTGCCGATGTTCGTTCTCGTTGGGGCGACGCTGCCGTGGCAGTCCTGGCTTGACCTGGGCTGGCGCGCGGTCGCCCTGGCGCTGGCGGTCCTGCTGCTGCGACGCATTCCCATCCTGCTGGTGCTGGGCTGTCCGCTGCGCCTGAAGATTCGGGACGCGCTCTACCTGGGCTGGTTCGGCCCGGTCGGGGTGTCGGCGCTGTTCTATCTGACGTTGGAAGCCGACCGTATGGGCGTCGACGAGACGGTGTTGGCGGCCGGGTCGCTCGTGCTCGTGGTCAGTACGGTCGCCTTCGGGCTGAGCGGGGCGGGCGGGCGCAAACTCTACGCCAGGTCGGCAGAGTCTCGTCAGGACCAGCCCGCGGAGTGACCACTGCTGTTACGACTATTGTGCAGCTGTTTGTAAAAGTGTAATAGTGGTCTCATGCCAGATACGCATGTCGTCACCAACCAGGCCCCTCCGCTGGAGGACTACAACCCGGCGACCTCGCCCGTGCTCACCGAGGCGCTGATCCGCGAGGGCGGCGAATGGGGCCTTGACGAGGTCACCGAGTTGGGCGCGCTGTCGGGCTCGCAGCAGGCGCAGCGCTGGGGCGAGCTGGCCGACCGCAACCAGCCGATTCTGCGCACGCACGACCGCTACGGCCATCGCGTCGACGAGGTCGAGTACGACCCCGCCTACCACTCGCTGATGACCGTGGCCATCAGGCACGGCTTGCATGCCGCACCGTGGGCCGACGATCGGCCGGGAGCACACGTCGTGCGCGCCGCCAAGACCTCGGTGTGGACACCCGAACCCGGTCACATCTGCCCGATCTCGATGACCTACGCCGTGGTGCCTGCACTGCGCCACAACCCCGAACTGGCGGCGGTGTATGAGCCGCTGCTGGTCAGTCGCGAGTACGACCCCGAGCTCAAGGTGCCTACCACCAAGGCCGGTATCACCGCCGGCATGTCGATGACCGAGAAGCAGGGCGGATCCGATGTGCGGGCCGGCACCACCGAGGCGGCCCCCAACGGCGACGGCAGTTACTCACTGCGCGGGCACAAGTGGTTCACCTCGGCGCCGATGTGCGACATCTTCCTGGTGCTCGCCCAAGCGCCCGGCGGGCTCTCGTGCTTCCTGTTGCCGCGAGTTCTGCCCGACGGCAGCCGCAACCGGATGTTCCTGCAGCGACTCAAAGACAAGCTCGGCAACCACGCCAACGCGTCGTCGGAGGTGGAATACGACGGCGCCGTCGCCTGGCTCGTCGGCGAAGAGGGCCGCGGCGTGCCGACCATCATCGAGATGGTCAACCTGACACGTTTGGACTGCGCGCTCGGCAGCGCGACCAGCATGCGCAACGGGCTCGCCCGCGCGATCCATCACACCCAGCACCGAAAGGCGTTCGGCGAGTACCTGATCGATCAGCCGCTGATGCGCAATGTGCTGGCCGACCTCGCGGTCGAGGCCGAGGCGGCCACGATCCTGGCGATGCGCATGGCCGGCGCGACCGATGCCGCAGTGCGCGGCGACACCCGCGAGACCCTGCTGCGGCGCATCGGCCTGGCGGCCGGCAAGTACTGGGTGTGCAAACGCGCCACCCCGCACGCGGCCGAGGCGATGGAGTGCCTGGGCGGCAACGGCTATGTCGAGGAGTCGGGCATGCCGCGGCTGTACCGGGAAGCGCCGCTGATGGGCATCTGGGAGGGGTCTGGCAACGTCAGCGCGCTGGATACGTTGCGCGCCATGGCGACTCGCCCGGAGTGCATCGACGTGCTGTTCGACGAACTCGGTCGGACCGCGGGTGCGGACGCGCGTCTCGATGCCCACGTCGAGGTATTGCGGCCGGCCCTGGGTGAACTCGAGACCATTCAGTACCGCGCCCGCAAGGTTGCCGAGGACATCAGCCTCGCGCTGCAGGGTTCGCTGTTGGTGCGCCACGGGCACCCCGCCGTCGCGGAAGCGTTCTTGGCCACCCGGATGGGTGGCGCCTGGGGCGGTGCGTTCGGAACCCTGCCCACCGGACTCGATCTCGCGCCGATCATCGAACGTGCTTTGGTCAAGGGATGACCCACGCGATCAGGCCGGTCGACTTCGACGATCTGAAGACCATGACCTACGAGGTCACGGACCGGGTCGCCCGCATCACGTTCAACCGACCGGAGAAGGGTAACGCGATCGTCGCGGACACACCGCTGGAGTTGTCCGCGCTCGTCGAACGCGCCGACCTCGACCCGAACGTACACGTGATTCTGGTTTCCGGTCGGGGCGAAGGGTTCTGCGCCGGATTCGATCTGTCCGCCTACGCCGAGGGATCGTCGTCTGCCGGTGGCGGTAGCCCCTACCGCGACACCGTGCTGTCGGGCAGGACGCAGGCCGTCAACCACCTGCCGGATCAGCCGTGGGACCCGATGATCGACTACCAGATGATGAGTCGGTTCGTCCGCGGCTTCTCCAGCCTGATGCACTGTGACAAGCCGACGGTGGTCAAGATCCACGGTTACTGTGTCGCGGGCGGCACCGACATCGCGCTGCACGCCGATCAGGTGATCGCCGCTTCAGACGCCAAGATCGGCTACCCGCCGACCCGCGTGTGGGGGGTGCCCGCGGCCGGGATGTGGGCCCACCGCCTCGGCGATCAGCGCGCCAAACGCCTTCTGCTGACCGGGGATTCGATAACGGGTGCGCAGGCCGCCGAATGGGGGTTGGCGGTCGAGGCGCCGCCGCCCGAGGAGCTGGATGCGCGCACCGAACGGTTGGTGGAGCGGATCTCCCGCGTACCGATCAACCAGCTGATCATGGTCAAGCTGGCGATGAACTCCGCGCTGTATTCGCAGGGGACGGCCAACAGCGCGATGGTCTCCACCGTCTTCGACGGCATCGCCCGCCACACCCCAGAAGGGCACGCATTCGTGGCACAGTCACGCGAACACGGCTTCCGGGAGGCGGTCCGGCAGCGCGACGAGCCGTTCGGTGACCACGGCCGCAGGGCTTCGGAAGTCTGATGACGAAGTCGCTGTCGCGGATGACCGCCCGCTCCGTCGTGCTGAGCGTCCTGTTGGGGGCACATCCGGCATGGGCGACCGCGAGTGAACTGGTCAAGCTCACAGCAGATTTCGGCATCAGGGAGTCAACGGTGCGGGTCGCGTTGACGCGGATGGTCGGCGCAGGCGATCTGGTTCGTTCCGAGGACGGCTACCGGTTGTCCGACCGCTTGCTGGCGCGGCAACGACGGCAGGACGACGCCATCAACCCCCGGACGCGGCCGTGGCGCGGCGACTGGACCACGGTGGTGATCACCAGCATCGGGTCCGACCCCCGCGCCAGGGCCGGTTTGCGAAGCACGTTGCAAGACGGCCGATTCGCCGAACTGCGCGAGGGGGTGTGGCTGCGACCGGACAACCTGGACACCGCGCTGCCACCTGAGGTGTTGCATCGGGTACGGCTGTTGGTTTCCCGTGACGCCAAACCCGCCGAGTTGGTATGCCTGCTGTGGGATCTGCCGGCCTGGGCGCGGGAGGGCCAGTCGTTGCTCGACGAGATCGGCTCGGCGCCCGAGGTTCCCGACCGGTTCGTCGCTGCGACCGCAATCGTGCGTCACCTTCTCACCGATCCGGTGTTGCCGGAGGAACTGCTGCCCGACGACTGGCCGGGCGCGGCGCTGCGCTGCGCCTACAACGACTTTGCCGCGGAGTTGTCTGCGCGGCGCGATAACACTGGATTGTCGCTCACGCGACGCGACCAACTGATGGAGGCGAGATGACGGGCGGAGTGCGGGTCGAGAAGAACGGCGCCGTGACAACGGTGATCATGAATCGACCCGAGGCGCGCAACGCCGTCAACGGCCCTGCCGCCGCCGGGTTGTACGCCGCTTTCGACGAGTTCGACAAGGACGACTCGGCCGCCGTCGCGGTGTTGTGGGGTGACAACGGAACTTTCTGTGCCGGAGCGGATTTGAAGGCATTCGGAACGCCCGATGCCAACCCGGTACACCGCACCGGCCCCGGCCCGATGGGTCCGAGTCGAATGGTGTTGTCCAAACCGGTGATCGCGGCGGTCAGCGGCTACGCCGTGGCCGGCGGTCTGGAGTTGGCGTTGTGGTGCGATATGCGCGTCGTCGAGGAGGACGCGATCATGGGGGTGTTCTGCCGGCGTTGGGGTGTCCCGCTGATCGACGGTGGGACCGTGCGGTTACCGCGGTTGATCGGCCATAGCCGGGCGATGGACCTCATCCTCACCGGCCGTGCCGTCGACGCGGCGGAGGCCTTTGCGATGGGTTTGGCCAACCGGGTGGTGCCCACCGGTGAAGCACGCCAGCGGGCGGAGCAACTCGCCGCGGATCTGGCCCAGCTGCCGCAGCAGTGCATGCGCGCCGATCGGCTGTCGGCTCTGAGCCAGTGGGGCCGCTCGGAGCCCGAGGCGATGGACTTCGAGTTCGGCAGCATGTCGCGCGTCGCCGCCGAATCCCTGGAGGGGGCAGCCCGTTTCGCGGCCGGTGCGGGCAGGCACGGCGCCAACGCCTAGCGCAGCCTGCGGACCGTCGACCCGGCGCGAGCGACCGCAAAGTGCCGCAGACCCGCGGCGTGTCTTGTGCAGACACGGTCTCTCGCGCAGAAAAGAGCGGGGTTTCAGCCCTTGGTGATCGTGTTGTTGTTGCCGGTGTCGTTGATGTTCGGATCACCGTCTTTGTAGGTCACCGTGTTGTTGAGGCCGACGACGCTGATCTCCTTGTCGACCCGCTCGAAGGTGACTTTGTTGTCGGCGCCGCCGATGTTCACGTTCGCGCAGGTGCCCTTCACCGTGAGGGTGTTGTTCGACCCGCCGATGTTGAGCGATTTGCCGTCGGCGCAGTCGATGTCGGCGGTCGTGCCGAACGAGCCGTAGTTGATCGTGTTGCCGACCTCGACCTGGGCGCCCGACGTGCCCGCCGTCGCGGTGGGGGTGTTGGTGTCTGAGCTTTCGGATCCGCAGCCTGTGAACAGAAACGCGGCGGCGGCCGCACCGATGAGGGGATAGGCGATGGATGTGGCTCGCATGCTCATGCGGGTACCCGGTTGATGCGGTTGGTCATTCCCAGTTCACGTCCGCGGTCCAAGACGATCGGGTTGCCGCTTTTGTACAACACGGTCTGGTCCCACCCGTAGACCGTGATGTCGTTGATCACGTTGTCGGCGACGACGACATTGCCGTTGCCCTGCATCGTCACCGCCCAGCAGGTGCCCAGCGTGGTGATCTGATTGTTCGCGCCGTTGACGAGCAGCGTGGAGTTGGCGCAGTCGATCGTCTCGACAACACCGATACCGGTGATCGTGGTGTCGGTTCCCTGATGGCGACCGACGACGCTGTTGTCGGCGCACTCGCGCGCCAACGGGTTGCAGACCACCGGTTCCGCCTGCGCCACGGGAGCGGCGAGGATCAGCGGGAACACCACGGCGGATGCCGTCAGTGACCGAGTCACAGCTGTCCACATCATGGAGGAAGCGTACGTCGCGACCGGCGAGATCCACAGACGTTCACCCGAGTCGCTATTGACGGTCGCGCTAGGTAGCGTGAGCGGCGATGCGTTGGCGGTTTCCGATTGCTGTCGCGGCGGTCGTGGCGGTGGTGACGGTGGCGGGGTGTGCTGAGACCGTCAGCGGAACCGCGCAGCGAGCCACGCCGGCCGTACCGGATCCCGAACGGAACTACGGTTACGTCGACGACCGCTGCGCCCTGCTCGACGACGACACCGTCCAGGAGATCCTGGGAGCCGAGAGCGTCGTGCGGCCCTACAGCGGAGCGGTCTGCCAGTACGTGGCGTTCCGCGGCGACGTGACGATCGACGCGACGTTCTCCTGGTTCCAGACCGGAAACCTCGATCGCGAACGCGCGTTGGCCACCGAGCGCGGCGCGAAGATCACCGAGACCGTCATGGAACGCCATCCGGCGTTCGTCGCGCGCCGCGACGTCACGGGCGCGGCGTGCTCGGTCACCGCCGCGGCGGGCAGCGGGGTGCTGAGTTGGTGGGTGCAGTTTCGCAATCAGCGCGCCGGTGATCCGTGCCGGGAAGCCCACCAGCTCCTCTCGGCCACCCTGAAGTCGGAGATGTGACCCGTGCCCGCGCGCTGGACTCTCCGACTCGTCGCGCTCGCCGCCTGCGCCGCCACGCTGACGGCCTGCGGATCGTCCGATGACGCGCCGGCCTCTCCGGCGCCCGCGAACCCGGACGGCGGATTCCGCAGCGTGGACTGCAACGGGATCACCGACGCCGACATCGCGGCGGCCGCCGGGACGGACGGGTTCACCAAGGCCGTCGTCAGCGACGCGGGCTGCTTCTGGCAAGAGAACACCATGTTCGGCACCGTCGGCGCGGGGATGGGCATCTCGACCTGGTGGTACCGCGGCAGCGATATGGACACCGAGCGGTCGTTGGAACAACAGGCCGGCCGCACCTTGACCGAACTCTCCGTCGACGGCAACAAAGGCTTCAAGGCGTTCGACGGAAATGCGTGCAGCTTCTATGTGGCCAAGGGCGGCGACGTCATCACCTGGTCCATCCAGACCATGAACCCCGCGACGCTGCCCGACCTGTGCTCGATCACCGAGCAACTCGCCGAGCTCAGCCAGGAGCGCGTCAACTGACTGCGAGCGTACTAGAGGTGTTAATCTACAGTCGATCCGTTCGTCGATATGCGCTCTAGCTGCGAGTTTACTACACCAGCACCGTGCACAGCGCTCCCACTGTAGGATTATTCCGAACTCGGAAGTTTGCGGAGGGTTGCCCCATGCTGGATTTGGACGATCTGCTCACGTCGTGGCTGCGCAGGCTCAAGGGTGAGCGCAAGAGCCGCCACACCATCGCCAGCTACGGCACCTCCGTGCGGTCGTTCCTGGCGTTCTGCCGCGACACCGGTCGGCCTGTCGAATTGTCCCGTGACAACGTCGTCGCCTACATGGGGTCGCGCAGCGGGGAGGTGTCCACGGCTCGGCTGAACCTGTCGGTGCTGAAAATCTTCGCCCGCTGGATCGCCACCGAGGAGGACTACGACCCGTCCGAGGTGTTGTCGGTGCGAGCGCCCAAACCCGACCAGCGCAGTGTGCCCGACCTGACCGACAACGAGGTGGCCCGGCTGCTCAAGGCGTGCGAGGGCACCGAACTGCGCGACAAGCGCGATAAGGCGCTGGTCGCCCTGTTCGCCGAGACCGGCTTGCGCGCCGCCGAGATGCTCGCCCTCGACGTCGCCGACGTGGACCTGGACCGCTGCGTCGTGCACGTGAAACGCGGCAAGGGGGGCAAAGGTCGTTACGTCCACTTCAGCGTCGGAACCGCCAGCGTTCTGGACCGTTACACCCGCGCCCGGCACCGCGCCGTCCTGCGCCCCACCGCCGGGCCGCTGTGGGTGTCGGCCAAAGGTGAGCGCCTCACCTACACCGGCATGCACACGGCGCTCAAGGCGCGCGCCGCCGACGCCGGAATCATCGGCTTTCACATGCACCGGCTGCGGCACACCGCGGCCGTGCGATGGCTGCGTGCTGGCGGTACCGAAACCGGCTTGATGGCTCACGCCGGTTGGACCAGCACCGCGATGGTCGGCAGATACGTCAAGGCCGCCTCAGAGGATCTCGCGGGTGAGGAGTTCACCCGTCTCGGTCTCGGCGTGGTGGACCTGTGAGCGCGCTTCATCGGTTCTTCTACGAGGACCCGTTGGTCGCTGCCAGGTGCACGCGCTGCGGCAAGCTGGTCGCCGTCTACTGGGGCCACGACGCCGGCTGCTCCGACTGCGACGGCGATGAGGGGTGGCGGTCCACCGGCAAGTGCCGGTGCAACCCGCCGCTTCCCGCGAGAAGTCAGATGGCCGCGCAGATCGCGAAAGCGTATGCCGCCAAACGGAAACGGCCCAAACGGAAACCGCTGCGCCACGCCGCAACCACGATCTACGTGTAGCAGGACCGACCGGCCGTTAGCATAGGGCTACACGCTTAGTCCATGCACCGGACACCCCACCCTCGGAGGCGAAGCGCTCCGGAAGCCTTGAAAGGGCCTCCGAAGCATGCTGTCCGCATCTGAGCGGGTGCTACGTGCACAACTTGCCGCCCATACGTCGTGGGCCAACACCCCAGATCGCAGCGCCCGAACCGCGCCGGGACGCCGGGCGCTGGAGGACAAGTGGCTCGCCGAAGCCGGTGGCGATCCGGTTCGCGCCGAGCATCTGCGCAAAGCGTTCTACGCCAAGATGGCGCTCAAGTCCGCTCAGGCCCGACGCCGTCGCAACGGTGGCGATGGCTCATGAAACGCGAAGCGCCGGGCCCCCTCTCAGAACCCGGCACCCGCACGGCGATCCAAACCGATAGCGACAGTCTAGGCGATGCCGGGCCGCTGACGGTGCCCGATCTGCCGCCCGACGTCGACACCCTGAGCGCCGCGCTGGCCTACGCCAAATGCGGGTTCTACGTGCTGCCGGTGCGCCGCACCGACCCCAAGAATCCCGGCAAGAATCCCGGCAGCGTCGTCGGTAACGACTGGACCGCCAAATCATCCCGCGACCCCAAGGTCATCGCCGCATGGTTCGCGGGCACCGACCACAACATCGCGTTGCACCTGGGCCGGTCCGGCGCTGTGGCGTTCGACGTAGACGACCCCGACAAGGTGCCCGACGCGCTCGCTACGGCGTGCGCCGCAGCGCCGTATCAGTCGAGCCGCCCCGACACGCCGGGCCGAGGGCACTACGTGTTCCGTCAGCCGCCCGGCCGCACGCTGGGCAACGGCACCGGCCGCCTGGCGGGCGGATGGGGCGAAGTCCGCGGCCACAACGGGGTGGTCATCGTCGCCCCGTCGTGGCACCCCGAGGGCGGCGAATACCGCTGGCAATGGGTCGGCCCGGTGCCGGTGCTGCCCGCTGGCGTCGCCGCCGACCTCGACGACGCCAGCCCCGCCGACGACGCCGCCACCGACGCCCAGATCGCGGCGTTTCTGACCTCGTGTGTCGGTGACAGCCGCCCAGGCGCGCTGGCCGGACTGGTCAAGGCGCTCGAGCGCAAGTACACCGCCGGGGAGTCCCGGCACCACTCGACGGTGACGGCGCTTGCCGGAGCGTGCAAAGAGGCAGCCGCGGGCCTGTATCCGGCGACAGCGGCCGTCGAGGCCATCAAGGCGCTGTTCCTTGCCGCCGTCGCCCGTGACCCGATGCCCGGCGGTAAGCAAGGTGCGCCGCGCGTGGGTCCGGTGGCTGAATCCGAGTGGCGCGGCATGCTGGCATGGGCGGTCGGCCAAGCGTTGGCCGCCGACCTCGACGCTGTTCGTGCCCGCGTGGACGACAAGCTGCCCGACAACTGGGCGTGGCTGAACAGGGTCGGCGCCAACGGGCAGCAGGAGGCATCGGCCGGTGAGCCCGAGGAGCCCACCGCCGAGGACACCGTCCCTGCGCTCAAGTCCCCTGCGCTCAAGTTCTCAGACGGCCACCGGCCCACCGACGTCGGCAACGCCGCCCGACTCCTGCAGGTCGCCGGGCACCGGCTCCGCTATGTGCACGCCTGGGGCAAGTGGCTCGTCTACCGGCGCGGCCGCTGGATCATCGACGAGAAGGACGCCCTGGTCACCGAGATCGCCAAGCAAGTGGCCAAGGGACTGTTCGAACTCGCCGCCAAGACCGCCGAGAACGAGCCCAACGGCGTCGCCAAGGCCGTATGGGCGTGGGCGCTCAAGTCCGGCACCTCGGGTGCCATCGCGGCGATGATCCGGTTGGCCCGCGGCGCGCCGGGAATCCTCGTCGACCACGAAGACCTCGACGCCGACCCGTGGCTGCTCAACGTCGCCAACGGCACCATCGACCTGCGCACCGGCCAGCTACGCCCCCACGACCCGGCCGACTTGTGCACCCTGCAGGCCCCCGTCGCCTACGACCCAGACGCCACCGCACCCCTGTGGGAGGAGTGCCTGCGACGGTGGCAACCCGACGATGACATCCGCGAGTATCTGCAAACCCGTGCCGGTGCCAGCGCCACCGGGGAGCCTACCGAGACCGTCGACATCGACTACGGCGGCGGCGGAAACGGCAAGTCGAGGTTCCACGGCGCGATTCAGCACGTCCTCGGCCCCTACACCGCCGTGCCCCACAAGTCCCTTCTTGTCGCCGGGCGCTTCGAACAACACCCCACCGTGGTCGCCGACCTGTTCCGCAAACGGCTGGCGGTGGCGTCGGAAACCAAGCACGCCGAAGCCCTCGACGACGAATCGGTCAAAAACCTCACCGGCGGCGACCGCCTCAAAGGCCGCCGGATGCGCGAGGACTCGTGGGAGTTCTGGCCCACCCACACCCTGATCATGTTCTCCAACCACAAGCCGTCTGTCGCCGGCCGGGACGAGGGCATCTGGCGGCGGCTGCGGCTGGTGCCGTGGGCGGTCACCATCCCCGAGGCCGAACGCGACGAGGGGCTCGCCGCCAAACTGCGGGCCGAAGCGCCGGGCATCTTGGCCTGGATCGTCGCCGGTGCCGTCCGGTTCAACAGCGCCGGGCTGCGCCCACCCGCCGTGGTCCGCGTCGCCACCGACCAGTACCGCAAGGACGAAGACGTCATCGGCCGGTTCATCGCCGAAACGCTGGAGTTCTCCCCGGCCCTGCGGTGCTTCTCCAGCGACCTCAAGAGGGAGCTCGACGCCTGGTGCGCCGAACAGGGCATCGAGACCCCGCCGCGGATGAACGAGATCGCGGCAACCCTCCGGGAAAGAGGCTGCGAAGTCGCTGGGCGCAAATCGATCCGCGGGCAACGGTCCACGCTTTGGCGCGGCGTGGCTGTCACCCAAAAAGAGGACGAAACGCCGTGACCTGCATTAATGCCACCCTTGCCACCCTCTCCTTATTCATTCCAGGAAAACGCACGCGCGAGAAACAAACCAACGGTGGGTGGCAAGGGTGGCAGCCCATCCGCGCCAGCAAACGAAAGGGCATCCGATGATCGACTGCCGACACTGCCGAGTCCCTGACGACCTCACACCGGGCCGACACCCGTGGGGCGACGGCCCGGCCCCCGCCTGGCACTGCCGTTGGTGCGGTCGCCACATCGGTCGGCGGGCACTTCACTTCGTCGTGATCGCGCGCTGGGCGCTTCGGTATGTCTTGTGCGCCGGGTGCTATCGCGCCGGACTGGCGCGCGATCTGCCCGCCGGTGATTGCACCAACCGCCCAGGAGCGTGGCGGCTGATTCTCGACGCCTATGAGCAGCACACCAGTCGGTGATCTGCGGCGCTTCCTGGCGTCGGTGCCCGCGCTGCCCGGCGCGGCGTGCAAGGGCCGAGGGCCGCTGTTCGACGGTGAGACGCCCGCCGACCGCATCCGAGCCGAACGGCTGTGCCGCGACGCCTGCCCGTCGCTGGGGCGCTGCCGTCGCTGGGTGGGCTCGCTGTCGCCCTCGCGGCGGCCGACCGGCGTGATCGCGGGCAAGTTCCGGGAAGGTCGCTGGTGAGGTGTTCAGAAGTTGAACACTCCGAGTTCGCCTGTCCCGCAATGGGTTTGACCAAATGGTCCTGGCATACCGAAAAAGATGTACGACCGTACCAGAAAGGCGCCGGGTTTGTTTTTTTCTGCTTGACTGGGCCGGCAACACCTGTCGCCCGCCGTTATAGGTTTAACGTCAGAGTTTGGCCCTGGAAAATTGAACCAGATTTGTGCGCCAACATGATTCGTCGTCACGAAGACGGGAAAGCGTCAGACTTACAGCATGTTTCGGCGCGTTACGTCCCGATTATACTCGGAACTGCTCGAAGGAGGCGGACGAATGGCGGCGAGGACAAACGCGCCGCGCGGGTTGGGCGATTCAGGTCGGCGACTGTGGCGGGCCGTGGTCGACGGCTGCGACGAAATCGACGAGCATGAGCGCGTCCTGCTGACCCGGTGCTGCCGGACCCTGGACGTCATCGACGGGCTTCAGAAGATCGTGGACGCCGAGGGCCTGATCACCGATTCGTCGCAGGGTGCCCGCGCACACCCGGCGCTGACCGAGATGCGCCAGCAAGAACTCAAGCTGGCCCGCCTGATGGCGACGCTCAAGCTGGACTTCGGAGCTGAGGTGGCCGTCCCGATGCGCGAACGCAAGACGCGATTCGAGGTGATGAAAGGTGCGTAGGCGCTGGCTTGAGTCACCCGGAGGTGAGGCCGTCGACGCCGACGCTTGGGATCGCGCCGATGCTCTCGGGCTGCCGCGCACCTGCGAGTCGGCGGCGTGGTCGCGTCCGGCGGGCCGCGACGAGATGGCCTGTGCCTTACACGGGTTGACGGTCGCCGAGCACGACACCCTGATCTGATCGGAGGCGACCCGCCGGGCCGATGGAGCCGCACTACTCGGACTCGCGCAGTTCGGGACGATCCGGCAGCCATTCTCTCCCGCGCGCCGGGGCCGATGTTGTCTCAAACCGGCGTGGTGCCCGGCGGGTCGCAATCCAGTGTCGCACCGATTTACACTCGGAGGTGCCCGGCGCTGCGCCGGGCTCGCCAGCCGAGAGGGCTTCGGTCGCTGAGAGGGCGTCGTTGGTCGAGAGGACCGTTCAGAAACGACGATTCCGAAAAGGACCCAGACCGATGCCACGATTCGACATCAACCAACTCGCCGAGCTTGAGCCTGCCGAGCTTGACGCGCGACTAGCCGAGTGCCGCAGTCGCATCAACACCCGATTCACCCTGGCCCATGACCAATGCCGCGACCTGAGCCCCGACGAGGCTGGGCAAACGGCCATCGACCGCGACGAGTTGACCGCGCTGGCCGCAGCGAAAGCCTTGAGGGCGGGCAACGATGAGCGCTCCGAGGTCATCGGTCGGGCGCTCGCCGAGGCGCGTTCGGCCGGGTGGCGCGGCGACGACGGCGGCCCGCTGGCCGAGTTCGCCGCCGGACTGGCCGCCGGGGTGCCTACACGGGCGGCGGTGGAGTGCCGCTCCGTCACCAGCGCGACAGCGGGCGCACGCGGCGCGGTGGCCGCCGAAGCGCTGGGACAGGCCGACTGGCTCTGGCAGGTGGCCAGTATCCCGTTCACGCCCGCCGACAGCCTGACCGTGGCCGGGCCGCGCTACGCCGCCCTGGTCGCCCAGGACGCCACGCCCGAGGAGGCCGACAAGCCCGCGATGGCCGATCCGGCCAAGGTCAGCGCCACGCTGGAGGCGTTCGGTGTGACCCAGGTGGTTTCGGACCAGGTGATCCGGTTCGGCATCGGCGCGACGGCGGTGAGCGCCCGACTCGCCAGCGAAGTGGTGTTCAGCGTGAACGCGGCGACCGCGGCGGCGCTGGAAACCGCGGCGGGCACCCCGCTGGGTTTCGCGGGCTCGCCCAGCTACAGCGCCGACCTGGGCATCGCCACGATATGGGCGCAGACCGGGGCGAAACCCACGCTGCTGCTGGTCAACCCGGCGGACTATCCGGAACTGTCCGACAAGGCCGCGGTCGGTCCCGGCGACACCATCGGCGCCGAAGTGGTGCGGTTCAACGGGGTTCCGCTGGCGGTCAACGCCGCGGTAACGGCAGGCGTCGGGGTGGTGCTCAACGGGCGGGCGTTCAGTGCGCACGGCACCGATGTACTGTTCGCCAGCCTGCCGAACCTGGGTGACAACACCGTCACGCTGCGGGCCGAGGCGTATTTCGCGTTGCTGCAGCACGACGCCGGTGCGGCCGTGGCCGTCGACCTGCTTGGCTCGTAACCCCCGTCTGCGCACCTGACCCCTCTCCGGCCGGGGAGGGGTCAGCAGTTCAATCGTCGTCACCTTCGGCGAGTCGGGCCTCCATTTCGGCGATCAGGCGCGCGGCGTCACCGACGATCGCAGCGTCGAGGGCTTCGTATTCGGCGGCGGCCCGCAGTAGGCCCAGCGCCAGACTGATCGCGCCCGCGGCGGTGCGCGTGCCGATCATCTGCGGCGCTTCAAGGGCGCTGCTCTGCGCCCAGAGATGGACGCAGTCGGGGCCGTGGGTGGTGAACACCCAACTGCCATCTTTGGTCCAGTCGTGGTGGGCGGGCGCTGCGGCGGGTCCGTTCCAGGTCATTGCGGGAGGTCCTTTCGGTTTGCGGGATGTCGGATAATGAGCGGCATAACGCTGGTCGGCGACCTTTGATTAGTCCTGACGGGCACAGCGCTGCCATTCCGGTTAGAGGTGTTAGTTTTCTCCGGGTATCAACCAGGACAGACCACACGGTAGGGGGCGAGGCGCGCATGGCACAGCCCCCGAGCACGTCGACCAGGAAGGCCCCCCGGCTCAGTCGCGAGACGATCGTCAGCGCCGCGCTGACCTTTCTGGATCGCGAAGGCTGGGATGCGCTGACCATCAACGCGCTCGCCACCCAGCTCGGCACCAAGGGCCCGTCGCTCTACAACCATGTCAACAGCCTCGAGGACCTGCGCAGAACAGTGCGGATGCGCGTCGTCGGCGATCTCATCGGCATGCTCACCAACGTCGCGGAGGGCCGCACCCGCGACGATGCGGTGACCGCGATGGCCAGTGCTTACCGCAGCTATGCGCATCACCATCCGGGACGGTATTCGGCCTTCACCAGGATGCCGCTCGGCGGCGACGACCCGGAGTTCACCGAAGCCACCCGGGCGGCCGCCGCGCCCGTCATTGCGGTCCTGGGCTCCTATGGTCTCGAGGGTGAGAACGCGTTCTATGCGGCGTTGGAATTCTGGTCGGCGATGCACGGTTTCGTCCTGCTGGAGATGACCGGGGCGATGGACGGTATCGACACCGACGCGGTGTACAGCGATATGGTGATGCGGTTGGCCTCCGGGATGGAGCGTCGTTAGCCACATACGCCACAGGCCTCCGGAGAAGGTCTTCTGACCTGCGGTTAGGGCATAATCGACGGGTTTGGAGCGCTGCCCCTGTCCTGGTATTGTGGACGATCGTGCCTGGCAGATAAGGCGCTTCGCGGGGCCGTGTACGAAAAGGACCTGCTAAGCGTGCCTGCACGCCGGGCCAATTCGCATGTCGCCATGCTCCGAGAATTGAGGCAATGCTTCGAATTGTTTCGGGCGGGCGCGTGCGACACACCCGGTCGCGGGGTACGTGCCCGGGGTAAAAGCGCAGTACACAGACTTGACCAGAACTTAAGAAGCAGCAACACAGAAAGCCGGTAGATGCCAACCATCCAGCAGCTGGTCCGCAAGGGTCGCCACGACAAGCCCGCCAAGGCGAAGACCGCGGCCCTCAAGGGCAGCCCGCAGCGCCGCGGAGTGTGCACCCGCGTGTACACGACCACCCCGAAGAAGCCGAACTCGGCGCTTCGGAAGGTCGCGCGCGTCAAGCTGACCAGCGCGGTCGAGGTCACGGCCTACATCCCGGGCGAGGGCCACAACCTGCAGGAGCACTCGATGGTGTTGGTGCGCGGCGGCCGTGTGAAGGACCTGCCCGGTGTGCGCTACAAGATCATCCGCGGCTCTCTGGACACCCAGGGCGTGAAAAACCGCAAGCAGGCGCGGAGCCGCTACGGCGCCAAGAAGGAGAAGAGCTGATGCCGCGCAAGGGACCGGCGCCCAAGCGTCCGTTGGTCAACGACCCGGTGTACGGGTCGCAGCTGGTGACTCAGCTGGTCAACAAGGTTCTGATGGACGGGAAGAAATCGTTGGCCGAGCGCATTGTTTATGGTGCGCTCGAACAGGCCCGCGACAAGACCGGCACCGATCCGGTGGTCACCCTCAAGCGCGCTCTGGACAACGTCAAGCCGGCACTCGAGGTTCGCAGCCGTCGCGTCGGTGGCGCCACCTACCAGGTTCCCGTGGAGGTGCGTCCGGATCGCTCGGTCACGCTGGCACTTCGTTGGCTGGTCAGCTTCTCCAAGGCCCGTCGCGAGAAGACGATGATCGAGCGCCTGGCGAACGAGATCCTCGACGCCAGCAATGGTCTGGGTGCCGCCGTCAAGCGGCGTGAGGACACCCACAAGATGGCCGAGGCAAACCGCGCGTTCGCGCACTACCGCTGGTGAGCGTCGAAGCTCGCTTCGGCGCGCGAGCGTAGCGAGCACGGCGATCCAGACCAGCCTTTAGACCGTTTACTTCCCGAAGGGAATGCTGTGGCACAGAAGGACGTGCTTACCGACCTGAACAAGGTCCGCAACATCGGCATCATGGCGCACATCGATGCCGGTAAGACCACGACGACCGAACGCATCCTGTACTACACCGGTGTCAACTACAAGATCGGTGAGACGCACGACGGCGCTTCGACCACCGACTGGATGGAGCAGGAGCAGGAGCGCGGTATTACCATCACCTCCGCGGCTGTCACCTGTTTCTGGAATGACAACCAGATCAACATCATCGACACCCCGGGCCACGTCGACTTCACCGTCGAGGTGGAGCGCAGCCTGCGTGTGCTCGACGGCGCCGTCGCGGTGTTCGACGGTAAAGAAGGTGTGGAACCGCAGTCCGAGCAGGTGTGGCGCCAGGCCGACAAGTACGACGTGCCGCGCATCTGCTTCGTCAACAAGATGGACAAGCTGGGCGCGGACTTCTACTTCACCGTGCGCACCATCGAGGAGCGCCTCGGCGCCACGCCGCTGGTGATTCAGCTGCCGATCGGCGCGGAGAACGACTTCATCGGCGTGGTCGACCTGGTCGAGATGCGCGCCAAGGTGTGGCGCGGCGAGACCGCCCTCGGTGAGAAGTACGAGGTCGAGGACATCCCCGCCGACCTGGCCGAGAAGGCCGAGGAGTACCGCACCAAGCTGCTCGAGGCGGTCGCCGAGACCGACGAGGAGCTGCTGGACAAGTACGTCGGCGGCGAGGAGATCTCGGTCGACGAGATCAAGGCCGCGATCCGCAAGCTGACCGTCAACTCGGAGCTGTACCCGGTGCTGTGCGGCAGCGCGTTCAAGAACAAGGGCGTGCAGCCCATGCTCGACGCGGTCATCGACTACCTGCCGTCGCCGCTGGACGTCGAGTCCGTGCAGGGTCACGTGCCCGGCAAAGAGGACGAGGCCATCAGCCGCAAGCCGTCGACCGACGAGCCGTTCTCGGCGCTCGCGTTCAAGATCGCGGTGCACCCGTTCTTCGGCAAGCTGACCTACGTTCGCGTCTACTCCGGCACCGTCGAGTCCGGTTCGCAGGTCATCAACTCCACCAAGGGCAAGAAGGAGCGGCTGGGCAAGCTGTTCCAGATGCACGCCAACAAGGAGAACCCGGTCGAGCGGGCTTCCGCGGGGCACATCTACGCGGTGATCGGTCTCAAGGACACCACCACCGGTGACACGCTGTCGGACGCCAACGAGCAGATCGTGCTCGAGTCGATGACGTTCCCGGACCCGGTCATCGAGGTGGCCATCGAGCCCAAGACCAAGAGCGATCAGGAGAAGCTCGGTACGGCGATCCAGAAGCTGGCCGAAGAGGACCCGACGTTCAAGGTCCACCTGGACCAGGAGACCGGCCAGACCGTCATCGGCGGGATGGGCGAGCTTCACCTCGACATCCTCGTCGACCGGATGAAGCGCGAGTTCAAGGTCGAGGCCAATGTGGGCAAGCCGCAGGTGGCCTACCGCGAGACCATCAAGCGCAAGGTCGAGAAGGTCGAGTTCACCCACAAGAAGCAGACGGGTGGTTCGGGCCAGTTCGCCAAGGTCATCATCGACCTCGAGCCGTTCACCGGCGAGGACGGGGCGACCTACGAGTTCGAGAACAAGGTCACCGGCGGCCGTATCCCGCGCGAGTACATCCCGTCGGTCGACGCCGGCGCACAGGACGCCATGCAGTACGGCGTGCTGGCCGGCTACCCGCTGGTCAACCTCAAGGTCACGCTGCTCGACGGCGCCTACCACGAGGTGGACTCGTCGGAAATGGCCTTCAAGGTCGCAGGTTCGCAGGTGCTGAAGAAAGCGGCACAGGCTGCGCAGCCGGTGATCCTCGAGCCGATCATGGCGGTCGAAGTGACCACACCCGAGGACTACATGGGTGAAGTGATCGGTGACCTGAACTCCCGCCGTGGTCAGATCCAGGCCATGGAGGAGCGATCGGGTGCCCGCGTCGTCAAGGCGTTGGTACCGCTGTCGGAGATGTTCGGCTACGTCGGCGACCTTCGGTCGAAGACCCAGGGCCGGGCTAACTACTCCATGGTGTTCGACTCGTACGCCGAAGTTCCGGCGGCCGTGTCGAAGGAGATCATCGCGAAGGCGACGGGGCAGTGAGGACACGAGGGCGCCAGCCCGAGGCCCGGAGCTGGCTCGGAGTCGAGCAATCGATCATCGCGAAGGCGACGGGGCAGTAACCCCGGTTGGTTCGCGGCGAGAAACAACTGCAAAGATCAACACTGCTTTAGACAAGCACTAACAGTCCAGGAGGACCACACAGTGGCGAAGGCGAAGTTCGAGCGGACGAAGCCGCACGTCAACATCGGGACCATTGGTCACGTTGACCACGGCAAGACGACGCTGACCGCAGCAATCACCAAGGTGCTGCACGACAAGTTCCCGGAGTTGAACGAGTCGCGCGCATTCGACCAGATCGACAATGCGCCTGAGGAGCGTCAGCGCGGCATCACGATCAACATCTCCCACGTGGAGTACCAGACCGACAAGCGCCACTACGCGCACGTCGATGCCCCCGGTCACGCCGACTACATCAAGAACATGATCACCGGTGCCGCCCAGATGGACGGCGCGATCCTGGTGGTCGCGGCGACCGACGGCCCGATGCCGCAGACGCGTGAGCACGTGCTGCTCGCCCGTCAGGTCGGCGTGCCCTACATCCTGGTCGCGTTGAACAAGGCTGACGCGGTCGACGACGAGGAGCTCATTGAGCTCGTCGAGATGGAGGTCCGCGAACTGCTGGCCGCCCAGGACTTCGACGAGGAGGCTCCGGTCATCCGCGTGTCGGCGCTCAAGGCGCTCGAGGGCGACGAGAAGTGGGTCAAGTCGGTCGAGGAGCTCATGGAGGCCGTCGACGAGTCGATCCCGGACCCCGTCCGCGAGACCGACAAGCCGTTCCTAATGCCCGTCGAGGACGTCTTCACCATCACCGGCCGCGGCACCGTGGTCACCGGTCGCGTCGAGCGTGGCGTGATCAACGTGAACGAGGAAGTCGAGATCGTCGGCATCCGCCCCGACACCACCAAGACCACGGTCACCGGTGTCGAGATGTTCCGCAAGCTGCTCGACCAGGGCCAGGCCGGCGACAACGTCGGTCTGCTGCTGCGCGGCATCAAGCGTGAGGACGTCGAGCGCGGTCAGGTCGTCGTGAAGCCCGGCACCACCACGCCGCACACCGAGTTCGAGGGCCAGGTCTACATCCTGTCCAAGGACGAGGGCGGCCGGCACACGCCGTTCTTCAACAACTACCGTCCGCAGTTCTACTTCCGCACCACGGACGTGACCGGCGTCGTGACGCTGCCGGAGGGCACCGAGATGGTGATGCCCGGTGACAACACCGACATCTCCGTCAAGCTGATCCAGCCCGTCGCGATGGACGAGGGCCTGCGGTTCGCCATCCGCGAGGGTGGCCGCACCGTCGGCGCCGGCCGGGTCACCAAGATCGTCAAGTGATCTAGTTCTGTCGCGAAGCGGCGCTCACCTATCCGGTGGGCGCCGCTTTCGTTTGTGTGCTTCGCGAGACGTACAAGGGGGCTGCGATTCTTCGACGATCGCGACCCTGGTGTACGTCTCGCGAATGTGGGCAGTAACGCACGCGGACGCCTCGACGATGTATTTCGCGTATGCCCTGGTCGGGGCGAAGAAGGGTAAGGGTTCATGTTCGGTCGTCTCACCACGCTCGCCAGCGCCGCCGCGATCGCCGGCGCCGCATTCGCGGGTATTTCCACGGCTTCGGCTCAGGCCGCGCCCGACTGCCCCGATGTGCACTGGTTCGGCGCCGCGGGGTCCGGACAGCGTGACGGCGATCTGAGCTCGAACGCCGGAATGGGCGACGACATCTACCAGTCCTACCTCGACGTGCAGCAGCTGGTGACCGCCGACGGACGGACGATGACGGCCGAGGCCGTCGCATACCCGGCGATCGCGGTGCCCGATGACGACGGCGGCGTCGGGGAGTGGCTCGGCTTCATGGGCAGCGTCGACACCGGCGCAGCTGCTCTCGAGTCGCAGTACACGGCGTTCACCCAGCGTTGCCCGGAGTCGAAGGTGGTGCTCGCCGGCTATTCGCAGGGGGCGATGGTGGTGCACCGCAATCTGCACGCCGCGGGGACGAACCCGAACGTGGTGGCCGCGTTGCTGATCGCCGACGGTGACCGCCTGCCCGCCGACCCGACCATCAACATCGGCTCGGTTAGCAGCGTCCCCGGCGCCGGCAAGGGAGTCGCGCAGGACTGGCCGATTCTGGCTCACGCACCCAAGCCGCTCCCGCCGGCCATCGGCGCCCGAACGATCAGCGTGTGTGAGCTCGGCGATGCCGTCTGCGACTATGACCCCGACGCCGAAGAAGTGTCGAAGGTCGCGACGCTGATCCACACCAGCTATACGAAGTCTTCCGGTGGATACCGCTGGACTCAGCCGCTGTATCAACTCATCGGCCCCGGCCCCGTTACGCCTGATGTGCCCGAGGCCCTCCCGGTCATCCCGCTGGCCGCGGCGACGCCGATGGCTGCGACGGCGCCGAGCGAGTAACCGCTCGCCGGGCGGTCCACAGCACGATCGCACCCGCAACCAGGAGAAGCGCACCGAGCGCGGCAAGTATGGAGTCGATCGCACGCGCAGCTGGTATTCCGTTGTGCTGCAACACTTCCAGTACGGTCGATCTCCGGCCAGCGATACCCCGGCCGCCTCTCCGGCCCGCTCGGGACGCACCACCGCCTGCGTCGCGACCGTCGTGAACGCATAGACCAGTCCGAGAGTCAGACCGCACGCGCTGAGCGCGAGCAGATAGAGCGCCCACCCGCGGGATCCGGCGAGTGCGCAGAGGCTCAGGGCGGCGACGACCGCCGTCGCACCCATCACCACTACCGGTGCGCGACGGGTGGCGAGCCTGCCGGCCAGCACACCGCCGATGGCCGCGCCCGCCGCCGGGCCCAGAAAAAATCAGCCCGGCGGTCAACGGGTTCAGTCCACGAACGTCCTGCAGGGACACCGTGGACAAGAAGATGGTCACCGCGTACACGATGTTGGCGACCGCGGCGGCCAACACCAGAATCGTGAATCTCGCGTTGCGGACCAGCGACAGATCGACCAGCGGCCACCGGACTCTGTTTTCGACGACGACGAAGGCGGCCAGCGCAAGCAGTGATCCGGAGAACGCGATCAGCGTCGTCGCCGAGACCCACCCTCGGCCGGGCGCGCGTTCAAAGGTCAAGGTGAACAATCCGATTCCCGTGCTGATGAGCGCCAGCCCGGACACGTCGATTCGCGAGCGACACCAGGGTCAGAGGCAGGTTGAGCCAGAAGATCCACCGCCAGCCGATGGTAGCGGTGAACAGCCCGCCGATGAGTGGGCCTGCCGCGTTCCCCAAAGCCGCTATGCCATAGCCAATCCGATCGTGTGGCTGGCCTTGCGGCTCTGGTAGGCGTTGGTCAGCACGCTGACGGACACAGGGAAGATCAAGGCTGCGCCGATCCCTTGCGCCACCTGGAAGGCAATCAGCACGCCCAGAGACGGCGCCAGCGCACAGGCCACCGAAGCCGCCCCGAACAACGCGACGCCCGTCAGCAGCGCCTTCGTCGGCCATCCGGGGAAGGGCGAGATTCATCGCGAAGTAGTCGATCTGCACACCGAACAGTGCCATCGCGACGGCCGTCAGGGTCCTCCTCGACCGGGTCTCTGCTCCCGACGGCATCGCCCGACGATACGGCTCCCAGGCGGTCGATTGGCGTTAATCTGACACGCAGGCCGCGGACGACGGGAGTGTGACAGGCGATGTTGTGGCGTTACATCAAGGTCCAAGCCTTCGTGCTGCTGTGCGGGATCGTCGGGCCGATCTTCCTGGTGATCTACTTCGCCACGGGCAGCGACCCGATGCTGAAGTGGATGTTCTGGACGGGCTTGCTGATCACCGCCGCCGACGTGCTGATCGCGCTGGCGATCACCGCGGGGGGAGCCCGATCGGCCGCCAGGACCGCCGAACTCGAGCAGACGGGAGTGCTGGCGCTCGCCCAAGTCACCGGTATTCACGAAACCGGAACGCGGATCAACGAACAACCGTTGGTGAAGCTGGACCTACAGATCGCCGGACCCGGCATCGTGCCGTTCGCCAGCCAGGATCGGGTGATCGCCTCGATCGCGAGGCTGCCGATGATCACCAACCGGAAACTGGTCGCGCTGGTCGACCCGATGACGAGCGAGTATCAGATCGATTGGGAGCGAAGCGGCTTGGTCAGCGGGATGATGCCCGCCACCTTCACCATCGCCGAGGACAACCGGACATACGATCTGACGGGTCAAGCCGAGCCGCTGATGGAGATTCTGCAAATCCTCAAGGCCAACAACATCGGTCTTAACAACATGATCGATCTGCGATCGAATCCCACTGCACGCCAACAGGTTCAAGAAGTGGTGCGCCGGGCTGCCGCACGCCAGGCGCGAGCCGCCGCAGCGCAGCCTCCTCCTGCCGCACCGTCCGCGACGGCCTCCACCGCGCCCCCTCAACCGTCGACCGCGCAGCGCTTGCAGGAACTGGAGACGCTGCGCGCGATGGGGTCGATCTCCGAGGACGAGTACTCGGCGAAGCGCCAGCAGATAATCGCCGACCTCTAGCCTTTGTCCGAAGTCACGCGGGCTTCTAGAACACGTTCCAGTTCGGCTGTTAACCTGTCGGAGGACTCTCACCTCCGGTGAGCGACCGCGAATGTCCGCGCCGGGGCGGCGTGTTGCGTACAGACACGGTCGCTCGCATGGGGCAGGTTCCTGGAAGGAGCAGCGGTGACGGGGATCAACCGACCACTGGAAGGCCGAGTGGCCTTCATCACCGGGGCCGCACGCGGCCAGGGCCGGGCGCACGCGGTTCGTCTGGCCACCGAAGGCGCCGACATCATCGCGATCGACATCTGCGCCCCGATATCGGAGACCATCACCTACCCGATGGGGACCTCCGAAGAACTGGCCGAGACGGTGCGCGCGGTGGAAGCGACGGGCCGCAAAGCGCTCGCCCGCGAGGTCGACATTCGGGACCTGGCCGCGCTGCAGCAGGTAGTGGCCGACGGTGTCGAGCAGTTCGGCAGGCTCGACATCCTGGTCGCCAACGCTGGTGTGCTCAGCTGGGGCCGCATCTGGGAGATGTCGGAAGAGCAGTGGGACACCGTCATCGACGTCAATCTGAACGGGACGTGGCGCACCATCCGGGCGACGCTGCCCGCGATGATCGCCGCGGGTAACGGCGGATCGGTCATCATCGTCAGTTCATCGGCCGGGCTGAAGGCGACCCCGGGCAACGCGCATTACGCGGCATCCAAGCACGGTCTGACCGCGCTCACGAACTCGTTGGCGATCGAGGCCGGCGAGTTCGGAATCCGGGTGAACTCGATCCATCCGTACTCCATCGAGACGCCGATGGTCGAGAAGGACGCGATGATGGCCATCTTCGCCAAGCATCCGAGCTATCTGCACAGCTTCGCGCCGATGCCGTACAACCCGCTCGACGAGGAGAACAAGGGTCTTCAGGGCTTCATGGAACCCGACGAAGTGGCCGACGTCGTCGCGTGGCTCGCCGGTGACGGATCGAAAACGCTTTCCGGCAGCCAGATCGCCGTCGACCGCGGCGCGATGAAGCACTGAAGCTAGTTCGCTAGAACGGCCGCGAACTGGTCGACGGCCCAGTCGATCTCGTCGTCGGTGATCACCAGTGGAGGAGCGAACCGCAGGGTCGAACCATGGGTGTCCTTGACGAGGACGCCGCGGCGCGCCAAGCGCACGCTGACATCTTTGGCCGTACCCGAGCCCGGATCGATGTCGACGCCGGCCCACAGGCCCTTGCCGCGGACCGCGGTGACACCCCGGCCGATCAACTGCCGCAATCTCTGGTGCATGTGCGCGCCGAGTTCGGCTGAGCGGCACTGGAATTGGCCACGCTGCAACATCGCCACCACCGTGGAGCCGATCGCTGCGGCCAGCGGATTTCCACCGAAAGTGGAGCCGTGCTCGCCGGGATGCAGTACACCGAGGATGCCGGAGTCGGCCACCACCGCCGACAATGGCATCACGCCTCCGCCGAGCGCCTTTCCGAGCAGGTAGACGTCGGGAACCACGTCCCAGTGCTCACAGGCGAACGTCTTCCCGGTGCGGGCCAGGCCGGACTGAATCTCGTCGGCGATCAACAGCACGTTGCGCTGTGAGCACAGCGACCGCAGACGCGGCAGGAAGTCGTCGGGCGGGACGATGATTCCGGCCTCACCCTGGATCGGTTCAATCAGCACGGCGACGGTGTTGTCGTCGATCACGTCGGCGAAGGCGTCGGTGTCACCGAACGGCACGGCGCGGAATCCTGGGGTGTACGGGCCGAAGCCGCGCCGGGCCGTCTCATCGTCGGAGAAGCTGACGATTGTCGTGGTCCGGCCATGAAAGTTGTTGTGCGCCACTACGATATTCGCCGCGTTGGCGGGGATGCCCTTGACGTCGGTGCCCCATTTGCGGGCCACCTTGATCCCGCTTTCGACCGCTTCGGCGCCGCTGTTCATCGGCAGCACCATGTTCTTGCCGCAGAGCCCGGCCAGTGCCGCACAGAAGGGTGCGAGCCGGTCGGAGTGGAACGCGCGGCTGACCAACGTCACGGTGTCCAGTTGCGCGTGTGCGACCGCGGTGATCTCCGGATTGCGGTGGCCGAAGTTGACCGCCGAGTAAGCGGCCAGGCAGTCCAGGTAGCGACGGCCCTGAACATCGGTGATCCACGCGCCCTCGGCGCTGGCTGCCACCACCGGTAGCGGGTCGTAGTTATGCGCCACACAGTGGTCGTCGATCGGGATCGCGGCACCCGTCGCTTCCAGCGTGATCACGAATGCACCTCCAACGTGCAGCATTTGATCGATCCGCCGCCCTTGAGCAGTTCGGAGAGGTCGACGCCGACGGGGTTGAACCCGGCGTCGCGCAGTTGGGCGGCAAAGTCGGTCGCCGCGGTCGGCAGCACGACGTTGCGACCGTCGGACACCACGTTGAGGCCGAAGGCGTAGGCGTCGGAACTGGTCACCTCGATCGCATCGGGGAACAGCGTTCGCAGGCTTACCCGAGAGGCGTTGCTGAACGCGGGCGGGTAGTACGCCACCGTAGTGTCGTCGAGCACCGCGAGGGCGGTATCGAGGTGGTAGAACCGAGGATCGACCAACTCGAAGCTGTACGTCGGTCGCCCGACCAACTGCGCGATCTCGCCGTGTGCACGTCGATCCGTCCGAAACCCGTATCCGGCCAACAGGATCGAACCGGCGACGAGAAGGTCGCCCTGACCCTCGTTGGTGTGGCGCGTCTGTACGGGTGCGTATCCATGGCGGACCATCCAATCGCCGTACGCAACCGCCTCGCCAGCGCGCTGCGGGTAGGCGAAGTTCGCGACCACCGCTGTAGCGCCGACCACCAGGCCGCCGTTGGCGGCGTACACCATGTCGGGCAGTCCGGAGACCGGCTCGACGAGGTCGACGACGTGCCCGAGTTCCTGGTACGTGCGCCTCAACGTCTCCCACTGGGTGAGGGCCAGCGCGGTATCGACGGGCGTTTCGATGTCCATCCACGGGTTGATCGAGTACTCGACAGCGAAGTGTGTCGGCGCGGTCATGACGTAGTGGCGCGCTCGGGCTTTACGTCTGCGGTGGCGACCCGACCGCGAGGGCGTCGCGACACTGAAAGACGTCATGAATCAACGGTAGAGACGGTTTCTGCTGCAATCCATTGCTGTTTATTGCGTGTCTAGCAGCAATTTATTGTGTACAGTCACGCCAAGCGGTGATTTATTGTGCGGAGGTGACCGTGGACCGCCTCGACGCGACCGACGAGCAGATCCTCGCGGCGCTGACCGATGACGCCCGCGCGACCTACGCCGAAATCGGGGAGCAGGTCAATCTGTCCGCGCCCGCGGTCAAACGCCGGGTCGACCGCATGCTCGACAACGGCGTCATTCGCGGCTTCACGACCGTTGTCGACCGGGCCGCCCTGGGCTGGACCACCGAGGCGTACGTGCAGGTCTTCCGTCACGGAACCATTGCCCCAGAACAACTGCGGGCGGCGTGGATCGACATCCCCGAAGTCATCAGCGCAGCCACCGTCACCGGCACCGCCGACGCGATCCTGCACGTCGTGGCGCGCGACATGCGCCACCTCGAAGAGGCGTTGGAGCGCATCCGTTCGGCCGCCCACGTCGAGCGCAGCGAGAGCGTCGTCGTGCTGACCAACGTCATCGACCGCGATCGCGGCTGAGCGCCATTGCCCGGGGTGGCGGACAAAAGGCAGTAGGGATCGTGTAAGAAACTGCCCATGACCACATCAGCGGGCATCGTCATCGTCGGCGGCGGACTCGCGGCCGCCCGCACCGCCGAACAGTTGCGCCGGTCGGAATACAGCGGTCCGGTCACGATCGTCAGCGACGAGGACCATCTGCCCTACGATCGGCCCCCGCTGTCGAAGGAGGTGCTGCGCTCCGAGACCGACGACGTCAGCCTCAAGCCCGCGGAGTTCTACGAGGAGAACGACATCACCGTGCTGCTGGGCAACGGCGCGCGGTCCGTCGACACGGCCACCCAGACGTTGACGCTCGCCGACGGCACCGAGCTGCCCTACGACGAACTCATCATCGCTACGGGCCTGGTGCCCAAGCGCATTCCGTCCTTCCCCGACCTCGCAGGAATCCACGTGCTGCGCAATTACGACGAGAGCGTGGCCCTGCGGCAGGAGGCCGGTTCGGCTCGTCGCGCCGTCGTCGTCGGAGCCGGCTTCATCGGCTGCGAGGTGGCGGCGAGCCTGCGCAAGCTCGGCGTCGATGTCGCGTTGGTGGAGCCGCAACCGGCGCCCCTGGCGTCGGTTCTCGGCGAGCAGATCGGTGAGCTGGTGGCCCGGGTGCACCGCGCCGAGGGTGTCGACGTCCGCTGCGGCGTCGGCGTTTCGGAAGTGCAGGGCTCGGATCGCGTCGAGACGGTGGTGCTCAGCGACGGCACCGAACTCGAAGCGGATCTGGTGGTCGTCGGCATCGGATCGCGCCCGTCGACCGACTGGCTCGAAGGCAGCGGCCTCAAGCTCGACAACGGGGTGGTCTGCGACGACCACGGCCGCGCCAGCGCGCCGCATGTCTGGGCCATCGGCGACGTCGCGTCATGGCGACACAACCTCGGCCACCAAGTGCGCGTTGAGCATTGGAGCAACGTCGCCGACCAGGCCCGTGTCCTGGTGCCGACGATGCTCGGGCAGGAACCCCCGACCGCGGTCTCGGTGCCGTACTTCTGGAGCGACCAGTACGACGTCAAGATCCAATGCCTCGGTGAACCGGAGGCCGAAGACGTCGTCCACGTCGTCGAGGACGACGGTCGTAAATTCCTCGCCTACTACGAGCGTGACGGTGTGGTGGCCGGGGTCGTCGGCGGTGGCATGCCGGGCAAGGTGATGAAGGTGCGCGCCAAGATCGCCGCGCGCGCACCCATCGCCGACCTCCTCGGCTGACTAGAGCTCGCCGAGGTAAAAGCGGGTGCCCTGGTCGTCGGTGCACAGCGCGGACTTCCCGTAGGACTGCTGCGACGGCTCGTCGATGACCGTGCCGCCCGCCTCCCGCACCCGCGCCGCCGCGGCATCGATGTCGTCGACCGTCCACATCGGCACGGTCACCGCATCTGCGTTACCACCTGCGACGCCGGACATCGGATGCGTCTCGCGCACCCCCCAGCCATCGTCGACGTGCCCGGGTTCGAAACTCCAGAACAAGAACCTGCTGTAGAACTCCTTGAACGCGCTGGAGTCCGGAACCTGATAGGTGATGTACGAAAGTTCCCCCGGCCCAGTGCCGTTGAGGGCTGGACGCGGTGTGCCCGGCGCCGGCCGGAAGACCGCGAATGCCATCCCGGTGGGGTCGGTGGCGTCGATGACGGTACCGAAGTCGAACTCCTGAGTCCGGCCCACGCTGCCGCCGCCGTCGACGATCGACTGCCGCGCGCCGTCGAGATCGGTGACCGCATAGCAGCACAGCATGCCCTGCGGCCTGTCGACGCTGAAGATGCCGATCCGCTGGTCGGTGTTGGTCACCTGGTGGGTCACGGGGTCATAGGTCCAGCCGAGCACATGACCGTAGAACCGCGCGGCCGCCTCGGCGTCTGGCACCCACACCGACACGTAGCCGACGTCACCGTGCTGGATCGGGACGGCCGCAGCCGTCACGGGCCCGGTGAGCATCCAGCGGTGGCCGAACGGATCGACGATCGCTGCGCTGCGCGCGCCGTAGTTCTCGTACGGCTCGCGCTGCACCTCGGCGCCGTGCCTGCGAGCCCGTTCGAGCACCGTGTCCGTATCGGCGACATGCAGCATCAAGCTCACCGAAACAGACTGCCTTGCAGGAGCTCTCAGCCCGATCTCGGGATACTCGTCGGCGAGGTAGAGCACGCCGTCGCCGATCGCCAACTCGGCGTGGCCGATGCGGCCGTCGTCCATCTCGAAGGGTTCACCGACCACAGCGGCGTCGAACGCGTCGACGTACCACGCGATCGCATCGCGAGCATTGCGGACCGTCAGGTACGGAAGTGCCGCCGACCGGGGGACCGTTGGCGCGACGGTCGGCTCGGACAGTTCGGCGATGGCGGTATCGGTTCCACTCATGACGACCTCCTCGGTTCGATTCGGTAGGGAAAGCGCCGACTCCAGTCGGGCGCGCAGCGCGGCGGCGAAAGCCGGGTCGGGGGCGACCGGAAGTTCGTCGCCGCGCAGCACGGCCAGCGGATCGTGGCTGTTGTTCACGACTGCCTCCCTTCCGGTTCCGGGTAGTGAGCGCGAAACGCTTTGCGGGCCCGCACCAGCAGCGCCTCTGTCGCGTGCACCGTGCGGCCGATGAGCTCGGCGCACTCGGGCACCGAGCAGTCGTCCATGTAGCGCAGTGCCAGAACCGTGCGGTGCTGCTCGGGCAGCTTGGCGAGCACGCTTTCGGCGACGATGCGGTCGAGTTCGGCGTCCCAGTCGTCGGGCGGCTCGACGGGTTCGGGCAGTTCGGCGACCGGCGTGGTGAACCGGTCGTGGCGGCGCCGGTAGTGGTCGGCCAACTTGTGGCGCGCCACCCCGAGCAACCACGGCACGGTCATCGGTGGCGGAGCGGCTTTTCTGGCGGCGTCCATCGCCGCCAGAAAAGTTTCCGACGTCAGGTCTTCGGCGGTTCCACGGTCACCACAGCGTCGGACGAAGTATCCGTACACCACTGGTAGGGATTCGTCGTACAGCGCGAGCAGCTCCCGTGGAGCGTCGGTGCCATTCGGTTCGGCGCTCACACCCATATCGTCGCCGTTACGCGCCGAACTCCGACGGTTCCGGCGGAACTTTTTTGCGCTGGCGGACAGGGTTGCAGGATCAGCCCCGGTATTCGGGAGTCCACCGCACGTCGGTGATCCGCTGCGCCAGCTCGTCGGGCTTGCGGGTGGGTGCGAAGCCGTCGGCGACGGCTTGTGTCGCGACCGCCTGCGCAATGCGTATGGCCACATCGGGGATGTCCGACCACGCGGGCAGCAACGGTGCCCCGGCATCGACGAGCGCGGGGGACGCGTCGCCGAGCGCCGCGGCCGCGGCCCGCATCATCTCGTCGGTCACCCGTGTCGCCTGCGCCGCGGTGACGGCCAGGCCCATCGCGGGGAAGATGTAGGCGTTGTTGCATTGGGCGATCGGCCGCTCCACCCCGTCGCGATCCAGCGGAGCGAACGGCGAACCCGTCGCCATCAATGCGCGTCCGCCGGTCCAGGTGTCGAGTTCGGCTGGGTGGGCCTCGGCCCGGCTGGTGGGGTTGGACAGCGGGAAGATGATCGGGCGATCGACCTTGGCAGCCATTTCGCGCACGATGTCCTCGGTGAACGCCCCTGTGGCGGTTGATAATCCGAGTAGGACGCCGGCATCGACATGATGGATGACGTCGGCGAGTTGAGCCGGCCCGGACAAGCCCCAGCTCGCCACCCGCCCGGCGGGTTGGGCGAAGGCCCGCTGGCCGGGGGACAGGTCGGTGCGGTCGTCGGTGAGCAGACCGTTGATGTCCACCACCCAGACCTGTGCCGACGCCTGCTGAGCCGACAGGCCCTCGCTGACCATCTGACGGTGCACCATCTGGAGCACCCCGATGCCTGCCGAGCCGGCGCCCAGCATCACCACCTGCTGCTGTGACAGCGGGCGTCCCACCACCTTGGCCGCGCCGTGCAGCGCGCCCAACGTGACCGCGGCGGTGCCTTGGATGTCGTCGTTGAAAGTGAGCAGCTTGTCGCGATAGCGCTGCAGGATCGGCAGCGCGTGCGCGGTGGCGAAGTCCTCCCACTGCAGAAGGACGTCGGGCAGCTCGTCGCGCACCGTGGTGACGAAATCGTCGATGAACGAGTAATACTCGTCGTCACCGATGCGGCGGTGCCGCCAGCCGAGGTACTGCGGGTCCTCGAGCAGCTCGACGTTGTCGGTGCCCACGTCCAGCAGCACGGGCAGCGTGCGGGCCGGGTCGATGCCGCCGATCAGCGTGTACAGGGAGAGCTTCCCGATGGGAATACCCATGCCGCCGATGCCCTGATCGCCCAGACCCAAGATGCGCTGACCGTCGGTGACGACGATGACGTCGACCTCCCGTCGCGGGCGGTTGCGCAGCATTTCGCGCAGGAACTCGCGGTCGGGGTAGGAGACGAACAGCCCGCGCGGGCGCCGGTAGATCTCGCTGAAGCGCTGGCACGCCTCGCCGACGGTCGGTGTGTAGACGATCGGCATGGTTTCGGCGATATGGTCGCGCAGCACCCGGTAGAACAGTGTCTCGTTGCGGTCCTGCAGGTTTCGAAGATAGATGTGCCTGTCCAGCGGGTCGCGGCGCCTGCTGAATTCGCGCCATGAATGTTCGGTCTGCTGCTCGAGGCTCTTCTCGGCCGAAGGAAGCAGCCCCAGCAGCCCGAATCGGCGGCGTTCTGCGTGGCTGAAAGCCGTTCCCTTCGTCCACAGGGAGTCGTAGAGCAGATCGTGACCTGTCTTCTGCTCGGCGCTGTGCTCGGCCATCGGCGTCCTTTCGCGACCGCCCCAAGCTATCGCGGTGGCCGAGCGCGCCGAGGTGATTCAGCGATCGAGTGCCCACAGCCCGTCGGCGACGGTGTCGAACGCCGCACCGAGCGCCTGAGCCAGGGAGACTTTCTCGTCGGCCAGCCAGTGTTCGTACGCCGAGAGCGCGACGCCGAGCATCGTCCACGCCACCGTCTGCGGTATCAGGTCGCCTGCGGTGGCTTCGAGGCGTTTGGCGACGAACTCGGCAACTACGCCGCGCCAGCCGGCGTACATGGTCATCGAGTAGGCCTGCAGCGCGGCGGTCTCCAAAATCACCCGCATGCGCATCCGGTGGCGCGCCGTCTCGGCGGCATCGAAGCTATTGAACGCCAGCAACGCGGTGCGCAGCGCCTCGCCGATGGGCACCTCGGGATCGAGATCGGCCAACAGGTTTCTCATGTGGGCCAGATGAGCGTCGAAATCGCCCCAGGGCAGGGCGTTCTTGGACGGGTAGTAGCGGAATAGCGTGCGCCGCGCGATTCCGGCGGCTTCGGCGATGTCGTCCACGCTGACGTCGTCGAACCCGTTAGTGGCAAAGAGGTCGATGGCAACGTTGCTGATGTGGTCCCACGTCGTGGAGCGCCGGCGGCCCACCCGGTGCTGGTCCGGCACCATAGGGGCCCCCCTTTCCATTTAGGCACTCGATGCCATATTATTGCGACCTCGATCACAGTTGTCGAGAACCGGTGATATTGAAAGGCGCAGCCATGGAGGGCCAAATGGAACCGCAGCAGCAGGACCAGAACGACGAGCTGGTTACCGAGACGCTCGTCGAAGAGGTGTCGATCGACGGGATGTGCGGGGTCTACTGATCGTGACCTCGTCGTCGGCGGTGCCCGAGCAAGGCATCGCATTCGACCCGGAGCTCGGCTGGCGGCTGCACCACCAGGTGGCGGTGCGGCCGGAGCCGTTCGGGGCGCTGCTCTACCACTTCGGGACGCGCAAGCTGTCGTTCCTGAAGAACCGGACCATCGTCGACGTCGTCAACGCCTTGTCCGACCATCCCGACGTCCGATCCGCCTGCCGTGCCGTCGGTATCGACGACGCGCAGCAGGCGCCGTACCTGCAGGCACTCGGCGTGCTTGCTCGATCGAAAATGCTGGTGCCGCAATGACATCGACCGAAGCCGTACGTGTGCCCAAGCTGGTTGAGCAGTTCGAGCACGGACTCGACGCCCCGATCTGCCTGACTTGGGAACTGACCTACGCCTGCAACCTGGCGTGCGTGCACTGCCTGTCGTCGTCGGGTAAGCGCGATCCGCGCGAGCTGACCACTGCGCAGTGCAAGGACATCATCGACGAGCTCGAGCGCATGCAGGTCTTCTACGTCAACATCGGGGGCGGCGAGCCGACCGTGCGTTCGGACTTCTGGGAGCTCGTCGACTACGCCACCGCCCACCACGTCGGTGTGAAGTTCTCCACCAACGGTGTGCGCATCACACCCGAGGTCGCGGCCCGGCTGGCCGCCAGCGATTACGTCGACGTGCAGATCTCCCTCGACGGCGCGACCGCGGAGATCAACGACGCCGTCCGCGGGGCGGGCTCGTTCGGAATGGCGACCAGGGCCCTGCAGAACCTGGCCGACGCCGGTTTCAAGGACGCCAAGATCTCGGTGGTCGTGACGCGCCACAATGTCGATCAGCTCGACGACTTCGCCGCTCTTGCAGCGCAATACGGCGCAACGCTGCGGATCACACGGCTGCGGCCGTCGGGTCGGGGCGCCGATGTCTGGGATGACCTGCACCCCACCGCCGACCAGCAGGTCCAGCTCTACAACTGGCTGGTCGCCAAGGGTGAGCGGGTGCTGACCGGCGACTCGTTCTTCCACCTCGCCGGGTTGGGTGAGCCCGGCGCGCTCGCCGGACTGAACCTGTGCGGCGCCGGCCGCGTCGTCTGCCTGATCGATCCCGTCGGCGATGTCTACGCGTGCCCGTTCGCCATCCACGACCGGTTCCACGCCGGAAACATCTTGACCGACGGCGGTTTTCAGAATGTCTGGCAAAACGCGCCGCTCTTCCGCGAGCTGCGCGAACCGCAGTCCGCCGGTGCGTGCGGCAGTTGCGGGCACTACGACAGCTGCCGCGGCGGGTGCATGGCCGCCAAGTTCTTCACCGGGCTGCCGATGGACGGCCCGGACCCCGAGTGCGTGGAGGGCTACGGCGCTCCCGCCCTGGCTCAAGATCGGGTCAAGCCGAAGTCCAGCGTCGACCACTCGCGATCCGGTCCGGTGATGCTGAAGCTGCTCACGACGCCTCCCCGATCGAATGTCGGCGCCGGGGCGCCTCCCCGATCCGATGTCGGCGCCGGGGCGCCTCCGAAACGTCTCTGCAACGAAAGTCCGGTGTGATCATGGCCGACACCTGGTTCGAAACGGTCGCCGCCGCTCAGGAGCGGGCGAAGCGCAGGCTTCCCAAGCCGGTCTACTCGGCGCTCATCGCCGCCAGCGAGAAGGGCGTGACGGTCTCCGACAACGTCGAGGCGTTCGCCGAGTTGGGCTTCGCGCCGCACGTCGTCGGCGCCACGGAGAAGCGCGATCTCGCCACCACCGTGATGGGACAACAGATTTCGCTGCCGGTGCTGATCTCCCCGACCGGCGTGCAGGCGGTCCACCCGGACGGTGAGGTCGCGGTCGCACGCGCGGCCGCCGCGCGCGGCACCGCGATGGGCCTGTCGTCGTTCGCCAGCAAGCCGATCGAGGAGGTGATCGCGACCAACCCCAAGCTCTTCTTCCAGGTGTACTGGCTGGGCGGGCGCGACGCGATCGCGGCCCGGGTCGAGCGCGCGCGGCAGGCGGGTGCGGTCGGTCTGATCGTCACCACGGACTGGAGCTTCTCGCACGGCCGCGACTGGGGCAGCCCGAAGATCCCCGAGCAGATGGACCTGCGCACCACCGTGCGCATGCTTCCGACAGGGCTGACCAAACCGCGGTGGATGTGGCAGTGGGGTAAGACCCTGCGGCCGCCGAACCTGCGGGTTCCCAATCAGGCCTCGCGAGGCGAGGAGGGCCCGCCGTTCTTCGCCGCGTACGGCGAGTGGATGGGCACCCCGCCGCCGACCTGGGAGGACATCGCCTGGCTGCGCGAGCTGTGGGGCGGTCCTTTCATGCTCAAGGGCGTGATGCGTGTCGACGACGCGAAACGTGCTGTGGACGCCGGTGTTTCAGCGATCTCGGTGTCCAATCACGGCGGTAACAACCTGGACGGGACGCCGGCATCGATTCGCGCCCTGCCGCCGATCGTCGAGGCGGTCGGTGACGACATCGAGGTGGTGCTCGACGGAGGCATCCGGCGGGGCAGCGACGTGGTCAAGGCGGTCGCGCTCGGTGCCCGCGCGGTCATGATCGGGCGGGCGTACCTGTGGGGTCTGGCCGCCAACGGGCAGGCCGGTGTCGAGAATGTGCTCGACGTCCTGCGGGGAGGCATCGATTCTGCATTGATGGGTCTGGGTCGCGCGTCGGTACATGATCTTGGGCCCGACGACGTCCTGGTCCCTCCCGGGTTCATCCGGGAGCTCGGCGTGCCCGGAGGTTCGGCCACCTGACGGCGGGCCCTGCGGTCGGGAACGTGCTGGTACAGGCGGGGCGCAGGGGGCTGGGGGGACGACGCCGGCGCCGGCGGCGAGAAATTCGGTGAATCAATTGCTGCGCATGCTTCAACAATTGGCGCACGACAGGTGAATTCGGCCTACCATCGGCGGGTGCCATCTGTCAGCTCGCTCGCGAATGCGACGTCGAAGCAGCTGCAGAGCAAGCCGTCAGCCCTCCTCGTGCCCGTCGGATCCACCGAGCAGCACGGCCCTCATCTCCCGCTGGACACCGACACCCGCATCGCGACGGCCGTTTGTGGGGCGGTTGCTGACCGGCTCGCCGACACCGACGGCGTGAACTGGATGGTCGCCCCCGCCATCGGTTACGGCGCGAGCGGCGAGCACGAGGAGTTCAGCGGCACCGTTTCGATCGGGACATCCGCGCTGAGGCTGTTGCTGGTGGAGTACGGCCGGTCGGCATCCCGGTGGGCGTCACGGCTGGTCTTCGTCAACGGCCATGGCGGCAACGTCGAAGCGCTGGCCGCCGCGACCGCTTTGCTGCGCTACGAGGGCCGGGACGCGGGATGGTGCTCGTGCACGGTGGCGGGTGCCGATGCGCACGCGGGCCATACCGAAACCTCTGTATTGCTACATATTTCGCCGCAGGACGTCCGTATCGACGAGCGGGTGCCCGGCAACATGGCGCCCCTTCGCGAGTTGATCCCCGAACTGCGGCGGGGCGGAGTGGCCGCGGTCAGTGAGGTCGGTGTGCTCGGCGATCCCACCACCGCGACCGTGGAGGACGGCGCCCGCATTTTTCCCGATATGGTCGAAACATGCCTTCGGCGGATCACGCGCTGGGCACCCGACCGCGACGGGATGCTCACATGACGGGACCGCGACTGCCCGACGGTTTCGCCGTTCAGGTGGACCGCCGGGTGAAGGTGCTCGGCGACGGGTCGGCCCTACTCGGCGGCTCCCCGACCCGCCTCCTTCGGTTGGCGCCGGCGGCGCAGACCATGCTCAATGGCGGCAGGCTCGAAGTGCACGACGCCGTCAGCGCCCAGTTGGCCCGGACCCTTCTCGACGCGACGGTCGCGCACCCCCGTCCCGCCAGCGGCCCTTCGCACCGGGACGTAACCGTAGTGATACCGGTGCGCGACAATGCTTCTGGGGTCCGTCGGCTGCTCACCGCCGTGCGCGGTCTGCGGGTGGTCGTCGTCGACGACGGCTCTGAGACACCACTCGAGGCGGCCGACTTCGCCGACGTCCACGCCGGGGTCCAGGTGGTGCGACACGAGCGCAGCCGCGGACCCGCGGCCGCCCGCAACACCGGTCTGGCCGCGTGCACGACCGACTTCGTGGCTTTCCTGGACAGCGACGTCGTACCACGGCGCGGCTGGCTGGAGGCGCTGCTGGGCCACTTCTGTGACCCCGCCGTGGCCCTGGTCGCACCGCGCATCGTCGGCCTCCGCGAACCGGACAATGTGGTCGCCCGCTACGAGGCGGTGCGCTCCTCGCTGGACCTGGGTCTGCGGGAGGCCCCGGTGATGCCCTACGGCACGGTGTCCTATGTACCCAGTGCCGCGATCATCGGCCGGCGGGCCATGCTGGGGGAGGTCGGCGGCTTCGACGAGACGCTGACCTCGGGTGAGGATGTCGATCTGTGCTGGCGACTCATCGAATCCGGTGCGCGTCTGCGCTACGAGCCCATCGCGTTGGTGGCGCACGACCATCGGACCCAACTGCGAGAGTGGTTCTCGCGCAGGTCTTTCTACGGTGAAGCCGCCGCACCGCTGTCGGTGCGTCATCCCGGTAAGACCGCTCCGCTGGTGATCTCGGGCTGGACGTTGGTGGCCTGGATGCTGATGGCGATGGGTTCGTCGATCGGATATCTGGCCTCGATCGTCGTCGCAACCATCACCGGCAGGCGCATCGCCAAGTCCCTGTCGAGTGTGGAGCCCGAACCCAAGGACGTCGCCGTCGTGGCCGCACACGGACTGTGGTCCGCAGCGATGCAACTGGCATCGGCGATCTGCCGGCACTACTGGCCGGTCGCGCTCGTCGCGGCACTCTTGTCCCGACGATGCCGACAGGTCGTGCTCGTGGCCGCGGTGGTGGAAGGGGTCGTCGACTGGCTGACCCGGAGCCGAAACACCGAAGACGAAACCCAACGGGTCGGCCTGCTCACCTACATCGCCCTCAAGCGCCTCGACGATATCGCCTACGGGGCAGGTCTGTGGACTGGTGTTGTCCGTGAGCGTCATCTCGGTGCGCTCAAACCCCAGATCCGGACCTGAGACGACCCTGCCGCGTGCGCAGTGCTCCAATACCTCCCCTCCGCAGTGACGTCCTGATCGTCGGTGCCGGCAGCGCCGGATCCGTTCTGGCCGAGCGGCTCTCCGCCGACCCGGCATGCACCGTCACCGTCGTCGAATCGGGTCCCGGGCCGTCCGACCCCCGGGTCTCGGCGCAGATCAACGACGGGCTACGGCTGCCCATCGGCACCGCGAGTTCAGTGGTGCGGCGGTACCCGACCACCTTGACCGTCGATCCGCTGCGTCATGCGATGCTCATGCGTGGCGAGGTGGTCGGAGGATCGGGCGCCGTCAACGGCGGCTACTTCTGCCGTGGGCTCCCGTCGGATTTCGACGACTGGCGCCTGCCCGGCTGGGCATGGCCGGATGTGCTCCCGCACTTCCGGGCCATCGAAACCGACCTCGACTTCGACAACGCCATACACGGCTCGGAAGGGCCGATACGGATACAGCGTGTCTCCGAATTCGATGGTTGCACAGCGTCGTTCGTGACGGCGGCCACCGAAGCCGGGCATCCTTGGATAACCGATCTGAACGGTTCGACGGACGACGCACCGGTGGGCGCCGGAGTGGGCGCGGTGCCGCTGAACATCCACCAGGGTGCCCGCATGGGTCCCGGCGGGGCCTTCCTGCAACCGGCTTTGGACCGTGCGAACCTCACCTTGCTCACCAATACCCGCGTGCACCGCATCCGCATCACCGCCGGGCACGCGGTCGGCGTGGAGTGTGCAAGCCAGGACGGTGCCACTTATCTCGAGGCGGACCGGATAGTGCTGTGCACCGGAGCAATCGGGTCGGCGCAGCTTCTGATGCTCTCGGGCGTCGGCCCCCCCGAAACCCTCGAGCGGGTGGGAATACCAGTGGCGGCGAATCTGCCGGTGGGAGCGGTGATGTCGGACCACCCCGAGTGGGTGCTGCCGGTGAACTGGACGGAAACACACGGACTCCCACCTCTCGAGGCCGTGCTCACCACCGACGACTGGCTCGAAATCAGGCCGTACACAGCCGGTTTCGGAGCTATGGTGAGCGGGCGGCGCGACGACCCCGGCGACCATCCCCATATCGGTGTGACATTGATGCGGCCGAAGTCGCGAGGCGTCGTCACGGTTGTCAGCGACGACCCCGATGTGCCTCCGGTCATCGAGCACCGCTACGACAGCGAGCCCGACGACGTCGAGAAGCTGCGCGCCGGAATCGCGTTGTCCCGCGATCTCGTCGGGGCAGCCGAGGTTGGGCAGGCATCATGGTCGACGTCGCAGCATCTCTCGGGGACCGCACCGATGGGCGACGATGACGACGACGTCGCGGTGGTGGACCCGAGGTGCAGGGTGCGCGGGGTCGAGGGGCTCTGGGTGGTCGACGGGTCCGTGCTACCGGTGATCCCCAGCCGTGGCCCGCACGCCACGATCGTCATGGTCGGGCACCGAGCGGCCGAGTTCATCGTGTGACCGCGAGACGATCCTCTCAATGAAGCGAAATTGCCTTCCGTCTCGGCCGGGTGCCCACAGCGCGATGAACGCCGCGGCAACGGCGCAGAGGACACCGAGGGCGATCAGCGAGATGTGCATGGCTTCCAGGAAGGCCAACTGCGCGAGCTCAGAGAGCCGGTCGCCCTGCGGACCCAGCCGCGCGGCCACTTCGAGCGCCTCAGCCAACGAGTTCGATGCGGGCGTGCGGAGCGCCTCGGGTAGTGCCTTCAGATGCGGCGCGAGCCGGTCGCTGTACTGCGCGGCGAGCACCGAGCCCGCCACCGCGATACCCAGAGCCGCGCCGACCTCGCGGGTGGTGTCGTTGACCGCCGACGCGACACCTTGCTTCTCGTTGGGCACCGCACCCATGATCGCCGAAGTTGTTGGTGCCGTGCACAATCCGATACCGGTGGACATGATGAGCAGCGGGAGCGCCAAGTCCAAGTACGGCGAGTCGACCTCGAGTGTCCTCGCGTAGAACAGCCCCGCCGCGATCAATGCCAGACCCGTCGACACCACGAGGCGCAGACCCAGTCGCGGCAGATACCACGGTGTGGTGATGCTGAGCAGCAGAACCGGAGCCATCAGGGGAGCCAACGCCAACGCGGTCTGCAACGGGGAGTAACCCAGCAGCAACTGCATGTATTGCATTGAGACGAAGAAGAATCCGAAGTTGGCGAGGAAGAAGAACGTCACCCCGACGGCGCCGGTGGTGAAATCCGGCTTGGCGAACAGGCGGATGTCGAGCAGCGGATGCGCGCTGCGCAGCTCCCATACCGCGAAAGCGGCCGCCAACGCCACCCCGACAGCCATGCATCCGTACACCACCGGATGGGTCCAGCCGCGGATCGGCGCCTCAAGGACGCCGTAGACGAACACCGCCACGGCCCCGCCCACCAGCACCGCGCCGGGCCAATCCAATGGCGTCGCTTCCTGATCGCGAGACGAGGCCACCGTGCAGGTGAGCACGAACAGTCCGAGACCCGAGACGACGAATGCCCAGAAGATCGACTGCCACGACCAGAAGTGAAGTAGCACACCGGATCCCAAGAAGCCGACCACCGCACTCGAGCCCGCGACGCCCGCCCAGATGCCGACGGCCTTGTTGCGCTCCGCTTTCGGGTATGCGGCCGTCAACAGCGACAGGGTGGCGGGCATGACGAACGCCGCGCCGACGCCGGCCACGGCCCGGGCGATGATCAGCGCCAGCGGACCGTCGACGATCAGCGGCACGCCCGAGGCTAGCGTGAAGATACCGAGACCCGCGAGCAGAGCACCGCGGCGGCCGTACCGGTCGCCGATCGCGCCGGCCGGCAGCAACAGACACGCCAGCACCAGGGTGTAACCGTCGACCACCCACGTTAGCTGCGACTGGGTGGCCGTGGTTTCCACCGCGATGTCGGGCAGGGCGGCGTTGAGGGCGACCATCGAGCTGATCACCAGCGCGACGCCCATGCAGGCGACGGTGAGTAGCCAGACGCGCGAACGGGAGGACAGGTCTGCGACGCTCGCGCCGATATCCTGGTCAGACCGGCTGAGGGTGTCGACCATACGTCGCTCTCTTCCGAAGGAGATTTTCGAGACTAACAGTCTTGTTAGGAGACCGATAGTCTTGTTCCCGGCGAGGAGGTGGGTTAAACGATGAGCGGGGCGAGCACCGACCCGAGGCCGGCCCGGTCGCGCGCCCGCCTGCTCGACGCGGCGACGACGCTGCTGCGGGCGGGCGGTCCGAGCGCGGTCACGATCGACGCGGTCACAAGAACCGCCAACGTCGCGCGGGCCACGCTGTACCGTCACTTCCCGAGCGCCAACGACTTGATGGCGGCGGCGTTCATGAGCCTGCTCAATCCGGCGCCGATGCCGCCCGCCGAAGGCAGCCTGCGCGACCGGCTGATCGCGGTCGTCGTCGGGTGGGCGGAGTCGATCGCCGAGGTGCCCGCGATGATCACCGCCATGACATGGATGGCGTCCGGTCCGGACGTGGGGACATACTCCGAAGTGCAGCAGTCGGATTCGGATGCTGTGGGCACCCTGAGGTCACGCATCATCGCGCTGTATTCGGCACCCTTCGACGCGATCCTCGACGGCGCCCAGGCGGCCGAAGAACTCGACGAGGTGGACCGGATCCAGACGATCGCACTTCTCATCGGCCCGCTGATTCTCGGGAGGCTGTCGACGGTGGCCGACTTCGACTACCGCGCGTGCGCGGAGGCCTCCGTCGACGGATTCCTGGCCACCCACGAGAAGAGGCCGAGCGAGATCACTTCAGCGAGTACCGAATCGGAAGATGTTTGAGCCCTCCGACGAACACCGTCGCGGCTAGTTCGGGTTCCCCGGCCAGCTCGATCGAGTCCAGCCGCGGCAGCAGTTCGGTGAATAGGCTGTTCATCTCCATACGCGCCAACGCGGCACCGAGACAGAAGTGCACCCCGTAGCCGAACGAGAGATGCTTGTTGGGATCGCGGCCGACGTCGAACTTGAACGGTTCGTCGAAAATCTCCTCGTCGCGATTGGCCGAAGCGTAAGCGAGATAGACGGATTCGCCCTTGGCGATCGGGACACCACGGACCTCGGTGTCTTCGGCGGCGGTGCGCATGAACTCCTTGACCGGCGTGGTCCAGCGGATCATCTCCTCGACCGCGGTGCCCATCAATTCCGGTTGTGCCTGAAGCCGTGCGAGTTGGTCGGGATTGTCGATCAACGCGCGGAGGCCCCCGGAGATCGCATCCTTGGTGGTGTCGTGGCCTGCGGTGGCCACGATGACGTAGTACGACGCGGTGTCCACATCGGAGAGCGGCTCACCGTTGATGGTTCCGTTGGCGATCGCCGAAGCGAGGTCATCGGTCGGGTTCGCCCGGCGTGAGGCGGTCAGCTCGTGGAAATAGGCGAAGAACTCGATCACCGTCTGCAGCTTCTCCTCGGGGGTGGTGCCGCGCTGGTACTCCTCGTCGTCGCCGCCGAAGATCTCCTGGGTCAGCTTGAGCATGCGCGGGAAGTCCTCCTCTGGCAGGCCGAGCAGCGACAGGATCACATAGAGCGGGTAGTGCACCGCGATGTCCTCGACGAAGTCGCACTCGGGCCCGATGTCGCGCATCTTGTCGACGTAGCGCTTGGCCAGCTCGTCCACCCGAACCTTCAACTCGCGCATTGCCTTGGGGCGGAACCAATCCGCGCCGATCTTGCGGACATCGCGATGATGCGGGTCGTCCATGTGGATCAGCGTTCGCAGTCCCATGCCCGCTTCCAGCTGTGCCCGTGCCAGGTCGTCGGCTTCGGCGGTCGCAAGCAGTGGCCGCGGCTCGCTCAGCCACAGGTTGTTGTCGCGCTCGATCGCCATGATGTCGGCGTGCTTGGTGATCGCGTAGAACGGCCGGTACGGCGGGTGGTCCACATAGGGCACCGGGTTGTGGGCCCGAAGATGAGCAAAGGCGGCATGCAGCCGATCGTCGTCGGCATAGGCCTTGGGATCGGCGAAGACCTTCGCGGCTTCCTGTGATTTCTGGTCCATCGTCGGCGTGCTCATGGGCTCCCTCACATCCGGTATGACGAACTTGACGGGTGTCAAGCACAGTCTATGTGACCGACACCACTTAGCGCCGCGAGGGTGGCTCCCATCGCCACAACGGGTTCGACTTCAGCGCAGCGAGTATCTGATCGGCAGGTGTTTGAGTCCGCCGACGAAGATCGTCGCGATGAACTCCGGATCGCCGGCCAACTCGATCGATTCCAGCCGTGGCACCAGCTCGGTGAAGAAGCTGTTGATTTCCATACGTGCCAGCGCGGCACCGAGGCAGAAGTGCACGCCGTAACCGAATGAGAGGTGCTTGTTGGGGTCACGGCCGACGTCGAAGCGGAACGGCTCGTCGAAGACGTCCTCGTCGCGGTTGGCCGAAACGTAGGACAGCAGCACCGATTCGCCCTGCCTGATCGGCACACCGCGCACCTCGGTATCGGCGGTGGCGGTGCGCATGAATTCCTTGACCGGAGTGGTCCAGCGGATCATCTCCTCGACCGCGGTGCCCATCAGCTCCGGGTGGGCTTTCAACCGAGCGAGCTGGTCCTGGTTCTCGATCAGCGCCAGCAGACCGCCCGAGATCGCCGCGCTCGTGGTGTCGTGGCCTGCGCTGGCGACGATGACGTAGTAGGACAGGCAGTCGACGTCGTTGAGGTACTCGCCATCGATCTTCGCGTTGGCGATCGCCGATGCCAGGTCGTCGGTGGGGTTGGCCCGGCGCTCGGCGGTCAGCGCGGTGAAGTAGCGGAAGAAGTCGGTGATGACCTCGTGCAATTCCTGCGCGCTCTTGCCGCGGGTGAACTCGTCGTCGTCGCCGCCGAACATCTCCTGGGTGAGCTTGAGCATGCGCCCGAAGTCGGATTCGGGCAGGCCGAGCAGCGACAGGATCACGTAGAGCGGGAAGTTCACCGCGACCTCTTGGACGAAGTCGCATTCGGGACCTTTTTCGACCATCTTGTCCACGTAGATCTTGGCCAGTTCGTCGACGCGGGCCTTCAGCGCGCGCATCGCCTTGGGCCGGAACCAGTCCGCGCCGATTTTGCGGATGTCGCGGTGCAGCGGGTCGTCCATGTGGATCAACGTGCGCAGTCCGCCGCCGGCGGCGAGGTTGGCCTGTGACAGATCGTCCGTGGCGGCCGTGACGAGCATCGGGCGCGGCGCATTGATCCAGAGTTCGTTGTCGCGCTCGATCGTCATGATGTCGGCGTGCTTGGTGACGGCCCAGAACGGTCGGTAGTCGGGCACGTCGACATAGGACACCGGGGCGTTCTCGCGCAGGTGGGTCAATGCGGCGTGCAGGCCCGCCTCGTCGGTGTAGGCCTTCGGATCGGCCAGCACCTTAGCGGCGTCCGCGATGATCGGCGTGCTCATAGGTTCCCTCGCTCGGGGTCATTCTTGACAGCTGTCAAGTATGCACTCTAAGCGATGGTCCGGGCCGGGGGATCCGCGCCGCGTCAGTACGCTCGCGAGGTGGCGAGTGCAAGGGGCGGCCAGCCTGTCCGGCGCGGGGTCGGTCGCGCTGCGGCGGCGCTCGTCCTGTTGGCCGCCGCGGTCTCCGGTTGCGCCGAGGGTCAGACCGCTGCGGTGGAGGTGCCCGACGACCCCGGGGTGGTGCGAACCGTTGCGGGCGCGGTCCGCGGGACCGTCGCCGACGATCACCGGTACTTCGCTGGAATCCCTTACGCCGCACCGCCTCTCGGTGTACTGCGCTGGCAGTCGCCCGCGCCGGTCGAATCGTGGACGGGATTCCGTGACGCGACTCGCCCCGGTTCGCGCTGCATCCAGGACACCAGCTCCGACGTCGACCGACGCCCGCCCAGCGAGGATTGCCTGACCCTCAACGTCTGGATGCCGCCGCCGTCGGACGAACCGCAGCCGGTGATGGTGTGGATCCACGGAGGCAGCTTCCTGAACGGCAGCGGAGACATCTACCCCGCGCGGCGGTTGGCCGGTCGCGGCGTCGTCGTCGTCACGCTCAACTATCGCCTCGGGGCGCTGGGCTTCCTCGCTCATCCCGCGTTGGGTTCCGGCGGCGACGTCGGCAACTACGGCCTCGCCGACCAGCAAGCCGCGCTGCGGTGGGTCCGCGACAACATCGCCGGATTCGGCGGGGATCCGGACAGGGTCACGATCGCCGGCGAATCGGCGGGCGGGATGGCGGTGTGCGACCACCTCGTCGCGCCCGGGTCCCGAGGGTTGTTCAGCGCGGCGATCATCCAGAGCGCGCCATGTCAGGCGCAGTACGACCTGCCGGCCGCCAAGGAGGCCAGCACCGCATACGCAGCCGATGTCGGATGCGCCGATCCCCGCGTCGCGGCGGATTGCCTACGGTCTCTGCCCGCCGATCGGCTAGCGGCCCCGCTGACGTACGCCCGGTTCGGGACCGAACGCCTGAGTGGTCCGGTGGCGGGCACCGAGGCGCTACCCGAGAAGTCGTTCACCGCAATCACCAGCGGTGAGGCCGCCCGGGTGCCGGTGATGATCGGCACCACGCAAGACGAACACACGCTGTTCGCGGCGCTGCAGGCGTTGCGCGGGCGGACATTCGACGCCGCGACCTACCCCGGACTGCTGGCCGAGGCGTTCGGACCGCACGGGCCCGCCGTGGCGGCGCGGTATCCGCCGGAACGGTACGGCGGGAACGTCGCGCTGGCGTATTCGGCGGCGGTGACGGCGGCCGAATACGCGTGCGTGACCGACCGGATGGCCGACGCCCTTGCCGACCAGCCCGTCTACGCCTACGAATTCGGCGACCGTGACGCGCCGGCACCCGAACCGTTGCTCGAGGCGCCGTTCCCGGTGGGGGCGGCGCATTCGTTGGAGCTTCGCTACCTGTTCGACGTCGGCGGCGCACCACCGCTGGACCCTGCCCAACAGCGGTTGTCCGAGGAGATGGTCGACTACTGGGCGCGGTTCGTCGCGACCGGCTCACCAGGGCCCGGTTGGCCGGAGCTGACCAGCGGGCCCGCGGGTGAGCGGATGTGGCTGCAACCGGACGGCAGCCGCGTCATCACCGATTTCGAGCAGAAACACCAGTGCGCGTTCTGGGCCGGCCTGGGAAGCTGAACCCGGACGGACGCGGACTCGACGGCACCGCTGCAGTCACGGGTACGGTGGCCCTCCGGGCCCGGCGTCAGGGCCAGCGGGTATCCCGTGGCCAGGGATTTGGAGCGTGCCGTTTTCTAGGGCATACTGTTCGGGTTGCCTTGAGCCGGGACGGTGCCTGTTCGGACCGCGTGGCCGGGGCATACGACCGGCGCCCAACCGGGCGCATCCGGTGCCAATCTCGATCGCGAAGATTTTCCGAGCGGACGAGTGCGTGTGCGGGCGACACACCCGACCGCGGGGGCCGGTGGACCACAGACAGAAGAACAGCGGCGGCATGCAGCGTGACTGCGCCGGTGAGAACGGCCCGATTCCGGGCCCAGTATGAGTGAGGTAGGAGAAGCGTGGCGGGACAGAAGATCCGCATCAGGCTCAAGGCCTACGACCACGAGGCGATCGACGCCTCGGCGCGCAAGATCGTGGAAACGGTCACCAGAACCGGCGCCAGCGTGGTTGGTCCTGTGCCGCTGCCGACCGAGAAGAACGTGTACTGCGTCATCCGCTCCCCGCACAAGTACAAGGACTCGCGGGAGCACTTCGAGATGCGTACTCACAAGCGGCTGATCGACATCCTCGACCCGACGCCGAAGACCGTTGACGCCTTGATGCGCATCGATCTGCCGGCCAGCGTCGACGTCAATATCCAATAGACATCTCAGTAGGAAGTGATACCAGGACATGGCTAGCGGTAATAAATCCGCCGCCCCGCGGCGTGGCATTCTGGGCACCAAACTGGGCATGACGCAGGTGTTCGACGAGAACAACCGGGTCGTGCCGGTGACGGTCGTCAAGGCCGGGCCCAATGTGGTGACGCGTATCCGTACCCCGGAGCGCGACGGCTACAGCGCGGTGCAGTTGGCCTACGGCGAGATCAGCCCGCGCAAGGTCAATAAGCCTGTCACGGGCCAGTATTCGGCCGCCGGGGTCAACCCGCGCCGGCATCTGGCCGAGCTGCGGCTCGATGACGAGTCCGCCGCCGCCGAATACGAGGTGGGCCAGGAGCTGACCGCCGAGATCTTCGCCGACGGCAACTACGTCGACGTGACCGGCACCAGCAAGGGCAAAGGTTTCGCAGGCACGATGAAGCGGCACGGTTTCCGCGGTCAGGGCGCCAGTCACGGCGCGCAGGCTGTGCACCGCCGCCCCGGTTCGATCGGTGGCTGCGCCACGCCCGGCCGCGTGTTCAAGGGCACGCGCATGTCGGGCCGCATGGGCAACGACCGCGTGACGACGCTGAACCTGGTGGTGCACAAGGTCGATGCCGAGAACGGCGTGCTGTTGATCAAGGGCGCAATCCCCGGCCGTAACGGCGGGCTCGTGATGGTCCGCAGCGCAATCAAGAGGAGCGAGTAATGGCTCTCAAAGTTGATGTCCACACGCCGGCGGGAGCGAAAGACGGCTCCGTCGAGCTACCCGCTGAGCTGTTCGACGTCGAGGTGAACATCGCGTTGATGCACCAGGTGGTCACCGCGCAGCTGGCCGCGGCGCGGCAGGGCACGCACTCCACCAAGTCGCGCGGTGAAGTCCGCGGCGGCGGTAAGAAGCCGTACCGGCAGAAGGGCACCGGCCGCGCGCGCCAGGGCTCGATTCGGGCGCCGCAGTTCACCGGCGGAGGCATCGTGCACGGCCCCAAGCCGCGCGACTACAGCGAGCGGACCCCGAAGAAGATGATTCGGGCCGCCCTGCGCGGTGCGCTGTCCGACCGGGCGCGCAATGACCGGATCCACGCGGTCACCGAGATCGTCGCGGGCCAGACGCCGTCGACCAAGAGCGCCAAGGCGTTCCTGGCCACGCTCGTCGCCGACCGCAAGCTCGAGAAGAACAAGGTGCTCGTGGTGATCGGCCGCGCCGACGAGGTCAGCGCCAAGAGTGTGCGCAATCTTCCGGGGGTGCACGTGATCTCACCCGACCAGCTCAACACGTACGACGTGCTGAACGCTGACGACGTGATCTTCAGCGTGGAGGCGCTCAACGCCTACATCAGCGCCAACCAGACTGCGAAAGAGGAGGTGTCGGCCTGATGGCGACCGTCACTGACCCCCGCGACATCATCCTGTCGCCGGTCATCTCCGAGAAGTCGTACGGGTTGATCGAGGACAACGTCTACACGTTCATCGTGCATCCAGACTCGAACAAGACGCAGATCAAGATCGCGATCGAGAAGATCTTCGGTGTCAAGGTCGACTCGGTGAACACCGCCAACCGGCAGGGCAAGCGCAAGCGCACCCGCACCGGATACGGGAAGCGCAAGAGCACCAAGCGCGCCATCGTCACGCTGGCCGCGGGGAGCAAGCCCATCGACCTGTTCGGAGCACCGGCTTGATTTCGTCAAGCCGGCGACTGAGGAAGACCTAGAGAATCATGGCAATTCGCAAGTACAAGCCGACGACCCCCGGTCGCCGCGGTGCCAGCGTCTCCGACTTCGCTGAGATCACTCGCGACCACCCGGAGAAGTCGCTGGTTCGGCCGCTGCACGGCAAGGGTGGTCGAAACGCGCACGGCCGCATCACCACCCGGCACAAGGGCGGTGGACACAAGCGTGCCTACCGGGTGATCGACTTCCGTCGCCACGACAAGGACGGCGTCAACGCCAAGGTCGCGCACATCGAGTACGACCCCAACCGCACCGCCAACATCGCACTGCTGCACTACTTCGACGGGGAGAAGCGCTACATCATCGCCCCCGAGGGTCTCAAGCAGGGCACCGTCGTCGAGTCGGGGCCCAACGCCGACATCAAACCGGGTAACAACCTGCCGCTGCGCAACATCCCCGCGGGCACCCTGGTGCATGCGGTGGAACTGCGGCCAGGCGGCGGCGCCAAGCTCGCGCGCTCGGCCGGCGCCAGCATCCAGTTGCTGGGCAAGGAAGGCACCTACGCGTCGCTGCGTATGCCCTCCGGTGAGATCCGCCGCGTCGACGTGCGCTGCCGCGCCACCATCGGCGAGGTGGGCAACGCCGAGCAGGCAAACATCAACTGGGGCAAGGCCGGTCGCATGCGGTGGAAGGGCAAGCGCCCCTCCGTCCGTGGCGTCGTGATGAACCCGGTCGACCACCCCCACGGCGGTGGTGAAGGTAAGACCTCCGGTGGTCGTCACCCGGTGAGCCCGTGGGGCAAGCCCGAAGGCCGCACCCGCAAGCCGAACAAAGCGAGCAACAAGCTCATCGTCCGTCGCCGGCGCACCGGCAAGAAGCGCTGAGAGTAGGCAGGTACAAGGAATATGCCACGCAGCCTGAAGAAGGGTCCGTTCGTCGACGACCATCTGTTGAAGAAGGTCGACGCGCAGAACGAGAAGAACACCAAGCAGGTCATCAAGACCTGGTCGCGTCGGTCGACCATCATCCCCGACTTCATCGGGCACACCTTTGCGGTGCATGACGGCCGCAAGCATGTCCCGGTGTTCGTCACCGAGGCGATGGTCGGGCACAAGCTCGGCGAGTTCGCCCCCACCCGCACCTTCAAGGGTCACATCAAGGATGACCGGAAGGCGAAGAGGCGCTAATGACTACAGCGATTGAATATCCGTCCGCGACGGCGAAGGCGCGCTTTGTGCGCGTATCGCCGACGAAGGCGCGCCGCGTCATCGACCTGGTGCGCGGTAAGTCGGTGTCCGAAGCGCTGGACATCCTGCGGTGGGCTCCGCAGGCGGCCAGCGAGCCGGTCGCCAAGGTCATCGCGAGCGCCGCGGCCAACGCGCAGAACAACGAGGGCCTGGATCCGTCCACTCTCGTGGTCGCGACCGTCTACGCCGACGAGGGGCCGACCGCCAAGCGCATCCGGCCACGCGCGCAGGGCCGTGCGTTCCGGATTCGCAAGCGCACCAGCCACATCACGGTGATCGTGGAAAGCAGAGTGAGCCAGGAGCAGCGTGGCGGCGGCCAGTCGGCCAGCGCGGCTCGGGCGCGTCGCGCTCAGGGCAGTAAGGCCAAGAGCGCTGAAGCGGCCAAGAAGGCTCCCGCCAACAAAACCGCAGAGCAGGTGCCCGCCAAGAAGGCACCAGCCAAGAAGGCAGCGCCCAAGAAGGCCGAAGCGAAAGCCGGCACCAAGGCTGAGAAATCGACTGCTGAAGCGTCCGATGCGAAGGAGGGCTCGGAGTAGTGGGCCAGAAAATCAATCCCCACGGCTTCCGGCTCGGTATCACCACCGACTGGAAGTCCCGGTGGTACGCCGATAAGCAGTACAAGGATTACGTCAAGGAAGACGTCGCGATCCGACGGCTGCTGGCCACCGGTCTCGAGCGCGCCGGCATCGCCGACGTGGAGATCGAGCGCACGCGGGACCGCGTGCGTGTGGACATCCACACCGCACGCCCGGGCATCGTGATCGGCCGCCGTGGCACCGAAGCCGACCGCATTCGCGCCGACCTGGAGAAGCTGACCGGCAAGCAGGTGCAGCTGAACATCCTCGAGGTGAAGAATCCCGAGTCGCAGGCGCAGTTGGTGGCCCAAGGCGTTGCCGAGCAGCTGTCCAACCGCGTGGCCTTCCGCCGCGCCATGCGCAAGGCGATCCAGTCCGCGATGCGTCAGCCCAACGTCAAGGGAATTCGCGTGCAGTGCTCCGGTCGCCTCGGTGGCGCCGAGATGAGCCGCTCGGAGTTCTACCGCGAAGGTCGCGTGCCGCTGCACACGCTGCGCGCCGACATCGACTACGGCCTGTACGAGGCCAAGACGACGTTCGGCCGTATCGGCGTGAAGGTGTGGATCTACAAGGGCGACATTGTCGGTGGCAAGCGTGAGCTGGCCGCGGCCGTGCCCGCCGGTGCGGATCGCCCGCGTCGTGAGCGTCCTTCGGGCACCCGGCCGCGTCGCAGCGGCGCATCGGGCACCACCGCGACGAGCACCGAAGCCGGCCGTGCCGCTTCGGGCGGCTCCGAGAGCGGCACGGCTCCGGCCGGAAGCGTCGCAGACAACGCCGCGGCTTCGCAGGCCGCAGCTGCGGCCGAGACGCCGACAGAAAATACGGAGAGCTGAATCATGTTGATTCCCCGCAAGGTCAAGCACCGTAAGCAACACCACCCGAGGCAGCGCGGCATCGCCAGCGGCGGCACGACGGTGAGCTTCGGTGACTACGGTATCCAGGCGCTCGAGCACGCGTACATCACCAACCGGCAGATCGAGTCCGCTCGTATCGCGATCAACCGGCACATCAAGCGTGGCGGAAAGGTGTGGATCAACATCTTCCCGGACCGCCCGCTGACCAAGAAGCCGGCCGAAACCCGCATGGGTTCCGGTAAGGGTTCGCCCGAGTGGTGGGTGGCCAACGTCAAACCGGGCCGCGTGCTCTTCGAGTTGAGCTACCCCGATGAGGCGACCGCCCGGGCGGCGCTGACCCGTGCGATCCACAAGCTGCCGATCAAGGCACGCATCGTCACCCGAGAGGAGCACTTCTGATGGCAGTGGGAGTGACGCCGGGCGAACTGCGCGAGCTGACCGACGACGAATTGAAGGATCGGCTGCGCGAGTCCAAGGAAGAGCTGTTCAACCTGCGCTTCCAGATGGCGACCGGCCAATTGTCGAACAACCGCCGGCTTCGTACGGTGCGTCAGGAAATCGCGCGCGTGTACACCGTGCTGCGCGAACGTGAGTTGGGTCTGGCCTCCGGACCCGTGGGTGAGGATTCGTAACAATGGCAGACAACGCTGCAAAAGGGCCCAAGTACACCCCGCGCAAGGACGAGGAGCGGGGCCGCCGCAAGACGGCCATCGGGTACGTGGTTTCGGACAAGATGCAAAAGACCATCGTGGTCGAGCTGGAAGATCGTAAGAGCCACCCGCTCTACGGCAAGATCATCCGCACCACCAAGAAGGTCAAGGCACACGATGAGGACGACAGCGCGGGCATCGGCGACCGGGTGTCGCTGATGGAGACGCGTCCGCTGTCGGCGACCAAGCGCTGGCGGCTCGTCGAGATTCTCGAGAAGGCCAAATAGGCTGGACCGCAAGGAAAACCCCCGAACACTTCAATGTGTCGGGGGTTTTCGCTCTGCGCTCAGTCTTCTGCAGGCCGCAGGACCGCCAGCACGGTCAGGAGCAATATCTTGAAATCCAAAAGCAGCGACCAGTTGTCGATGTAGTAGTTGTCCCATTCGGCGCGGTCGGCAATCGAGGTCTGTCCCCGGTAACCGTGCACCTGGGCCCAACCCGTCATGCCCGCCTTCACCCGGTGGCGTTGGCCGTAGCGACGCACGTGCATCTCGAACAACTCGACGAACTCCGGCCGCTCGGGGCGCGGACCCACCAGGCTCATCTCTCCACGTAGCACGTTGATCAGTTGAGGCAGTTCGTCCAGCGATGCCTTGCGCATGATGCGGCCGATGCGGGTGCGTCGGTCCTCGCCCTCGACTCCGCCCGGCGCCGTACCCTTCTCGGGTTCGAAACCCGCAGCGGCCTTCTCGGGTTGTCGCATGGTACGGAACTTCAAGCACCCGAAGACCTTTCCGTCGCGTCCGATCCGCTCTTGACTGAAGAAGATCGGGCCCGGCGAGCTGAATTTCACCGCCATCGCGAGCACGAGCAGCAACGGCGAGATGAGCACAAGTCCGACCAGCGCGGCCACGCGATCACCGCCATGCTTGACGGCGAATTGCCAGCCTTTCGGATTGACGCGGGTCAGCACCATGAGCGGTACGCCGCCCATGTGCTCGATTCGGGTGCCGCTGCCCACCGAGTCCATCAACCGCGGCACCACGCGCACACGCAACCCGAGTTCCTGAGCCAATTGCGCGGTCCGCGAAAGGTGTTCGTCGGGCAACGGCGACGGGGCGATGATGAGCTCCTCGGCCCGCGTGGCGCGCGCGGCGCTTTCGAGTTCGTTCGTACCACCCAGGTAAGGGACGTCGAACATCTCGACATCTGTGGGCCGCGTGTCGTCCAATACACCGACCGGGCACATGCCGTAGTCCCGGATCTGACGCATGCGGGAAATGAGCTGATGGGCGACCGGACCGGAGCCGACGACCAGTGCCGGCCTGCCGACTTCGAACCTTCTGCGCAGCCATCGGTTCACCAACGACCGAGCCAGGCGCACCACGGGAATGAGAATGGCGGCGAACACCCAGATCTTCAGGACGAGCTCGCTCGGGCGGACATACGGCGTGAGAACCTCACCGACCGGCAGCCGGGGCACCAGGAGCACCATCAGCGTCAACGTGGCCAAAGCGGCCACCGCGATCGACGTTGCCACGGGCTCGAACTGGTCCAGGAAGCCCTCGTTCAGCTTCTGTCGATACATCGACCGGGTGGTCATCACGATCAGCAGCATCGGGACGAAAAGCCACGAGAACAGGGCGATGTTGCGGTCCTGCTCCATGTCGCCCGGGATCCACCACTGGGCCAGCGCCACTGCGGCCACGGCCAGGATGGCGTCGATCGCCACGGTGATCACCGAGTACCACGGATCGACACGGAGAACTTCGACCCAGCGGGGTGTCGGATTGGGCGAAGGAGCCGGCACGACCTTCAACCGCGGCACCGTCGGACGGCTACTAGGCGCGTGCTCCGAGACATCCGCCTTAAGCTGCATTTATCACTCTCTCGGACGGAACTGGCAACTATGTTAGATGCACTGTACCGACCCCGATCTCAAAAAGCGCAGTCACGGCAATCGTTGAACACGCGCGTTGGCGTACCACGGATATCCAGGTTTGCTGAAGTTCCGTTATCGGGCGTTTGAAGTGGGAGGGACGCTGAAAATTCGTTCCGTAGTCAGTTGCGCGAGGTCGCTCAAAATCTGGACATGGCCGGTGCTCCACTGCCTTGGCTTGCTGTCGGACACACACAGCGTGCCGATCGCGTGGCCATCTTGATCGATCAGGGGTATGCCGAGGTAGGCGGCCATCGCACCGCCGCGCACCACGGGGTGGTTCATGAACACGGGGTCGGTCCGTGCGTCTTCGATGACCAGAGCGGCTCCATCGGCCACGGTGTACTGGCAGATGGATTGGTCGAACGGCATCGCTCGGTCCTCGATCGAGAGCTTGCCCATCCCGGCGGTGCTCTTGTAGAACGTACGGTCGGCATCGACCAGGCTCACCGCCGCAAACGGGGTCCCCAGCGCTTCTGCGGCCGCTCGGGAGATCCGGTCATAGGCAGGGTCCGGCGGCGAGTCGAGTAGTCCGGTCGAGCGCAGTGAGCTCAGTCGATCGGGGTCGTTTACCACCGTCGACACGTCCGGCATGGCATCGCTGTTCAGCACTCCTGATTCGGACAGGTGCGAGAGCAGTTCCTTCGCCGAGACGTTTGTGCGCATCTGGTCGGCGACCATTTGTGCTGCGACCGCACGTGCGACGTAGGTTTCCACGTCCGTGCCGGCATTGCGTGCGCATTCTTCGAGTTGGCGGTTGAGCCACTCATCGAAACGCCGAAACGAGCGAGTCACAATGCGAAACGGTATACGAATTGGCCGATCTGCACGTGTTGGTCGAATATCCACCGGTCGCGGGCGTCGTCGCGTCCGCTAACCGATCCTGGTGGCGATGCCGTCGAGCAGTTGACCCAATCCGGAACGGAAGTCGGCGGAAGGGTCGTTGTCGGTGGGGTCGAAGACACCCTCATGCAGCGCTGCGGCCAGTGCCGGGAACTTCTCCGGGTCGAGCAGGCCCCGAAGGAGCGCCGGATAGCCCGGCCAATCGGTTCGACCAGCCTCGATGTCGGCTGCCGCTGCGCCACGGACGAAGTGCAGGACCGCCATGACCGCGGCGAACTTGTCACGCTCGCTGAGCCCGGTGTCGGCGAGGGCGGCCAGCCCCGCGTCCAGCCACGCCACCTGGCCCGGATCGGCCGGCGGCCCGGCAGACACGGCCTGTAACACCCACGGGTGCCGGTGGTAGACGTACCACAATCCGTCTGCCCAATTCGTCAGTGCCTCAGCCCAATTGGCGGGCGCACCGGTTGGTGGACGGCCGACCGCAACAGCCGACATGAAGATCACGAGCTCGTCCTTGTTGGCGACATGTCGGTACAGCGACATCGTGCCGCACCCCAGACGCTCGGCCAGTCGGGCCATGGACAGTGCGTCCAGACCGTCGGCGTCGGCCAGTTCAACGGCGGTGCGCACAATGCGCTCCCGGTTCAGCCCAGTGGAGCGTGCGGGCTCGCTCGGCTCATTCCAGAGGAGCTTCAGTGCACGCGGTAGGGATTCGCTCATCGATGGTCAGCCTAAGCCACTGGACATCGAGCGCGTATGCCGTACGCTCTGTGCGTATGTCATACGCATCTCGTCATACTTCTCACCGGTGGGCGCTTGCACTCGCAGTCGTCGTGGCGTGCTTTCTGGGCTTCTCCGTACCCCCGTATCTGGCCGGCGGCACCCGGGTGCCTGCCACGTTCTGGCTGCACTACCCGCTGTTGGTGTTTCACGTCATGTTCGCGAGCGTCGCGATGGTCGCGGCGGTGGTGCAGATCTGGCCTCGGCTTCGTACTTCTCACCCCGCACTGCATCGCCGTTGCGGTCGCGTCTACGTCGTCGCTGCACTTCCGGCCGCCGTGTCCGCGATGGTGATCGGCGCGGTCACTCCGTTCGGACCACTTTTGGCTGTCAGCAACGTGACGTTGGGCGCGTTGTGGCTGTGGTTCACCGCGAGGGGCTATGCCGCGGCCCGGAGTCGCCTTATCTCCGAGCACCGGCGGAACATGGTGCGCAGCGCGGCGCTGGCACTGTCTGTCATCACCAACCGAATCTGGACGCCTGTCATCTATGTCTCCTTTCGACCGTTGCAGGACAACGTCTTTGGTGGCAATGCCGAACATTTCCAATGGTTTGCAGCCGGAGTCGGTGCATGGCTGGGGTGGACGGTTCCTCTCGGAATTGTTCAGTGGTGGCTGACCAGACGGGCGGTGACGGCGTCGTCGTCGAATCGTCAGCTAACCGAGACACCCCACGTGTAATCTCCGGGCCACACTGCGACGCGACACCGGACAAGGCTGGGCATGGCAACCGAATTCAACGGCAAGATCGAACTCGACATTCGCGACTCGGAACCGGACTGGGGCCCGTACGCTGCACCGACCGCCCCCGAAGGCGCCCCCAACGTGCTCTACCTCGTCTGGGACGACATCGGTATCGCCACATGGGACTGCTTCGGCGGCCTCGTCGAGATGCCCACGATGAGCCGTATCGCCGAACGCGGCGTTCGACTGTCGCAGTTCCACACCACCGCGCTCTGCTCGCCGACCAGGGCGTCCCTGTTGACCGGCCGCAACCCGACGACCGTCGGCATGGCGACCATCGAGGAGTTCACCGAAGGCTTCCCCGGCTGCAACGGGCGGATCCCGTTCGACACCGCGCTCCTGTCCGAAGTGCTGGCCGAACACGGATACAACACCTATTGCGTCGGCAAGTGGCATCTGACGCCGCTCGAGGAGTCGAATCTGGCCTCCACCAAACGACATTGGCCCCTGTCGCGCGGCTTCGAGCGGTTCTACGGGTTCATGGGCGGCGAAACCGATCAGTGGTACCCGGAGCTGGTCTACGACAACCACCCCGTCGCGCCGCCGGCCGCACCAGAGGAGGGTTACCACCTGTCAAAGGATTTGGCAGACAAAACCATCGAGTTCATCCGCGATGCGAAGGTGATCGCACCGGACAAGCCGTGGTTCTCGTACGTCTGCCCAGGAGCCGGACACGCCCCGCATCACGTCTTCGCCGAGTGGGCCGACCGCTACGCCGGCAAGTTCGACATGGGCTACGAGCGATACCGCGAGATCGTGCTGGACAACCAGAAGAAGCTCGGCATCGTGCCCTCCGACACTGAACTCTCGCCGATCAATCCGTACGGAGACGTCAAGGGGCCCAACGGTGAACCGTGGCCGACACAGGACACGGTGCGGCCATGGGACGAGCTCGGCGACGACGAGAAGCGCCTTTTCGCGCGCATGGCCGAAGTGTTCGCCGGATTCCTGTCCTACACCGATGCGCAGATCGGTCGCATCATCGACTATCTGGAGGACTCGGGTCAGCTCGACAACACGATCATCGTCGTCATCTCCGACAACGGCGCGAGCGGCGAGGGCGGCCCGAATGGCTCGGTGAACGAGGTCAAGTTCTTCAACGGATACATCGACACCGTCGAGGACGGCCTCCGTCTCATCGACAACCTCGGCGGCCCGGAGACCTACAACCACTATCCGACCGGCTGGGCGATGGCGTTCAACGCCCCGTACAAGCTTTTCAAGCGCTACGCCTCACACGAAGGAGGGATCGCGGACCCCGCAATCGTCTCCTGGCCCAAGGGGATCGCCGCACACGGCGAGGTGCTAGACAGCTACATCAACGTCTGCGACGTCACACCGACGATCTATCAGCTCCTCGGCATCACCCCGCCCGACACGGTCAAAGGAGTGCCCCAGAAGCCGCTGGACGGGGTGAGTTTCGAGGCGGCACTGCGGGATTCGTCGGCGGCAACCGACAAGCGCACGCAGTTCTACACGATGCTCGGCACACGGGGGATCTGGCACGACGGCTGGTTCGCCAACACCGTGCACGCCGCATCACCGGCAGGTTGGTCACATTTCGACAGCGACCGATGGGAGCTGTTCCATATCGAAGCCGACCGCAGTCAGTGCCACGACCTGGCCGCCGAAAACCCGGACAAGCTCGAAGAACTCACCAAGCTGTGGTTCGCCGAGGCCGACAAGTACAACGGCCTGCCGCTTGGCGACCTGAACATTTTCGACACCATTTCGCGGTGGCGGCCGGGGGTGGCGGGCCGGCGCGACTCGTACCGGTACTACCCCGGCACCGCCGACGTCGGAATGGGAGCCGCGGTCGAGATACAAGGGCGGTCGTTCGCGGCCATGGCCGAGATGGTGATCGACACGTCGGGCGCCGAAGGCGTGATCTTCAAACACGGTGGCGCGCACGGCGGTCACGTGATGTTCGTGCAGGACGGGCGGCTTCATTACGTGTACAACTTCCTGGGCGAGGACGAGCAGCGAATGTCGTCGCCGGATGCGGTGCCGTTGGGGCGGCACTCGTTCGGGGTCGCGTATGTGCGCACCGGAACCGCCGAGGGCAGCCACACCCCGATCGGAGACGCGGCTTTGTATATCGATGACCAGCAGGTCGCGACGTTGCGCGAAATGCGCGTCCATCCGGGGACGTTCGGGCTCGCCGGCGCGAGTCTGAGCATCGGCAGGAACGCCGGATCTCCGGTTTCGGGCTCGTACAGGCCGCCGTTTGCGTTCACCGGTGGCACCATCGTCGAGGTCAACATCGACGTCTCGGGCAAGCCGTATCTGGACCTGGAGAGGGAGTTCGCGCGCGCCTTCGCGAAGGACTGATCACACCGAGCATGGAGGCGGTACGGTTTCGATGAAGTACGCCGTGGGGCAGGCGATCGCTCTGACGTGGCTGCTGACCGCGTGTGTCGACAACAGCGAAGGCGTACCGATCGCAGAAGAGGCCGTCGTCTCCGACACGACGATCTCCGCCACCGCGACGCCGCCGTCGACCGCGCCGTCCGACCCGCCGGTTGACACCGCCCAGCCGGGCATCGTGCCGACCCCACAACCGTCGGCGGCCGATCGCGCTTGCGGCACGCCGCACCCCGATCAGGTGTCGGCCGCGGTGCCTGATCCGGCGGCGCCCAAGATCACGGTGGCTCTACCGGCGGGATGGTTCACGGCGGCGGGACAGGGGGATGTCGCGCTGCGGCTGACCGGGCCGGACGGGATGTGGGCGACGGTCACCATTGCCGAGACGACGCTGCCGCCGGCCGAAGCGTTCGAACGCTATGCCGACGACGCTGTGGCGGCAGCCGATATCAGCACGCTGAGCGTGCTGCCGGCCGAACTGTGCGGCTACAGCGGTCAGAAGCTGCTCGGGTCGTGGGCGGGCTCGCCGGGACCCGCGGTGCAGTTCGGCGACCGGCTCGCCCATATCCCGACGAGCACCGGCGACTACCTGGTGGCGGTGCACGTCGAAGCTCCCGCCCAGACGGCGGGCTTCGACCCGCTCGGCTCGCCGCTGCTGGGGGAGTTCGGCATCGTCATTCCCTGAGCGATCACCCATCGAGTCGAAACGACGTCGCTGATTACAGGACGCTCGGGGTCCCGCGAGCGTGCGAAAAGCGTCGAGAATCCGCGGCGGGTCGTCGACAAACACGCACGCTCGCGCCGCAGGGGAGGGCGTGATCAGCGACGATTTGGCTTCCTGCAGGTCCTCCCATAGAATCAAGCGGTTGCCTTGGGCAGACCTCGGCCAGTCGCGTGCGGCGGGCCCCGCGTGCCTTTCGGTGACAGCAAGACCGCGTACGTCCAGGTCGGTATCTGGCGTGCATACAAAAACCAGGTCGAGGAGATCGAGTGATTCAGCAGGAATCGCGGCTCAAGGTCGCCGACAACACGGGCGCCAGGGAGATCCTGTGCATCCGCGTGCTCGGCGGCTCGTCGCGGCGCTATGCCGGCATCGGCGATGTCATCGTGGCGACCGTAAAGGAAGCCATTCCCGGCGGCAACGTCAAGCGCGGCGAGATCGTGAAGGCCGTCATCGTGCGCACCGTCAAGGAGCGCCGTCGCGCCGACGGAAGCTACATCAAGTTCGACGAGAACGCCGCCGTCATCATCAAGGCCGACAACGACCCGCGCGGTACCCGCATCTTCGGTCCGGTCGGCCGCGAACTGCGCGAGAAGCGCTTCATGAAGATCGTCTCGCTTGCTCCGGAGGTGTTGTAGATGAAGGTCCACAAGGGCGACACCGTGCTCGTCATCTCCGGCAAGGACAAGGGCGCCAAGGGCAAGGTGCTGGTCGCCTACCCGGCGCGCAACAAAGTCCTCGTCGAGGGCGTCAACCGGATCAAGAAGCACACGGCGGTGTCGAGCAACGAGCGCGGCGCACAGTCCGGCGGCATCGTCACCCAGGAGGCGCCGATCGACGTCTCCAATGTGATGGTCGTCGACTCCGACGGCAAGCCGACCCGCATCACGTACCGGGTTGACGAGGAGACCGGCAAGAAGGTCCGCATCGCCAAGACCAACGGCAAGGACATCAACTGACATGACCACTGTCGAAAACACCGCAAAGGCCCTGCCGCGCCTCAAGCAGCGCTACCGCGAAGAGATCCGCGATGCGCTGGCCAAGGAGTTCGGCTACGCGAACGTCATGCAGATCCCCGGCGTGGTAAAGGTCGTCGTCAACATGGGCGTCGGCGACGCCGCCCGTGACGCGAAGCTGATCAACGGTGCGGTCAACGATCTCGCACTGATCACCGGTCAGAAGCCGGAGGTGCGCCGGGCGCGTAAGTCCATCGCCCAGTTCAAGCTTCGCGAGGGCATGCCGATCGGCGCCCGCGTCACGCTGCGCGGCGACCGGATGTGGGAATTCCTCGACCGGTTGATCTCGATTGCGCTGCCGCGTATCCGCGACTTCCGCGGGCTGTCGCCCAAGCAGTTCGACGGCACCGGCAACTACACCTTCGGACTCACCGAGCAGTCGGTGTTCCACGAGATCGATGTGGACTCCATCGACCGCCCCCGTGGCATGGACATCACCGTCGTCACCACGGCGACGACCGACGACGAAGGACGAGCGCTGCTGCGGGCGCTGGGCTTTCCGTTCAAGGAGAACTGAGTTATGGCAAAGAAGGCACTGGTCAACAAGGCCAACAAGAAGCCGAAGTTCAAGGTGCGCGCCTACACCCGCTGCCAGCGCTGCGGGCGGCCGCACGCCGTCTTCCGCAAGTTCGGCCTGTGCCGGATCTGCCTGCGCGAGATGGCACACGCCGGCGAACTGCCCGGCGTGCAGAAGAGCAGCTGGTAACCCAGCCCGAACCGACCAGACCAACCAAACAGGTTGCGGTAGGCCCGGATACCGGGAACCACCGCGAGAAAGGTGAACCGGCTGTCATGACTATGACGGACCCGATCGCAGACTTCTTGACACGTCTGCGCAACGCCAATTCGGCGTACCACGACGAGGTGACACTGCCCCACTCCAAGCTCAAGGCCAACATCGCCGAGATCTTGAAGAAAGAGGGCTACATCGCCGATTACCGGACCGAGGATGCTCGGGTCGGCAAGTCGCTTGTCGTGCAACTGAAGTACGGCCCCAGCCGGGAGCGAAGCATCGCCGGCCTGCGCCGCGTGTCCAAGCCCGGTCTGCGGGTCTACGCGAAATCCACCAATCTGCCGCGGGTTCTCGGCGGCCTCGGCGTGGCGATCATCTCCACGTCGTCGGGGCTCCGGACCGACCGCCAGGCAGCCCAAGAGGGCGTGGGCGGCGAAGTCCTCGCGTACGTGTGGTAGGCGAGAGGGAGTAGAGCTCAAATGTCGCGTATTGGAAAGCAGCCGGTCCCCGTCCCCAGCGGGGTCGACGTATCGATCGACGGGCAGAACGTGTCGGTCAAGGGGCCCAAGGGAACTCTCGAACTGGCAGTGGCCGAACCGATCCGGGTCGCCCGTGACGACGACGGCGCCATCGTGGTGTCGCGACCCGACGACGAGCGGCGCAGCCGTTCGCTGCACGGTTTGTCGCGCACGCTGGTGGCGAACCTGATCACCGGCGTCACCCAGGGTTACACCACCAAGATGGAGATCTTCGGTGTCGGTTACCGCGTGCAGCTCAAGGGTTCCAACCTCGAGTTCGCGTTGGGCTACAGCCACCCGGTGGTCATCACCGCCCCCGAGGGGGTGACGTTCGCGGTGGAGACACCGACGAAGTTCTCGATCTCCGGCATCGACAAGCAGAAGGTCGGCCAGGTCGCGGCGAACATCCGCCGCCTGCGCAAGAGCGATCCCTACAAGGGCAAGGGCATCCGCTACGAGGGCGAGCAGATCCGCCGCAAGGTCGGAAAGACAGGTAAGTAAATGGCTTCGACAACAAATTCGGCAGCGCCGACGCGCAAGCCCGTGGGCCAGAACATCTCTGAGACCCGGCGGGTGGCGCGGCTGCGTCGGCACGCTCGCCTGCGTAAGAAGATCTCCGGCACGGCAGAGGTGCCGCGGTTGGTGGTCAACCGTTCGTCGCGGCACATCCACGTGCAGCTGGTGAACGACCTCAACGGCACCACGCTGGCCGCGGCGTCCTCGATCGAGGCCGATGTGCGGGCGGTCGACGGTGACAAGAAAGCCCACAGCGTGCGGGTCGGTCAGCTGATCGCCGAGCGCGCGAAGGCCGCAGGGATCGACAAGGTCGTGTTCGACCGCGGTGGGTACACCTACGGCGGACGGATCGCGGCGCTGGCCGATGCGGCGCGCGAAGGCGGGTTGGAATTCTGATGACTGAGCTCAACACAATGGGAAGGACTGCATGATGGCCGAACAGGCAACAGCCGGCGGCCCCCAGGACGGCCGCGGGTCGCGGGGCGACCGCGACGGACGTGGTCGCCGCGACGACCGTGGCGGTCGTGGCCGCGACGGCGGCGACAAGAGCAACTACCTCGAGCGCGTCGTCTCGATCAACCGCGTCTCCAAGGTGGTCAAGGGTGGCCGCCGGTTCAGCTTCACCGCGCTGGTGATCGTCGGCGACGGCAAGGGCATGGTCGGTGTCGGATACGGCAAGGCCAAGGAAGTTCCCGCCGCCATCGCCAAGGGCGTCGAAGAAGCACGCAAGAACTTCTTCCGGGTTCCGCTGATCGGCGGCACCATCACCCACCCGGTGCAGGGCGAAGCCGCCGCCGGTGTGGTGATGCTGCGTCCGGCCAGCCCCGGTACCGGTGTGATCGCCGGCGGTGCGGCTCGCGCGGTGCTGGAATGCGCCGGCGTGCACGACATCCTGGCCAAGTCGCTGGGCAGCGACAACGCGATCAACGTGGTGCACGCCACCGTTGCCGCGCTGAAGCTGCTGCAGCGTCCCGAAGAGGTCGCCGCCCGACGCGGGCTGCCGATCGAAGATGTGGCGCCTGCGGGCATGCTGCGGGCGCGCCGGGAGGCCGAGGCGCTTGCCGCGTCGGCAGCGCGTGAAGGGTCGTCGTAAATGGCAGAGCTGAAGATCACCCAGGTGCGCAGCACCATCGGTGCACGCTGGAAGCAGCGGGAGAGCCTGCGGACGTTGGGGCTGCGCAAGATTCGCCAGTCCGTAGTCCGCGAGGACAACGCGCAGACGCGCGGCCTGATCAAGACCGTGCATCACCTCGTCAAAGTTGAAGCAGTAGAGGCCGGCGATGAGCGCTCGCGCGAAGAGCGGAAGGCTAAAGCATGACACCTATCAAACTGCACGACCTGAAACCGGCGCCCGGTTCGAAGACGGCCAAGACCCGGGTGGGTCGCGGCGAGGGTTCAAAGGGTAAGACCGCGGGTCGCGGCACCAAGGGCACCAAGGCCCGCAAGAACGTCCCCGCGACGTTCGAGGGCGGTCAGATGCCGATCCACATGCGGCTGCCGAAGCTCAAGGGCTTCCGCAACCGCTTCCGCACCGAGTACGAGGTCGTCAACGTCGGCGACATCAACAAGCTGTTCCCCAATGGCGGCGACGTCGGTGTGGACGAGCTGGTCGCCGCGGGCGCGGTGCGCAAGAACGCACTGGTCAAGGTACTCGGCGACGGCAAGCTCACCGTGAAGGTGAACGTCACCGCGCACAAGTTCAGCGGCAGCGCCCGCGAGAAGATCTCCTCGGCGGGCGGTTCGGCGACCGAGCTGTAACCCCGCGTCGACCGGGAGCCCCTGCCGTGGAGGCGGGGGCTTTCGTGTCGGGCGGTCGTAACGCGAGGCGCCGTCCGACGATATGGTGCGTAGGCGTGACACATCAGGAGCAGATATGACTTACCTCCGCCGTCTCACTGCCGTCGCTGGGGCAGCCGGTATCGCGTTGTTCGGCGGCGTGGCGACCGCCCACGCCCAGGACGACGATGCGAAGTTCGCCGATCACGTCGAGGCGCTGCAGATTCCACTCGGTGAAACCGACCTGCCTGCGTTGGGTCAGGGTATCTGCGACATGCTGACCGCGGGCCTGGACGGCAGCGCCAACCCGGTTCCTGTCGTGCGCGGTGTGGTCAACCGCCTTACCGGCACCGGTATGGATCGCGGGCAGGCCGCGGGGCTGATGCGCGCGGCGGTCGCCGTCTACTGCCCCCAGCACGGCCGCTTCATGGGGCGCTGACCGGGCTTCATTCGAGTCGACGCGGCTTCACTTCAGCTGCGGAATCACTTCTGCCGCAAGACGTTCCATCTGTTCGCGGTCTTCGGAGACATCCTCGCCGACGGGGTTGAGCAGTAGCATCTCGGCGCCTGCGTCGACGACATCGCGCAGCCCGCGGACCACGTCGGCGGGTGTGCCGGATACCGGGACCTCGTCGATGCCGGCCATACCGCCGTAGATGCGGCGCAGGCCGGCCAGTACCCGCTCCCTGGCGCGCAAGGGGTCATCGTCGACGATCAGGTACACGCGCTTGCCGACAGTGAAATCCTCTGCATCCCTTCGTTGTTCGGCCAGTTCGTGATGAACGGTTCTGACCGCTTCGGCGAACGCGGCCGTCGTCGACGAACCCGCCCCCAGGAACGCGTCGCCGTGGCGCACCGCCCTGGCGATGGCGCGAGGAACGTTGGCGCCGAACCAGAGCGGCGGATGCGGTCGCTGGACGGGTTTGGGTTGGATCGGCAGCCCGTCGACGTCACGAAACCGGCCGTGAAACGTCACCTTGGGTTCGTCGGACCAGGCCGCCTTCATCAACTCGAGCCCTTCGGTGAAGTTGCCGACGAACGTGGCCCGTTCTACGCCGAACGCCGCGAACTTGCGGGTGCCGCCACCAGGGGCCACCCCGAGGTCGAGCCGTCCGTGGCTGAGGTGGTCGACCGCCGTCACCGCTGAGGCCAGTTGAAGCGGTTCGTGCAGGGAGGTCACGAGGACGGCCACCCCCAGGCGGATCCGCTCGGTGTGTGCGGCGGCCCATGCGAGCATCTCCAGCGGTGCGAGCAGCGGTGAGGGCCCGATCGTCTGCTCCAGCGTCCACGCGCCGGTGAAGCCCAGTGCTTCAGCACGGATCAGGTAGTCGCGTGTGGCGCAGGCATCGAAGCCGCCCGCGACGCGCTGGGGGACGGAGATGTCGAATCGCACGGCACCACGGTAGACGCGCTCGCCGGGCCGAGGCGCTGCGCGGCGTCGGTAGGCTCGCAGCATGTCCGTTTTCCTGCCCGGCATGTCCGGACTCCCCGGTCTCGACGACGTGCGCGCGCTGGCGCGGCGCATCGACACCGCCCGCCACAACGGTGTCCCGAACGGATGCGTGCTCGAACTCGACCTGACGTCGGTGCCGAGCGAGACCGCCGGGTTCGACCCGCTGGCATTGATCTCCGGGGCGGGCCGTCCGCTTCTGTTGCGGGAGGCCGTCGCGGCGATCCACCGGGCGGCCGAGGACGACCGGGTCGCCGGCCTGATCGCTCGGGTGCAGCTGCCCGCTGCGTCGCCGGGCCCGGTGCAGGAACTGCGTTCAGCCATCGCGGCGTTCAGCGACCTCAAGCCGTCGTTGGCGTGGGCCGAGACCTATCCCGGCACGCTGTCGTACTACCTGGCCTCAGCATTCCGCGAGGTCTGGATGCAACCTGCGGGCACGGTGGGACTGGTGGGTTTTGCGACGAACGCACTGTTCCTGCGCGGCGCGCTCGACAAGATCGGAGTCGAGGCGCAGTTCATCGCGCGCGGTGAATACAAGTCTGCGGCAAACCGTTTCACCGAAGACGGTTACACCGAGGCCCATCGCGAGGCCGACGAACGGTTGATTCAAAGCCTGCACACCCAGGTGCTGGAGGCGGTCGCACAGTCGCGTCACCTCGAGCCCGAGGACGTCGACGCGCTCGCCGACAAGGCGCCGTTGCTGCGCGAAGACGCGCTCGCCGGAAGGTTGATCGACCGCGTCGGCTTCCGTGACGAAGCCTATGCACGCATGGCCGAACTGGCCGGCGCACCGGACTTCACGGCAGGCGCGGACGCCGACTCCGACGACGCGCCGCCGCGGCTGTTCCTGTCGCGTTATGCGCGTGCCACGGCGGAACGCCCGGCTCTGCCCGTGCCGTCCATCCCCGGACGCAAGAAGGCGACGATCGCCGTGGTGACCCTGCACGGCCCGATCGTCAGTGGTCGCGGCGGCACGCAACCGCTGCCGTTGGGCAGTTCGAGCGCGGGCGGCGACACGATCGCCGCGGCGCTTCGCGAAGCCGCGGCCGCCGAAGACGTTTCGGCGATCGTGTTGCGGGTGGACAGCCCCGGCGGCTCGGTGACCGGATCGGAAACCATTTGGCGCGAAGTGCAACAGAGCCGCGACAAAGGCAAGCCGGTGGTCGCGTCGATGGGCGCCGTCGCGGCATCCGGCGGCTACTACGTGTCGATGGCCGCCGATGAGATCGTCGCCAATTCCGGCACCATTACCGGCTCGATCGGTGTGCTGGCGGGCAAGCTGGTGGCTCGCGAGCTCAAGGGGCGTCTTGGCGTCGGCTCCGGGACGGTACGTACCAACCGCAACGCCGACGTCTGGTCGCTCAACGAGCCGTTCACCGACGAGCAGCATGCACACGTGGAGGCCGAGGCGGACCTGCTCTACACCGATTTCATCGAGCGGGTCGCCGTGGGCCGCAAGATGAGCGTCGAGGATGTCGACGCCGTCGCGCGCGGTCGGGTTTGGACCGGTGCCGACGCGCACGAGCACGGTTTGGTCGATCACCTCGGCGGCCTGCGCGCCGCGATCACGAGGGCCAAAGTGTTGGCGGGGATCGACGTCGACGCCGAGGTGCGCATCGTCACGTATCCGGGTTCGTCGCTGCTGGACCGGTTGCGGCCCAAACCGTCGTCGCTGCCGGCGGCATCGCTACCGGACGCCGTCGCCGGACTGCTCGGGCGGTCCGTGGTGCAGTTGGCCGACGAGACGGAGCGCTCGCTCAGTGGCGTCAGCGCGCTGTTGTTCGGCGATTACCGGTTCTGAGCGATCGGGTCAGAGCGAGGGGTTCAAGCAACTGCGCCCACCGGCGCGCCACTGAACGACAGAATTCCGTCGTCGATCGGATCCTCGAGCAGCAGCCGACAGTCCTTCTCGTAGTGCATGAGTACCTTCCAGGGAACGGCAGACCCTTGGCGAGGCAGAAGGTTTTGCGCGCGTCGAATGTACCCAGAATGCAAGTCGTCCATAACGCTCGCAGCTGTCGAGCAGGCATTGGAATCGCAAGGTCTTGCGACGGCGAATGCATTGTCGTCCATGTGTTTGAGCAGCCGGCACAAGTAGGCGCTCGCGATGTCGGCCTTGAGCGTGTACGCCGCATTGATGTAGCCGAACAACCAGGCGAAATTCGGCACGTCCTCGACTAGGACACTCTTGTAAGTCATGCGAGTGCTGGGATCACATGGCACGCCGTCGACCGTCAACTGCATCCCACCGAGAAACTGAAGGTTCAGCCCGGTCGCCGCGACGATAAGGTCGGCCTCGAGTTCACATCCGGACTTCAGAAGGATTCCGCCTTCGGTGAAGCGCTCGATCTCGTCGGTGACGATGGATGCAGACCCAGACTTCACTGCCTTGAAGAAGTCGCCGTCGGATGCGACGCACAGCCGCTCATCGAACGGCATGTATCGAGGCGTGAAATGCCGCATGTCAATCGAAGGACCCACCCGTCGACGAACGTGCCTTAGCAAGAGTCTCCGGGACAGCCGCGGCCAACGCCTGCACGCCAGATAGACCTTGCGTTGCATGACGATGTTGCGCTTGCGGGCAAGTCCGTACACCGTCTCTTCGGGAAGGACCCGCCCCAAGAATTCCGAGACCTTGTCGAATGCCGGCAATGACATCACGTAAGACGGCGAGCGTTGCAGCATCGTGACATGCTCAGCGCCGCTTGCCATTGCGGGGACAACGGTGACAGCGGTTGCCCCGCTGCCGATTACGACGACGCGCATACCCGTGTAGTCCAGATCCTGGGGCCAGTGCTGAGTGTGCACGAATCGCCCATTGAACTGGTCGGCGCCTGGAAAGTCGGGAAGATACCCGACGTCATAGTTGTAGTAACCGGTGCAGTTGATGAGGAACCCACAAGAGTAGTGGCGGATCTCCCCGGTGGCCTCATGCACGGCGTTCACTGTCCACCGGCAGTGGGTGGTGGACCATTCTGCGCTCAAGACTTTGAATCCATACAGAATCTTCTCGGCGATGCCGAACTCGGCTGCTGTATCGGCGATGTACTGGCGGATCTTGTCACCTCTCGCAACTATGTCGGGGCTACGCCAAGGGCGGAACCCGTATCCGAGCGTCAGCATGTCGACGTCGGACCGGATGCCGGGGTAGCGGAAAAGGTCCCACGTGCCACCCAGGTGCTCGCGTCGCTCGAGCAACGCCAAGCTCTTATGCGGGAGGCTTCTTGTCACGTGGCAAGCGGCGCCCACTCCTGCCAGTCCCGCGCCGATGATCAGTACATCGAAATCCGGTGCGCTCATGCCAGTAGCGTGGCGGCGCACGGCATTGACCGTCTTGACATTTTCCGACACACTTTTACCACTTCGCGACACCTTGGGGGTGGCCGAATGAGTGGCATGATCCGCGGCACGGCCCTGCGTGGGTATCCCGAGCTTGTTCGAGAGCTCGGAGGCGATCCCGCGGCGTATTACGCAAGATTCGCCATTCCCGCCGGCGTCGAAGAATGCGAAGACGCTCTGATACCGGTGCTTCCCTTCGGAAACATGATCACGGCGACCGCCGACGAACTACGGTGCGTGGATTTCGGTCTCCGGTTGTCTTGCATGCGTGGCATCGCCGTCGGGGGCCCCATCGCGGTAATAGTCCGGAATTCCGAATTCGTGGCGGACGCCATCCAGGCTGGAATGCGCTACAGCTACGCGCATTCCACGGCGTTCAAACTTGCCCTTGTGCCGCATACCGATACAGCCACCCGGCTCACATACGAGGTGATTGAACCGGACCTCGGGTACTACCCCTTGCAGGCGTACGAGATGAGTGTGGGGACCCTCGTTCAGGTCTTGAGGGTACTCGCGGGCAGGGAAACACCGGCCACTGTGGCATTCCGGCACGCCCGGCTGAGCCCGGAGAGCGTGTACCAAGACACCTTGGGCTGCCCGGTGCGCTTCGAACAGAGCTGGTGCGGTATCGAGCTGCCGACCTCCGTGCTCCACCGGCGCATCGACAACGTAGACCCCTTGGCCAAGCGCATCGCGGTCAAGTATGTCGAAGTCACGCATACCCCGAGCGATGGGCAATTATCCGATCGTGTCGCCGATCTGGCGCACCGCCTCCTGCCCGCTGGACTGTGCACGGTCGAATCCATCGCCGAGCAACTAGCACTGCATCCAAGGACGCTGCAGCGGCGGTTGGCAGCCGAAGGCGTTAGTTGTCAAGACCTGATCGACAGAGAACGCCGAGTGCAAGCGGCGAAGTACATGGCGATTTCAACCCTGCATCTGAGTCAGATCGCGCACCTACTGGGCTACTCCGAACAAAGTGCGTTCAATCGGTCGTTCCGCCGCTGGTTCGGTACGACGCCGCGGGAGTTTCGCGAACGTGCACATCTGTAGGGATTTTCGCGGCGCGTCGTGTGCAAACGCGCACGCTCGCGCAGCTTCGGGTCAGCGTTTGATCGCCGACAGGTAGCTCATATCGCTGAAAAAGCCGATCGTGCTGTCCTCGTCGAACGTGAAACCGTTGGCGGCATAGGCATCCGGCATGCTCTGCGTCGTGACGTCCCATCCGCGGTCGGTCAGATAGTCGACGACGTCGTTGCGCTCACCGTGATAGATGAGCTCACCCATCTCGATGTTCTGTCCGTAAGCCTGCAATTTCTCGGCGATCTCCCGGGCCCGCTCGTCGGAGAACATGCTGACGTCGGGGATGTGCTCGGTGGCCACCCGGCTATCCGGTGCGCTCAGTTCATCGATCCGGTCGAACAGCAGGTCCTGCGCTTCGGGCGGCAGGTAGATCAGCAGCCCCTCGGCGATCCAGGCCGTCGGTTGCGTCGGATCGAAGCCGTTGTCCAACAGCGCTTTCGGCCAGTCATCGCGCAGGTCGATCGCCACCACGTGCCGGTTCGCGGTCGGTTCGACCCCCAACGCCGAAAGGGTGTCGCTCTTGAACGCGATCACCTCCGGCTGGTCGAGTTCGAACACAGTGGTGCCTGCCGGCCACGGCAGGCGGTAGCCGCGGGCGTCGAGCCCGGCGGCCAAGATCACCGCCTGGCGGACACCACCAGCCGCGGCGTCGGCGAACAGCCGGTCGAAATGGCGGGTGCGCACAGCCATTCCCTCGGCGGCGCGGCGTGTGTTGAAGCGAGGGTCGATGTCGTCCAGCGATATCTCGCCGTCGAGCGCCCGGATGAAGAAGTCGAGCCCGACCGCGCGCACCAGAGGTTCGGCGTACGGGTCGTCGATCAGGCCCTCGCGGTGGCTCAGTACGCGCTGTGCGGCGACCATCGTCGCGGTCGAGCCGACGCTGGATGCCAGATCCCAGGTGTCGTTGTCGGTGCGGGCCATTCGTGCTCCTCAGTTGCGCATTGCGGTGATCGCGAGCGAATCACGCATCGGGGCAAGCAGTTCTGTGTCGGGAAATTCTCGGCCGTATCCCGCAAACACCTCGGGACGGCTCTTGGTGGAGACCTGCCAACCGTGCTCGGTCAGATAGTCGACGACGTGGCTGCGCTCGCCCTCGTAGAAGAGGTGCGAGATGTCGAGGTGGACGCCGTTCTCACCCCACTGTTTGCTGATCGCCTTACTGCGTTCGCCGATCGTCGCGGCGGCGTCGGGATGGTATTCGGTGGCGAGCCTGCTTCCCGGTGTGCTCAGCGTGCCGATGTCGTCGAACAGCTTGTCCTGCGCTTCCGGCGGCAAGTAGACGAGCAGTCCTTCCGCGCTCCACGCTGCGGGCTGTGCCGGGTCGAAACCGATGTCGCGCAACGCGTTCGGCCAATCATCGCGCAGGTCGATACCGACAGTGCGCAGCTGGGCAGAGGGGGAGGCCCCCAGCGAGGCCATCGTCGCGGTCTTGAACTCGATCACCTGCGGCTGGTCGATCTCGTAGACAACGGTCCCGTCGGGCCACGGCAGCCGGTAGGACCGCGAGTCCAGACCCGAGGCCAGAATCACCGCCTGCCGGATTCCACCTCCGGTGGAGGTGAGGAAGAAGTCGTCGAAGAACCGTGTGCGCACCGCGATCATCCTGGCCATGAAGTCGGCGCCGGCGCCGTCGATGTCGTTGCCCTCGATGCCCCCGTCGACCAGGCCCGTGAAGAAGTCGATGCCGACCGCACGCACCAGCGGCGCGGCGTACGGATCGACGAAGAGCGGGTCACTTTCGCGGCTGGCGATCGCGCGTGCGGCGGCGACCATTGTGGCCGTGGTCCCTACGCTGGATGCGGGGTCCCAACTGTCCGAATCCGTTCGGCTCATTTCTCGAGTATGCCGCTGATGTACTGCATCTCACCGAACCTGGCGTCGTCGTCCTCCGGCAGCGGAGGCAGTCCGTTCTCGGCCAGCAGCTCGCCGACCGCGCGGCGGGTCAGGCGCCAGCCCCGCTCCTCGAGGTAGGCTCCGGCCTCGTTGCGCTCGCCGATGTAGACGAGTTCGGAGAAGTCGAGTTCGAAGCCGTGTTCGCGCCACCGCTCCGCTGATTCCTGCATCCGGGCCAGCACCTTCTCGCGAGCGGCGGGGTCGCTGCTGGACGGGCCGCTCTCTACCGCGACCCGGCTACCCGGGGCGCTCAACTCGGTGATCGTGTCGAGCAGCTTGTCCTGTGCCTCCGGCGGCAGGTATCCGAGCAGACCCTCGGCGCTCCATGCGGTCGGCAGGGCGGGGTCGAAACCCGCGTCCTTCAACGCCGCGGGCCAGTCGAAGCGCAGGTCGATCGCCACCGCCCTGCGCTGTGCGGTCGGCTCGGCGCCGAGGTCGGCCATTGCCCGGGTCATGAACGCGATGACGTCGGGCTGGTCGATCTCGAAGACCGTCGTCCCGGCCGGCCATGCCAACCGGTAGGCGCGCGCGTCGAGCCCGGAGGCCAGGATCACCGCCTGCCGGACACCACCTTCGGCGGCCTCTGAGAAGAACTCGTCGAAGAACTTGGTCCGCACGGCCATGTTGTCGGTCATCCGGGCCATCCCGACCGTGGCCCCATCCGAGGTGTCACCGTCGAGGTCCTCGAGCGTGAGCTCACCGCTGGCCAGGCGGGTGAAGAAGTCCACGCCCACGGCGCGCACCAACGGTTCGGCGTACGGATCGCAGATCAGCGCGTCGGCACCCGTGCTGGCGATCGCCCTCGCCGCCGCGACCATCGTCGCCGTCGCACCGACGCTGCTGGCGAGGTCCCAGGTGTCTCCCTCAAAACGTGGACCCGTACGTGCCATCTCAACTCCTGACGCTATTGGTTAGTGGATATAACGAGATTGGTTCCACGGTATGTTCCCGGCCTGAGAGGTTGCTGTGAGGCGGGACGATCAGCGGGATGCGGGCCAACGGGACCCCAACTGTTATTCTCGTAGACTGTTTGACGGGTAACTCTGCAGGCTGCGCGCTTGACGGGGGTCCGCACACGACTTAACCAAGACGCTGGTCGAATCCAGCCCCATCCGCACGCCGCGATCAACAGGCCGGCTGCGCAGGAGGAAGAGTGCTTTCGGCTTTCATCTCATCACTGCGGACGGTCGACCTGAGGCGAAAGATCCTGTTCACCCTGGGCATCGTGATCCTTTACCGGGTCGGGGCCGCGATCCCGTCTCCGGGGGTGAACTACCCGAACGTGCAGGAGTGCATCGCTGAGGTCACCGGCGGTGAGTCCGGCCAGATCTACTCGCTGATCAACCTGTTCTCCGGCGGCGCGTTGCTGCAGTTGTCGGTGTTCGCCGTCGGTGTGATGCCCTACATCACCGCGAGCATCATCGTGCAGCTGCTGACCGTGGTGATCCCGCGGTTCGAGCAGCTGCGTAAAGAAGGCCAGTCCGGCCAGGCCAAGATGACGCAGTACACGCGCTATCTGGCCATTGCGCTGGCCATTCTGCAGAGCACCAGCATCGTGGCGCTGGCGGCCAACGGCGGCCTGCTCCAAGGCTGCTCGCTGGACATCATCCAGGGCCAGAGCGAGGGGCTGAACATCTTCACCCTCGTGGTGATGGTGCTGGTGATGACCGCGGGCGCGGCGCTGGTGATGTGGATGGGCGAGCTGGTCACCGAGCGCGGCATCGGTAACGGCATGTCGCTGATCATCTTCGCGAGCATCGCCTCGGCGATCCCTGGCGAGGGTCAGACCATCCTCGAGAGCCGCGGCGGCCTGGTGTTCGCGCTGGTCTGCGCCGGTGCGCTGGCGATCATCGTCGGCGTGGTGTTCGTCGAGCAGGGCCAGCGCCGAATCCCCGTGCAGTACGCCAAGCGGATGGTTGGCCGCAAGATGTACGGCGGCACCTCGACGTACCTGCCGTTGAAGGTGAACCAGGCAGGCGTCATCCCGGTGATCTTCGCCTCGTCGCTGATCTACATCCCGCAGCTCATCACCCAGCTCATCCAGAGCGGAAGCTCGAATCCGAACAGCACCAACTGGTGGAACACGTTCGTCGCGAACTACCTGACAGATCCCAGCAGCCTGGCCTACATCGGGGTCTACTTCGCGCTGATCGTGTTCTTCACCTACTTCTACGTCTCCATCACGTTCAACCCCGATGAGCGGGCCGACGAGATGAAGAAGTTCGGCGGCTTCATCCCCGGCATCCGGCCTGGCAAGCCGACCGCGGACTACCTGCGTTACGTACTGAGCCGGATCACCCTTCCAGGTTCGATCTACCTGGGTCTGATCGCCGTGCTGCCGAACCTGTTCCTCTCCGTGGGGAGCAGCGGGCCCGTGCAGAACCTGCCGTTCGGTGGTGTGGGCGTACTGATCCTCGTCGGGGTCGGATTGGATACCGTCAAACAGATCGAGAGCCAGCTGATGCAGCGCAATTACGAAGGGTTTCTGAAGTGAGAGTCGTTCTGCTCGGACCGCCCGGCGCCGGCAAGGGAACACAGGCCCAGAAGCTCTCCGAAAAGCTCGGAATTCCGCAGATCTCGACCGGCGACCTCTTCCGCAAGAACATCGGCGACGGCACCCCGCTGGGGCTGGAAGCCAAGAAATACCTCGACGCGGGCGACCTGGTGCCATCGGAGCTGACGAACAAGCTGGTCGAGGACCGCATCGAACAGCCCGACGCGGCCGACGGGTTCATCCTCGACGGCTACCCCCGCTCCGTGGAGCAGGCCAAGGCGCTCGACGACATGCTCAAGCGCCACGACACCAAGCTCGATGCGGTGCTGGAGTTCAAGGTTTCCGAGGACGAGCTGTTCAAGCGTCTCAAGTCCCGCGGCCGCGAAGACGACACCGAAGACGTGATCCGCAACCGCATGCAGGTCTATCGCGACGAGACCTACCCCCTGCTCGAGTACTACAGCAGCAACAACCTGCAGCAAGTCGACGCGGTCGGCGCTCTCGACGAGGTTTTCGCGCGCGCACTGCAGGCGCTCGGTAAGTAGCGGATATGGGCCTGATGGGCCTGCGCGGACGCAAGGTCGTACCGCAGCGCACCCCCGATGAACTCGACGCGATGGCCGTCGCGGGAGCCTTGGTGGCGTCGGCGCTGGCCGCGGTCCGGCAGGCCGCCGCCCCCGGCGTGACCACACTGGCGCTCGACGAGGTCGCCGAGTCGGTGATCCGCGACGGCGGAGGTGTGCCCTCCTTCCTCGGCTACCACGGGTATCCCGCGAGCATCTGCTCCTCGGTCAATGACCGTGTAGTGCACGGTATTCCGTCTGCGGCAGAGACCCTGGCGTCCGGGGACTTGGTGTCCATCGACTGCGGGGCGATCGTCGACGGCTGGCACGGCGACTCGGCGATCACGTTCGGGGTCGGGACGCTGATCCCGGTCGACGAGGCGTTGTCGCAGGCCACCAAGGAAGCCATGGAGGCCGGCGCATCCGCGATGGTGCCCGGCAACCGGCTCACCGACGTTTCCCACGCCATCGAGACCACGGCGCGCGCCGCCGAGAAGCGGTACGGCCGCAAGTTCGGCATCGTCGACGGCTACGGCGGACACGGCATCGGCAGGCAGATGCACATGGACCCGTTCCTGCCCAACGAGGGCGCGCCCGGGCGCGGACCCTATCTGGCGGTCGGTTCGGTGCTGGCCATCGAGCCGATGCTGACGCTGGGCACCACCAAGACCGTGATCCTCGAGGACGAGTGGACCGTCGTTACCACAGACGGATCGCGGGCGGCCCACTGGGAGCACACCGTGGCCGTCACCGAGGACGGGCCGCGGATCCTCACTCAGTAGGCCGCCCGCGCGAAATCATCCAAGGGCGGTTAGCCCTCGCCCATACCCTGCACGGGTTCGGGTGCGGCATCCCCGCGGACCGCCTTCTCGATCCGGGCGCCCAGATCGTCGTCGACGTTGCGCCAGTACTCCAGCGACCGGTCGAGCACCTCGCCGGTCACCCCGTCGAGGCTGCCCGCGATCGTCTCGACCGCCGCGGTGCGTTGCGCGTCGTTCCACACCTTGCGCACCATCGTGCCGGGCTGGCCGAAGTCGTCGTCCTCGGCGTGCAATGCGTAGGCCGAGCGCACCAGTTCGGCGTCTGCCTCCCAGCCGTCTTCGGCCGGGCCGGTGGTGTCCGACCACGGACGTCCGCCGCTGTTGGGTGCGTAAACCGGTGCCGCGCCGGAGTGGTGGTAGGTCATCTGGCCGTCGAACATGTAGGAGTTCATCGGCACCCCGTCGCGCGGCTGGTTCACCGGCAGCTGGTGGAAGTTGGTGCCGATCCGGTTGCGCTGCGCATCGCTGTAGGCGAACGCGCGGCCGAGCAGCATCTTGTCCGGCGACAGGCCGATACCCGGCACCGTGTTACCCGGGGAGAACGCCGCCTGTTCGATCTGGGCGAAGAAGTTCTCCGGGTTGCGGTTGAGCGTGAAGCTGCCGACCGGGATCAGTGGGTAGTCCGCGTGCGGCCACACCTTGGTCAGGTCGAACGGGTTGAACCGGTAGTCGGCCGCCTCGGCGTACGGCATCACCTGCACCGAGAGCCGCCAGCTTGGGTGCTCGCCCCGGTTGATCGCATCGAAGAGGTCTCGGCGGTGGAAGTCGCTGTCCTCACCGGCCAGGGCGGCGGCCTCGTCATTGGTGAGGAACTCCATGCCCTGGTCGGTGTGGAAGTGGTACTTCACCCAGAACTTCTCGCCTGCGGCGTTGACCCACATGTAGGTGTGCGAGCCGTAGCCGTTCATGTGGCGCCAGGTCCGCGGCAGGCCGCGCTCACCCATCAGGTAGGTCACCTGGTGGGCGGACTCGGGGTTCAAACTCCAGAAATCCCACTGCATCTGCGAGGACCGCAGGCCGGAGTCGGGCAGCCGCTTCTGGCTGCGGATGAAATGTGGGAACTTCATCGGGTCACGGACGAAGAAGATCGGCGTGTTGTTGCCGACCAGGTCGTAGTTGCCTTCTGAAGTGTAGAACTTCAGCGAGTATCCGCGCACATCCCGCCACGTGTCCGGGCTGCCCTGCTCACCGGCCACCGTCGAAAACCGGATCAGCAGATCGGTTTTCGCGCCCTTCTGGAACAGCGCGGCCTTGGTGAACTGCGAGACGTCCTCGGTGGCGTTGAACACCCCGAAGGCGCCGGAGCCCTTGGCGTGCGGGCTGCGCTCCGGGACGCGCTCACGGTTGAAGTGCGCCATCTGCTCCAGGAAATGCACGTCGTGCAGGACGAGTGGTCCGTTGGAGCCGACGCTGAGCGTGTTGCGGTCGCTGGGGGCCGGAGCGCCGGTGCCGGTCGTCGACCCGAATTTCGGTGTGGTCATGGGAATCTCCGTTTCAGTTGAGTTGTGCACTGCCTTGGCAGCCGGGGCAGATGCCCCAGAACGTCACTTCGGCCTCGTCGATCGCGTAACCGGTGTCACCGCTGGTGTGCAGGCACGGGGCCCGGCCGACCTCGCAGTCGACGTCGTCGAGGGCGCCACACACCCGGCAGACCAGGTGGTGGTGGTTGTCGCCGGTCTGCAGTTCGAAGCGCGCACGTGAGCCGGCGGGTTCGACGCGCCGCAACAGTCCGGCATCGGTCAGGGCATAGAGCACGTCGTAAACCGCCTGCGTCGACAGTGATCCGATGCGGCGGCGCGCTCCGGCGGCGATCTGCTCGACGTCCGCGTGCGGATGGGCTCGCACCTCGGCGAGCACGGCGAGTCGGGGTTTGGTGACACGCAGCCCGGCGGCCCGCAGATCGTCGTGCCAACGAGTCACGGACATGCGGCCCTCCGAATACTTGAACCAGTCAAGTTTCCATTCTGCCCCAATTCCTTGCATTCTGCAAGTCTTGCAAAAAGCAATACCTAGGAGGTCAGCAGTGCTGACTGGGTGTGCCCGCGTGCGACAATTTTGGCATGCACGCGCCCGGAATACCGACGTGACCAAGACACCAAAAGAAGAGCTGACGGCGTTCGAGGTGGCGGCCAGGGATTTGGTGGGCCTGGCGCTGCGCAGTGTCGAAGAGGTGGACGTCTCGCTGCCGCAGTTCCGGTTGCTCGCGGTGTTGCAACAGCGCGGTCGATCGACGTCGACTGAATGCGCCAAGGCGCTCGGAGTGGTCGGATCCACGGTGACGCGTCTGGCCGACCGACTGCATGCCTCTGGCCACCTGGTGCGCGGCTCGGATCCGTCGAACCGCAGCGTCGTCACCCTGGAGTTGACTGCTTCGGGCCGCAAACTGGTGCAGCAGGTCACCGCTCGTCGGCGCCGCGAACTGGCCCGGGTGCTCGACCACATCGACCCAGCCGAGCGGGCGGCGTGCGCGGCGGTGCTGCGCACCCTGCATGAACGGTTCGCCGAGAACCAAGCAGGTGCCCGGCGCAACTCCGTCCCGCTGTGAGGATGCAGCGCCGATACTGAACCGGATGACCGCCAACCTCGTGTCTAGGGCGGAGGTTGAAGTTGGACGACCCGGACGCGACCGTCATGCGGGTGCTCTATACCGAGCACGCCGCCGCGATCTGGCGCTATGCGGTCCGGCTGACCGGCGACACGGCCCGGGCGGAGGATGTGGTGCAGGAGACGCTACTGCGGGCGTGGCGACACCCCGAGGTGACGGCCGACGCCTCGAGGTCGGCGCGACCGTGGTTGTTCACCGTGGCCCGCAACCTCATCATCGACGAGACACGCAGTGCCCGCTTCCGTAGCGAAGCCGGCACCGCCGACATGGAGACGACCGCGGACCGGGCCGGGCCCGACGAGGTGGAGGCTGCGTTGAACCGAATGATGCTCGGCGAAGCCGTCGGTGCGCTGTCCGAGGAGCACCGCGCGGTCATCAGCCGCGCGTACTACCAGGGCTGGACCACGGCGCAGATCGCAGCCGACCTCCACATCGCCGAAGGCACCGTGAAGTCACGGCTGCACTACGGGGTACGAGCGCTCAAGCTCAAGTTGGAGGAGATGGGGGTGACACGGTGACGGCATTCGAACCCGTCCTCGGCCGAGCGGACGACGATCGGCACGCCACGTGGGACGCCGCCTACGTCCTGGGCTCGCTGACCGAACAGGACCGCCTCGAGTACGAGGCACATCTTGCGACCTGTGAGCGTTGCACGGCCGCGGTCGCCGAACTGCGCGACATCCCCACTCTGCTGGGCACGGTCGAACCGGCCGAGTTCGACGGCCATGAGCCCGCGCACGCACAACCCCCGCCAGAACTGTTGAGCGGGCTGTTGAACAGGGTGCGCGCGCGACGCAGGCGGTCGCGGTGGATGACCTCGGCAGCCATCGGTCTGGCCGCCGCCGTGCTGGTGGTCGGCATCGCGATCGCGGTCCGTCCGGAGACGTTCGGGTTGCAAACCGGCACACCGCCGCAGGCGTCCGGTCAGCAACTGGAGATGGCCAAGGTTTCCGAGACGCCGATCAACGCGACCATCTCGATGACGGGGTACGGCTGGGGCACTCGAATCGACATGGCATGCACCTACGGCGACTGGGGCCAACGCGATGCGCCGCCCCAGAACCTGGGGATGGTTGTGGTGGGACACGACGGCAGCCGCAACCAAGTGGCGACGTGGCTGGGGCTGTCGGGCGCGACCGCACTGCCGAGCGCCACTACGCCGATGCAGATGGACGAAATCGCTGCTGTGCAACTGGTTTCACCCGAATCCGGTGAAGTGCTTCTCGAGCGTTCGCTGTGAATGTTCTGAACCGATGAACTCCGCCTGCCCGCGCACCGTGTAACTCGCTGAAGTCCGAAAGCAGGTGAGAGATGGGCCATCGAGTCGTCGACCACATCGTCGAGTACCTTGCGGCGATCGGCGTGCAGTTCATCTTCGGTGTCGACGGTGCCAACATCGAGGATCTCTACGACGCGGCGTATTTCCGTTCCGACATCGACGCCGTGCTCGCCAAGCACGAGTTCTCCGCTGCCACCATGGCCGACGGATACAGCCGCGGCGGCTGCGGAATCGGCGTGGTGGCGGCGACGTCGGGTGGTGGCTGCCTGAACACCGTTCCCGCACTGGGGGAAGCGTTGGCCAGCCGAGTGCCGGTACTGGCGTTGATCGGACAACCGCCGAGCGCACTCGACGGTCGAGGCGCGTTCCAGGACACCAGCGGCCGCAACGGGGCACTCGATGCGCACGCGCTGTTCTCGGCGGTGTCGGTGCATTGCCGGCGGATACTCACGCCCGCGGACATCGTGACCGCACTTCCCGCAGCGATCGAGGCCGCAGCGGCCCGGCGAGGGCCGTCGGTGCTGTTGCTGCCCAAAGACATCCAGCAAGCCGCGGTGCCTGTCAACGGCGGTGTGGTGGTCGGCGAGCGTGTCGGTGTGACACCGGCTGCCCCGCATGCGGTCGCGCGGGCGCTTCGGCGAGTCGAGGGTCCCGTCACGATCATCGCGGGAGAACAGGTTGCCCGCGACGACGCGCGTGCCGAGCTCGAGGCGCTGCGGGCATTGCTGCGCGCCCGGGTGGCCACCGTGCCCGACGCGAAGGACGTCGCGGGCACACCGGGGATGGGATCGTCGTCGGCGCTGGGCGTCACCGGAGTGATGGGTCATCCGACCATCGCCTCGGCACTGGCCGACAGTGGGTTGTGCCTCCTGGTGGGCACCAGGATGACGGTCACGGCGCGGGCCGGCCTCGAGAACGCCCTGGCCTCGGTTCCCGTGTTCTCGATGGGCTGCGCCCCACCGTATCTCGCATGCACCCACGCGCACACCGACGATCTGCGCACCTCGCTTCGGGCGCTCACTGACGCGCTGTCAGGTGCGGGCCGGCCTGCGCGCCTGCGGGTGCCCGACACGGTGACCCGTGACGAGTTGCAGCCGCCGCCCCATCTCGGAACCGGCGTCCGGTATCGCGACGCGATGCTGGCGCTCGACGCGACGTTGCCCGACGGCGTGGACATCGTGGTCGACGCGGGCAATATCGGGGCGGCGGCGATTCATCACCTGCCGGTGCGGCGCGACGGCCGGTTCGTCGTCGCGCTCGGCATGGGGGGCATGGGATACAGCTTCGGCGCAGGAATCGGAATGGCCTTCGGCCGGGGCAGGCGGACGCTGGTGGTAGCGGGCGACGGCAGTTTCCTCATGCACGGCATGGAGATTCACACCGCGCGCGAGTACGGGCTGCCGGTGACGTTCCTCCTGTTCGACAACCACGCGCACGCGATGTGCCTCACTCGCGAGCAGGTGTTCTACGGCGATCGGTACAGCTACAACCGGTTCGGGCCGAGCCGGTTGGGGGCCGGACTTGGCGCGATGTTCCCGGGACTGCGCACCGCCGACATCGAGGACGTCGCGTCGCTGCCCGCCGCACTCACAGCTGCGCTCGAGACCGACGGCCCCGCCGTCATCAGCATCGAATGTTCTGCCGATGAGATTCCGCCGTTCGCGGCGTTCCTCGACCGAGACAGCGTCAAACCATCTGCCGCAGAGGAGATCCGCAACCATGTCCCTGCCCGCCCTTGACGACATCACCACCCATCGCGGCACTGGCGAGCCGCTCGACGGCCTCATTCGCGTCGAGACGTCACCGCGTGAGAAGGCCACCCCGATCATCATGGAGATGATGCGGTCGGTCTATCCGCACGACTACGTCTACGGCGAGTACTGCACCGTCAACGAGTACGTCGACTGTCCGCCCGGCGCGCTATTCGAATACCTCTCCGACACAAGGTGTCTGGAGGAATGGACCTACAGCCTGCGCGGTTTCGCCCCCACCGAGGAACCAGGGCTGTGGGTGGCCTACGACCGGCTGGGCTCGCAGACGCAGATATTCACCCGCACGGTCGCCAACGAGGCGGCCATGACGGTGGATTACCACTGCGCGTGGGATCAGGGCAGGCACCTGTGGATGATCTACCTGATGCGTGTCGTCGATGCCCAGCTTGTGTTCGACAAACCCGGTTCGGTGGTGCTGTGGACCAACTGTCATCACCCGTTCTACGACCGCAACCCGTATCCGGAGTCGGCCCCACCCGAGCGACCCGTATGGGTGGGCGACTTCTGGGATATGTTCGGCCCCGGCCACCTGCTCGAGTTGCGCAATCTCAAGGCCATCGCCGAGTACCGGCACCGCAACGGCCTTCCCGTGACGCCCGACTGGATGAGGTGAGTTCGGAATGACCGTCAGCCTTCTGGACGTATCGACGTACCTGCCCGGTGAGCCGATCGGCGCCGAATACTATGCGCAGTTCGCCGAATCCGACGATCTGCGGGACAACATGATGTTCCGCGCCCCCAGATTCCGCCATCACGTCGCGCCCGACGAGACCGCCGTCGACATGGTCGAGCGGGCGGCCGCCGGCCTGATCGAGCGTCGCGGCCAGGACGCCGTCGCCGGCGCCGACGTACTGATCACCCACACCCAGATGCCCGACGTCCCGTTCTACGGTGGCGGCGGTGCCATGGCGCACCGACTCGGTATGAAGCCGACATGGGTGCTCGATCTGCACAACGGCGGCTGCGCGGCGTTCGTGTTCGGGCTGCAGGTGGCGCGGCAGCTGCTGTCCTCCGGCGCTGGACGCACGGCGCTGGTCGCCGTCGCGCAGAACGCCGCCGGTCAGGTCTTCGACCAACCCCAGGTGCGGCGTAAGGCCCAGGCGTCGGTGCCGGGCGACGGTGCGGCCGTCGGCCTGCTGGCGGTGTCGGAGCAGTCACCGATCCTCGACGTCGAATGTCGCACCTACGGCGAGTTCGCCGGCGATATGACGATCGCGTCCGACCCGCCGCGCAAGTGGTGGCAGCCGGGCCCTGGGGAGGGTTACATCGGTTTCACCGAAAGCAAGATCACCAAGGTGCTGGCGCGAGGCAACCGCCAGGTTCCCGAGGTGTCGTACGCGGTATGCGACCGCATCGGGGTCAAGCCTCCCGATCTGAACCTGCTCGTCACCAACCAGCCGAACCGGGTGTTCTTGCGCAACTGGCGAGAAGCGCTCGAACTCCCGCCCGAGCGTCACGTCGACACCTTCGACCAGTGCGGCAACCTGTTCGCCGCGGGCATTCCGGTCAATCTCGATCGTGCAATTGACAGCGGAAGACTCAAACCGGGGGAGGTCGTGTTGATGGCGGCGTTCGCCCACGCCGGTGATTTCGCCGGGGCGGCCGCAGTGCGGTGGGGCGGCCGCGGCTGATGTCCGAACCGATGCACAGGGGAGCGGAGGCGCTCGGCGCGCTACCCACCTCGTTGGACCCGATGGCCCTGTCGCTCAACGAGAATCCCTTCCCACCACTGCCGTCCGTGCGTTCGGCGCTGAGCGCTTCGATCGAGGCGGCCAACCGGTATCCGGAGTATCTGCCCGAGCGGCTGCGCTCGCTGATCGCCGGACACACGGGCCTGCGCGACGAGCAGGTCGTGGTCGGGGCCGGCGCCACCGGTGTGATCATGCAGGTGTTGCATGCGGTGACGGATCCCGGTGATCGAATCGTCATGGCCACGCCGACGTTCGACGGATATCCGATCTTCGCGCAGATGGCGCGGCTGGAATCGGTCGCCGTTGCGTTGGACGCGCACGGTCACCACGATCTCGACGCGATGGCGTCGGCCGCGACCGGTGCCAGGGTCGTGGTGGTGTGCCGTCCGCACAACCCGACCGGCACAATCGAGCACGCCGCCGAACTCGAGCGGTTCCTTCGGTGCCTGTCGCCGGAGACAGTGGTCCTTCTCGACGAGGCCTACGCGGAGTTCCTGGCGCCGGAGTACCGCATGGACGCCGTCGGATTGGTCGCGCGGCACCCCAATGTGGTGGTGCTGCGGACGTTTTCGAAGGCCTACGGGTTAGCCGGACTTCGCATCGGGTACGGCTTCTGCGCCCCGCAGCTCGCCGGCAGGCTGTGGAGCATGCAACTGCCTTTTGGTGTCGCGATCACCGCACTCGTCGGGGTCGCGGCGTCGTTCGACGCGGAAGCCGAGCTGAGTCAACGCATCCGGATGATCACCAGCGAGCGTCGACACCTGCGCATGCGGCTGCGGTCCATGGGGGTGTACAGCACCGAGAGCAACGCCAACTTCGTCTATGTACCGGACTGTGGCCGTGGCTGGGGGAAGGTCTTCGAGACGAACGGAGTGCGTGTCCGCCAGTACGCCGACGGCGGCGTGCGCATCACCGTGGGAGACCGAAGATCCACCCGCGCCGTGGTGGCCGCGGTCGCCAAGGCCATGCGCTGAAATCTGCTGACCGCGCCGATCGATGCGGTATGAAGAGGCGTGGCCCCCCAACCGTCGCGGCAGGATGACCATGACCCGATCGCGCTCGCGCGGGCCAACTGGGAGCGCTGCGGGTGGGGCGAGGTCGCCGACGGCATGGTCGCGGTGACATCGGTGATGCGGGCCCACCAGATCCTGCTGGCGCGCGTCGAAAGCGCACTACGGCCCTACGATCTGAGTTTCTCGCGGTTCGAGTTGCTGAGGCTGCTGGCGTTCACCCGCAACGGCGCGCTGCCGATCACCAAGGCCTCCGATCGGCTGCAGGTGCACGTCACCAGTGTCACGCACGCGATCCGGCGGCTGGAGGGCGACGGTCTCGTCGAGCGGATCCCCCATCCGACCGACGGGCGCACCACGCTGGTTCAGATCACCGACCTCGGCCGCTCGACTGTCGAGGACGCCACGGTGACGTTGAACAACGAGGTCTTCGCCGACATCGGAATGTCGAGCACCGAGTCGCGGGCCCTTGCCGATTCGATCCAGACGCTGCGCCGCAACTCCGGGGACTTCTAGGTCCGGTCGGTGCGGGTCATGCCGCGTTCTGCCGCGCCACCCAGTCGTGGAAGGACAACAGATCGGGGTTCAGCGTCCGTACGAACGCCAGATCGCGCGCAGCGGTGAACCGTTCGGAGTCCTCGGCGTAGAACTGGAACATGTTGCCCATCTCGACGGCGCCGGGGAATCCCATGGCGCGCAGCTCATTCCAGGACTGCGGTCGGTAAGCTACCGGTTCTCCGTGCAGCCTGGAGAGTTCGGCGGCGAACTCGTCGCCGGTCAAGTGGTCACCGGCGATGCTCACGGTCTGGCCGATGAACTCCGGGCCCCGCTTGAAGATGCCGAGTGCGGTTCGGCCGATGTCGCCGACGGCGATCGCGGCCATCGGGCGGTCCGCCATCGGCAGCGTCAGCACCAGGTGCCCGCTCGGATCGCGGACAGGTTGGAGGTCGGAGAGGAACCCCTCGTAGAACCCGGCTGTTCGGAGAAATGTCGTGGGCACACCGTGTTCGGCGAAGGCGGCGTCCGCCTCTGCCTTCGCGTCGAAGTGCGGCACCTTGTACCGCCCCTCGACCGTCGGCACCCGTGCGTCGTCACCGAAGTGGTCCCGGGTGTCCTCCAACGTCGACCAGATGACGTGCGCCACGCCCGCTGACTTCGCCGCGCGCGCCGCCGTTTCGGCTTGGTACAGCTCCGATTCCGCCCGGGTGCGGACGGCTTCCTCTTCTGCCGTCCGCTCCGCCCAGTAATTGGTGACGACGAACGCCGCCTCGGCTCCCTCGAATGCGCGCTGCATGCCCGCGACGTCGTACAGGTCGGCCTCGACGACTTCCGCGCCCCCTGCGGCGAGCCGCTTGGCCTGCGTGGAGTGCCGGTTGCGCGTCACCGCACGAACCGAGAACTGCCCGCCGGGATCGGACAGGATCGCTCGGGCCAGTCCGCCGCCCTGGTTGCCGGTCGCTCCCACAACGGTGATCACATGCTGTGCCATGGTCATCTCCTCCTAGGTTGATACGTCAACCCCTTCGAGGGTAGTTGGCCGAGTTGATATGTCAACCTGATCCGGTAGGATCACCGTCATGGCTGGTAAAGGGCGGCTGACCGAGGAAGAACTGGGCGCCTGGCGCGCATTCGTGACGATGCGGCACAAGCTCGAGCGCCACCTGGTGATGCACCTGCAGCGCGAGTTCGGGCTCTCGGATGCCGACTTCGAGATATTGGTCAACCTGTCGGAGGCGCCGAAGGGGCGGATGCGCGCCTACGAGCTCGGCAGGGCCACCCACTGGGAGAAGACCCGGCTGTCACACCACCTGACCCGGATGCAGAAGCGTGGCCTGATCCGCCGGGAGGAGTCGACGGGCCGTTATCCCGACATCGTGCTGACCGATACCGGCCGCGCGGCGATAAAGGCGTCCGCACCGGCCAATGCGGAACGGGTGCGGGAACTGTTCATCGACGTGCTCGGGCCGAAGCGCCTCGAGGCTTTCCGTGAAGCCTCCCACGAGGTGATCGCCGCCATCGAGGAGCACCTCGCGAAGGACTGCACCCTGGAGTGACGCGGGCCTACTCCAGCACGGTCGGCAGCGGAATCGTCGCCGTCACCGCCGTCCCCGCTCCCGGGCGGGACCGGATGTTGAGCCGACCGCCGACGATCTCGGCGCGCTCGGCCATCGACAGCAGGCCGTAGCCGCCCATGTCGTCGCCGCCCAGCGGATGTTCGAAGGTATCGAAACCCACTCCGTCGTCGATGATTTCGAGACGTGCGACGTCGCCGCTGTCACCGGGGTCGACGGCGAACGTCAGCCGGGCCGACGTGGCCTTGGCGTGTTTGACGACGTTCTGCAGGCACTCCTGGGCGATGCGGTACAGCGCGAGCTCGATGTGGTCGGGGAGGCGGCGCTCGGCCAGATCCACCTCGATGCCGATCTGCGGTATCGATCGGGCGAGGCTGGCCAGTCCGCCGGCCAGTCCGAGGTCGTCGAGAACCGGCGGGCGCAACCCGCTGATCGCCGCGCGGGCCTCCTGCAGTGTCAGGTCGACCAACTCGCGTGCCTTGCCGAGCTGTTCGGCGACGATCGCGGGTTCGTCGGAACGGGTCGCGGCGTCCAGCCGATAGGACAAGGTGACCAGCCGCTGGGAGATACCGTCGTGGATATCGCCTGCAAGCCTTCGTCGTTCGAGCTCCTGAGCCTCGATCACCTGCTCGACGAAATTCTCGTGGGCCCGTTCGCGGGCCACCAGCTGCCGGTGCAGCCGGGCCTGGTGCATGGCCCCTGCGATGAGCCTGCCTATCACCACGAGCAACTCGACGTCGCGCTCGGCGAAGTCGCGGCGCTCCACGGTGTGCACGTTCAACACGCCGACAAGGCCGCCGGGGTCGGTCTCCATCGGCACCGACACCATCGACGTGAAATCGCTGCCCCGCAACGACTGAAACGGCATGTAGCGCGGATCGGACTCCTTGTCCTGCGTGATCACCACCGGCTCTCGGTGGCTGGCGACCCAACCCGAGATGCCCTGACCCAGAGGCAGTCTGATCTTTCCTATCTCGGCGTCGAACGGCGGTGTGGCACCGGCCAGCGTGAGCGACCGGTCGCTGTCGTCGAGGACATGCACGAAGCACACGTCGCTGGCGGTGGCCGCAGTGATCATCCGCGCGGCCGCGGCGGCCAGCGGTTCGACACCGGGACCCTTGGACGCGGCCTGGATCAGCTCGCGCAGCAGGGCCAGCTCGCGGTCGGCGGCCAGCGCGTACTGGCTCAGCTCCCGCACCGCGTCCGACGGACCCGATTCCGTCGTCACTTGAAGATTCCCTCGCGCAGGGCCGTCGCGACGGCGCCGGTGCGGTCGCTGACCCCGAGCTTGCGGTAGATCGAACTGAGGTGGGTCTTGACCGTCTCGTCCCCGATGACCAGCTTGGCCGCGATCGCCCGGTTGGACAGCCCGTTGACGACGAGCGAGAGGATCTCACTCTCACGCTGGGTCAACCCCTGGCGCGCGCCGGGCCAGAACTCGTCGCGCTGAAGCCGCGCCGCGGTGTCGACGGCCCTGGCCGCCATGCCCGGGTCGATCGCGGTCTCGCCACGGTGGACGAACTCCAGCTGCCGCACCAGTTCGTCGCTGCTGATGCTCTTGAGCAGATATCCGGACGCCCCGACCCGAAGGGCCTGGAACAGGTATTGCTCGTCGTCGTAGACCGACAGCATGACGATCTTGCGGTCGGCGTTGCGTTCGCGCAGTTCGGCGCACAGGTCCAGGCCGCTGGCACCCTGCATCCGCACATCGCACAGCACGATGTCGGGATCGAGATCGTCGATGACCGCGGTTGCGCGTTCGGCGCCGACGGCCTGCCCGACGACCTGTACCCGGTCGGCGAACGCCGCCAGCATGGCCTTGAGGCCCTCGATGACCATTTCGTGGTCGTCGACCAGCACAAGACGTACCGGTGGGCTGCTCGGCATGCACCTACCTTAGAGGTGCCATTTCCCAGGTGAAGCATGTCGGCGGGGTGCGGCGGGCCGAAGCGGCACCGACGATCCCCCGATTGGGGGAGGACGTCGCGTGTGATGGGGGCCACGCTCTACATATGCCGACAACGCAGGAGACGACGTGGCGCGCGGGCCGATTCTGGTGGGACTGTTCCCCTCCTGGTGCGGCGCCGGGTTCCGGCTGTGCCGTGCGCGGTCTGGTGTTCGACCTCGACGCACTGACGGACATCGAATGCGACGGCCACCGGGTCGCCTACAACGCCGCCTTCGCGACGCACGGCCTGGATTTCCAGTGGTCGGTGCCGCGCTACCGACAGCTGCTCGCGCTCACCGATGAGCGCCAGAGGGTCGCCGCCGAGCTTCGCAAGCGGTGCGTGGCCAGCGAGGCCGACGTGCTCACCAAGCTGCTGGCCGACGAGATCTACACCACCAAGACGATGCTGTTCGACGAGCTGATCCTCGAGCGTGACCTGACGCCGCGCGCCGGCCTGGTCGACTTCGTGATGGACGCGGTCGGCTGCGGGGTTCAGGTGGCCGTCGTGGTGAACGGGCAGCGCGGCTGGGCCGAGCCGCTGGTGCGCCAGCTGGTCGGCGAGGGACTCGTCGAGGTCGTGGTCTCCGCCGAGGACGTCGTCAAGCCGATGCCCGACTCGGAGGCCCACCGCCACGCGCTGTGGGAACTCGGCGTGTCGGCCGACGAGGCGTTCGCGATCAGTGGTTCGGCATCCGGGCTGCGGGCGGCCACCACCGCAGGCATGCCCGCCCTGGTGATCACGGGGGAGGGGACCCCTGACATCCCGTCCGCGGTGGCGGTGCGCCCGGACTTCGGCGGCGCCAGCCCGCTGCGATTCGCCGATTGCCAGCGCCTGCACGCCAACTGGTCGCGCGGCCGCAAGCAGACGGCCGCCTAGCTGCTCGAACCGGGCGCGTCCGCGCGCCGGCCGGCGGTAGCGTCGACCCATGACCGAGATCCCCACGACCGAAGACGCGCTCGCCCGCCTCGACATGCCGCTGGTCGACGCGATGATGACCCAGCGTGCCGTGCGCCGCGTACTACCCGACCCCGTCGACGACGCCGTCGTGCTGAAGTGCATCGAGCTGGCGCTGCGAGCTCCCACCGGGTCGAACGGGCAGAACTGGGAGTTCATCGTGGTGAAGGACCAGGCCGTCAAGGATCAGCTCGGCAAGCGTTACCGCCAAGCCTGGTCGCTGTACGGCGGAATCGGCCGGCGTCTGGCGGCCGGCGACGAATCGATGCAAAAGATTCTGCGGGCGGTGCAGTGGCAGGTCGAGCACTTCAGTGAGATCCCGGTCCTCGTCGTACCGTGCCTGCGCGGCGGTTCACGGCTGCCGTACATGCCGTCCCCGTTCGTCGGCGAGTCGTCGTTCTTCGGGTCGATCTACCCCAGCGTGCAGAATCTGTTGTTGGCTGCGCGGGCGATGGGTCTCGGTGCGTCGCTGATCACCCTGCCGCTGTGGAGCGTGACATCGGCCCGGCGAACCCTGGGACTGCCGCTGACCGTGACACCCATCTGCGTCGTGCCCTTGGGCTGGCCGCGTGGCCGGTACGGACCGACGACGCGCAAGCCGGTGGGACAGGTCGCCCACCTCGACACGTACGGCGAGCGCGCCTGGGTCGACGCCGACGCTCGGTGACGCCGGGTCAGTTGCCCCGCAGCGCCTCGATCACCGCGCTGAAGTCCTTGTCGGCATGGTCGGCGGCGAACTTCTTGTAGATCTCCGCGGCGTGGCTGCCCAACGGCGCTTTCGAACCGGTCGACTCGACCGCGGCCATGGCCAGGCCGAGATCCTTGTTCATCAACGCGGTCGCGAAACCGGGTTTGAAGCCGTTGTTGGCCGGTGACGTCGGGACCGGTCCCGGGACAGGACAATTGGTGTGCACCGACCAGCAGTTGCCGGTTGCCCCGGTGATCACGTCGAACAGCGACTGCGCCGGCAGTCCCAGCTTCTCGGCGAGCACGAACGCCTCGCCGATCGCGATCTGCTGCACCGCGAGCACCATGTTGTTGCACAGTTTGGCGGCCTGGCCGGTACCGGAGGCGCCGCAGTGAATGATCTTGCCCGCCAACGGTTCGAGCACAGGCCGGGCGCGTTCCACCGCTTCGTCCTCGCCGCCGACCATGAACGCCAGCGTGCCTGCGGTGGCACCCTTCACCCCGCCCGACACCGGGGCGTCGAGTTGCGCGAAGCCACGCTCGAGCGCCTGCTGATGAATGCTGCGCGCGTCGTCGACAGAAATGGTGGAGGTGTCGATGAACAGCGCGTTGTCCTTGGCCGCGGGGAGCACTTCGGCATAGCACGCTTTCACGATGTCGCCGTTGGGCAGCGAGGTGATCACGATCTCGGCCTCGCCGACCGCCTCAGCGCCGCTGCCGAAAACCGATACGCCCTTGTCGGCCGCGGCCGATTTCAGCGTCGGCTGGGGGTCGAACCCGCGGACCGTCTGGCCGGCGGCAACCAGGTTCGCCGCCATCGGCCCGCCCATGTTGCCCAGCCCCAAGAACGCGATCGTCGTCATTGATGACCTCTCCTAAGCGGACGCCCGCACCTTGGCGGCCTGCGACCGCCCGATGACCACCCGCATGATTTCGTTGGTTCCCTCGAGGATCCGGTGTACCCGCAGGTCCCGGACGATCTTCTCCAACCCGTACTCGTTGAGGTAGCCGTAGCCGCCGTGCAACTGCAGCGCCTGGTCGGCGACCGTGTAGCAGGCGTCGGTGACGTAGAGCTTGGCCATCGCGCACAGCTCGACCTTGTCGGGATGGTTCTCGTCCAGCGCAGTCGCCGCGCGCCATAACAGGTTTCGCGAGGTCTCGAGCGCGGTGGCCATCTCGGCCAGGGTGAACCGGATGGTGGGCTCGTCGAGAAGTGGGCCGCCGAACGCTTCGCGGTCTCGCACATACGCGGCGGCCTTGTCGTAGGCGGCCTGCGCACCGCCGAGCGAGCACGCCGCGATGTTGATCCGGCCGCCGTTGAGCCCGTTCATCGCGATCCCGAAGCCGGTGCCCTCGCCGTCGGCGCCGCCCAACATCGCATCGGCGGGAACGCGGACGCCTTCGAAGATCACCTGAGCCGTCGGCTGGGCGTGCCAGCCCATCTTTTCTTCGTCGGCCCCGAAAGTCAGCCCAGCAGCGTCCTTTTCGACGAGGAAGGTGGAGATGCCCCGCGGTCCCTCCCCACCGGTGCGCGCCATCACCACGTACACGTCGGAGGACCCGGCGCCGGAGATGAACTGCTTGACCCCGTCGAGAACGTAGTGGTCACCGTCCCGAACGGCCCTGGTGCGCAACGCACTCGCATCGGACCCCGCACCGGGCTCGGTCAGGCAGTAGCTGGCGATCGACTCCATCGACGCCAGCCGCGGCACCCAGCTCTTGCGTTGTTCGGGCGTGCCGTAGGTGTCGACCATCCACGTGCACATGTTGTGGATGGACAGGAACGCCGCCACCGTCGGATCCGCCGTCGCGAGCTGTTCGAAGATCCGCACGCCGTCGAGCCTGCGCAACCCGCTGCCACCGACGTCTTCGTTGCAGTACACCGCCGCCATTCCAAGCTCGGCGGCTTCGCGCAGCACGTCGGTGGGGAAGTGGTGCGTGCGGTCCCACTCCAGCGCGAACGGCGCGAGCCGCTTCTCGGCGAACGCGACCGCCGTCTCGGCGATCACGCGCTCGTCGTCGTCGAGCCCGAAATAGTCCATGCTGCCGGTGTTCTCGTGCGCTACTTCATGGTCGGCAGGACGAACTCCGCGCCGTCCTTGATGCCGGAGGGCCACCGCTGCGTGACGGTCTTCGTCTTGGTGTAGAACAGGATCGAATGTGGACCGTGCTGATTGAGGTCCCCGAAACCGGACCGCTTCCAACCGCCGAAGGTGTGGTAGGCCACCGGAACCGGGATCGGCACGTTGACGCCCACCATGCCGACCTGCACGCGTGACACGAAATCGCGGGCGGCATCGCCGTCGCGGGTGAAGATCGCCACGCCGTTGCCGTACTCGTGCTCCGAGGGCAGCGCCAGCGCCTCCTCGTAGTCCTTCGCGCGCACAATGCACAGCACCGGCCCGAAGATCTCGTCGGTGTAGATCGACATGTCGGTGGTGACGTGGTCGAACAGGGTGGGGCCGATGAACCAGCCGTTTTCCAGGCTGTCGTCGCCGAATTGCAGTTCGTCGCTGGCGCGTTCGCGGCCGTCGACGACGATCTCGGCGCCCGCCTCGACGCCGGCGTCGATGTAGCCGCGCACCCGCTGCAGCGCCGCCTCGGTCACCAGCGGCCCGTAATCGGCCTTCGGGTCCAGGCTGTGGCCCACCCGCAGGTTGTTGATCCGCTCGACGAGCCGGGCGCGCAAGCGATCTGCGGTCTCATCGCCAACAGGGACCGCGACGCTGATCGCCATGCAGCGCTCGCCCGCACTGCCGTAGCCGGCGCCGATCAGCGCGTCGACGGCCTGGTCGAGGTCGGCATCGGGCATCACGATCATGTGGTTCTTCGCGCCGCCGAAGCACTGCGCGCGCTTGCCGTTGGCCGTCGCGCCCGCGTAGATGTACTGCGCGATATCGGAGCTGCCAACGAAGCCGACGGCCTGGATCGCCGGGTGTTCGAGGATGGCGTCGACGGCTTCCTTGTCACCGTGCACAACCTGGAAGACGCCGGGGGGCAGGCCCGCCTCGAGGAACAGTTCGGCCAGCCGGACCGGCACCGAGGGGTCCCGCTCGGACGGCTTGAGTATGAACGCGTTGCCGCACGCCAACGCGGGGCCGGCTTTCCACAGCGGGATCATCGCCGGGAAGTTGAACGGGGTGATGCCCGCGACGACGCCGAGCGGCTGGCGCAGCGAGTACACGTCGATACCCGGTCCCGCGCCCTCGGTGAACTCACCCTTGAGCAGGTGCGGGATGCCGACGCTGAACTCGATGACCTCGAGGCCGCGCTGGATGTCGCCGAGGGAGTCGGCGTGGGTCTTGCCGTGCTCGAGAGACAGCAGTTGGGCGAGCTCGTCAGCATTCTGGTTGACCAGCTCGATGAACTTCATCAGCACGCGGGCCCGGCGTTGCGGGTTCCATGCCGCCCATGACTTCTGCGCCTCGGCCGCACCCGTGACCGCCACGTCGACGTCGGCGGCCGACGCCATCACGACCTGCGCTTGCACCTCACCCGTGCTGGGGTTGAAGACGTCGGCGGTGCGGCCCGACTGGCCATTGCTGCGCTTACCGTCGATGAAATGCGGAACCTGGGTGGTCATGAGCGTGCCCCTCACTACTAGATAGTTGGATATCCTAGTAATGCGGTGGCATGTGACGCAAGGGGCTCCGGCACGTGCGAGAGGGTGCTAGAGGCCCAATAGCCGGATGCTCTCGGCCCGCATCTCCACCTTGCGCACCTTCCCGGTCACCGTCATCGGAAACTCATCGACGATGTGGACGTAACGGGGGATCTTGTAATGCGCGAGCCTGTCCGTCGCATACGCGCGCACCGCAGCGGCGTCCACCGGAGCGCGGCCCGAACGCATCTTGATCCAGGCGCAGATCTCCTCGCCGTACTTCTCGTCGGGCACGCCGACCACCTGGGCATCCTCGATATCCGGGTGGGAATGCAAGAACTCCTCGATCTCGCGTGGGTAGACGTTCTCACCTCCACGGATCACCATGTCCTTGATGCGCCCGACGATCTGGCAGTAACCGTCGTCGCGCATCACGGCGAGGTCGCCGGTGTGCATCCAGCCGTCCGAATCGACGGCCTCGCGGGTCTTGATCTCGTCGTCCCAGTAGCCGGTCATCACCGAATAGCCCCGGGTGCAGAACTCCCCGGGGACGCCGCGTTCGACCGTCTCGCCGGTATCGGTGTCGACGATCTTGATCTCGACGTGCGGATGGACTCGTCCGACGGTGGCGGTCCGCCGGTCCAGGTCGTCGTCGATCCGGGTCTGGCACGACACCGGAGACGTCTCGGTCATCCCGTATGCGATCGACACCTCCGACATGTTCAGCTCGTTGATGCAGCGCTTCATGAGTTCCATCGGGCAGGTGGCCCCCGCCATGATTCCCGTCCGCAGGGTCGACATATCCCGGTGGGACAGATCCGGATGGGCCAACATCGCGACGAACATCGTGGGCACCCCGTAGACGGCGGTGCAGCGTTCGGTCTCGATGGCCGCCAACGTTGCGGCCGGGTCGAACCCGGGGGCCGGGATCACCATGGTCGCGCCGTGGGTGCTGCAGCCCAGATTGCCCATCACCATGCCGAAGCAGTGGTAGAAGGGCACCGGGATGCACAGCCGGTCGGCTGGCCGGAAGTTGATCAACTCCGTGACGAAGAATCCGTTGTTCAGGATGTTTCGGTGCGACAGCACCGCACCTTTCGGGGAACCCGTTGTGCCCGAGGTGTATTGGATGTTGATCGGGTCCGACGGCATCAAACCGCTCATCCGGGATCGGAGTCGGTCGGGCGATACGTCGCGGCTGCGGTCGCGCAGTTGTTGCCAGTCGTCGCTGCCGAGGAACACCACTTCGGTCAGGTCGGGCACCTCGGGGCGCACCTCGGCGACCATGTCTCGGTAGTCGGAGGACTTGAACTCGGTTGCCGACACCAGCATCCGGATGCCCGAGTGCCGCAAAACGTACGCCAGCTCATGCGTGCGGTAGGCCGGGTTCACCGTGACCAGGATCGCACCGACTTTCGCGGTGGCGTACTGCAGAATCGTCCACTCCGCGCAGTTGGGCGCCCAGATACCGACCCGGTCACCCTGAGCGATACCGCTGGCCATCAAACCTCTTGCGAAAAGATCGATTTCGGTATTGAACTCGGCGTAGGTCCAGCGACGTCCGGAGCCGATGTCGACCAGGGCCTCGACGCCGGGATGGGTCGAAACCGTGCGCTCGAGGTTGTGCCCGATGGTTTCCTCCAGCAGAGGCACATCGGTCGGCCCGGACAAGTAGGACAGGGGCGCGCCATACGCGCTGCGCAGCTCGTTCTTCAGGACCTTGCCTGCGGCGTTGCGGGGTAGCTCGTCGACGATCACGATGCGCCGCGGCAGCTTGTAGGCGGCCAGGTGCGCACGGCAGTGCGACTCGACCTCGGCCGTGGTCGGCGGATCGGCGGGATCGCGCGGGACGATCACCGCCAGCGGTGTCTCGCCCCACTCCGGGTCGGGCACGCCGATCACGGCTACCTCGGCGACCTTCGGTTGGGCCGCCAGCGCGTTCTCGACCTCGGCGCTGTAGATGTTCTCTCCGCCCGAGATGATCATGTCCCTTTTCCGGTCGACCACGTAGATGTAGCCGTCGTCGTCCTGCCGGACGAGGTCGCCGGAGTGGAACCAGCCGCCGCGGAAGGCTTCGGCGGTCTCCCTGGGCTTGTTCCAGTACTCCTTCATCACCAGCGGGCCCAGATAAACGATCTCGCCGACGGTGCCGGGGGTGACGTCGTTCATGTCCTCGTCGACGATGCGCACCTCGACGTTGAGCATCGGCCTGCCCACCGAACCGATCTTGCGGATCGAGTCCTCGCCCCGCAGCAGACATGTGATGGGGCTGCACTCGGTCTGCCCGAACGCCGCGATGACCTCGGCCTGGGGGAATGCCTCGATCATCCTCTGTAACAACGTCGTCGAGGCCGGTGCCGCACCCCACCACACGCGGCGCAGACGGGACAGATCCCAGGTCGCGAGGTCGTCCATCGCGCAGACGCTCTGCCACTGCGTCGGCGTCATGAAGCACGACGACACCCGCTCGCCGACGATCGTGCGGATCGTGGTCTCGGCATCGAAGCCGCCCGACGGCGTGATCACCACTTTGCCGCCGGTCAGGAACGTCGGCAACATTCCCGAGATACCCGCGGTGTGGAACAGCGGGGCGACCCCCATCCAGCAGTTGTCGTCGTCCCGGTGGCCGAGGCTGGCGATCGAACTGAACGCATGCAGGTAGAGGTTGCGGTGAGTGAGCACCGCGCCTTTCGGGAAACCCGTGGTACCCGAGGTGTACATCAGGAATGCGGGGTCCTCGTCGGCGAGCGCGGCGCTGGGCGCGCCGTCGGGGTCGGCACCGGCGATGGCCTCCTCGAAGTCGCCACCGATCGTCAGCATGCTGTGCACCGATGGCGCGGTGGCGCGGGCCTGGTCGGCAACGCTCGTCAGGGACGCGTCGACGACCAGCGCCGCTGAACCGCTGTCGGAGAGCACATACCCGACCTCATCGGCGACGAGGCGGAAGTTCACGGGCACCACGATCGCACCGAGACGCAGTGCAGCGAACCATGTTTCGATCAGCTCGAGGCTGTTCAGCCCCAGCACGGCGACCCGGTCGCCGTGGCCGATGCCACGTGCGGACAGCGCATGGGCCAGCCGAGTCACCCGACCGTCGAGCTCACCGAAGGTGCATCGGCGCCGGCAGTCGACGAACGCGACGTCGTTCGGACGCACGCGGGCGTGCCGGGCCAGAACGTCGCTGAGGGAGATTCCCGTGGACGGCGAGGGAACCGCCACGGTTGGTGTACTGGTCATCGTCGGCTCCTCCCGGATGCGGGGCTACAAACCGACACGGTCGGCGAGCAGCGCGCGGTGGTGGGTGCTGCTGCCGAACAGTGCCTCGGTGGTCTTGGCGCGGCGGAAGTACAGGTGAACGTCGTGCTCCCAGGTGAACGCTATGCCACCGTGCACCTGGATCGCCGAACCGGCGCACAGCGCGAAGGTGTCGGCAGCCTGCGCCTTGACCAGAGGCGCGGTTATCGCCAGCTGGTCGGGCTCTGCCGCACTCATCGCGGCGAACATGACAGCGACGCGGGTGGCGTCGATCTCGATCATCATCTCGGCGCACGCGTGCTTCACCGCCTGAAACGAGCCGATCGGACGGTCGAACTGTCTTCTGCTGCCGGCGTATTCGACGGACAGCGCGAGACACGCTTCGGCGCCGCCGAGCATCTCGGCGGCCAACAGCACCCTAGCCACGTCGAGCACACGGTCCAATCCGTCCGAACCGGTCAGCGGCTCCGCCGGCGCGTGCGCAAATGTCAGGCGGGCCACGGGTCGGGTGGCGTCGAACGACGGCAGCGGTTGCACGGTGACTCCCGGTGCATCGGCGGTCACGACAAAGGGGGTGACGGTGCCGTCGGTTTCGGCAGGGACAACGAACAGGTCCGCAACATGTCCGTGTAACACCGGCGAGCACTCACCGTGCAGGACGGGGAGGCCACTGCGGAGGCCAGCTCGCACGGTGGCCGTCGCGGGGTCGGCGGCATCGGGTCCGGCGGCGGTGAACGCCCCGATTCGCTCACCGCTCAGCAGTCCGGGCAGTAAGCGCTGTCGTTGCTCGGCATTGCCCGCCCGCAGCACGGTCTCGATAGCGAGGACACTGCCCGCCAACGGAACCGGTGTGAGCGCCCGGCCCAGTTCCTCGAAAGCGATGGCGGCCTCCGCCACGGTGCCGCCGGCCCCGCCGTACTCGGGCGGGAGGTGCAGTGCGGGCAGTTCCAGCTCGCTGCAAACCCGCTGCCACAGGCGCTGATCGTGGCCGCCCAAGCCCGCGATGTCACGCACCCGCGGCAGGGGTGCCGCCTCGGCGAGGAAGCCGCGCAGCGCGGCGCGGAAGTCGACCTGCTCGGTGCTGTAGCGGAAATCCATATCAGCGAGCTTCCTTGGGCAGCCCCAGCAGCTGCTCGCCGATCACGTTGCGCTGGATCTGCGAACTACCCGCGTAGATCGTGGCGGCCCGCGCGTACAGCAGTTCGTCCATCCAGCAGCCGACGGAGTTCGGCGTCCCGGCCACCGGAACCATCAGTGCCGCGCCGTTTCCCGGGCCGTGCGGGCTCAGCGCGTCGAGCGCGAGGATCTCGACCGCGAGTTCGGTGTAGCGCCGGAAGTACTCACTCCAGATCACCTTGTTGATCGCGGCATCGGCGCCCGGACGTTCGCCGCGCAGCAACGCGGTCAGGCCACGGTAGCCCTGATACCGCAGGATCTGGACACGTGAGTAGCACCACGCCAGCTCGTCGCGGATGTGGGGATCGGTGTGCCGTCCGCGGTCGCGGGCCAGGGCTATCAGCCGCTCCAGGTCCCTGCCGAATTCCACTGCGGCGGTGGTGATCTGCGAGCCACGCTCAAAGCCGAGCAGTGTCATCGCGGTGTGCCAACCGCCACCGACACCGCCGAGCACGTCGGCTGCCCGTGCACGGGCATCGGTGAAGAAGACCTCGCTGAAGGACGCGTGCCCCGCCGCGTTCACGATCGGCCGGACCGTGACGCCGGGTTGGTCGATCGGCACCAGCAGTACCGACAAGCCTTTGTGCTTGGGCGCAGCCGGATCGGTGCGCGCGAGCACGAAGATCCAGTTCGCCGTCGGTCCGGCCGACGTCCAGATCTTCTGTCCGTTGATCACCCACTCGTCGTCGTCGAGCGCCGCCTTCGTCCGTACCGACGCCAGATCCGAACCGGCTTCGGGTTCGGAGAAGCCCTGGCACCAGCGGTCCTCTCCGGACAGGATGCGCGGCAGGAATCGGCGCTTCTGCTCCTCGGAGCCCAACGCGATCATCGTGTTGCCCAGTAGGTCGATGCCGAGTAGGTCGTTTTCCGCGCGGTCCGGTGCACCTGCGCGGGCGAACTCTTCGGCGAGCACCGACTGTTCGATCGCCGAAAGCCCACCGCCGCCGTACTCCTTCGGCCAGGCCACCGCGATGAGGCCCCGGTCGGCGAGCACCTTGCGCCATCGAACCCCGAGTTGTTCACGTTCGTCCGGGGGCAGGACGCCGGCGCCGCCCCACTCGGCGGGCAGGTGTTCGGCCAGAAACGCCCGAATCTGGTCGCGGAAGGCGATCGCCTCGGGCGGGTAGTCGATGTCCACTTCTGGTCTCCGGTCAGGGCCGCCGCTTGGCCGCGGGCAGGATCTCCGGTGTCAGCCGCCAGTCCTCGAGGCCGTACTCGACACTGCCGATGCCCAAAGTATTGCCGGTCACGTCGGCCCAATGGGCGTGGTTGAGTTGGTGCAGCGAAAAGCAGGCGTCGAGCGCAGCGCCGAAACCCATGGCATCGACGGTCTGGTTCACCGACTCTTTGATCAGCAACGCCGTGAGTGGCGGCAGCTTGGCGATCCGGCGGGCGAATTCGACTGTGGCGTCCGGCAGTTCGTCACCGTCGAACACCTTGCTGACCATGCCGAGCGCATGCGCGTCGTCGGCAGTCAGGGCGTCCCCGGTGAGCAACAGCTCCTTGGCCTTGCGCGGGCCGAACTCCCACGGATGGCCGAAGTACTCCACTCCGCACATTCCCAGGCGAGTGCCCACGACGTCGGCGAAGATCGTGTCGTCGGCGGCGACGATCAGGTCGCAGCACCATGCCAGCATCAGGCCGGCCGACAGGACCATCCCGTGCACCTCGGCGATGGTGATCTTGCGCAGGTTGCGCCAGCGTTTGGTGTTCTGGAAGAAGTAGTGCCACTCCTGGCGATGGCGGGTCGCCACCCCGCCTAACGTCCCGCCGTTGCAGTGATACGTCGGGTGCTGACCGGGGCCCGACGATCGCTCGCGGATGTCGTCGGCGGAACCCAGGTCATGGCCCGCCGAGAAGCATGGTCCCGCACCGCGCAGGATGACCACCCGCACGGTGTCATCCTCTTCGGCGAGTTCGAACGCCGCTCCCAGCTCGACCAGCAGCCCGCGGTTCTGCGCATTGCGCTGTTTCGGGCGATCGAGCGTGATCACGGCGATTCGGCCGTCATCGAGCAGTTCGTAGTCGATGTAGTCGAAATGCTGCACGAAGTGCTCCCTTCAGGTCGTCACCGCTCGGCGCGCGGTCACGCTGCTGAGCTGCAGGCTACGCGGCGTGAAAGCAAAATGTCCATAGCCAGTACGGCAATCATAAAACTTTTGGTGAAGTAAATCACCAAGACAGTCGCCTACTTGCGCTCAATGAAGTATCTTGCTAGTACTGTGGTGCACATCGCAGCAAGCCGTCGGACGAGCGACCACTACCGAGAGGGTTGAAGATGGAACTGGGACTTTTCCTGATGCCGGCGCACCCGCCGGAGCGCAGCCTGTACGACGCAACCCAGTGGGATCTCGAGCTGATCCAACTCGCCGACGAACTGGGTTACGTCGAGGCGTGGGTCGGCGAGCATTTCACCGTGCCCTGGGAGCCGATCTGCGCACCGGACCTGCTGCTGGCTCAGGCGCTACTGCGGACGAAGTCGATCAAGCTGGCGCCCGGCGCCCATCTGCTTCCGTACCACCATCCGGTGGAGCTGGCCCACCGCGTGGCCTATTTCGACCACCTCGCCCAAGGCCGCTTCATGCTCGGGGTGGGTGCCAGCGGCATCCCCGGCGACTGGGCGCTGTTCGATGTCGACGGGCAGAACGGTGAGCACCGCGAGATGACCCGGGAAGCACTCGAGATCATGCTCAAGGTCTGGACTGAGGACGACCCGTGGGAGTACCGCGGAAAGTACTGGAATGCCAACGGGATCGCCCCGATGTTCGAAGGCCTGATGCATCGGCACATCAAGCCCTTCCAGGCGCCTCACCCGCCGATCGGGGTCACCGGATTCAGCGCCGGCTCCGAAACGCTCAAGCTTGCCGGTGAGCGCGGCTATCTCCCGATGAGCCTCGATCTGAACACCGAGTACGTCGCGACGCACTGGGACGCCGTGCTCGAGGGTGCCGCGCGCAGTGGCCGCACTCCGGACCGCCGCGACTGGCGACTGGTGCGCGAGGTCGTCGTCGCCGAAACCGACGAACAGGCTTTCCGTTACGCCGTCGACGGCATGATCGGCCGCTTCATGCGCGAGTACGTCCTGCCGACGTTCCGGATGTTCGGCATGACCAAGTACTACAAGCACAACCCCTCGGTTCCCGATGAGGACGTAACACCGGAATACCTGGCGGAGAACACTTTTGTGGTCGGCTCCGTCGAGACGGTGGTCGACAAGCTGGAGGCCACCTATGACCAGGTCGGGGGGTTCGGTCACCTGCTGATTCTCGGCTGCGATTACAGCGACAACCCTGGACCGTGGAAGGAGTCGATGCGGCTGCTTGCCGAGGAGGTCATGCCCAAGCTCAACGCTCGCATCGCCAAGAAGTCCACGGTCGCCATCGCCTAGCGCTCAACCGAAGGACATCCCGATGGAGGCGCAGAAGATCACCGTCCGGTATTCGGATGGAACGTGCAAGACGATGACGGCGCAGCCCGACCAGTCCATTCTGGAGGCGGCCGAAGAAAACGGCATCGCAATCGTCAACGAGTGCCAGAGCGGGATCTGCGGCACCTGCGTGGCCACCTGCCGGTCGGGTGATTACGAGATGGGCCGTACCGAGGGACTGTCCGAGGTCGAACGCGACGCACGAAAGGTATTGACCTGTCAGACTTTCGCCAACTCCGAATGCCTGATCGAACTGCAGTATCCGATGGACGGCAACGCGGCCAGCTTGGTGACGGGGCACGCGACGGTGATCGGGGTAGAACTGGTCTCGTCCACCACGGCACTTCTGCGGCTGGATGTTTCGGGTATGCCGCCGCTGACGTTCAAGGCCGGCCAGTTCGCGCAGTTGCAGGTCCCCGGCAGCGGGGCATGGCGCAACTACTCCTACGCGCACCCCGCCGGCGGGTGCGATGAACTCGAGTTCATCATCAGGTTGCTCCCTAGCGGGGTGATGTCGGACTACCTGCGCGACCGGGCGAAGCCGGGCGACCGAATCGCGCTGCGGGGCAGCAAGGGCAGCTTCCATCTGAGGCCGGTGCAGCGGCCGGTGGTGCTGGTCGCCGGTGGCACCGGGTTGTCGGCGATCCTGGCGATGGCGCAGAGCATGGCGCACAATGCCGGTCAGCCCGTCCACCTGCTGTACGGGGTGACCGACGTCGCGGACCTCTGCAAACTCGACGAACTCGACCGACTGCAGCGTCTGATCCCCGACTTGCATGTGCACACCATCGTGTCGCGTCCGGACGCCCACTGGTCCGGGCCGGTGGGGCTGGTGACCGACCTGCTGGACGACGCCATGTTCGGCGGCGGCGATGCCGACGTGTACCTGTGCGGCCCGGCCGGGATGGTCGAGGCGGTCCGGAATTGGCTGGACGAACGCAATATTCATCGCGTCGGCCTCTACTACGAGAAGTTTGTGCCGAGCGGTGCCGCGCGGCGGCGGGCCCCGCTGCGGCTGGACTATGCCGATGTCGACATGGCCGACGTGCGGCGGCGCGGCAGCGGCACCGCCGTGGTCATCGGGGGCAGCATTGCTGGCATCACCGCCGCCAAGATGCTGACCGAGTTCTTCGAGCGGGTGATCGTGCTGGAGAAGGATGACCCGCACCGCCGCCGCGAGGGCCGGCCGGGCGCGGCGCAGGGCTGGCACCTGCACCATCTGCTCACCGCGGGACGCATCGAGTTGGAGCGCATCTTTCCCGGCATCATCGACGATATGGTGCGCGAAGGCGCATTCGACGTCGATATGGCCGCCCAGTACCGCATCCGCCTGGGCGGCACCTGGAAGAAGCCGGGAACCGGCGACATCCAGATCGTCTGCGCCGGTCGTCCGTTGCTCGAGTGGTGCGTGCGCCGTCGGTTGGACGACGAACCGCGCGTCGACTTCCACTACGAGGCAGAGGTCGCCGATCTGGTCTACGACAGCGCCGCCAACACCGTGATCGGGGTCGCGGTGGACAGGCGTGGTGAATTAGAGGTCATACCGGCCGAATTCGTGGTGGACGCCTCGGGCAAGAACACCCGTGTCCCAGAGTTCCTCGACCAGGTGGGGATTGGGGCGCCCGAGGTCGAACAGGACATCATCAACTGCTTCTACTCGACCATGCACCACCGGGTGCCACCTGAACGACAGTGGCGGGACAGGGTGATGATGATCTGCTACGCGTACCGACCGTACGAGGACACCTACGCGGCGCAGTACTACACCGACAGCTCGCGCACGATCCTGTCCACCACACTCGTTGCCTACAACTGCTATTCGCCACCACGGACCGCCGAGGAGTTCCGCCGATTCGCCGATTTGATGCCCTCACCGGTTGTCGGCGAGAACATCGACGGGCTGGCGCCGGCGTCGCAGATCTACAACTTCCGCTATCCGAACATGTTGAGGCTGCGTTACGAGAAGAAGCGCAACCTGCCGCGCGGGCTGCTGGCGGTAGGCGACGCCTACACCAGCGCCGACCCGGTATCGGGGCTTGGTATGACGCTGGCGCTCAAGGAAGTCCGCGAGATGCAGACGCTCCTCGCCAACCACGGTCCGGGTGATCCTGAGCTGCCACGGCGGTACTACCGCCGGATCGCAAAGCTGGCCGATACGGCGTGGTTCGTGATCAGGGAGCAGAACCTTCGGTTCGACTGGGTGAAAGATGTGACCAAGAAGCGCCCGTTCTACTTCCGCGCGCTGACCTGGTACATGGACCGGGTGATGGAACTCGTTCACGACGACCCAGACGCCTACCGGGAATTCTTGGCGGTCGTCCATTTGGTCAAGCCACCCGCGGCGTTGATGTCGCCGAGGGTGGCCGGGCGGGTCCTGGGCAAGTGGGCGCGGACCAGGCTCTCGGGCCAGCAGACATTGATAGCCCGCAACTACCAGAACCGCACCATCCCGCCTCCCGACCATCTGGAGCGATCCGAGGACCCGGCAGTCGATTTCGTCGCAAGCCATTCCCGCTAGAGAAGGGACGCACATGTCGCAGATATCGCAGCTGTCGCCAATCCATCGGTTGCTCGACTGCCGCGGAACCCGCATCCACGCCGTGGAGCAGGGTGAGGGACCGCTGGTGATCCTGGTGCACGGCTTCCCGGAGTCGTGGTACTCGTGGCGCCACCAGGTTCCCGCGCTGGCCAACGCGGGATACCGGGTGGTGGCGATCGACCAGCGTGGCTACGGGCGCTCGTCGAAGTACCGGGTGCAAAAGGCGTACCGCATCAAGGAATTGGTCGCCGACATCGTGGGTGTCATCGACGCCTACGGCGAGAAGCAGGCGGTCGTCGTCGGCCACGACTGGGGCGCCCCGGTGGCGTGGACGTCGGCCTGGTTGCATCCGGAGAGGTGCCGCGGCGTCGTCGGCATCAGTGTTCCGTTCGCCGGCCGTGGGGTGATCGGCCTGCCCGGTAGCCCATTCGGTGAGCGCAGGCCCAACGATTACCACCTCGAGCTGGCCGGTCCCGGGAAGCTGTGGTACCAGGATTACTTCTCCGAACAAGATGCCATCATCGCCGAGATCGAAGAGGATCTCCGCGGCTGGCTGCTCGGCCTGACCTATACCGTGTCGGGTCAGGGAATGATCGCGGCCACCCAGGCGGCGGTGGCCGCTGGCGTGGATCTGGCGTCGATGGATCCCGTCGAGGTGATCCGCTCCGGTCCGTTGTGCCTACCGGAAGGGGCGCGCCTGAAGGACGCGTTCATCTACCCGGAAACGATGCCGGACTGGTTCACCGATGCCGATCTCGACTTCTACACCGCAGAGTTCGAACGATCCGGGTTCGGCGGGCCGTTGAGCTTCTACCACAACATCGACAACGACTGGTGCGACCTCGCCGAGCAGGACGGCACGCCGCTGACCCCGCCGGCGCTGTTCATCGGGGGCGAGTACGACGTCGGGACGACATGGGGCGCCGAGGCGGCCGAACGGGCCCACGAGGTGATGCCCAATTACTGCGGCACCCACATGATTTCCGATGTCGGGCACTGGATCCAACAAGAAGAGCCCAAGGAAACCAACCGGCTGCTGCTCGATTTCCTGGCGGGGCTGCACTAGTGGAACTGCACCCCCCACCCATTGACGGCGCCGAACTGCGACGGGTATACGGCTGCTACCCGTCCGGGGTGACCGCCGTGTGCGCGATGGTCGACGGAGAGCCGGTGGGGATGGCGGCGAGTTCGTTCACGTCGGTTTCGGTCGAACCGCCGCTCGTCTCGATCTGTATCCAAAACGACTCCAGGACGTGGCCACGGTTGAAAAAGGTCGCGCGGCTGGGCCTCAGTGTGCTGGCCGAGGACCACGGCGATGCATGCCGCAGTCTCTCGCGCAAAGACGGTGACCGGTTCGCCGGTGTGCCCTGGAGGGAGCTGGCGACCGGAGCGGTGGTCGTGTCGAGGGCCAGTGCCTGGCTGGACTGCCGACTACGCAGCGAGCTACGAGCAGGTGATCACACGATCGCGGTTCTCGAGGTCTGTGCCTTGGACGCGGATGCCGCCATGCCGCCACTTGTGTTTCACGGCAGCCGGTTTCACCGGATCGCCCGTGCGAACTTACAGGAGCAGATATGAAGACGACCGACACCAGGGTCCGTCGCGCAATCACGGCAGTGGGCGTCGGGCGCCCCGTGGTCATCACGATGGGCCCGGAGAACGACCATGAGGGATATCTCGCTTTCGCCGCCGAAGCGGCCACGCCCCAGTTACTGGCCTTCACGGTCCGGCATTCCTCGGGCTATGTCAGGGTCGCGCTGCCGACCGCCGAATGCGAGCGGCTGAACCTGCCGCCGATCTGCCACCGCGGCGACACCCACTCCGATACGGGCGCCCATCGGGTGGCGGTCGACTGGCAAGGTACCGGCACCGGGATATCGGCGACCGACCGGGCGGCGACAATCACCGCGCTGGCGGCGAAAAGCTCTGAGGTATCGGACTTTCGCCGGCCCGGGCACGTGGTTCCGGTCGAGGTGGCTCCAGACGGCGTGCTGGGACGGCCGGGTCCTGCCGAGGCAGCCCTCGACCTCGCCCGCCTCGCAGGCCGGCCAGAGGCCGCGGGGATGTGCGACATCGTGTCCCGCCACCGGCCCACCGCGATGGCGCGAGGTGGCGAACTGCTCGAATTCGCCTTCGAACACGGGTTGGCCGTCGTCTCCGTCGCGGAGCTCGTCAGCTATCGACGGCGCGTCGAGCCCCAGGTCGTGCGAATGGCCGAGACAGTGCTGCCGAACGGGGGCAGCGCGTTCCGTGCCATCGGGTTCCGTGACGCGCACGGCGACGGTGAGCACCTGGTGATCATCATCGGTGATGTCGGCGCCGGGGTGCCGGTACCGCTGCACGTCCACGTCGAGTGTCTGACATCAGATGTCTTCGGTTCGACCGCCTGCCGATGCGGTACCGATCTGGACCGCGCGCGCAGCGATATGAGGGCGCAAGCCGGCGGGGTCGTCATCTATTTGCGCCCGCCCGGTCCGATGCGCGCCTGCGGCCTGACGAACACCGAAGAGTTCGATTCGGAAGCGATCTCACAGACGGTAGCGTGGATTCTGCGCGATCTGGGCGTCTACACCGTCCGGCTTTCCGACGACGCACCGGGATTCGGTTTGGTGATCTTCGGCGCGATTCGCGAGCACGGGCTACGGGTCGCGGGGTGAAATGGCAGGGTGGCGACACGACCCGAGGTGATTCGATGACACATCCAGACCTCGCCGGAAAGGCCGCGATCGTGACCGGTGCGGGCGCGGGCATCGGCCTCGCCATCGCCGAACGACTCGCCGCCGAGGGCGCTCGCGTGCTGTGCGCCGACATCGACGGCTCGTCCGCCGAGAGGGCAGCGGCGACGATCGGGTCCGGCGCGGTCGCGCATACTGCCGATGTCAGCGACGAGCGGCAGGTGATCGCCATGGTCGCCGCCTGCACGGCTGCGTTCGGAGGCGTCGACAAGCTGGTCGCCAATGCCGGTGTGGTGCACTTCGCGTCGGTGCTCGACACCACGGTCGAGGATTTTGACCGCGTTGTCCGGATCAACCTGCGCGGTGCGTGGTTGTGCACCAAGCACGCCGCGCCGAAGATGATCGAACGCGGCGGGGGAGCCATCGTCAACATGTCGTCGCTGGGTGGCGTGGTCGCTGCGGCGGGCACGGCGGCATACGGCATGTCGAAGGCGGGAATCATCCATCTGAGCCGCATCACGGCGGCCGAATTACGGTCGGTCGGAGTCCGATCCAACGCGGTGCTGCCGGCGTTCGTCGACACTCCGATGCAGCGGACCGCGATGACGACGTTCGACGAGGTGCTCGGCGAAGGCGGGGCGGACACCATGATCGGCCGGCTGCAGGGCCGGATGGCCGGACCGCAGGAGATGGCCGGCGTGGTTGCGTTCCTACTGTCGGATGACGCGTCGATGGTCAACGGCACGGCACAGCTCGTCGACGGTGGCACCGTCGCCGCCCTGTGGTGACCGGATCCCTCATTCACGTTGCGGCAGTGAACAGTTGACCGAGAAATTCGAGCAGGAGTCGATTCGTTCCCCCAATGACACTCCTGCTGAATCCAGTGACCTGCGGAGGAGATCACCCAGCCTCCACGATAGACAGACAATTTCTCGTCCGCCCGTCCCATCGCCTCGGCTCCCCATACCGTGGCGATGTCGTATTTACCGCCGATGAACATCGCGGGCGGCGTCAGCGGTTCGTTCGCGACGTCCTCCAGTACCTGCCATCCCGCATCGACGTTGTGATAGAACGCCAGCCCACCGGAGAGGCCGGCGTACTCGAACTCGTTGGCATAGAAGTCCAGATCGTCGCCGGTGAACCATTCCGGCATCGCTTCGGGATAGACGAACGCAGCCGACAGCCGCGCCCCGTCGGCCAAACAGAGCGGCCCATAGCGCAACGCCACGACCGGATCCTCGGGTACCCCGCCGGCCGCAACCGCGGCAGCCGCTTCTCCGGAGACCGTGTAGACGAGGCCCAGGAGCCACCGCTGACCAAATCGTTCAAGCGGGCCTTCGACGCGACGCCGGCGGAGCTGCGTCGAGCGCCTTCGAGCGCTTAGTCCCGAGCAAGCCTGCACCGAGAACAGCGCAAGAGCATCCAAGACGGTGATGCCGCGCCGGTCGCACACTTTCGACCATGAATGCGAAAGACGCGGTCCGGTTCGGCAGCTTCGAGGGCCGACATGCCGTTGTGATCGGTGCAAGCACCACGGGCCTGGTTGCATCGGCCGTGGCCGCGCGCCATTTCGACAGGGTCACGACCATTGACCGAGACCGCCTTCCGGATGGCCCGACGTGGCGTAAGGGTGCGCCGCAATCCCACCACGGCCATCTGCTGCGCGGCGGACAGAACGTGTTCAACCACTATTTTCCCGGTGACCACCGACCTGCTCGGCAAGGGCTCGGTTGAGGTGGACATGGCCAACGACATCTGTTGGTACCACTCCGGTGGCTGGAAGAAACGCTTCGACAGCGGCCTGACGATGTTGTGCCAGACCCGGGGCTTTCTGGAGTTCCACCTTCGCGAGCGGCTTCTTCAGCTGCCGAACGTGACGCTGCTGCAAAACACCAAGGTGACCGGCTACCAAGCCACTGGCAAGCGGATCACCGGAGTGGAACTCGCCGGCGGGACGACACTGGACGCAGACCTGGTGATCGACGCGAGCGGTCGCAACTCCGAGACGCCCCGACACCTGTCTGCGATGGGATTCGGGTCGCCGGAAGTCAGCGAGCTGAAGGTCGATATCGGGTACTCCACAACACTTTTCAGTCCAGGTGATGAGTTTCGTGATTGGAAGGGGATGTTGATTCACTCCGCCGCCTGCCACCCGAACCGCGGCACTGCTCCCCACCGAGGGTCGCCGATGGATCGTGACGCTGCTCGGCTGGCAGGGTGACTACGCCGGAGGAGACCTCGAAAGCTTCCTCGAATGGGCGAAAGGATTGCCGGTACCGGGTCTGTACGAGGCGCTGCGCGAGGCGACCTGTCTGGAGGAGGTGCACCGGTGGCGGTTCCCGGCCAATCTCCGCCGCCACTACGACAAGCTGACGTCGCTACCGGAAGGTTTCGTCGTCGTCGGCGACGCGAACACCTCGCTGAACCCCCTGTACGCACAGGGCATGTCGCACGGTGCCATCGGCACGACCATCCTGGACAGATGTCTGAGCGAGCAACGGGACGCGGTGGCGCCGTCCCGAATTGAGGGCCTTTCCAGGCGCTTTCACCGGGCTTATAGTCGATTCCTCGACGAGTGCTGGTTCACCTCGACCGTGGAGGACTACGGTGCGGTGTCTGCGAATGGTGGCGGCAGGTTGGTGTCGATGGCGGCGAGTTGGAATCTCGGTAAGGTGACGGAGATGACCTGGCGGGACGCCGGCGTCGCGCGGGAGTTCATCGATGTCATGCATCTCCACGCGCACCCACATCGCTGATGCGCCCATCGATTGCGCTCAAGGCTGTCATGCCGTCGTCTGCGGCCGCCCACCAAACCCGGCCGATCCGCGCGTGAGCCGCTTCGATGCAATGGGCTCGACGGACGTCAGCGCCTGCTGGTCAGAATCGACAGTGCGAGCGCGGTGATCTCCTCGGCCACGCCGGAATAGCGCGTGAGATGCCATGTGCGAGAAACGTCGTCGACGAAGCTGTCGGCGGCCGCCACCAGTAGGCGTGCCTGTGCGACGGTGGTTTCGGGTACCAGTTTGCGGATGAGTTCACTCCACACCGCCTCTCGATCCGCCTGGCTCCTGGAATAGCCGTCCCGAACCTCATCGGAGGCGTGGGCCAGCTCGGTGATCGAGACCGCCACCAGATTCGGATCGTCCAGGCTGATGCGGACCCGCCCCGCGACGAGTCGGCGCAGGCTCTCGGCGTCGTCACCGTCGGCCCGCAGCGCGCGGACGCATTCGAGGGTCCACCATTCTTCGAGACGGTGGATCAGGGTGTCCAGGATGGCCTGTTTCGAGGAGAACGACCGGTACAGACCCGGTCCCGCGATGCCGACCGACTTCCCGATCTCGCTCGTGCTGACGGCTTGGTAGCCCTGAGCCCGAAACAGCCGCGCGCCCGCGGCCAACAGCGTCTCGTGTCGGGAGAACAACGCGCGTTCATCATGCCGCTGCACCGTGGTGGGCGAAAGGTCGCTGACCGGAGGCGTCCTCGCCGCAGCCATACAGGCCTGATAGAGAACGTCTTTCAGCTCCTCCCGTGGCAACGTGAGTGAGTGCCTGCCAAGGCTGGTCAGCGTGCTGGACACCGCCCAGGCGCGCAGTTCGGAGTGCCGGCCGCTCAATTCGGGCACTTCTAGGCGGACACCGGCCTGCATGCCCGCCACGATGGCGTTGATCCTGCTGCGTACCTCTGCGCGGTCGCCGTCGTTGAGATAGCGCGCCTCGCGCTGCCACAATACGGTGAGGGCGCGGGTGGCTACGGCGGCGGCGATGAGATCCGGTAGCTCGTCGCTCAGCGGCTGATCGGTCGCGTCCGATTCCCGGCCCAGCGGCCGGCGCACGCTCTGATACTCGTCCTGCGCGGTGATGATCGCGGCGGCGAGCAGCGCCTGCTTGTTCTCATAGTGGCGGTACAGGGCACGGGCGGTGACACCCGCCGCCTCTGCGATCTCCTCCAAGCGCACCGAGTGGAAACCGCGCTCGGTGAAGAGCCGCACGGCTTGCTGCAGGATCTGCTTCTTGCGATCCTTCGGGCGGCGCTTGACCGCGCCCGCGACCGGCTCCATGTCTCGCCCCCTTCCGTTTCACGACCTGCACGATCCGGACCACCTCGAATCCTGCCAGAAGTGCCTATCGTGACACTGCTACAGCTTGAACCCGCTTTGGCGTTCGAAGTCTGCGAGGTCGAAATAGTCACTGAAGCGGGTGATGCTGCCGTTCGCCGTCTCGAACACACCCGTCACGGGCAATTCGACCTTGCCGCCGTCGTTGAGCGTGAAGTAGTCGACCCGTTCGACGAGTGCCAGACCGGGCGCGGCGGCGAGCGAGACGATGTCCAGCTTGGCCTCGGCGAAGGCGTCAAGGAACGCCTGAAAGATCGCCCGGATGTCGGTGATGCCGGCAACCGGGTCCACCGGCACGTTGTGGTAGACGGCATCGTCGGCGAAGGCCGAACAGATCGTGTCGAGATCCCTTGTGGTCCATGCGCCGAGAAAGTCGCGAACAAGCGTTTCCGTTGCCTGTGCAGTGTCGGTCATCGAGACCTCCTTCGAGCCCGCCCCGCGTCTACCGCATACTAACAGTATCGTCAGAGGACTTGCTAATTTACAAAGCAAGTCGTCACAAGCTTTTTGGGTCTTGAACAGTCATGCGAAGTGATACCGATGATAGACATAGATGCCAAGCGGTTTGCGTAGTGTATCGACCCCGGACGCACCGGATTACCGAAAGGCCTTGCGTCAGCCGACTTTGGGCACGCTGGCCAGGCGCACATAGGCCGATGCCGCCTCGGCACGGTTGGTCGCGTGCAGCTTTCGCAGCACCCTCTTCACGTGGGACTTCACCGTGCCGGCCGAAATCACCAGCTCATCGGCAATCTGTTGGTTCGTGCGACCGGCCGCCATCAGCCGAAGCACCTCGACCTCGCGGCGCGTCAGCATCGCCATCACCCTCGTCTGGACCTCGGCCAACGATCGCGCCGCGGGGCTGCGCTCCAGCGGCTCGATCTTGCGCAAGTCCAAATCCGCGTCCTGTAACGCACGTGCCGCTTCGTCCGCTGACGCCAATGCGTTGCGTACCTCCGCGTGCTGGCGGCGCATCCTTTCCAACAGAACGGTGCGCTCGTAGGCGTAGCCGAAGCCCTCCGCGAACGCCCACACCGTGTCGCGGTCGATCTCGTCGACCATCCGGCCGGAGTACAACCGGTCGGCATGGAGGAAGCCGATCACCTTGCCGGTCGGCATGACCGGCGCCGCAACGTAGGAATGGGTCATCGAGAAGTCGACGATCGGCCTGTTGACGCGGGGGTCGTTGCGGGCGTCGCGCACGATCGCCGGCGCGTGGCGGCGGATCATCTGCGTCTCCAACAGCATGTGATTGAGCGGAGGCGCCACTGACTGGGCGAACGCAACCATCTTCTCGGCGCCCTCGCGGTCCTCGCCGAAGTACGCCGATTCCATGAACATCCGGCCCTCGTGCACGCGGAACAGCACCGCGCGATCGAACCCGCATGACTCCACCAATTCCAGTGGCGCCCGGTCGACGATCGTCGCGACGTCGTCGACCACGCGCAGCTTGCTCAAGCCCTCCTGCACCTGCAACAGCGCGAAGGTGCGCCGTCTCGCACCGTCCTCGATCAACTCTCGTTCGAGCGCGCACAGATCGAGCACCGATTCGAGCGCTAGGAGCGCCTCGTCGTCACCGCACGCTTCCAACGCATTTCGCACCTCGGTGGCCTTGCTGTCGATGGCTTCCGACACCACGGCCATCGGATCATCGGTGGGGTCGACACCCCAATCGGAAAATGTCTCCCGGTAGCGGCGAGCGGCCTCGCTTTCCCTGGCCGGGCGTGACGCCCAGCCAGGATGGCCGGTCAACGACTCGGCCGAGTCGGACTCGGGTGCGCCGCCGGCCATGATCATGGTGCCCACTGTCCTCCGGCGGCGGCTGCGTTGCGGTCAGAACCGCAAATTGCCCTCGTACGGGAGTGGGAGTACTCCCCAACGGGGGATCGCTTTGCTGCCGCGGCTGGCCGAGGCTGATGGACATGTCATCTACCACCATTTCGGCGCTCGAGCTGTTGACGACGCCACAGGGCATCGCCGACCCGTATCCGCTATACGACCAGCTGCGGGCCCACTCACCGGTCCCGGGCTACCGGGACTGGCCGCCGGGCACCGTGCCGGGTGCGGACGAACCCGTCACCGCCTGGGCGCTTTTCCGCTACGACCAGATCTTCGAGGCGGCGCGCGACAGTGCCACATTTTCGTCGCGGGACCCGCTGCAGGAGGCCTCGTCCGCGCCCAGCCTGATGCTGGTCAACACGGACCCGCCCAAGCACGAAGTAGAACGAAAGTTGGTCGGGCAGGCGTTCTCTCCGCGACGCGTCAAGCGGCTGGAAACCTGGCTCAACGGGTTGATCCCGCAACTGCTCTCCGATCTCGGCGAGGGTGAGGTCGACGTGATGACGTTCGCCGCCGAAATCCCCACCAGGGCCATGGTGCGCCTGCTGGGTCTGCCCGAAGGCGACCACGTCCGGTTCAGGCGATGGGCCAACGCATTCATGTTGTCCTCGGCGCTGACCCCGGAGGAGCGCATGGCAAGCAACGAGGAGATGGTCGCGACGTTCGCCGCCCGGCTGGCCGACCACACCGCACGGGTGGCCCAGCAGGGGACGAGCGAAGACATCGACGACGCCGAGGACCTCATCTCGGCGCTGTTACGCGCCGAGGTGGACGGTCAGCGGCTGACACCGGAGGAGATCGTCCGATTCTGCGTCACGCTGGTGGTCGCGGGCAGCGAGACCACGACCTTCCTCATCGGCAACCTGTTACATGCCCTCGCGCGCGAACCCGAGATCGCCGCGCGCATTCGCGCCGACCGGGCGCTGCTGACTGTCTTCATCGAAGAGACGATGCGGCTCGACGGGCCGCCGCAACGCCTGTTCCGGATCACCACCCGTGATGTGGAGGTGGGGGGCAAGCTGATCCGCGCGGGGGACTGGGTGGCGCTGTTCTTCGGTTCGGCCAATCGCGATCCAGCGGTATTTCCCGATCCGTCGCGGCTGGACATCGATCGCCCGAATCTGCGCAGACAGCTCTCATTCGGTCACGGGCTGCATTTCTGCCTCGGTTCCTCGCTGGCCCGGCTGGAAGTGACGGCGATGCTCAACGGGGTGCTCGACCGTTATCAGCACATCGCGTTGAGCGACGACCCCGGCACGAAGCAGACCGCCAGCCTGCTGACGCACGCGTATGTCCGTCTGCCCCTTCGCCTGTCATGACCGCCATCACCGAAGAGGCACGTAACATCGAGACGACGAAGGCCATCTACGCCGCAGTACCCGCGGGAGACCTGAACACCGCGCTGCGGCACCTCGATCCAGATGTCCGCATCACGTACTACGGCACCGAGGCGATCCCGTATGCCGGTGATTACCAAGGGATCGCGGAGGCGATGACGTTCTTCACCAGGGTCGGGCAGACCATCGAGATCGTCGAGATGGAACCGTGGAAGTTCATCGCACAGGGTGACGACCTCGCGGTGTGGGGCCGGCAGCGCTTCCGCAGGCTCGACACCGGGTACGAATGGCAGTCCGAGTTCGCGCACATCATCACGCTCCGTCGCGGGCGCTGGCTGCATTTCCGCGACTTCATGAACTCCGCCCTGAGCCAGGAGGCGTTCAGCCGATGAGAATCACCGCCGACCGGGAAATCTGCATGTCCGCAGGGATGTGCGTGATGACCGCTGGCGAGTTCTTCGATCAGGACGAAGGTGGTGTCGTCGTGCTCGCTTGCGCGGCGGTGCCCGACGACGAGCAAGCACGGGTCCGGCTCGCCGTCGGACTGTGCCCGTCGGGCGCCATCCAGGTGTTGCCGACGTGACTGCGCCATGCAGATTGTTCGATATCGACAAGATACTTGATTCGCGATAAGTGACTGTTAGAGCGTCAATTAATGTTCCATGATGCGCTCTTAAGGCGTATTGGCTATGGACATAACTGTGACGGACCGCGTACCCTCGCCAATGTCACACGTCCACATCGACCTGCCCGGAGGGAGGTGCACGGCGCCATGGTGATCGACGCGCAGACGATGGCCAAGCCCGTGCGCGCGGTCGGTGGATTCTTCGCCATGTCCATGGACACCCTCGTGATGATGTTCCGGCCGCCGTTCGCGTGGCGCGAATATCTGATCCAGTGCTGGTTCGTAGCACGGGTGTCGACCCTTCCGGGACTGCTGATGACGATCCCATGGGCGGTGATCTCAGGGTTTCTGTTCAACGTCTTGTTGTCCGACATCGGAGCCGCCGATTTCTCCGGCACGGGTGCCGCGATTTTCACTGTGTCCCAAAGCGGTCCGATTGTGACGGTGTTGGTCGTCGCCGGCGCCGGTGCCACCGCCATGTGCGCCGATCTGGGGGCGCGGACCATTCGGGAGGAACTCGACGCGCTGCGGGTGATGGGCATCGACCCCATTCAGGCCTTGGTTGTTCCGCGGGTGCTGGCGGCCACAACGGTGTCGCTGGCACTGAACTCGGTGCTGATCGTGACGGGTCTTGTTGGCGCGTTTCTGTGTTCGGTGTATCTCATGGACGTCTCGGCGGGCGCGTGGGTGGCCGGTCTGACCACGTTGACCGGCTTGGCCGACGTCATCATCTCGATGATCAAGGCGACCCTTTTCGGGCTGACGGCCGGGCTGATCGCTTGCTATCAGGGCATGTCGGTGGGCGGTGGTCCGGCCGGGGTGGGTCGCGCGGTGAACGAAACGGTGGTGTTCGCGTTCATCGTCTTGTTCCTGACCAACATCATCGTGACCGCCGTCGGCGTTCCGTTCATGGTGTCGTGAGGTGAAGCGATGTCGCTGAGTGTCCCGAGCGCGCTTCATCCACGGTTGCAGCGCACCGCGAAGGCCGGGGTGGGCGGGTGGCACCGACTCGGAGAGCAGACGCGCTTTTATGCCACCACGCTTGCCGGGATTCCCGATGCGGTGGTCAAGTACCGCAGTGAGCTGTTGCGAGTGATCGCCCAGATGGGTTTGGGCAGTGGGGCTTTGGCGGTGATCGGTGGAACGATCGTAATTATCGCGTTCCTGACGATCACCACGGGGGCGATCGTGGCGGTGCAGGGTTACAACCAGTTGGCCTCGGTGGGGGTGGAGGCGCTGACCGGGTTCGCGTCGGCCTTCTTCAACACCCGCGAAATCCAGCCGGGCACGGTGATGGTGGCGCTGGCGGCGACCATCGGTGCCGGCAGTACGGCTCAGTTGGGCGCGATGCGGATCAACGAGGAGATCGACGCGCTCGAGGCCATCGGTATCCGCACCGTGAGTTACCTGGCGTCGACGCGGGTGGTGGCCGGAGTGATCGTGGCGGTCCCGCTGTTCTGTGTGGGGCTGATGACGGCCTTCCTCGCCGCTCGGCTAGGCACCACCGCCGTCTATGGGCAGGGATCCGGTGTCTATGACCATTACTTCTACACCTACCTCAGCCCCACCGATGTGTTGTGGTCGTTGGCCGAGGTGGCCGCGGTGGCACTGATGATCATGCTGATGTGCACCTACTACGGCTATACGGCCAGCGGCGGGCCGGCCGGGGTGGGAGAGGCTGTGGGCCGGGCGGTGCGGGCGTCGATGGTCGTGGCGTCGTTGTTGATCCTGGTCATGACGCTGGCGATCTATGGCCAGTCCGGCGACTTCCACCTGGCGGCTTAGTGGCATGAACCGCAGGGCAGGGACACACCGCATCTCCACCGGGTGGTGGACGCTGATATTGCTGTTGGCGATCGCGTTGTTCTTGTTCGGGTCCGCCGCGGCGTTTTGGGGCACGTTCCGGTCGTACGTGCCGGTGACGTTGACCTCGGAGCGGGCGGGGCTGGTGATGGAGACTGACGCAGATGTGATGTTGCGTGGGGTGCGGGTGGGCCGGGTCAGCCAACTCGGCAGCGATGCGGACGCCACCAGGCTGCGGTTGGAGATCGACCCCGACCAGATCCGCTACATCCCGGCCAATGTGGGGGCCCAGATCAGTGCGACCACCGCGTTCGGCACGAAGTTCGTTGAGCTGATGATGCCATCGGATCCGAGCCCCAAGCGGTTGGCCGCCGGGGCGGTCTTGCATGCGGAGCGGGTCAGCACCGAGATCAACACCGTGTTCGAGAACGTCGTCGAGCTGCTCAAGATGGTCGACCCGCTGAAGCTGAACGCGGTGTTGACCGCGGTTGCCGAGGGCGTGCGCGGACAGGGCGAGCGGATGGGCCAAGGGATCACCGATCTGAACCAGGTGTTGTCGGCGCTCAACGCGCGCAGCGACACTATTGGGCAGAACTGGGTTTCGCTGACGGACTTCACCGACACCTATGGTGCGGTCGCCGAGGACATCGTGACAATTCTGGACGCCGTCAGTACCACCAGCACCACGATCACCGAACACGCCGGCGCATTGGATGCGTTGTTGTTGAACGTGATCGGCTTGTCGGACGCGGGCACCACCCTGCTGGGCGCAAGCAAGGACGATCTCGTCGAGGCGGTCAACGTCCTCGAGCCCACCACCGGTCTGCTGCTGCACCACAACCCGGTGTACACGTGCTTCTTGCAGGGCACCACGTGGTATTTGAACAACGGCGGCTATGCGGCGTGGGGTGGTGATGGGCGCACGCTGCAGCTCGACGTCGCGCTGTTGTTGGGTAACGACCCCTACGCGTACCCGCAGCACCTGCCCGTCGTTGCGGCCAAGGGCGGACCCGGCGGCAAGCCGGGTTGCGGGTCGCTTCCGGATGCCACCAAGAACTTCCCGGTGCGCCATCTTGTCACCAACACCGGCTGGGGCGCCGGCGTGGACATTCGCCCCAATCCCGGTATCGGACATCCATGCTGGGCGAATTACTTGCCGGTGACCCGCGCCGTGCCCGAGGCGCCGAGCATCCGCCAATGCATTCCGGGCCCGGCGATCGGGCCGGTGCCCTACCCGGGAGCCCCGCCCTACGGCGCGCCGCTGTACGGGCCGGGTGGAACGCCGTTGTGGCCGGGCCTCGCCCCGGCCGGGCCCGCGCCGGGCCCGGCGCAGCCCCACGGGAATGGACAGGGTCCACCGTGATCGCCGCCGCGACCGTGACCGTTGATACCCGACAAGAACAGGACGAAAGTCGTGGCTGACCTCAAGGGCGTCATCTGGCGGCTGGCCATCTTCTTGACCGCGTGTGCATTCGTCGCATTCCTGCTCGTGGTGACATTCGGACAGTTTCGCTTTGATGCGGGCAACACCTATTACGCCGAGTTCACCAATGTCTCCAACATGCGGGAAGGCACGATCGTGCGGATCGCCGGGGTGGAGGTCGGCAAGGTCGGCGACATCTCCATCAACCCGGATGCGACGGTGCGGGTGGCGTTTTCGGCCGACAAGTCGGTCGTGTTGACCGAGGGTTCTCGGGCCGTGATCCGCTATGACAATCTGGTCGGCGACCGCTACCTGGCACTGGAGGAAGGCACCGGCGGGGTCAAGACGCTGCATCCCGGACAGACGATCCCGCCGACCCGCACCGAACCCGCGCTGGATCTTGATGCGGTGATCGGCGGTTTCAAGCCGCTGTTTCGGGCGCTCGACGCTGACCAGGTCAACACACTCAGTGCGCAGTTGATCGAGGCGTTCCAGGGGCAGGGACCCGCCCTCGGCTCGTTTCTGGCCCAGGCCGCGGCGGTGACCAACACGTTGGCCGACCGGGATGTGTTGATCGGGCAGGTCATCGACAACCTCAATGTCGTCCTGGGCTCGCTGGGCGGACAAAGCGAGCGGCTCGACACCGCGGTGTCATCGCTGTCGGAGCTGATCGACGGACTGGCCCAACGGCGCACCGATGTGTCCAACGCGGTGGCCTACACCAACGCCGCGACCGGGTCACTCGCCGACCTGTTGGCGCAATCGCGCGCCCCGTTCCGCAAGGTGGTGCATGAGACCGACCGGGTGGCCGAGATCGCCGTGGCGGACCGCGACTATCTGGACAACTTGCTCAACACGCTGCCCGACAAGTACCAGGCACTGGTGCGCCAAGGGATGTATGGCGACTACTTCAGCTTCTATTTCTGTGATGTCGTGCTCAAGCTCAACGGCAAAGGCGGACAGCCGGTGTATGTCAAGGTGGCCGGTCAGAGCACCGGGCGGTGCGCGCCCAAGTGAAGTCCTTTGCAGAGCGCAGCCCGATCCTGATCGGGACCATCGGCATGGTGACCGTCGGCGCGATGGTGCTGGCGGCGCTGCAGTACCAGAAGTTGCCCTTCCTCAATTCGGGCACCCACTACTCGGCGTATTTCGCCGACGCTGGGGGGTTGAACACCGGTGCCGCCGTTGAGGTCTCGGGCTATCCGGTGGGCAGCGTCACCGGAATCGAACTGGAGGAGGCCGGCGTGCTGGTCACCTTCATGATCGGTGAGGATGTTCGCCTCGGCGACCGCACCGAGGCCGCGATCAAGACCAAGAGCCTGCTGGGCGCCAAGATCGTCGACGTGACTCCCCGCGGGGACGACCGGCTCCGCGGCACCATTCCGTTGGCGCGTACGGTCTCGCCGTATCAATTGCCCGATGCACTGGGGGATTTGGCCACCACCATCAGCGGGCTGAACACCAACCAGCTGTCGGACTCGCTGGCCACGTTGGCCCATACCTTCTCCGACACGCCCCCAGACCTCAAGGATGCGGTGGCAGGGGTTGCGCGGCTCGCCGAAACGCTCAACACCCGCGATGATCAACTGCGCCGTCTGCTCGACAACGCGGCCCAAGCGACCGGGGTACTGGCCAACCGCACCGACCAGATCGTGAGCTTGGTGGGTGACACCAATGCGCTGCTGGCACAACTGCGGACACAGAGCGCGGCGTTGGATCAACTCTGGGCCAACATCTCGGCGGTCTCCCGGCAGCTGGGTGGGTTCATCGCCGAGAACCGCGCACAGCTGCGGCCGGCGCTCGACAAGCTCAACGGGGTGCTGGCGATCGTCGATGACCGCAAAGAGCGGGTGGCCCAAGCGATCAAGCTGGTCAACACCTACGCGATGTCGCTGGGTGAGTCGATTTCGTCCGGCCCGTTCTTCAAGGCCTATGTCGCCAACCTGTTTCCCGGCCAGTTTGTGCAACCGTTCGTCGATGCCGCGTTCTCCGACCTCGGGCTGGACCCGGCGACCTTGCTGCCCTCGAAGCGCACCGATCCTCAAACCGGCCAGCCCGGCACCCCGGCGTTGCCGATGCCCTACCCGCGCACCGGCCAGGGCGGCGAACCGAGGCTGCAGCTGCCCGAAGCGATCACGGGCAACCCCGGCGACCAAGCGTGCGGGCCGGCGGGCATCGCGTTGCCCGGCCCGGGCTGCTACCCGCACCGCCCACCGCCGCCGGCGCCTGCCGCCGGTGGCCCGCCGCCGGGCCCGCCCGCGCCGGCCCCGGCCGAGTTGGCCGCCACGCCCGAACCGACCCCCGCGCCGGTCTATGTGCCGGCACCGGGTGAGGCACCGGCATCCCAGCAGCCCGGAGGCCAACCATGAGCAGGTGGCTGTCGAACCCGCGCGTGGTGGTGGCCGGCGTGCTGGTCGTGCTGTTGGGTGCGGGCCTGTTCGTCGCGGTTCGCCTGCCCACCCAGACCGACCGCATGACCGTGGTGGCCTACTTCGAGAACAGCACCGGGGTGTTCGCCGGTGATCATGTGCGCATCCGAGGGGTTTCGGTGGGCAAGGTCGAAAAGATCGAACCCGAGCCGCATCGGGCCAAGGTCACGATGTGGATCGACGCCAAGTACCGGGTTCCCGCCGATGCCAAGGCCGCGATCCTGTCGCCGCAGCTGGTCACGGCCCGTGCCATTCAGCTGACACCGCCCTACAGCGGCGGGCCGACAATGGCCGACGGGGCGGTCATCGGTCTGGATCGCACCGCGGTCCCGGTGGAATGGGACGACCTGCGGGTCCAACTCGAGCGGGTGACCGAACTGCTCAAACCCGATCAGCCCGGCGGCGTAAGCACGCTGGGTGCGTTGATCAACACCGCCGCAGACAACGTGCGTGGGCAGGGACCGTCCATTCGTGACGCGATACTCAAACTGTCCCAGACGGTGTCGGTGCTGGCCGATCACAGCACCGACGTGTTCGCCACCGTCAAGAACCTCTCGACGCTGGTGTCGGCGCTGCGAGACAGCGCCGATCTGCTCGAAGCGCTCAACCACAACCTGGCCGCGGTCACCGCGCTGCTGGCCGACGACCCCGACAAGGTGGGCCAGGCCGCCGAGGATCTCAACGCGGTGGTCGCCGATGTCGGAGAGTTCGCCGCCGAGCACACCGAGGCGATCGGCACCGCCTCTGACCAGATGGCGTCGATCACCGGCACGCTGGTCGACAGCATCGATGACATCAAGCAGACGCTGCACATCGCCCCGACGGTGTTGCAGAACTTCGCGAACCTCTACGAGCCCGCCAACGGTTCACTCACCGGTGCGCTTGCCATCAACAACTTCGCCGACCCGATTTCGTTTCTGTGCGGCGCGATCCAATCGGCCTCCCGACTGGGCGGCGAGCAATCGGCCAAACTGTGCGCGCAATATATGGCGCCCATCATCAAGAACCGCCAGTACAACTTCCCGCCGATCGGCGAGAACCTTTTCGTCGGCACCCAGGCCCGGCCCAACGAGATCACCTACAGCGAGGACTGGATGCGGCCCGACTTCGTTCCGCCCGCCGCCGAGACGGGGCCCGTAGCGGCGATTGCCACCGATCCGACCGACGGCCTGCCCGGCATGATGACCCCGCCCGAGGCCGGCTCATGACATCGCGATGGCGGGGTCGCAGGGCGGCCAGCCTGCTGCTGGTGGCGATCGTGTCGGTATCGGCAAGTTGTGGTTGGCAGGGGCCCAATTCGTTGCCGCTGCCTGGTGTGCAGGGTAAGGGGCCGGACTCGTTTGTGGTCCAGGCGCAGCTGCCCGATGTCAACAACATCCAACCGAATTCGCGGGTGCGTGTCGCCGACGTCGCGGTCGGGCATGTCACCAAGATCGAACGCCAGGGCTGGCATGCGTTGCTGACCATGCGACTCAATGCCGACGTCGACCTACCGGCCAACTCGACGGCCAAGATCGGTACCACCAGCCTGCTGGGTTCCTTGCACATCGAGCTTGCGCCTCCCACAACCGAACCCCCGAAGGACAAACTGCATGACGGTTCGCTGATTCCGCTGGCCCGTGCCGGCGCCTATCCGAGCACCGAGCAGACGCTGGCCGCGTTGGCGATGGTGCTCAACGGCGGCGGGGTGGGCCAGGTTCAGGACATCACCGAGGCGTTCACCACCGCGATGCGGGGTCGCGAGCACGACGTGCGCAGCTTGATTGGCCAACTCGACGAATTCAGCGCCCACCTCAATGAGCAGACCGGCGACATCGTCGCGGCCACCGACAGCCTCAACCGGCTGGTCGGCACGTTCGCTGACCAGCAGCCCGTGCTGGACCGTGCGCTGGCCACCGTCCCCGACGCCCTCGAGGTGCTCAACGCCGAGCGCGACAACCTCGTGGAAGCCGCTGATCGCCTCGGCGAGTTCAGCGCCCTGACCGTGGACACCGTCAATCAGACCAAGGACAACCTGGTCGAGGAGTTGCGCGACGTCGGACCGGTGTTCGAGTCGCTGGCCAACGCCGGTACCAGCATGACGCGGGCCCTCAGCCTGCTTCTGACGTTTCCGTTTCCCAATGAAACCTTCGAGAACTTCCAGCGCGGCGACTACGCGAATCTGACCGCCATCATCGACCTCACGCTCAGCCGCATCGACCAAAGCATCTTCACCGGCACCCGGTGGGAGTGCGATCTGACCGAACTCGAACTGCAGTGGGGCCGAACCATCGGCCAGTTCCCCAGCCCCTGCACGGCGGGCGGACCCAACAATCTCGGGAATCCGCTGACCGTCGCGTACCGGTGGGACCAGGGGCCTTAGCGTGCACCTGAACCGAAAGATCTGGATCCAGCTGACCATCTTCACCGTGGTCGCGGTTGGCGCGGTCGCGTTGCTGATGCTGCAATTCGTCAGCCTGCCGGCAACGATGTTCGGTGTCGGGCGCTACACGGTGACGATGGAGCTGCCCAAATCCGGCGGGCTCTACGAATCCGGCAACGTCACCTATCGCGGCACCAAGGTTGGCCGGGTGGAATCGGTGCAGCTGACCGACACCGGCGTCGAGGCGGTGCTATCGCTGAAATCGGGTATCGACATTCCCTCAGACCTGCAGGCCGAAGTGCACAGCCAGTCGGCGATCGGCGAATCCTACGTGCTGCTGCTGCCGCGTAACGCCACGTCGCGGCCGCTGCGCAACGGCGACGTGATCAAACTGGCCGACACCTGGGTTCCGCCCGACATCAACGCCCTGCTGGCCACCGCCAACACTGGTCTGGCGGCCATCCCGCGCGACAATCTCAAGACGGTGATCGACGAGTCCTACACCGCCGTGGGCGGACTGGGCCCGGAACTGTCGCGGCTGGTCAAAGGCACCTCCACGCTGGCCATCGATGCCCGCACCAACCTCGACGCGCTGACCACGCTGATCGATGATGCCCAACCTGTGTTGGATTCCCAGACCGCCACTTCCGAGGCGATCGAGGCGTGGGCAACACAGCTGGCTACGGTGACCGAAGAAGTGCGCGATCACGACCAGGCCGTCGCCGGTGTCATCGACGCCGGCGGCCCGGCGGCCGCCCAAACACGACACCTCGTCGAGCGGCTACAACCCGCCCTGCCGATCCTGATGGCCAACCTGGTCTCCGTCGGCCAGGTCGCGCTGACCTATCAGAACGACGTCGAACAACTGCTGGTCGTCTTCCCGCGGGTCATCGAGAACAACCAAGCCGGCATCCTGGCCAACCTGGACACGAAACAGGACTACAAAGGCCAATACCTGAGCTTCAACCTCAACCTCAATCTCCCACCCCCTTGCACCACCGGCTTCCTGCCTGCCCAACAACAGCGCGTCGCCACCTTCGAAGATTCTCCACCGCGGCCCCCCGGTGACCTGTACTGCCGAGTGCCCCAGGACTCCCAGTTCAATGTGCGTGGGGCACGTAACATTCCGTGCGAGACCGTGCCCGGCAAGCGCGCGCCCACGGTGGCGTTGTGCGAGAGCGACGAACAGTATGTGCCCCTCAACGACGGTTTCAACTGGAAGGGCGACCCGAATGCGACGTTGTCGGGCCAGGCGGTCCCCCACCTGCCCCCGGGATCTGTCTCTATACACATCT
>NZ_NKCN01000001.1 GCF_002245535.1 Mycobacterium lehmannii | reverse complement strand
CTCCAATAGCCAGCGCGCCGCAGCCCTTGCCCCCTGGCTCCACTACTACAACACTCAACGACGTCACAGCGCACTCGGCGGCCTCCCACCGATAAGCCGACTGACACCAACCTCATGACCCGGTACAACTAGACAGCGTCCTTTACTGTGTATGCCCATGCAGCAATGTGAACGCGTCGACCTGGACTTCGTCGAGAACGCGCCATTCCGGTTCGTCAGCACCGTCGACCTCGCGATCACGCCCGAGCAGCTCTTCGAGGTGCTCGCCGACGCACAGTCGTGGCCTTGCTGGGCCTCCGTGATCACCGAGGTGACGTGGACGAGCCCCGAACCACGCGGCGTCGGCGCCACCCGAACGGTGAAGATGCGCGGCGGCATCGTCGGCGACGAGGAATTTCTCGCCTGGGAACCCTACAGCCACATGGCTTTTCGGTTCAACGAGGCCTCGACGGGAAGTATCGGCGCATTCGCCGAGGACTACCGGGTGGTGCGGACGGCGCAGGGCTGCCACCTGACGTGGGTGATGGCGATGAAGCCCAACGGCGCCGCCGCCCGGATCGGGATGACGCTCGGCGGGCCGGTGATGGGCTGGCTGTTCCAGAAGTTCCTGTACAACCTGCGCGACTACTCCGCTAAGCGCTTCGGGGTCTGAAGTCCGCGAAATTGCATTCCAGCAGGCGTCTACTCGCACTTTCGCTGCTGGAATTCCATTTCGCGGTTAGTACAGGCCAGCCCAGGCTTCGCGGCGCTGGGCGTCGGGGTCGGAGACCACCGTGTCGCGCGCACTCATGATGATGCGGGTGCAGCGCCGTTCGGTGTCGTAGACGGGCCAGTCGTGTCCGTTGGACCAGTGGATCTCGCCGGTGTCCCACCCCTGAGAAGCGAAGTCGAGCCAGGCCCGTTGCATGCGTCGCCCGACCGCAGGCTGCAGCCGCCGCCCCAGCGGGTGGATCTTGCGCCCGAGATATGACGCGTAGCTGTGCTGGATGTGCACGATCTCGCTGCCGTGGGTCGCGCCGAGGCCGAGCATGCGCAGGCTGAAGCCGAAATGGTCGAAGCGGTACATGTGGGTCGGGGCGTGTGCGCTGTAGGCATCGGCGAACGCCCACGCCGGACCGCCGAACATGACGTCGGAGGCGAACGCCAGCAACTCCCTTCGGCGCGGATAGTGCGGGTACGCGGCCAGCATGCGCTGTCTGGCGTCGGGCGCGACGCGGGCGAAGTAGGCCTCCACGGACGCCTGGGTGGTCGGCAGCATCGGCGGTTTGGTCCAGGCGAACATCGACGCTTCGTGGCTGTTGGTTCCGATGATCAACGGCACCCGCCGCAGAGTTCCCGCGCGCGCGGCGTCCACGGGGTGACGCGGCAACAGGTCGACGCCGTAGGTCAAGCCGTAGGCCAACGTCGGCGTGCGCGCGGCGCTTTCGAGTTGCAGCCTGCCCGCCGTGCGGCGCAGCTCGCGTTGCGGTAACCGCTTGATCTCCGAGACCGGTACGCCGAGTCGGCGCACGAACTCGCGTGCCTGCTCGGCCCGCAGCTCGCGATCGGCGATCAACGGCAGCGCCGGGCTCTGGGCGATCGCGCGGCTGAACAGACCGTCGGCGGCGGGGCTGGCAATCAGCGCGAGCACCGATGTGCCGCCAGCGGACTCACCGAACACCGTTACGCGGGACGGATCACCGCCGAAGGCCGCGATGTGGTCGCGGACCCACCGTAATGCGGCGATCTGGTCCCGCAGGGCCAGGTTGTCGTCGAACCCGTCGCCGAGGTCGCCGAGTTCGAAGCCACCGACGACGCCGATCCGATAGGTGATGTTGACGACGACCACGTCGCCGTTGGCGGCCAGCCGCGAGCCGTTGTAGAGCTGGAACTGTCCGGCACCGAACACGAACGCGCCGCCGGGGATCCAGACCATCACCGGAAGCGACGCGCTGGTGTCAGGCGACCACACCGTCAAGGTCAGGCAGGCTTCGTCACGCGCCTTGGGATCGTCGCGGCCGCCGCCGACGAACGACTTGCCCTGCGGGGGCAGCGGCCCGTGCTCGATCGCGTCTCGCACGCCTGTCCACGGCCGCTTCGGGTCGGGACCGAGGAACCGGCGGTCGCCAACCGGCTGCTCGGCATACCGCACGCCTCGCCAGACCCCGACGCCGCCCTCGGTCGTGCCGCGGAGATCACCTAGGTCGGTATGCACGATGACCGGATGTCCGAGAACGGTGGCCACGACCGAATCGTAGTGTGCAAAGCTGAACGTCATGACCTTCAACGAAGGTATGCGAATCGACACCAGCACCGCCTCGTCCAGTGGTGGCGGAGGCGGCCCCGGTCGCGGCATCGCCGTCGGCGGCGGAGTCGGCGGCCTGCTCGTCCTCATAGTGGCGTTGTTCCTCGGCGTTGACCCCAGCACGGTGCCTCAGCAGGGCCAGTACGACAGTCAGGGTGTGCAGGCGCCGGGTTTCGACCTCAGCCAGTGCAAAACCGGCGCGGACGCAAACGCGATCCCCCAGTGCCGCGTGCTCGCGACCGGCAACTCGCTCGACGCGATCTGGCCACAACTGATGCCCGACTACACGCGGCCCGGCGTTCATCTCTTCAAAAACAGCGTCAACACGGCCTGCGGCCCGGCGACCAGCGAGGTCGGCCCCTTCTACTGCCCGGCGGATCAGACCGCTTATTTCGACGTCGAGTTCTTCGACGTGCTGCGCGACCAATTCGGTTCCAGCGGCGGCCCGTTGGCGCAGGAGTACGTGGTCGCACACGAGTACGGTCACCATGTTCAGAACCTCACCGGCGCGCTTCGGCAGTCGCAGGGGCCCGGCGCCGCGGGTCCGACCGGCGGCGGCGTGCGCACTGAACTGCAGGCCGACTGCTACGCGGGGGTGTGGGCGCACTACGCCGCCATCACCAAGCAGGAAGGCACCGACGTCACGTTCCTTCAGCCGTTGACGGACAAGGACATCGCCGACGCGCTGTCGGCCGCGGCCGCGGTGGGCGATGACCGCATCCAGAAGCAGACCACCGGCCGGGTCAACCCCGAGGCGTGGACGCACGGATCGGCCACGCAGAGGCAGAAGTGGTTCACCGAGGGCTACCGCACCGGTGATCCGCAGGCCTGCGACACGTTCTCCACGAACGACCTTGGGTAGGACGCCAACGGCCGTCGATGCCGTCGCCGAACGCTATCTCGACACTCTTGCCGAGCTCGACCCTTGTGCGGCAACCGAAATGGGCATCACCGGCCACGACCGCAACTACGACGAGAAAATCACCGACTACTCCCCCGACGGTGTCGCCGCACGTGCCGACGCCGCGCGCCGAACACTGCGCGAACTCGGCAACGTCACCGCCGAGGACGCTGTCGACGAGGTGACGGTGGCGGCGATGCGCGAGCGCCTCGGCATCGTGATCGACATCAACGACGCCGGGCTCGATATGGGCGAACTCAACGTAATCGCATCCCCGCTACAGTCGATGCGCGATGTGTTCGACCTCATGCCCACGGACACCGACGACGACTGGGCGGTGATCGCACGCCGACTCTCGCAGGTGCCCGACCGTGTCGCCGGATATGCCGATGCGCTGCGGACCGCGACCACCACCGGCCATCCCCCCGCGGTGCGCCAGGTCGCGCGCGGCATCGAGCAGTCCGCAAGCATCCAGCACCTGTTGGTAGACATGGTCGCGGCCGCAGTCCCCGACAACGCAACGCTGCACGACGAACTGCAACAACACGCGGCCAACGCAGCGAACGCCTACCGCGAACTCGGCAGGATTCTCGGAGACGAGATCGCACCACATGCGCGCCTCGAGGACGCGGTGGGCCGCGAGGCCTACCGGTTGTGCTCGCGTTCCTTTCTCGGCGCCGAGGTCGACTTCGACGAGACATACGAGTGGGGCCTTCAGCGGCTGGAAAGCATTGTCGCCGAACAGGAGAAGCTCGCCAAGCAGTTGTACCCCGGAACGTCGATCGCGGACGCCCTGCGGCGCCTAGACACCGAGGAGCGCTACCTCATCCACGGCGTGGACGCACTGCAGGTATGGATGCAAGACCTCTCCGACCGCGCTGTCGAGGCTCTCGCCGACACGCACTTCGACATCGCCGAACCACTGCGCCAGCTGGAGTGCCGGATCGCGCCCACTCACACCGGCGGCATCTATTACACCGGTCCGTCGGAAGACTTCAGCAGGCCCGGTCGGATGTGGTGGTCGGTCCCGCACGGCATCGACACCTTCCACACGTGGCAGGAGACGACGACGGTGTTCCACGAGGGCGTTCCGGGACACCATCTGCAGATCGGGCGCGCTGTCGTGCGCGCCGACCAACTCAACCGATGGCGGCGACTGGGCTGTTTCGTGTCGGGCCACGGGGAGGGCTGGGCGCTCTACGCCGAACGGCTGATGGCCGAACTCGGTTGGCTCGACGATCCCGGCGACCACATCGGAATGCTTGATGCACAACGCTTTCGGGCCGCGCGCGTCGTAATTGACATCGGCGTGCACTGCGGTATGACCGCACCCGACGGCACCCTGTGGGATGTCGACAAGGCGTGGCAATTCCTGGTTTCGCACAGCGCGATGAACGAGGAGCACCTGCAGTTCGAACTCGACCGCTACCTCGGCTGGCCGGGCCAGGCGCCGTCGTATGCGATCGGCCAGCGAATCTGGCAACGGCTGCGCGACGAGACGCTGGGCCGGGGTGTGTCGCTCAAGGAGTTCCACGATCGCGCCCTGGATCTCGGCGGATTACCGCTCGACGTGCTCCGGTCCGCGATGACGCGCGATTTCGCCTCCGGCTGAGCCCCTTTCACTGCCCACTCGTACGCCCTAGCGTGGACGCATGGATTCCGTGGCCGTCACGCCGAACCTCACCATGCTCGTCGTCAACGGGTGGCAGGTCTACGCCTGGCGCGACGGTGACTCGGTCACGCTGATCGACACCGGGGCACCGGGATCCGGCGCAGCCATCGCCGAGGCGGTGCCCGCAATCGATCGGATAATCCTGACGCACGGACACGTCGACCACATCGGCTCGGCCGCCGAACTCCACAGGTCGACCGGTGCCCCGGTTGTCGCCGGCGCCGGGGATGCCGCCGCGATTCGCGACGGAGCTGCGCTGCCCCCACCGGTGTTCGAGGACTGGGAGGTGCCGATCCACGCGCGTGTCGCAGCAGGATTGCCCGATGCGGCCGAGCCCGTTCCCGTCGACCGGCAACTGCGCGACGGCGACATGCTGGATTTCGGCGGCGGCGCCGAGATCCTGTCGATACCGGGTCACACCGAGGGCAGCATCGCGATTCATCTGCCACATCACGGCGTGCTGCTCACCGGCGACACCATCGCCAACGTCGGCACGCTCATGCTCGGCACCTTCAACCAGGACCGTGCGCGCACGGTGGCGTCCTTCCGCCGCCTTGCCGCGCTCGACATCCACACCGCGTGTTTCGGTCACGGCGAGCCGATCGTCACCGGCGCGGGCGTCCGGCTTCGCGAGGTCGCGGCCACGTTGACGTGACCGGCTCCATCCGAATCGCCCAGCGAGTACCGTCACGACTGGCCAAAGGAGACACTCATGCGCATTGCAGTCGCAGGTGCGACGGGAAACATCGGCGCCCGCACCGCCGCCGCGCTCGAGCGCGACGGTCACGAGGTCGTCCCCATCAGCCGCTCACACGGGGTCGACCTGATGTCCGGTGAAGGTCTGGACGCCGCCCTCACCGGTGTGCAGGCCGTCGTCGACGCCATCAGCGCACCACCCACCGATCGTGACCGCACCATCGAATACTTCGGCACCACCACACGCAACCTGCTCGCCGCCGAACAGCGCACGGGCGTCGGCCATCATGTGCTGCTGTCGATCGTCGGCATCCGCGACATCGAAGGCAATGCGCACTACTCGGGTAAGCGGGAACAGGAGCGGCTCGTCGCCGACGGACCGGTGCCGTGGACGATCGTGCCCGCCACCCAGTTTCACGACTTCGCGGCCATGGTCGCCGGTTGGTTCGAACAAGACGGGGTGTCGACCATCGCGCCGTTGCTCGTGCAACCGATCGCGCCCGACGACATCGCTGAGGTTCTCGCCGAGGTCGCCGTCGGCCAACCGCAGGGCCGGTATGTGGATGTCGCGGGGCCAGAGCCACAAGACCTCGTCGACATGGCCCGCCGGACGCTGGCCGCCAGGGGCAAACAGGTCAAGCTGGTGCCGACCTGGTCGGGCATGTTCGGGTTGTCGATGTCGGGAAATGTTTTGCTGCCGGGCGAGAATGCGCGCATCGCCCCGACGACGTTCGACGACTGGCTCGCCGCCGGCGCCAACTGATCAGGAGAACTTGATGACCAACCCCGATACCCCGCTCGCCGGAAAAGTGGCCTACGTGACGGGCGCCGCTCGCGGACAGGGGCGTTCGCACTGCCTGCGGTTGGCACGCGCCGGCGCCGACATCGTCGCAATCGACGCGTGCGGTCCGGTCGCCGAGTACAACGGCTATCCGCCTGCACTCCCGGAGGATCTCGCCGAGACGGTCAGCCTCGTCGAGGGCGAGGGCCGCAAGATCGTCGCCGACCGGGTGGACGTCCGCGACCTCGCCGGACAGCAGCGGGTGGTCTCCGACGCAATCGAACAGTTCGGCCGCCTCGACATCGTCGTCGCCAACGCCGGTGTCATGAATTGGGGTCGGCTGTGGGAGATCTCGGCGCAACAGTGGCAGGAAGTCCTCGACGTCAACCTCACCGGTGTGTGGAACACGATCAAGGCCGCGGTGCCGCCGATGATCGAGGCGGGCAACGGCGGCTCGATCATCACGATCAGTTCGGCAGCCGGCATCAAGGCCGTTCCCGGGTGCGGTCACTACTGCGCCAGCAAGTTCGGCGTCGTCGGACTCACCAACTCGCTGGCGGTCGAACTCGGCGAGTTCGGCATCCGGGTCAACTCGGTGCATCCGTACGGCACCGACACCCCGATGGGCAACGACACGTCGATGTGGCAGGTCTTCGCCGACCACCAGACCTACATCCACAGCTTCTCCCCCGGCGCGCTGCCGACAGAGTCACTGGCGGACCCGGATCTGATCTCCGACATCGTCGTCTGGCTGGCCAGCGACGCCTCGTCGCTGCTGACCGCGGCTCAAATCCCCGCCGACAAAGGCTATCTCAAGATTTGAGCTTGCCGCGACTCTGAGCTTATGCGTCAAATCCGGCCGAAACTTCGTGCAGAAGTTCAGTTTCGGTGAGCGGGCACCGGCCTTGTCACAGGCGCGACTGCTCCTTGATCGCCGTGTCGCTGGTGCGCAGCGGCCGGATCAACGCGTCCTGGGTGAACGATGCGATGAGCTCACCGGCCTCGGTGTGCACGGTTCCGCGGACATACGACATGCCCGCGCCCACCTGCGTGCTCTCGTGGCTGTACAGCAGCCACCCGTCGAATGCGAACGGTTCGTGGAAGCTGACGGACACCGTCATCGGTGCGGTCGACACGGTGACGTGGGACTGCGCGGTGCCGATGCCCTCGTGGGCGCGCATGGTCGTCGAAATACCAAGGTGTCCAGTCAGATACGCGACGAGCGCCTTGGCGAGCTCATCGCGGTCGGGGGTCTTGTCGTAGCGCACCCAGGCGTACAGTTCCGGTGGGCCGACCTCGTCGGGGCTGTTGACGTCGACGACATCGACCAGCCGGATCTCGCGGCCGGCCATGGCCATGCGCGCGTCGTTCGCCTCGGCGGGCGACTTCACCTCAGGACGGGCGACGGCGTGCCGGATGACGTCGTCGGTCGGGACGTCGGTCAGCACGGTGACGGTGATGCAGCGCTTGCCGTTCTGCTTGGCCGCGACGACAGCGGTTGCGGTGGAACGGCCTTCGTTGACGACGTCGATCTCCAACTCGACCGGACCTGCCGCGACCATGACCGCCCGCGAGAACACCGCATGCGCTGACCGCACCGACTTGCCCTCGAACCGCTTGGCCACCGCCACGATCACTTGGGCGAGGACCTGGGTGCCCTCGACGACCTGCCGGTCCTCTTCACCGGCGGGCCCGGTCTCGGCGATGAATCGGTTGTCCCCGTCCTGGCGGACGTCGAACAGGTCGAGCAGGGTGTCGACGGTCCACTGTTGTTGCGCTGAGTCTGTCGTCATGACAAGGAACAGTAACCGAGCTTCTACAAAAGCGGTAACGTCGTTACCAGTCGATCTCGAGCCGGAAGGTGACGACCATGGCCAAGCCGAGCGGGCGCCCCGTCGCGGGCGCCACACGGCTGGCCGACGCCGCCGATGGCGACCCCCGGCCCAAGCGCTTCATGAAGTCGGCGCTGGCGATCCTCGGCGAGACCGGACGCACCGACTTCACCGTGCTCGAGGTCGTCGAGCGGTCGAAGACGTCGCTGCGGTCCTTCTATCAGCACTTCTCGACCAAGGACGAACTGCTGCTCGCACTCGTCGACAAGATCATGTCCGAGTCGACGCGCCGCTGGCGCGAGGACACCGCCGGCCTGCCTGCCGCGGCGGCCCTTCGCGTGCTCATCGATCGGATCTGCACTCCGCCGGAGACCACCACCCAGGACAAGGTCAACCGCGGTCTGACCAACTACAACGACCGCCTCGCCGAGACCTTGCCGCGCGAATACTCGCGCGTGCTCTCACCGGTCTACGAGCTGATCAAGGACATCATCAACCGCGGAATCGCCGAGGGCGTCTTCCGGCCGGACCTCAACGTCGACGCCCGGGCCGCGCTGATCATGCAGTCGTCGCTGGGCGCGATCCGGCTGCAGGTGCTCGGCGCGGAACTCAGCGGCATACCGGTCGGCGCAGACGACATCTACGACTTCTGCCTCAGCGGGCTCACCGGCCCGGACAACAACGCTTGACCTGCGCCGCACCGGCAGAGAACAGGCTTCTCCGACGCCGGTGTTTCTGCTGGTCCCAAAGTGGTAATGTCATTACCACTAACAGCCAATCAGACTTGCAGGAGGCGAACATGACACGCCAGCTTCCGTATCCCGTGTTCGACGCGGACAACCACTTCTACGAGCCCAAAGAGGCGCTGACCAAGTTCCTCCCGGACCACCGCAAGCACGTCATCGACTACATCGAGGTGCGCGGACGGACCAAGATCATGGTGCGCAACCAGGTCAGCGACTACATCCCGAACCCGACCTTCGAGGTCGTCGCGCGCCCGGGCGCCCAGGAGGAGTACTTCAAGCACGGCAGCGGTGGCAAAAGCTTCCGCGAGGTGATGGGCAAGCCGATGAAGGCGATTCCGGCCTTCCGCGAACCCGCCGCGCGACTCGAGGTCATGGACGGCCTCGGCCTGGACTACTCGCTGATGTTCCCGACCCTGGCCAGCCTGGTCGAGGAGCGGATGAAGGACGATCCGGAACTGATCCTCGACGTCATCCACGCGCTCAACGAGTGGATGTACGAGACCTGGCAGTTCAACTACGAGGACCGGATCTTCTCCACCCCGGTGATCAACCTCGGCATCGTCGACCGCGCGCTCGAAGAACTCCAATGGTGTCTGGAGCGCGGCGCCAAGACGGTTCTGGTCCGGCCGGCGCCGGTGCCCGGTGTGCGCGGCACGCGGTCGTTCGGGCTGCCCGAGTTCGACCCGTTCTGGGACGCCTGCGTCAAGGCCGGTATTCCGGTGTCGATGCACGCCTCGGACTCCGGCTACGCCGAGTACCTCAACGACTGGGAACCGGCCGATGAGTACCTGCCGTTCAAGCCGACCGCGTTCCGGATGGTGTCGATGGGCAAGCGGCCGATCGAGGACTCGATGGCCGCGCTGGTGTGCCACGGCGCGCTGACCCGCAATCCCGATCTGCGGATCCTGTCCATCGAGAACGGCGCCGACTGGGTGCCGTACCTGTTCAAGCAGTTCGAGGGCGTCTACAAGAAGATGCCGCAGGAGTTCCCCGAGAACCCGATCGAGGCGTTCAAGCGTGGGGTGTATGTCGCACCGTTCTGGGAGGACGACTTCGCCAAGATGGCCGACCTCATCGGCGTCGACCGGGTGATCTTCGGGTCGGATTGGCCGCACCCGGAGGGGCTGGCCGAGCCGACCCATCTGATCGACGACCTGCAGGGCCTCGACGAGGAAGGCCAACGGAAGGTCATGGGCGGCAACATGATCGACCTGTTCAAGGTGCCCAACGAGATCGTCCACAACCCCGACGTGCCTGCGCTCGTCATCCCCGCCTGAGTTCAGGCGCCGTCGCGAAACGTGCGTGTCGATGCGTCGACACGCACGTTCGCACGATTACGAAAGAGAGCCCGTGACCGATAGCTCGAACAACGGCACGAATCCCGAGGTGCTGCTCTTTGCCTCGACGACGCAGTCGTTCCTCGAAAAGGAAGTGCCGCTGAGTCGGATACGCGAGATGCACGACGCCGGAAGCTCGTTCGACGCCGACTGGTGGCGTCGCGCCGTCGAACTGGGCTGGACCAGCCTCCTGGTTCCCGAGGAACTGGGCGGCGGCAGCGTCTCCGGGGAGGGAGTCAAGGATCTGGCGCTGGTCGCCGAGATCGCCGGCAAGACCGTCGCTCCCGGTCCGCTGCACCCGGTCAGCACCGTGCTCGCCGGACTGGTGGAGGCGCCCGCCGGCCACGAGGACACTATCGAGGCGCTGGTCGCCGGTGAGACGGTGGCCAGCTGGGCGGTCTACGAGCCCGGGCAGCAGTGGTCACCGCTGACGCCGACCGTCACCGCCACCGCCACCGCGACCGGGTTCCGTATCGACGGGGTCAAGGACCGGGTCGAGGCCGGCGCCGACAGCGCATTGTTCTTGGTCACAGCACAATCCGACGACGGTATCCGGCAGTTCCTCTTACCCGCCGACACACCGGGTGTGCGCGTGGAGCCGCAGCGCTCGATCGACATGGTCAAGACCTACGCCCGCGTGCACTTCGACGGGGTCGAGGTCGATGCGGGCGCCGCGGTGGGCACCGCCGACCAGACACCGGCCTTGATCGAGCGGCAGACCCAGATCGCGTGCGTACTGCAGTGCGCGGAGGTGGTCGGCATCCTGGATACGGTGCTGGCCTTCACGATTCAGTGGGGTTTCGACCGGCTTTCCTTCGGTCGCCCCCTTGGCTCGTATCAGGCGCTCAAGCACAAGTACGCCGACCTGAAGATCTGGTTCGAAGGATGCCGTGCCACGACCAACGCAGCGGTGGCCGAGGTGGCCGCGCGGACGCCCGGTGCGGCGATGGCCGTCAGCGTCGCGAAATCGTACGTGGGCGAATACTCACCGGGCATGTTGCAGCTGTGCGTGCAGCTGCACGGCGGCATCGGGGTGACGTGGGAACACGACCTGCACCTGTTCCTGCGACGAACCACGTTGAGCCGCTCGATGTTCGGCACTCCCGAGGAGCACAACCTGCGCGTCTACTCGCTCACCAAGAACCTGGAGCATGCGTCATGACCGAGACCACGTCGGCCCCCGCCGCGACCGCCACCACGGAGTCGGTCGAGGAGTTCGCCGCTCGAGCCGAAGCCTGGCTGGCGGAGAACATGCCGCCCATCGATCCGAACAATCCCCCCGAACACGACCGCGGTGAAGAGGAGCCGTGGCTGCGCGCGCGGGAACTCCAGAAGCGGTTGTGGGAGGGCGGATTCGCCGGCATCTGTTTCCCCAAGGAGTACGGCGGGCTCGGTCTGCCGATCGCCTACCAGAAGGCGTTCGACAGGGTCTCGCGTGCATATGAGCTGCCGATCATCCTCAACACCCCGACGTTCACGATCTGCGCGGCCACCATCCTCGACACCGGTAGCGAACAGCAGAAACGACAGCACATCTCCGCGGCGCTGCGCGGCGACGAGGTGCTGGTGCAGCTGCTGTCGGAACCGAGCGGCGGCTCCGACCTCGCCGGTGTGATCACCCGCGCCGACCGCAAAGGCGACAAGTGGGTGATCAACGGGGCAAAGACTTGGAGCACGAGCGCTTTCGCCGCTGACTACGGGTTGATGCTGGCACGCACCAACTGGGACGTGCCCAAGCACGAGGGTTTGACGATGTTCCTGGTGCCCATCGACAGCCCCGGCATCACGCTGCGCCGCATCAAGCAGGTCAACGGTTCCGTCGAGTTCTGCGAGGAGTTCTTCGACAACCTCGAACTCGACGACGACGCCGTGGTCGGCGAGGTCGACGCGGGCTGGCACGTCGCCTCCCGGCAGCTGTACCACGAGCGGCGCGCGGTCGGCGGCGGATCGGAGTTCGCCAGCGGGATCGGCGCCGAGGGCAAATCCGATGTCCCGACCAATTACGTTGAGCTGCTAGAGAAGGCCGGTCAGGCCGACAACGCGCGGCTTCAGGAGATGGCCGGGCGCGCGCTGGTGCACCGGACCGTTCGCGAGCAGCTGATCGACCACGTCTACCACGGTGTGCTCGACGGCTCGCTACCGCCGGCCGCCGGGTCGATCATCCGCATCGCGCACGCCGACGTCCATCACGTCGAGTTCGACACGGCGCTGGCGATCACCGGCAGCGCGGGTGTGGTCGACGTCGACGGTGTGCTGATCCGTCACGGCGAGCGATACCTGTCGCGCCAAGCCGCCGCCCTCGGGGGCGGCACGACCGAGATCGCGCGCAACATCATCGGCGAGCGCGTGCTCGGCTTCCCCCGCGAACCCGCCGCCGACCGCGACGTGCCGTTCAAGGAGGTCAAGCGCAACAGGAGCTGACCCTTTTCTCAGAACAGGGTGGGTTGCAACGCTGGGACGGGTACAGGCGCGGGCGGTGTGGCCGCGGCGCGGATCGACCGGCGGTCGGGCGCCAGGCCGTACTTGGCGACAAGCGGTGCCGCCCGGTGGTGCAACATCTTCCGATAGTCCTGCGGCAGGTAGGCGCCGCGGCGATACAGCTCGCGGTACTTTCCCACCAGCTCCGGGTGCGAGCCGGCCAGCCAGTTCATGAACCAGCCGCGTGTCGAACCGCGCAGGTGCAGGCCGAAGACGGTGACACCGGTGGCGCCCGCCGCCGCGATCTGGGCGAGCAGCGCCTCGAGATGCTCGGCCGAGTCCGTCAGATGCGGCAACACCGGCGCCACCATCACATGGCAGTCCAGACCGGCGTCGCGGATCGCGGCGATCATCCCGAGCCGCGCATGCGGCGACGGTGTGCCCGGTTCGACTTCCCTGTGCAGCACGGGATCTTCGATGGCGAGCGAAACCGCCACGCTGACGTCGACCTGACGGGCGGCCTCGCGGATCAGCGGCAGGTCGCGTCGCAGCAGCGTGCCCTTGGTGAGGATGGAGAACGGGGTGCCGGAATCGGTCAGGGCCGAGATGATCCCGGGCATGAGCGCATAGCGGCCCTCGGCCCGCTGGTAGGGATCGGTGTTGGTGCCCAACGCCACCGTCTCACGCTGCCACGACCGCCGCGACAGTTCGCGGCGTAGCACGTCGGCCACGTTGGTCTTGACCACGACCTGACTGTCGAAGTCGCTGCCGGAGTCCAGATCGAGATATTCGTGCGTGGGCCTCGCGAAGCAATAGCGACAGGCGTGCGAGCATCCGCGGTAGCCGTTGACCGTGAACCGGAACGGCAGCATGGCCCCGTTGGGCACCTTGTTGAGCGCCGATTTGCACAGCACTTCGTGGAATGTGATGCCCTCGAACTGCGGCGTCCGCACGCTGCGCACGAAACCGATACGCTGCAGGCCGGGCAGCGCACCGTCGTCGACGCCGACACCCTGACCATCCCACCGCATACACTCGATTCGAACTCACGTTCGATGGGTTGTCAAGGTCGACGCGCGCGAGCGCTTTGCAGGACAGAAATTGGGGGCGATGTGGCGAGCGAGAGCCACGAGGACGAGCTGCGCTCCGAGCAGCGCTACATCGACGGGTTGTACGCGCGACTCGACGCCGAACGCGCACGGGTGCGGGCGCACTACGACGCGGCGCTGCGCGGTGACGGCGGCTCACTGGTCGACCGTGATGCCGAGGTGCGCGCGGTGGCCAAGCGGATGAACCGGCTCAACGTGGCCGACCACGGGCTGTGCTTCGGTCGGCTGGACAGCGTCACGGGCGATCGTCTCTACATCGGTCGTATCGGCTTGCTGGACGAGGCCAACGAGTACGAGCCGCTGCTTCTCGACTGGCGGGCTCCCGCGGCGCGCCCGTTCTACGTCGCCACCGCGGCCCACCCCGAGGGCATGCGCCGCCGGCGCCAGTTCCACTCCATCGGGCGTCGCATCACCGATTTCACCGACGAGACCCTGGGCAGGCCCACCGAAGGTGCGCAGGGTGACGCCGCGTTACTCGCAGCGGTCAACGCGCCCCGCGGCGAGGGCATGCGCGACATCGTCGCGACCATCCAGTCCGAACAGGACGAGATCATCCGGCTCGAGCACCCGGGCGTCCTGGTGATCGAGGGCGGCCCGGGCACGGGCAAGACCGTCGTCGCACTGCACCGTGTCGCCTACCTGCTCTACACGCAGCGGGAGCGGATGGAACGCCACGGCGTGCTGGTGATCGGCCCGAACACCGCGTTCCTACGGCACATCGACCGGGTGCTGCCCTCGCTCGGTGAGACCAACGTCGTGTTCATGACGACCGGTGACCTCGTTCCCGGCCTGCGGGTCACCGCCGAGGACACTCCCGACGCGGCACGGGCGAAGGGGTCGCTGACGATCTTGGACGTGCTGGCCGCGGCGATCGCCGACCGGCAACGGGTCCCCGAAGAACCGGTGCCGATCAAGCTGGCCGACGTCACGGTGCGGATCGATGCCGAGACGGCCGAGTGGGCGATCCAGGAAGCCCGCGACAGCGGCTTGCCGCACAACGACGCGCGCGCGGTGTTCGTCGACGTCATCACCTGGGCGCTCACCGAGCGGGCGATCGCCCGCATCGGCAAGGGCTGGCTGACCCGCGACGACAAGGCGGCGTGGGAACACCTGCGCGCCGAGCTTCTCGACGAACTCGGTGACCACGACGCGTTCAACACCGCCCTCGACGAGCTGTGGCCACAGCTGACACCGGAGGCCTTGCTGGCCGGGCTCTACGAATCGGTTGAACGACTCAGCGCCGTAGGCGCCGACGAGTCCCTGCTGCGCGCCCAAGGCGATGCCTGGACGGTGTCGGACGTGCCGCTGCTCGACGAGCTGGTCGACATGCTGGGCGGCATCAAACCGGACCCCGCGGCCGAGACTCAGCGGCAGGAGGAGGCCGCGTACGCCGCCGGCGTGCTGGACCTGATGGTGGCCCGCGAGGACCTGATGGCCGACGAGGATCACCTGCTCGCCACCGACCTCATCGGCGCCGAAGACCTCGCCGAGCGGTTCGTCGAGCGCGACAACCGTGCCCTCGCTGAACGTGCTGCGGCAGACCGTGATTGGACATACCGGCACGTCGTCGTCGACGAGGCGCAGGAGCTTTCGGAGATGGACTGGCGGGTGCTGATGCGTCGGTGTCCCAGCAAGTCCTTCACCGTGGTGGGCGATCTGGCGCAACGCCGATCAGCAGCGGGCGCCACGTCGTGGGGCTCGATGCTCGATCCGTATGTGCCCGGGCGCTGGGTGTATCGGCCGCTGTCGGTGAACTACCGCACGCCCGCCGAGATCATGGACATCGCCGCGGGCCTGCTCGCCGAGTTCGCACCCGACGTGCGGCCACCCGAATCCGTTCGCGCATGCGGTGTTCGGCCATGGGCGCGCCTCATCGAAACCGACGAACTACCCGACGCGATCGACGAGTTCCGGCGCGACGAAGACAGCCGCGACGGGACCAGCGTCGTGATCGGGCCTGCGGGAATGGCGGGGACCATGTCACCGTCGGAGATCAAAGGATTGGAGTTTGACGCGGTTCTCGTCGTCGAGCCGGGCCGAATCCTGGCCGACGGTCCTCGCGGGGCGGCCGACCTCTACGTCGCGCTCACCCGCGCGACACAGCGGCTCGGTGTGCTGCACACCGAGCCGCTGCCACCCACGTTGAAATTGTCCGAGCTCCAGAGCGTGGCCGACTGAGCGGCCGCGATACCTACCGCGGTGCAGTCACCACTGGCTGAGCTGGCACTGCACCGTGTAGGTGCCGTCCTGCTGCACCGCCACCTCACCGTCGATCGCGATCTCGCAGTGCGGATTCGGGGAGGCTTGCATGGCGTGCACGCCCGTGCTCGCGGTGAGGATCGCCCACTGCGGGTCGGCCATCGTCGTCTCGAACACCCACGGCACGCCCGGCTGCAGAACCACTTCTTCCTTCTTCAGGTACGCATACGCGTCGGCGTTGTAGGCCTCCTTGTTCGGAGGCTGAGCCGTCAGATAGTTGAGTTGGAAGTCGGCAGGAGCCGTTGACGTCAGCGTGTACCGGACCACGTGGCCTTCCGACTGGGCATTCGCCGTCGCATGGCTGACCGCGACTGACGCCGCCGCCACCATGAGAGCCGCCCCGACCTTGGTTATAGCTGTTCGCATGTTCGTCACATCGCCGGACGGTATCAAACCGTTACAGCCGCGGCACCGCCGCTGCCGAGCGCCTTCCATGCGCCGCTGAACGGCACACGACCTGCGGAGAAGTCACAGGTTAATTTGTTCGTCACACGCAGACATTTCCCAGAAACACCACCGCTCTAACGTCCCGGTTCGACAACCACGCGATGTCGGGACCCGCGCCCGGCTCGACGCTCATCGCCGATGTGCGCTGCGGATATATAGGGAAAGGCTGTTCATGCGACTACCACGACGGTCCTCCGTGAGACGTTCAGCCCTTGTTGCCGGCGGAATCGTCGCTGCGACAAGCCTGGTGCTGGCCGGCTGCGGAAGCAAGGCGACCGAGTCGGATTCGACGAACGCCCAATCGTGCGTCGACACCTCGGGCCCGACGATCAAAGTGGGTGCGCTGAACTCGTTATCGGGCACGATGGCCATCTCCGAAGTGACCGTCCGCAACGCCATCGACCTCGCGGTCGAGCAGATCAACGCCTCCGGCGGTGTGATGGGCAAGCAGATCCAGCTCGTCGGCGAGGACGGCGCGTCCGAGCCGACGGTGTTCGCGGAGAAGGCCGAAAAGCTGATCAGCAGTGACTGCGTGGCAGCGGTGTTCGGCGGGTGGACCTCCTCGTCGCGCAAGGCCATGCTGCCGGTCTTCGAGAGCGCCAACTCGCTGCTGTATTACCCCGTGCAGTACGAGGGCCTGGAGTCGTCGAAGAACATCTTCTACACCGGCGCTACCACCAATCAACAGATCGTGCCCGCGCTCGACTACCTCAAAGAGAAGGGCGTCAAGTCGCTTTATCTGGTCGGCAGCGACTACGTGTTCCCGCAGACCGCCAACCGGATCATCAAGGCATACGCGGGCGCCAACGGCATCGAGATCAAGGGCGAGGACTACACGCCGCTGGGCTCGACAGACTTCTCGACCATCGTCAACAAGGTCCGCACCGCCGATGCCGACGCCATATTCAACACGCTCAACGGCGATTCGAACGTGGCCTTCTTCCGGGAGTACCGCAACGTCGGCCTGACCCCGGAGGCGATGCCGGTGGTGTCGGTGTCGATCGCCGAGGAAGAGGTCGGCGGCATCGGCATCCAGAACATCACCGGTCAACTCACCGCCTGGAACTACTACGAGACCGTCGACAACCCGGTCAACAAGGCGTTCGTCAAGGCCTATAAGGACAAGTACGGCGCCAACAAACCGACGTCGGATCCGATGGAGGCCGCCTACGTCTCGGTGTACCTGTGGAAGAACACGGTGGAAAAGGCGAAGTCGTTCGACGTCAAGGCGATTCAGGACAATGCGGGTGGCGTGACGTTCGACGCCCCGGAGGGCCTGGTCACCATCGACGGGGAGAACCACCACATCACCAAGACCGCGCGTATCGGCGAGATCCGGCCCGACGGGCTGATCCACACGATCTGGGAGTCGCCGGGACCGATCGAGCCCGACCCCTATCTCAAGTCGTATCCGTGGGCGGCCGGCCTGTCCAGCTGAGGCTCCGGGCGAGCGAAGCGACGGGAGTATGTCGTAGTGGATGTCCTTATCGGACAGCTGGCAACGGGATTGAGCCTCGGCTCGATCCTGTTGCTCGCCGCGCTGGGGTTGTCGCTGACGTTCGGCCAGATGGGCGTCATCAACATGGCGCACGGCGAGTTCATCATGGCCGGTTGCTACACCGCCTACGTGGTGCAGCAGATCGTGTCGAGCGCCGGTGCGTCGCTGTTGATCTCGCTGGCCGTCGGATTCGTGATCGGTGGGGCGATGGGTGCGCTTCTGGAGACCACGCTGATCCGCCGGATGTATCACCGGCCACTAGACACACTGCTGGTCACCTTCGGTGTCGGGTTGATCCTTCAGCAGGTCGCTCGCGACGTCTTCGGAGCTCCCGCGGTCAACGTGGTGGCGCCGGCGTGGTTGTCGGGCGGGGTGGAGATGTTCGGGGCGGTGGTGCCCAAGACGCGGATCTTCATCCTGGTGCTTGCCGTCGTCTGCGTCGCGACGCTGGCCACCGTGCTCAAGGTCAGCCCGATGGGTCGGCGGATCCGGGCGGTCGTCCAGAACCGCGACCTCGCCGAGACCAGCGGAATCTCGTCCCGGAAGACTGACATCACAACGTTTTTCATTGGTTCGGGGCTGGCCGCGGTGGCCGGTGTCGCGTTGACGCTGATCGGGTCGACCAGCCCGACCATCGGGCAGAGCTATCTGATTGACGCCTTCCTGGTGGTCGTCGTCGGTGGACTCGGCCAGATCAAGGGCACGGTCATCGCGGCGTTCGCGCTGGGCTTCTTGAATTCGTTCATCGAATACAACACCACCGCATCGCTGGCCAAGGTGATCGTGTTCGTGATCATCGTGATCTTCTTGCAGGCCCGCCCGCAGGGCCTGTTCACCGTCCGCACAAGGAGTCTCGCGTGAGAACCTTCGTTGGCCGCTGGCAGACCTGGGCCGGTTTCGCGGTGGCCGCGGTGCTGCTGTTCGCCGTGGCGCCCGCGGTGCTGTCGGATTTCCGGCTCAGCCTGCTGGGCAAGTTTCTGTGCTTTGCGATCGTCGCGGTCGGCATCGGGCTGGCGTGGGGCCGCGGCGGCATGCTCGTGTTGGGTCAGGGCGTGTTCTTCGGGCTCGGCGGCTACATGATGGGCATGCATCTGAAGATCGCCGACGCGCAGATATTCGGCAACGACGTGCCGGACTTCATGCAGATCGCCGGTGTGCGCGAATTGCCCGGCTACTGGCAGCCGTTCGCCTCCCCCGTCTTCACCCTGGCGGCAATCGTGGTTGTGCCTACGGTGATCGCGGCTGCGCTGGGGCTCGGCGTGTTCAAGCGCCGCGTCAAGGGTGCCTATTTCGCCATCCTGTCGCAGGCGCTGGCCGCCGCGCTGGCGATTCTGCTCGTCGGGCAGACCAGCCTGGGTGGCAGCAACGGGCTCAACAGGTTTCGCACGTTCTTCGGGTTCACGCTCAACGACCCGGCCAACCGGCGCATGCTGTACTTCATCGCCGCCGGCGTGTTGCTCGCCGTCGTCGCGGTGGTCCGCCAATTGATGCAGAGCCGGTACGGCGAACTGCTGGTCGCGGTTCGCGACGGTGAGGAGCGTGTCCGCTTCCTCGGCTACGACCCGGCGAACATCAAGGTGGTCGCCTACACCGTGGCAGCGCTGTTCGCCAGCATCGCGGGCGCGTTGTTCGCACCGATCGTCGGGTTCATCGCACCCTCGCAGGTGGGCATCCTGCCCTCGATCGCGTTCCTGATCGGCGTGGCGATCGGCGGGCGCACCACGCTGCTGGGGCCGGTGCTCGGCGCGATCGGGGTCGCGTGGGCGCAGACGCTGTTCTCCGAACGCTTCCCTTCGGAATGGACCTACGCACAGGGCCTGCTGTTCATCGTCGTGGTCGGCTTCTTCCCGGCTGGGTTGGCCGGTCTGGGTGTGCTGTTCAAACGGCGCCGGATCCGCAGGCGCACGAAACCCGTCGCAGTCGAACCCCAACCGCAGGCCGATCCCGACACCGAGAAGGTGGGTGCAGCCACATGACGCTGGAAGCAGAACCGATCGCGGGCGGCAACGTCGGCATGGGCACCGAGTACCTCGAAGTACGCGGACTCACAGTGGATTTCGATGGCTTCAAGGCGGTCAGCGATGTCGACTTGACGCTGTTTCAGGGCGACCTGCGCTTCCTGATCGGCCCGAACGGTGCGGGCAAGACGACGGTCATCGACGCGATCACCGGCCTGGTCGACGCCACCGGGTCGGTCAACAAATCCGGCGTCGAACTGCTCGGCAAGAAGGTGCATCAGATCGCCCGGCTAGGGGTGGGGCGCACGTTCCAGACGGCCACCGTCTTCGAGCAGCTGACCGTGCTGCAGAACCTCGACATCGCGGCGGGTGCCGGACGGTCGGCGTGGACGTTGTTGCGGCGCCGCAAGGGTGTGCTTCCCGCGATCGAAGAGGCGCTCGACACCATCGGGCTGAGCGACCTGGCCGACAAGCCGGCCGGGGTGCTGGCCCATGGACAGAAGCAGTGGCTGGAGATCGGCATGCTGCTTGTGCAGAACGCCGACGTGCTGCTGCTCGACGAACCCGTCGCGGGCATGAGCCACGAGGAACGAGAAGAGACCGGAAAGTTGTTGCGCCGCATCGGCGCCCAGCGCACAGTGGTCGTCGTCGAACACGACATGGACTTCATGCGCGCGTTCGCCACGTCGGTGAGCGTGCTCGCGCGCGGACAGGTGATCGCCGAGGGCTCTGTCGCCGAGGTGCAGGCCAACCCCAAGGTGCAAGAGGTCTACCTCGGCACCGCCGCGGCGGGCACCGCCGATGTCCCCGCCGAACTCATCGAGGAGTCCTGATGCTGTCACTGGTCGACGTGCGTTGCGGGTACGGCCGGTCCGAGGTCATCCACGGGGCCAGCGTCGACGTGCCCTCCGACGGGGTGGCCGCGGTGATGGGCCACAACGGAGCGGGTAAGACCACGCTGCTGCGTGCCGCGGTCGGATTGTTGCGATGCAGTGCGGGCAAGGTGCTCTTCGACGGCGACGACATCAGCAGGCTGCGCCCGAGTGCGCGCGTCGCGCGTGGACTGGCCTACGTGCCGCAGGGCCAGCAGTCGTTCGGCCAGCTCACCACGATGGAGAATTTGCAAGTCGTCGCGGACGGGCGCAAGAACGGTAAGCGGCTCATCGACGAACAACTCGACCTGTTCCCCGCGCTGAAGGAGTTGTTGACGCGCCGCGCCGGTCTGCTGTCGGGGGGTCAGCGCCAGCAGTTGGCGATCGCCCGCGCGCTGATCACCACGCCGAAGTGCATGATCCTCGACGAGCCGACCGAGGGCATCCAGCCATCGGTGGTCGCCGAGATCGAGGCGGCGATCACGTCGCTGACCCAGCGGGGTGACATGGGCGTGCTGCTGGTCGAACAGCACATCGGTTTCGCGCTGGAGTCCTCCCAGCACTACTACGTCCTCGAGTCCGGTCGCGTGACCTCCAGCGGCGCGGGCGGCTCGTCGTCTGAAGCCGATGTCCGCGCCGCGATGGCCATCTAGTGCTGTCTCCTCCCGCGAGCGCGCGCGTCTGCCTACGACACGCCGCGCGTTTCCAGCAGTTTGCGCACGCTCGCGGCCACCGAAGTGGCACAGTGCACCCGTGAACACAGCTTCGGAGCCGCAGGTACTGGCCGACACCGGCGGTCTTGTCGTCACCGACGACGGTCGTCGGGTGCTGGTCGTGGACCGAGGCACCGGGGCGCTGACGGTGCTGGCGTTCGTGCTCGGCGTCTTGACGCTCGTCGTCGGCGGGTTCGGGCTGATCACGCTGATCGGCGGTGCCCCGTCGCGGGCGCTGGGTGCCGTCTTCCTCGCGGTGGGCGTGGTACTGGCGGTATCCGCATTTCTCGTCGTCCGCAGGATCCGCAAGTACCGCAGCCGACCGCTGAACGAGTGCCGGCCCGCCGCGGTGCTCGACCGCAAGCTCGAGCTGTTCAGCTATCGCGGCGGCGCACTGGTACAGCTGGATCAGGTGCGTTTCGCCCGCAAGTTCCAAATCGGTTCCAGCTCACCGAAGCTCGTCGCCGTCACACCCGGGGGCACGAAAACACTCAAACGCGGCAACCCGTTCGACGGCGGTGTCGGGCATATCGACGAACTCTTGAACTCGGTCGCCCGCGGCTCTGCGTGAGCGCCCCGCTCGAGCCGATACCGCTGGCGGAGCAGGGGCCTGTCGTGGTGGCCGAGCGCGGTTTTGAGGTCCTGCTGATCGACCGAGGACGCGCGCCGACGGAGATGACCGTGCTGCTGTTGACGATGTCCGCGCTGATCTTCGGCGGCTTCGGCGTCGTGTCGATCTTCTACGCGTTCGCGTATTCGATGGTGTGGCCCTCGGCGGCGATCGGGGCTGCGCTGCTCGTCATCGGCATCCTGGCCTTCAGGACGATGATCCGCGGCGGCGCAGCACTTCGACACATGCGGATGACACCGCTGAGCGCGTACCCCGCGGCGGCCGTCTTCGACCGCCGGAACCAGACCTACCGCGACGGCACCGGTGAGATCGTGGCACCGCTGAACCAGGTGCAGTTCGAGCGGCGGTCGCGGTTGCTGACGTCGACTCTGGTCGCGGTCACCCCGTCATCGACGCGAGTCCTCATGCGCGGCAACGTGTTCAGTGGCGGCATCGGGATGCTCGACCGGGTGCTCGCCGACGCCGTACACCGCGCTTGAGCACGCTCGATAGGCCGCCAGTGTGCGCAAACTGCCGGAATTTCGCGGCGCGTCGTGTGCAGACCCGCACGCTCGCGTCCCTAGCGGCACTAGGGCCAAGAAATCAGGCGCGGTTGAGGCGGGCCAGCACCTCGGCCAGCACGTCGTCCACCGCTACGTCCGTCTGCTGCCCGGTCGCCAGATTCTTCACACCGATGGTGCCCGCCTCGATGTCGCGGTCACCAGCAACCAGCGCAAGCGCCGCACCCGAACGGTCCGCGGCCCGCATCGAACCCTTGATACCGCGGTCGCCGTAGGCAAGGTCGACGCGCACACCCGCCGCCCGCAGTCGCGCACCCAGCACGGTCAGCGTCACCTTGGCCTGATCGCCCAGCGGAACCCCGAAGACATCGACCCGTGCCGTCCCGCCGACGGTCTTGCCCTCAGCCTTCAAGGCCAACAGCGTGCGGTCGACACCTAGGCCGAACCCGATGCCGGACAGGTCCTTTCCGCCGAGCTGTGCCATCAGGCCGTCGTAGCGTCCGCCCCCGCCGATACCCGACTGGGCGCCGAGCCCGTCGTGGACGAACTCGAAGGTGGTCTTGGTGTAGTAATCCAGCCCGCGCACCATCCGCGGGTTGATGACGTACGGCACCCCCAACGCGTCCAGATGTGCCAGCACGGTGTCGAAGTGCTGTTTGGCGACGTCGGAGAGGTGGTCGAGCATCACCGGCGCATCGGCGGTCATCTCACGCATCTTCGGGCGCTTGTCGTCGAGCACCCGCAGCGGGTTGATCTCCGCGCGCCGCCGAGTCTCGTCGTCGAGGTCCAGCTTGAACAGGAAGTCCTGCAACAATTCCCGGTACTGCGGACGGCAGGTCTCGTCACCCAGCGAGGTGATCTCCAGCCGGAAACCGTCGAGTCCCAGCGATCGGAAGCCCGCATCGGCGATCGCGATCACCTCGGCGTCTAGGGCCGGGTCGTCGACGCCGATGGCCTCCAACCCGACCTGCTGCAGCTGACGGTAGCGGCCGGCCTGCGGTCGCTCGTACCGGAAGAAGGGCCCCGAGTAGCACAGCTTCACCGGAAGCGGCCCGCGGTCCAGGCCGTGCTCGATGACGGCGCGCATCACCCCCGCGGTGCCCTCCGGCCGCAACGTGACCGAGCGGTCACCGCGGTCGGAGAACGTGTACATCTCCTTCGACACCACATCGGTCGACTCCCCGACCCCGCGCGCGAACAACGCGGTGTCCTCGAAGATCGGCAGTTCGACGTCGCCGTAGCCGGCCCGGCGGGCGGTGTCGAGCAGACCGTCGCGCACACCGACGAATTGCGCCGAGTCGGGCGGCAGGTAGTCCGGGACGCCCTTGGGCGCCTGAAATTCACTCACTGGAACTCACTAGATCAAGCCTTCGAGAAACGGGTTGGTGCGGCGTTCGACACCGATCGTGGACTTCGGGCCGTGCCCCGGTAGTACCACGGTGTCGTCGTCGAGCACCAACAGTTTGTTGACGATCGAGCCGAGCAGGTCTCGACCACTGCCGCCCGGCAGGTCCGTCCGGCCCACCGACTGCCGGAACAGGGTATCGCCCGTGAACGCGACCGAACCCGGCCCGGACCCGATGGCCTCGTCGACGCGGAACACCACCGACCCGCGGGTGTGTCCGGGCGTGTGGTCGACGGTGACCGTCACACCGCCCAAGTCCACCTTGTCGCCGTCCTTGTCCAGTTCGAGCACCTGCTTGGGCTCGCGGAACAACGCGCCGAACGCCGAGCTGGCCAGGCCCCCGAGGAACCCCCGCCCGAAGTCCTTGATCGGGTCGGTCAGCATGAAGCGGTCCTCGGGATGGATGTAGGCCGGGCAGCCGTACATGTCGGCCACCTTCTGGGCCGACCAGATGTGGTCTATGTGGCCGTGGGTGAGCAGCACCGCCGCAGGTGTCAGCCGGTTCTCGTCCAGGATCCGGCGCAACGGCCCCATCGCCCGCTGGCCGGGGTCGACGACGATGGCGTCGCCCCCGGCCCGTGGGGCCAGCACGTAGCAGTTGCACGCCAGCATGCCGGCGGCAAACCCGGTGATGAACACGACGTCCAGTTTCCCACCACCCGATGGCGTGGGTCGCGGCGCCACACTCAGCAATGCCTGGCACACTCGTTGCCGATCGACCGACAAGAGGAGGACATCAGCGGTGCCGACCAATGAACAGCGGCGGGCGACGGCGAAGCGCAAGCTCGAGCGGCAGTTGGAGCGTCGCGCGGAGAAGGCACGCAAGCGGCGCCAGTACGCGATCATCGGCTCGGTGGCCGGCGCGATCGTCGTGGTCGCCGCGGTGGTCGCGCTCGTCGTCACCAACCGCGACTCCGACAGCCAGACCGCGGCCGCCACGGAGACCTCGCCCACGTCGGCGGCCCCGTCGGCGCCCGGATCGCTTCCGGCGTTCGTAGCACCGGCCGGACTCGGCGAGAATTGCCAGTACCCGGCGTCCGCCGAGCAGGCCAGCAAGCCGGTTGATCCGCCCCGCGCAGGCAAGGTGCCCACCGAACCCGCCGAGATCAGCGCCAGCATGTCCACCGACCAGGGCAACCTCGGCCTGCTGCTCGACAACGGCAAGGCGCCGTGCACGGTGAACAGCTTCGCCAGCCTCGCCCAGCAGGGCTACTTCGACAACACCCCATGCCACCGGTTGACCACCGCCGAACAGCTCAAGGTGCTGCAGTGCGGCGACCCGACAGGCAAGGGCTCCGGCGGCCCGGGCTACTCGTTCGCCAATGAGTACCCGACCAACCAGTTCCAGCCCGACGACCCCAAGCTCCAAGAGCCGGTCACCTATCCGCGCGGCACCCTGGCCATGGCCAACGCCGGTCCGAACACCAACGGCAGCCAGTTCTTCCTCGTCTACCAGGACTCCAAGCTGCCCCCGAACTACACGGTGTTCGGCAGGGTCGACGACACCGGCCTGGCCACGCTGGACAAGATCGCGCAGGGCGGGGTCGCCGGCGGCGGCCAGGATGGTGCGCCGGCCACGCCGGTCACCGTGAAGTCGATCCTGTTGGACTGACGCCGTGACCGCGCCCCCGCCGTACGGCGGTCCTCCACCGCCGTACGGCTATCCGGCGCAGCAACACTCGTACGGCTATCCGCCGCCCAGGCAGACCAACACGCTGGCCGTCGCGGCGCTGGTGTGCGCGTTCGTCTTCGCGCCGCTGGGCATCGTGTTTGGCCACGTGTCGCTGTCGCAGATCAAGAAGACCGGCGAGGAGGGTCGCGGGCTGGCCATCGCGGGTCTGGTCATCGGATACCTGGTGTCGGTGTTGACGGTGCTGGTGGTCGTCATCAGCGTCGTCTTCCTGGCGGCGTTGGGCCGTGAACTCGAGAGGTTTGACGGTGCGGTTCCCGACGGCGCGACCGGCGGTCTGGCGGTCGACGAACTGCCGAAGTTCGATCGGCCCGCGACGCTCGGCTCGAATTGCCAGTACCCGCGCACCGCAGAGCCGTCGAGCAAGCCGGCCAAGCTGCCGCGCACCGGACGCGTACCCACGGACCCCGCGCTTGTCAGCGCCAGCATGACCACCAGCAAGGGCGACATTGGTCTGCAATTGGACAACGCCAAGGCCCCGTGCACGGTCAACAGCTTCGCCAACCTGGCCCAGCAGGGCTTCTTCGACGACACCCCCTGCCACCGGCTGACGACGGCAGTGCATCTCGGGGTGTTGCAGTGCGGCGACCCCAGCGGAACCGGCATCGGCGGCCCCGGGTATCAGTTCCCGAACGAATACCCGACCAACCAGTACCGGTTGAGCGATCCGGCGCTGCGCTCGCCGGTGCGCTATCCGCGCGGGACTCTGGCGATGGCCAACGCCGGCGTCGGCACCAACGGCAGCCAGTTCTTCCTCGTTTACGAGGACTCGCAGCTGCCGCCGACGTACACGGTGTTCGGCACGATCGACCAGACCGGTCTGGCGACACTGGACAAGATCGCGGCCGAGGGTGTGGCCGACGGCGGCGAGGACGGCAAGCCCGTCGCCGACGTCGTCGTCGAGTCGATCCGCTTGGATTGAGCGACTACTCGGCCGGGGCGGTCTCGATGTAGAACTCGACGTCCTCGCCCTCGACCTTGGTCACCCGCATCTTCGCGGTGTACGCCATACCTTCGGGTCCAGTGAACGTGCACTCGAACTTCGCGCCCTCTTCGGCTTTGACGTCCTCGGGGCATTTCACGTCGGTCGGTGTGAATCCGGTCTGCTCGGAGACGAGGTCGACGACGGACTGCGCAGCTGCGTCGGGTTTGATCGTCGACCCGCAACCGACGACGGCGACTCCGAGGGAGACGAGGAGGACGACTACGGCGGGCCGCATCGTCGCAGTATCCCAGAACGAGCAAAAATTGACGCGCTTCAGCGGAATTTGCCGCTGCGCCGGCTCACGCCGCCTCTGCCCAATTGCGGCTCACGCCGCGGACGTGACCCGGTAGACGTCGTAGACGCCCTCCACATTGCGCACCACGTTGAGCACGTGGCCCAGATGCTTGGGGTCGCCCATCTCGAAGGTGAACCGACTGATGGCCACCCGGTCGTTGGACGTCGTCACCGACGCGCTCAGGATGTTGACCTTCTCGTCGGCCAACACCCGCGTGACGTCCGACAGCAACCGGTGCCGATCGAGCGCCTCGACCTGAATGGCGACCAGGAACACCGACGACGGCGACGGCGCCCACTTCACGTCGATGATCCGCTCCGACTGCTGCTGCAGCGACCCGGCGTTCGTGCAGTCGGTGCGGTGCACGCTGACCCCGCCGCCGCGGGTGACGAAACCCATGATGTTGTCGCCGGGCACCGGCGTGCAGCATTTGGCGAGCTTGGTCAGCACACCGGGAGCACCCGGCACGGCCACCCCGACGTCGTCGCTGGTGCGTTGGCGCACCGGCATCGTCGCGGGCGTCGACCGCTCGGCGAGTTCGTCGGAGGCCTCCTCGTCGCCACCGACCTGAGCGACCAGCCGCTGCACCACATGCCGCGCCGAGACGTGGCCCTCACCGACCGCGGTGTAGAGCGCCGAGACGTCGACGTACCGCAGTTCGCGGGCCAGCGCGCCCATCGACTCGGCGTTCATCAAGCGCTGCAACGGAAGTCCGCCCCGCCGAACCTCACGCGCGATGGCATCCTTACCGGCTTCCAGCGCCTCCTCGCGGCGTTCCTTGGCGAACCACTGCCTGATCTTGGCCTTCGCGCGCGGTGAGACCACGAAGGTCTGCCAGTCGCGCGACGGTCCGGCATTCATCGCCTTGGACGTGAAAACCTCGACGACTTCGCCGTTTTCGAGCTTTCGCTCCAAAGCGACGAGGCGGCCGTTCACCCGTGCGCCGATACAGCGGTGACCGACCTCGGTGTGCACCGCATAGGCGAAGTCGACCGGCGTCGATCCGGTGGGCAGCGTGATGACATCACCCTTGGGGGTGAAGACGAAGATCTCCTGCACCGCAAGGTCGTAACGCAGCGATTCGAGGAACTCGCCAGGGTCGGCGGCCTCCCGCTGCCAGTCCAGAAGCTGTCGCATCCAAGCCATGTCGTCGATCTCGGCCGACGAGTGCTGATTGGGAACGGCGTTGCGGCCCTTGGTTTCCTTGTAGCGCCAGTGCGCGGCGATCCCCAGCTCTGCCGTCTTGTGCATGTCGTGGGTGCGGATTTGCACCTCCAGGGGTTTGCCCTCGGGCCCGACGACGGTGGTGTGCAACGACTGGTACACGCCGTAGCGCGGCTGGGCGATGTAGTCCTTGAAGCGCCCGGCCATCGGCTGCCACAGCGAGTGGACCACGCCCAATGCCGCGTAGCAGTCCCGGATCTCGTCGCAGAGAATGCGTACGCCGACGAGGTCGTGGATGTCGTCGAAGTCGCGGCCCTTGACGATCATCTTCTGGTAGATCGACCAGTAGTGCTTGGGCCGGCCCTCCACGATCGCGGTGATCTTCGACGCGTTCAGCGTCGCGGTGATCTCGGCGCGCACCTTGGCCAGGTAGGTGTCGCGTGACGGCGCGCGGTCGGCGACCAGTCGCACGATCTCTTCGTACTTCTTGGGGTGCAGGATCGCGAAGGCGAGATCTTCCAGTTCCCACTTGACCGTCGCCATACCCAGCCGATGCGCAAGCGGCGCAATGACTTCCAGCGTCTCGCGTGCCTTGCGTTGCTGCTTCTCGGGCGGCAGGAACCGCATCGTGCGCATGTTGTGTAGCCGGTCGGCGACCTTGATCACCAGCACGCGTGCGTCGCGTGCCATCGCGATGATCATCTTGCGGATGGTCTCGCCCTCCGCGGCGGTGCCCAGCGCGACCTTGTCCAGCTTGGTGACGCCGTCGACCAGATGGCCGACTTCGGTGCCGAACTCCTCGGTCAGCGCTTCCAGGGTGTATCCCGTGTCCTCGACCGTGTCGTGCAGCAGCGCCGCGATCAGCGTGGTGGTGTCCATGCCGAGCTCGGCCAGGATGTTGGCCACCGCCAACGGATGCGTGATGTAGGGATCACCAGACCGGCGAAGCTGATCGGCGTGCCGCCGCTCGGCCACCTCGTAGGCCCGCTGCAGCAACTGCAGATTGGCCTTCGGGTAGATCTCCTTGTGGACGGCCACCAGCGGCTCGAGTACGGGGTTGATCGCGCTGCGCTGCGACGTCATCCGGCGCGCCAGCCGGGCACGCACGCGGCGCGACGCGCTCGCGGAGGGCTTCGGCATCTCCAGCGGCTGCGTCTCGGGAATCTGGGCACCGGGCGGCGCTGACTGCACGGCCTGGCCCGTGCCGGGTTCTTCAGCCATGGTCACCTCCCGGTCTGGTCCGTCGCAAAGCGCTCATCGGTCTGGTACCGCTGCGTCACAACACGCGCCTTCGAGGATATCCCTCAGACGGTGTAGAGCGAGGTGACCGGCAGCGGTTCGAGCGCTTCACGGCCGCCCAGCGCGGTCAACTCGAGCAGCACCGCGGCCCCCGGCACGGAGGCCCCCGCGTTCTGCAGCAGTTTGACCGCCGCGGCCGCGGTGCCGCCGGTCGCCAGCACATCATCGATGATGAGCACACTGCGGCCGCCGAGGTCGATCCCGTCGGCCGGGATCTCCAGCGTGGCCGTGCCGTACTCGAGCGCATAGGTCTCGCTGAACACCGGCGGCGGCAGCTTGCCGCCCTTGCGGATCGCCAACACGCCCGTGCCCAGCCGCAATGCGACCGCCGCACCGAGCAGGAAGCCGCGCGCGTCGATCCCCGCCACGAGGTCCGCGCCGCGGGCGACCTCGGCGAACGCGTCGGTCACCGCGGCCAGCCCGTGCGCGTCGGCCAACAACGGGGTGAGGTCCTTGAACGCGACGCCCGGCTCCGGAAAGTCGGGCACCTCGCGCATCATCCTCGCGATCAGCGACGAGATGTCTTCGCCACCGCCACTCACCGGTCCAACACCCAACGGTCCATGTTCCATCCCGCGCCCCACCGCGTCGGGTTGGTGCTCACAGCGAACATCTTCTTGGATGTCAGCACCGTCCGCTGCTGTCGGTACAGCGGCAGCGTCGGCATGTCGGCCCACAGCACCGGGCCGCCCTCGCTGAGCAGCCGGGCCATTTCCTTGGGGTCGTTGGTGATCGCGATCGCGGAGATGACCCGGTCCACCTGCGGGTTGGAGTAGCGCGGCAGGTTGTTGCCGTTTCCGGTGTGGAACTGGTAGGCGTCCATCGCCGACGAGCCGGACGACCCGCTGCCGGCAGCACCACCGGTGCTGGCGATCAGCACGTCGATCTCGTTGTTGCGCAACGACAGTGGGCCCACGGTGTCGCTTGCAGCCTCTTCGACGATGATGCCGGCGGGCGCACACGCCTTGGCGATGGCGCCGACGGTGGCCGCCAGTCGCGCGTTGGGGCTCTGATACCCCATGCGGACGGTCAGGGGACGCGCGTTGAGCGCGGCGCGGGCGGCGTCGGGGTTGGCGGCGACGAACTGCCCTGGCTCCGGACCGGCCTCGGCGCCGCTGTAGGCATCCTGTGTGGCGGGGTTGAGCCGCGAGTTGGCGATGGGTTGCTCGGCGTTGCGGGCGATCACATCGCGCGGCGTGCAGAGGGCCAGCGCGCGGCGCGCGGGCGGTGCAGCCAAGGGCCCTTCCGGCGCGAAGATCACCTGTTGGATGCCGGCCGACGGGGCATCGGTTCGCACGTAGTCATCGGGCATGTTCAGCGTGCCCGACGATCCGGTGGCGATGTCGACGACGTCGTAGGCGCCCTGATTGACGCGCTCCTGGATGTCGGCGCCGCGCGGCCACACGGTGACCTTCTTGGTGACCGGTTCGGCGCCCCACCATTTGTCGTTGGCGACCAGCACGACGGCCCCGTCCTCGGTCACCGATTCCAGCTTGTAGGGCCCCGACGAAGGGAACCGCTTCAGGTCGAGATCGGGTTTGAGGTCCCAACCGGTGTTCCAGACCTGAGCGATGCGCTCCACCGCGGCGCCGTCGTTCTCGAGGATGGCCCGGGTGACTCCGCTGTCGCCGAGACCCAGCTGGTCGGCGATGACGTGCGACGGCATCATCGACGTCGCGGAGAACAGCTGCCCGAAGTCGACGAACCCACGATCGGGCGCGAACGAAACCCGCGCCTTCTTCTGCCCCGGCGTGCAGTCCACGGTGGCGATATCGCTGTAGCCCCCGCGGCTGGCGGCGTCGAAGTTCGGGAACCGCCCGGACTGCGACGCCCACGCCAACACGACGTCGTCGCAGGTGATCGGTTTACCGTCGGAGTACACCGCGTTCGCGTTGACCTCGTAGTCGAGGACCAGCGGTTGCCTGCCGACGACCGAGATGGTCCCGAAGTCGTGATCGCCGACGATCTGGCCGTCGGGTCCGTGGTAGTTGAAGCCCGTCAGCACCCGGGCGAACGCCTGCGGACCGGCCGACGCGGCACCCGCGACGGTGTTGGTGTTGTAGGTGATCAGCGTGCCGTCGACGGCGTAGTCGATGCTGTCGGCGGGGCTGCGCGTGCAGGCCGACGCCAACGACGCGGCGAGCACCAGCACGGCCGCCAGGACACCGCAACGCCGGATCGGGTTCACTGCCCTCGCGGGCTGTGTGCCCGCCCGCTTGCCGGCGCTCATCCCCCTACCGCCGCCGCGTGTCGCGCTTACCCGACGGGCGTCCGGTTCGGCTGCTGGTCGGCCGCACCGGACGTGCCCCCGGCGCGGGTTTGTCCGGCGGCGGAGCAGTCCGCGGCGCGGCGTCGGCACGCGCCGTCGCGGCCGCGCCGACCGTCTCGGGTTCGTCGGCATCCTCGTCGGCTTGGGAGGCGCGTGCCGACGCGTTCTTGCGGCGGTTCATCACCCGGCGGGTGTGGTTGCGCACGAGGTCCGTGCGCTCGCGCAGCGTTACCAGGAGGGGGGTCGCGAAGAAGATCGACGAGTAGGTCCCGACGATGACGCCGACCAACTGCACCAGCGCCAGGTCCATCAGCGTGCCCACACCCAACAGCCACACCGCCACGACCATCAACGCCACGATCGGCAGCACGGAGATGAGGCTGGTGTTGATGGACCGCATGAAGGTCTGATTGACCGCGAGGTTGGCGTGTTCGGCAAAGGTGCGTCTCGTGGTGTGCTCGAAGCCGTGGGTGTTCTCCTCGACCTTGTCGAACACGATGACGGTGTCATAGAGCGAGAAGCCGAGGATCGTGAGCAGGCCGATCACCGTGGCCGGGGTGACCTCGAAGCCGACGAGTGAGTACACACCGGCGGTGACCACGAGGTCGAACACCAGCGTCGCCATCGCCGCGATCGACATGTAGCGCTCATAGCGCAGCATGATGTAGACCGTCGCCAGCACGAGGAACACCACCAGCGCGATCAGCGCCTTCTGGGTGATCTGGCCGCCCCACGTCTCCGACACCGCGGAGTCGCTGATGGCCTGCTTGCTGGGCGCCCCGTTCGCCCCCCTCGGCTTGAATGCGTCGAACAGCGCGGTGCGCAGTTGCTCGGTCTCCTCGTTGGTCAGCGTCTCGGACCGGATCTGCACGGTGGCCGATCCGCCGCTGCCGACCACGACCACCGACTCGGGGCTCTTACCCAGCGTCTTGCTGAACACGTCCTCGACCTGCTGGACGGTCACGGTGCCCGACTCGGTCGCGGTCGGCATCGACACCTTGGTGCCGCCCTCGAAGTCGATGCCGAATGTGAAGCCGCGCAGCACCATGCTGAGCAGGCACACCAGCACGATCGCACCGCTGACCGCGTACCACAGCTTGCGCTTGCCGATGACCTCGAAGGCACCGGTGCCGGTGTAGAGGCGGACGAAGAAGCCGTGCTGAGGCGCGGTCGACTCGAGGTTCGGCGCCTCCACGGCGCTGGTCTGCTGTTCTTCCGATGACTGTTTGGGCGCCATATGTCAGTCCCGTCCCGTCGCGTGCGCGGCCGCGCGTCGCTCCCTGGCGATCTGTTGCACCGCACCGAGTCCGTTCAACGAAGGCTTGGCCAGTGTCGGCGACTTCGACGCCAGATACACCAGCGGCCACGTCACCAGGAAGACCACGACCACGTCGAGGATCGTGGTCAGGCCCAGGGTGAACGCGAAGCCCTTGACCTGCCCGACGGCGAGTACGTAGAGCACCGCCGCGGCGAGCAACGTCACCGCGTTGCCGGACACGATCGTCTTGCGGGCCCTCGCCCAACCGCGCGGCACCGCCGACCGGAACGAACGCCCTTCGCGTATCTCGTCTTTGATGCGTTCGAAGAACACCACGAACGAGTCGGCCGTCATACCGATACCGATGATCAGACCGGCGATGCCGGCCAGGTCCAGCGTGTAACCGATCCATCTGCCCAGAAGCACCAGGATCGCGTAAACCATTGCGCCGGAAGCGACCAGCGACAGGGCGGTCAACACGCCCAGCATCCGGTAGTAGAGCAGCGAATAGGCCAGTACCAGCGCCAGGCCGACCGCACCGGCGATCAAGCCCGCACGCAGGGACGACAGACCCAGTGTGGCCGAGACGGTTTCAGCCTCCGACGACTCGAAGGACAACGGCAGCGAGCCGTACTTCAGCACGTTGGCCAACTCGCGGGCCGTCTGCTGGGTGAACTGGCCGCTGATCTGCGTGCGTCCGCCCGGGATCGGCTCGCGGATCTCGGGTGCGCTCATCACCTTTGTGTCGAGCACGAACGCGGTCTGCGTTCCGACGTTGGCGGCGGTGAAATCCGCCCAGGTCTTCGCGCCATCGCTTTTGAACTGGACGTCGACGACGTACTCACCGCGCTGCTGGTCGAGACCGGAGGTGGCGTCCTGGATCTGCTCGCCGTTGATGATCGCCTTGTCCAGCAGGTACACCTCGTTGCCGTCCGCCGAGCAGGTGATGAGCGGAAGATTCGGGTCGTCGTTGCCCGCGAGGACGTCATCCTCGCCGCAGCGCGTGGCCTGGAACTGCAACGCCAGGATCTGGATCTGCTGATCGGTGCTCTGCCGCAGTTGCTTCTCGTCGGCGATGCGCTGCGCGAGCGGAACGTCTTCGGGTGACGTGGGCGTCTGTTCCGAAGCACCCGGTCCCGGAGCGTCCGGTGACGGTGCGGGGCTACCCGGCGCCGGCGTCGGAGGCGGCTCCGGTGCGGGCTGGGCAGGCGGGTCGTGGGGATAGGGACGCGGCTGCGGGGCCGGAGGAGCGGCGGGCTCGGCAGGCGGCTGGCCGGCGGGAGGCTGCTGGCCGGCGGGAGGCTGCTGGCCGGCGGGCCCCTCGGGTCCCGGCATACCCGGGATCATCCCGCCCGGCATCCCCGGAATCGGACCGCCGGGAGGCATACCGGCAGGTCCCTCGGTCAGCGGCTGCTGGCCGGGCACCTCGGCGGGCATCACATGCACGACGGGGCGGATGTACAGGCGTGCCGTCTGGCCGAGGTTGCGAGCGTCGCTGCTCTCGCTGCCCGGCACCGTGATGACAAGGTTGTTGCCGTCGATGATCACCTCGGATCCGGACACACCGAGACCGTTGACCCGGTCGTTGATGATCTGCTGCGCCTGGCCCAGCGCCTCGCGGGTGGGCGGCGACCCGTCGGGCGTGCGGGCGGTGAGGGTGACGCGGGTACCGCCCTGCAGATCAATGCCGAGCTTGGGTTCGGGCTTCTTGTCTCCGGTCAGGAAGACCAGGCAGTAGGCGCCGACCAGCAACACCAGAAACAGCGAGAGGTAGCGGGCAGGGTGCACCGGCGTCGAAGACGATGCCACGTTTTGTCAGGTCTCCTCGGAATCGGTTCGTCAGCACCGCAGAGACTACGGGCTTCAGCTGTGAAGATCGCCCGCGGACTCAGCCGTCGGTCTTGGTGTTCGGGCTTTCGGTGAGTTCGGTCGCGGTCGACCCGGGCTCGTCGTCTTCGAACTCGTCATCGTCGGTGATGCGGTCACGCACCGCGAGCTTCATCCAGGTGGTGACGACGCCCGGGGCGATCTCGAGCTCCACCTCATCGTCAGTGATGCCCTTGATGGTCCCGACCAGACCGGACGTGGTGTGCACGCGGTCGTCGATCTGAAGAGATTCATGCAGGTCGATGGTGGCCTGCATGGCTTTCTTCTGTCGGCGGGACGCGAAGAACATGAATGCGCCCAGCACGATGAGCAGGGGAAGGAAGACAACCAAATCCATGGCGACAAAGTCTTTCGTTAGGTCATATGGTCACGGCGCAGCGCGGTCGGGGCGCGCACCCATAAGTGACCAGTGTGCCATTGCGGGCTTCGGCAGCGACCAGCCCACCGCAATGAGATCACGAAATCGCCGGGTCGCGGGCAAGCCAAGGCACGTCCGGGCCGCGGTGATCAACGGATTCCGTCGTCCTTGCGCTAAATGAGCGCGGATCACACCGCACTCCCCCGTTGTTATCGACCGGATCGGTGCGGTCTTGGTTAGGCTTTTGCTCGATGAGCACCGTCGAGCAGAGCCGGTGGGCGTGTGGCGGTGTCCGGCGGACAGTCGGCGACGCGCTGCGCTGCCTCCCATTCCTGACGAAGAAAGGGTCGAATGGCCAGCGACTTCAAGGTCCAGAACTTCATCGGCGGCGAAGGCGTCGACTCGGTCAGCGGCGCCACCATGGCGCTCGTCGATCCGTCGACCGGTGAGCGGTACGGCACCGCGCCGATCTCCACCGAGGCCGACATCGACAACGCGTACACGGCCGCGTCGAAAGCGTTCGCTGACTGGAAGCGCACCACGCCGTCGGTGCGGCAGAAGGCGCTGCTCGACTTCGCCGACGACGTCGAGCGAAGCGCCCAGGCGCTCGTCGCGGCAGAGGGACGCAACACCGGTAAGCCCAACCACGTCACGATGGCCGAAGAGATTCCCCCGATGGTGGACCAGATCCGCTTCTTCGCGGGAGCAGCGCGGATGCTGGAGGGCAAGTCGGCCGGCGAATACATGGAGGACCACACCTCGTGGATCCGCCGCGAACCGATCGGCGTCATCGGGCAGGTGGCGCCGTGGAACTACCCGATGATGATGGCGATCTGGAAGTGCGTGCCCGCGGTCGCAGCGGGAAACACCGTCGTCATCAAGCCCAGCGACACCACGCCGGTGACGACGGTGATGCTGGCCGAGATCGCCGCCAGGCATTTTCCGCCCGGAGTGCTGAATGTCGTTTGCGGAGACCGGGAAACGGGCGCAGCGGTCGTGGCACATCCGACTCCGCAGATGGTGTCGATCACCGGTTCCGTCGCGGCGGGCCGTGCGGTGGCGGTCAGCGCGGGCGGACATCTCAAGCGCACACACCTCGAGTTGGGCGGCAAGGCGCCGGTGATCGTGTTCGACGACAACGACATCGCGTCGGCAGCCGAAGGCATCGCCACGGCGGGCTATTTCAACGCCGGACAGGACTGCACGGCGGCAACGCGCGTGCTCGCGACGTCCCGGGTGGCCTCGGACCTGACCGAGGCGCTGGCCGAGCAGGCGCGCGCTGCCACCACGACGTACGGCAAGCCGGTCGATGACGAAGACGCGTGGGTGCCGCCGGTGAACAACTCCACTCAGTTGGAGAGGGTGCTGGCGTTCCTGGAAGACGTCCCGTCACACGCCTCCGTCGCGGTCGGTGGAGGACGCCAGGGCGACAAGGGTTTTTACGTCGAACCGACGGTGATCGGCGGCCTTCGGCAGGACGACAGGCTGGTTCAGCAGGAGATCTTCGGGCCGGTCATCACCGTCCAGGCGTTCACCGACGAGAACGAGGCGATCGCGTGGGCCAACGGCACCGAATACGGGTTGGCGTCGTCGGTGTGGACCCGCGATGTGTCACGAGCACTACGGGTGTCGGCTGCCCTTGATTTCGGCTGTGTCTGGATCAACACCCACATTCCGCTGGTGGCCGAGATGCCGCATGGCGGGTTCAAGTCGTCGGGCCACGGTAAGGACCTGTCGATGTATGGGTTCGAGGATTACACCCGCATCAAGCACGTCATGGCCTACACGGGCTGAATTCCCGCGCGCTTTCGCTATTGGTCAGAAGACCCTGATGCCGATCAGCGTGGAGACAAAGCGGTAGATGTCGTCGACGGTCAGCTCGACGCCGCCCACCTCGACGTCGATCAGGTTGGACAACAGGTCGTCGGTCGGCTTCCAGCAACGCTCAGCGATCTTGACGTCGATGTACTGATACAGCGCCTCTTCGTCGTGGGGCGTCATCGGGCCGCTGGCCAACCGCGCGAAGAGCGGCCAGTCCTCTTGCGGGAAACCGAACGCCTCGCAGACTGCGGTGGCCGAATTCCGGCGCGCGACAATGGAATCGGTGATACCAGGCCTGTCGGACATGGTTGGCCTCCTGACAAGGACTTAAAGTCGACTATCGAATGCCCCCGCGCGAAGTTCATCCGCCGAGGCGCGCAAATCGAATGAATTAGATAGCCAGGCTATCTTCGGTCGGGCTGCGCGGCAGTCACGCAGGTCACAAAGACACCGTGAATCTCGTCCCATGAGATGGCCAGTAGAGATGCACGTCACCTGCGCTGGGGCGTGGCGTGCAGGGCGAAGGATCAACATGCGCGAACATGCGCCCGAAGTGCTTTCGAAGCAGGCCGCCATCGCGAGCAATGCGCACGACGAAACGCGAAGCGCCCCACAATCTGTGGGGCGCCTTGCAATCTGCTAACGCTTACCGGTGTGCGAGCTTGCCGCCACGATGGCCGCGAGAGCGGAACCTGTCGAGCAAGCCGCGGCGACGCGGTTGTTGTGCGGCCTCGGCCGTGGGGCCGATGACCTCGGTTCGCTGCTCCGCCATTGCCGGCTGCCCGGTTGTGTGGGGAGCGTGACCGGCGACCGGAGCGGGGTCGGCCGCAGTAACCGGGGCGCCAGTGGCCGGCGCGTGTTCGTCGGCGACGGTGTGTGCGGCCACGGGGCGATCTGCCCACTCGACGTCGCGCACGCTTCGCACCGAGATGCGGCCAAGCGCCGCTGCGCCCAGGAACACGATCAGTGCGCCCAGACCGTAGAAATACGTCAGCTCCAGCGCGATGCGCTTGCCCTCGGTGGCGGCGACCGGTACACCCGCGTCACCCATACCCAACGGGCCGGCCATAGCGCGGCCGATGATGAACCACACGCCACCTGCCACGGCGAGCCATCCGCCGAGCGAGGCCGTCGCACGGTTTCGTGACATCAGCAGGAGCAGGCCGCCCAGTACGGTCACCACGCCCGGCAGTACCTGAAGCCAGCCTCGGCCGGTGGTCCACGTCCAGGCCTGGTCGGGGCTGTACGCGAAGTTGAACAGGGGCCCGATGAAGGGAGCCAGTGCGCCCCACGCGCCCAGCAGGATCAACAGGAATCCACTTGTGGCGCCGCGACTGCGCGGCATCCGCAGACGTCCACCACGGGGGTGTACACGCGTATCGGTCATGATGCCTCCTTCGTTGTAATGCGTGATTACCCAGGCTGGCGATCTGTAACCCGTCCTTGGCAAGGTTGGCGCCATGAGACTCGACGGTGACTCGGCCCGCCGCGTCCTGGCCGACGCGTGGGAGCGGTGGGCACGACGGTGCGAGCAGATGACGACGCAAGAGTGGTCGACACCAACGCGCTGTGAAGGCTGGAATGTGGCCGCGCTGCTCGCCCACGTCTGTCCCGAACCGTCGATGTTCGACCGTCTCACCGCAGCGGTCGTCGACGGCCCCGCCGCCGTCGTCGATGCGGCGACCATGTTGCGCCGCTTCAACGAACCCGACGGTGTCGCCAACACCAACGCCGGAAGCCTTGCCGAACAAGCGGTTTCGGAGGCCGCGGCCCTGACGCCGCGCACGGCCGCCCAGCGGTTCGCCGAAAGTGCCCTGGTTCTACGTGACACGCCGATGTCCGCCGCGACAACGATCGCGTATCCGGTCGTCGGCAGCACGACGCTGGCAGTCGTCGCCGAGACCGCCCTGATGGAGGCGACGGTGCATCTGCTCGACCTCGCCGAAGCGGTCGGCGGTGTTGAACCCTCCACAGAGGCGTTGTGCGCCACCCGGGACCTCTTGATCTGTGTGCCCGATGCGTTGTCAGCAGTCGAGGTGCTTTCCGGACGCGCCGCCCCCGAGACCGCGATACCGGCGATTCGCTGACCAGGCACGTCGACATGATTTTGGCCGACACCACATACGCCGGTCAGCTCAACGTGCCGGACATGTTCACGCGGTTGATCCTGAGCCTCGTCGCGACCGGCGTCGCGCCGTTCTCGTTCTACGAGGTCGACGAGGGCGGCAACCGCCAACGCGCACACTACGACGGGCTTCCCGTCGAGTTCATCGCCGAGGCCATCTCGACGCTTGGTGCACAGGTCGGCCACGACGGCGGACCCGGTTTCGAGACGTACTACGTCATGAACCCCTATGACGACGGCATCGGGCTCGACCAGTTCGTCGACTGGAGGATCGATGCGGGGTATCCGGTCGAACGCGTCGGTGACTACGCCACGTGGCTGCAGCGATTCGACACCGCGATGCGCGGGTTGCCCGAGCGGCAGCGACAGGCGTCGCTGCTCCCGCTGCTGCACAACTACCAGCGGCCGGAGACCCCGATCCAGGGTTCGATCGCCCCTACGGAGCGGTTCCGCACGGCGGTGCAGGATGCGAAGATCGGTCCAGACAAGGACATTCCGCATGTGACGCGCGAGGTCATCGTCAAGTACGCCACTGATCTGGAACTGTTGGGGCTGCTGTAAGACGACGGCGAGCGTGCGTTCGGCGCTACGCGCGCTACAGCGTGACGGCCACCGCCAACAGCACGATCGCGATCAGCGGGAAGATGCCCTGAGCGAGGGCGGCCTTCGCCTTGTCCGGTGACGACAACAACAGCACCAGCGCCGCCGCCAGCATCGATCCGACACCGGCGAACATCAATGCGATGCCAACCCAGTTGTAGCCGATGCCGCCGATGACGATTCCAGCGAGCGTGATGATGGCCAGAAAGAGGTTGTAGAAGCCCTGGTTGAAGGCTAACTCCTTGGTGGCCAGCGCTTCTTCTTCGGTGAGACCGAACGTCGCTCGGGTGCGCGCCGACGTCCACGTCAGCGACTCCATCACCCAGATGTAGATGTGCAGGAGGGCGGCGAGACCCGCGAAGAACAATCCGACGAAACCCATTACGCGACCATGCTTTCCACTCGTACCACCGGCGGAACGGCCAACATCACCAGACCGGTCAACGCGATCCAAACCAGCACGCTGTATGCACCGGGCAGACCGATCCAGGTGTGCAGCAGCGCGGGAATCCCGAGCACCGCCAGAAACGCCGACCACTTCGGTAGCACGCCCGTGCGCCACACGATGTAGGCGGTGGCGAATATCATTGCGGCCGAACCGATATGGCTGTAGTGATAAAGCCATACCGCCAGGCCGAGGAACGGCTGCGAGTACGACGTCACGGTGAGGTCGTCGAACCGCACGATGGCGGCGGGCACGGCCACCTCGGCAGCCAGACCGGCCGCGGTCAGTGCGAAAAACACCGTCCCACCGATCGCCGCGGTGTACACCGCACCCGTCGGCCCGGCCGCCGACCGCAGCGTCGACACGAGCACGCCGAGGAAGAGCAAGCCGAAGAGCAGATGCAGTAGCGGCAGCGTGCCGTTCAGCGTGAGAAACGTTGCCGCGCTATCGAAATAGGCGCCCAGCCCGCCGGCGTCGTTCGGCGTCTCCGGCGAGCCGACCAGATACGCCGGTACCACCACGCCGGCGCAGGCCACGCCGAGCAGCCCGCCCAGCCTGATCGTGCCGCTGCCCATTGCCGCCTCCTCAGTCGAAAAGTCCCACCTGCCCCAGGCCGGTGACTCCGCTCGGCGGGGTCAGGCCGAGGTGCGTCCAGGCCTGCGCGGTGGCCACCCGTCCCCTCGGCGTGCGCGCGATCATCCCGGCGCGCACGAGGAACGGCTCACACACCTCTTCGACGGTCGTCGCCTCCTCGCCGACCGCGACCGCAAGTGTGGAGACACCGACCGGTCCCCCGCCGAAACTGCGTGTCAGCGCGGACAACACCGCGCGGTCGAGGCGGTCGAGGCCGAGCTCGTCGACGTCGTAGACCTCGAGCGCCGCCTTGGCGATATCGCGGGTGATCACGCCGTCGGCACGGACCTCGGCGTAGTCGCGGACTCGGCGCAACAGTCGGTTGGCGATGCGCGGCGTGCCCCGCGACCGGCGCGCGATCTCAGCACCCGCGTCGGCGCCCAACTCGATACCGAGGATCCCCGCCGAACGGGCCAACACCCGCTCCAGTTCGGCGGGCTCGTAGAAGTCCATGTGGGCGGTGAACCCGAACCGGTCACGCAACGGCCCCGTGAGCGCGCCCGAGCGGGTGGTCGCCCCCACGAGCGTGAACGGCGCGACATCCAGCGGAATCGACGTCGCGCCGGGGCCCTTCCCGACCACGACGTCGACGCGGAAGTCCTCCATCGCCAGGTACAACATCTCCTCGGCAGGCCGGGCGATGCGGTGGATCTCGTCGATGAACAGCACGTCGTGCTCGACGAGGTTGGACAGCATCGCGGCGAGATCACCGGCACGCTCGAGCGCCGGCCCGGACGTCACCCGCAGGGAGGAACCGAGTTCGGCCGCGATGATCATGGCCAGCGACGTCTTGCCCAACCCGGGCGGGCCCGACAGCAGGATGTGATCCGGTGTGCCGCCGCGGTTCTTGGCGCCCTCGATGACCAGTTGCAGTTGCTCGCGGACGCGCGGTTGCCCGATGAACTCGTGGAGCGACCGCGGCCGCAGGCTCGCGTCGATGTCGCCCTCACCGACCGTCAGCGCCGGCGAGACCTCGCGCTCGTCGGCGTCGCCGTCGTCGTCGGTGAATCGGCTCATTTGTTACCCAGCATCGACAACGCCGCCCGCAACGCACTCGACTGATTGGCTTCGGGGTCGTTGGCCAACACCTTGTCGGTGGCTTCTTCGGCCTGTTTGGCCGCGAATCCGAGTCCAATGAGCGCTTCCACCACCGGGCCCCGCACCGTATGGCCCGTCGCGGTCGCCGCACCGGACGGCGAGACCGCGCCCACCTTGTCGCGCAGGCTCAACGCCATCAACTCGGCGGTTTTCTTGCCCACCTTGGGAATCCGGGTCAGCGCGGTGATGTCGGCGTCGCCGATGGCCTGGCGCAAGGTCGGCCCGTCGTACATCGCCAGCGCGCCCAACGCGATGCTGGGACCGATTCCGGACACCCCGAGCAGGGTGAGAAACAGGTCGCGGGCGTCGCCGTCGGCGAAGCCGTAGAGCGTTTGGGAGTCCTCGCGCACGATCATCGCGGTGATCAGGCGCGCCTCGGCGCCGCGGCGCAGGGTTGCCAACGTCGACGGGGTGGCCATCACCTTGTAACCGACCCCGCCCGCCTCGATCACGACGTGGTCGAGTGCGATGTCGAGAACCTCACCGCGAACGGATGCGATCATCGTGCCGCCCTCGCTTTCGCCTTGAGCGTGGCCTTGTACTTGCGTTGTTGTTCGGCGGCCAGCGCCTCGGCCGCCGCCATCCGGGCGATCATCGGTGCCCGCCAACAATGGCAGATCGCAAGGGCCAACGCGTCGGCCGCGTCGGCCGGAGTCGGCTTGGCCTGCAGCGCAAGGATTCTGGTCACCATCGCGGTCACCTGCGCCTTGTCGGCGTTGCCGTTGCCGGTGACCGCCGCCTTGACCTCGCTGGGTGTGTGGAAGTGCACGTCGATATCGCGGCGCGCGGCCGCGAGCGCGATCACTCCGCCGGCCTGGGCGGTGCCCATCACGGTGGAGACGTTCTGCTGGGAGAACACCCGCTCGATCGCGATCACGTCGGGTCTGTGAGTGTCCATCCAGTACTCCACGGCCTCGCTGATCGCCAACAGGCGCCGGTGCAGCGGATCGCCTGACGGGGTGCGAACGACGTCGACGTCGAGCGCGGTGACCTGCCGACCCGTACCGCCCTCGATGACCGACAGGCCGCAGCGCGTCAACCCGGGGTCGACTCCCATCACCCGCACGTCCGGCCCTTCTGTGAACACTTGTTCGAGAGCTTAGCCGCCCGAAGGCTCGCCACTTGGCAGGGACACGCCCGCTCAGATCACGAACTGACCTCCGCGGCCGCCCGCGGTGATCTCCAGCGCGATCTCGCTCATGCGGCCCTTCGACCTGCTCCACCCGCGGACAAGTTCGCGGCCCACCTGATGCCCGTCGCGCTCGACGGTGATCACCCAGCGCACACCGCAGAACTTGCCGAGCAACCAGAACGGCCACAGCACCACAAACAGCGCGCCGACGAGAATCTCCAGCCAGCCGAATGTTAGATCGAGGGCGTCGCCCGGGAACGGCCACCACCGTCTGCTGATCTGCCACTCGGTGCCGAATGTGTCGAGTACCACTGCCACCCGCCAATTGTGCTTGCGAGAAGGCAGGATCCGCGTTCGACGCCCCGAAGCCGATGTTTCCTCACGCGGCAACAGGGCTACCGTCGATTGAGGACCTGATCCCGATTCGTGGAGTTGACCTCATTCCATGCCCGACGAAACCGAACTGCAGACCGCAAGCAACCTCGCCGTCACCCTTGCCTGGGCAGCCGGAGCGATCGCCGCCGTGTACGTGTTCGGGGTGGTGCTGACCTGGGTGATGGCACGCGTCAGTCGCCGCAGCGCGCTGATCAAGGACATCGAGGTGCTCACGCGCAAGCCCGTGCGCATGCTGCTGATGGTGATCGCGGCGACGGTCGCGGTGCGACGGACGTCGGAGACCACGGACTCGTGGCGTGGGTGGGTGGACCACTGGCTTCTCATTCTGATGATCGTCTCGATCACCTGGCTGGTCACGGGCTTTGTCCGCGTTGCCGAGCGGCGCATGATCGCCCGTTACGGCGGGGGCGGTGAGGAGATCTCGGACGCCGACCGGCTGTGGCGCCGAGTTCGGACGCAGGTGACCGTGCTGCGCAGGCTGGCAATCGCGGTCGTCGTCATCCTCGGCGGTGCCGCGATCCTGATGACGTTCCCGTCGTTCTCCGACATCGGCACCACGGTGTTCGCCTCCGCGGGTGTGTTGTCGGTGGTCGCGGGCCTGGCCGCGCAGACGTCGCTGGGCGCGGTGTTCGCCGGGATGCAGATCGCGTTCTCCGGGGCGATCCGCGTGGGCGACATCGTCCAGCTCGAGAACGGTCAGTGGTGGGGTCGCATCGAGGAGATCACGCTGACCTACGTCGTCGTGCGGATCTGGGACGAGCGCCGGCTCGTGTTGCCGTCCACCTACTTCACCACCGAGCCGTTCGAGAACTGGACCCGCAGCGCCACCGAGATCATGGGCTCCGTGGAACTCGACGTCGACTTCACGGTGTCGTTCCACGACATGCGCGCCGAATTGGACCGGTTGCTGGCCGAGAGTGATCAGTGGGACGGCCGGATGGGCGTACTACAGACGACCAGTGCGGTCGGCGGCTTCGTCCAGGTGCGGATCACCGTGAGCGCGCCCAACTCGGGCGCTCTTTGGGACCTGCGGTGCAGCGTGCGCGAGGGCATGGTCGACTGGCTGCAACGCACGCAGAATGGTCTGCCGATGCACCGCATCGGACCCGCCCCTGCCCCAACCAAACCGGCCATCCGGCCGAGCGGTTCCGGGGAGACCGATCGTGTCGCGTCCGGCATATTCTCCGGCAGCCCCGAGGCCGACGAGCGCGCGCGGGCATTCGATGAAACTTCCGATTACGACGACCAGTTCGCTCGATCGAACGGGAGGAACTAGGGGCCCTCAGGGCGCCGTGGGCTGGTCGACCTGATCGACTGGGTACGTACCCGCCTGCACGGACGCCGCGATTTCGTAGATGCGCTCGCCCGATCGGCGCCAGCCGCGCACCCGTTCGCGTCCGATCCGCTCGCCGTCGCGTTCGATGACGATCTTCCACGACACGCCGAGCCACTTCAGCAACAACCAGAACGGCCACATCACCATGAACGGCAGGACGAGCAGGAAGATGACCGCGTCCAGTGTGGAAAACCCGGTCTCCCATGGGATCGTGCGCCACCACCAGCGCCGCACCGTCACCGTCTCCCCCTCGGGATCGGTCACCGTCACCCTGGCCATACCCGCGGCCTCCGCTCGTTGAAGTAGTCATCTCGATAATGAGCCAATGACGTTCAGCGGGCACGCCGAAGACAGACAACTCATCCGAGAGCGCCTCGAAATCTACAGCGACGCGGTCATGCGCAAGGACCTCGACGCGTATCTGGCGTGCTGGACCGAGGACGGCCGCAGAACCGGTTCGGGCGGGGAGTGCCGCGGCAAGAGCGAACTGCGTGACCACTGGGACGGCATCTTCGGAGCCATTGAGCAGATGGCGTTCTTCACCCAGATGGCGTCGCTGACCGTGTGCGACGACCGGGCCGACGCACGGTCGTACTGCCTGGAAGTCATGAAGTTGCGCGATCAACCGAGTCGCCAACTGGTCGGCGAGTATGTCGATGAACTGGTGCGAGTCGACGGGAACTGGTTGTTCGCCCACCGCCACTACCGCGTGGCGATGACGATCTAGTCCTCAGCGTCGAGTTCGGCGGAGACCTCGTCGGGAATGTCGATGTTGGTGTAGACGTCCTGGACATCGTCGAGGTCTTCGAGCGCGTCGACCAGCTTCATGATCTTGCGCGCACCGTCGGCGTCCAGCGGCACCGTCACCGAGGGCACGAACCCTGCCTCGGCCGACTCGTAGTCGATGCCAGCATCCTGAAGCGCCGTGCGTACAGCAACGAGATCGGTTGGCTCGCAGATGATCTCGAACGAATCATCGAGGTCGTTCACGTCCTCTGCCCCGGCGTCGAGCACCGCCATCAACACGTCGTCTTCGGTGAGGTCGTTCTTGTCGAGGGTGACGACGCCCTTGCGGGAGAAGAGGTAGGACACCGAACCCGGGTCGGCCATGCTGCCGCCGTTGCGGGTCATCGCCACGCGCACCTCGCCGGCCGCCCGGTTGCGGTTGTCGGTCAAACATTCGATCAGCACCGCAACGCCGTTGGGCCCGTAGCCCTCATACGTGATGTTCTGATACTCGGCGCCGCCGGCTTCCTCACCGCTGCCGCGCTTGCGGGCGCGTTCGATGTTGTCGTTGGGCACCGACGACTTCTTGGCCTTCTGGATCGCGTCGTACAGCGTGGGGTTGCCCGCCGGGTCGCCGCCGCCCACACGCGCCGCGACCTCGACGTTTTTGATCAATTTGGCGAACATCTTGCCCCGGCGGGCGTCGATGACGGCTTTCTTGTGCTTGGTGGTGGCCCACTTGGAATGGCCGCTCATGCAGGTAGTACCTCTCCGTGCGCTTTCGTGCGCCAAGTTTTCGTGCGCTGAGTCCGCCCGACGAGTCTACGTGGACGTTTGCGCCCTACCGAACTGCGTCGGGCGACGTCAGCGCGATGACGCGGTAGCCGACGGCGGCCGGCCAGCCGATGTGACCCTGCACGTGCAGCTGCAGCCACGTCGGTGCGCCCGACGGGTCGTCGGTGAAGGTCACGGCCGCGTCGACGATCGCGCCGATCTCGCCGGAGGCCTGCAGGACGACCGACACCGACAACGTCGCGCTGCTCAGCGAGGCCCGGTTGTACGGGAGGCTGTCGGGGAGGAAGAACGACGCCGAGAAGTTCGGCGTCCGGATGCCCTTGGGCGCGTTCGGTGCTCTGCGCAACGCGAGGCCGGACACCTGGGGTTTGCCGTCGAACCAGGCGGTGCCGGTGTACTCGGTGCGCCGCGCGTCACCGCCACTGGCAAGCGTGACCAGGGTGTCGATGCGCGGTTGGGGCTCGACTTCGACCATCGTCATCGCGGCGTTCCCGTCCTGCCGGCGCTGTTAGGTCTGCCACAATACTTCGTCGCTATCTTACTCCGCAGTAAGATAGCGGCATGTCCTTCTCGCTTGAGCTCTCGCCGGATCTCGTCCACGTCCGGGACTGGGTGCACGAATTCGCCGCCGACGTCGTCCGCCCTGCCGCCGCGGAGTGGGACGAACGCGAAGAGACGCCGTGGCCGATCATCCAGGAGGCCGCGAAGGTCGGCCTGTACTCGATGGAGTTCTTCGCCGAGCAGGCCGGCGAACCGTCCGGTCTGGGCATGCTCGTCGCGTTCGAGGAGATGTTCTGGGGCGACGCCGGTATCGCGCTGTCGATCCTGGGCACCGGCCTGGCCGCGGCGTCACTGGCCGCCAACGGCACCCCCGAGCAGATGGGCGAATGGCTGCCGCAGATGTTCGGCACCGTCAACGAGCCGAAGGTCGCGTCGTTCTGCTCGTCGGAGCCCGGCGCCGGTTCCGACGTCGGCGCCATCCTCACCCGCGCCCGTTACGACGAGGCCAAAGACGAGTGGGTGCTCAACGGCACCAAGACCTGGGCCACCAACGGCGGTATCGCCGAGGTGCACATCGTGGTCGCGTCGGTGTACCCCGAACTCGGCACGCGCGGGCAGGCGACGTTCATCATCCCGCCGAACACCCCCGGCTTCCGGCAGGGACAGAAGTTCCTCAAGCACGGCATCCGCGCATCGCATACCGCCGAGGTGGTGCTCGAGGATGTGCGCATTCCTGGCGGGCTGATCGTCGGCGGCAGGGACAAGTTCGAGGAGCGCATCGCGCGGGTGCGCGAGGGCAAGAGGGCCAAGAGCCAGGCCGCGTTGGCGACGTTCGAGCGCACGCGGCCCACCGTCGGCGCCATGGCGGTCGGCGTGGCTCGCGCCGCGTATGAGTACGCGCTCGACTACGCCCGCCAGCGTGAGCAGTTCGGCCGCAAGATCGGCGAATTCCAGGCCATCGCATTCAAGTTGGCCGATATGAAGGCCCGCATCGACGCCGCCCGGATGCTGGTCTGGCGGGCCGGCTGGATGGCGCGCAACGGCAAGGCGTTCGAGAACGCCGAGGGCTCGATGGCCAAGCTGGTGGCCAGCGAGACCGCGGTGTACGTCACCGATGAGGCGATCCAGATCCTCGGCGGCAACGGCTACACCCGGGAGTATCCGGTCGAGCGCATGCACCGCGACGCCAAGATCTTCACGATTTTCGAGGGCACCAGCGAGATTCAGCGCCTGGTGATCGGCCGCGCCGTCACGGGTCTCGAAATCCGCTAGCCCTTCTGGCGATTTGTGCACCGCTAGGAGCGCTCACCGCTCCTCAGTGTGCACAAATCGCTACTCGGAGAGCATCGAAACGAACAGTTTGTGGATGCGGCGGTCGCCGGTCATCTCCGGGTGGAACGCCGTTGCGAGCCGGTTGCCCTGTCGCACCGCAACGATGTGACCGGCGGCCTCGGCGAGCACCTCGACCTCGGGTCCGACGCGTTCGACCCACGGTGCCCGGATGAACACGGCGTGCACCGGCCCGTCGACGCCGCCGAAGGTGATGTCGTCTTCGAACGAGTCGACCTGGCGACCAAACGCGTTGCGCCGCACCGTCATATCGATCCCCTTTAGCGGCGTGGCCTCCCGGCCCGCCGACCCGGCATCCAGGATCTCCGAGGCCAGCAGGATCATCCCCGCACACGAGCCGTACGCAGGCATACCGTCGGCCAGGCGCGACCGCAGGGGTTCGAGCAGATCGAGTTCGCGCAGCAGGTGGCTCATCGCCGTGGACTCCCCGCCGGGGATCACCAGCGCGTCGACGGCCTCCAGTTCGCGCACCCGTCGCACGGTCGACGCCTCCGCCCCGGCCTCGCGCAGCGCCGCCAGGTGTTCGCGGGTGTCGCCTTGTAGCGCAAGGACACCGACATGCGCAGTGCTCACGATGTGTGGTCGCGTTTGAAGCGGGTCAGCCCCTCCTGCATGACCGCCGCCACCATCTCGCCGTACTGGTTGAAGATCTTGCCCTGACACAGCGATCGGCCGCCGGAGGCCGACGGCGACGACTGGTCGTAGAGCAGCCACTCGTCGGCGCGAAACGAGCGCATGAACCACATCGCGTGATCGAGCGAGGCGACCTGCAGATGCTGACGCTCCCCGGCGTGGTGCACCTGCGCAGAACCCAACAGCGTCAGATCGCTCATGTAGGCCAGCGCGCAGATGTGCAGAACATAGTCGTCGGGCAGCGGGTCGCGATGACGGAACCACACCTGCTGCTGAGAAGCCTTGCCGGGCAACCGGGTCAGCTTCTCCTGCGGCACGATGCGGACGTCCCACTCGGCGAACTGGTTGAAGCCCGCGTCGTCGAACGCCTTGATCTCGGTCAGTCCCGGACAGTCGTCGGGTGGCGGCGCCACCGGCATCGCGTCCTGGTGCTCGATTCCGCTCTGGTCGGTCTGGAAGGACGCCGACATCGAGAAGATGGTCTCGCCGTGCTGGATCGCATTGACGCGGCGGGTGATGAACGACCCCCCGTCGCGCAGCCGCTCGACGATGTAGACCGTCGGCGTCTTGGCATCGCCCGGGCGCAGGAAGTAGCCGTGCAGCGAATGCACCTGAAACGTCGGGTCGACCGTGCGTACCGCAGACACCAGCGACTGGCCCGCCACGTGTCCGCCGAAAGTGCGCTGCAGGAAACCGGATTCGGGGCTGAACACGCTTCCGCGGTAGATGTTGACCTCGAGCTGTTCGAGATCGAGGATCTGTTCGATCGCCATTCGGCCGGTTACCAGCCGCGTTCGGCGAGCCGGTGTGGCGCTGCGACACCCTCCACGTTGATGCCGACCATCGGCTCACCCAACCCGCGCGACACCTTGGCCAGCACATCGGGATCGTCGTAGAACGTGGTGGCCTTGACGATGGCCGCGGCGCGCGCTGCGGGGTCGCCGGACTTGAAAATGCCCGATCCGACGAACACGCCCTCGGCGCCGAGTTGCATCATCATCGCCGCGTCGGCCGGGGTCGCGATGCCGCCTGCGGTGAACAGCGTCACCGGCAGCTTGCCTGCCCGAGCCACCTCGACCACCAGGTCGTATGGAGCCTGCAATTCCTTGGCCGCCACGTACAGCTCGTCCTCCGACAGCGACGTCAGCCGACGGATCTCACCGCCGATCTGACGCATGTGGGTGGTCGCGTTGGACACGTCGCCGGTGCCGGCCTCGCCCTTCGAGCGGATCATCGCCGCGCCCTCGGTGATGCGGCGCAGCGCCTCGCCGAGGTTTGTCGCACCGCACACGAACGGCACGGTGAACTTCCACTTGTCGATGTGGTGGGTGTAGTCGGCGGGCGTCAGCACCTCGGACTCGTCGATGTAGTCGACGCCGAGGCTCTGCAGGATCTGCGCCTCCACGAAGTGGCCGATGCGGACCTTGGCCATGACCGGGATGGTGACCGACGAGATGATCCCTTCGATGAGGTCGGGATCACTCATGCGCGCGACGCCACCCTGGGCGCGGATGTCGGCGGGCACCCGTTCGAGCGCCATGACCGCCACCGCACCGGCACCCTCGGCGATCTTGGCCTGCTCGGGAGTGACCACGTCCATGATCACGCCGCCCTTGAGCATCTCGGCCATGCCGCGCTTCACCCGGGCTGTTCCGGTATGGCCAGAGCCGTTGTGGTGCGAGCCGTTCGCTGCGGTTTCCACTGCTATCTCCTCCGAATTGCTACCGATCCAGTGTAGTGGGGCCGCCAAATCAATTGAATCCGCAGTTCGCGGGCGGTGACTTGCGAACCGCTGCCGTGACGGCTCCCCCACCGGGAATCAGTTCGGATGCCATTGTCTCATCACACCGGCGATAGCCGACAATCCAGCAGCGCCCCAGTGACCCACGCTGCATGGGAGAGACCTGGAGCCGCGCGATTCGGCCGCCGCCGCATCGGGTGCCCACACCCCGCTGAACATCTCCGATGCTCTGACGCCGGCGATCCGTGGACGATAAGCTGCCCGCGCGAAGCTGGGAGCCGACTGGCTGTCCGCTGATTCCGGGTCCAGGCAACGACAGGAGCGGGCAGATGAAGAGCACTCCCATCGGGTTCACATCGCTGGTGGCCGCACTGGCACTGGGCGTCTGGGGGGTTGGGGCCGTAGACGTCACGCACGAGGTCGCGTTCGCCTCAGTGGGGACACCCGGTGTCGCGGAGAGTCCGATGCTTCCGACGGAGATGCACGGTGACCCAGACGAAGCGAGCAATTACTGGAGCCAGCAGAACTTCCAGGATTGCGGGCTGATGGCGGTCGCCACCGTCGTGGGCCTGAGCACTGGGAAGGCACCCACCGAGCAGGAAATCGTTGCGGTGGCCTCGAACCTCAAGAGTCCCGGCAGCGACCGGCCGATCTACACACCCCCCAATCCCAACGATCCGAACTCGGACAACGGGACCGACTCCGACGACCAGGTGCTTCTCCTGAAGCACTACGGAGTCAACGCCACCGCCACCGACGACGATCTGGCTGCCCAGACCGGCCTGGCCACCGGCATCCCCGCGCTCATCACCTACCTCGACAGCGGACGTCGACTGATCGCGGGGGTCAACTCCGAGACGATCTGGGCGGAGGACGGCAGCCACACCGACGACGACCACTCCGTCGTGGTGAGCGGTGTGGACCCGGAGGCCGGAATCGTCTACCTCTCCGACAGCGGGAGCGAGGACGGTGACGGCGAACAAGTGCCCATTGACGTCTTCGAGAAGGCGTGGGCGCCCGGGGCGCACGATTTGATCGTGGCCGGCTGACGACTCGTCAGCGAATCTGCACCGTCGGCCCGGCGGGGCGGGTCGGCCCGTCGGCCAGAACGGCGGCCCGGTCGAGCAGTTCGCCGAGTTGCAGCGGGTAGACGGTCTCGCCACGGGCGACCGGCTCGTGAATCACCGTCCCATCACACCAGCGGTAGCCATGAATCGTGCGCCGCTCCAGCGCTGTGTGACCGCCCATCGTCGGCTCGAATCGCGTTGTGCGGTAAACGAAGAACAACTCCTGGCTGCGAATCACCGAACCGTCGAACTCGAAGACGGCCTGACGCCTCCACAGCGGCCCGACCAGGTCGGCGGCAGCCACCCGCAGACCGGTCTCCTCGCCGACCTCCCGCGCGGCGGCGGCCGCAAGCTCCTCCCCCGCCTCGACGGCACCACCGACGGTGAACCACCATCGCGGCGCGTCAGCCAGCGCCGGGTCCGAGCCGCAAAACAGCAGCACAGCCCCGGCCTCGTCGAGCAGAATCACCCGCGCCGACGTGCGCCAGCTCACCTCCGACCGCCCTCCGGTACCGTCTCGGGCCGCTCGACGATCTCGAAATATGTTGGCAGCGCGGCGGTTCCACCGAGCCGCAACATGCGCACCACCGGCCGTTCGCGCAGGGCGAGCGTGTCGCGCACCGCGTCGTTGTGGAATCGCCTGGCCAGCACCACCCGCGCTTCGGCGTCGGCCAGTTCGGCGACAAGAGCCTGCGGCACGGACCCCGGATCCACCTGGGCCAGCGCCGCGGACAGGTCGTTCTCGGCGCCCTCGCGGGCAGATTTCGGTGCCCGTTCGGCGGCGTCGGCCAGCACGGCCAGCCGTGTGGCTTCCGGCCCGTCACCGTAGGCATCGACCGCGACGGCGCGGGCGACGACGGCGCGGCGGGCCAGTGCTCCGTCGAGCGCCTGCCAGGACAGGTCGTATCGCACATGCAGCCGGTCGAGCCGGTTGGCGGTCTGCAGCGCCCACGCGCCGACCGCCAGGATGACCACGGCCAGTACCGCCAGCGCGATCACGACGATCCAGGTGATCACCGGACGCCTCCGGTCGCCTTCCTGGTCCTCGCCGTCGCCGTGGCCTTGGCTGAGCTGTCTCCGCCGGAGACCGTCACCGTGGTGCCCGACCCGGAGACGGTCTCGTACACCCGCATGATCTGTCGGGCCACCACCGACCAGTCGTAGGGCCGGACCGCGTGGGTCGCGGCGGTGACGTAGCGTTCGCGCACCGCATCGTCGGCGAGCACCTCGATCAACCCTTCGGCCAGCGCCGCCGCGTCGTCGACCGGGACGAGGCGGCCGGCCCTCCCATCGTCGAGCACCTGCCGAAACGCGTCCAGGTCGCTGGCGACCACCACGGTGCCTGCGGCCATCGCCTCGACGAGCACGATGCCGAAGCTCTCGCCGCCGGTGTGGGGGGCGCAGTACACGTCGGCGCTGCGCATCGCCGACGCCTTGACGGCATCGTCGACCTGACCGAGAAAGCGCAGATGCGAGGCGAGGTCGCCGGCATCGTCACGCAATTCATCCTCGTCACCGCGACCGACGACGAGGATCTCGACATCCGGGAACCGTTCGACCAACGTGGGCAGCGCGCGCAGCAGCACGGCCATGCCCTTGCGCGGTTCGTCGAAGCGGCCCAGAAACAGCACCGACCCCCCCGGGCGGGGATAGCCGTCGAGCAGCGGCGCGGACGCGAACGCCGCCACGTCCACCCCGTTGGGGATGACGACGGCATCGCTGCCCAACGCCTCCATCTGCCAGCGACGGGCCAGGTCCGAAACCGCGATGCGCCCGACGATCTTCTCGTGCATCGGCCGCAGGATCGGCTCGAAAACGGTCAGCGTCAACGACTTTGTGGTCGACGTGTGGAACGTCGCGATGATCGGGCCCTCGGCGATGTTGAGGGCGAGCATCGACAGGCTGGGCGCGTTGGGCTCGTGCAGGTGCAGCACGTCGAAGTCGCCGTCGGCCAGCCACCGCTTGACCAGGCGGTGTGTGGCCGGCCCGAACCGGAGGCGCGCCACCGATCCGTTGTACGGAATCGGCACGGCCCTGCCGCCGGAGACGACGTAATCGGGCAACTGCGCGCCCGGCGACGAGGGGGCCAGGACGCTGACGTGGTGGCCCAGCCCGTGCATCACCTCCGCCAGCTGCAACACGTGCGACTGCACTCCACCCGGCACATCGAATGAGTACGGGCAGACCATGCCGATCCTCACGGGGTGGCCTCCAGCCTCGCGCGTCGCTCCGCCGACAGGTCGGCCAGCCACTGCGGTTGCATCATGTGCCAGTCGGCCGGGTGGGCGGCGATGTTGCGGGCGAACCGGTCAGCCAACGCCTGGGTGATGACGGTGACGTCGCCCGATGACGTGTCGATCTCGGGAAATACCCGCATGCCCCACCCATCGCCTTCGAACCAGCAGTGCACCGGAAACAGCGCCGCCCCGGTCTCGATGGCGAGTTTGGCCGAGCCCGCGGGCATGCGCGTGGGTTCGCCGAAGAAATCGACCTCGACCCCGCTGCGGCTGAGGTCACGGTCGGCCATCAGACATACCGGCCGGTTGTCGCGTAACCGCTCGGCAAGCACCTCGAACGGCGGCCGGTCACCGCCGGTCAGCGGGACGACTTCGAATCCCAAACCCTCGCGGTACGCGACGAAGCGGTTGTACAGCGACTCGGGCTTGAGGCGTTCGGCCACCGTGGTGAACGTGCCGTAGTTCTGGGCCAGCCAGACCCCTGCCATGTCCCAGTTGCCGCTGTGCGGTAAGGACAGGACCGCGCCGCGGCCGGCGTCCAACGCGGCCCACAGCAGGTCGACGTCGTCGACGACCAGTTCGCGGGCGATCGCCTCGTGGTCCATCGTCGGCAACCGGAAAGCCTCCCGCCAGTATCGGGCGTAAGAGGCAAGCGAAGCACGAATCAGGCCGTCGGGCACCTGCTCGGGTGGTACACCGACGACACGGGCCAAATTCTTTCGCAGCTGTTCGGGCCCACCGCCGCGCGCCGCGAAGTGAGCACCGGCATCAAACGTGTTGCGCGCGACGAATTCCGGCATCGCGCGCACCATCCGCCAGCCCGCCGCGTACCCCCAGTCCGCCAACCGGCCACCCAGCGGGTTGGCAATGGCCGACGGTCCCGAGGGGCTGGTGGTCACGGCTCGTCCGCCTCCGGTTCGTCCCCGCCCGCGTCGGTGGCGTCGGGCTTCGCGATCCGGTCCATCGCTCCCGGTGAGGTCCGCACGCTGTGCACACGCTGACCCAGCGTCACCAGGCTGGTCACCGCGAGCACCCACATCGCGATGTGCAGCAGCCACACCACCCCGAACAGACCCGACAGTCCCGCGCCCAGCAGCACGATGATCAGCCGCTCCGGACGTTCGATCAGACCGCCCTCCCCCGACAGTCCGCTGGCTTCGGCCCTTGCCTTGATGTAGGAGATGACCTGCGAGGTCACCAGGCAGATAGCCGTCGCGACCACCAGTGATGCGCTCTGCAGCCCGAACGCCGCCCACCACAGCAGCCCGCAGAAGATGGCGCCGTCGCTGATGCGGTCGCAGGTGGCGTCCAGCACCGCCCCGAATCGGGTGCCTCCGCCGCGTTGGCGGGCCATCGCACCGTCGAGCATGTCGGCAAGCACGAAGAGCCACACGACGAACGAGCCCCACCACAGATGACCGATCGGGTACAGCGTCAACGCCCCCAGCACCGACCCCGCGGTGCCCAGGATCGTGATGCTGTCCGGGGTGAACCCCGCGCGCAGCGCACCCTTGGCAATCGGCGTGCTGATCTTCTCGTACGCCGCGCGGGTCATCAGGTAGAAGTTGCTCACTGCTGTCTCGCCCATTCGGTGGCCAGCAGTTCACGGGTCTCACGCAGCAACTGCGGCACCGCTTTCGAGCCGCCGATGATCGTGATGAAGTTCGCGTCGCCGCTCCAACGCGGCACCACGTGCATGTGCAGATGATCGGCCAGCGAGCCGCCAGCGGACTGACCCAGGTTGAGCCCGACATTGAAACCGTGCGGGTGAGAGACCGACTTGATCACGCGAATCAGCTTCTGCGTGAACGAGATCAGCTCGAAGCTCTCGTCGGGATTGAGGTCCTCCAACTCCGACACCCTTCGATAGGGCACCACCATCGAGTGCCCCGGGTTGTACGGGTAGAGGTTGAGCACGATGTAGACGGACTCGCCGCGCGCGACGACCAGTCCCTCCTCGTCGGGCATCGTGGGGATGTCGGTGAACGGCTGGCGGGACTTGCCCGAACCCGCCGACCCGCCCTTCATGGGCGCTTCGGCGATGTAGCTCATCCGGTGCGGCGTCCAGAGCCGCTGCAGATGGTCGGGGTCGCCGGCGCCGCGGTCGACCACCGTGTGCTCGTCGATGCCGCTGTCGGCTTGCTCTTCGGCGCTCACTTGGCTGTACCCGCCTCGAGCAGTTCGGCTGTGGGAGCGGCGTTTCGACGGCTGGCGATCCAGTCGGTGATCGCGGCGACGGCCTTGTCGCGCGGTACGCCGTTGATCTGGGTGCGGTCACCGAAGCGGAAGCTGACGGCGTCGGCTTCGACGTCGCGGTCCCCCGCCACCAACATGAACGGCACCTTCTGGTTGGTGTGGTTGACGATCTTCTTGGCCATCCGGTCGTCGCTGGCGTCCACCTCAGCCCGGACACCTTTCATCTTCAGTTGCGTCGCAAGGCCGTTCAGGTAGGGAACGTGGTCGTCGGCGACGGGGATGCCAACCACCTGCACGGGCGCCAGCCAGGCCGGGAAGGCTCCTGCGTAGTGCTCGGTGAGGATGCCGAAGAACCGCTCGATCGAGCCGAACAGCGCGCGGTGGATCATCACGGGCCGCTGTCGCGATCCGTCTGCGGCGGTGTACTCCAGCTCGAAGCGCTCCGGGAAGTTGAAGTCCAGCTGAATGGTCGACATCTGCCAGCTGCGGCCGAGCGCGTCTTTGACCTGCACCGAGATCTTCGGACCGTAGAAGGCCGCGCCGCCGGGATCGGGCACGAGGTCGAGCCCCGAGGCGGCGCCGACTTCGGCCAGCACGTTGGTGGCCTCCTCCCACAGTTCGTCGGAGCCGACGAACTTCTCGGGGTCCTTCGTCGACAGCTCGAGATAGAAGTCGGTCAGGCCGTAGTCGGCGAGTAGGTCGAGGATGAAGCGCAGCAGCGAGGTCAGCTCGTCGCGCATCTGTTCGCGGGTGCAGTAGATGTGCGAGTCGTCCATCGTCAGCCCGCGCACCCGCGTCAACCCGTGTATGACGCCGGAGAGCTCGTAGCGGTACACGGTGCCGAATTCGAAGAGCCGCAACGGAAGTTCGCGGTACGAACGCCCACGCGACCGGAAGATCAGGCAGTGCATGGGGCAGTTCATCGGCTTGAGGTAGTAGTCCTGGCCGGGCTTGCGCACCGTGCCGTCCGGGTCGAGTTCCGCGTCGAGGTGCATCGGCGGGAACATGCCGTCGGCATACCAATCGAGGTGTCCGGAGATCTTGAACAGCTCGGCCTTGGTGATGTGCGGGGTGTTGACGAACTGGTAGCCGGCCTCGATGTGCTTGCGCCGCGAGTAGTCCTCGAGCTCGCGCCGGATGATCCCACCCTTGGGGTGGAAAACCGCCAGCCCCGAACCGATTTCGTCGGGGAAGCTGAACAGGTCGAGCTCGGCGCCGAGCTTGCGATGGTCGCGGCGTTGCGCCTCCTCGATGAGCTCGAGGTGCTTGTCGAGCGCTTCTTGCGACTCCCAGGCGGTGCCGTAGATCCGTTGCAGGCTGGCGTTGTTCTGGTTACCGCGCCAGTAGGCCGCCGAGCTGCGGGTGAGCTTGAACGCCGGGATGTACTTCGTCGTCGGGATATGCGGACCGCGGCACAGATCGCCCCAAACACGATCGCGGGTACGGGGATTGAGGTTGTCGTAGGCGGTCAGCTCGTCGCCTCCGACCTCCATCACGTCGGGGTCGCCGGACTTGTCGTCCACCAGCTCGAGCTTGTAGGGCTCGTTGGCGAGTTCTTCGCGCGCTTGGTCTTTCGACTCGTAGACGCGCCGGGAGAACAGCTGGCCTTCCTTGACGATCTGGCGCATGCGCTTCTCCAGCGCAGCGAGGTCTTCGGGCGTGAACGCGCGCTCGACGTCGAAGTCGTAGTAGAACCCGTCTGCGATCGGCGGACCGATGCCGAGCTTGGCCTGCGGGAAGAGGTCCTGCACGGCCTGTGCGAGCACGTGCGCGGTGGAGTGCCGGAGCACGCTGCGTCCGTCGTCGGTGTCGGCGGCCACGGGAGTCACCTCGACGTCGGTGTCGGGCGCCCACGACAGGTCGCGCAGCCGGCCCTCGGCGTCGCGGACGACGACGATCGCGTCGGATGCGCCCCGGCTCGGCAGGCCCGCCCCGCGCACCGCCTCCCCCGCAGTCGTCCCGGCAGCGACCCGGATCAGGGCTGCTGGGGTGCGGTTGGTGGCGGCGCTCATCGGTGACTCTCCAGTTTCATTGTCAACAGACTCGAGGACGCGACCATGCTATCGGTGCCCACCTGCGATCGGCCCCGTCAGGACCCGATGCCCAGAGGGCTCTGAAGCAGCTTGTGCTCCAGCCCGACGAGGTCGCCGAAGAACTGGACCGCGCCCAACAGCCACAGCGTGGCGAACACCACCAGCGCGGTGAACACCCCACCGAGGATCTGCACGATGCTGTGTTGACGATGAAACCAGTCCATCGCCTTGTCGTAGCGCTCCTTGGCGTAGCCCAGCAGCCGTCGCGCCCACTCGAACTCGGTGGCCAAGATGCCGAGGCCGACGAACACGATTGCCCAACCCGGGCCCGGGTACGGGATGGCCAGGATGCCCAGCCCCAGGACCACGGCACCGACGACGCCCACCCCGATGCGGTACGCGAAGTTGATCGAGCGTCGATCCCGGACCCGGTCGCGCCACCGCCCGAGGCGCCGCTTCACGTCTGCGGCGTTCACGGCTGACCCGGTTTGAGTTTGACGAACAACGCCTGTGCCTCGGCCAGCACGGTGTCGCCGTCGAGCAATCGCCCCGAGACGAAGATCTTGCGGCCCTCGATCCGGTCGATCCCCGCCTGCACCTGGAACTGCTTCTCGACGTGCGCGATGTGCCGGTAGTCGACGTGCAGGAATGCCGTGCGCTGGGCCCGACTGCCGCTGAGCTTGAACGCGGTGAAACCCAGCAGTGCGTCGAACAGCTGCGCGACGCTGCCACCGTGCGCCGCACCGTTGCGGCCGAGGTGGAAGCGGCGGAACTCGGCGGTGCCTTCGATGCGCTGATCGTCGATGACGTGCACGTCGAGCGGGATCGACAACACGTTGCCGCGGTTGGGCAGGTCCAGCCGTCGGCCAGAGGGCGAAGACCATTCGTCGGCGTAGTAGGGGGCGAGCAGCTGCGAGACCTTCTCGATCTGGTCGGCGGCTTCGCTGATCACATCGTCGGGGGCATCGGCTGCGCGGGCATGATCCTGCAACGTGCGGACCGCTTCGATGAAACGCCCGTAGTCGGGTCCACCGCTATCGGTGGCCACCGGCGGGTTGAAGCCACCACCGGGCGGCCGCTCAGAGCTCACCCGTCCACCGTATTGCCTCGCTCAGTCGCCGGCGGCTCCGGCTTTGCTCAATGTCTCGAACTCGTCGTCGGACAACTCGATCTCGGCGGCGGCGACGTTCTCCTCCAGATGGGGCACCTTGGAGGTGCCGGGGATCGGCAGCATCACCGGCGAGCGTTTGAGCAGCCACGCCAGCGCCAACTGCGAGGCCGTGGCGTGATGATCGGCGGCGATGCGCTGCAGTGGCCCGTCGGGCGCGGCCAACGGCCCGGCGGCCAGCGGAAACCACGGGATGAACCCGATGTCGCGGGGTTCGCACGCATCGAGCACCGGTTCGGCGGAGCGCACGCTGAGGTTGTACATGTTCTGCACGGTGACGATCGGGGCCACCGTCTGCGCGGCCTCGAGCTGGTCGACGGTGACCTCGGACAGGCCGATATGGCGGATCTTGCCCTCCTGCTGCAGCCTAAGCAGTTCGCCGACCTGGTCCTCGGCGGGGAACTTGGTGTCGATGCGGTGCAGCTGGAACAGGTCGATGGTCTCGACGCCGAGGCGGCGCAGGCTCATCTCGCACTCCTGGCGCAGGTACTCCGGGTAGCCGAGCACCGGCCACACGTCTGGCCCGGTGCGCAGCAGCCCGGCCTTGGTCGCGACGACGACACCGTCGTAGGGATGCAGCGCCTCGCGGATCAGCTCCTCGGAGACGTAGGGGCCGTACGAGTTGGCGGTGTCGATGAAGTTGACCCCGAGGTCGACGGCGCGTCGCAGGACCCGCAGACACTCGTCGCGGTCCTGGGGAGGACCCCAGACTCCCTTGCCGGTCAGCCGCATCGCGCCGAAGCCGAGACGGTTGACCGTCAGGTCGCCGATGGTGAAAGTGCCGGACGCCTGTGCGACGGGAGTGGTCATGTCACCGACCGTACGCCGACGATGGCAAGGTAGCGCGGGTGAGGCTCAGCGATCTCGCCGCGCTCCCGCTGACGTATCCCGAGGTGGGTGCCACTGCCGGCACACTGCCGCCCGGTTACCACCACGTGCACAAGACGGCGGTCATCGGCCACGGCCGCGACCGCTTCGACGAAGCCGCGGCGGCCGGCATGCGCTGGGGCATGCTGCGCGGCGCAGGGGTGCGAGTCGAGGCGACGACGGAGGTCGCCGAGGTCGGCTCGGAGGTCCTCGTGCACCTCGGCCCGGTCGCGGCCCCGTGTCGCGTCGTCTACGTGGTCGACGACCGCCACGCCCGCGGATTCGCTTACGGCACCTTGCCCGGTCACGCGGAGTCGGGCGAAGAGCTGTTCCTGGTCCGCTACGACCCGGCTTCCGACGAAGTCTCGGCCGTGGTGACGGCGTTCTCCCGGCATGCGACCTGGTGGAGTCGCCTCGGGTCGCCCGTGACGTCGCTGGTCCAGCGCGTGGTCACCGACCGGTATCTCAGGGCGCTGTAGCGCGCGGATCCGCGGTGCCGATGAAAATGCACTGGCGGCGGCTTTCGTCACCGATAATTACGAGCTGTCGGCAGGTCGATCTTGAACTTGCCCGCGTAATCTGGACGACGGTGAAGGACTCCGAATGGTGATGGCGAACAGACCCGACGAACGCGAAGATGCGCACCTGCGCATCGCCGAACTGGTGCGCGGGCTCTACAGCCGACCCGATGCAGACACCGTGATCGCAGAGTTGGCCGAACATGCGGCCGTCGAGATCCCCGGGGCCCGGTACGCCGGTATCACGATCACCCGCAAGCCCAAGAGCGTCGAGACGCCTGCGGCCACGCACATGTACCCGATGCTGTTGGACAAGATTCAGCAGCGCCACCAGGAGGGTCCGTGCCTGACCGCGGCGTGGGACAAGAAGGTCGTCTATGTCGCCGATCTCCACACCGACGACCGTTTCCCGCTCTATCGCCGGGATGCCCTGGCGGAGACGCCAATTCGCTCGATCATGGCGTTCCAGTTGTTCATCGAGGGCGAGACAATGGGCGCGCTCAACGTCTATTCCGAGGAACCCGACGCCTTCGGCGAGGACTCCAGGAGCCTGGGACTGGTGTTCGCCGCGCATTCGTCGGTGGCCTGGAACGCCGCGCGCCGCGACGAACAGTTCAGGCAGGCCCTGGCCAGCCGCGACACCATCGGACAGGCCAAGGGCATGATGATGGAACGCTACGGCGTCGACGCCGTGCAGGCCTTCGATCTGCTCCGCAAGCTGTCGCAGGACTCCAATGTGCCGCTGCTCAAGATCGCCAAGGAGATCGTGGACAAGTCGCGTCCTTGAACGCGAAGTCCCGTTACCGTGCGATCACCCGGGGAACCTCAGGATTCGCCGGTTCCACCCGCGGCCGCGGCACCTCAATGTTGTTCTCCTGCACCAGAACCGGGTCTCCGACCTTGACGTGGTCGAAGTACCACTCGGCGTCTGCAGGACTGAGGCTGATGCATCCGTGGCTGACGTTCTCGTGGCCCAGCGAGTTGATCGCCCACGGTGCCGAATGCACGAAGATACCACGTCTGGTGAGCCGTACAGCCCATTCCACGTCGAGCAGGTAGCCGTCGTCCGCGGTCACGGGGATGCCGACGCTGCTCGAATCCATCTTCACTTCGCGTTCCTTGGCCAACACGGGGAACGTCCCCACCGGCGTCGGGTATTCGGGCCTTCCCATCGAGGCCGGAAAGACCCCGGGCTCACCGAAGAAGGGCCGGTGGTGCGGCGAAGGCAGTTTGTCGGGTGGAACCCCGTCGACCGTGACCGTGAAGGTGTGGTCGGCGATATTGGCAACGCCGACAACTGCGGCGCCGGTGGCGATGTTCGTCTTGAAGCCGCCGACAGACAGCGCAATTGTGCTGTGGGCGGGCCAGAATTCGTCGGGCGCCCAATGGACGGTCTTGGCGTCGAGCCACTCGAACGTGCCCGTCATCGGGGGCGTCGAGGTGATGTCGAGCAACCGCTCGGCCGCATCCCTGTCGACGACGGAGTGCTTGAACGTCACGATCACGGGATGTGCGATCCCCACGACCTGCCCCTCGGCAGGCAATATGGAGGCGATGGCACTTCTCACCGCCTGGCTAGCGGCCGCCGCACCTTCGCCGGCCGGCCCAACGACCACACTGGTAGCGACGACAACGGCGGCGAGAACACACCGAAGTACAGCACGCAATCTTGGTGCCTCCCTTGAAATTACAACGATGTCAATAATGGTAGGGCAGCCGGAGCGCTTTAAGACCAAGAGCGCATAGGCAATTCGATTAAGTCTCCGTCACGGTTCGGCCACAGCGGTCTACCGGCGGAAACCACGTCAGATTTATTGGCCGCCAATGAATTTGGCCCGGCAGCGAGACTTGCTCGCCGCCGGGCCAAACCGGAGGGACTATCCTCGGTGGGTCGTCAGGTCACCGGCCCTGGCGGAGTGGGCTGACCCGGGACGGGCGCTCCGGGCGCCGGCGGACGGGATGGGTCTCCCTTGCCCTTTCCGGCCAGTCCACCCATCTCCGTGAGCGGAGCGCCGACCACTGCGGGAGCGCCGCCCACGATCGGAGCTCCGGCCACCGGCGGAACCAGTGGCGGGGGCACAAGCGGTGGCACCAGCGGCGGCGGTACCAGAGGCGGCACCAGGGGCGGAGGCACGACGGGAGGCACCAAAGGCGGCGCGATAGGAGGCGGGCCGGGAAGTGCCATCGGCACGCCGGCCATATCTGTCAGCGGAGCACATACGGGCGCCCCGGGTGCGCCGGCAGGTGCGCCGCCCTTCGATGGGACACATTCATATCCCCCGGCCAAGGCAGTCGGGCTCAGTGCGGGGGCCACCCCAATGGCCGCACCTATGAGTCCAGCCCCCACAGCTGCCGCGATGTTGACTCCTCTAAAGGTCGTCATCGACGTTGATCCCTCCACTCACGCTCACACTTTCGTTCAACCGAGGCAGCACACCTTGCATGCCGTACCGAGGTCGCGTCCATACGACCGCGTTAATATCAGCAGGCGGTTGTCAAGGACGCGCCACGCCGCACCGCGCCGTTTCCAAATGGTGACCGCTTCGGCATGGTAGAGCCGCATTTGAGATCGGCCGCGGCCTCGATCTCCGGTCTCACCTGCGGTTCTGCCGCGCCTCCCGTCGTCGCTCAGATAACGGTCAGCGAATGCATTCAAAGGGGCATCGGTGTTTCGGGCGTGTTGACCACGGGCATCACTGTCGCGACACGTCAAGACAAGTCAGAGGTTGGTATGTGATGACGGTGGAATCCAGACCTGGCGCCGACGCGTCGGTCGGCGAGTTGATGAGCCAGTTGTCGACGCAGACATCGCGGTTGATCCGTGACGAAATGCGGTTGGCGCAGAAGGAATTTCAGGAATCGGCCCGGCATGCCGGGATCGGCGCGGGCTTGTTCAGCGTGGCGGGCCTGCTGGCCTTTTTCGGCGGGGCGACGTTGATCGCGGCGGGGGTGGCGGCGTTGTCTCTCGTGTTGCCGGTTTGGGCCGCGGCGCTGATCGTCGCGGCAGTGCTGTTCGTGATCGCGGGCATCGCGGCTCTGGTGGGACGCGGCCAGGCTCGGGAGGTCACACCGGCGGCGCCGAAGACCGTCGAGACGGTGAAAGCAGACATCCAAGAACTGAAGGACGCCCGGTCATGAGCGCACCGAATCCACGCCCCGAGCCCGGACCGGACGCGGGCGTCGACGACATCGAGGCCGACATCGAGCAGACCCGCCAGGAGCTCGGCGAGACGGTCGAGGCGCTGCAGGCCAAGTTGGATGTGAAGACGCGCGCCAAGGAGAAGGTCGACGAGACCAAGGAGAACGCCAAGGACAAGGCGGTCGAGACCAAGGAACGCGTCGTCGAGAAGGCGGACACGCTCCGGCATACCGCCACCGACAATCCGAAGCAGACGGTGCCGATCGCAGCGATCGTCGCCGTGCTCGCCGTTGTCGGGATCATCGTGTGGCGACGCAGGCGCTAGGCCGGCCGCTACGAACCGAAGCGGAAGCGACGGCCAGTGACGCGTCGCGGAAGCACGCGGATGTAGTGGTCCTTGGCGTGCGCGGTCCAGGGCAGTAATTGCGCCCGCTCGGCCTCCGCACGGTCGTCGTCGTCGTGCACGGTCCGCGCGACGCCCCGCACGATGACGCTCCATCCTTCGCCGACGTTGTGATCGTCGGCTTCGAAGAGCACGTCGCGATTGACCGCTGTGCTCACCAGCTTGGTGCCCTGCGCGGTGCGAAACAGGAGCGTCTTGCGCTGGACGACGAAGTTCACCGGAAAGATCTCGGGAATCCCATCAGCGCTGGTGACCAGGCGCCCCAACGACACACTGCCCAACAGGTTCCAGCATTCGCTTTCCGGAAGGATCTCGCCGGGCGGTTTCTCTTCAGACATGACGACCTGCGAACCGCGAAGTGATCACCAGGGGCATGAGTTGAGTCTAGGGAGACGGGGCGCAACGCGCGCTAGTGAAGGGGTGGTCCCGGCTGGGTTCGAACCAGCGACCTTCCGCGTGTGAGGCGGACGCTCTCCCACTGAGCTACGAGACCGGAGAGTCGACCGAATGGCCGAACGACGTCGAAGACTAGCACGATCGAGGGCCGCGTCCCGAATCCGCCCGACAGGTATCCACGGCGCCGGCTTCCTCATTTCAGGCGGTCGAAGCGGCATGTCGGGCTACGGTCACGCGATGGCCGATATGCGGAGTTGGGTCTTGTTGGTCACCTGCGGTGCGGTGCTGACGGTGGTCGCCGGCTGCGGCGAATCACCACCCGCCGAAGTGGCGCCGGCGCCAAGCCCGAACCAGAACAAGGTGGTGGCCAAGCCTGGGGCTTCGTCGTCGACGCCTTCGCTTGCGCCGGTGCGCGAGGTCACCGAGTTGACCGGCTTCATCTCGCCGTCGGGGAACGTCGGCTGCATGATCGACACCGATTTTGTTCGCTGCGACATTATCGACCGGCAGTGGTCTCCCCCGCCGCGGCCTGCCGACTGCGAGTTCGACTACGGCCAGGGCATCTCACTGGCGCGTGGTGAGCGGCCCGAGTTCGTCTGCGCGGGCGACACGGCGTTCGGCGCCGACGAGGAACTTGCGTACGGCGAAGCGATCCGCGCGGGCGCGCTGCAATGCGAGAGTGCCGAGGCGGGGGTCACATGCCGCGACGACGGTTCCGGGCGCGGATTCTTCGTTTCACGCCAGTCGTACCAGCTGTTTTGAGATGTGAACGGGCAGAGACGCACCGGCGAACGTCGGGATTTGTGCAGCTACACTTTGGTGGACTATCGTCGTCCTTCGCGACGGGCGACGAGTCGTTCGTGGCGCGCGGATGTAGCGCAGTTGGTAGCGCATCACCTTGCCAAGGTGAGGGTCGCGGGTTCGAATCCCGTCATCCGCTCGAAGGTGCAGTGGCATCAACCCCAGCGGTGGAGTGGCCGAGTGGTGAGGCAACGGCCTGCAAAGCCGTGCACACGGGTTCGATTCCCGTCTCCACCTCTACGAAGGTTCGGCGCGATTAGCTCAGCGGGAGAGCGCTTCCCTGACACGGAAGAGGTCACTGGTTCAATCCCAGTATCGCGCACCAGAGTTTGTACAGGTCAGGCCCGATTTTCCCGGGTCTTCGCCGCTTTCGCCTCACTTCCGTGCGACTGAGCGGCGCCATCTGGGACGAGCAACTTCGCTGGCCCCTCCGCGCACTGCAGCTGCTAGGACCGCGCGGAGACGACAGAGTGTAGGCCGGCGGACGGTACGAGCACGGACATCTCCATCGGTCGTATCGCTGCAGCGGGAACGCCAGGGGAAACCCTGTTTCCCCGAGCTGGCGAGCGGTCCACCCTGATCACATGTTGATTTGGACGAAAATGGCAGTGACGTTGCTCCTCGCCGGGCTCACACTGGTGCTGTCGGGGTGCATTACATTCCCTCCAGGAACCTTCTGCACGGCGCCCTTCGGTTGCGGTTAGGCCAACCCAAGACCGTAGTGACACTGTCGGTATAGCTGCGGACGTTCACGCCACCCGAGGACATCTACTTCATGCCGACGGCGCAGGCTCCCTCGCCAGGTTTCAGTGCGCTGCCGTTCTCTTTCCGGCATGCGCCTCGCTGACGCAGGCGATATATTTGCCCCCGACTCGATAACCTGCACCAGGGGGCTCTCGCATGAAGCGATTACTCACTGGTCCCAATGCAGCCCAATCCCCTTCCACACCGCCTGAAGACCCCGGCCGCAGCATGGCAGGCCATGGCGCGGTGAGTCGATCGGCCACCGCCCACGCGGTCAGTGATAGCACGCTCGACTGGCCAGCCTTTCGAACGGCACCCCTTGCGAGTGAGGACAATCCGACGGCTCAAGCCGGTCCCGGCAACAACACCGGAAGGGCGGCTGCCGCAGGGGCAGCCTTGATGGGCATGCGTGCAGTGAATTCCGGGTACTACCGACTTGCTTCGGCGGCCGACCACCTCGTAACTAGACACTTCTGCAGCCCGCCACTGCGCTGCCGACGATCAGTTGACCTATGAAGAAGCATTAGCCAGGAAGGAATCCGCACATGAAGAAAATCGCCATCGTCACCGGAGGGATGGCCGTCACCGGTCTCATCGCAGCCGCGCCGGCGTCCGCCGAACCGGGCCAAGTGAGCTGCTCACCATGTGCCTTCACCACCACTGGAAACAGCTATGTTGGCGAGCTCGTCGGAGGCTGGGCCGCGGCGCCCGGTCAGATTCTCGAGGGCTGGGCCTCGGCACCCGGTGAACTCGTCCAGGGCTGGGCCGAAGCACCGGGCAAGCTCGTCCGAGGATGGGCCGAAGCGCCCGGAAAGCTCGTCCAGGGCTGGGCCGAGGCACCCGGAAAGCTGGTGTCAGGGTGGGCCTCTATCCCCAGCAAGCTCGGGCCGCAAAGCTGGGAAAGCAACAACCCAGATGAGGGCGAGGAAACTGAGGCGACGGCTCCCGCGCCTTCGGCCGACTCGTCGGACACCGAGTAACCGAAGACTTCCGGATATCAGCTTTACCTCGATCTTCGGGCGCGCCGCTGCCACATCGGGTCACGACGACCCGCTTGGTGCTGTCGCCGACTCAGCTCAAATGCACACCGGCGCTACGCCATCCGTAACACAGATGCAGCTCGACGTCGTCAGTGGGATGAAGGTCAGCACTAGGACTATCGCGAGTTTCTTCACCATGCGCTCGTTCCCTGGTAGAAGTCTTCGTCAAGATTGCCCGGCCCGAAGAGTGTCGTCGTGAAGCCGACGGGCTGCGGCTCCTAGCAGATCGCCGAATAGCGATGTGCCCCATCGCCGTTCTGACGTGACCGGCGTCGCGACACCGATGGCCTGCTGCCGCACTGGGCAGGGACCGACGACAGCGCCTGAAGCCGCGGTTCATTGCGGCAGACGTGCCAAGGTCTACGGCGCATCCCCGAAACGCACACGTGCGCAACGCAGACGGCGGCCCGAAAGCAGATTCGGTTCAGCTTCGACCAAGATCTGACTACCGGAACTGCCGTCATGTGCCGCCGGTCGGCCGGGAGCACGCTCCGCTCCGAACCGGAGCCTTGGCCTGGCCGGGCGGTCAGCATCGATGCCATCGCGTCAGTGCGAGGGCGTCGGCGGCCGAATTACGTTTTCGGAAGACGCAAACCGGCTAGATCCATGTCCACGCCGGCGGACCGTGGCTTATCCGACGCCGATGGCGACCAGCGAGAAGATCGGCGTGCATCCCGTCGCCGTCAGTGCAACCACGCCGAGCGCTGACGCAACGCTGACCTTCCGGAGGAACCCCGACATTTGATACTCCCATCGTGTCGTGTTACCCCCCATAGATCGTGATGCTACACAGAAATTGACGTCATCGGCAGTTGCAAGTTCGTCGTATCTCTTTTTGCTGAATGTGCATGCGCCCGTTCGATTTCGCTGGCGTCCACTCGGGTCCATGATTAGCCGATCAAGACAGGTAGTGGCATCCCATGCTGCTGGCTAAAGGCCCGCGTCCGCAATTCATGCGGGCAGTCTCGAAGCAAATTTCGCTGATATCAGTTGTACTGCAATGCTATTGAGGCACACAATCGAATTCGACGACCCTTCGCCCCACGAAGCGACCAGCAAGCGCTGAAATCGGTGGTTGACACATCCGCCGCCGAGTGTCAACCGTCCGCGAGGCCCCGCAGACACGTTCGCCCAGCTTTCATCGAACTCGTAGAAATTTGCGAAAACTGCACGTTCACGCACGAAACTTGCGCAACAGCTGTCACAGAACCGGAACAAAGGCTTGGTTACACCACTCGAAACATCGGGATGAGGCGCCACGCGTGGGCACACCCGCACACGCCCCACGCGACCGCCGAACCGCAGCGTTAGTCCGGTTCCACGCCGTAGCCGCCACGGAGGTCTTTATGGGCGGCTTTCAACGTCTGCTTGCAGAGTTCCACCAGTGCTTCGACGTCAAGCTCCGACTCGTCACCGAGCCTTTTGAGCCATGCGCCTTCTTCTTCTTTGAGCTCGTCCCACTTGCGCTCCGCATAGATCGCTTGTTCGTCGGTCGGCGCCAGGTCGCCTGCCGTCTGGACGAGTCGCCTCTTGCAGGCATCCAACTGAGCCAAAGAGTAGCCGTGCTCACGGAACTGGCGGTCCCACTCGTCGAGCATCAACTCCGTGAGGTCACGAACCGGTTCCGCGGCGTAAATCATCAACTCAGCTATTCCGTCATCCATACCCAGCCGAACACGGAACTCGTACAGTTGTCTGATCGCCTCGGCCCGCCGCTGGCTGAGGCTGTGTTCGGTGCCAGCGAGCTGTTCGGCTCCGCGCTTGAGGTGCAGGGTCGCTGAGATCAAACGCTTCAACGCAGCCTTCTTGTCCTCACCAGCCCGCTTCTCGTAGTCGAGGACGAGAGCGTGATCTCGTTCTTCTTTCTTGGTCCTCGCGTCGATGCGCTTGGTCCAGATCGCCACGGCCGCAGTGGATGTCACAGAGGCGAACGGCACCAACGTGCTCGTCACCGTGGTGGCCCAACTCATGTCGGTCAGTCTGCCCGACTGCCCGGATCACAGGGAAGGTTTCGACCTATCGTCGCTATCCGACCAGCACCTCAGCGGCGTCGCTACACCATGGCGGTGACGAATGACAGCAGCGCGAGTACCAGGACGATGATCCCCACCAGGACGCAAAAGGCGCCGGCCGCGGTCAACTTCTGGGGCCGCCTTGCGTCCTCATTCAGGATGTCTCCGACCGACGTCTTCATCCGCGCGAACAGGTCGCTCCATGAGACGCGCCGCAGACCCTCCCGGGTGGCCGCCGGCTCGCGGCCAGGCTCGTCGGGAACCGTGCCGACGCCGTTGCCGTAGAGCACCACGCCGAACAGGATCAAAACAGCTGCCGAAACCAGTAGCACCACCGCGATTGCAATCACTTGCCCCGTTCCTCACCGAGTCGAAAATCGTTCCAAGCCGAACTGCCCTCCGCGCCGACATGCGCATGACGTGAAGCCGCTTGTAAGCGCATGTCAATGAGGCTTCCCGGTAATCGCGCAGTTGAATCCGCGACGTCAGGACTTCGCCGCACCTGGGCAGCAGGCTTTCGACACGCCGCCGCCGCACGGGCTACACAGGCGAGAACACCCCCGCGCCCTCCACAATCGCCGGTTCTGCGTGCAGTGATGGGAAAAGGGTCAGCCGCCGCGTCGCACCTACTACGCTTTGCGGAGACCGACCGGTCCTGACATCGAGGGTGGGACATGATTCGCCAACTGCTCGCCGCCGCCGCGATCGCCGGCGCCGCCATCTGTGCGGCCCCGCTCGCTTCCGCTGATGACACCGACTACCCCGACACTCCAGGCCGCTACGCCTCCGACGTGCCGGGCATGAACTACGACGCCCACCTCACTGGGCCGTGCTTCAACCTCGAGCGGTTCACCTTCGGGCGCGGACCAGGCGGCGAAGTTCTGCAGTGCCGCTGGATCGAGAACCAGTGGCCGCCGATCCCGACCAACCAGGGATTCTGGCAAGCCTCGTACGAACTGTTCGGCGTCCAAGACGTCGGAGCGCCCTGCCCCAAGCCTCAAGCCGCCGCCCAGACGCCCGACGGCCGCCCGATGCTCTGCCTCGGCGCACGCGGATGGCAGCCCGGCTTCTTCACCCGCGAAGGCTTCTTCCCGAGATAACCGTCAGGCCCGCAACGTCTCGCTCGGCGGAGTCCCGTAAGTGCGTTTGTACACGCCGCTGAACCGGCCTGCGTGAGTGAATCCCCACCGTCCCGCGATCGCCATCACGGTGTCGCTGCGCGGGTCCGCTGTTTGCAGTTCGCGGTGGGCTCGGTCGAGTCGCACGCGCCGGAGATACTCCAGCGGCGTGGTGCCCAGATGTCGCCGGAACGCGTACTGCACCGAGCGTGGCGTCACATTGACGGCAGTGGCAATATCCCTGAGTGTTATTTCCCTGTGGGCGTTCTCGTTGATGAACGTGACCGCGCGCCGCAGCAGGGCGGACTGAACGCGAGCGGGGTCCACGTGGTTGCGCATAGCAACTGGCGAATACCCCGACCGCTATGACCGAAACGACTTCCGCGACGTTTCACATTCGGGGCATGATTTGCTGATGACCGATCGCATCGAAGTCCAGCGGACCATCGCCGCACCCGCACCCGATATCTTCGCCGTGCTGACCGATCCCCAGGGGCATGTGGCAATCGACGCGAGCGGCATGCTGCAGGACGCCGAAGGCGAACCGGTTCGCGCCGCCGGAGACAGCTTCGTCGTGCACATGGACCGCGAAGCGCTCAACGACTTCCCCATGGGCAAGTACGACGTCACCGTCTCGATCCGCGACTACGAACAGGACAGCGTGATCTCCTGGACGATCCTGGGCCGGATCCGCCCGCAGATCGGTCATGTCTACGGCTACCGCCTCGAACCCGCCGACGACGGCACGCTCGTGACGTCGTTCTACGACTGGTCCGACATCGACCAGCACTGGCGCGACGCGGGGATCTTCCCCGTCATTTCCGAAAGCGCGTTGCGCGCGACGCTGGGCATCCTCGACCGCACGGTCCGACGCGGATATCCGCGATCGTCAACCAACGGTTGACGCACAATCGGCCGTCAACCTAGGGTTGACGCCATGACGCAGCCCGCCAAGATCACCAACCCGGTCCGGCTCGACGACCTCATCGACGTCATCAAGACCGTGCACTCCGAACCCCTTGACCAGCTCACCGACGCGGTGCTGGCCGCGGAGTCACTCGGCGAGATCGCCGATCACCTGATCGGCCATTTCGTCGATCAGGCCCGCCGCTCGGGAGCGTCGTGGACCGACATCGGCAAGTGCATGGGCGTCACCAAACAGGCCGCGCAGAAGCGCTTCGCCCCCAAGACACCCACCGACGCCGATCTTCTCGACCCCAATGCGGGCTTCGGTCGGTTCACCCCCCGCGCCCGCAACGTCGTCGTCGAGGCCCAGAACATCGCACACGCGGCCGGCAATCCCGAGATCGGGTCGGATCATCTCCTGCTGGCGTTGTCCAAGGATCCCGACGGACTGGCCGCCAAGCTGCTCGCCGGCCAGGGCGTCGGCTCGGACGCGGTGTCGCAGGTGGTGTCGTTGCCGTCGCCGGCCGACGGGGAGCTTCCCACGCTGATCCCGTTCGGCAGCGCCGCCAAAAAGGTGCTCGAGCTGACGTTCCGTCAAGCACTTCGCCTGGGGCACAACTACGTCGGGACCGAGCACATCCTGCTGGCCCTGTGGGAAGCCGAGGCCGACGACGGGCCGCTGCACCGCGCCGGTGTCGACAAGGACCGCTTCGAAAGCGAACTCCTCGACGCTCTGCAGGTGTTCACCAAGGACTGATCTCACACCTGCCCACCCTTCGACGTCTACATGATGTGAGGGTGCGACCGTTCGAAGACGTGGTGGCCGAGCACGGCCCGACCGTGCTGCGGGTCTGCCGCGCGGTCGTCGGTCCCGTCGACGCCGAGGACGCCTGGTCGGAGACGTTCTTATCCGCGTTGCGCGCCTACCCGCAGTTGCCGGCCGACGCCAATGTCGAGGCGTGGCTCGTCACGATCGCGCACCGGCGCGCCCTCGACGCCGGCCGCGCGCGCTCCCGCAGACCCACGCCCACCGACTCGATGCCGGAACGGCCGGCACCGGGGGCGGACCCCGCCTCCCGCGACCCCGACCTGTGGGATGCGCTGTCTCGGCTGCCCGCCAAGCAGCGCCAGGCCGTGGCCTACCACCACATCGCAGGCCTGCCGTTCGCCGAGATCGCCGGGCTGCTCCGCAACTCCCCCGACGCCGCCCGCCGCGCCGCGGCCGACGGCGTCAAGACCCTGCGCAAGATCTACCGTGAGGAAAGCCGATGACTACCAACCTTTTCGATGAACTGAGCCCCGATACCGCAACGCTCGACCGGTTGCACCGACAGCTGGAACGCGCCGCCGACGACCAGGGCGTGCTCGACGTCGCCTACCGCATGATCGACAGCCCCGTGGGCCCGCTCCTGCTGGCGGCCACCACCGTCGGACTGGTCCGCGTCGCCTTTGATATCGAGGGCCACGACGCGGTGCTCACCCGGCTGGCGGAGGTCGTCAGTCCGCGTGTCCTGCAAGCACCCGCCCGACTCGACACCGTCGCCCGCCAACTCGACGAGTACTTCGCCAAGAAACGCACCGCGTTCGAGGTGCCAATCGACCTACGGCTGGCCGCGGGCTTCCGCCTCAGTGTGATCGAACATCTCCGCGACATCGGCTACGGACAACGCGCGAGCTATGCGAGCGTCGCCGCCGCCGTCGGCAACCCCCGCGCCGTGCGGGCGGTGGGAAGCGCGTGCGCCCGCAATCCCCTGCCGGTGGTGATTCCCTGCCATCGCGTCGTGCGCTCGGACGGGACGTCCGGACAGTACGTCGGCGGCCCGCAGGCGAAGTCGACGCTGCTGAGCCTCGAGGCCGCCTGAGGTCTCGCCCGTGGTCCTGCCTGGAAGCATCTGTAACAGGTTTCAGTCTGTGCGATCATTCGGAGATGCGTCGCTGGTTCGTGCTCCTCGTGGTCGCCGTGGCGACTGCCGCCGGGATCGTCGCTGCGCCCGCATCGGCGGTGACCGCCCCGATCGGCAGGCTCGGCGACACCTTGCAAGTGAAGTTCAAGGGTCTGGTCGCCGACATCACCGTGCACAGCGTCGATCCGTCGCCGATCCCGCCCGGGTTCGGCTATGCCCCACGCCCCCCGCGTCAGCAGGTCTGGCGAGCCTGGGTGACCGTGCATTCCGTCCAGGTGCCGACGCCGTACGCGCAGTCGATCACCTACAGCTTCCGCGGTGTGACGCCGACCGGCGACAGCTACGAACCACGCAACACCGACGCTCCGGATGCGCTGCAACCTCAGCTGGGGAACGCACCGGCCGGGTCCACGGTCAGTGGCGCGGTGTTCTGGGATTGCTACCGCGACCTGGTGTCCAACGTGGTGCTGCTCGACAAGATCACCGGCGAGCACCTGGCTCAGTGGAACGTGTAGTCGCCGTTGGGCATTGACGTCACGGGGGCCGTCGACGCCGACCTGCCCGAACTCGCCGACGTCGCCGCCCGCACGTTTCCGCTCGCCTGTCCCCCGGCGGTGACTCCCGACAACATCGCAGCGTTCGTCGAGGAGAACCTGTCGCAATCGCGCTTCCGCGACTACCTCGTCGACCCCGACCGCGTGGTGCTCGTCGCGCGCACCGGCGCGTCAATCACCGGCTACGCCATGCTGATTCGGGGTGTGCCCGACGACCCCGACGTCCAGCGCGCGGTCGAGCCCCGCCCGGCGGTCGAGGTGTCGAAGATCTATGTGCTGCCCGAGCACCACGGCTCCGGGGTGGCGACCGCGCTGATGTCCGAGGCGGTGCGCAAGGCCGACGAACTGGGCGCCGCCGCGGTGTGGCTGGGCGTCAACCAGCAGAACCAGCGCGCGCAGCGGTTCTACGCCAAGCACGGATTTTCGGTCAGCGGCACGAAGACCTTCCGGTTGGGCGCGGCCGTCGAGAACGACTACGTGATGGTGCGGCCGTTTTAGCGGGGCCGAGTGTGGGCTCGACGCACGTGCCGGCCGCGAAAGGCGTGCGGGTAACCCACGTTCGCGATCAAAGGGGCTCCCGCGACAACGCGAGCAACCGGGACGTCGCGCGCAGGTACTTCTTGCGGAACCCGCCGGCCAGCATCTCGTCGCTGAAGATGGTGTCGAGCTTGGCGCCCGACGCCACGACCGGAATCCCCGCGTCGTACAGCCGGTCGGTCAGCGACACCAGGCGCAGGGCCACATTCTGGTCGTCGACCGTGTGCACGCCGGTGAGGAAGACCGTCGCGACACCTTCGATCAACGTCAGGTACCGCGACGGGTGCATGGTCGCCAGATGCGCGCACAGTGCGTCGAAGTCGTCGAGCGTCGCCCCCGGTGACCGCGCGGCGCGCTCGCGGACCTCGGCGTCTGCAAGCGGTTCGGGAGCGGGCGGCAGATCCCGGTGGCGATAGTCCGGCCCGTCGATGCGCACCGTCTCGAAAATGGCTGCCAGCGTGTTGATCTCACGCAGAAAATCCTGGGCCGCGAACCGCCCCTCCCCCAGTTGCTCGGGCAGCGTGTTCGACGTGGCGGCCACCGACACCCCGCGCTCGACAAGCTGTGAGAGCAGCCGCGAAATCAGCGTCGTGTTGCCCGGGTCGTCGAGTTCGAACTCGTCGATGCAGACCACGACGTAGTCGGCCAGCAATTCGATGCACTCGGCGAATCCGAAAACGCTTGCCAGTTGAGTCAATTCGCCGAAGGTGGCGAACGCCTTCGGTCCCGGTAACCGGTAGTACGACGAAGCCAGCAGGTGCGTCTTGCCGACGCCGAAGCCCCCGTCCAGATACAGCCCGACACCAGGCAACACTTCACGGCGGCCGAACAGCTTCTTCTTACCCGCGCGGCGCTGCTGTGCCTGATCGCAGAACCGCAGGCATGACTGCACCGCCGCGGCCTGGGACGGTTCGGCGGGATCGGGGATGTAGGTGTCGAAACTGACGTCGGAGAACGTGGGTGGCGGCGCAAGTTGGGCGATCAATCGGTCCGGAGTGACGGCGGGGTGGCGGTCGACGAGATGCTGCACCGCTTCGGACCCGTCCATGCACGCACCCTATCGACGTGCTGCAATCATCTTCATGCCCGATACCGCCCCTGCGGCGCAGTTCACAGTGCTCGGGCCCGACGGCGCACCGATCAACGGCACCGACGGGCGGCTCAGCGACTTCTATGCCTACCCGGCCGACCTGGGCAGGTGCTGGGTGCGCGGCAACATGATCGCCAGCATCGACGGCGGAGCGACCGCCAGCGGCAAGACCGCGGCGCTCGGAGCGGCCGGCGACCGCAGCGTCTTCGAGCAGATGCGCTACGCCGCCGACGTCATCCTCGTCGGTGCAGCCACCGTGCGCACCGAGAACTACTCCGGCGCGCAGGTACCCGTCCCGCAGCGGGGGGCCCGCCAGGCGCGCGGCCAGGCAGAAGTGCCGCCGATCGCCGTCATCACAAGATCCGGCGACCTCGACCCCGGCGCCCGGTTCTTCACCCGCACCGACGTGCCGCCGCTGATCCTGACCTGCTCTGCGGCCTGCGACGCCACCCGCAGACGCCTCGGCGGGGTGGCCGAGGTGATCGACGCCTCGGGCCCCCGGCGCGACGAAGTTGACGCAGCGACCGCGCTGCAGGCGCTGGCCGAACGCAAGTTGTTGCGGGTGCTCTCCGAGGGCGGCCCGCTGATCCTGAGCCTGCTCATCGAGAACGACCTGCTCGACGAGCTGTGCCTGACGGTGGCCCCGTTCCTGGTCGGCGGCAAGGCACCCCGCATCGCTTCCGGCCCTGGCGAGGTGCTGACGCGGATGCGCCCGGCGCATGTGCTGAGCGACGACGACGGCTATCTCTACACCCGTTACGTGCGGCTCGACTGAACCGCGCATCAGTACTGTGGTCGGCATGCATCGGCGTGGTCAGCTGGTTCGGCTTCTCAGCCTGGCGGCCGTGGTGGCGTTCGTCGCGGCGTGCGCGCCGGGGCTGGCGGCCAATCCCCGCTTCGCCACCGACTCCGGGGCTGGGCCTCAGGGCGAGCCGCAGACGGCCCAAGCCGCTGACGGCCCGCCGGCCATCGAAGCACCCAAAAACGACCTGGCCTGGCGCGACTGCACGTCGCGGGTGTTCAGCGACGCGGCCCTGCCCTACGTGCCGGGTGTGACGCTGGACTGCGCCACCTACGACGCCGACCTCGACCCGATCAACGGTGCGTCGGGCTCGGTCAGCATCGGTGTGGTGCGCGCCCGCGGACCGCAGACCCCCCAGGACGCCGGCCCCGTGGTGATGACGACCGGGTCGGACCTGCCGTCGTCGCTGCAGCTGCCGGTGTGGCTGTCGCGCGCGGGCACCGACGTGCTCAACAGCCACCCGATCGTCGCCGTCGACCGCCGCGGCATGGGCATGTCCGGGGCGCTGGACTGCCGCGACCTGTTCGATCGCCAGGAAATGCTCGACCAGGCGCAGTTCCAGTCCGGCGACGACCCGGTGGCAAACCTGGGCGCCATCGTGCAGACCGCGACGACAAGCTGCACCGACACCATCGCCCCCGGTGATTCGGCCTACGACAACTCCCACGCCGCCGAGGACATCGAGCGGCTGCGCAGCACCTGGGATGTGCCCACCCTCGCACTGCTGGGCGTCGGGAACGGCGCGCAGGTGGCGCTCGCGTACGCCGGGTCGCATCCCAACAAGGTCGCGCGCCTGGTGCTCGATTCTCCTCTGCCGCTGGGCATTGCCGCCGAAGCCGCGATGGAGCAGCGGGTCAAGGGCGAGCAGGCCGCGCTGGACGCCTGGGCCGCCCAGTGCGCCGCGACCAACTGCGCGCTGGGCCCGGATCCGAAGGGCGCGGTGGACGCGCTGCTGTCGGCCGCACGCCAGGGCCGTGGACCCAACGGCGCCGCCGTTGCGACCGTGGCCAACGCGATCTCGACCGCGCTGGCCTACCCCCGCGGGGACCGCATCGAGTCGAGCAATGCGCTGGCAAGCGCGATCGCGGCCGCGCAGTCGGGTGATCCCGCGCCGTTCACCGATCTGATCGCGCGGGCGGAGAGCCTGCGTAACACCGACGGCCAGTTCGTCAACGGCTGCAGTGACTCGCTGAACCGGCCCACTCCGAACCGGGTGCGCGAATTAGTCGTGGCCTGGAACAAGTTGTATCCGCAGTTCGGCACGGTGGGCGCGCTGAACCTGGTCGATTGCCTGAACTGGCCCAGCGGTGCGACACCCCAGCAGCCCGAGAACCTCAAGATTCCCGTTCTGCTGCTCGGCACCCAGAACGACCCGATCGTCGGCAACGAGGGCGTCGCCGCGGTTGCCGCCACGGTGATCAACGCCGGGTCGGCCAACAGGCGGGTGATGTGGCAGGGCATCGGGCACGGCGCCGCGATCTATTCACCGTGCGCGCTGCCGCCGGTCCTGGGTTACCTCGATAGCGGCAACCTGCCCGACACCGATACGTTCTGCCCTGCCTGACGCCTGACCTCGACTGCGGTCGGGTACCGTGCGGTCGTGCGCGATCTTGTGGCCAGTTCGTTGACGACGCCCTTCCGGCCCCGGACCTCCCCACCCAGCGTTGCGTCGGTGTTGAAGGTGATCCTGTGGCCGCTGGCGATCCTGTTCATCATCCACCGCAGCTACGTGCTGGCGACCAACGGCTACATCACCGACGACTACGGACCCGTCTACCGGGCGGTCGTCAATTTCAAGATGGGCTGGGACATCTACAACGAGCACTTCAACCACGTCGACCCGCACTATCTGTATCCGCCGGGCGGGACGTTGTTGATGGCGCCGTTTGGCTACCTGCCCGTCGACGCATCGCGGTACTGGTTCATCACGTTCAACACGATCGCGATCGTGTTGGCCGCCTACTTTCTGGTGCGGCTGTTCGGTTACGGCTTCCGCTCGGTCGCTCTGCCCGCCCTGCTGGCCGCGATGTTCTGCACCGAAAGCGTGATCAACACACTGGTTTTCGGCAACATCAACGGGTGCATCCTGCTGGCCGAGGTGCTGTTCTTCCGCTGGCTGCTGGACGGTAAGCGCAACCACCAATGGCTGGCAGGTGCGGCGATCGGATTGACGTTGGTGGTCAAACCGCTTCTGGCGCCACTGCTGTTGCTGCCGCTCCTAAACCGCCAGTGGCGCGCGGTGGTCGCCGCCATCGCGGTGCCGCTGGTCTTCAACGCCGCTGCATGGCCGTTGATCAGCGACCCGATGAGCTTCTTCACGCGGACAGTGCCTTACATCCTCACGACCCGCGACTACTTCAACAGCTCGATTGCCGGTAACGGCATCTACTACGGCCTGCCTACGTGGCTGATCCTGTTGTTGCGCATCGCATTTGCGGTGATCGCCGTGATCTCGCTGTGGCTGCTGTACAAGTACTACCGCACCCGGGACCCGCTGTTCTGGATGACGACATCGTCCGGCGTGCTGCTGATCACCTCGTTCTTGGTGCTGTCGCTCGGCCAGGGCTACTACTCGATGATGCTGTTCCCGTTCCTGATGACGGTGGTGCTACCGAACTCGGTGCTGCGCAATTGGCCCGCCTGGCTGGCGATCTACGGGTTCATGAGTGCCGACCGCTGGCTGCTCGGACACTGGCCCACGACCGGGCGGTTCCTCGAGTACATGAAGTTCACCTACGGGTGGGGGCTGATGCTCGTGGTCGTCTTCTCTGTGCTGTACTTCCGCTATCTGGACGCCAAGGCAGAGGGCCGACTCGACGACGGGATCGACCCGACGTGGCTGAAGGAGCCGCGGCCGGCCGAGCGCGACAGTGCGGGAGAACCGGCGAGACCCGTCGCGCCGCCGATCAGCTGATGTTGACGGCTCCGACAGTATTTGCCAAAGCAAGTTCATGCCGCACGCTGTCGCGCTTATAACCAGTGCTGATGCGCTCCTGATCTCGTACGATTGATTCGCTCACGGGATCGACTGGGGAGGCGCAATATGCCGACAATCCCGGTGGATCCGCAATCCATCACCCCCGAATGGCTCAGCGAGGTCCTGCAGGCCGAGGTCCGAGTGTGCAAGCTCGAGCAGTTCGGGATCGGCGTCGGGTTGCTCGGCCGCCTTTATCGGGTCCACCTTGACGGCAGCCCCGACGTGCCGCCGACGGTCGTGGTCAAGCTCCCGACGCTGGACACGATCGCGAGGACCAACCTGTGCGAGGACCTCGAGTTCTACCGACGAGAAGTCCGGTTCTACCGAGAAATCGGCGTCGCTAATCCGCTGCCGCCGGCCCGGCCATACTTCACGGCCTTCGACGAATCATCCCACGATTTCGTGTTGGTCCTCGAAGATCTTGCTCGTCTCCGAAACGTCGACCAACTCGTCGGCTGTTCGGTCGCCGACGCCGAAACCGTCATCGACGCCATCGCCCGGCACCACGCCTACTGGTGGGAAAACGATCGTCTCGCGTCGCTGCCATGGCTGAAACCGCACACCACCCCGCCGTTTCCCGAGGTGATCATCAGCAATTTCCACGCCGCATGGCCAAGATGTGTGGAGCGCCTGGGCTCGGACCTGGCGCCGACCACCCGTGACTACGGCAACCGATTCCCGGCGCTGATGCCGTGGCTCCTCGACGAGATCTCGCGGGAGCCCCACACTTTCCTGCACGGCGACCTTCGGCTCGACCAGGTGTTCTTCGCCACCGGCGCCGGTGACCCGCCGGTGACGGTGCTGGACTGGCAAGTCAGCAGTAAAGGCCGGGGCGCCTACGACGTCGGCTACTTCTTGAGCCAAAGCCTCACGCCCGACACGCGCCGCAGCTGTGAGGAAGAATTGCTGGCTCGCTATCGCGAGCGCCTCGCCGAGCACGGAATCGACTACCCCACAGCTGAACTGAGACGAGATTACCGGATTGCCACCGCATGGTGCTTCATCTATCCCGTCGCGGCGGAGGGCCGAATCAAAGTCGTCAACGACCGCAATCGACGTCTGGTCCGCACGATGTTCACCCGTGCCGTGGCCGCCCTCGAGGACCACGACGCGTTCTCGCTGAGTCCGGACTGACCATGGCTGAGAGCCGCCGCACCTGCGCCTCCTGCGGGACGACGAACGAAGAGGACGCGCGCTTCTGCGAGGGCTGCGGCGGATCATTGGCGCGTGTGTGCGCGACGTGCGGCCTGGAGGCACGGGCGACCGCGCGCTACTGCCGCGGCTGCGGCGCTCCGCTCGAAGGACAGACCGCCCCAGCGGACCTGCCAGGGGCGGGTCCGGCGCGCAAGACCGTGACCGTGATGTTCGCCGATCTGGCCGGGTCGACCACCTTCGAGGAGCGGGTCGATGCGGAGACGGCCCGCGATGTGATCGCCAGATACCACGAACTGCTGCGGTCGACCGCCCAGCGACACCGGGCGGGTGTCACCAAGTACATCGGTGACGGGTTCATGGCCGTCTGGGGTGTCCCCGAGATCGGTCCCGAAGACGCCGTCAGCGCCGTCGATGCCGCGGTCGAGCTTCAGGAACGATTTATCGGCTTGGCCGCCCAGGTCACCGAGACACACGGCACGGAATTGGCGCTGCGTGTCGCCGTCAACACGGGCGAGGTTGTCGTCGGGGCGGGCGACGCCGACTTGGTGGGCGACGCATTGAACGTCGGAGCCCGCCTCGAGGCCGAATGTCCGCGTGGGCGCGTCGTCGTCGGCGAGGAGACCTGGCGGGCGACGCGAAGTCGACACGGCTATGAGTCACTCGGCCGTATGCAGGTGAAAGGCCGTAACGCGCCCGTAGCGGTATACCAGTGGCTCGGACGGCAATTGGACACAGCGGATACCGTTCCGTTTGTCGGCCGATCGCAGGAGGTGCAGCGGCTCCGAAGTGTGCTCGCCGACGCGATTTCGGCGCGTGCGGCTCGGCTGGTGACCGTCACCGGCGATCCCGGCGTCGGCAAGAGTCGACTAGCCACGGAATTCATTGGCGCTCTGGATAGTGCCCGCGTGATCCAGTCGCGATGCGCGGTCGACGGAACTGTCGCGCTTGCACCGATCGTCGAGATGTTGCGTTCTCGCGACCTCGCAACCGATATCCCGGCGGGGGTTTCGGAGGGGGACCGCCTCCTGCGCGTACTCAACGGGCTGGCCACCGGCGTAGCCGGCTCGGTCGAGGAGAACTTCTGGGCATTGCGCAGATTCGTCGAGGTGCTGGCAGGCAGCGGTCCGGTCGTGTTCGTGCTCGATGACATCCAGTGGGCCGACAGCTTGCTGCTCGACTTCATCGAGCATCTCGTCGAGTGGATCAAGGAAGTGCCGGTACTTGTCCTGGCTCTGGCACGACCCGAGCTGCGCGAGCTTCGTCCCGATTTCGTCGCCGCAAGCCGTTGGGTCACCGACACCATCCATCTCGATGGCCTCGACGCCGGCGCGACCGCGGAACTCGCCGCCAGGGTTCTGGGTGCCGCCGAGTTGCCTTCCGAGCTACTTCATCGGCTGCCTTCCTCCACCGGCGGCAACCCCCTGTTCGTGCGGGAACTCGTCGGAATGCTTGCCCACGACGGGGTTCTCGTCGAGCAGCCGTCCGGCTGGGAACTGACGATCGACGTCGACGCCATCACCATCCCACCGACGATTCACGCCCTGCTCGCGTCGCGACTGGAACGTCTCGACCCTGCCGACCGGCGCGTACTGGAGATCGCCTCGGTGGTGGGGAGCGACTTCTCGGTCGGTACAGTGCGCGCGCTCGCCGGTGGTCAGGCGGATGCGATCAAGATGTCGCTCAACCGACTTCGCCGTCTGGAACTCGCCCAGCCCACGGGCACCTACGTCGGGGACGAAGCTGTATGGGGATTCCATCATGTGCTGATCCGCGATGTCGCCTACCGGCGACTGTTGAAGTCGGACCGAGCGGAACTGCATGCACGCCTGGCCGATTGGGTGGCGGCGGGCGGACCCAGCGTCGCGTTCGAAGCCGACGAGATGATCGCGCGACATTTGGAAGCCGCTCACGTCTATCGTCATGAACTCGGCGAATTCACCGAGCACACGAGTGATCTGGCTTTGCGTGCCGCCCGCCATTACTCGGTTTCGGCGCGGCGGGCGCTCGACCGCGACGAGTTGATATCCGCGGGCACCCAGGCGGCACGAGGCTCGGCGCTTGCGGCGGCCGACAACGCGGTGCACGCCGAGCTCTTACTGACAGCCTGCGAAGCGTTTCTGTCCGCCGGCGACGTCACCGCCGGAGCCGGACTTGTCGACGAGCTCGAGCGTATTGCAGGAGAAGCGTTGGCTCCATGGGCGACGTGTTACCGGTGCCAGCACGGCATCTATACAGACCCTGAGCGGTTACTGGAGTACGACAGCCTCCTCCAAGGCGCGATCGACGAATTCGCGCGCCGCGCCGACGCCGCCGGGCTAGCCAAGGCGCATCGCGTACGAGCGAGCGCACGGCTGCGTCTTGGCCGGGTCGGCGACGGCGAACTCGACCTGTTCGAGGCGTTGATCGCCGCCCGCCAAAGTGGAGACCACCGGCAGATCACCGCAGCGTTGGGCGCGGCGCCGGGTGCGGCGCTGTGGGGCCCGAGCCCCGTGCCGAAAGCCGGTGGTCGTTGTCTTGACGTGGTACGGATGCAGCGGATGACGACCGCCGCACCCTCGCTCGAGGCGACGTCGTTGCGGCATCTGGCTGTGCTGGAACTGCTGCGCGGCCGACCCGACAAGGCGCGACAGATGCTTGGCGAAGCACGCCAGCTCGTCGCGGATCTCGGCCTGCGGCACGGACTGATGGAAACGGAGTTGTTCGCTGGGATCATCGAATTGATGGAGGGCGATGCGGTCGCCGCGGAGCCGCACTTTCGAACGGCACTGGAAGGGCTCGACGCGTTGGGCGTCGGCGCCGACGCGGGGCAAGCCGCCGCCCTATTGGCAAGATCCGTTCTTGCGCAGGGCCGTATCGACGAGGCCGAGCAGTACGCAGCTGAAAGCCAGGGGCTCGCAGGCCATAATCTGAAGACGGCGATCGCCTGGCGCGCGGTGCGCGCCGAAATCCTCTCAGCTCAGGGCCGCCAGGGTGATGCGGTAGCGATGGCCACGGATGCGGTGACCGTCGCCAGCGGGACAGACCTCGTTCTCGACCACGCGGAGGCCTGCCTCGCGTTGAGCCGTGTGCTCACGGCAGCGGGAGATCGCGAGGGCGCCGTCACGGCTCGAGATGACGCCAAGGCGCTGTATACGGCTAAGGAAGTGTCCATTTCGATTGGGATTACAGACGAGCCCGCAGCCACGCCCTCGGAGAAACCCCTCCGAGCAGCAACAGGTCCCAGGGATGAGCGCACCGCGGTGCTCGCCGGCAGGCTCACGGTCACCAATGACTCCTGTCGATACTTACCCGCCTTCATCAAGGCGGTTAAGGAACACGACACCGAGGGCGCCCTCGCCTGGTTCTCGGACTCGTTCGTCTATGACGACCGCCGACACCTGAGCGGCGAGCCCGTCATCGGCCTCGATGCGATGCGGACGGCGATAGAGCGGGTTTCAGAGCAGTACACGCACTTCGAACTTCACGTCCTCGCTGTCCGCGGCCGGCGCCTGCATCTTGTGCGGAGCCGGTGGGCAGACAACGACGGAAACGTCATGACCTCCTTCTACGTCAATGAAACCGGCGACGACGACCGCCTCCTCTACCACATCCGCTTTGACGGGGACGACTTCGAAAGCGCCTACCGCGAACTCGAACGGCGCTACTACGCCGACGAGGGAGAGGAGTTCGCCGCGGCGGGTGCTGTGACGACCGAAATAGTCCTCGCCATGAACCGACGAGACTACGACCGGGTTTTCGGTGAACTCTTCGTTGAGGACTTCAGGCTCGAGAATCGTTCCCACGCGGCGCATCCCGAACTCTCGGCCGACGAGTTCCGCGGCACTCTGGAAGAACTTGACGCGATTGTCGCCTCGTCTCGTGTGTGGACGTCAGCGATTGAGTGGCTGTCACCGAACTGGCTCGTTCTCCGCTTCTCGCGAGAAGCTACGGGACGAGATGACGAGAACTACGAGTGGGCCAGTATCCATGCAGCCGAGATCCGGGCCAACCGACTCGTATCGATATGTCAATTCGAAATCGACGATGAGGCATCCGCTTTCAATTATGTCGAGGGACGACTTCGGACGACCACTAGCCGTCTCGCAGTCACAAACCGAGCCAGCCAGTTGCTTCCACGAGTAATCCGGGCGCTGCGTGCCCAGGACGTCGACGGTGTCGTCGCCGTTTATGCTGATGACTTTGCCTATGAGGATCGGCGAAGACTCAGTGGCGACCCCATCGTCGGACGCGAGGAAATGCGGGGGGCGGTCGCCCGAATCTGCGACCAGTACACGCAATTCGATTCACGCGTATTGGCGATCCGCGGAGACCACCTCGTGATGGCACACACCTATTGGTCGGATGAAGCCGACAACGCGACGGCGTATCTACATGTCTTCGAGACCGACGATACGGGTCGGGTCGTCTTCGACGGACGGTACGACGAAGACGATTTCGAAGGCGCCTACCGCGAACTCGAGCGGCGCTACTACGCCGGAGAAGGTGCTGAGTTCGCAGAGGGTGGCAGGGTGGCCGCCGCAACGTTCATCGCCATGAACCGTGGCGATTACGATGAGGTCTTCGACCAGCTCATCACATCGGGGATGCACATCGAGAACCGTTCCCGCTCAGCCTTTCCCGACCGCTCAGCCGCTGACCTTCGCGCCAGCTGGGGCCAACTGGACGCACTGATCTCGTCGTCGCGAATTTGGCCTTCAGCCGTGTCCTGGTTGTCTCCGCACTGGTCCGTCAGCCGCCTCGAACGAGAAGCGGTTGGTCAAGACGGTGAGTTGTACACATGGGCATTCCTGCTCGTCGGCGAGATAAGAGACGGTCGCATTGAAGCGCTGTGCCAGTTCGACCTCGACGACGAAGAAGCGGCGTTCGCCTACGCCGAGGAGCGCTGTCGGGCGACCAGTACGCGGCTGGCGGTGGCGAACCGAGCTGCAGAAGTTATCGAAGCCGCCTGGCAAGCACTGCGGGATCACGACGTCGACGCCACGGTGGCCATTTATGCGGATAGCTTTGTGTACGAAGATCGACGCGGTATCAGCGGCGGCCCCATCGTGGGTCGTGGGGCACTACGTGTGGCGCTCGAGCGGATCCTCGACCAGTACAACAAATTCGACGTTCGCGTGCTCGCGGTGCGCGGAGACCGGCTGGTCATGACCCGCAGTCAGTGGTCGGACGACGCGGGAAATGAGACGACCCAACTTCACGTATCGGAATTCAACGATGACGAATTGTGCATCTACGATGGCCGATTTGACGGAAATGACTTCGAGGGGGCGTACCGCGAATTTGAGCGGCGCTTTTGCGCGGGAGAGGGCACGCCGTTCGCAGACGGGGAAACGGCCCTTGCGGAGTATCCGATCGCGTTCATGAGGGGTGAGATCGAGGACGCTTTCGAAAGACTCACACCAGCGGGGTTTCTCGTCGAGGACCGGTCGCGATCCGTATTCGGCGGCCGCACTGCCGTCGAGTTCCGCGATACCTACCAGAAACTCTCGGAGATGACCATCTCGCTGAGGGTGTGGCATTCGGCGGTCTGCTGGCTGTCAGCGACGGTGGCGGTGGCACGCTTCGAGCAGGAAGCCGTCGGCAGAAACGGCGAAGATTTCGCATGGACGCATATCGATGTGGCTGAGATCCGCGACGGCCGATTCGTGTCGATCTGCCTGTTCGAAACCGATGATGAGGAATCAGCATTCGCGTACGCGGAGGACCGGGCGCGCAGATCCACAAGTCGATTGGTCGTCACTAACCGCGCCAGTCATGTATGGAAGTCGGTGCGAGCGGCGATGGAAGCCGGTGATGCCGATCGTGCCGCCGCTTCGTTCGCGAACTCATACATCTACGACGATCAATGGGCGATGGCGGGCAGCCCACCGACCGACGTCCGCACCGCCTGCGAAGAAATCCTTGCGCAGTACTCGATTTACGAGGGTGAGACGCTGGCGGTCCGGGGTGAGTCGCTGCAACTTTCACGAACGCGATGGGCGGACTACACCGGATTCGAAACGAATTACCTGCATGTCATCGAGGTCGGCGAGGACGGCCTCATCTGCTACTACGGCCGCTTCGGCGAGAATGACTTCGACGCCGCCTACGGCGAACTCGAACGCCGCTACTACGCCGGTGAAGGTGCAGCGTTAAGCGATTCAGGCAGGATAACCACCGAATTTGCGATCGCCATGAACGAGCGCGACCTAAGCCGTGCGTTCGACGAGCTCATCGCACCGGACTTTCGTGTTGAAAACCGTTCGCGTTCCGGCTTTCCCGATCGTTCGGCCGAGGAACTGAAATCGAGCACCGACGAGCTGATCGCGATGTTCGCATCGGTGCGGGCATGGAACTCTGCAGTGCGCTGGGTTTCTCCACAACACGCAGTCGGGCGCAACGAGCGCGAAGCGGTCGGTCATGACGATGAACGGTTCTCTTGGTCAAGACTTTTCGTGATGGAGGTCAAGGCGCACAGGGTCACGCATCTGTGCATTTACGAACTGGATGACGAAGAGGCGGCATTCGCACACGCCGAACAGCTCGCGCGTGAGGCCACGAGTCGGTTACCGGTCACCAACCGGGCGAGCCGGACTTTCTTCGCAAGCTGGCGGGCAGCGGACGCCCACGATGTTGATTCGATGGTCGAGCGCTATGCCGAACAGTTCGAATACGATGATCGGCGAAAGCTGGGGGGAAATCCGCTCGACGGTGTTCGCAGCGGTGCGGAACGCATCTTGGCGCAGTACGACCACTTCAAAGGTGGCACGTTGGCCGTACGGGGCGAACGACTGCACCTTGCTTGGAGCCGCTGGTCGAACGATGCCGGTGACGAAACGGCCTATCTGGTACTCCAGGAGGTCGACGACAGCGGGCGGATCACCTATGAGGGGCGCTTCGACGAGGACGACTTCGGAGGCGCCTACCGAGAGCTAACGCGACGCTATTGCGCCGGGGAAGCGGCAACTTTCACACAATCTGCGACGGCCGCAGCCGAGTTGATGATAGCGCTGAACGCGGGCGACTTCGACCGCGCGTTCGGAGAGCTCACCTCCCACGACTTCCGTGTCGAAAATCGCTCCAGCACAGCGTTCCCCAACCGGTCTGCTGCGGAATTACGAGCCAGCCTGGAGGAGCTGAGGTCGATGATGGCCTCAGTTCGTCAATGGAACGTCGCTGAATGCTGGCCGTCACCTACATATTGCGTCGGACGGCACGAGCGGCAGGCCGTCGGTAAGGACGGTGAGCAATACACCTGGACCGGCATCGACGTCTGCGAGATTCGCGATGGGCGTGCCGTGCTCGACTGTCGATTCGACGTCGACGACGAGGACTCCGCCTTCGCCTACGCCGAGTCGTTGGTGAGCGCGACGGCCAGCCGGCTCTCGCTGACCAACCGCGCGACGAAGACGGTCGACAACCTCTGGCGGTTGATGCAAGCACAGGACACCGAGGCCGCTGCCGCGCTCGCCTCAGAGTCGTTCGTCTTCGGCGATCACCGCCGCCTACACGGGAATCCCGTCGGCGACACGCGCTCAGCACTCGAGCGCATCCTCGATGACTACACCTCGTTCGAGAGCAGGACCCTGGCGGTGCGCGGTGAGAATCTTCACCTCGGCTCGACACGATGGGCGAATGATGACGGCTTCGAGGTTCGGTATCTGATGGTTCATAAGGTCGACGAGGCTGGGCGCATCGTCTACCACGGTCGCTTCGATGAGGACGATTTCGAGGGCGCCTATCGCGAACTTGAGCGACGGTATTACTTCGATGAGGGCGCTTCATTCGCCGACGCAGGTGCCACACAGACCGAGTGGATCGTCGCGCTCAACCGCGGCGACCTCGACCGGTTGTTCGGCGAACTCATGGAACCCGAGATGCGCTTCGAGATGCAGTCCAGCTCAGCATTTCCCGACAGTTCGCTCACAGAGGCGCGCGCCGCTATTGAGGACTTCAATGCGAGGGTCGGCTGGGCACGAACTTGGCTGTCAGCTCTCTGTTGGGTATCGCCAACATGTTGCGTCAACCGCACCGAGCGCGAGGCCATCGGTCACGACGGCGAGCGGTACACCTGGACGCGACTCAGCGTCGTGGAGTTTCGCGACGGGCGGATGGCCTCGGAGCGCGAGTTCGACGCCGATGACGAGGACGCCGCCTTCGCCTGCGCCGAGGAGCGCATCCACGCCGTCGGCAGCCGGTTGCCGTTGACCAACAGATCGTGCGATACCGTCGCCGCGCTGCAGAACGCCATGCGGGCCAAGGATATTGAAGGGGGTATCGGCTGCTACGCAATCCCATGCGTATACGACGATCGACGCCGGATCAGCGGCGATCCCATTCGTAATGCCGCCGGGCTGCGGCTGGCCGGGGAACGGATCTTGGCTCAGTACAACAACTTCGAGTGGCGAACTCTAGCGGTCCGCGGCTACTTTCTGAGTATGCACTCCAGCGTCTGGTCGGACGACGCCGGCAACGCAACGTCTTACCTCCACGTCTACGAGGTCGACGACGCTGGACATTTCGTCTACGAGGGCCGCTTCGACGAAGACGACTTCGAGAACGCCTACCAAGAACTTACGCGGCGGTACTGCGCCGGCGAAGGAGCGGCCGTCGCCGAGGGCGCGACCCACATCGCCAAGTACCTGATGGCCATCAACCGTCGGGAGTGGGACCGGGCGTTCGGGGAGATGGCTACCCCCGACATGCACGCCGTCAGCCGTTCGCGATCCGGCTTCCCCGACCGGTCAGTCGCCGACCTGCGCGCCAGCTACGAGCACCTGTGCGCAATGGTCGCCTCGGTCCGTTCGTGGCACTCGATCGAACGATGGATTTCACCGACGGTCGCGGTGACTCTGCACGAACGCGAAGCAATCGGCCACGACGGCGAGCGATATGAGTGGACCCGCATCATCGTGGGCGAGTTCCGCGAGGGACTTACCACGCATCTCGCGGAGTTCGACGTCGACGACGAGGCCGCCGCGTTCGAATACGCCGAGGAACGGGTGCGCCGTGCCGGCAGTAGCGTGGAGTCATGACCACACCGGCTCCCAAACTGCAGCTGACCGATGACGAGTGGCGCAAGAAGCTGACCCCCGAGGAGTTCCACGTCCTGCGTCAGGCCGGCACCGAGCGCCCGTTCACCGGCGAGTACACCGACACCAAGACCGAGGGCGTCTACGAGTGCCGCGCCTGTGGTGCCGAGCTCTTCCGCAGTAGCGAGAAGTTCGAATCGCACTGCGGATGGCCGTCGTTCTTCGATCCCGCCGACTCCGATGCCGTCATTCTGCGCGCCGACGACTCGCTGGGCATGCGCCGCGTCGAAGTGATCTGCGCCAACTGCCACAGCCACCTGGGCCACGTCTTCGAGGGCGAGGGCTACCCCACTCCGACCGACCAGCGCTACTGCATCAACTCGATCTCGCTGCGGCTCAAGCCGACTTCCTGACGCGAAATTGCATTCCAGCAGGGCTCCACTCGAAAAAGTTCTGCTGGAATGCCATTTCGGCGCGATTCGGCGCGATTCCGCGCGATTAGGCGCCCAAAAAACTACGCCGGGTATACGGCGAACTCGGCGCGGTCCTCGGTGTCGGCGACACACTGGAACAGCAGCGGCGCCGTCATCGCGTTACCCGAGTAACACGTGAACGGGCCGATGACCTGGTATTTGTTGCCGTTGAGGTCGTACTTCACGGCGTAGTCCGATGCAGTGATGCAGTCGATGTCGCCGGCCGTGATGTCGATGACCTGACCGAAGCGCGGCGCACACTTCTCGCTGTCTGGAGCCTGCGCCAACCCCGTCGGCGCCCCCGCCAGCGCCCCGATCGACATCGCCGCACAGAGCAGCACCTTCATCCTCATCGGTCAATGATGACCGAGCGACGCCGGTTACGGCAGGCGATCGATCAACTGCTCCGCGCTGATCCGCGGACCGGTGAAGAACGGCGTCTCCTCGCGCACATGTCGACGCGCGTCGGTGGCACGCAGATCACGCATCAGGTCGACGATGCGGTGCAGTTCCGGCGCCTCGAACGCCAGGATCCACTCGTAGTCGCCCAACGCGAACGCCGGGACGGTGTTGGCTCGCACGTCCTTGTAGCCGCGCGCCGCCATGCCGTGTTCGGAGAGCATGCGGCGGCGCTCCTCGTCGGGCAGCAGATACCAGTCCAGCGACCGCACGAAGGGATACACGCAGATGTAGTTCCCCGGCTCCTCACCCGCCAGGAACGCCGGGATGTGGCTCTTGTTGAACTCCGCGGGACGGTGCAGCGCGACGTTGCTCCACACCGGATTGCTCGCACGCCCCAAGGCGGTGGTGCGACGGAAATCGGCGTAGGTGGCCTGCAGCGCCTCGACGTTGTCGGCGTGTGTCCAGATCATGAAGTCGGCATCGGCGCGCATACCCGCGATGTCGTACAGGCCGCGCACCACGACGCCGCGCTCCTCCTGTTGTTTGAGGAACGTCGCGGTCTCGTCGACGACCGCGCCACGCTCCTCTCCCAGTTCTCCGGGCCGCACGGCGAACACCGAGAACATCAGGTAGCGAAGGGTCGAGTTGAGCGTGTCGAAGTCGAGCTTGGCCATAGCTCTATCGTGCCACGCGTGTGGTGACCAGCGACGCCACCGCCCTGGTGGCCGCCGACACACACGCCGGTACGCCGATGCCGTCCAGATAACCGCCCGCGACCGCGATCGTCGGCGGCAGTCCCGAGCGCAACTCGGCGACCAGCGCACCGTGACCGGGCCCGTATTGCGGCATCGCGTCGATCCACCGCTGCACGTGGTAGTCGACGGGCTCGGTCCTGACACCGAAGAGCGTGGCGAGATCCTCGGCCGCCCACGTGAGCAGTTCCTCGTCGCCCACGCTGCGGGCCAGGTTGTCGCCGAACCGCCCGAAGGAGAGCCGGACCAACTCGACGCTGCCGCGTTGACCCCATTTGCGCGACGTCAGCGTGACCGCCTTCGACCGCAGACGTTCACCGCTTGCCACGAGCACGCCGGACTGCTGCGGTAACGGCGTACCGCCCGGCAACCCCAACGCCACCAACGCCGTCGACGCCACCGCAATGCGCCCAGCCGCGGCCGCACTTCGGGGAGCGACCTCCGCGACCAGCCGCGCCAGCCGGGGCGCAGGCACGGCGAGCACGACCGCGTCGGCGTGGTGGCAGGCGCCCTCGTCGTCGACGAGTTCCCAGCCCCGCGCGCCGCGGTGCAGCCCTTCGACGGTGACCTGCTGCCACTGTGCGCCGGCGCGCCGGACGAGCTCGTCGATCAGCACCCGGTAGCCGCCGTCGACCGCGCCGAAGACCGACCCGGTGACCGGCGGCGGCGCCGCGTCCCGAACAGCCTCGGTGAGATTTCTCGCGCCGCGGTCAAGGGCCACAGCCAGCGTCGGCACCGCCGAACGAACCCCGATCGTCGCCGCGTTGCCTGCGTAAACACCGGCCAGCAAGGGTTCGACCGAACGGGTGATCACCTGCTCACCGAACCGGTCGCCGACCAGCTCGGCAACGGACGGGTCGCCGCCCGGGCGCCACGAGAACGGGCGATTGGGTTCGCCGTGCATCCAGGCGATCGTCGCCTCGTCCACCAGCCCCGCCACCGCCGACGGCTGCGCCGGTATCCCCTGCAGCGTGCCGGCGGGCAGCGGATGCAGCTTGCCTTGGCTGTAGATCAGCGGGCGCGCGCCGGTCGTGCCGATCTGGCGGTTCGCCAGGCCCAGCTCGGCCAGCAAGGCAGGGACTTCGGGTCGACGCGCGACGAACGCCTCAGCACCCACGTCCATCGGTTGGCCGCCGATCCGCTCGGTGCGCAGCACGCCACCAAGGCGGTCGGCGGGGTCGAACAGCGTGATCGACGCGTCGGGCCCCGCGGCGACGCGCAGGCGGTATGCGGCGACGAGACCTGAGATCCCTCCGCCGACAACGCAATACGATGCACTCACAGCGAATGCACCAGCGCCACCACTTCAGTGATCACCTCGGGATCGGTGGCCGGGAGCACGCCGTGCCCGAGGTTGAACACATGCCCGGCGGCGCCCGCATCGATCGCCCGCCTGCCGTCGTCGACGACCGCACGCGCAGCGCGTTCAGCCACCGGCAGGCCGGCCAGCAGCACCACCGGGTCCAGGTTGCCCTGCAACGCCGTCCCCGGGACCACCCGGGCGGCGGCATCGGACAGCGACGTGCGCCAGTCGACCCCGACCACCGCCGGGGCGCCGTGGCCGGAGGCCGCCTGCGACATCGCGCCCAGCAGTTCGGCGGTACCGACACCGAAGTGGGTCATCGGCACTCCGGCGGCGGCCAGCGTCGCGAACACCCGGGTGCTGTGCGGCAGTACATAGCTGCGGTAGTCGGCCAGCGACAGCGTCCCCGCCCATGAGTCGAACACTTGGATCGCATCGACACCCGCGTCCACCTGCACCTGCAGGAACGCGATCGTCACCTCGGTCAGCGCGGTCATCAGCGCGTGCCACGTCTCGGGTTCTCCGAGCATCATCGCCTTGGTGCGTTCGTGGTTGCGGCTCGGTCCGCCCTCGACCAGATAGGAAGCCAGAGTGAAGGGCGCGCCCGCGAACCCGATCAGCGGCACGTCACCGAGTTCGGACACCAGCGTCGCGACGGCCTGAGCGACCGGCGCGACCTGCTCCCGCTCCAGCGGTCTCATCGCGGCGACGTCGGCGGCGGTGCGAATCGGGTGCTCTATCACCGGGCCGACGTCGGGAACGATGTCGAGGTCGATGCCCGAGGCCCGCAACGGCACCACGATGTCGGAGAACAGGATCGCGGCGTCGACGCCGTGCCTGCGGATCGGCTGCAGGGTGATCTCGGTGATCAGCTCGGCATCGAAGCAGGCCTGCATCATCGTGTTCTTTGCCCGCAGTGCGCGGTACTCGGGTAGCGAACGGCCCGCCTGCCGCATGAACCACACGGGCACGCGGCCGGGCTTGCGGCCGCAGGCGGCGGCCAGATAGGCGGAGTCGGGCAGCTCACGGCGTGTGTTCATCGCTGTCAATGCTGCCATGCGGACCGGGCGGCGCCCGTTTCGCCTCGACCGGATCGGTGCCTAACAAGATCGGCGCGCCACGCGCACAGACCTGCTCGAATGGTCTAGCGTCAAACGTCGTGACCACCGCCGAACCGGCTCAGTTCCGTGAAGCGGTGGCGGCGATGAATGCCACCACCGTCCGCCCGGAGATCGAGCTCGGCCCGATCCGCCCGCCGCAGCGGCTGGCACCGTTCAGCTATGCGCTGGGCGCAGAGGTCCGCCATCCCGAGACGGCGATCGTGCCGGAGCGCTCCGAAGGTGACGCGTTCGGCCGCCTGATCCTGCTGCACGACCCCGAGGGCGCCGACGCCTGGGACGGCACGATGCGCCTGGTCGCCTACATCCAGGCCGATCTGGACTCCAGCGAAGCCGTCGACCCGCTGCTGCCCGAAGTCGCGTGGAGCTGGCTCGTCGACGCCCTTGCCGAGCGCGCCGAGCACGTCACCGCCCTGGGCGGCACCGTCACCGCCACCACGTCGGTGCGCTACGGCGACATCTCCGGCCCGCCCCGGGCCCACCAGTTGGAACTGCGTGCCTCCTGGACGGCGACGACGCTGGAGTTGGGCCCGCACGTCGAGGCGTTCTGTGAGGTGCTCGAGCACGCCGCCGGGCTGCCGCCGCAGGGCGTCACCGACCTCGGCTCGCGCACCCGCGCTTGACGATGCCCGATCCCGACGAGGCCATCCCGCAGGCGGCCGCGCCCGAAGAGGCCGAGCCGGAGGCGACGCCGCTGCTGGTGCCCCGCGACGGCGTCCCCGCACTGTCGACCAGTGTCAGTGAGATCCGCAAGGCCGCCGAGTTGCTGGCGTCCGGCAACGGCCCATTCGCGGTCGACGCCGAGCGCGCCTCGGGGTTCCGCTACTCCAACCGCGCCTACCTCGTCCAGATCCGACGCGACGGCGCCGGCACCGTGTTGATCGACCCGGTGAGCCACGGCGCCGATCCGCTCGAAGCGCTGGCCCCCGTGGCAGAGGTGCTGGCCACAAACGAATGGGTGCTGCACGCCGCCGACCAGGATCTGCCGTGTCTGGCCGAACTCGGCATCCGGCCGGTCCGTTTGTACGACACGGAGCTGGCGGGCCGACTCGCCGGCTACGACAAGGTCAACCTCGCCGCGATCGTGCAGCGGCTGCTGGGCCTGCAGCTCACGAAGGGCCACGGCGCCGCCGACTGGTCCAAGCGGCCGCTGCCCGACGAATGGCTCAACTACGCCGCTCTCGATGTGGAGGTGCTCGTCGACCTGCGCGACGCGGTCGCGGCGGTACTCGAGGAACAGGGCAAAACCGAGTGGGCCGCACAGGAATTCGAGCACCTCAGGAAGTTCGAGGCGACACCGACCCGCCGGGACCGCTGGCGACGCACGTCCGGCATCCACAAGATCCGCGACGCCCGCGCGCTGGCCGCCGTGCGCGAACTGTGGACCACCCGAGACCACATCGCGCAGCGCCGCGACATCGCGCCGGGCCGGATCCTGCCGGACTCGGCCATCATCAACGCCGCGACCACCGACCCCGACACCGTCGAGAAGTTGACGGCGCTGCCGATATTCGGCGGCAACCGGCAGCGTCGCAGCGCCAAGGTCTGGCTCGACGCGCTCGCCCGGGCCCGCACCACGCAGGACCTGCCGACATCGCAGGAGCCGCCGAACGGTCCTCCGCCCGCGTCCCGGTGGGCCAGGCGCAAACCCGAAGCCGCCGCTCGACTGGACGCGGTGCGCGCCGCGCTCACCGATGTGTCGCAACGGGTTTCCGTGCCCACCGAGAATCTGCTCTCCCCCGATACCGTGCGCCGGTTGTGTTGGGACTGGGAGCCGGTCGATGACCGGACGAACGTGATCGAGTCGTTTCTGCGTGACGCGGGCGCGCGGCCATGGCAACGCGAGTTGACGGTGCCTCCGCTGGCCGAGGCGCTGACCAAGGCCGACGCTGCGCTCGCCGAGCAGGGATCCGCCGGAGGCTAGGCGGTCACCTTCTCGATGTGAATCAGGAAGTGGCGCAACACTTCCTCGGGAGCCTCGAGTTGCGGCCAGTGTCCGATGTCGTCGGCGAGCATCACCACGTCGGCGTCGGGGATCACTTCGGCGTACCGGCGCGCCATGTGTGCCCCGGAGTTCGGGTCGACGGGTCCGTCGATCAGGCGCATGGGAACCGTGGTTCGGCGCATGGCGCGCACCCATCGGTTGCGGTGCGTGTACCGGTCGCCCAGGAATCGACCGACCTTGTGCAGCACGCGCTTACCGTCGTTGTATTCGAGAATCTGATGAAAGCGGTCCATCAGCTCGCGTGAGGGCTTCGTGTTCGGCCCGAACAGTTCGTCGAGTGTTCGCTCGAGCATCTTTCGCGACAGCGAACTGCGTCCCTGCAGAGGACTCATCAAGTCGCCCAGCGGAGTTCCCGACATGAGCTTCTGCATGGTGCGCGGAGTGTAGGCCTCGTTGAACAGCCCACCGTTGAGCCAGGTGATCGACTGATAACGCACCGACCCGTACGACTGCTTGCCGAACTCGCTGCGGGCCAGGAGTTCTTGGCCGACCGAATCGCCGAGATCGTGCGCCAGCACGTGACATTGGCCGACGTTCAGGTGCTCCAGCAGCGCCTCGTGGACGTCGGCATGATCGAGAACCGAGTATTCGTAGGCGACGGGTTTCGCCGAGAAGCCCATGCCGATCATGTCCGGTGCGATGACGGTGAAGCGATCGGTCAGCGTCGGCCACATCAGTGACCAGTCCGACGAGTTGAACGGATAGCCATGAATGGCCAGCAGCGGCGGCGACTCACCCAGCGGCGGGCCGTCGATCCGATAGAAGATCTCGAAGCCCAGGTAATCGAAGTAGCGACCCGCGGCCTTCCAGCGCTCCAACTCGGCATCCATCGCCGCAGCCTAACCGGATTGCTGACGCACGCGGGATGGGGCGCTAGTCGAGCTGCTCGCTGACCTCGGCTTCGCTGACGGCGGCGCCCTGAGCCGCGACCCAGCCGGTGATCTGGCGGGCCACGGTGCGATCGGTCAAGCCGACTTCGGCGAGTACCTCGCCCCGGGACGCCTGAGCGAAAAACTCCTGCGGCAGGCCGACGTCGCGGCACGGCACGTCGATCTCGGCGCGGCGCAACGCCGCCGACACCGCAGACCCGACGCCGCCGTTGACGCCGTTGTCCTCGAGCGTGACGACGAGCTTGTGTTCGCGGGCCAGGGCGGTGACCGGCTCGGGCACCGGCAGCACCCAGCGCGGGTCGACGACCGTCACACCGATGCCCTGGTTGCGCAGGAGCTCGGCGACCGCCAACGCCATCGACGCGAACGGCCCGACCGCCACCAACAGCACGTCGCCGGTGAGCCCGTCGGCCGGCACGGCCAGCACGTCGACGCCGTCACGCCGTTCGACAGCCGGAATATCCTCGCCGACATCGCCTTTCGGGAACCGGATGGCGGTGGGACCGTCGTTGACGTCGAGCGCCTCGCCGAGTTCCTCCCGCAGCCGGACGCCGTCCCGCGGTGCGGCCACCCGCATGCCGGGCACGATGCCCAGTATCGAGAGGTCCCACATGCCGTTGTGGCTGGCGCCGTCGGGGCCGGTGATGCCCGAGCGGTCCAACACCATCGTCACCGGCAGCTTGTGCAATGCCACATCCATCATGACCTGGTCGAACGCGCGGTTCAGGAAGGTCGAGTAGACCGCGACGACCGGATGCAGGCCGCCCATCGCCAGCCCGGCCGCCGACGTCATCGCGTGCTGTTCGGCGATGCCGACGTCGAAGAACCGGTCCGGGAAGCGCTGGCGGAATGCCGTCAGACCCGTCGGGCCTGGCATCGCAGCGGTGATCGCGACCACGTCGCGGCGGCGTGCTGCATAGCCGATCAGCGCCTCGGAGAACGTCGACGTCCAACCGGGGCCGGGGACCGACGTCGCCAGCCCGGTCTCGGGGTCGATGACACCGCACGCGTGCATCTGGTCGGCCTCGTCGTTCTCCGCGGGCGCGTAGCCCATGCCCTTGCGGGTTACGACGTGCACGATCACCGGCATGTTGAAGCCCCGCGCCCGGCGCAGAGCGACCTCGACGGCGTGCTCGTCATGGCCATCGATGGGCCCGACATACTTCAGTCCCAGGTCGGTGAACATCACCTGCGGCGCCAACGCATCTTTGATGCCGGCCTTGATGGAGTGCATGCACTGGTAGCAGACCTCGCCGATGACCGGGACGCCGCGCACCGCCTTGCGGCCCTCCTCGAGCACGCGTTCGTAGCCGGGCTGCAGCCGCAGGCCGGCCAGGTGTTCGGCGAACCCGCCGATCGTCGGCGCGTAGCTGCGGCCGTTGTCGTTGACGACGATCACCACCGGCCGTCGCGCCGCGGCGATGTTGTTCAGCGCCTCCCAGCACATACCGCCGGTCAGCGCGCCGTCACCGACGACGGCGACCACATGGCGATTGCGGTGTCCGGACAGCTCGAACGCCTTGGCCAGCCCGTCGGCATAGGACAGCGCCGAGCTGGCATGGCTGGACTCCACCCAGTCGTGTTCGCTCTCCTCGCGGGAGGGATAGCCGGACAAGCCGCCCTTCTTGCGCAGGGTGTCGAACTCGTGGCTGCGGCCCGTCAGCATCTTGTGCACGTAGGACTGGTGTCCGGTGTCGAAGATGATCGGATCGTGTGGCGAATCGAACACCCGGTGCAGCGCGAGCGTCAGCTCGACGACGCCGAGGTTCGGGCCGAGATGCCCGCCGGTGGCAGCCACCTTGTGGATCAGGAATTCGCGGATCTCACGTGCTAGATCGCTCAGTTGCGACTGCGTCAGGTGCTGCAGATCTGCGGGCCCGCGGATCTGTTCAAGCATTCGTTCAGTCTACGCACGGCCGTCGTAGTCAGTCCTGTCGAGCTTGGTAGATGTCGGGCACACCGTCGTGGTCGTAATCGGCAGTTTCCTGTTCGTGGATGGCCCGATAACGCCTGTTCCGAAGCCGTAACAGCACCGCGGCCAGGGCAGCCGAGGCCAGCGATCCGGTCAGCACCCCGATCTTCACGAAATCGTCACGTTCGGATCCGATGCCGTACGCGAGGTCGCCGATGAGCAGGGACACGGTGAATCCGATACCCGCCAGCATGGCGAGGCCGAGCACGTCGATCCACCGGATCGCGGAGTCCAGATCGGCCCGGGTGACCGACGCCAGCACCCGCGTGGTCAGGAAGATGCCGACCGGTTTCCCGACCACCAGACCCAACACGATGCCGAGCGCGATCGGGTCGGTCATCGCCTCGGCGAACCCCGTGTAGCCGCCGATGCTCACCCCAGCGGCGAAGAAGGCGAACACCGGGACCGCGAAACCCGCCGACAGCGGGCGCAAGCGGTGTTCGAAGTGTTCGGCCAGCCCCGGCCCGGCCTCCGGCCCGCCCGCCGCCTGCGAACGCACGACCGGCACGGTGAAGCCGAGCAGCACACCGGCCACGGTGGCGTGGATACCCGACTCGTGCATCAGCGCCCAGGTGGCCAGCGCGAGCGGAACCAACAGCCACCACGACCGGATGCGGCGCTGCACGCACAGCGCGAAAAGTGCCAGCGGCGCCAGGGCCGCCAACAGCGCGACCCAGTTGATGCCCTCGGTGTAGAAGACGGCGATCACCAGCACCGCAAGAAGGTCGTCGACGACAGCCAGCGTCAACAGGAACGTGCGCAGGGCCGAGGGCAGGTGCGTGGAGATGACCGCCAGCACCGCGACGGCGAACGCGATGTCGGTCGCGGTCGGGATCGCCCAACCCCGTAGGGCTCCGTCGCCGACATGAGCGGTCACCGCGACGAAGATCAGGGCAGGCGCCACCATTCCGCCGACGGCGGCGGCGATGGGCAGCGCCGCGCGGGCGGGGTCACGCAGGTCCCCTGCGACGAACTCGCGCTTGAGCTCGAGTCCGACGACAAAGAAGAACAGGGCCAACAATCCGTCGGCCGCCCAGGTACCGAGCGCGAGGTCCAGGTGCAGGCCGAACGGTTCGCCGCCGACCTTCAGGTCGCGCAGGGCGAAGTAGCTCTCTGACCACGGCGAGTTCGCCCACAGGAGCGCGACGGCCGCAGCCACCAGCAGGATCGCGCCTCCGACGGTCTCCCGGCGCAGGATCGAGGTCACCCGGCTGGTCTCGGACCATGATCCGCGGGAGAACAGCGTCCGCCGTCCGAAGCGGCGCATTGGGTTGGCGGTCACGGTGGGTCCCGATCTGTGGCTAGCGGTCGACAAAGAATCGCCGACCAGACTTCCCGGCACACCTTGGGCTCAACCCTATGCCACCGATTCGGGGGACGCGCCACGCCGGGTCTGGTGCGCGGAACGGTCCGCGAGTAGATTTCTCCACAGGTGCGCCGGGAAGCCTGGTCGGCTATCGATTTTGCCGACTTCGGAAAGGGACCCGATGCACGACATGCCGCACGCGCCGACGCGCGCGCAATTTCAGCCCGCTATTCACATCGATGGCCTGACCAAAAGTTTCGGGCGGATCGTCGCGGTAGATGACCTCGACCTGACGGTGCAGAGTGGTGAGGTATTCGGCTTCCTCGGCCCCAACGGCGCCGGCAAGTCGACGACCATTCGCATGATGCTCGGCCTCATCCGGCCCGATGCCGGGCGGGTATCCGTTCTCGGCAGCGACGCCGCTGACGTACGTCGAGCCCACCGATGTCTCGCGTATGTGCCCGCCGACGTCAGTCTCTGGCCGTCCCTGACCGGGGCGGAAATCCTCGAATTGATGGCGAATGTGGGTCCACCGGTCGACCTCGAGTACCGGGCCGAGTTGGTCGAGCGTTTCGCGCTGGATCTCGACCGGCCGGCCAAGGCCTATTCCACGGGCAACCGGCAGAAGGTGGCGATCGTCGCGGCGTTCGCGACGCGGGCACCATTGCTGATCCTCGACGAACCGACCAGTGGCCTGGATCCGTTGATGGAGCTCGAGTTCAGGCGCTGCATCCAAGAGGCGAGACAGCGTGGACAAACGGTCTTCCTGAGCTCGCATCAACTCACGGAGGTGGAAGCGGTGTGCGACCGGGTGGCCATCCTTCGCTCGGGCCGACTCGTCGAGATCGACACGATCGCCGACCTGCGGCGGCTGCGCCGAACGGTGGTCGAGGTGTCGTACCGCGACGTCGCACCACTGCTCACCGACCTGCCGGGTGTCACCGACGTCGAGTGGCTCGGCGCGAACCGGTTGCGATTCAACATGTCCGGCTCGCCGACGGCCGCCTTGCGCGCCCTCGCCGCCGTCGAGATCACCGCCGTCGCAATGCGTGAGCCGAATCTGGAGGAGATCTTCCTCGACTACTACGGGGAGCTGTCGCGATGACCGCGGGCACGGTTGTCACCAGGCATGCCGCCGCCGCACGTCCGTCGCCGACACGAGCGGCCATCGGGCTCGCCGTCCGCCAGATTCGCCGCGGCACGCTGATCGTGGCGGCGGTGGCCGCAGGAATGTCGTTCCTCGTCGCCGCACAGTATCAATCGACGTTTCAGGCCGAGTTGAGCCAGGATGCTCTTCGAGCACTCGCCGAGAATCCCGCTATCCGGGTGCTTTTCGGCACGCCGCTGGCATTGGATGACGCGGGCGGATTCACCGTCTGGCGAACGGGCACTCCGCTGCTGGTGATAGCCGGCGTGTGGATCATGCTGGCCGCTGTCCGCATCACCCGCGGCGAGGAGGACGCCGGACGGTGGGACGTCCTGTTGGCCGGCGCCCTTCGCACCTCCGATGCGCTACTGAGTTGCGTACTCGCGTTGACAGGCAGCGCTCTGCTGATCAGCACAGCAGTCTGGGGTGCGATGCTGGCCGCAGGCACCACTCCCCTCGGCGCCACCCTCTACGCCGGCGGATTTCTCGGCGTGACTTCGACATTCGCCGCGGTGGGGTTCGCGGCGGGCCAGTTGATGCCGAGCAGAGCGTCGGCGGTGGGCTTGGCGGTGGCGCTCCTCGGCACTGCCCTTCTGGTGCGGATGATGTCGGACGCCTTCGCGGCCTTGGCGGGGTTGGCCTGGGTCAGCCCATTCGGGCTCATCGCGCGGGTGGCGCCTTTTGCCGACAACAGGATCGCACCGCTGGCCGTGTTGGCCTGCTACCCGGTCATGCTGGGGGCTGCCGCCGTGTCCATGGCCAAATCGCGGGACCTGGGAAGCGGACTACTGGCGGTTTCCGGCAGTCGTCCGCCGCGCACGAGGCTGCTCGGCTCGATACACCTGTTCGCAATGCGCCGTGCCATGCGGCCGACGCTGGGCTGGGCCGCCGCGATCGCGACCTACTTCGTGATCATCGGGGCGACGATCGCGTCCATCCTCGAATTCTTCGAGCAGAACCCGCGTTTCGCCACGCTGGCCGCCAGCGCCGGCTTCGCGGGCTTGAACTCAGCGGAAGGTTTCGCCGCGGCATTGTTCAGTCTCTCGGCGGTGGCGACAGGGATGTACGCCGCCACCCGCCTCGGCGCGTTCGTCGCCGACGAGCAGGCGCGCCGCTGGACCATCCTTTTCACCTCCCCCGTTTCGCGCGCCGGCCTGCTGGGCGCCGAAGTGGTGGTGGTAGCGGCAGGCGTTGTCGCACTGCACGTCACCGCGGCAGTCGGTATCACCGTCGGGGCCGCGGCGACGGGCGCTCCGCTCGGCCACTTTGATGCGCTCGCGGGCGCGCTGAACACCGCGCCGATCGCCCTGCTCGCGATGGGAGCGGCAGTTCTGGGCGCCGGGTGGTTGCCGTCAGCGGTCATCGCCGTCGGCGCAGTGCCCGTGGTGGGCGGCTTCCTAGTCGATGTCGTCGCCGAAACTGCGCACGCGCCCCAATGGGTGCGGGACGGCTCGCCGTTCGTCCATGTGAGGGCGGTACCCTTGGCTGCGCCGGATTGGCAGGCGTTGGGCGTGATTCTCGCCGTGGCAGCAGTTTTCACAGTGGTTGGGGTGGCCGGGTACCACCGCCGCGACCTGGTGTCCTGAGGATTGCACCCGTTTGCGCGCGATGCGCCTCAGGTGTTCTTGGCGACGAAGCGCTTGAACAGCGGCCAGGCGATCGCGGCGTTGTACACGACACCGCCGACGAAGTACGGCCACCACATGGCACCGTCGCTGGCCAGCCAGAAGGCCTTCGCCGCCCAGAACGGCGGCAATATGCCGAAAGCCAGTGCCCACGCCGAATCGATGAACCACGGCAGGCACGGCAGGCCGGCGATCAGCATGCCCAGCGCGCGGACCATCGCGATGCCCTGGATCTTGTTGCTCGCCAACGCGAGTATCAGGAGCATCGTGACGATCGCGGAGAGCCCGGCGAGCAGTCCGATCGGCACCAGGGCGGGTAGGAGTCCGGGTTCGAGCAGTCCGCTGAACGACAGTGTCGTCACGACGTAGACCGTCGTCACCCCCAGCACTGTGCCCGCGCGGTAGGCGAAGAACGTCGACAACGGCACGGGGGTCACCCGAAGAGCGACCAACGTTTCCGCATCGACCTCGTCGAGCACCAGGAACGCAGCCAGTCCTCCCGCGATGATGATGCTCGTCAGCAAGAGGAAGGCGGTCAACACCAGCGGGTAGTACGGTACCAGGTCGAAGTCGTAACGTGCGGCGAGCATCTCGGTGAAAAGAGGTGTCAGGACGCGAACACCCACCGTCCAGATGACCGGAGCTACGACGATCATCACGAGCAGGGGATCACGGTACGTACCGCGAATATCGTTGCGGCCAAAAGCCGCCAGAGCACTGCCGTGAGCCCTGGCCAAAGTAGACATCACAATCCTCCCGACTTCGCGATGACGTATCGGCCGAACAACGCCTTCGCCAGGTAGCTCAGCATGACAACGGACAGCACGGGATAGAGCAACGCATACGCCAGTTGCCATGGCGCCAGCGACACCTGGTCGAACGCCTCGCCCAGTAACAACAGCGGTCCCAGGGTGGGAACGAGATACAGAATCGGCGTGGACCACACCTCCGAGAAATGCAGTACCGGAAGACCCGTCATGACCGCCAGCGGAACCGTCGCCGACATGAACCAATCGCTGACGGAAGTGAACGGCAACGACGTGATGAAGCCGACCAGCAGCATCAGCAACGTGCCGAGCAACACGCCGACGATCATAGGTGCGGGGCGGTACGCGAAGCCGTGCGCAATGGAGACTACCGTGAGTGCCACCAGCAGTGAAATAGTCAGCAGCACGACGAGTTTCGCGGTCAAGTACTCCCAGAACCGAAGCGGTGTTGAGATGACCGCGCTCAAGGTTCGTTCCTGCTTCTCGAAGAACACCGATCCGCCGACGAAGAAGAACCCGATGATCGCGATGTCTCCCAGAAGGACATAGGGCTCCGCCATCTGACGCAGCCGGTGCGGCATCGGCAGCAGCACCGCAAGCCATATCAAGCCGGAGAAGACGGCCGCGTACAGGAACTTCTGCCGAATCTGCAGTGTGATCTCCAGATGCAGTGCGCTCGCCAGCCTGCTCATGTCAGTTGCCTTCCGGTGGCCTCGACGAACACATCGTCGAGCGTCGCCTCCCGGCTATGAATGGTTTCGACGTGGTGGTCGCGCAACACCGCGTGGAACGCGGAATCGTCTGCCAGGCCGTCCATCCCGAATTCGGCCGCCCGCAGCGCCCCGTCGTTGCCCCGATACTCCACTCGCACGCGCCGTTGACTGCGTGCGATCTTCAATTCGGCCGGCGTATCCATGGCGACGATCCGGCCGTCGACCACGAAGGCAACCCGGTCACAGAGCTCGTCGGCGACGCGCATGTCATGCGTGGTCAGAAAGACTGTGCGGCCGCGTGCCTTCAGGTCGAGGACCATGTCCTTGACCTTTCGGGCGTTGACCGGGTCCAACCCCGACGTCGGTTCGTCGAGGAACAAGAGCTCGGGATCGTTGAGCAGCGCGCGGATGAACGTCAGCCGCATCTGCATGCCCTTGGAGTAGTTGGCGACTCGCGTGTCGGCGGCATCGGCCAATCCGACCGCGGCAAGGAGTTACATCGGGTCGATGGTGTCGACCCCGTATAACGACGCGAAGAACCGCAGGTTCTCCAGTCCGGTGAGCTTCTGGTAGTGGTTCGGCAGCTCGAACGACACCCCGATGCGCTCGTAGTAGTCCGCGCCCCAGGCGGCGGGATCTCTTCCGAACACGGTTGCCTCGCCGCCGTGACCGCGGAGCAGTCCGATGAGCAGCTTCTGCGTCGTGGACTTTCCTGCGCCGCTCGGACCGAGGAATCCGAGAATCTCGCCCCGGGCGACGCTGAAGTCCATCCCCCGCACCGCGGGAGTGGAGGATTTCGGATAGGTGAACGTCAGCCCGCGCACCCGAATCACTTCGGTAGCGGCTGGCGGGCGCACTGCTGTCGACGCAACGCTCTGCATTCCCGCGCCTTCCAGGTAGCCGGATATCGATCTCCGACCAGACTTCCCGGAACGCCGCCCGTCACTATACTGAGTTTTCAGAAATTACTGAAGTCTCTGAATCGGAGAGTTTGTTGGACGGCAAGCCCGAGGGACGCGCCGCCGCCGAAGAATTGGCGAGCGTGCTGTCCACCCATGGGATGCAACGCATGACAGCGCGCGTCCTTGCGGCGCTCGTGTTCACCGAGCAACCCGCGATGTCGATGGGAGAACTCGCCGAGCAGCTGCAGGCTAGTTCTGGCGCTATCTCCGGTGCACTGAAAATGCTCGTCGCAGTCGGTGTGGTGGAGCGGGCACCGGCACCCGGTAGCCGGCGCGACCATTTCCGCCTTCGCGACGACGCGTGGGCGGTGCAATACACCAAACACAACGAAGCACTGTCCAGCGTCCTGGTGGCGGCCGAGGCCGGTATCGCCGCCACCGAGGAGGGCACGCTGTCGCGGCACCGGATCACCCAGATGCGCGATTTTTACGTGTTTCTGATGCAGGAGATCCCGGCCGTCCTTGATCGCTGGCGCGCACGATCGGATGCTGGAGCGTAATGATCGTCGAACGACAGAGGGCCATCGATGCGTCGGCCGAGCAGGTTTGGGAGCGCATCGTCACGCCCGAGGGCATCAACGACGAGTTGCGGCCGTGGATGACCATGTCGATGCCGCGAGGTCGCAAGAATCTCACCGTCGAGACCATTCCCGTCGGCGAGCCCGTCGGGCGCTGCTGGATGCGGCTATTCGGGGTGCTGCCCTTTGACTACGACCATCTGACGATCGCCGAATTGTGGCCCGGCCGTGGGTTTCTTGAGGAATCGACGATGTTGAGCATGCGGCTGTGGCGGCACGAACGCACGCTCGAACCGGTGGGCGAAGGGCGAACCGTGGTGCGCGACCGGCTCACCTTCGAACTGCGGACCCCGCTGCGAGTGCTGACACCCGCCATCGCGGCTGCTGTCGGGGCGCTGTTCGGGCACCGCCAGCGCCGACTGGCCCGGTACTTCAGCCGCTGACGTCAGATCGCGATACGTCGCGGACGGTCGGAACCCGGCCAGACGTAGTCCAGGTCGTCGGGAACATCGGGGAAAAACGTGCGGTAGTGCTGCGGGTCCTTGCGCACCAGCACCGACTGGTGGCTGCGGTGAAATTCCGGATCGCCCAGCCACGGCGGCACCTCCCCCGCCGCGGCCAACTCGTCCTGGGTACGCGGGGTGGCGATGCCGGTCGTGCGGGTCAGGTCGGAGACCATGGTGGTCGCACACGTGTCGGCGTGGCCCAGCCGGCACCATGCGGCGCAGATGTCGAGCCCGTAGCGGACCAGGGCTTCCTCGTAGCCGGCCCACATCGCCGCTGCGGGGTGATGACGCCAGCCATAGCCCGGCACGGTCAGCGCGCGAACCACTTGGATGGTCTCGACCCGCTGCTTGCCGAGCCGCTTCGTGTCGAGGACGCTGGCGGTGTCGTCGAAACCCGGGCAGGGTAAAAACGTCTGCATCCCCCGCCGGATACCCGTTTAGCGGCTCAACACCGCCACGCACTCGACGTGGTGCGTGAGCGGGAACGAGTCGAAGACACGCAACTCCTCGACCGTGTATCCGTGTCCGCGGTAGAGACCAACATCGCGCGCGAACGACGCCGCCTCACAACCGATATGGATGACGCGTGGTACCCCGGCGGCCGCCAGCAGGTCGATCACCTCGCGACCGGCTCCCGTCCGCGGCGGATCGAGCACCGCGACATCGGCCCGCGTCCGCTGGGCGGCAACCGCTCGGCGTACCGAGTCGGTGACCACCGACACCCATCTCATGTCGCCCAGCGCGGCGCGCGCCGCCCGCGATGCTCCCCGCGAGGTGTCCACCGTGACGACCTTGCCTGTCTCCCCGACCGCTTCGGCGAGCACGGCCGCGAATACTCCTGCCCCGCCGTACAAATCCCACGCCGTCATCCCGGGGCTCAGCTGCGCCCAGCCGGCCACCAACTCGCTGTATAGCCGCGCCGCGTCCCGATGCGACTGCCAGAAGGCGGTCACGGGCACCCGCCACGTCCGGCCCGCGACCCGCTGGACGGCTTCGTAGTCACCCTCGATCACCTGCGTGGCGGCCCTGCCCTTGGGCCCCGACTTGGGTCCGGACTGCACGACGTGGCGCGTGCCCTCGTCGTCGATCGCGACGTGCAGGTGCGCGCCCGGCGGCCAGGCCCGCTCGGCCAGCCCGTCGACCATTCCTTCGGGCAGCTGCGCGCAGTTCAAGTCGGTGATCAGCTCGGGGCTGTGGAACCGGTGGAATCCGGGTTCCCCTGCGGCGGTGGTGTCCAACCGAACCCGCGTCCGCCACCCGGTTGCGCCCACGTCCCCGACCGGGTCGGCGGCGGCGTCGGCTTCGTCGCGCCAGTGATACCCGCCCAACCGCATCAACTGGTTGGCGACGACGGCGCCCTTGAGTCTGCGGACCGCCGCAGGCTCGGCAAACGACATATCGCAGCAGCCGGCGCCGTCCGCACCCGCGATCGGGCAGATCGATGCGATACGGTCTGCCGACGGTTCGATGACCTCGACGGTGTCGGCGTGCAGATACTTCCCACGATCGGCGACCACCCGGACCCTGACCCGCTCGCCGGGCAGCGCGTAGCGGACGAACACGACGCGGCCGTCGTCACGCGCTACACAGCTGCCGCCGTTGGCGGGCGGCCCGGCGGTCACCGTCAGTTCCGACGGCACAGCCGCGACGACACCGGTCACTCCAGGAATCCCCTGCGCGCGTCGCCGGGAGCCGACTGTGGCTGAAGCGTCTTGAGCCGCTCCGAGGAACTCAGTTGCCACGGCACCGATGTCACCATCACGTTCGGTTCGAACAGCAAGCGACCCTTGAGCCTCAACGCACTCTGGTTGTGAAGCAACTGTTCCCACCAGTGGCCCACGACGTACTCAGGGATGAACACCGTGACGACGGTGCGCGGCGACTCCCTGCTGATCCGCTTGACGTACTCGAGGACCGGCCGGGTGACCTCGCGGTACGGCGAGGCGATTACTTTCAGCGGAACGCTGATATCGCTGTCCTCCCACTTGTCCATCAGGGCACGAGTCTCGCCTTCGTCGACGCTGACCGTGATGGCTTCCAGCGTGTCGGGGCGAATGGCCCTGGCATAGGCCAGCGCGCGCATCGTGGGCAGATGCAGTTTGGACACCAACACGATCGCGTGGTTGCGGCTGGGCAGCACCATGTCACTCGCAGCGGCGGCCTGCTCCTCGAGCTCGCGCGCGACTGTGTCGTAGTGCCGGCGGATCAGCTTCATCATCCCGAACAGAAGGCCCATCGCCAGGATCGCGATCCAGGCTCCGGCAACGAATTTCGATACCACGACGATCACGAGCACCGTGGCGGTGCAGGCGCAACCGATCGCGTTGATCACGCGAGAACGGATCATCTTGCGCCGGAACATCGGCTCGGTTTCGGTGCGCAGCATCCGCGTCCAGTGCCGCACCATGCCAATCTGGCTGAGCGTGAATGCCACGAAGACCCCGACGATGTAGAGCTGGATCAGCGCGGTGACCTCGGCGCGGAATGCCACGACGAACGCGATCGCGGCGAACGCCAGGAACAGGATTCCGTTGGAGAACGCGAGCCTGTCTCCGCGCGTGTGCAGTTGGCGCGGCAGGTACCGGTCCTGCGCCAGGATGTCGCCGAGTACGGGAAACCCGTTGAACGCCGTGTTGGCAGCCAGCAACAAAATCAGCGCCGTGACACCGGCGATCAGGAAGAGCCCGACGCTGAAGTCGTGGAAGACCGCGTCGGCCAACTGCGCGATCAGCGTCTTCTGGTGGTAGTCCGCCGGAGCCCCGACGAGTTGTTCGTGCGGTCGCTCCGCGATCTTCACTCCGGTTGCCTTGGCCAACATGATGATGCCCATGAACAGGGTGACCGCGAACAGACCGAGTAGCGCCAGGGTGGTCGCGGCGTTGCGCGACTTCGGCTTGCGGAACGCCGGCACCCCGTTGCTGACCGCCTCCACACCCGTCAGCGCCGCACTGCCAGACGAGAATGCCCGTGCCACAAGGAAAACCAGCGCGAAGCCGAGGATCTCCCCGTGTTCGGAATGCATCTCGAAACCCGCTGATTCGGCCTGCAACGGTTCGTCGAGCACATAGATTTGGAAGAAGCCCCAGCCGAGCATGATGAACATCCCGACCATGAATGCGTACGTCGGGATCGCGAAAGCGGTTCCGGACTCCCTGATGCCGCGCAGGTTGATCGCCGCCATCAGCAGAATCGCGATCACCGCGAACAGCACCTTGTGCTGGTTGACGAACGGCACGGCCGAGCCGATGTTCGACATCGCCGAAGACATCGACACCGCGACCGTGAGCACGTAATCGACCAATAGCGCGCTCGCCACGGTCAGGCCGGCCGTCGGCCCGAGGTTGGTGGTGACCACCTCGTAATCTCCGCCCCCGGACGGATAGGCATGCACGTTCTGCCGGTAGCTGGCGATGACGATCACCATGACCCCGGCCACTGCCAGGCCGATCCACGGCGTCATCGAGTAGGCGGCCAGGCCGGCGACCGACAGCACCAGGAAGATCTCTTCGGGCGCGTAGGCCACCGACGACAGGGCATCGGAAGCGAAGACGGGAAGGGCTATCCGCTTCGGCAGCAGAGTGTGCGAAATCCTGTCGCTGCGAAACGGCCTGCCGAGGACCACCCGCCGCGCGAACCTGGATAGCTTGGACACGAGTGCCAAGACTAAGCCCAGCAGCAATTGCCCGTCGGAAAGCTGTAGCGTTCGACTGCACGGGTTCGACAGAAAGGACCGTGGAGTGCGTGTAGTGGTGATGGGCTGCGGCCGGGTAGGCGCGTTGCTCTCGGACAGCCTCTCCCGGATCGGCCACGACGTCGCGGTCATCGACCGCGACGGCACGGCATTTCACCGGCTCTCACCCGAGTTCAACGGGGAGCGGGTGCTCGGCATGGGCTTCGACCGCGACGTGCTGCTGCGGGCGGGCATCGAAGAGGCCGGCGCGTTCGCCGCCGTGTCCTCGGGTGACAATTCGAACATCATCTCCGCGCGTGTCGCCCGCGAGACCTTCGGTGTCGAGCGTGTGGTCGCCCGGATCTACGACGCCAAGCGTGCCGCGGTCTACGAACGGCTGGGCATCCCGACGGTGGCCACCGTGCCCTGGACGACCGACCGTCTGCTCAATGTGCTGACCCGCGAGACCGAAACCACCAAGTGGCGCGACCCCACCGGCAACGTCGGTGTCACCGAACTGGCGCTGCACGAGGCGTGGGTGGGCCGCCGCATCACCGACCTCGAGACGGCCACCGGCGGCCGGGTGGCGTTCCTGATCCGGTTCGGCGCCGGACTGCTGCCCGATGCGAAGACCGTCATCCAGGCCAGCGACCAGGTGTTCATGGCCGCGATCGCCGGCCATATCGCCGAGGCTCTGGCCATCGCGGCCCTGCCACCGAGCGAGGATCTCGAGGGATGAAGGTCGCCATCGCCGGGGCCGGCGCCGTCGGCCGGTCCATCGCCCGTGAGCTGGTCGACACCCACGAAGTGACGCTGCTGGAACGCAATCCCGACCACATCGACGTCGACGCGATACCTTCGGCGCAGTGGCGGCTGGGCGACGCCTGCGAGCTGACCCTGCTCGAATCCGTCCAACTCGAGCAGTTCGACGTGGTGATCGCGGCCACCGGCGACGACAAGGTCAACGTCGTGGTCAGCCTCCTGGCCAAGACCGAGTTCGCCGTGCCGCGGGTGGTCGCCCGCGTCAACGACCCGCGCAACGAGTGGTTGTTCGACGAGAGCTGGGGCGTCGACGTGGCGGTGTCCACGCCGCGCATGCTGGCCTCCCTCGTGGAGGAGGCGGTTGCGGTCGGCGACCTGGTGCGGCTGATGGAGTTCCGCAAGGGGCAGGCCAACCTCGTCGAGATCACACTGCCCGACGACACTCCCTGGGGCGGCAAGCCGGTCAAGCGCCTCGAACTGCCCCGCGACTGCACGCTGGTGGCGATCCTGCGTGGCCCGCGCGTGATCGTGCCCGAGTCGGACGAACCGCTCGAGGGTGGCGACGAGTTGCTGTTCGTGGCCGTCGCCGAGGCCGAAGACCCGTTACAGGACCTGTTGCTGCACCCGCAGCTGCGCTGAATTCAGCCTCCAGTCGGGGCGTTGGCTTCGTCGAGGGACTCGCGCGCGTTGATGGCTTTCTGCGCGGTCCGGATCGCCAGATAGGTCACCACCGCCGCGACCGCCGTCAACGGCCAGCCCATCGAGATTCGCGCGACACCCAGCCACCCGGTCTGGTCGGCGTCGTAGAGATGCCGCTGGACGATGAAGCGGGAGGCGAACACCGCCGCCCAGAACAGCGTCGCGACGTCGAACGCCGTCACCGCCCTGCGTACCCCGCGCCAGTCCCGGCCGTGTCCGTTGACCCAGCCCCAGACATAACCGACGACGGGCCGGCGAATCACCACCGACACGGTGAACACCGCGGCCCAGAACAGCGATGTCCAAATACCAAGCAGGAAGTAGCCTTTCGACTCCCCCATCACGTAGGCGATCAACGCGCAGATCCCGACACCGAAGAAGCCGGAGATCGCGGGCTGCGCCGACTCCCGCCGAGCGAGCCGCCACGCGAGGATGATGCCAGCCACACCGAGCGCGGCGACGATCGCGGGGATGAGCCCGACGGTCTGGGAGATCGGAACGAACGCCACCACCGGCAACGTCGAGTAGATCAGACCGCTGACCCCGCCCATCTGGTCGAGGACGGCGTTGGCCTTCGTCGACTGCTGGGTTCTCGGCTGCCCCGGTTCGGTTCCGGGGTCGCTCACTTCTGGATCTCGTAGTGCGGGTTGTAGATGGCCTTGGCGCCGTTGTCGAGCTTGCCGACGCGGCCGTGCACCTTGAGGGTGCGCCCCGATTCGATACCCGGGATCCGGCGCTGGCCGAGCCAGACCAGCATCACCGAATCGGTGCCGTCGAACAGCTCGGCCTTCACGCCGCCGGCGCATGCCTTGCCGTTGCATTCGACGCTGCGCAGGGTGCCGATCATCGTCACTTCCTGACCGCGTTCGCAGTCGATCGCTCTCTGGGCGCCGGTCGAGGCGGCTTCGTCGCTGAGCTCTTCGACGTCGAGTTGCTCGGGGTCGTCTGTCAACCGTCGCGTGAGCCGGCGCAGATACCCTTCGGCCGTTGCCATGGCCTCTCCTGACCTATCCGCAGATGCACCTTGGACCTACCCAAGTAATCGCCACGTTAACCCTGTGAGTTACGAGATGCCACGTGGGGTCACCTCGCCACGCCGGGCGCATTTCGACCAAGGCACGATCAGGTCATGACGGTCTCTCTGCGCGGCGTCACGACGGTGCTGCTACCGGGCACCGGATCCGACGACGACTTCGTCTACCGGGCGTTTTCCGCCGCTTTGCACGCCCAGGGTGCGACGCTCGTCACACCGGCGCCTCAGCCGCACCGGCTCGTCGCCGGTTACCGGGACGCACTCGACGACGCCGCGCGCAGCGGACCCATCGCCGTCGGCGGCGTGTCGATCGGCGCGGCGGTCGCCACGGCGTGGGCGCTGGCGCATCCGGGCCGGACGGTTGCGGTGCTCGCGGCACTTCCGGCGTGGAGCGGCTCCCCGCAGCACGCACCCGCGGCGGCCGCCGCGCGTCACTCCGCCGAACTGCTGCGCCGCGACGGGCTCGCGGCCACCAGCGCGGCGATGCGGGCGTCGAGCCCGCGGTGGCTGGGCGATGAGCTGACCCGGTCGTGGCTCGGGCAATGGCCGGCCCTGCCGGAGGCGATGGAGGAGGCGGCGAATTACGTCGCACCCACCCGCGCCGAATTGGCGCGGTTGGCCGTCCCGCTGGGCGTCGCGGCCGCCAGCGACGATCCCGTGCATCCGATCGAGGTGGCCGCCGAATGGGTGACCGCGGCACCGCAGGCGGCGCTGCGGACCGTCACGCTCGACGAATTCGGCGCCGATCCGGCGGTGCTGGGAGCCGCGTGCGTGGCCGCCCTACTGGAGGCCTGACGGCGGGGTCAGGCGTGGCACGCGTTAACCGGTGGATAGCACGCACCTGGTGCGTGGAAGCAACCCCTTAAGGCAATACGGCGAATCAGCCGCCGGTGATCGTCCGCAACTGCTGCATCGCCGATCCTTGTTCGCTGCGGCGCGCGACCGGTGCCTGCTGACCGGGCTGCTGGTCTTGTTGCGCCTGCTGTGCGGCCTGCTGCGCCGCGGCGGCCTCGCGCAGCTGGTTCGCCATCGGCTCCGGCAGCTCGACCGCCAGCGGCGTGCGTACCGGCAGCGGAGTCTCTCCGCGACGAACAACGGTGTCGGCCAATGCTTCTCGCGCTTCGGCGGCCAGTGTGTCGATGTGTTCCTGCGGGCCGTTGACGACGCAGCGGATCATCCACCGGTAACCGTCGACGCCGATGAAGCGCACCACACCGGGTTGCCCCTGCTGCGCTGCCTGGCCCTGCTGCGCGGCGGCCACGCCGACGACCTCGCGACCCCACGGCCCGTCCTTGATCGACACCTGGGCGCCGTCCTTGCGCAGCGAGTCGGCGAGTTCTGCGGCGATCTCGCGCCACAGGCCGCTGCTCTTAGGAGCGGCGTACGCGGCAACGGTGAACCGGCCGTGCGGAGTGACGACCCATATCGCGCTGGGCACGCCCTGCGGCGTCAGCTCGACCTGGACCTGACCACCCGCGGGCAAGGGGATCAGGACCGAGCCCAGATCCAGCCGGCCGGCGGCGGCCGTCTCGGCGTCGTCGAAGTCCTCGATGTCGAACGGGCCTTCCAGTTCGTCGTCGATCGCGTCGGCCGTCGCCTGCCCGGCGACATCGTCGACATCGTCGATCTCGTTGTCTTTGCGTTTACCGAATGCCATTTCACAAACTCGCATGTCCGCCGGAGGAACCGTGGCCACCTACGCCACGGGTGCTTTCACCGAGACCAGCCTCGTCGAAAGACGTGACCTCGACCAGCTCGGGCAGTTCTACCCGCTGGACCAGCAACTGAGCGATGCGGTCCCCGCGGTTCACGACGATCGGTGCCTGCGGATCGAGGTTGATCAGCGAAACCTTGATCTCGCCGCGGTAGCCGGCGTCGATGGTGCCCGGGCTGTTGACGATCGAAAGCCCTACGCGGGCAGCCAAACCCGAGCGGGGATGCACCAGTCCGACCATCCCGTGCGGGATCGCCACGGCGATACCCGTCGGAACCAGCGCGCGCTCACCGGGTGCCAGTTCGACGTCGAGCGCGCTGAAGAGGTCGACGCCCGCATCGCCGTCATGGGCGCGGCTGGGCATCGGCAGATCGGGATCGAGGCGCACGACCGCCAGAGAAGTGGGCACGACGTCAGAGATTACTCTTGGCCGCGTGTCCGACACGCGCGCCACGACGCAATCCGTTCGCTACCGCGAGCGGCTCTGGGTCCCGTGGTGGTGGTGGCCGCCCGGTCTGGGTCTCGCGGCGCTCATCGCGCTCGAGATCAACATGGGCATTCCCGGCATACTCGAATGGTTGCCGTACGCAGTGCTGTTGCCTGTCGCCGCCGTCGTCTTGTTATGGCTGGGCCGTACGGAGGTGCGGGTCGTCAGCGGGCCCGGTGGCACCGAGCTGTGGGCTGGTCCCGCGCATCTGCCCGCCAACGTGATCACCCGGTCGGCCAAGGTGCCGCGCAGCGCGAAGTCCGCGGCGCTGGGGCGCCAACTGGATCCGGCCGCCTACGTCGTTCATCGGGCGTGGGTGGGCCCGATGGTTCTGGTGGTGCTCGACGATCCGGACGATCCGACGCCGTATTGGCTGGTCAGTTGCCGTCAGCCGGAGAGGGTGCTGGCGGCGCTGAACAGTTGAACCGCTCGGCAGCGCTGTCAGGCAGCGCAGTCCGAACAGATCATCATGCCGTTCTTCTCGCTGGCCAGACGGCTGCGGTGGTGGACAAGGAAGCAGCTCGAGCAGGTGAACTCGTCGGCCTGCTTGGGGACCACGCGTACCGACAGCTCTTCGCCGGACAGGTCGGCGCCGGGCAATTCGAAGGACTCGGCGGACTCCGACTCGTCGACGTCGACGACCGCCGACTGGGCCTCGTTACGCCGCGCCTTCAACTCTTCGAGCGAATCTTCCGAGACGTCATCGGTCTCGGTGCGCCGTGGGGCGTCGTAATCGGTAGCCATCGTGTCCCCTCCGAATAAACCTTGTGCAGCAGAGCTTTGTACCAGCGTCGAACGCATCCGCCAAACGATTCGTGCCCGTATGAGTACCCGTTGCACTGTGATTTATGTCACATGTGGCCTCGTACCACGCGCGGAACGCAGGAACAGGGGCTTTAGAGTGCAGGCGTGGTCGCGCAAATCACAGAGGGAACCGCGTTCGACGAACACGGTCGCCCCTTCCGGCGGCGCAACTTTCTGCCCGCCATCCTGTTGTTCGTCGCCCTCTCGGTGGTGACGTTGATGGTGTGGGTCATCGCCCTGAACCGCCCCGCCGACGTGCCGGAGGCCGCCGTGTGCAATCCGCCGCCTGCGCCCAGTGATCCCAACGCCCCCGCTCCGACGCTGGGTGAGCAGGTGTCGCGCGCCGACATGGTCGACGTGAGCCCCGCCCGCCTCGCCGACACGAAGATCAGGGTCCTCAACGCCAGCGGTCAAGGTGGTCAGGCCGCCGAGGTGGCCAGCGCGCTGAAGGACCTCGGCTTCGCCGAACCGACCGCGGCGAACGATCCGATCTACGCGACGGCGCGGCTGGAATGCCAGGGTCAGATCCGGTTCGGGGAAGCCGGACGGGCCGCGGCCGCCGCGGTGTGGCTGGTGGCGCCGTGCACCGAACTTTTTCAGGACGAGCGCGGCGACGACAGCGTCGATCTGGCTCTCGGCACCGAGTTCACGGAGTTGAGCAGCAGCGACGACATCGAGGCCGTGCTGGCGAGCCTGCGCCCCGACGCCACACAGGCGTCCGACTCGTCGCTGCTGTCGAAGATCCACTCGGGGACCTGCTGAGCCGCGATCGCGCAGCCGGTCCTACGGTGCGATCGCGCAGCCGGTCCTACGGTGCGCCCGCGCAGCCGGTTCTACGGTGCGCCCGCGCCGCGCAGTACGTCGTCCAGGGCGCCCGCAACGCCCGGTGCGGCGGCCGTGATGAACCCCGGCCCGCCCGTCGCCCCGCTCCCCTGCGGCAACCGCAGCGTGGCCCCGGCCTCGGCGGCGATCAGCGCTCCAGCCGCCCAGTCCCACAGGTGGACGCCGTCCTCGTAATACGCGTCCAGTTGACCCGCAGCCACCATGCACAGGTCCAGTGCGCACGACCCGATCCGGCGCACGTCGCGCACTTCGGGAAGGACCCGCGTCAACACCGCGGCCTGCCGGGCCCGCTGTTCGCGGTCGTACGAAAAACCCGTACCCAACAACGACATTGACAGATCGTCGGCGCCGCTGGTGTGCAGCGATGCGGTGCCGTCGGCGTCGCGCAGAGAGGCGCCGTGGCCGAGCGCAGCCGAGTACACCGCGCCGGCGGGCACATTCGCGACCGCACCGGCCACCGATCTGCCGCCGCGTTGCACGGCCACCGACACCGCGTAGGCCTCCAGCCCGTAGACGAAGTTGACTGTGCCGTCGATCGGATCGAGCACCCAGGTGAGGTCGTCCCCGTGCGCGGGGGTTCCGCCCTCCTCTTCGCCGAGCACATGCTCACCGGGCCGCAGCTCTGCCAGCCTGTCGCGGATCAGTCGCTCGGTTTCGGTGTCGACGACGGTGACGGGGTCGGTGGGCGAGCTCTTGGTCCGCAGCCCCGAATCGTCGCTCGACGAGCCGGGGCCGCCGAAAACCTCAGCACGGCGCTGCCGTACGAAGGCAGCCGCTTCGGTGGCCAGCTGCTCGGCGACCGAGCGCAGCAGGATGGGATCGGCGTCGTTGTCGGGCATGCCCCCATCGCAGCACGTTTCGGTCGTCGCTGTCGCCGACTGTCTCCGACAGGCCCGCGCAGCCACTTTCGAACCACTAAGGTGTGGGGCGCATGACGTGGCTGCGGCACGCCTGCCCGGAGTAGAGGAGCGCTCATGACCGCGACCAATTCACCACCCGTCACCCAGAGCGCAAACGGGAGCCAGCGACGCGGATTCGGAATCGACGTCGGTGGCAGCGGCGTCAAGGGCGGAATCGTCGACCTGAACACCGGCCAGTTGATCGGCGAGCGATTCAAGCTGGCGACCCCCCAGCCCGCGACTCCCGAGGCGGTCAGCAAGACGGTCGCGGCCGTGGTCCGGGAATTCGGCTGGACCGAGAAGGTCGGCGTCACCTACCCCGGCGTGGTCACCGACGGGATCGTGCGCACCGCGGCCAACGTCGACAAAGAATGGATCGGCAGCAACGCCAGCGAGTTCTACAGCAACGCGCTCGACGGACAGCCGGTCACGGTTCTCAACGACGCCGACGCGGCCGGGCTGGCCGAGGAGAAGTTCGGCGCGGGCCGGGACAACACCGGGGTGATCGTGCTGCTGACCTTCGGCACCGGAATCGGTTCGGCGGTGATCCACAACGGCGCGCTGCTGCCCAACACCGAGTTCGGTCATCTCGAGGTCGGCGGCAAGGAAGCCGAGCATCGCGCCGCGTCGTCGGTGAAGGAACGCAAGGGCTGGAACTACGAGCGCTGGACCGTCGAGGTGACGAAGGTGCTGGTAGCGGTCGAAAACGCGATCTGGCCGGACCTGTTCATCGCCGGCGGCGGCATCAGCCGCAAGGCCGATAAATGGATTCCGCTGCTGAAGAACCGCACGCCGGTGGTGGCCGCGGCTCTGCAGAACACGGCGGGCATCGTGGGCGCCGCGATGGCCGCTGAGGTGGATGTCACAGCTACCGCCAAGTAGCCACGCCCGGGATTTGCCGCTGGAGGCGGCGTTCTCGCACACTGTCGTTACAATGGTCGACGGCGGCCGCAGCCTGGATAGCGACGATTATCAACCGCCATTATTCGACAGCCGACGCTCATCGATGGGGCTTACCCTGCCCGTGATGAGGTAGCACAAGGAAAGGGTGTACGTGGCAGCGACAAAGGCAAGCCCGGCAACCGATGAGCCGGTGAAGCGCACCGCTACCAAAACCGCCCCCGCCAAGAAGACCGCGGCGAAGTCGGCTAACGGGACGGCGCCGGCCAAGAAGGCCGCAAAGACCCGCGCCACCAAGGCGCCCGCCAAGACCGCCGCCAAGGCAAGCACGACAGGCAAGGCACCGGCCAAGGCTTCGAAGGCCGCCAAGACCGCCGCACCCCGCGGTCGCGCCAAGAAGGCCACCGCTGCCGAGCCCGACAACACCAAGGTCGACGCCGAGGCCGACGACCTCGAGACCGACGACATCGAAGCCGAGCCCGGCGAGGACCTCGCGGTCGAAGACACCGATATCGACCTGGCGGATCTCGAGGTCGAGGAGGAACCCGCCGAGGAGAGTGCGGAGGCCGCCGAGGGCGACGCGCCCGCCGCCGAAGCCGACGCCGAGGCCGTCGCGGAGGACGACGAGATCGCCGAGCCGTCGGAGAAGGACAAGGCATCCGGCGACTTCGTCTGGGACGAAGAGGAATCCGAGGCGCTCCGGCAGGCCCGTAAGGACGCCGAACTGACCGCATCGGCCGACTCGGTGCGCGCCTACCTCAAGCAGATCGGCAAGGTCGCGCTGCTCAACGCCGAGGAAGAGGTCGAGCTCGCCAAGCGCATCGAGGCCGGGTTGTACGCGACTCAGTTGATGGCCGAACTCGCCGAGAAGGGCGAGAAGCTGCCCGCCGCGCAGCGCCGCGACATGATGTGGATCTGCCGCGACGGCGACCGCGCGAAAAACCATCTGCTGGAAGCGAACCTGCGTCTGGTGGTATCGCTGGCCAAGCGTTACACGGGTCGCGGCATGGCCTTCCTCGACCTCATCCAGGAAGGCAACCTGGGCCTGATCCGCGCCGTCGAGAAGTTCGACTACACCAAGGGCTACAAGTTCTCCACCTATGCCACCTGGTGGATCCGCCAGGCGATCACCCGCGCGATGGCCGACCAGGCCCGCACCATCCGCATCCCCGTGCATATGGTCGAGGTGATCAACAAGCTCGGCCGCATCCAGCGTGAGCTGCTCCAGGACCTGGGCCGCGAGCCCACTCCCGAAGAGCTGGCCAAGGAGATGGACATCACGCCGGAGAAGGTGCTGGAGATCCAGCAGTACGCCCGTGAGCCGATCTCGTTGGACCAGACCATCGGCGACGAGGGCGATTCGCAGCTGGGCGATTTCATCGAGGATTCCGAGGCCGTGGTGGCCGTGGACGCGGTGTCGTTCACGCTGCTGCAGGATCAGCTGCAGTCGGTTCTGGAGACGCTGTCCGAGCGTGAAGCCGGCGTGGTGCGGCTGCGGTTCGGGCTCACCGACGGTCAGCCGCGCACGCTCGACGAGATCGGTCAGGTGTACGGGGTTACGCGCGAGCGCATCCGCCAGATCGAGTCGAAGACCATGTCAAAGTTGCGCCACCCGAGCCGTTCTCAGGTTCTGCGCGACTACCTGGACTGACGCCTACGCAGGTAGCGGCGGCGGTGGTGGCGGCGGGCCGATCCTGTGGAGCGTGAATTCATTGGCGCCGTTTCCGGCCTCACCGCACAGGCCGGGGTCGTGGAAGGACCGGATCGCCTTCCCGCTCGCGGCGTCCCACGCGTAGTTCATGACCAGGTCGTGTTGCGAGCCGTCTTCGCACGTGACCGCGTTTCGGTCCAACACTCCCCTCATGATCCACCAGCCGACCTGCCAATACGCGTTCCCGCTCCATGACGGCGACTTCCGCTCGACGTCGTCGGCGTGGTACTGGGTGACGTACACACACTGGAAGGCATCGCCGTCGCAGGGGGTGACCACCCACGTCCTGGTGCCCCACTCGTAGACAGCGTCGTACGTGCCGACCGCGTTGGCCGTGATCTGGTCGGTGCCGTACGCGGGGGCCGCAATCCCCACCGCGACCATGCCTGCCGCGAGGACGGACGCCGCCGCGGTCACCCCCCTGCTTTTCATTGGCACTCCTTTGTGTCCGGCTCGCGTCTTAGGCAGTATGCCTCGCATCGGAATGCCGCTGACTCGATTTGCGGTCAACGAGCGTTCGCGAGTGTCGGGTTGTTCGACGCGATCTCGCGTTGAGCCGTGTGTCGAACCGACACTCGCTTCGCTGCGATCGCGCCAGTTGCCGGACAGCAAACCAGCGGTAACACGAAACCTGTAGTGTTTCGCGCCGTGCCGAACAAACCCGCGAAGGTTCCGCCCATGCCTGTGGTCCGCGTCGTCGACCGACTGCGGGCGGCTCTGCAATCCGTTCATCGCTCAACGGTGCCAGCCAGTGTCGCCATCCTCGAGATGGTGACCGGTGCGTGGACGACGCAAACGATGTTCGTCGCCGCGAAGCTCGGTGTCGCCGACGAACTCGCGAACGGACCGGCGCGCGCCGCAGACATCGCCGAGCGGGTGGGTGCTGACCCCGATGCCCTGTACCGGCTGATGCGGGCGCTGACCTCCAAAGGTCTGCTCGACCATCGCCGCGACGACACCTTCAGCCTGACGAAAGTCGGGGACGCCTTGCGCTCCGATCACCCGGAGTCGATGCGCGACATGGTGCTGTTCATCGGCCACCAGGCCCGCTGGGAGGACTGGGGCAGCCTGCTGCATTCGGTGCAGACCGGCGAACCGTCAGTCATCAAGCTGCGTGGGATGCCGTATTTCGACTACTTGGAAACCGATCCCGAACTGGCCCAGGTGTTCAACAAAGCGATGACCGCGACGAGCGGCATCACCAACGAAATAGCGCTCAGCCAATACGATTTCAGCGCCTTCAAACTGATCGTGGACGTCGGCGGCGGCCACGGCCTGCTGCTCTCGACGATTCTGAATCGGGCGCCGGGCGCCCACGGCATCGTGTACGACCTGCCCTCGGTGGTCAGCGACGCCGCAACCACATTCAAGGCCGCCGGAGTGACGGACCGCTGCACGGCAGAAGGCGGATCGTTCCTGGAGAGGGTGCCCGAGGGCGGTGACGCCTACGTGCTGAAGAACATCATCCACGACTGGGACGACGCCACGTCGCTGACGATCCTGCGCAACATCCGCACCGCGATCGCACCGCACGGCAAACTGCTCCTACTGGAAATGGTTCTGCCCCAACGGGCGACTCCGTTCATCGGATTCCAACTCGACCTGGAGATGCTCGTCACCGTGGGCGGCAGAGAACGCACCCGCACCGACTACGCAGAACTGTTGCGCGGCGCGGGTTTCCGGCTCGACCGCGTCGTCAACACCATCACACCGATCTCGATCGTGGAAGCAACGCCGATCTAGCGCGGCCGGGAGGTCACCGCTTCTTGTCGCGCACCTTGTACGTGGAGGGCCACGATTCGCGCGTCTCGTCGCCGGTCAACGGAATGCCCTTGCTCCCGATCTTGATGTCGTAGGCCTCCTTGCCGGGGCCCACCTCCCGGTTGGCGTGCTCGGTGGCCAGGTAGATCAACTGGTCGATCTCGGCTTCGGCGAATGCGACGAACGACGTCTTGCGGACGATGTCGTCCGCGCCCGCGGCGATGCGGTCTGGCAGCACCCGCGTCGCGAACGCCGCACCGGCCAACAACACGGACGGGATGACCCAATAGCAGAGGAACGACAGCGGTGATTCGGTGTCATGAATCGTCGCGTCGCGGTCGACGATCGGCGGGATCACCGACGACAACGTCATGCCGCCGAACACCGCCACCCAGATCCACGTCAACACAGAGGTGACACGAGCGAACAGGTCGCTCTTGACCACGTGGGGCTGCTGGCCGGCCTCGGCGAACTCCCGCACGAACGGCTTGCCGGTCAGCACACCGGTGAGCGCGACGAGCAAGATGCCCGCGTTGCTCAGCGGCAGCATCCACCGTTCCGAAAACGATTCGTCGAGCGCGAAGGTCAGTACCGTCAAGACCAAAAATGTTGCTACTGCCCCGATTCCGAGTATCCGCCCAGGACCGCCGCGCATCTGCCCCAGCGCGAATGCGCCAAGCGCGACAGCCAGCGCGATCAGGGCCGCGACGATGACCGGACCATTACCGACGAGCACCCAGTAGACGATCCACGGTGCGAGACCTAACAAAATGCCCACGATTTGTAAGTGTACGTAGACCCCTCCCGCGGGTGGAAGTGCTCTAGTTTGAGGCGGCGAGAGCAGCGCGACGTGTCGCGGGGATTGGCGTACGAGGAGCAGTCGGTCAAGGTCCCGGCGCTGCGAACCGGCCCTCGGAGTCCGGGGAGTAAGACGTGACGCGGATCACAGCTCCGATTGGCAAAGGGCCGTAGAGATGTGGGAACTCCATTCCCACGGGATCAGCGGGCACACCGGGTTCCCAGCGAACCGGAGAGGACAGTCGTGCGGGGTCGATGTGGAGCAGCACCAGGTCGGTACGACCGGCGTAGAGCCGGTTGGCCGGGAGGTGCACCTGCTCGGGTGTCGACAGATGCACGAAGCCGCTCGCGGTCAACGAAGCGGGGCAATGCTCGCCGCGTGCTTGAGCAGACTGCCATTCGTCTTTGCTACACAGGTGGACCAGTACGGTGGGCGGCGGGCTCATATAGCCAGCCTGCCGCACCGGCAACTCGAGGTAACGGTGAGACACGACACACCGGTAGAGCCTCTGGGAACAACGCCGAAAGCCAAAACGTCTGAGACAGTAGATGCACGCGACAGTACGGAGGTCCGCAATGACGAACGCAACGCTCACCAGTCCCCCACTGACCCGGGCTGACCGCTGCGATCGTTGCGGCGCCGCGGCACGGGTGCGCGCGAAGCTCCCCTCGGGTGCGGAGTTGCTCTTCTGCCAGCACCACGCCAATGAGCACGAGGCCAAGCTGATCGAGGCGGCGGCCGTTCTCGAAGTCAGCCCGGTGGAGGCATAGCGTCCGACACGGCTGAGAGTCGCTCTGGGCAGGATCACCTTCCGTCAGTAATGCTGGACTGGTCATGAATGACCAGCCCCGGCCGCTGCCGACGAAGCCGTCGCGCCACCACATCCGGCACATCGTGGGGCGCACCTTGTCCAAGAGCTGGGACGACTCGATCTTCTCGGAGTCCGCGCAGGCCGCGTTCTGGTCGGCGCTGTCACTTCCCCCGCTGCTGTTGGGGATGCTCGGCAGCCTGGCCTACATCGCTCCGCTGTTCGGACCCGACACGCTTCCGATGATCGAAACCCAGATCGTCGACACGGCTGCGCGGTTCTTCTCCACCAATGTGGTGACCGAGATCATCGAGCCAACGGTCCGCGACATCGTCCAGGGCGCCCGCGGTGAGGTGGTCTCGCTGGGCTTCGTGATCTCGCTGTGGGCTGGATCGTCGGCCATCTCGGCATTCGTCGACTCGATCACCGAGGCGCACGGCCAGACGCCGCTACGCCATCCGGTCCGTCAGCGGTTCTACGCGCTGGGCCTCTACGTGGTGATGTTGGTCGGCGCCATCCTCGCGGCCCCGTTCATCGCGTTGGGGCCGCGCAAGATCGCCACGTACATCCCGGACAGCTGGGACCACATTCTGCGGTTCGGCTACTACCCGGTGCTGATACTGGCGCTAATCGTGTCCGTCAACGTGCTCTACCGGGTCTCGCTGCCCAAGCCGCTACCGTCGCACCGATTGCTGCTTGGCTCGATCCTGGCCACCGCGGTGTTCCTGTTGGCGACGTTCGGCCTGCGCTTCTACCTGACCTGGATCACCGCGACCGGCTACACCTACGGTGCGTTGGCGACGCCGATCGCCTTCTTGTTGTTCGCGTTCTTCCTCGGGTTCGCGATCATGATCGGCGCGGAACTCAACGCCGCGATCCAGGAGGAGTGGCCGGCGGCCGACACGCACGCCAAGCGGTTCGGTTGGTGGTTGAAGGGAAAAGCCGAGTCACTCAACGGCGTCGCGACCGAAGATGCACCGACAGCCGCTCCGCCATCGCCGGCAGGAGCTGCGGGGGCGGTGACCGACCGGGCTACTTCTTGAGCTTCTCGTAGATGCGCTTGCACTCCGGGCACACCGGCGAGCCGGGTTTGGCCGACTTCGTCACCGGAAACACCTCGCCGCACAGCGCGACGACGTGGGTGCCCATCACCGCGCTCTCGGCGATCTTGTCCTTCTTGACATAGTGGAAGAACTTCGGGGTATCGCTGTCAGTCCCGTCGTCGACGCGTTCGTCGGTGTCGGTGCGCTCGATCGTCTGGGTTTGCATGACAACCATTTTGCCCGTAAGAAAACCGACCCGTACAGCGGAGCCACAATGTGGGACAGTGAAGGTATGAAACAAAGCCCCGAGCTGAGTTTCGACGACGACGGCCGGCCCGTCCTGATCACTCGCGCCGCCCCCGCCTACGAGGAACAGCACCGCCAACGGGTTCGCAAGTACTTGACGCTCATGTCGTTTCGTATTCCGGCCCTCGTACTGGCCGCGGTCGCCTACGGCATCTGGCACAACGGCCTGATCTCGTTGGCGATTCTCGTCGGCTCGATTCCCTTGCCGTGGATCGCCGTGCTCATCGCCAACGACCGTCCGCCGCGGCGTCCCGAAGAGCCGCGTCGGTTCGAAAACCGCCGTCACTCCTCCGAGGTGCTGACCGCCGAACGGCCGACGCTCGAGCAGCGCACGGTCACGCCGCCGCAACCCGAGGGGCGTGGCTCGAATGGCGATGTTCCCAGCTGAGGCGCTTCTATCCCTTTTCTAAGGACATTCTCAGGTCGGGCCCGAGAAACCGCTGATCAGAAGGTGTGAACCAGCCAATGGCTGGGAACTCTTTGGACCTCGTGGGCGTTGTAGCTCATGACAGTTCGACTTGATCAGGAGGCCGTCATGGCAAATGCCAGCACCATCCGCGTCGACCAGGACCTGGACGCCCAGAGTCCAGCGGCTGACCTCGTGCGCGTGTATCTCAATGGTATTGGCAAAACTGCCTTGCTCAACGCCGCCGATGAGGTGGAACTCGCAAAGCGCATCGAGGCAGGGCTATACGCCAAGCACCTGCTCGACACGCGGAAGCGCTTGGGCGAGAACCGCAAACGTGATCTTGCCGCCGTGGTCCGCGATGGTGAGGCCGCGCGTAGGCACCTTCTCGAGGCCAACCTGCGCCTCGTCGTCTCGCTGGCGAAGCGCTACACCGGTCGCGGCATGCCGCTGCTCGACCTGATCCAGGAAGGCAACCTGGGCCTGATCCGGGCGATGGAAAAGTTCGACTACGCCAAGGGATTCAAGTTCTCGACGTACGCCACGTGGTGGATTCGTCAGGCGATCACCCGCGGCATGGCCGACCAGAGCCGGACGATCCGGCTGCCGGTGCACCTCGTCGAGCAGGTCAACAAGCTGGCTCGGATCAAGCGCGAGATGCACCAGAACCTCGGTCGTGAAGCCACCGACGAGGAACTGGCTGCCGAGTCCGGGATCCCGGTGGAGAAGATCAACGATCTGCTCGAGCACAGCCGCGACCCGGTGAGCCTCGACATGCCGGTGGGCAGCGACGAGGAGGCCCCGCTGGGTGACTTCATCGAGGACGCTGAGGCGATGTCGGCTGAGAACGCGGTGATCTCCGAACTGCTGCACACCGACATCCGGCACGTACTGGCCACGCTCGACGAGCGCGAGCAGCAGGTGATCCGGCTGCGGTTCGGCCTCGACGACGGCCAGCCCCGCACCCTCGACCAGATCGGCAAGCTGTTCGGGCTCTCCCGCGAGCGGGTGCGCCAGATCGAGCGCGAGGTCATGGCCAAGCTGCGCAACGGAGAACGTGCGGACCGCCTCCGCTCGTACGCCAGCTAGAACCCCCGACACGATCCCCGCCGCTTTCGACCGGCGGGGATCGTGTCGTATCAGCAAGTGCCGGTGTCGCAGACGTAACAACGCAGTTCAGACCCTTTAGCCGGTAGACTCGACCTCTGACGGAGGGTTAGCGCAATGAATGATCTGGTCGACACCACGGAGATGTACCTGCGGACGATCTACGACCTCGAGGAAGAGGGCGTGGTGCCCCTGCGCGCACGCATCGCAGAACGTCTCGATCAGAGCGGTCCCACCGTCAGCCAGACGGTGTCGCGGATGGAGCGCGACGGCCTGCTGCACGTCGCAGGCGATCGCCACCTCGAGCTGACGGACAAGGGCCGCGCCCTCGCCGTCGCCGTCATGCGCAAGCACCGCCTCGCCGAGAGGCTGCTCGTCGATGTCATCGGCCTGCCCTGGGAGGAAGTACACGCCGAGGCCTGCCGCTGGGAACATGTGATGAGCGAGGACGTCGAGCGGCGGCTCGTCCAGGTTCTCGACAACCCGACCACCTCGCCGTTCGGGAACCCCATCCCCGGGCTTTCGGAGCTGGGCTTGATCAGCACGTCGTCAGAACGCGACCGGTTGAACCTCGTTCGGCTGACCGAGTTGCCCGCCGGTATGCCCGTCGCGGTCGTGGTGCGGCAGCTGACCGAACACGTACAGGGTGACGCCGACCTGATCAGCAGGCTCAAGGATGCCGGGGTGGTGCCCAACGCCCGCGTGACCGTGCAGAGCAACGACCACGGCGGGGTATTGATCGTGATCCCCGGCCACGAACAGGTCGAGCTGCCCCACCACATGGCGCACGCCGTCAAGGTCGAGAAGGTCTGACCTCCCGAGCAACACCAGCGGCCGGCGGTCAACCGGCCCGTCTTCCGAACGCCTGCCTGGGCGGTAACCGAACTCCCAACTGGTCGGCCAAGCGGTAGCCGGTCGCGGCGAGTTCGCGGATCTGCTCCGGCCGCAGACCGGACTGCAGCGCGGTGTCGAGCATTCGGGCCATCCGGTGGGTGCCGTCACAGCGCAGCGCCGCCTCCAACGACACCCCCGCCAGCGGACCGTCGCCGCGGGCGTAGGCCGAGAACGCCAGCAACACCAGCGCCTCGGCCCGCCACGGCTCCGGGAGCCGCCGCGACAACTCCGCCCACAGCGACTCGGCGTGGGCCGCGCGCTCACCGACTGCGAGCGCGTACAACGTGTCGCGCACCTGCAGATCGGTCAGGGCAGCCGCGATCCGGGTCACCGCCTCGTCGGGCAGTGCGTCACCCTCGGACACCCGCGCGGCCGCCGCGATCACTTCCTCGATCTCGCTGCACGCGTCGGCGTCCGATCGACCTGCCCGCGCGTCCTGGATCGGACCGGCCAACGCTCGGGCGCGAGCGGGATCGGTGACCGCGATGACGTCCTGGAGCTCGGTGCGCCGGGCATAGAGGCGGCGCCCGTCCAGCACGGCGGCCATCGCGAGCGGCGACGCAGCCGGGTCGTCCACTGTGCCCGACGCGCCGCAGCCGTCGGCGCAGTGCCACCGCCCGCCTGCCGCGATCCGGTCGACCACATGCGCGGCGAGCAGTTCAATCCCCCGATCGGCCAAGGCGGACGCCAGGATGGCGGCCAATTCGCGGTATTCGTCGTTGCACAGCCGACAGCCCGCACCGTCCTGGTCGACCACGACGGCGATCGCCGAGTCGGGTCGCGCCGCCGCGGCGGTTTCAGCGATGTGCTCGACCGAATCGATCAGCTCGTCGGAGAGGTCCACCCGCATGACGCATCCCATCGCGCCGCGGTCCACGGTCACGAGCACGAGGGATTTCTCGGGGACGAAGCCGAGAACGGCAGGCAGGGCGGCGATCAGCACCGCGGGGCGGTCGAGATGGAAATCGGGTGAAGGTGAGGTCGTCATGGGGTGACCTTCCCCGCCGCCTCGGACGCCAGCCGCCCGTCGACGTTCGTGACCCGCACCGCTGTGGATCAATCCGAGGTTGGGGATGAATTCAGCTTCGGTTGAGGCAGTCGGCGTGCAGAACTCGCCCAACCGGCGTACATCTTGTTGCCATGGCTTCCATGCTCGAGTACGACCTCGTGGTCATCGGTTCCGGACCAGGCGGGCAGAAGGCGGCGATCGCCGCGGCGAAGCTCGGGAAGACGGTCGCGGTCGTCGAGCGGGGACGCATGCTCGGCGGGGTGTGCGTGAACACCGGGACCATCCCGTCCAAGACGCTGCGCGAGGCGGTCGTCTACCTCACCGGTATGAGCCAGCGCGAACTGTACGGCGCCAGCTACCGGGTGAAGGAGAAGATCACGCCCGCCGACCTGCTGGCACGCACGAGCCACGTGATCGGCAAGGAACAAGACGTCGTGCGTTCCCAGTTGATGCGCAACCGCATCGACCTCATCCAGGGCCACGGCAGATTCATCGACGCGCACACCGTCCTGGTCGAGGAACCCACCCGCGGCGAGCGCACCACCGTCAGCGGCGAGTACGTCGTGATCGCCACCGGCACCAAACCGGCCCGCCCTGCCGGTATCGAGTTCGACGAGAACCGTGTGCTGGACTCCGACGGGATCCTCGACCTCAAGTCGCTGCCCTCGACGATGGTCGTGGTCGGCGCCGGGGTGATAGGCATCGAGTACGCGTCGATGTTCGCCGCGCTGGGCACCAAGGTCACCGTCGTCGAGAAGCGCGACAGCATGCTCGACTTCTGCGACCCCGAGATCGTCGAGGCGCTCAAGTTCCACCTGCGCGACCTCGCGGTGACGTTCCGGTTCGGCGAGGAGGTCACGGCCGTGGACGTCGGATCGGCGGGCACCGTGACCACGCTGGCCAGCGGTAAGCAGATCCCCGCCGAGACCGTGATGTACTCCGCGGGTCGGCAGGGCCAGACCGAGCATCTCGACCTCGACAACGCCGGACTACAGACCGACGCGCGCGGCCGCATCGACGTCGACAGCAACTTCCAGACCAAGGTCGACCACATCTACGCGGTCGGCGATGTGATCGGCTTTCCGGCGCTGGCCGCGACGTCGATGGACCAGGGCAGGCTGGCGGCCTACCACGCGTTCGGCGAGCCAGCGAAGGGAATGACCGACCTGCAGCCGATCGGTATCTACTCGATTCCGGAGGTGTCCTACGTCGGCGCGACCGAGGTCGAGCTGACGCGCAGCGCGATCCCGTACGAGGTGGGGGTTTCGCGCTACCGCGAGCTGGCCAGGGGTCAGATCGCCGGGGATTCCTACGGCATGCTCAAACTGCTGGTCGCGACGGACGATCTGCGCCTGCTCGGTGTGCACATCTTCGGCACCAGTGCCACCGAGATGGTGCACATCGGCCAGGCCGTGATGGGCTGCGGAGGAACCATCGACTACCTTGTCGACGCCGTGTTCAACTACCCCACCTTTTCGGAGGCCTACAAGGTCGCGGCCCTGGATGTGATGAACAAGCTACGGGCGCTCAACCAGTTCCGCGCCTAGCCCGACCGGGTCGCACTCGCAAACGTTTTCACGGCTTCGCGCATGGGATGCCCGCCAGCGGGAACGCAACGTGCGCGAGACTAGTTGTCACTGTACGAAGACGTTAACGGTCTGGCACCACCGCTAGGAGGCGAGGCTCATGGCTGACGACGCTGGTCACCCTGAACAGCATTACCAGCCGGAACACTCAGGCATGTACGAGTTGGAGTTCCCCGCGCCCCAGCTGTCGTCCAAGGACGGCAGGGGGCCGGTGCTCATCCACGCCCTCGAAGGCTTCTCCGACGCCGGGCACGCGATCCGGTTGGCCGCCCAGCACCTGAAGGACACGCTGGACACCGAGTTGGTGGCGTCGTTCGCCATCGACGAGCTGCTGGACTACCGGTCCCGCCGCCCGTTGATGACGTTCAAGACCGACCATTTCACTCACTACGAGGATCCGGAGCTCAACCTGTACGCGATGCGCGACAGCGTCGGCACCCCGTTTCTTCTTCTGGCCGGCCTGGAGCCGGATCTGCGCTGGGAGCGGTTCATCACCGCGGTCCGGCTTCTGGCCGAACGGCTCGACGTCCGCCGCGTGGTGGGGCTGGGCACCATCCCCATGGCGGTGCCGCACACCCGGCCCATCACGATGACTGCACATTCGAGCGACAAGGAACTCATCGCCGACCACCAGCCGTGGATCGGCGAGGTTCAGGTTCCGGCGAGTGCGTCGAACCTGCTCGAGTTCCGGATGTCGCAGCACGGGCACGAGGTGGTCGGCTACACCGTCCATGTCCCGCACTATCTGGCGCAGACGGACTATCCCGCGGCGGCCGAGGCGTTGTTGGCCGAGGTCTCCAGAAACGCGTCTCTTCAGATCCCGCTCGAGGCGCTGGTCACGGCCGGCGCGGAGGTGCTGACCAAGGTCAACGAGCAGGTCGAGCAGAGCCCCGAGGTGGCACAGGTGGTCGCCGCCCTGGAACGCCAGTACGACGCCTACATGGCGGCCCAGGAGAACCGCTCCCTGCTCGCCAGCGACGAGGACCTGCCCAGCGGTGAGGAACTCGGCGCCGAGTTCGAGCGGTTCCTGGCCCAGCAGGCCGAGAAGAAGTCGAAGGACCGATTCGAAGACGGCGACGACGCTGGATGACGGTGAGTCGCCCGGTCAATGGGCGGCTCGAGGGGCGCGGTGCCCGGCGGCCCGCTAAGTTGACGCAATGCCCCCGCGAAAGCCGAATCTTCGCCCCGTACGCGACCTCACCCCCGTGCTGCAGTTCCGCACCATCCACGGTTACCGGCGCGCATACCGGGTGGCCGGTTCGGGGCCCGCGATCCTGCTGATCCACGGAATCGGCGACAACTCCACCACGTGGGAGACGGTTCAGTCGAAGCTCGCGCAGCGATTCACCGTCATCGCACCGGACCTGTTGGGCCACGGCAAGTCCGACAAACCCCGCGCCGACTATTCGGTCGCCGCGTATGCCAATGGGATGCGCGACCTGCTCAGTATCCTCGACATCGACCACGTCACGGTGATCGGTCATTCGCTGGGCGGCGGCGTGGCCATGCAGTTCGCGTACCAGTTTCCGCAGTTGGTCGACCGACTCATCCTGGTCGGCGCCGGCGGGGTCACCAAGGATGTCAACATCGCGTTGCGCTTCGCCTCGCTGCCCATGGGCAGCGAGGCGCTGGCACTGCTGCGACTGCCGTTCGTGCTGCCTGCCCTGCAGGCGGCGGGCCGCATCGCCGGCGGGGTCTTCGGCTCGACCGGCCTGGGTCGCGACCTGCCACAGGTGTTGCGCATCCTCAACGACCTGCCCGAACCGACCGCGTCATCGGCGTTCGCCCGTACGCTGCGGGCTGTCGTCGACTGGCGCGGTCAGGTGGTGACCATGCTGGACCGCTGTTACTTGACGCAGTCGGTTCCCGTTCAGCTGATCTGGGGTAGCTGCGACGCCGTGATCCCGGTCAGCCACGCCCGGATGGCGCACGCCGCGATGCCGGGATCGCAGTTGGAAATCTTCGACGGCTCCGGCCATTTCCCGTTCCACGACGACCCGGACCGTTTCGTCGAGGTGGTGGAGAAGTTCATCGACAGCTCCGATCCGGCGGTCTACGACCAGGAATACCTGCGCGGACTGCTGCGGGCGGGGATCACCGAAGGTGCGATCTCCGGATCGGCCCACACCCGGGTCGCGGTGCTCGACGCGATGGAAACCGACGAGCGCAGCGCGACCTGAGAGTCCTGCGCGCAGCGACCCGGCCAACGGCACTGGAATACGAAGTAGCATCGGGCCCATGGCCATCGACGTGACGGTGTTGCGAGTCTTCGCCGACCCTGACGGCAATCACGGAAACCCACTCGGTGTCGTCGACGCCAGCACCGTGGACCCCGACGATCGCCAGCGCATAGCCACCCAATTGGGTTACAGCGAAACTATTTTCGTCGACCTGCCCGCCCCGGGTACGAGCACGGCATACGCGCGTATCCATACTCCGGTCGTCGAGCTGCCGTTCGCCGGACATCCCACCGTCGGCGCGGCGTGGTGGCTTCGCGAGCAGGGCACTCCCGTCCACACGCTGCGGGTCCCGGCCGGCATCGTCCAAGTTGCCCACGACGACGACCTGACCTCCGTTCAGGCCCGTGCGGAGTGGGCACCCGAGTTCGCTGTCCACGACATCGGCTCCGTCGACGAGCTCCTGGCGCTCGACCCGTCGGAATATCCCGACGACATCAATCACTACCTGTGGACGTGGATCGACCGGGACAAGGGTGAGTTGCGGTCACGGATGTTCGCGACCGATCTTGGTGTGCCCGAAGACGAGGCCACCGGCGCCGCCGCCGTTCGGATCACCGATTACCTCAGTCGGGACCTGACGATCGTGCAGGGTAAGGGCTCGCACATCTACACCCAGTGGAGCGCCGAGGGCTGGGTGCGTGTCGCCGGCCGCGTCGTCAACGACGGCATCAAGCAGATCGACTGATTGGACCTACGACAGCCGGTCAGCTGGCCGTCGGTTGCGGCGAATTCCGATGCGCTCGCAGCGCCTCGATCTCACGCTCGAAATCCTCGGCAGAGGTGAAGCCACGATACACCGAGGCGAAGCGCAGGTAGGCCACCTCATCGAGATCGCGCAGCGGCCCCAGGATGGCGAGTCCCACTTCGTGGCTGGGGATCTCGGGCGAGCCCGCGGCGCGCACGGTGTCCTCGACCTGCTGTGCCAGCAGGTTCAATGCGTCCTCGTCGACCTGACTGCCTTGGCACGCCCTGCGCACTCCCTTGATGACCTTTTCGCGGCTGAACGGCTCAGTGACACCGCTGCGCTTGACGACGGCCAGGATGGCGGTCTCGACCGTAGTGAACCGACGTCCGCACTCCGGGCATGATCGCCGCCGCCTGATGGCCTGGCCCTCGTCGGTTTCCCGCGAGTCGACCACGCGCGAATCCGGGTGACGGCAGAACGGACAGTGCATCACCGCTCCTTCGCCGCGCCAACAGAGGACCAACTCGAACCTCTCCGAGCGTACCCGCGGCGGGTTGCGAAAGCCCAGCACCGGGCTGAACGGCACATAGTCGGCCGATCTGTCGGTGAACATGTCTGCGCAGCAAGCTGTTTGGCCGGCCGGTGACCGTCAGCCGACCGGCGCGATCAGTGTCTGGCCGGCGTCCAGTGCGGGCGAGTCGAGCTGGTTGAGCTCGCTGATCCGCTCCATCACCTGGCTCACGGGCGCGTCGGGGGCCACACGCATGGCGACGTGCTGCAGGCTCTCGCCGGTCTGGACCTGCACCACCGCGAGGCGCTCCGGCACCGCGGTCGACGTGGTGCCCACAACGCCGCCGAACTGCGCGACCAGGCCGAGCCACATCGTGATTCCCGCCGCGACCAAGGACAGGAGCACCGTGGTGGCGGGAGTGATCGGTCGCCGTCGGTGCGATGCTCGCGACATCAGCACGCCGGTTCCGCGATAGCGGACCGCCGCTCCGCCCGGCCGGGTGGCCGCGGGGTGCCGACGACGGGCGCCTGGAGGCCGGATACCGGTCCTGACCACGCGCGGGGCCTGGAATTCGTGGGTGTCGAGAACGGTCATCTGCCTGCCTTCCGATCCGCTGCTTTCGCTCTTGTGTTCGAAGATAGTCGATCACATGTTCGAAAGATAGAACGTGTGATCGAACTGTTGTGAAACGATAGGACAGGCCACCGACAGAAAATCGATGCGCGATTTCCGCGACGTCCTGAGGCACCCCGACTCCGACACGCCTCGAACACATGTTTGATTAATCGAGTGCCGCGGGTTACATTCGGCGGCATGGACTCCAGCAGCGAAAATCCGGACGGCACAGGCGGGGCCAGATCTGTGGACTCTGGGCTCACCGAGCGTCAGCGCACCATCCTCGACGTGATCCGCGCATCGGTCACCAACCGTGGCTATCCACCGAGCATCAGGGAGATCGGCGATGCGGTTGGCTTGACCTCCACATCCTCAGTCGCGCATCAACTGCGCACGCTCGAACGCAAGGGCTACCTGCGGCGCGACCCCAACCGGCCGCGCGCCGTCGACGTGCGCGGCGCCGACGACCACGTGACTCCGATCGTCGCCACCGACGTCGCCGGCTCCGATGCCCTACCGGAGCCGACGTTCGTACCTGTGCTCGGGCGCATCGCCGCGGGCGGGCCGATCCTGGCCGAGGAGGCCGTCGAAGACGTCTTCCCCCTGCCGCGCGAACTGGTCGGCGAGGGCTCGCTCTTCCTGCTCAAGGTCGTCGGCGACTCGATGGTCGACGCCGCGATCTGCGACGGCGACTGGGTGGTCGTGCGTCAACAGAACGTCGCCGACAACGGGGACATCGTGGCCGCGATGATCGACGGCGAAGCCACGGTGAAAACGTTCAAACGCACGCGCGGGCAGGTGTGGTTGATGCCGCACAACCCGGCCTTCGATCCGATTCCAGGTAACGACGCCGCGGTGCTGGGCAAGGTCGTCACCGTCATACGGAAGATCTAGTCGGCTCGGACGAAGCCGTTCGTGCGCGCGAATTCCTCGCTGGAGAACCAGATTTCGGCTTGTACCTCGTCGTATTCGGCCGAGGTGGGAAGCCAATAGAGCCCCGACTGGGTGTCGGCCTTGATCGGGTATCCCTCGGGCGCCTGCCCGGAGTCACCGAACGGAAGGCGGAACGCCGGGCTGGGCACTTCCGGCTCGTCGATGACGATCTTGGCGTGACGCCCCGTGTCGGTCAGCGGATCCCTTTGCGGAGGTTCACGTTCCACCGGCAAGGCGGGTATATCGCGTTCCGCGTACCCCATGTCGGGCTCCTCGAACATCGCGCCACGCTCGTCAGACGCCCCGTACAGCTCGTCGTCACGCTCTTCGGGTAGCGCGTCGCGCTCTTCGGGTAGCGCGTCGCGGTCCTCGGGCACACCGTCCTGCTCGCCGGCGGTCTCACCCGCGCCGGCGGCCAGGCGCTCCGCGGCGATGCCCGCCTCTCCGGAACTCTGTATCCGGGTCGGCGCGGTGTCGACATTGTCCGGGTTCTCCTCACCCGCGGTGAATGCCGACGTGTCCGAGGCACCACCGAAGTCCGGCGACGGCGCCTCCCAGGGATTGGCCGATGACGCCGAGCCCGACTCCCCCGACGCAGACAACGCGCCCAAACCCTCAGTGGCATACCGATCGCCGAACATCGCCGCGGACGGATCCCCGCCGCCCGCCCCGGCTGCCCCCGAACCCAGTGTGCTGTAGGCCTGTTCGGCCTCGGCGCCGTACGAGTCGTCGTAGTGGTCCTCGACGGGTCCGGGTCGATCGACGTCGTTACGACGCCGGTTGCGCAGGCTCGCAAACGCCACCAGGCCAACGAGGATGAGCACCGGCACGATCGCGAGCAGCCACCACCAGCTGAAGGCGAACCAGTTCCCGTCACCACCGGAGTCCGACGCACGCGGCGTGCCGGGCGTATCGGGGCCCTGCTCGGCGGGGACCTCCAGGCCGGCCAACTCGGTCGCGAGGTTGGGCGGCTCGGTGCTGAACTCACCGGTTGACCGATTCCAGTTGACCACGCCGCCGGTGAACCGCTGCGTGATGACGTCGCCCTTCTCGGACTGGTCGGCCATCGGTGCGCCGAGCGTCCCCTCCGCGCCGTCGAGCTTGTCCCACGCCGCACTCATCGCGCCGCGCACCAGCACAGCGCCGTGGTCCGGCGTCCAGAAGATCACCGGTTTGTCGTCGGCGGCGAAGCGCGCCATCCGGCTCGCGGTGGGCAGCCCGCCGTCGGCCTCACTGGCGATCGGAAATCCGAGATCCCCCTCGGGCCCACCCAGGCTTTCGTACTTGGCCAGGACCTGACCGGTGACGACTCGCGCCCCTGTCGCGGGACTGTAGAAGATTTTGCCGCCGGCGAAGTTCTGAGCCAGACCGTCGTCGCCTATCGGGTACGGCGGTCCCTCCGCGGCGCCGAGAGGGCCCAGCGGGCCTCCCGCCGCGCGGCGTGCCGCGTTGATCGCCGACGTCGCGTCGCCGGGAATCTGCAGGTCTGCCAATTGCCCGGCGAGGTCGGGCGGCACGGTGGTGAACGTCTTGTCGCGGGTGTTGTAGGTGATCTCGCCGCCGGTGAACTTCTGGGTGATCAGATCGCCGCGGTAAGTCTCGTCGTCGGCGGGCACGCCGAGCGGTCCGGTGGAGCCGCCCAACTCGTCCCATGCCGCGTTGATCGGTCCCCGGACCACACGCGCGCCGGTGTCCTGGGTCCAGAAGATCACCGGGTTGTCGCTGGCGCTGAACGTGACGTTGAAGCTGCCGGGCGCCCGCCCTGGCCCGTCGTCCATGGTCGGGAATCCCAGGTCGCTGTCGGCAGGGCCGCCGAGCGATTCGTACTTCTCCAGGATCGCGCCGCGCATGATGTGAGCGCCGGTATCGGGGGTGAAGAAGATCTTGCCGCCCGCGAAGTTCTGCGCGAAGCCGTCGCCCACCGGGTACACGTCGCCCTGCCTGGGTCCCAATGGGCCGCCGTCACCGCCGCTGCCGTCCCAGGCCGCGGTGATCGCGGCGTTGGCGGCATCGGATTCCGGTGAGGCGCTCGCCACCGGCGGTAACAGTAGGGCCACGGCGCCCACGAGCAGACCGATCGCCATCCGGCCAAACACCGTGGTGCCCCGGCTGTTCTGCCCGATCATTCGACCTCCCGGGTCGGTACGAAATTTCGCTCGAATTTTTCGCACCCGTCCTCTATCTGTCGTCAGACGCCAATAACCAACGAACACGCCGATCTTCGGATGAAAATACCTGCCGACACTCCATTCGCTGTGGATAACCCCGCCGTGCCGCCTCGATTAATCGCGAACGCATCCCCCAATTTCGCGCCGCGGTCTCGTTGGCAGCGCAGCAATTAGTTTGCACGCGAGAGTGGGGAATGGCGGACATTCGCGAACTATTTGCACAAATCTTGGTAGCTACCAGGCAATGTCTCGTGCGATCGACGACCCGTGCACGCGATTGCGGCCGAATTTCCATTCGCTATCCGTGAGTGCCGATGGATAACCGACCGGTTCGTCGGCCGGACCGGGCCGGCCGGTGTCCGCGCTTAGACTGACGCCATGCCTGCCCCGGTCAGCCTGACGCACTGGGGAGCCTTCGCCGCCGACATGCGAGACGGCGACATCTACGCGGTCAGACCGTTCGAGGGCGACGCGGACCCCTCACCGTTGCTGGGCAATCTGCCGGGATCACTTCGGCACCACTCGCGGATAGCCACACCTGCCGTACGCCGCGGCTGGTTGCGCGACGGGCCGGGTCCGACCACCCGGCGCGGTGACGACGAGTTCGTCGCCGTCACATGGGACCAGCTGACCGAACTGCTCGCCGACGAGTTGCGCCGTGTCATCGAAACGCACGGTAACGAGGCGATCTTCGGCGGTTCGTACGGCTGGTCGAGCGCGGGCCGATTTCACCACGCCCAGAGCCAGGTCCACCGCTTCCTGAATCTCCTTGGTGGCTACACGTTTTCCCGTCACTCCTACAGCCTCGGCGCGACAGGAGTGATCATGCCGCGCGTCGTCGGCACGCACGACGACCTGTTCAAGCGGTCCACCGCGTGGGACGTCATCGTCGAGCACACCGAGCTTCTCGTGTGCTTCGGCGGGCTGGCGCTGAAGAACACGGCGATCAACCACGGTGGGACCACCGCACATCCGGCGCGCGATGCGCTGCGACGCTATCGAGCTCGCGGCGGAGAGATCGTGTCGTTCTCACCTCTGCGCGATGACGTCGACGGTGAGTGTGAATGGTTCGCGCCGGTGCCCGGCACCGACGTGGCTATCATGCTCGCGCTCGCCTATGTGCTGGCCACAGAGGGGCTGGCCGACCGAGACTTCCTGGCCACGTACTGCACCGGTTATGAGCGCTTCGAGCGCTATCTCCTCGGAGCGGACGACGGTGTGCCGAAAACTCCACGGTGGGCGACGGCGATCTCCGGCATACCCGCCGACGACTTGGTCCGCTTGGCCCGGCGGATGTCGCAGCACCGCACGATCGTCACGGTCAGTTGGTCACTGCAACGCGCACGACACGGCGAACAGGCGCCGTGGATGGGTTTGACGCTGGCCGCCATGCTGGGGCAGATCGGCCTTGCGGGTGGCGGATTCGGGCACGGCTACGGCTCGATGAACGAGCCCGGCCTGCCGCCGCTGCGGACCGGATTGCCAAGGCTTCCACAAGGCATCAATCCCGTGCGGACGTTCATTCCGGTCGCCGCGATCAGCGATCTGCTGTTGCGGCCCGGTGAGCCGTTCGACTACAACGGCCAACGGCTCGTCTTCCCCGACATCAGATTGGTGTACTGGGCGGGCGGTAACCCCTTCCACCACCACCAGAACATCCCGCGGTTGCGGCGCGCACTCGGTCGCGTCGACACGCTCGTTGTGCACGAACCCTATTGGACCGCAATGGCCAAACACGCCGATATCGTCGTGCCGTCGACGACATCGTTCGAACGCGACGACTATTCGGGCTCGCGCAACGATCCCATGCTGATGGCGATGCCTAAGCTCGCCGAACCGTTCGCCCAATCACGCGACGACTACGCGACTTTCGCCGCGCTGGCGGATCGACTGGGCTTCGGCGACCAGTTCACCGAGAGCCGTACACCGCGGCAGTGGCTGGCCCATCTGTACGAGAAGTGGGCGGCCGAACTGGATTTCGCTATACCGACGTTCGAGGACTTCTGGAGGCGCGGGCGGCTGCGGTTGCCTGTCGAGGAGGGCCTCACCCTGCTGGCCGACTTCCGCGCCGATCCCGTCTCCCACCGACTCGGCACTCCGAGTGGCTTGATCGAGATCTTCTCCGCCGACATCGACGGCTTCGACTACGCCGACTGTGCCGGACACCCGAAATGGTTTGAACCTGCCGAATGGCTGGGCGGCCCACGAGCAGCCGACTATCCTCTGCATCTGCTGGCCAACCAACCGGCGTCTCGGCTGCACGGTCAACTGGACGGCGGAGCGGTCAGCCAGAAGTCGAAAGTTCAAGGGCGCGAGCCGATCCGGATGCACCCGCGGGACGCCGCCACCCGCGGCCTCGTCGACGGCGACGTGGTGCGGGTGTTCAACGACCGCGGGGCGTGTTTGGCTGGCCTGGTGATCGACGATCGCCTGCGGCCCGACGTCGTGCAGTTGTCGACCGGGGCCTGGTTCGACCCTGTCGATCCGGCCGACCCGGATTCAATGTGCGCCCATGGAAATCCGAACGTGCTGACCGACGACGTGGGTACCTCGTCGCTTGCGCACGGCTGCACGGGCGCACATGTGCTGGTGCAGGTGGAGAAGTACACCGGCGACCTGCCGCCGGTGCGGGCACACGAGCCGCCCGTGATCGACGGGCTGTGAGGCTTCTCACGGATGAAAGTTGTCCGATTAGCGAAACCGCGTTTCGGGTATTGGACGGTCACACCGACCGATCGGCAAGGAGGAAGCCGCAGTGTCCGACAACAAGAATAGTGGGCCCGAAGAGGCCATCAAGGGCGTCGTCGAAGGCGCCAAGGGCAAGGCCAAAGAGGTGCTGGGCGCGGTCGCGGGTCGCGACGACCTGTACCGCGAGGGCAAGGCCCAGCAGGACAAGGCAGATGCGCAGCGCGACGCTGCACAGAAGGAAGCCGAAGCCGAGAGCGCCCGTGCGGCGGCCAAGACCGCCGAGAAGCGGCAGGAATCCGAGCAGCGGCCGACGGACGACCGGTAGATTTTTTCAAGCGAGAGGCGCAGAGGCACAACCTCTGCGCCTCTTTGCATGCTCAGAGGCCCGCAGGAACGGGTCAGAACGTCGCGTACTCGCGCAAGGCGGCCGCCAGTGGAACCGGAACCCGGGCCTTGATCCTCGTCCCTTCGGGGGTGTGTTCGGTGGCATCGACGCGACCATCGGCGTGCACGCGGTTGACCAGATCGCCGCGCTCGTAAGGGATCGTCACGTCGACCACGGTGTCGGTGGGTGTGATCAGCTCGGCCATCCGCTGCTGCAAACGCTCCAGCCCGTCACCGGTGCGCGCTGAGACGAACACCGCATCAGGCAGGGCCCGACGCAGCTGCGCGAGCACGAGATCGCTGGCGGCGTCGATTTTGTTGACCACCAACAACTCCGGTGCCGGCGCGACGTTGCGCTCGGCGATCACTTCGTTGATCACTTCGCGCACGGCGTTGATCTGGGCCAACGGGTTGACGTCGGAGCCGTCGACGACGTGCACCAGCAGGTCGGCGTCGACGACCTCCTCCAGTGTGGAGCGGAAGGCCTCCACGAGCTGGGTGGGCAGGTGACGGACGAACCCGACGGTGTCGGTCAGCACGAACGGCCTGCCGTCGGCGAACTCGCCTCGGCGCGTTGTCGGTTCGAGTGTTGCGAACAACGCGTTCTCCACCAGCACGCCCGCTCCGGTGAGCGCGTTGAGCAGGCTGGATTTGCCCGCGTTGGTGTAACCCACGATCGCGACCGAGGGCACCTCGCTGCGCCGCCTGCCGCCGCGCTGGGTGTCGCGGATCTTCTTCATGTCCTTGATGTCGCGGCGCAGCTTGGCCATCCGCTCGCGGATACGGCGGCGGTCGGTCTCGATCTTGGTCTCACCCGGACCGCGCAGACCCACGCCGCCACCCGCGCCGCCGGCACGTCCGCCGGCCTGCCGAGACATCGACTCGCCCCAACCGCGCAGCCTGGGCAGCATGTACTCCATCTGCGCCAAGGTGACCTGCGCCTTGCCCTCCCGACTGGTCGCGTGCTGGGCGAAGATGTCGAGGATGAGCGCGGTGCGGTCGATGACCTTGACCTTGACCGCCTTCTCCAGAGCGGTCAGCTGGGCGGGGCTGAGCTCACCGTCGCAGATGACGGTGTCGGCACCCGTCGCGAGCACGATCTCGCGAAGTTCGGCGGCCTTGCCCGAGCCGATGTAGGTGGAGGCGTCGGGTTTGTCGCGGCGCTGGATGACACCCTCCAGCACTTCCGAGCCCGCGGTTTCGGCAAGCGCGGCCAGCTCGGCCAGGCTGGCCTCGGCATCGGCGGCACTGCCTTCGGTCCAGACGCCAACCAGCACCACGCGTTCCAGGCGGAGCTGGCGGTACTCGACCTCGGAAACGTCGGTCAGTTCGGTCGACAAACCGGCCACGCGGCGCAGCGCCGTGCGGTCTTCGAGAGCCAACTCGCCCGCGCTCGGGGCGCTGTGAGTTGAAGGATCGGGATACGTCATAGGCGAATAGAGATTCGCACGGAAATCACTTTTCATGCACCCCAATTAACGTTGCGCAACGCGCCACCATTCCTCGGACAGCTCGCCGTGGGCCACCAGGACCGACGGGCCGCGCAGAAAACTACTGGCCTCGGTGACCGTGACCGAGACTTCGCCGCCCGGAATGCGGACCTCGAGGCTGCCGGTTGCCGCGCCGGAGTACGCCAACGCGGCGACCGCGGCCGCGACGGTGCCCGTTCCGCACGACCGGGTCTCCCCGACACCACGTTCGTGCACCCGCATCGTCACCGCGCCGTCCACGGGTGCGGTCAACACCTCGATGTTGACGCCCTCCGGGAACTGCGCGGCGTCGAAGGACACCGGCGCACCGACGTCGAGGGCGGTCAGCTCCTCGAACGTCAGATCGGGGTCGACGCAGGCCAAGTGCGGGTTGCCGACGTCGACAGCAAGGCCGGCGAACGGCCTGCCGCCGACGATCGCCTCCCCGGTGCCCAACTGGTTCACCTTGCCCATTTCGACGGTGACGTCGGCGTTCGTCGCGTCGCAGTGGTGCAACACCACCGGCCGGGGACCTGCCAGCGACCCGACCACGAAGTCGTCGCGGCTTTCCAGGCCGCTGGCGCGCAGATAGTGCGCGAACACGCGGACCCCGTTGCCGCACATCTGCGCGATCGACCCGTCGGCGTTGCGGTAGTCCATGTACCAGTCCTCGCCGGCGACGCCCTCCGGGAACTGTTCGAACAAACCGGCACGCTGCGCGGCCTGCGCGGTGGTCACCCGCAGCACACCGTCGGCGCCCAACCCGCGGCGCCGGTCGCACAGCGCCGTCACCGCCGCCGGGGCCAGCGTCAGCTCGAAGTCGAGGTCGGGCAGCAGCACGAAATCGTTCTGCGTGCCGTGTCCCTTGGCGAACCTCACGTGTTCAGGGTACGTCTCGCCACACCCGCAGCGTCTCCTCCGCGAGGCCGCGGCCGGCGCCGTCCAGCCAGGCGATGCGGTGGTCACGGCGGAACCAGGACCGTTGCCTGCGGACATAGCGGCGGGTGCCGACGAACGTCGGCTCGCGTGCCGCCGAGCCGTCGCCACCGGCGTCGAGGTCGGCGAGGACCTGCGCATAACCCAGCGCCCGCGACGCGGTGACCCCCTCACGCAGCCCGCCTTCCAGCAGCGCGCAAACCTCGTCGACGAGTCCGTCAGCGAACATCTTGTCGGTTCGCTGAGCTAGTCTTTCGTCCAGAAGCGTTGTGGGCCAGTCGAGTCCGATGATCGCGGTGTCCCAGCGCGGTGCGCCGATGGTGGGAAACGACGCGGCGAACGGCCGACCGGTCAGTTCGACCACCTCGAGCGCGCGCACGATTCGTCGTCCGTCGGTGGGCTGGATGGAGGTGGCGGCGTCGGGGTCCACGCGGGCCAGTTCCTGATGCAGTGCGGCCGCCCCGATCTCCGCGAGCCGGTGCTCCCAGCGTGCGCGCACCGCCGGGTCGGTGGCCGGGAACGTCCAGTTGTCGAGCAGCGATTGGACATACATCATCGAACCGCCCACGATGACGGGCACCGCACCGCGATCGAGGATGGCCTCGATGTCGTCGGCGGCCGACTGCTGATAGCGGGCCACGCTCGCGGTCTCGGTCACCTCGAGCACGTCGAGCTGATGGTGCGGTATCCCGCGCCGCTCCTGAACCGTCGACTTCGCGGTTCCGATGTCCATGCCGCGGTACATCTGCATCGCATCGGCATTCACGATCTCGCCGTCGAGCCGTTCGGCCACGTCCAGCGCCAGCGCCGACTTACCGGTCCCCGTCGGTCCGATGATCGCGATCGGCCGCGTCATCGTGTCCGAGCGCTCATCGTGGCTGCCACAGGCCCGTGAAATAACCGACGCCGTACGGCGCACCGCGGTACAGCTCCTTGGCCGACCGCGGGCCGGGACCGACCAACCCGGCCAGCACCCCGAAGGCGACCCGCCCCACCACCGACGCGGGCAATCGGGCAAGCGGCGCGGTCTCGCCGCCGGCCAGCGCATCGTCGAGCGCGGCTTGTACGGCGACCGAGTCCGGGTCGAAACCGCCCGGCGCCGACGGCGTCAACGTGTTGGCTCCGTCGGCGACGACGAGGACGCCGACGGGGTTGCCCCCCTCCCCGATCTCGGCGCGCAGCCGCTCGCCGTGGGCCAGCGCGGCGTCGATGTCGTGGCCCTCGCTGAAGACCCGCACCTCGGCGGAGGCCTCGGAGCGGGCCGCACCGCGCACCCAGCCGGTGATCAGGGCGCACAACGGCATCGCGACCGGATCGCCGTCGCCGCCTGGAGACAACGCGACCCTGACGTCGACGCCGTAACCGGCGAACGTCCCGGCCTGATCGGGACCGACGACCTGATCGCAGGGCCCAACCCCGACCGCGACCCAGCGCGACGGAAGGCCGGCCACCGCGGTGAACACCGCCTCGCGCAGGTCGGCCAGCTCCGGCGCGGCGCCTCCGGCGAGTTCGGGCACCATGACCGGTGCCGACGGGACGATCGCGATGGCGCTCAGCACGCCGTCCACGCTAATGCGATGCGGGCTGGGCGGCGGTGGCGGCTTCGCCGCGGGCGAGCGCGGCCGTCGAAACCACCATCACCACCACCGCGACGATCAGCACCAGCCAGCCCTCCTCGCCCGGCCGCAGCGTCTCCCCCAGCACGACCACGCCGAGCACCGCGGCGACCACCGGTTCGGTCACCGTCATCGTCGGCAGCGACGCGGTCAGCGACCCGGCGCGAAACGACGCCTGCTGCCACGCCGTACCCGCGACCGCCACGACCACCCAGACGTACAGCTCGGGGGTCCGCAGCAGGGCTTCGAGCCCGTCCCCGAGACGGTCGACCACACCCTTGGTCAACACGGCGAACAACCCCCACAACGCTCCGGACACCAGCGCCAGTAGCACCGCGCTGACGGGTCCCTTCCAGATGCCGGCGCCGATGACGCACAACGCCAACGCCGGAACGAGCACCACCAGCACCGCGGTCCAGGTTTCCCACGAGGCCCGAGAGTCCCCCTCGGTCGGGTTTCCGACCGTCACGATCACGACGACCGACGCTGCCAGCAGCGCCGCCCACGTCCACTGCCAAGGCGTCACCCGCTGATGCGAGAGCCGGGCGTGGATCGGCAGTGCGAACAGCAGCGAGGTCACCAGGATCGCCTGGACGAGAAGCACCGACCCCACGCCCAGCGCGGCGGCCTGCAACGCGAACCCGGCGGCGGCCACGGAACTGCCCAGCCACCACTGCCGGTCGCGCAGCAGCCGGGTGAACAGCTCCAGATGACCGACCGGCTCGTCGGCGACCTCATGGGCCTGCCGCTGGTGGATCACGTCGCCGATCGCCACGAACACAGCGGCGCCCAGGGCCAGGACGACGGCCAGATCGACTCCAGCGCTCATGCCGGCCATCGCAGTCCTTCCGTAGATTGTCGCGACGAGCCTAGGCACGTCATCGGGGAAAGCTGTGCGCACGCGCCCCGACGACCTGTTTGAATAGCGTTCGGACAGCGATCAGGCGCCGCGTTGCGCGGCAGGTACGCGGTACGCCGCGGAGGGCACGAGGATTACCGACATGACGACCAGCCAGCCAGGGGGCCAGTCCTCCTCGCCGAAACCCGCTCCCCGGCCCGGACCGCCGCGTCCCGGACCCGTGCCGCGGCCGGGCCGACCGGGGCCGACGGTGGCCGTGCCCCCGACCAGCGATCCGCACCGGTTCGGCCGCGTCGACCCCGACGGCACGGTGTGGCTGATCACCGGCTCGGGTGAACGGATCATCGGATCGTGGCAGGCCGGCGACACCGAGGCCGCCTACGCGCACTTCGGCAGGCGCTTCGACGACCTGCAGACCGAGGTCGTGCTGATGGAGAGTCGGCTCGAGTCCGGTACCGGCGACGCCCGCAAGATCAAAACGGCCGCGCAGTCGCTGGCCGAGACCCTGCCGACGGCCCACGTGCTCGGCGACGTCGACGCGATCGCCGAGCGCCTGCAGGCGATCATCAACCACGCCGACGAGACGGCGCAGGCCGAGAAGGCCAGGCGCGAAGAGTTGCGCGCCGCGCAGACCGCCCGCAAGGAGGCGCTGGCCGCCGAGGCCGAGGACATCGCCGCCAACTCCACCCAGTGGAAGGCCGCAGGCGACCGGCTGCGGGAGATCCTCGACGAGTGGCGCACGATCACCGGGCTGGACCGCAAGACCGATGACGCCCTGTGGAAGCGCTATTCGGCGGCGCGCGAGCAGTTCAACCGCAGGCGCGGGTCGCATTTCGCCGAACTCGACCGCGAACGCGCCGGCGCCCGGCAGGCCAAGGAGGCGCTGTGCGAGCGCGCCGAGGGAATGGCCGACTCGACGGACTGGGGTCCCACGAGCGCGGCGTTCCGCGAACTGCTGAACGAATGGAAGGCGGCGGGCCGCGCGGCCAAGGACGTCGACGACGCGTTGTGGCAGCGGTTCAAGGCGGCTCAGGACAAGTTCTTCGGGGCGCGCAATGCGGCCAGCGCCGAGCGTGACGCCGAGTTCCGCGCCAACGCGCAGGCCAAGGAGGCGCTGCTGGCCGAGGCGGAGAAGATCGACACCTCCGATCTCGACGCGGCGCGCGCCGCGCTGCGGGTGATCGGCGACAAGTGGGACGCCATCGGCAAGGTGCCCCGCGAACGCGGCGCCGAGTTGGAGCGGCGTCTGCGCGCGGTGGAGAAGAAGGTCCGCGAGGCGCCGACGCACGGTGTCGATCCCGAAGCCCAGGCGCGTGCCGACCAATTCCGGGTCCGCGCAGAGCAATACGAGCGTCAAGCGGAGAAGGCCGCCGCCGCCGGCCGGGACAAGGACGCCGCGGAGGCGCGCGCCAGCGCCGAGCAGTGGCGGCAGTGGGCGGACGCGGCCGCCGAGGCGCTCGGCAAGACCAGCTGAACGCTCAGCAGTCGGTGGAGATCTCGAACGGCGCGGTGGTGCGTTCGCCCGGATCGTCGTGGAAGAACCCGACTGCCGTGCCGGTGATCGTGAACTTGCCGTCCACCAGGCTGGCTTCGGCCTCACCGGTGGTCCCGTCCCAAAAGCTGCCCGTGAACCCACCCAGGTTCTTGATCTGCACCGAGCGCGCGACGACCGGATCCCCGGTGCGAACCTGGGCGATCAGGCCGGGCGTCTGCTCGAGCGTCTCGAGATTCCACAGCCAGCCCACCTGGGTGCAATCGACGAGGTGCCCGCCGGCATCCTTCCCGTCGATGCTCACATGGACGAGGTGCTTGGCCAGCAGTTCCGGGCCCGACGCGCATCCCGTCGGGATCATCAGCACGGCTGCTGTTGCAACGGCAAATCGTTTGTCCATGGTGCCGCCTCGATGACTTCCCGGCTACTCGTCTTCGCCGGGCGTTGACATTCGCATTCCCCACGGAGATTTGCTGTATACCTCCGGCGTATGGCCGGCAGCCATTGCGGGTATCACTTTGACCCGACTCCCGAAGGTCCGGTCATGGTCGAAGATGTCAGCGTCGCGCGCACCGCGGCAGCACTGTTGCTGACCGCGGGGCTCTCCGGCTGCTCTTCCGCACCGCCGGCTTCACCCGACCCCATGGGCGGCACCGCGACGATGTCCATCAACTCGCATCCCACCGGTGATCGGTACTACGTCAGCTGCGCCAAGGTGAAGTGGCTGCTGACCATCGAAAGCGGGGACACCGACAGGGGTTTCACGGCCATCGTCGATACGGACGACGGCCCCGACGCGCAGGTCGTCAAGATCCGCGACCTCGGCGGGTTCACCGGTTCCGCATGGACCGGTGGCGTCGGTCAACTGCGAGCAACCCGCGACAACGGCCGAATCACGATCAGCGGCACCGGGTACGGGTACTTCGCCGACGACCCTCACCGCCCAGCGACAGCGGCCTTCGACATAACGGCCGGATGCTAGCCCGGTCGCGAGAGTGAGCCCGTGCGCGAACCGATCGTCACCGTCGTTTGTTCACGGTCACCCCCGCGCATGAACACCATCGATTGCTCGGACCCCGGCTGCGTCTGGCGCAAGCCACCCAGTAGGTCCTCGACAGAATGCACCGGTTTGCCGGCGAACTCGACGATCACGTCGCCGGGCCGAAGCCCCGCGAGGGCAGCCGGTGCGCCGGGATCGACGCTGGTCACCAACGCACCGCCGTCGACCTGCACACCCCGCAGCTGCTGGATCGCCGGGGTCAGCCGGCCCAGGGAGATACCGAGGTACGGGTGCGTGGCTTCGCCGTCGGCGAGGAGTTGATTCGCCACATCGAGCACCGTTGCCGCGGGAATCGCGAACCCCAACGACACCGCGCCCACCGCCGGCGGAATGTACGCCTCGTTGATCCCCACGACCCGTCCCTCGGCGTCGAGCAAGGCGCCGCCGGAGTTACCCGGCGAGATGGGCGCGTCGGTCTGGATCAAATCCACCAACGACTGAGTTTTCGCCGCCGAGCCGGGGATGTCCCGGTGCAGACCCGAGATGACGCCGACGGTCACGGAGTTCTGGAACCCCAGCGGACTCCCGATCGCGACGGCGACCTCGCCGGGCCGGGGCAGATCTTCGCGGAACCGCGGCACCGGCATGTCCTGGCCTTGCGTGCGCACGACGGCCAGGTCGGTCACCTCGTCCGTGCCCACCACGACGCCGGGCGAACGTTCCTCGTCGGCGGTTATGACGGTCACTTCGCGGGCGTCGCCGACGACATGGGCATTGGTCACCACGACGTCGGGGCGTAGCACCACGCCGCTGCCGACACCGCCGTCGCGCTCGACCGTCACCACGCTCGGACTGACGCGTTCCACCAGATCGGCGTAGCCGGTGCGGTCCAGCGCCGAAGGTGGAGAAGCCTCGGTCAACGGCGTCGCCGCCGGAGTCGGTGTCGACGCCGGAGCCGATGTCGACGCGTCCTGTGGACTGGACTGCAGCGTGCATCCGGCGACCGCGACGAGAGCTGCCGCGGCGGCCGCTCCGACACGAAAATGCCTGGTCTGCAAAGGTTTACCTCCTGAATTCAGTATGCACACGGCACGGACCGGCCGCCGGCGATAGCAGCGGCTCGGACTGCCGAGGCGGTGCACGGGCCGGCTAGGGGGACCGCTTGGCTCGCTTCCAGCGAGCACCCAGCACGAGCGCGCCGGCGGCAGCAACGACACCGGCGACCGCCAGCGTGATCGTCCATATCCGCCGGTCCTCGAGATTCATCTGACACAGCCGCGTGAAGTCGGTGTCGGCGACCACCCCACCGGGAACCGGGATGTTGGCTGCGCTGCCGTCGTCGTGCGCGCGGGCGGCGGACAAGTCGGGCGCCACGGCGCTGCCGCACTCGATCGTCAGATTCTCGGGTGATGCCGAAACCGGAGTGAACAAGCCCGCGACGCCGACGATCGCCGCGACGACACCAACGAAAAGCACTATCCGTAGCACAATCATGCACCTGACATACCCATTGCCGCGGATTCCTCGCGGCAAGATTGCCGCAGCCGCTCCAGCGTCGCGCCGAGCAGCCGCGATACCTGTACCTGCGAAACACCGAGGCGCCGGCCGATTTGGCTCTGCGGCAGGTTCTCACAGAACCGCAGCCGCAGGATCAGCCGTTCACGCTCGGTGAGCGTGCTCACCAGTCCGGCGACGGTCAGCGCGTCCTCGACGCTGCTGTAGCGCGGGTCGTCGAGGCCCTGCCGTGCGGCGGCCGGTTCGGATTTCCCATCACCGGGTGCCGCCGCGTCGAGTGACGACGGTCGGTACGCGACAGCCGCGTCGACCGACTGCACCACCTCGTCTCGGTCGACACCGAGCTCGGCGGCCAGTTCGGTGGCCGTCGGCGCTCGGCCGAGACGCTGTGACATCGGACCGATCGCGGCGCGCACGCGCTGGCGGGTGTCCTTGATCCTGCGGGGCACGTGTATGACCCACGTGTGGTCGCGGAAGTGGCGGCGAACCTCGCCCATGATCGTCGGTACGGCGTAGCCGAGAAACGGCCCCTTACTTGGGTCGTAGCGGTCGATCGCCTTGATCAGGCCCAGCCGGGCCACCTGCCTCAGGTCGTCGGCCGATTCGCCGCGGCCGGCGAAGCGGCCCGCGATATGGTCGGCCAGCGGCAAACATCTGGTGATGATCTTGCAACGAAGCGAGTCCCGTCGCGCCCCCTCCGGCGTGCGGCGCAGCTCGCAGCACTGCGGGTGCACGTCGTCGTAGTCGTCTTCGTGAGTCCCCGCCGCGCCCGTGTCGCCCGTCGGTTCCACGGAATCGACGCGATTGGCAGCCTCCAGCAGGGCCGATACCATGACGGCCTCCCCTCTCGGTATTGACGTTGGGCCGGCCCGTCCACCGTTCGACTGGGTGCTGTCGACCGACCTGTAAGTGCAGACTATCGGCGCAGGAATAACGCAACCTGAAAGGAATCTGATAAGAACCCGTGAACCCGGACTCGCAAATTCAGCAAACAGAAGTAGGCGCAGTGGGCCCAGTGCGCCGATCGGCCGCCGAACGTATAGGGACGCGGTTCGCGGGCAACTCTTCTCACCATGCAAGCTCTCACCGTTGACCCGACCAAAGCCCAGTCTCCGCGAGTGGAAGACCTCGCCGATCCCACTTCCGGGTCGACTGGCTGTGCCTGCCGCACTTCGACTCGCCGGCATGCTTTGCCGCGAGATAGGCAACTCAGATGAAGACACTTACCGTTTCACGGCGTCGCGTTGCGGCGGCCGGTTTGGTGACGAGCGTGTTGGTCGCCGGTTGCGGCGGCGATCCGAACATGGACTCGTCGAACCGGGGCGCGGGTTCGGAGACCGAGACGACGTCGGTCGAGAATGCCTTCATCGTGCCGCGCTTCATACCGGGGTCGTGCGCCATCCAGGTCGGCGATGCGGCGGCGCTCACGTTCACGGTGACGAACAACCGGATCACCGAGCCCGAACGCCTGCTCGGCATCGAGACGCCCGCCGCCGAGGCGATTCGGCTCTCTCCCGATGCGACGCTGCAGATTCCGCCCGAGACGTCGATCGCCGCCGGCCAACCGATCGAAGACGTCACCGACGGCGCCGCAGACTACCCCTTCACGGCCAGAGTCGAGGGGCTTCGGGAATCGGCGACGCCGGGCAAGTCGGTGGACATGACGTTTCACTTCGACAAGCAGGGCGACCTCGTGATGAAGGTTCCGATCGAGGCCTGTCCCACTCAGAAGTAGGCCATTCGGTGTGGCCGCCGTGGGGTGGGTCAGCCGTCGGTCGAGCCGTCGGTCGAGCCGTTGTCGTCGTCGAGGTTCTCGAGCAGACCCTTCTTCTGTTGCTCCGCGGCGGCCCTGCGCCGTTCCTCCTCGGCGGCCGACTGCAGCGCGGTGCGTGCCCACACCGCCCTGGCCCAGTGGAACGTCACGACCGCGACCGCGATCCACGCGATGATCAGCCCGATGCCCGGTCCCGGGTAGCGGTCGGGGGCGGTTTGGCGCGACCACACCGCCAACAAACCGAGAAGCGTCGCCACCGTGGAACCCGCCAGCGCGATCCAAGCCAGCGCCCAGCGCCGGGTGAGCAGGGCGAGCATCGAGAAGCCGACGCCGAACACCAGTACCAGCCAAGCGAATACGCGTAACGGCAGGGTGATCCCCTCGCGCAGCGCCGTTTCACCGCCGAGGAGCACATCCAGACCGCGCGCGTCGCCGGTGTGCGGCAGGATGAACGACACCAGAAGCACGAACACCCCGATGGCGATCACCAGAGCTCGTGCGCCGGGGTCGATCTCGCCCGCGACGCGCCGCTCGACGGCCTCGATGTCGCCCTTGAACTCGTCAAAACCGTTGTCGTCGGGAGCCGTCACCGTGTGCATCCCGTCGCGGTAGCGGGTGTCGTAGGCGCGCCGATGCCCGGCATGCCCAGGCCGACGCCGGTGCGCGGGCGCCGGCCTTCGGAGTGGGCGTCGCCCGCCCGGGTGCGCCGATGGCTGTGCACGGCTGAATCGGCGATCAGGTGGTGCGGAGCGGCACCGGTCACGGTCGAGGTCACGACGTCGCCGGGGCGGATCTCGAGTCGCTGCGGGTTGAAGTGCACGAGGCGGCCGTCGCGGGCCCGACCCGACATTCTGGCCGTCGTGGCGTCTTTGCGGCCCTCACCGGCGGCCACCAGGACTTCGACGGTATGGCCGACCAAAGCGTGGTTCTCCTCGAGAGAGATCCTCTCCTGGAGGTCGATCAAACGTTGATAGCGTTCGCTCACAACGGCTTTGGGGACCTGATCGGGTAACTCGGCGGCGGGGGTGCCGGGTCGCTTGGAGTACTGGAAGGTGAACGCGCTGGCGAACCGCGCCTGCTCGACGACGTCGAGCGTGGCCTGGAAGTCCTCCTCGGTCTCACCCGGAAAACCGACGATGAGGTCGGTGGTGATCGCCGCGTGCGGTATCGCGGCGCGGACGCGGTCGATGATGCCGAGGTAGCGCTCGGCGCGGTAGGACCGTCGCATCGCCCGCAGAATGCGGTCGGATCCGGATTGCAGCGGCATGTGCAGCGTCGGGCAGACATTCGGTGTCTCGGCCATCGCGGCGATCACGTCGTCGGTGAACTCCGCGGGGTGCGGTGAGGTGAACCGCACCCGTTCGAGTCCGTCGATGCCGCCGCAGGCGCGCAGCAGCTTGGCGAACGCGCCGCGGTCCCGCGGTTCTTCGGGGTCGGCGAAGGACACGCCGTAGGCGTTGACGTTCTGGCCGAGCAGCGTGATCTCGAGCACGCCTTGTTCGACGAGTGTCTGCACCTCGGCGAGCACGTCACCGGGCCGCCGGTCGACTTCTTTGCCGCGCAGGGCGGGCACGATGCAGAACGTGCAGGTGTTGTTGCAGCCCACCGACACCGACACCCAAGCGGCATATGCGGATTCGCGCGCGGCGGGCAGCGCCGACGGGAACTCCTGGAGCGCCTCGACGATCTCGACCTGGGCCGCGTTGTTGTGTCTGGCGCGCTCGAGCAGCGTGGGCAACGACCCGATGTTGTGGGTGCCGAACACCACGTCGACCCACGGCGCCCGGTCCAGCACGGCGGCCCGGTCCTTCTGCGCCAGGCAGCCGCCGACAGCGATCTGCATATCCGGGTTGGCCTGCTTGCGCGGCGCCAGGTGGCTGATGTTGCCGTAAAGCTTGTTGTCAGCGTTCTCGCGGACGGCGCAGGTGTTGAACACAACGACGTCGGCGTCCTCGCCCTCGGCGGCGCGTTGGTATCCGGCGCCCTCCAGCAACCCCGAGAGTCGCTCGGAGTCGTGCACGTTCATCTGGCAGCCGTAGGTACGGACCTGGTATGTGCGGGTCGTCGCCGGCGCATGCGAGGACTCGTCGGTCGCGTGCGGGCGAACGGCCCGCTCGGCCGCTCCCTCTCGCGTCACCATCGAAGTCACGGCCCCATGGTACGGACCGGGCGATGCGCCGACCCGGGCGGATTGTCGAGTTCCGGGCAGGCATGCCCTTCCCTCGGTAAGGTCTGCACCCATGAAGACCAGCGAGTCGGACGGAAAAGAGGTCGATCCGACTCAGTCAAGCGTGCCCATGATCTCGATCTCGGACGTCAACAAACACTTCGGCAACCTGCATGTGCTCAAAGACATCAACCTCGAGGTGGAGCGCGGCGAGGTGATCGTGGTGCTCGGTCCATCGGGCTCGGGCAAGTCGACGTTGTGCCGCACCATCAATCGGCTCGAGCCCATCGATTCGGGCACCATCACGATCGACGGCGAGGTGCTGCCCGAGGAGGGGCGCAAGCTCGCCGAGTTGCGGTCTGACGTGGGTATGGTGTTCCAGTCCTTCAACCTGTTCGCCCACAAGACGATCCTCGAGAACGTCACGCTGGCTCCGATGAAGGTGCGCAAGAAGTCCAAGAACGAGGCCCGCGAGAAGGCGATGCAGCTACTCGAGCGGGTGGGTATCGCCAACCAGGCCGACAAGTACCCGGCGCAGCTGTCCGGCGGGCAGCAGCAGCGGGTGGCGATCGCGCGGTCTCTGGCAATGAACCCGAAGGTGATGCTGTTCGACGAACCGACCAGCGCGCTGGACCCCGAGATGATCAACGAAGTGCTCAACGTGATGACGTCGCTGGCCAAAGACGGGATGACGATGCTGGTCGTGACGCACGAAATGGGTTTCGCCCGCGGCGCGGCAAACCGGGTGGTGTTCATGGCCGATGGCGCGATCGTCGAAGCGGCCGAACCCCAGCAGTTCTTCACCAACCCGCAAAGCGAGCGTGCCAAGGACTTTCTCGGCAAGATCCTTCACCACTAGTCGAAAGGAATCTCCAATGCCATCCTTTTCCAAGCGCGTTCTGGGAGCGCTCGCGCTCGCTGTCGCGCTGCCACTGTCTGTGACCGCATGCGGCGGGGGCGACGAGGGCACGATCGTCATCGGCACCAAGTTCGACCAGCCCGGGCTGGGACTGAAGAATCCCGACGGCACCATGAGCGGCTTCGACGTCGACGTGGCCAGGTACGTGGCACAACAACTCGGGTATCCCGAGGACAAGATCGAGTGGAAGGAAGCCCCTTCGGGTCAGCGCGAGACGCTGATCCAGAACGGTCAGGTGAAGTACATCGTCGCGACGTACTCGATCACCGACGCGCGCCAGGAGAAGGTCGACTTCGCGGGGCCGTATCTGATCACGGGGCAGAGCCTGCTGGTGCGCGCCGACAACACCGACATCACCGGTGAGGCGTCGCTGGAGAACAATAAGAAGCTGTGTTCGGTGTCGGGTTCGACACCGGCGCAACGCATCAAGGACAAGTACTCCGGTGTGCAGCTGCAGCAGTACGACACGTACTCGGCGTGCATCGAGGCGTTGAAGAACGGCGCCATCGATGCGGTGACGACAGACGAGGTGATTCTGGCGGGCTATGCGGCCCAAAGCCCGGGCGCGTTCAAGGTCGTCGGCGGCACCTTCTCCGAGGAGCGGTACGGGATCGGTTTGAAGAAGGGCGATTCCGAGTTGCTGACGCAGATCAACGACGCGCTGGCAAAGATGGAGCAGGAAGGCGCCTGGAAGAAGGCCTGGGACGACAACCTCGGGGCCGCGGGCATTCCCGCGCCGAAGCCGCCGCAGATCAACCAGAGCTGACGGACCTCCCCCGCACTAGGAGGTCATGTGGAGGTTCTCCCCGGCTACACCGTCGGCCAGATCGTCGAGGCGTTCTGGACGACGATCCAACTGACGGTCTACTCCGGCATCGGTGCGCTGGTGCTCGGCACGGTGCTGGCCGCAATGCGGTTGGCGCCGGTGCCGGTGCTTCGCTGGCTCGGAACGTCATACGTCAACGTGGTGCGCAACACGCCGTTGACGCTGATCATCCTGTTCTGTTCGTTCGGGTTGGCCGGGACCATGGGAATCACGCTGGTCGACCCGAACTCGCGAACGTCCATCGAGGACAGCAACTTTCGTCTGGCGGTGCTCGGCCTGGCGTTGTACACCGCGGCGTTCGTATGTGAGACGGTGCGCTCCGGGGTGAACACCGTGCCGCTGGGACAGGCCGAGGCGGCCCGGTCGCTGGGGTTGACGTTCGGACAGAATTTGCGACTCATCCTGATGCCGCAGGCTTTTCGAGCCGTGATCATTCCGCTCGGGTCGGTGTTGATCGCCTTGACCAAGAACACCACGATCGCCTCGGCGATCGGCGTGGCCGAGGCCGCGCTGCTGATGAAGGAGATGATCGAGAACACCGCCGCGATACTCACCATCGGCACCATCTTCGCGGCCGGCTTCGTCGTCCTCACACTGCCGATCGGACTGTTCTTCGGCTGGCTCGGCAAACGGATGGCGGTCAACAGGTGAGTACCGCTTCTGTTCTCTTCGACGCGCCGGGACCGCGGGCGCGCGTCCGTAACTGGGTGGTGTCGGCGATCGTCATCGTGGTCACCGCGCTCGTCCTGGTCGCGGTGCTCGTGCAGATGGCGGCCAAAGATCAGCTCACCGCGGCCAAATGGGAGCCGTTCCTGACGGCCGATCTGTGGCGAACCTACGTTCTGCCCGGCGTGCAAGGCACGTTGACCGCCGCCGGGGTGTCGATCGTGCTGGCGCTGATCCTCGGTCTGCTGCTCGGCGTGGGTCGGCTCTCGACCCACGGCTTCCTTCGCTGGCCGTGCGCGGTGATCGTCGAATTCTTCCGTGCCGTGCCGGTTCTGATCATGATGCTGTTCGCGTTCGCGCTGTACGCGGCCTACGACATGTTTCCGTCGAAGTATCTGGCGCTGGCAGCGGTCATCACCGGGCTGACGCTCTACAACGGCGCTGTCATCGCCGAGATCGTGCGCGCCGGCGTCCACGCCCTGCCCCGCGGACAATCCGAGGCGGCTTATGCCCTCGGCATGACGTGGGGCCAGACGATGCGCTCGATCCTTCTGCCGCAGGCGATCACGTCGATGCTGCCGGTGTTGATCTCGCAGCTCGTCGTGGTGCTCAAGGACACCGCGATCGGCTACATCATCACGTTCCTCGAACTCGTTCGCCAGGGCGTGCAGATGGGTACCGCATACGGCAATCTGCTGCCCGCGCTGATCGTGGTCGCGTTGCTGATCATCGCCGTGAACTTCACGCTGTCGTGGGTGGCGACCCGGGTGGAGGCGCGGATGCGACGTTCGCGTCGCGGTCCCACGCCGCTTGAGACCGAAGCGGTCGAACAGGAAGGCGCACCGGGCGCAAAAGCCGTGTGATCAGGCCAGTTCGGCGCATCTGGCCAGCAATTCATCGTCGGGCGGCTGATAGAAGGACAACACGACATGCTGGCAGCCGAGTCGGTCGTACTCGGTCAGGGACTCCAGCTGGGCGTCGACCTGATCGGGTTGATCCGGATACAGGAACAACTGCACGCCGCGTCGGATCGACGATGGGTCACGGCCTTCCGCCGCGCACGCGTCGCCGAGCCCGCTGCTGGCCGCCGCCCACTCCTGGGGCGAGGTGCTCGGCATGTTCCATTCGTCGGCATGCTTTGCCGCGACGCGCAACATCTTCGGCTGTGAGGCGCCGACCACGATCGGTGGATGCGGACGCTGAAGCGGCTTGGGATCGCAGCGCGCCTGCTGCAGCGTGAAGAAGCGGCCGGTGAAGTCGACCGCCTCTTCGGTCCAGAGCCTGCGGATGACCGTGAGCGCCTCATCCACCATCGCGACCCGCTGTCCCGGCGGTGGGAAGTCGATGCCGTATCCGCGGTGCTCGCCCTCGTGCCAGCCGGCCCCGAGGCCGAAATCCAGTCGGCCACCGGAGATGTGGTCGACGGTGACGGCCATCTTCGCCAGCACCGCGGGGTTGCGGTACGTGACACCGGTGACCAGGCAGCCCACCCGGGCGCGCCGCACGACCACGGCCATCGCAGCCAGACTCGTCCACCCCTCGTGGGTCGGTGTCGCATGATCGACCAGACCGTAGAAATGGTCGTAGTTCCACACCGCCGGGAAACCGAGGTCGTCGCCCGTCCGCCAGAACCGTTCGAGGACCGGGTAGTCGAAGGTGGGCGCCAGCTTGACGGATACCTGCATGCAAACTGCTTACGCGGTCGGCTTTTTCATTGCAACCGACCACGCTGTGTGCGCGACGACTCGAGTCGCCGCCCCGACGTTCCGGTACTAGACCTGACGACGTTCGCGTTCGTTGGCCAACGCGACCTTGACGACATCGAACGCCATCGTCTGGCTGTATCCGCGCCGGGCAAGCATCCCGACCAGGCGGCGCGCCAGCTTGGCATCGTCACCGTCGGCCAGCTTCTCGCGGCGCAGCTTGTCGGCGACGAGTCGCTCGGCGCGGGCGCGTTCGGCACCGGGTTCGTCGTCGGCCAGCGTCGCCTCGATGACCTCGTTGTCGACGCCTTTGGTGCGTAGTTCGGCGATCAACGCCCGCCGGCCTTTTCCGGCGTTTGCCCGCCGGGATCGGACCCACTGTTCGGCGAAGTCGGCGTCGTCGACGAGGCCGACTTGTTCGAGCCTGTCGAGCACCTTGTCGCTGACGTCCTCGGGATACCCGCGCTTGGCCAGCTGGCCGGCCAGTTCGGCCCGGGTACGCGCTCGCGCGGTGAGCAGGCGCAGACACACATTCCGCGCCTGCTCCTCGCGCGAGGCCTCAGAAGTCGACCGGGGCGGGCAGTACGTCATCGTTCAAGTCATCGGTCACCACTGCGCCAATGCCGAGCTTCTCTTTGATCTTCTTCTCGATCTCGTTGGCCACCTCGACGTTCTCGAGCAGGAAGTTGCGAGCGTTTTCCTTGCCCTGGCCCAACTGCTCACCTTCGTAGGTGAACCACGAGCCGGACTTGCGGATGAAGCCCTGCTCGACACCCATGTCGATGAGCGAGCCTTCCTTGCTGATGCCCTTGCCGTAGAGGATGTCGAACTCGGCTTGCTTGAACGGCGGCGAAACCTTGTTCTTGACGACCTTCACCCGGGTGCGGTTACCGACCGCGTCGGTGCCGTCCTTGAGGGTCTCGATCCGCCTGACATCCATCCGGACCGAGGCGTAGAACTTCAAAGCCTTTCCGCCCGTTGTTGTCTCAGGACTTCCGAACATCACACCGATCTTTTCGCGGAGCTGGTTGATGAAGATCGCGGTGGTGCCCGAATTGCTCAGCGCGCCGGTCATCTTGCGCAGCGCCTGGCTCATCAGCCGGGCCTGCAGGCCGACATGGCTGTCGCCCATCTCGCCCTCGATCTCCGCGCGCGGCACCAGTGCGGCCACCGAGTCGATGACCAGGATGTCCAGTGCGCCGGAGCGGATCAGCATGTCGGCGATCTCCAGCGCCTGCTCACCAGTGTCGGGCTGGCTGACGAGCAACGCGTCGGTGTCCACCCCGAGCTTCTTGGCGTACTCGGGGTCCAGCGCGTGCTCGGCGTCGATGAACGCCGCGATCCCGCCGGCGGCCTGCGCGTTGGCGACCGCGTGCAGTGCGACGGTCGTCTTACCCGAGGACTCCGGGCCGTAGATCTCGATGACCCTGCCGCGCGGCAGGCCGCCGATGCCGAGCGCCACGTCCAGGGCGATCGAACCGGTCGGGATGACCGAGATCGGCTGGCGGACCTCTTCGCCGAGCCTCATCACCGAGCCCTTGCCGAAGTTCTTGTCGATCTGTGCGAGGGCCAGCTCGAGGGCTTTCTCGCGGTCGGGTGCCTGCGCCATGGTGGTCTCCGTCCTTGGATGTCTAGCTGTTCGGTGATCGGTTTCGATCAGTTGGCCGTGACGCTAGAGGCAGCCTCCGACAAGTCGGGACAGGTCGGCCTGACCAGCAGCATCTAGCCGTCGAACACCGCCCACAGTAGACGAACACCTGTTCGACTCGAGGGAGACACGCCGTGCCATCGGCCATCAGTGTCGAATGGTTCTCCCGTCCACTCCCCGCCGCCCGCTGCGCGGCCTATGGTGAAGACATCCCGGCCGAAACGGGGTCCGCGTGCACGAGATGGCGATAACGCAAAGTGTGATCGATGCGGTGTGCGAGCACGCCGCCGGACGCCGGGTGCACCGCGTCCAACTCGAGGTCGGCGCGCTGTGCGCCGTGGTACCCGATTCGATGCGCTTCTGCTTCGAACTTGCCACTGCGGGCACGGTCGCCGACGGGGCGCGCCTGGACCTCGACGTGCAACCCGGTGCCGCGCGCTGCCGCACCTGCGGTGAGAGCTTCGAACTGCGCGACCTGATTCTGTTGTGCCCCTGCGGCAGCGCGGATGTCGAGGTGATCGCCGGACGGGATCTGAAGATCCTCTCGATGGAAGTGAGTTGAGCATGTGCGCAACCTGCGGCTGCGGCGACGACGGCGCGACGGTCACTGTGCCGGGACACGCCCACCATCATGAGAACGGCCACAACCACGACCATTCCCACAACCACGACCATTCCCACACCGAGACGATCACCCTCGAGCAGAGGGTGCTCGCCAAGAACGACGAGCTGGCCGCACGCAACCGCGCCTGGCTGGCCGCGCACGACATCGTGGCATTCAACATCACCAGCTCCCCTGGAGCCGGAAAGACCACGCTGCTCGAGCGCACGATCCGCGAGCTCAACCCGGATCGCCCGGTGGCGGTCATCGAGGGCGATCAGGAGACGCTCCTGGACGCCGAGCGCATCAGGGCCACCGGAGCGCGCGCCGTACAGATCAACACCGGCGCAGGCTGCCACCTCGACGCCGAGATGGTGCACCGCGCGCTGCACGAGCTCGACCCGGAGCGTGGCTCGGTGCTGTTCATCGAGAACGTGGGAAACCTCGTCTGCCCCGCGCTGTTCGATCTCGGCGAGCACAGCAAAGTCGTCGTCATCTCGGTGACGGAAGGCGACGACAAACCGTTGAAGTACCCGCACATGTTCGCGGCGGCGGGGCTGGTGATCGTCAACAAGATCGATTTACTGCCATACGTCGACTTCGATCTTGAAAAATGTTGCGGTTACGTGCGATCACTGAATCGCGACGCGCAGATACTGGCGATGTCGGCCGCCACCGGTGATGGTAGCTCGCGCTGGTACGACTGGATCGACGATTGCGCAAACTCGGCTTCTGCCCTGGCAACCGTTGACAAGACATAACCCCGGGAGTAAACCCAGACTCAGCGCCGGAATTCGGCGCCACGGCACAACGTGAGGTTGGGAGCCGCAGCCCGGCTCCCGGTCGTGAGGGCCCCAGCCCGGCCCCCAGGAAGCTGTGACCTATGCCAACGGAGGCAGCAGTCAAAGCAGAAGAGGCCTTGATCCACGTCCTGTGGATCAACGCCGGTTTGAGTTGTGACGGCGATTCGGTGGCGTTGACTGCCGCCACCCAGCCCAGCATCGAGGAGATCGCCCTTGGCGCGCTCCCCGGGCTGCCGAAAATCGCCGTCCATTGGCCCCTGATCGATTTCGAATGCGGACCGAACGGGGGCGCCGACGATTTTCTCGAATGGTTCTTCAAGGCTGACCGAGGAGAGTTGGAGCCGTTCGTTCTGGTTGTCGAGGGGTCGATCCCGAACGAGAAGATCAAAGCCGAAGGCTACTGGTGCGGTTTCGGCAACGACCCCGCGACCGGCCAACCGATGACGACGAGCGAATGGCTGGATCGGCTGGCGCCTAAAGCCACTGCCATCGTCGCGGTCGGGACCTGTGCCACCTACGGCGGCATCCATGCGATGGCCGGCAATCCGACCGGCGCCATGGGCGTGCCCGACTACCTCGGTTGGGAGTGGAAGAGCAAGGCAGGCATTCCGATCGTCTGCGTACCCGGATGTCCGATCCAGCCCGACAACCTCGCCGAAACCTTGACCTACCTGTTGTACATGGCCACGGATCAGGCTCCGATGATTCCCCTTGACGACGCGTTACGCCCGCAGTGGCTGTTCGGCGCCACCGTGCACGAGGGATGTGACCGGGCCGGCTATTACGAACAAGGCGATTTCGCAACCGAGTACGGTTCGCCGAAATGCATTGTCAAGTTGGGCTGTTGGGGTCCGGTCGTCAAGTGCAACGTGCCGAAGCGCGGCTGGATCAACGGTATCGGCGGTTGCCCGAACGTGGGTGGCATATGCATCGGCTGCACCATGCCGGGATTCCCGGACAAGTTCATGCCGTTCATGGACGAACCACCCGGAGGCAAAGTGTCCACCGCGGCGTCAGCTCTGTACGGATCGGTGATCCGCAGCCTGCGCCATGTCACGGGCCGCACCGTCGACAAAGAACCCAAGTGGCGCCATCCCGGCACGCAACTCACGACCGGAGCGACCCGCACCTGGTAGGTGTGGTTCGTCCCGGGGCGCGCAGGCGTGCTTTCGGGTATCGAAACGGCCTGTGACGCTTCTCATCAGAAGAGGGAGAGAAGAGTTCGATGACAACCATCATCCCCGAGCCGTCACACGTGAAGCGCGATCCGGGCCAACTCGTGGAGATGGCGTGGGACCCCATCACCCGGATCGTCGGCAGCCTCGGCATCTACACCAAGGTCGACTTCGACAACCGCGAGGTCGTGGAGTGCCACAGCACCTCGTCAATCTTCCGCGGCTATTCGATCTTCATGAAGGGCAAGGACCCGCGCGACGCCCACTTCATCACCAGCCGCATCTGCGGCATCTGCGGCGACAATCACGCGACGTGCTCGTGCTACTGCCAGAACATGGCCTACGGCGTCAAACCGCCGCATCTCGGCGAATGGCTGATCAACCTCGGCGAGGCCGCCGAGTACATGTTCGACCACAACATCTTCCAGGAGAACCTGGTCGGTGTGGACTATTGCGAGAAGATGGTCGCCGAGACCAATCCCAGCGTGCTGGCCAAGGCCGAGAACACCCAGGCGCCGCACGCCGACATGCACGGCCACCGCACGATCGCCGACATCATGCGCTCGCTCAACCCATTCACCGGTGAGTTCTACCGGGAGGCGTTGCAGGTCAGTCGTTGGACGCGAGAGATGTTCTGCCTGATGGAAGGTCGGCACGTTCATCCGTCGACGCTTTACCCCGGTGGCATCGGCACCACCGCGACGGTCCAGTTGATGACCGACTACATGACGAGGCTGATGCGCTACGTCGAGTTCATGAAGAAGGTCGTGCCGATGCACGACGATCTCTTCGACTTCTTCTACGAAGCGCTCCCCGGCTACGACCAAGTGGGCCTGCGGCGCACGCTGCTCGGCTGCTGGGGGTCGTTCCAGGATCCCGAGGTGTGCAACTTCGAGTACAAGGACATGGAGCGCTGGGGCGACGCCATGTTCGTCACACCCGGAATCGTGATCGACGGCAAGCTGCACACCCACTCGCTTGTCGACATCAACCTTGGTATCCGAATCCTGTTGGGCCACTCGTACTATGACGACTGGACCGATCAGGAGATGTTCGTCAAGACCGATCCGCTGGGCAATCCCATCGACCGACGGCACCCCTGGAACCAGCACACCAACCCGCGGCCACAGAAGCGCGACTTCGACGGTAACTACAGCTGGGTGATGGCTCCGCGCTGGTTCGACGGCACGGACCACCTGGCGCTGGACACCGGCGGCGGGCCGTTGGCACGGCTGTGGTCCACCGCGCTCGCCGGGCTGGTCGACATCGGCTATGTCAAGGCGACCGGCCAAAGTGTGCAGATCAACCTGCCCAAGACGGCCCTGAAGGGCCCGGTCGAGCTCGAGTGGAAGATCCCGCAATACGGCAGCAACACACTCGAGCGCAATCGCGCCCGAACGTACTTCCAGGCCTATGCGGCCGCCTGCGCCCTGCACTTCGCGGAGAAGGCGTTGACGGAGATCCGCGCCGGCCGGACGAAGACCTGGGAGAAGTTCGAGGTGCCCGACGAGGGCATCGGTTGCGGGTTCACCGAAGCGGTACGCGGAGTCCTGAGTCACCACATGGTGATTCGCGACGGCAAGATCGCCAACTATCACCCCTATCCACCGACACCGTGGAATGCGAATCCCCGCGACAGCTACGGCACACCGGGACCCTACGAGGACGCGGTCCAGGGCCAGCCGATCTTCGAGGAGAACGACAGGGAGCACTTCAAGGGCATCGACATCATGCGCACCGTTCGAAGTTTCGACCCGTGCCTGCCGTGCGGCGTGCACATGTACCTGGGTAAAGGGAAAACCTTGGACCTGCTGCACTCCCCCACCCAGTCCGTCACCGGGGAATAGGGAATGGCCCCGCCGATCGAGAACGACGCGCAATGGCGTACGGCGGGTGACCGGATACAGGCCCTGCTCGATGCGTCGGCCGCAGGCGGCCCCGCCGCACACGAGCGGGCGGTCCAACTCCTCGGTGAGGTCACCGATCTCTACGGCGCCGCACTCGAGCGGATGCTGCGGATCGCGGTGAGCGCCGACGCCCGGATCGCCGAACGGCTGGCCGGCGACGACCTCGTCGCGAGCCTGCTGCTCGTACACGGCTTGCACCCGCACGATATCCACCGGCGCGTCGGGGACGCCTTGGACAGGGTGCGGCCCTATCTCGGCTCACACGGCGGTGACGTGACGCTTCTCGAAACCGTCGACGACGGCTCACACGGATTCACCGTCCGCCTGCAGTTCGCCGGCAGCTGCAAGAGCTGCCCCTCGTCGGCGGTCACCCTGGAGTTGACCGTTGAGGACGCCATCCGGGCGGCGGCCCCCGAGGTAACCGCGATCGAGGTGGTTGCGCCGGAGCCGAGCCCGACGATGATTTCGCCGGCAACGCTGTTCAGCCACGTCGAGCAGCGCGCGCCCGGACATTCCTCGTGGCACCCCGTCCCCGAATTCACCGACCTGACGCCCGGCGAGGTCGGCGGGTTCTCGGTGGCGGGAACCACTGTGCTGGCGTGCCGCATCGGCGACGAGGTGTTCGCCTACCGCGACCGGTGCGGTGTCTGCCATGAATCGCTGGCCGGTGCCGCGCTCCACCGCAGCATCGGGTCACCCGCGGGTGACCCGGTGCTGCGCTGCCCGCGCTGCCATGCCCATTTCGACGTTGTGCACGCGGGAGCCTGCGTCGACGAGGGCTCCGATCCGCTCACTCACCTGGAGCCGATTCCGCTGCTGGCGCGCGACGGCGTGCTGTCGATCGCGATGGGCGCGCAAGCCACCGAGGCGGGTGTGGCATGACCAGCGCGTACGACGTGCTCGCGATGATCCGGGCCAACCGCGGCGCCCCCGCACCCGCGGGCGAACGCTGTGAGATGTGCGCCGAAGCGATCGCCGACGAACACCAGCACGTCGTGAATGTCGAAGCGCGAGCGCTGATGTGCGTATGCCGCGGCTGTTATCTGCTGTTCACCGACACCAGCGCCGAGCTCCGCTATCGCGCGGTCCCCGACCGCTGGCTGTCCTTCCCGGAATTCGGGCTGGGACGCCGGGATTGGCAGCTTCTTCAGATCCCGGTCGGGCTGGCGTTCTTCTTCAGGAACTCGACGTTGAATCGCGTGGTGGCCTTTTATCCCGGGCCGGCGGGCGCGACCGAGTCTGAACTGGACCTCTCCGCGTGGGACGGCGTCCGTGCGGCGGACCCGCGGGTTGACCTGCTCGCCGACGACACCGAGGCCCTGCTGGTGCGGGTGCCCGACGATGAACGTCGGGCACCGGAATGCTTCCTGGTGCCCATCGACGCCTGCTACGAGTTCGTCGGCAGGCTCCGCCAGCTGTGGCACGGTTTCGACGGCGGTCAGCAGGTGCGCGGATATCTCGACGATTTCTTCGAGCACGTGCGTGACCGGGCGAAGGTGGTGGCGCCGTGCCAGAGCTGACCTTCGCGGTGCTCGACATCCGCGCCGAACCGTACGCGGTGGCACCGGTGCTCACGGCCCGGATCGGTATCGCTTCCGACGGTGACGACCCCGTGCATGCCATCGCGCTGCGGTGCCAGGTCCGCATCGAACCGTTGCGCCGCCGGTACTCCGATGACGAGGCGTTCGGACTGCTCGACCTGTTCGGACCCCGTGAGCGCTGGGACACCACACAACACAACTTCCTTTGGCAGCATGCCAGCACCATGGTTCCGGGCTTCACCGGGACCACGCAGGTCGACCTGCCGCTCGAGTGCACATACGACCTCGAGGTGACTGCGGCCAAATACTTCCATGCGCTGGGCGAGGGTGGGGTTCCGCTGCAATTCCTGTTCAGTGGAACGGTTTTTTCCCGCGGTGAAAAGAACTTCAGCGTTCAGCAGGTCCCCTGGGATCGCGAGGACCACTACGACCTGCCCGTGTCGACGTGGCACGACCTGATGCGCCTGCACTTTCCCAACACCGGTTGGTTGCGGCTGAGTCACGACACCATCGACGCGCTGTCCGAGTTCAAATCAGCCCGCGGCCTCCTGAACTACGACGACGCGATCGTCTCGCTACTGGCCGCTCACACCGCAGAGGAGATTCGATGACCGCAGACTGGGATCACGCCCGGGCCGTCGCGGACGCGGTGCTCTACGAGGGGTACCTGCTGTATCCCTACCGAGCGAGCTCGAGCAAGAACCAGTCCCGTTGGCAGTTCGGCGTTCTGGGACCGAACGGCGCCGCGGAGGCCGCCATCGGAGAAGACGCCTCGCTGTGCACCCAGGTGCTGGTGGACCCGCACGGCATCCCGATGGTTACCGGTGTGATCCGCTTCTTGCAATTGCAGCGCCGCAGCGTCGAACGCGACGCCGGGGGTGGACGGTTCGAACCGGTCGGTGAGCTGCGTTCGGGGGCCGATGCATGGGTCAGCTGGGACGAGGCCGTCGAGTGCGAGATCCCGATCGACCCGTTCCCGGTCATGAGCCTGCCTCGGACATTGGACATCTCGGTTCCGTCGGCGAGAGAGATCGAGCCCGTCGCGGGCGGCAGGCTGGTGCGGACGCGCCGCGAGCTGAGCGGCCGACTCGACGTCTCCGCCGAGCAAAACGGCGACTTGCTGCGGCTCACGTTCGATGTGTGCAACACCGCTGCACCGGCCGGCGACAAGGACGAGGCGATCGCCGTGTCACTGATCGGGACCCACCTCTTGCTGGAGGTGGCCGACGGTGAGTTCATCTCCCTGCTCGAACCGCCGGAGTGGGCCGCCGACGCCGTGGCGCGGTGTCGCCAGTACCGCTGCTTTCCGGTGCTCGCCGGACCGGCGCCACATCGGGATCTCGTGCTCGCGTCGCCGATCATCCTCTACGACCACCCCGAGATCGCCGAGCAGAGCAAGGGTGCGCTCTACGACTCGACCGAGATCGACGAGATCCTGACGCTGCGCATCATGACCATGACCGACGACGAGAAGGCGCAGGCCCGGGCCACCGATCAACGCGCCGCGGCGATCATCGACCGCTGCGACTCGATGTCGCCCGAGGCGATGCTCGATCTGCACGGCGTGCTGCGGAACCCGCATGTGCCGGGCGGGGAGCCGGACCTGATCCCGCAGATCCCGGCCGGCGTCGAGTGGTGGGATCCCATGGCCGATACGGCGGTGCAGCCGGACTCGGACGCGGTGCTGGTCAACGACACTCGCATCGCCCGCGGCAGCCGTGTGCGGTTGCACCCCTCCCGGCGGGCCGACGCGCAGGACGTGTTCTACGCCGACAAGATCGCGCGCGTCACCTCGGTGCATGAGGACGTCGACGGCGAGCACCATATCGGCGTCGTCATCGAGGACGATCCCGGTGCCGAACTGCACGACTGGTACGGCCGCTACCTGTACTTCGCACCTGACGAGGTCGAACCTCTGGTTGAAGGGAGTCCGCAATGGAAGTGATTGGCTGGATCGCGGTCGGAGCCGTGGCGGTCGTGGCCGTGGCGGCGGCGTTGATCGGCATCCGCTCCGTACCGGATGCGCGGCGCTACATGAAGATGCGCCGGATGTGAAGCCGGACGAGGTGTCCCGATCTCTCGAATTCTGGTAGCCGGACTCGGCAACATCTTCCTCGGGGACGACGGCTTCGGCCCCGAGGTGATGCGCCGCGTGCCGCCCGACCTCGCCGGACCACACGTTGCGGTCAGGGATTACGGGATCGGCGGCATGCACCTCGCCTACGACCTGCTCGACGGCTGCGACGCCCTGGTCCTCGTCGACGCCATCCCGAGTCGCGGCGCGCCCGGCACGCTCCACGTATTCGAGGCCGACCTCACCGACGCCCGGGCCGCAACGGGTCTGGACGCGCACGCGATGGATCCCGCGGCGGTGTTCGACAGCCTCAATGCGCTCGGCGGCACCCCGCCCTTCACCGTGGTGATCGGCTGCGAGGTCGACCGCGTCGACGAGGGTATCGGTCTGTCGGATGCCGTCGCGGCGGCCGTACCAGAGGCGGTGCGGGTGATCGGCGAGGTGGTCGCCGGACTATCGGCCCACGTCTCGGTGGCGGAGGGCTGACCGATGTGTCTGGGGATACCGGGGCAGGTCGTGACGATGCTGGAGGGCTACGGCGATCAGCTGGCCCTCGTCGACGTCGCGGGTGAGCACCGCAAGGTCAACGTCGGCATGCTGCCCGAGGAGACGTTCGCACCGGGCGACTGGGTCATCATCCACATGGGCTTCGCGGTGGAGAAGACCGACAAGGCAGGGGCCGACGCCGCACTCGCGGGTCTGCAATTGTTGGGCAGGGGCGAACCGGTTCCGGGCCTTGAGGATTCACCGTGACCACGCGGTGCCGGCTGCGTGTCCGGGTCCGGGGAGTGGTCCAGGGCGTCGGCTTCCGCCCCTTCGTGTATACGACAGCGGCCGCGCTGGGGCTGACCGGAAGCGTCCGCAACGACAGCGCGGGCGCGCTCGTCGTCGTCGAGGGCGAGACCGCCGACGTCGAGACGTTTCTGATCCGGTTGCGCGACCACCCGCCGCCGCTGGCGGTGATCGAAGGCCTTGACACCGAAGCGCTTCCGGTCGCGGGCGGGACGGGTTTCGTCATCGCCGACACCTCGCGGACCGACGGTGGCCGCACGCTCACCTCACCCGACGTCGCCATGTGCTCCGATTGCGCCGCCGAACAACGCGACCCGCGCAACCGACGTTTCCGTCATGCGTTCATCAACTGCACCAACTGCGGACCGCGCTTCACCATCATCGCCTCGCTGCCCTACGACCGGCACGCCACGACCATGGCGGGCTTCGACATGTGCGAGGCCTGCGCGCGCGAATACCACGATCCCGCCGACCGCAGGTTCCACGCCCAGCCCGTCTGCTGCCCCGCCTGCGGCCCAACGTTGACCTACCGCGACCTCGCGGGAGCCACCATGACGGGCGAATCCGCGCTGCGGCGCGCGCGCCGGTTACTGACCGACGGAGGCATCCTGGCGGTCAAGGGCATCGGCGGCTACCACCTGGCCTGCGACGCCGCCGACGAACGCGCGGTCGCCGAGTTGCGTGCCAGGAAGCGCCGCGGCGAGAAACCATTCGCGGTGATGGCACCCGACCTCGCGACCGCTCGCGGCCTGGTCGAGATCGATGCGCCGTCAGCGCGGTTGCTGGCCGGACCGCAACGCCCCATCGTGTTGATGCCGCGGCGCGACGGCGCCCCCGTCGCCGACGCCGTCGCACCGCACAACCCCGACCTGGGCATCCTGCTGGCCTACACCCCGTTGCACGCTCTGCTGTTCGGGCTGCCCGGCGACGCACCCGGACCGACCGTGTTGGTGATGACCTCGGCCAACCTCGCCGGCGAGCCGATCTGCTTCGTCGATGCGACCGCGCTGGAACGGCTTTCGCGCATCGTCGACGGTTGGCTGATGAACGACCGCGAAATCCTGGTGCCCTGCGACGACTCCGTGATGCGGGTGATCACTCTCGACGGCGGATACGAGCCGGTGGAATTGCCGATCCGGCGATCGCGCGGCTATGCGCCGCTGCCCGTGGCGTTGCCGATGCCGGTACCGCCCTCGCTGGCGGTCGGCGCCGACCTGAAGAACACCATGGCGGTCGCGGACGGCCGATACGCATGGCTGAGCCAGCACATCGGCGACATGGACGACCTGGCGACGCTGTCGGCGTTCGATTCCGCCCAACGCCACCTGCGGGAATTGACGTCCGTCGCGCCGCAGGTGTTGGTCGCCGACGCGCATCCGCTGTACCGGTCGACCGAGTGGGCCCGGCGCAACGCCGCCGACCGGCCGGTCAAACTAGTTCAGCATCATCACGCACACATCGCCGCGGTGATGGCCGAACACGGCCTCGACGGGTCCACACAGGTGCTCGGGTTCGCCTTCGACGGAACGGGTTACGGGCCCGACCGTGCGGTGTGGGGCGGCGAGGTGCTGCTGGCCAACTACAAGGGCTACCAACGGCTCGCGCACCTGAAGTACGTGCCCCTCGCCGGTGGTGACGTCAGCGTCCTGCGCCCGTATCGGATGGCCCTGGCACACCTGCGGTCGGCGGGGATCGCGTGGGATCCCGAACTGCCCCCGGTCTCGGCCTGTCCACCCGACGAGCGTCAAGCGCTTGCCCGGCAACTCGAGACCGGTCTCGGGTGCGTACCGACCTCCAGCATGGGCCGGCTGTTCGACGCGGTGTCCTCGCTCGTCGGCGTGCGGCACATGGTGGACTATGAAGCGCAGGCCGCGATCGAGCTGGAGGGCATGTCCCGCGGCGTCGATTGCGGCACAGAGCCTTACGCATTCAGCGTCGACACATCCGACTCCGCGGCGGTGATCGATCCCGCGCCCGTACTTGACGCTATCGTCGCTGACCTCCGTGCGGGCATATCCCCGTCCGGCATCGGCGCCCGGTTCCATCGCGCGGTCGCCGACCTGGTCGTCGACCTCGCTTGCACACACGCCGACTCGTCGCGTCCCGTGGCCCTTTCCGGGGGGGTCTTCCAGAACGCGCTGCTCCTCGAGTTGACGCTGAACGGGCTACACGACAGGGGCATCGACGCGATGACCCATCGCATAGTGCCGCCCAACGACGGCGGTATCGCGCTCGGCCAGCTCCTGGTGGGGAACGCATCATGAACGGCAAGGACGGTCGTACGGAGTTCGGCCGCTACGCGTACCCGCCGAACGAGCTCGGCTACTGTGGACCCGCCGAGGTCAACGCCACTTCCGGGCTCGCCTCGCATGCACGCGAATTCGATGGAGCCTGGCCGTATCTGTCCGCCATCGCCGAGGCGCTCGGCGCCTCTGACGCACTCGACGAAGAGGTCGTTCGCGCTTACTGGATCGGTGGTCGCGCGCTGAGCAAGGTGGATCCCGAGCACCTGCTCGCCCGGCTACGTGCCTCGTTCACCGGCCAAGTCACCGGACTGCTCGACGCTGTTTCCTCCACCTCTGATGCCCTGGCACACCACAGCTTTCACGTCTTGGTCGTTTACCCCTGGGTGAAGTTCCTGGGACGCGACGCCGACACCGCGATGGGCGTCATGCAGGCTTGCCGCATCCGGTGGGGCACCGTCACGTCCGTCACCGGCGACCAGGCGGAGATCACGTCGCGGCCGCTGAAATACGGAGACGGTCGCCTGGTACTGGGCGATCGGCGCGCCGAGCGAATCACATGGAAGCGGGGAGGGCTGTCACTGGCGCCCCCTCCGAAACCTGGGACGATCGTCTCCGCCCACTGGGACTGGATCTGCGGGACGCTGACCGACGAGGAGGCCGCCGACCTCGAAGGGGCCACGCAGACAACGCTCGATCTTGTGAACTCTATTCTCGGACAGGGAGTATCGCGATGACGATCGCTGAGCGACCGTATGTCGGCGACGAGTTATCCGCCGACCTGGCCGCCGCCGCGCTGGATCTGGCCCGCCGGTTCAACGACGGCGCGACCCTGTGGGTGATCTCACCGCAATGGGAACCGCACGCCCACCACATCGCGGTCGAGTTCGTGCACCCGGTGATCATGGGCAAGCGGGCGCTTCCGTCGGTCGCCCTGGTCGAACCGGATCCGGTCGCGCAGACGCGGGTGGCCAGCCGGCCCGGTGATCTGCTGGTCGCGGTGGCATCGGCGGACGAACCGTCTGTCGTCGACGCCATGCAGCGCGCCCGCGCGTGGGGCGTCCTGACGCTGTGGATCGGCTCCGGACCGCGTCCGCCTGCGGGAGCGGCGAACCACATCCTCTGGATCGACACCGACGACCCGATGGTGCCCGCCACCGGAGCGTTCGTGCTGCTGTATCACCTGCTGTGGGAGCTCACCCACGTCTGCTTCGAGCATCAGGGTCTGCTCGGACCGGCGCAGCCCGCTGCCGTCTGCGTGACGTGCAGCGACGAGGGGCGGCTCGGCGAGGTGCTCGCCGAACCGGTCGACGCGACGAGTTCGGCGCTGGTACGCACCGCCGACGGCGAGGAGTGGGTCGACGTCACGCTGATCGGTGACGTCGCCGTCGACGACCTCGTCCTGCTTCACGCCGGCGCGGCGATCTCGCGCGTCGAGCCCGAGGAGGTGCGCCGATGACCGAATCCGATGCCACCGGTTTCCTGTACCCGTTTATCGAGTCCGAGGAGACCGACGCCACGAGCCTGCTCGACGATCTCGCGGCCTCGGCCCGCGGTAAGGCCGCTGAAAGCGCTCGGCTTCAACGGGAATCGCTAGATGAGTACGGCGATAGTTTGACCGCGGCCGGAACGCAGATGGCCGAGCGGTTCGGCCGCGGCGGGCGGTTGTACACCTTCGGCAACGGCGGAAGTTCCACCGACGCCGCGACATTGGCCTCGCTGTTCAGCCGACCGGCGCGCGGAAGGCCGATCGCCGCGTGGTCGCTCGCCGCCGACAACGCCGTGGTTACCGCGCTCGGCAACGATGTCGGGTTCGAGCTGATCTTCAAACGCCAGATCATCGCCCACGCCCGCGACCGCGACGTTGCGATCGCGCTGTCCACGTCCGGCAACTCCGACGATCTGATGACCGCGATCACCGAAGCCAAGCGACGAGGTCTGCTGACCGTGGGCTTCTCCGGCCATGACGGCGGGCGGATGGCGGCCGCCGACGACCTCGACTTCTGTTTCACCATCCACTCACAGAGCATCCACCGCATCCAGGAGAGCCACGCGATGCTCGGCTACCAACTCTGGTCGGTAGTCCAGACACACCTGCACACCACCACGGCCCGCACACTGAACGGAGCGCATTCCACATGACACGAGCTGCGAGCGCGTCCGAACGCGAAGACCGGGTGCTGGAACGGATCGACAAGTTCCGCCAGCGACGACCCCGTCTGCTCGACGACGTGGTGACGCTCGCACACGGGGCGGGCGGCAAGTCGTCGGCAGCGCTCGTCGACGCGGTGTTCCTCGAGGCCTTCCGCAACGACGAACTCGAACAACTCGGTGACGCGGCCGCGGTGCGGATGCCGTCGGGTGAACAACTGGCATTCTCCACCGACTCCTACGTGGTGTCGCCGCGGCGCTTCCCTGGCGGCTCCATCGGCCACGTCGCGGTGCACGGCACGATCAACGACCTGGCCGTGTCCGGCGCCCGCCCACAGTGGCTTTCGGCGGCGTTCGTGATCGAAGAGGGCTTTCCGATCGCCGAACTGCGCGAGATCGTCGCGGACATGGGCGAAGCCGCATTGAACGCGGGGGTGCAGATCGTCACCGGCGACACGAAGGTCGTCGGCAGGGGCGCCGCCGACGGCGTCTACATCTGCACCGCGGGCATGGGGTTGATTCCCGAGGGCCGGCGACTGTCCCGCGACAGCGTAAAGCCCGGCGACAAGGTCGTGCTGTCAGGCACGATCGGCGAGCACGGGATGGCCGTCATGCTGGCGCGCGGCGATCTGGCCATCGACGCCGACATCGCCTCGGACACGGCGCCGGTGCACGAACTCGTCGAGCTGCTGATGACCGCGGCGCCGTCGACAAGGTGGATGCGCGATGCGACCCGCGGGGGTGTGGGCACGGTGGCTAACGAACTCGTCAAAGACTCGCCCTTCGCGATGATCCTCGACGAGGAGAGGCTGCCCGTCCTGCCGCAGGTGCTCGGGGCGTGCGACATGCTCGGCATCGACCCGCTCTACGTGGCGAATGAGGGCAAGTTCGTCGCCGTGGTGCCCGCCGACGAAGCCGATGCCGCGGTGTCCGCGCTGCGCGGCCACCCGCAGGGCGCGCAGGCCGCGGTGGTCGGCGAGATCGTCCCCGAACCCCGCGGAATCGTCGCGCTACGAACGTCGTTCGGTGGCAGCCGGATCGTCGACATGCTCGTCGGCGACCCCCTGCCGCGGATCTGTTGAGAGGAGACCGAAATGTGCCTCGGCATCCCCGGTCAGGTGGTCGACATCGTCGACGCCGAACAATCGCTGGCCAAGGTCGACGTGAACGGCGTCCGCAGAACCATCAGCGTGCGCCTGTTGGCCGACGACAATCTGCAGGTCGGCGACTGGGTTCTGGTCCACGTCGGATTCGCGATGGCCAAGATCGACGAACGCGAGGCCACTCTTACCCTCGACCAGGTGCAGAAGATGGGCGCCGACTACACCGCCGAGATCGAAGCGTTCAACTCGTCCGAAATCGCTTGAGAGGCAAACCATGAGATTCGTCGACGAATTCCGCGACCCGGCCGCAGCACGCGCGCTGGTCAGATCCATCACCGACCTCGCCGGCGACGACGAGTTCAAGTTCATGGAGGTGTGCGGCGGCCACACCCACACCATCTACCGCCACGGCATCGAGCATCTGCTGCCGGAGACGGTCGAGCTGGTACACGGGCCGGGATGCCCGGTGTGCGTCATCCCGATGGGACGCGTCGACGACGCGATGTGGCTGGCCGAACAACCGGACGTCATCTTCACGACGTTCGGCGACATGATGCGGGTGCCGGGATCGCGGGGCAACCTCATCGAGGCGAAGGCCCGCGGTGCCGATGTGCGCTTCGTGTACTCGCCGCTGGACGCCCTCAAGATAGCGATCGACAACCCCGACAGGCGGGTTGTGTTCTTCGCAGTGGGCTTCGAGACAACCGCGCCGTCCACCGCCGTGACGCTGGTGCGCGCGAAAGCTTTGGGCGTGAGTAACTTCAGCGTCTTCTGTAACCACGTCACGATCGTTCCGCCCATCAAGGCGATCCTGGAGTCCCCCGACCTGCGACTGTCCGGATTCCTCGGGCCCGGACACGTCTCGACGGTGGTGGGGCTGCGCCCGTACCGGTTCGTCCCCGATGTGTACGGAAAACCGATGGTGGTGGCGGGATTCGAACCGCTCGACATCCTCGCGTCGGTGCACATGCTGCTGCAGCAGATTCGGGGCTGTCGCTGCGAGGTCGAAAACCAGTACACGCGGGTGGTGCGTCCCGAAGGCAACACCCAGGCACTCAAGCTGATGGCGCAGACGTTCGAGCTGCGACCGCATTTCGAGTGGCGGGGGCTGGGTTTCATCTCGCAGAGCGCGCTGCGGCTCCACCCCGACTACGCCGACTTCGACGCCGAACGCACCTTCGCCATGCCGGGTGTGCGGGTGGCCGATCCGAAGGCATGCCAGTGCGGTGAGGTGCTCAAGGGCGTCATCAAACCATGGGAGTGCAAGGTCTTCGGGACCGCGTGCACACCGGAGACACCGATCGGGACATGCATGGTGTCTCCCGAGGGCGCCTGCGCGGCGTACTACAACTTCGGCCGGTTGCACCGGGAAACGGCGTTGGTCCTGGGTCAACGCGCCTGAGACCGTCGATTCGTCGCCGCAGATCCCGCGGCGACAAGTGAGGAGTGATTGTCATGACAGAGCCGGAGGAACGAGGAAAGCGCGGAACCGGATCCGATCAACCCTCGGGCGGACCGGCGGACCGTCCGTCGGACACCTATCGCGGTGATGAGTCCGTCCCCGCACACGAGAACAGCGGAAAGCCGGACTTCCAGACGGGATTCACTAACGAACCGCCCAAGGACGTCAAACCCGAGATTCCCCCGTACGAGGGTCGGCAGATGTCGGCCAAGCCGGAAGGCCCAGGAGACGACGGCGGCGAACGAACCGCGGGCGCTGTGAAACCGGCGACGGATGCAGCGAGCAAGGCACCGTCGCCGAGCGAGACCGAGGGCGGTGCGACGGCCTCTCCCGCTGACGAACAACCGGCTTCACAGGTGCCGGAGTCCGACAGCGGCGACGATCGGGTGGGCCCGTCACACACCGTGGGCACCGGTCGCGCCGAGGACAAACGCTAGCGATTCACCACTGATCACGCGGAACGTCGAAGTCCGAGCACAGCGCACGCCACACGTCCCGGGGATCGACGCCCTCCTCGATGGCCTGTTCGGCGGTGCGCCCATCCAGTGCGCTCAGGACGTGGTCGACGAGCAGCGACGAGCCTCGCACCGGGCCGAACTGTTCCTCGACGAGCTGATGAAATTCCGTCAACCGCACGAGCCCAAACTACGCCGACGCGGCCAGCGCTTCATGGCACACCCGTACCGGATCTTCGACGTCGGCGACCGTCGCCCCCGCCCGCCGCGCCGCCTGCCGGTAGCGGGGTGTGCCCAAGACCTCGCGCACCGCCTGCGCCAGCGCATCCGGAGCGAGAGGGCGCACCAGCTGCGCACTCCCCTGCCGCACAACACGATTCGCGATCTCCCATTGGTCGCCCCCGCCGGGGACCACCACCATCGGAACTCCGGCCAACAGTGTCTTGGCCACCATGCCGTGGCCGCCTCCGCAGATCACCAGGTCGGCATGCGAGAGCAGTTCGTCCTGTCTTCCCAGCCCGACCACCGCCCACGGCGGCACCGCGACCTCTGTGCCGCCGAGTCGCGACACCACGACGCGCGAACCCGGTGGCAACGCCTCCCCCGGCGTCAAGGTCTCCAACGCGACCTCGGCAAGGCCGCGTTCCCCGGTGGTGGCGGTCGACGGTGCGACGACCACGACGGGTCCGTCGCCCGGCGGGATGGCGAGCGTCGCCGACGTCGGCTCGAAGTGCAACGGACCCACCACCACGGCTTCGGCAGGCCAGTCCGGCCGCGGCACCTCCAGCGCCGGCAACGTGGCGATCAACCGTCGGCGCGGGCCGGGATCGTCTGCGGGCAAACCGATTTGCACACGCGCCGCCGAGCGCTGGCGAATGCCCTGCCGCCACGACCGGGCGGAGAGGGTGCGCAGGATCGCGTCGCGCAACCGGCCGCGGACGCCGACGCCGGGCGCCAGCCCGCTGCCGATCGGCGGGAGGCCCTTCGACGGCCGGTACAGCGGGTGCGGATTCAACTCGACCCAGGGCAGCCCGAGCAGTTCGGCGCAGAACCCGCCCGCCGTGGTGATGGCGTCGGAGACCACGAGGTCCGGCGCGAGCTGACGCATCTGCGGCGCGTTGAGCACAGCCATCCGGGCGCCACGCTGGTGGACCTTCGCGCCGGCGTCGGTGTCGTCGTCGGTGTCCACCGGATCCAAGCCGAGGAGTTCGACGGCGGCCACCCCGGCGTCGCGGGCCGTGTCCAGCCATTCCGTCCCGGTCAGCAGCGTCGGCGTATCCCCGTTGGCCAGGAAACGAAGGCACAACGCGAGTGCCGGAAAGGCATGTCCCGGATCCGGTCCAGCAACCACCGCCACGCGCATTGGGCTACCCTGCCACAGCGGCGCGGCACTAGGCTTGCGCCCATGACCGACCAGGCTTCTGAACTGAAAACCGACGTCGACAACATCCGGGCGGTGGAAACGTTCCTCTACGCCTTGCAGGACGAGGATTTCGACACCGCCGACGGCCTGCTCGCCGATCACGCCGAATGGCACAACGTCGGCTACCCCACGATCCGCGGCCGCCAGCGCATCATCGGCCTGATGCGTCGCGGTCAGGGCCGGTTCGGCTTCGAGGTGAAAATTCACCGCATCGCCGCCGACGGCAGCTCCGTGCTCACCGAACGCACCGACGCGCTGGTGTTCGGACCGGTGCGCCTGCAGTTCTGGGTGTGCGGATCGTTCGAGGTGCACGCCGGCCGAATCACGTTGTGGCGCGACTACTTCGACACTCTGGACTTCTTCAAGGCGACGGTGCGCGGTCTGGTCGCGGCGGTGTTCCCGGCGCTGCGCCCCACGATGTGACTACGCCCGTCGCGTCGGACTTTCCCCTACGCTTCGCGTGGGGCCCCACAACGCGGCTCGTGCCTCACCGCTTGATCGTCGTCCGACTAGGCCCCGCGGACGTGGCCGAGTTCGTTGAACGCCTCGGCCCAGCCGACCAGCCGATCGGTGGCATTGGACAGCTCGTCGCGGTAACGCTGTTGCCACATCGGTGAGGTGGATGTCGGACCGGCGTTCGCCGCCGACACCAGCTGTGCTGCGGCGTTGACCATTTCGCCGTACTGCCGTGCCCCGTGATCCAGTTGCGCCGTGAACGCCTGGATGGTGGGCACCAGGTGGGCGCGCGACTGCGGCGTCGCGCGGACCGCCCGCTCCATCGACATCACTTCGTTCGCGGTGGCTGCCATGGTCGTCGCCGTCTGGTTCGCCGCGGCGGCCAGCTCGCGGAGTTCGTCCGGAGGCAGCATCCGCCCCCGCTCCAGGACCCCGAGCAGGGAGAAGAATCCACGCTCGGAGGTGGCCAACGCCGCCATCGGCTGGCGGGCTGCCGATCCCCACGGTGGAAGCCTGCGGGTGGCGCGGGACCGCGGAGGCGGCAGCGGCTCGCGGCGCAGCCAGCGGTACCGCAAGAACGTCAACGTGGCCAAGAAAGCAGCTCCGACGGCGATCGGCGACGGGATGAGCAGCGCCCATGCGGGAACATCCCAGGCGGCCACCACGCCGGTCACGCCGATCCAGAACACACAGGAAATCGTGAAGAACACGGTGAGCCGCAGCGCCCAGCGCCGCTTGCGGAGCAGCTTGGCGCGCGGGTCGGCGGCGGCGTTCAGCTTGTCGGCCAGGACATCGGACCACTCGGCGGCAGTGTCGATGCCGTTCTGGACACCCCGTTGCACCAGCGAGCGCAACGGCTCGGGTCGACTCCTCTGCGAACTCACTGGTGTCCTCACGAACTATTGAGACAGCGGATTTTCCGGTGTCGCCTGCTGCGGATTGGTCGCCGGGGTCGCGGGTTGCGGAGCGGCGTTGCCGCCCGCGGGCAACTGCTCACCGCGCATCGAGGCGCGGATCTGCTCCAGCCGGGAATGCCCGGCCATCTGCACGCTGGCCTGCTGGACCTCCAACATCCGGCCCTGCACCGAGTTCTGGGCCAACTCGGCCTCGCCCATGGCGTTGGCATACCGGCGCTCGATCTTCTGGCGCACCTCGTCGAGGCTGGGCGTGGTGCCCGGGGCGGCCAACTCGCTCATCGAGCGCAGCGACGAGCTGACCTGCTCCTGCATCTTGGCCTGCTCGAGCTGGGACAGCAGCTTGGTGCGTTCGGCGATTTTCTGCTGCAGCATCATCGCGTTCTGCTCGACGGCCTTCTTGGCCTGGCCGGCCGCGTTGAGCGCCTGGTCGTGCAGGGTCTTGAGATCCTCGACGCTCTGCTCGGCGGTAACCAACTGCGCGGCGAACGCTTCGGCGGCGTTATTGTACTCGGTGGCCTTGGCGGCGTCGCCGTTGGCGACGGCCTGATCGGCCAGCGTCAACGCCTGCCGCACGTTGACCTGCAACTTCTCGATGTCGGCGAGCTGGCGGTTCAGACGCATCTCCAGCTGGCGCTGGTTGCCGATCACCTGGGCGGCCTGCTGGGTCAGGGCCTGGTGCTGGCGCTGGGCTTCCTCGATGGCCTGCTGAATCTGCACTTTCGGGTCGGCGTATTCGTCCACCTTGGAGCTGAACAGCGCCATGAGGTACTTCCACGCCTTGACGAACGGATTGGCCATGTCAGTTCACTCCGCCTTCGTGTCGTTGTGTCGGACTCGCCGGCCCGGCTTCCCGTGCTGCCCAATCTATCGGGTCAGCGCGTATCACCACAGTCGGTAGTGGTCGGCTCAGCGCGTCAGGCGACCGCCATCGACACGACCTGCGGGATGACCACCTTGGTGGTGGCGTCGATGTTGGCGGCACCGGCGAAGGCGGCGCTCTCCTCACGCTCCATCTGCTGACCGGCGTCAAAGAGCACCTGAGACAGCGGAACGTCGAGGGCACCGCAGATCGCGCTGAGCAATTCGCTCGAGGCTTCCTTGCGGCCACGTTCGACCTCGGAGAGGTAGCCCAGACTGACCCGGGCGGTGTCGGACACTTCGCGCAGGGTGCGTCCCTGGTCGACGCGGGCACGACGCAGCACGTCGCCGATCACCTCGCGCAGCAATGCCGTCATCGTGCTCTCCCTTCGGAGTCAGTGTCTGGGGATCCAATAGGGCAACGCTGAGCGTGGGCCTGTTGGTTCCCGGATGGCGCAGATCACTGTCGAGTGAGGGCCGACCGCAGGCGCACGACGGCCTCCCGGACCGCGGCGAGGCCGGATCTCCCAGCGTGATCCGTTCAGCCGCAACTCGACGACGTCGGTCCCGACCGGCCCGGCGATGCCGAGGAACACCGTGGCCGCCGCGTAACACCGCGCTCGCCCCGGCACGCCGGCCAGTGTGGCCGCCCGCAAACCCGCGGTCAGCGATTCGGCGGTCGCGACCGTTGCCCGCGCACAGTGAGGTCGGCGACAAGCGCGCGGGCGTCGTCACTGACCAGCGGGTCGTCCACGGGAGTCCTTGACGGCCGTCACGACGTAATCGACCCCTGTGACGACCGTCAGGATGACCGCCGCGCACATAACCACCCAGGCCGCGGCCAGCCACGCACCCGACAACGGCAGCACGAACAACCCGATCGCCACCCCTTGTACGAGCGTCTTGAGCTTGCCGCCGCGGCTGGCCGGGATCACGCCGTGACGCAACACCGCGAACCGCAACACCGTGATGCCGATCTCCCGGGTCAGGATCACCACCGTGATCCACCACGGCAGGTCGCCCAGTAGCGAAAGCCCGATCAGCGCCGCGCCGATGAGGGCTTTGTCCGCGATGGGGTCGGCCAGTGTGCCGAACTCGGTCACCATGCCGTAGTTGCGCGCCAGTGCCCCGTCGAACCGGTCGGTGATCACCGCGACGGTGAACACGACGAATGCGGCTATCCGCCAGAATGTTTCATGCCCGTCGCCGACGAACAGCACCACTAGGAAAACCGGAACCAACGCCATCCGCACGCCGGTGAGCACATTCGCGATGTTCGCTATACGGGCGCGCGGAACCAGCGGATCAGTATGGGGTTGGCCCGACACCGCAACAGAATATCGGTTGCCCGAACCGATACTCTCCACCTGTGAGCGCAGAATCCGGCGAGGTCGTCGTGCGGCGTGCGCGAACTTCAGATGTCCCCGCCATCAAAACCTTGGTCGACATCTACTCCGGCAAGATCCTGCTGGAGAAGAACCTGGTGACGCTCTATGAGGCAGTTCAGGAGTTCTGGGTCGCCGAACTGGGCGGCGAACTGCTCGGCTGCGGCGCGCTACACGTGTTGTGGTCCGACCTCGGCGAGGTGCGCACCGTGGCCGTGCATCCCAAGGTCAGAGGCCAGGGCGTCGGGCACGCGATCGTCGACAAACTGCTCGACGTCGCGCGCGAGTTGCGCCTCGAGCGGATCTTCGTGCTCACCTTCGAAGTCGAGTTCTTCAGCAAGCACGGGTTTCGGGAGATCGACGGAACACCCGTCACCGCGGAGGTCTTCGAGGAGATGTGCCGCTCGTACGACACCGGCGTCGCCGAGTTCCTCGACCTGTCCTACGTCAAGCCGAACATCCTCGGCAACACCCGAATGCTATTGACCCTCTAGTGATTTGTGCACACATTGTTGCGCTGAGCGCTCCTAGCGGTGCACGAATCACTCGTCGTCCTCTGGGGTGTCGGCGCCGCGGATCGACGCCAGCGTCGCGGCCAGTTCGTCGGGTTTGACGAGAACCTCACGGGCCTTGGAACCCTCGCTCGGCCCGACGATGTTGCGGGTCTCCATCAAATCCATCAACCGGCCCGCCTTGGCGAAACCGACGCGCAGTTTGCGCTGCAACATCGACGTCGACCCGAACTGGCTCGACACCACCAACTCGACCGCCTGCAGGAAGACGTCCATGTCGTCGCCGATGTCGGGGTCGACGTCGGTGCGCTCGCTGTTTGTCTTGGCGTTGGTGACGCCCTCGGTGTACTCCGGTTCGGCCTGCGACTTGGTCGCTTCCACGACGGCGTGGATCTCGTCGTCGGTGATGAATGCGCCCTGCAGACGGATCGGCTTATTGGCCCCCATCGGCAGGAACAGCCCGTCGCCCATGCCGATCAGCTTCTCGGCGCCCTGCTGGTCGAGGATGACGCGGCTGTCGGTCAACGACGACGTGGCGAACGCCAAGCGTGACGGCACGTTGGTCTTGATCAGGCCGGTGACGACGTCCACCGACGGTCGCTGCGTGGCCAGCACCAGGTGAATGCCTGCCGCGCGGGCCTTCTGGGTGATGCGCACGATCGCATCCTCGACATCGCGCGGGGCGGTCATCATGAGGTCGGCCAACTCGTCGACGATCGCGACGATGTACGGGTAGGGCTTGTACTCACGCTGACTGCCCAGGGGTGTGGTGATCTCGCCGGAGCGCACCTTCTTGTTGAAGTCGTCGATATGGCGCACGCGCGAGGCCTGCATGTCTTGATAGCGCTGCTCCATCTCCTCCACCAGCCACGCCAGCGCGGCGGCGGCCTTCTTCGGCTGGGTGATGATCGGCGTGATGAGATGCGGAATACCTTCGTAGGGCGTGAGTTCCACCATCTTCGGGTCGATCAGGATCATCCTGACCTCTTCCGGCGTGGCCCGCACCAACAGCGACACCAGCATCGAGTTCACGAAGCTCGACTTGCCCGAACCGGTCGAGCCGGCGACCAGCAGATGCGGCATCTTGGCGAGGTTCGCCGAGATGTACTCGCCCTCAATGTCTTTGCCTAAACCGATGACGAGCGGGTGGTGGTCACCACGGGTACTCGGATCGGTGAGCACGTCAGCCAGGCGGACCATCTCGCGGTCCATGTTGGGAACCTCGATACCGACCGCACTCTTGCCCGGGATCGGCGCCAGCATCCGGACACTCTCGGTCGCGACCGCATAGGCGATATTGCGTTGCAGCGCAGTGATCTTCTCGACCTTGACGCCCGGGCCGAGTTCAACCTCGTACCGGGTGACGGTCGGGCCCCGAGTGCATCCGGTGACCGATGCGTTGACCTTGAACTGGTCGAGCACCTCGGTGATCGCCTCGATCATTCGATCGTTGCCCGCGCTGCGCCGTTTCGGAGGATCGCCGGCGATCAGAAGCTCGAGCGACGGTAGCGCGTACGGGCCGTCGACCACGCGGTCCAGCGTCATCGTCGACTGCTTTTGCTTCTTCTTGCGCGTCTTGGCGGTCGGTTCGGGAATCGTCGGCGCTTCGTCGGAGAGCGGGTAGTTCTCCATCGGCGTGCCGGTCGGCCAGGCCTGTTCGGCATCGCCGCCGTACCCCACAGGGTCGTCGTAGTAGCCGTCGGAGAAATCGTCGGACTCGGATATGACGGCGGTGTCCTCGTCGTCGTACTCGTCGTAATCGTATTCGTCGTAACCGCGGGCGGAGAACATGGAGCGCACGGTCGAGGGCACTTCGCGAATCGTCGTGCCGGTCACCAGTAATACGCCGAACAACACACCGATGAACAACAGCGGGGCGGCGATCCAGGCAGTTAGCCCGTCGGAGAGCGGACCGCCGATCGCGAACCCGAAGAAGCCCGAGGCGTGCCGACGTGCCGCCGGATCCTGCGGCGAACCGGCCCACAGATGCCACAACCCGAGCGCGGGCAGCGCGATCATCGCCGAACCTAGAATCAGCCTCGGCCTGGCGTCCGGATCCGGTTCAGTGCGCATCAGCGTCACACCGACGGCGGCCAGGGCGATGGGAACGAGTACGACGGCCGCGCCGATCAGCGTCCGCCAGAACGTGTCGAGCCAGTCCCCCACCGGACCGGCGGCGCCGAACCACGAACTCGCCGCGATGATCACCGCCAAGCCGAGAAGCGCCAACGCGATGCCGTCGCGGCGATGACCGGGTTCGAGGTCGCGGGCCCGCCCGACCGAACGCGCGGTGGTGCCCGCGCCTTTGGCCACCATCAGCCAACCCGCCCGCACACCGCGGCCCACCGAGGCACCGGCCGACGAGATGGGTGACGACGTCCGGCGTGGTGACGTGGTCTTGCGCGGCGCCGGCTTACCTCGCGGCGCCGCCCGGCCACCCGATCGCGCGCCCTGTTTTGATCTGGTGGAACGACTTCCAGAGCGCGCGGCGGTCTTACTAGGCATCCTGTAAGCCTAGTCGCTCCAGCCCCATAATCACCATCTGCCACACGGGTAACAGATACGTATCAATTGATGCGGTTTCGCGACTTACCGTGCGGAAATGACCGAAACCAACACGTCGGCGAGCCTGCCGACCACCACCAAAGCGCTGTGCGCCGCCTATGGCGTCATCGCGCTCGTCGCGCTGATCGCCACGTGGAGCCAGAACCTGGCCTACCTCGACCGCGGGGCGGACATGCTCCGCGTGTTCTGGGAAGAAACCAAGGTCAACCCGGCGTCGCGTTCCATCACCGCGGACATCACCCTGTTCGGGCTCGCCGCGATCATCTTCATGGTGTTCGAGGCGCGCAAACACGGCATCCAATTCGTCTGGGTGTACGTCATCGCCTCGTTCGTCATCGCGATCAGCGTGACGTTCCCGTTGTTCCTCCTGGCGCGCGAGTTGCGCATCCACCGCACCGAGGCCCCGCGGATCGGAGCATTGGACGCCGTCGGTCTCGTCGTCATCGCGATCCTCACGGTGGCCTTCACGATCTGGGTCGACGTGGTCTGAGCGTCGCGGGTGTCGGTGAGTAGGCTTTTCACTCGTCCAGCAGCACTCACCGAGGAGTCAAGCCGCAAATGCCTGTCGTCGTTGTCGCCACCATGACCGCCAAACCCGAATCCGTTGACACGGTGCGGGACGCCTGCAAGAAGGCCATCGAGGCGGTGCACCAGGAGCCCGGCTGCGAGCTCTACGCGCTGCACGAGGCCAACGGCACCTTCGTGTTCGTCGAGCAGTGGGCCGACGAGGATGCCCTCAAGACGCACAGCACCGCACCGGCCATCGGCGAGCTGTTCGGCGCGGTCGGTGAGCACCTCGACGGGGCGCCCGACATCAAGATGCTGCAGCCGGTTGTCGCCGGCGACCCGAGCAAGGGCGCGCTGCGGTCCTGATGCCCGGGCTCGCAGGCAAAGTCGCGTTCATCACGGGTGCGGCGCGCGGGCAGGGCCGCGCGGAGGCGGTGAAGTTGGCCTCCGACGGCGCCAACATCATCGCCGTCGACCTCTGTGACCAGATCGCCTCGGTGCCCTACCCATTGGCGACGGCCGACGATCTGGCCGAGACCGTGAAGCTCGTCGAGGACACGGGCGCGCGAATAGTGGCGCGGCAGGCCGATGTTCGCGACCAGGATGCGCTGGCGTCGGCGTTGCATGCCGGCGTCGACGAGTTCGGCCGTCTCGACATCGTCGTCGCCAACGCCGGTATCGCGCCGATGCAGTCGGGCGCCGACGGGTGGCGCGATGTGATCGACGTGAACCTCACCGGCGTCCATCACACGGTCGAGGTCTCCAAGGCTGCGCTGATCGCCACCGGCGAGGGCGGCTCGATCGTGCTCACCAGTTCGGTCGTGGGCCTGGTCGGCATGGGCAGCGACGATCCCGGCGCCATCGGCTACGTCGCCGCCAAACACGGCATCGTCGGGTTGATGCGGCTGTATGCCAATCTGCTTGCACCGCAGAGTATCCGGGTCAACTCGGTGCACCCTGCCGGCGTGGACACCCCGATGATCAACAACGAAGCGACGCGGCAGTGGCTGGGCAGCATCGCGGAGAAGAGCCCGCAGGACATGGGCAACGCACTTCCGGTGCAGGTGTTGCAACCCGAAGACATCGCCAACGCGGTGGCGTGGCTGGTCTCCGACGCCGCGCGTTACGTCACCGGTGTCGCGCTTCCCGTCGACGCTGGGTCGGTCAACAAGCGCTGAACTCTTGCGAGGGAGAAATTCGGCTCAGCAGTTGCAGCCCGCCTCTTCTATCTGTCGGTGATGCCTCCCTGACTGCCCAGCTGCGAGCGAAATATTCGTGGGCAGCGAATAATTCGCTCAGAGGCGGGCAGCCCACAACTGCGTCCAGCGGAGGCTGGCGAGGCTGGCCATACCGGTGATCGGCACCGCGACGTGGCCTAGCCAAACCTGCGAGTCAGATCTCGATGACCGTCGGCACGATCATCGGCTGGCGCCGGTAGACCTCCCCTACCCATTTACCGACGGCGCGCCGCGACGCCTGGGCGATGCGGTTGATATCGGTGACCCGTTCGGCCACAAGCGCTTCGAGTGCCTCTTCGACTTTGCGGGTGGCCGGTTCGAGGGCCTTCGGGTCCTCGGAGAAGCCGCGGGAGTGCAGGTGCGGCGCCGCCGCGGGCTTACCGGTCCCGCGCTGAACGACGACCGTGATGCCGATGAATCCTGAAGAGAGCGTGAGCCGTTGACCGACCACGGCGTCCCCCACATCGCCGGTGACCAGCCCGTCGACGAACATCTTGCCTGTGGGCACCGCGCCCGCGATCGACGCCCGCCCGGCCACCAGGTCGACGCTCACACCGTTCTCGGCCAACACGATGTTGTCCTCGGGCACCCCCGTGCGGGCGGCCAGACCGGCGTTGGCCCGCAACATCCGCCAGGTGCCGTGCACGGGCATCACGTTGCGCGGGCGCACTCCGTTGTAGAGAAATAGCAGTTCACCGGCGTAGGCGTGGCCGGAAACATGTACGCGCACTTGCGCGTTCGTGACGACGCGCGCGCCGATCTTCGCCAACGCGTCCAGCACTCCGAAGATCGCCTCCTCGTTGCCCGGTATCTGCGACGACGACATGATGATGAGGTCGCCCGCAGTCAACGTGATGCTGCGGTGCTCACCGCGCGACATCCGCGACAGCGCCGCCATCGGCTCCCCCTGCGTTCCGGTGGTGACGAGCACGACGCGTTCAGGAGCCATCATCTCCGCGGCGCCGATGTCGATGATGTCGTCATCGTTTTCCAGCGTGAGGTATCCGAGTTCCCTGGCGATCCCCATGTTGCGGACCATCGACCGGCCGACGAACGCCACCTTGCGGCCCAGCGCCACCGAAGCGTCGATGATCTGCTGCACGCGACCGACATTGGAGGCGAAGCAGGCCACGATGACGCGCCCCTGCGCGCTGCGGATCAGCCGGTGCATGTTCGGGCCGATCTCGCTCTCCGACGGCCCCACCCCGGGAATCTCGGCGTTGGTGGAGTCACAGAGGAACAGGTCCACCCCGGCATCGCCGAGTCGCGACATACCGGGCAGGTCGGTGGGTTTCCCGTCGGGCGGGGACTGATCGAGCTTGATGTCGCCGGTGTGCAGCACCGTGCCCGCACCGGTGTGGATCGCGATGGCCAGGCAGCCCGGGATCGAGTGGTTGACCCCGAAGTATTCGCACTCGAACACGCCGTGTCTGGAACTCTGGCCCTCGTCGACTTCGACGAAGACCGGTTTGATCCGGTGTTCGCGGCACTTCTCGGCCACCAGGGCGAGCGTGAACTTCGAGCCCACGACCGGGATGTCACGGCGAAGCTTCAGCAGGAACGGGATCGCGCCGATGTGGTCCTCGTGCGCATGGGTGAGCACCAGCGCCTCCACCTCGTCGAGGCGGTTCTCGATCAGGCGCAGGTCGGGCAGAATCAGGTCGACCCCGGGCTCGTCGTGGGTGGGGAACAAGACCCCGCAGTCGACGATCAGCAACCGACCCAGATGCTCGAAAACGGTCATGTTGCGGCCGATTTCGCTGATCCCGCCCAGCGCAGTGACCCGAAGTCCGCCTGGGGCCAGTGGCCCCGGTTGGTTGAGTTCTTCGTTCACTACCGCAGCACCGCGGCCGCCCGCATATCTGCGGCCAACGCATCGAGTTGTGCAGGGGTGGCCGGTACTTGCGGCAGCCTGGGCTCACCGGCGTCGAAGCCCTGGAGCCGCAGCCCGGCCTTCGACAGCGTCACGCCACCGAGCCGGGCCTGCGCGTCGACCAGCGGGCCCAGCGTGACGTTGATCTTGCGGGCCGTTGCGATATCGCCGGATTGGAAGGCCGAGAACATTTCTCGCAGCTGGCTGGCGGCCAGGTGGCCCCAGACGCTGACGAATCCGACGGCGCCCATGGCCAACCAGGGCAGGTTGAGCGCGTCGTCTCCGGAGTAGTACGCCAGGCCGGTCTCGGCAATGATCTGCCCGCCGCCGTGCAGATCGCCCTTGGCGTCCTTGACGGCCACGATGTTGGGGTGCTCGGCAAGCATGCGCAGCGTCTCCCACTGGATCGGCACCACCGACCGCGGCGGGATGTCGTAGAGCACCACCGGAAGCGGCGTCGCGTCGGCCACCGCGGTGAAGTGAGCCAGCAGCCCAGCCTGCGGCGGGCGCGAGTAGTACGGCGTCACCACCAGCAGCCCGTGCGCACCCTCGGCCGCACACGCTTTGGCCAGATGCACGCTGTGCGCGGTGTCATAAGTGCCCGCACCGGCGATGATGCGTGCCCGGTCGCCCACGGCGTCGAGCACCGCTCGCAGCAGCGCGATCTTCTCGGCGTCGGTCGTGGTCGGCGACTCGCCGGTGGTCCCGGACAGCACCAGGCCGTCACAGCCGGCGTCGACGAGTCGCGTCGCCAGCTGGGCCGCGGCTTCGGTGTCGAGCATGCCGTCGGGCTTGAACGGAGTCACCATCGCGGTCAGCACGGTGCCCAACCGGGCCCTCACATCGATTCCGCTGGTGCTCACGGGGCTCAGATTACTCGTTGATGGTCACGCTTCCGTGGCCAGAGGCGATGTGGCGACCTCCGTGCCGTCGGACAGCGTGGAGATCTCGAAGTCGCTGAACACCTGGGGTGCGACATCGACCAGTCGGCGCAGGCACTCGATGGCCAGCCGACGAATCTCCACGTCGGCGTGCTCGCTGGCCCGCATCGCGATGAAATGCCGCCACGCGCGGTAGTTCCCGGTCACGACGATGCGGGTCTCGGTGGCGTTGGGCAGCACCGCGCGCGCAGCCTGTCGCGCCTGCTTGCGTCGCAGCACACCGAGCTTCTCCCCGGGTTCATCGCCGCGGAACTTCGCTTCCAGGCGTTCGAGCAGCTCGGTGTAGGCGGCGCGGCTGGCGTCGGCCGCGGTGGCGAACATCTCGGTCAACTCGGGGTCGTCCTCGATGCCAGGCGGCACCACCACCTGCGCGTCGTGCTCGGGTACGTACCGCTGCGAGAGCTGCGAATACGAGAAGTGGCGGTGACGGATCAGCTCGTGTGTGCACGACCGCGAGATGCCGGTGATGTAGAAGGACACCGAGGCGTGCTCAAGCACCGAGAAATGCCCGACGTCGATGATGTGCCGAATGTAGGCCGCGTTGGTGGCGGTGCGCGGATTGGGCTTCGACCAGCTCTGATAGCACGCGCGGCCGGCGAATTCGACGAGCGCGGGCCCGCCGTCGGCGTCGGTTTCCCATGGCACTTCCGGCGGCGCGGTGAACTCCGTCTTGGCGATCAGCTGGACGCGCAGCGGCGAGGTCTCGGCCACGGCTCACCCTAACGCGGGTCGTCGGTGATGCCAGTGAGCGCCGAGCCTGCGCCGAGCCGACCGCCGGGTGTGCGGTTTCATCCGCGACTCGCCGGTCGCAGCGGATCAGATCGCACATTCGGCGGCGAACCAAGCGAAGAATCCAGGTTTCGACCGCGCGCGGGCCGGGAACAAATCCGTTCTCAATCGGTGTTACCCAGACGCCGATCTAGAGAGGGAGGGTGACCATGGCCACCGATTACGACGCACCCCGTGTGAAGGAAACCGACGAAGCGGTCGATGAGTCACTCGAGGCGATCGCCGCCCGCCGCGGCCAGGCCGACATCGCAGTTCTCGACGTCGATGACGGCGACGCGGTCGACCCGATCATCCTGCCCGATATGGACCTGTCCGGTGAGGAGCTCACGGTCCGAGTGATCCCGAAGCAGGCCGACGAGTTCACCTGCTCGAGTTGCTTCCTGGTGCAGCACCACAGCCGGCTGGCACTGCAATCCGGCGACCGCACGATCTGCGCGGACTGCGTCTGAGCTCGTTTCCGGCCGGGTGTCGGGTGGTGTCAACCCGACTCTCGGCGCAAGTTGTCGACCAGGTCCCCGTTCGCGCCGACCGTGACGTCTGACAATCCGAGCCACGACGCCATGGTCCGCAGTTCGTCGGCCATCGCCGGAGCTACCCGCGACCGCTCTGCGCCCTCCTCCGCGAACGCGCCCACCACGTGCAGGACGCCCGCGGCCCGATCGGCCTTCAAGTCCACCCGTCCGACCAGCTCACCGTCGAGCAGAAACGGCCACACGTAGTAGCCGTACCGCCGCTTCGGCGCCGGGGTGTAGATCTCGATGCGGTACCTGAAGCCGCCGAACAAGCGCTCCACCCGCGGCCGGAAGAAGATCAGCGGGTCGAAGGGGCACAGCAGCGCCGTTCCGCGGTCGCGTCGCGGAATGATCTGTCCCGCCCGCAGATACGCCGGCCCCTTCCAACCGTCGACCTCCACCGGTTCCAGCTCGCCGTCGGCGACCAGTTTCGCGATCGCAGGCTTCACCTGCCCCGGCGACAACCGGAAATAGTCGCGAATGTCCTGTTCGGTGCCCACACCGAGAGCGCCCGACGCCCTCAGCACCAACTCCCTGACGGCGTCCGCGTCATCGACCTCGCGGGTGAACACCTCCGGCGGCAGCACCCGCTCCGACAGGTCGTAGTGCCGCGCGAATCCGACCCGGGTGGCCGTCGTCAGCACCCCCGAGGCGAACAACGCCTCGGTCACCCACTTCGTGTCGCTGCGGTCCCACCACGGACCCTTCCGGCCGCGTTGTTCGGCGCCCAGATACGCCTCGATCTCGCCTGCGGTTGACGGGCCCAACGCCGTCACGGCGCTGACTACGTCGTCAACCAGCTTGGCGTTCTTCTTGACGATCTCCTTGCCCCACCGGCCGTGCGTGTACTCGCGCATCCGCCAGCGCAGAAGCGGCCAATCGTCGACGGCCATCAGCGCCGCCTCGTGCGCCCAGTACTCGACCAGCATCCGCGGAGCGCGCGCCGCATGACTCCACGCCGCCCGATCGAGCACATCGCGGTCGTAGGGGCCGAGCCGGCTGAACACCGGCGCGTAATGCGCGCGCACCGACACCGACACCGAATCCAACTGCAACACCTGGATCCGCGAGATCAGCCTGCGCAGATGCGCCCGGGTAACGGGGCCCCGCGGACGCGGCTCGGCGAAGCCCTGCGCGGCGACGGCGACACGCCGCGCCTGATCGGCCGTGAGTCTGCTCGGCACGTCTTCATCGTGCCGGACGCCACTGACAGCGCGTCAGCGCCGCCGGTAGGTGTAGTACCGGTACCGCAGACCCGAGGTGCTGACCTGCCAGTCGCCGGCCTCGCCGACCCAGTCCTCGTCGAGCACCGGCGCCAGCGCGTCGTCGTCCTCGCGGTGCAGGTCGAGATCGACCTCGGTGACCTCGCAGCGGGTGGCGATCGGCAACGCCAGCGCGTATACCTCGTTGCCGCCGATCACCCAGATCTGGTCACCGGTCAGGGCGTCCTCGAGTGAAGTCACCACCCGCGCGCCCTCGGCCGCGTAGTCGGGCCGGCGGGTCAGCACGACGTTGTCGCGTCCCGGCAGCGGCCGGACCTTGGCCGGCAACGACTCCCACGTGCGCCGGCCCATCACGACGGTGTGGCCCATCGTCAGTTCCTTGAAGCGGGCCTGATCCTCGGGCAGGCGCCACGGGATACCGCCGTTGCGACCGATGACTCCAGAGCTCGACTGTGCCCAGATGAGCCCGACGTTAGACCGCAACCGGCGCCTTGATCGCCGGATGCGGGTCGTAATTGAGGATGGCCACGTCTTCGTAGGTGTAGTCGAAGATCGAATCGCGCGGCGCAAGAACGAGTTCGGGGTACGGCCGGGGATCGCGGCTGAGCTGCAACTGCACCTGCTCGACGTGATTGTCGTAGATGTGGCAGTCCCCGCCGGTCCAGATGAACTCGCCGACCTCCAGTCGGGCCTGCGCTGCCATCATGTGGGTCAGCAGCGCGTAGCTGGCGATGTTGAACGGCACCCCGAGGAACAGATCGGCGCTGCGCTGATACAGCTGGCACGACAGTTTGCCGTCGGCGACGTAGAACTGGAAGAACGCGTGGCACGGCGGCAACGCCATCTGCGGAATCTCCCCGACGTTCCACGCCGAGACGATGTTGCGGCGCGAGTCGGGATCGGTCTCCAGCAGGTCCAGCGCGGCGCTGATCTGGTCGATGTGCTCGCCCGACGGCGTCGGCCACGAACGCCACTGCACACCGTACACAGGACCGAGATCCCCTGTCGGAGAAGCCCATTCGTCCCAGATGGTGATGCCGCGCTCCTGCAACCAGCGCACGTTCGAGTCGCCGCGCAGGAACCACAGCAACTCGTAGACGATCGACTTGGTGTGCACCTTCTTGGTGGTGATCAGCGGAAAGCCGGCCGCGAGGTCGTAGCGCATCTGGTGGCCGAACACACTGCGGGTGCCGGTGCCGGTGCGGTCGGACTTCGGGATGCCGCGCTCCATCACCAGCCGCAGAAGATCCTCGTACGGGGTGGCGATCGGCACGTCGGTCAGCTTACTTCCCGACCCGGCGGGTAGAACGGAGGCCATGCCCAGCATCTCCGCGACCGTCACCACTGCCGACGGCACCTGCCCCGTGACCCTGCACACCCCGAACGGCCCCGGACCGTGGACCGGTGTCGTGATGTACGTCGACGCCGGCGGGGTCCGCGACACCTTTCAGGAGATGGCGGCGCGGCTGGCCGGCTTCGGCCATGCGGTGCTGCTCCCCGACGTCTACTACCGTCACGGCGACTGGGAGCCGTTCGACATGCGGACCGCGTTCACCGACGCCAAGCAGCGCAAGCGTCTGTTCGGGATGATCTCCTCGATCACCCCCGACATGATGGCCTCCGACGCCGCGGCGTTCTTCGACTTCCTGCAGTCACGGCCCGAGGTCAAGGGCGACGCGTTCGGGGTCTGCGGCTACTGCATGGGCGGGCGCACCTCGGTCATCGTCGCCGGGCGGGTGCCCGACCGGGTCGCCGCGGCGGGATCCTTCCACGCCAGCGGTCTCGTCACCGACGAACCCACCAGCCCGCACCTGCTCGCCGACCGGATGAAGGCCACCGTCTATGTCGCAGGCGCAAAGAACGACCAGGGCTTCACGAACGCGCATGCCGAGACCCTCGACAAGGCTCTGACCGCAGCGAACGTCGCCCATACGGTGGAGTTCTATCCAGCCGGCCACGGCTTCGCGGTGCCCGACAACGCCCCGTACGACGAAGAGGCCGCCCAACGGCACTGGATCGCCCTGCAGGAGTTGTTCGAATCCGCTCTGCCCAATTGAGGCGCGTTCCACCGGGTCCGATCGCAGCCTGCCGGGTCGATACGCGACGATAATCCGATGGACGTTCAGGATCACGGCGCTCACGCGGACCACGACGACGTCGGCTCGCGTATCGACCCGGTGCTGGCCCGCAGTTGGCTGCTGGTGAACGGCGCACAGTACGACCGGTTCGCCCCTGCCGTGCGGTCCCGAGCCGACATCGTCGTGCTGGACATCGAGGACGCGGTCGCGCCGAAGGACAAGACCGTCGCCCGCGACAACGTCATCCGCTGGCTGACCGAGGGCAACACCGACTGGGTCCGCGTCAACGGCTTCGGAACGCCGTGGTGGGCCGACGACCTCGACGCGCTCGCGAAAACGTCGGTCGGTGGGGTGATGCTGGCGATGGTCGAATCCGTCGACCACGTCACCGAAACCGCCAATCGGCTACCGGGGGTGCCGATCGTCGCGCTGGTCGAAACGGCCCGGGGGCTCGAACGCATCACCGCGATCGCCGCCGCGAAGGGCACGTTCCGGCTGGCCTTCGGCATCGGCGACTTCCGGCGCGACACCGGCTTCGGCGAAAGTCCGACCACCCTTGCTTACGCGCGGTCGCGGTTCACGATCGCGGCGAAGGCCGCCCACCTCCCGAGCGCGATCGACGGCCCGACGGTCGGTTCGAGTGCGCTCAAGCTCAGCGAGGCCACGGCGGTGTCGGTCGAATTCGGTATGACGGGCAAGATCTGCCTGACACCCGAGCAGTGCACCACCGTCAACGAGGGGCTTTCCCCGTCACCCGAGGAAATCGCCTGGGCCAAGGAGTTTTTCGTCGAGTTCGAACGCGACGGCGGTGAGATCCGCAACGGGTCCGATCTACCCCGTATCGCCAGGGCGAACAAGATCATCGATCTGGCCCGCGCGTACGGCATCGAGGTGTCGGAGTTCGACGACGTCGACGATCCGGCGCACATCCCGGCTCCGTCGGACACCTACCACTACTGAGGTCTACGACGTCCGCGCAGCACCATTTGCAGCGACCGCAGCAGACCGCGTGCCGCGTAGATCCCGGCGACAATCGTCGCGAGGATCATCACGATGAACATCAGCAGCCAGTTCGTCCGGTCGTGGTCGACGTTCCACCAGACGATGGTGAACAGGATCGCGCAGAGAAACACCACGACGTCGCGCCAGTTGCCGCGATAGGACATCGCCGCCAGCCGCAGGTCGCGGCTGCGCTCAGCGGCGCTGATCATGTCTTCGATGCGATGGTCGATGCTGGCTTTCAGCCGCGCCTTGAGTTCGGGTTGGTCGTCGGGTATGCGCTCGAGCAGGTCCATGTCCTTGGCGATCAGTCCGCGGAAGTCAGGTCCGCGGAGGTTGCCCGCGGCGATCCCGAGCAGTGCCCCGCCCGCGAGTGGCGCTGCGCCCAAGGCGAGTTCGGCGATTCCGGGCATGACTAGTCCTCCATCAGCGTCGCGGCCAGTGTGCCACCGAGTTCGTAGGCGCGTTCGCGCACGCCCGCGTCGACGCCGCCGACGACCTCCAGCGCATCGGCGGCTCTGGTCAGGGCGAGCCCGGTCGCGAGCTTGTCCACGGCGTTGACCGCGCCGACGGTGTCGTTGTTGCCGTGCACCCACACGCCGTACGGCCGGCCGCCGACGTGGTCGAGGCTCGGGTAGTAGACGGTGTCGAAGAAGTGCTTGAGCGCGCCGCTCATGTACCCGAAGTTGGCCGTGGTTCCGAACAGGTAGCCGTCTGCGTCGAGCATGTCGGGCAGGGTGGCGGCCAGCGCGGGCCTGACCACGGTCTCGACGCCCTCGATGTCGGGATCCCCGGCGCCGGCGAGAACGGCCTCCAGCAGCTCGCGAGTTCCGGGCGACGGCGTGTGGTGCACGACCAACAGGGTCTTACTCATCGGTCCCGCTCCTCCATCTCGACAGCCCTCTTCATCGCTTCGCGCGCGCGGCTGCGGTCACCGGCGTAGTCGTAGGCACGCGCCAGTCGATACCACCGTCGCCAGTTGTGCGGGTCGTTGTCCAGTTCCGCACGCACGGTGACGAACAACGCGTCGGCGGCGTCGCGCTGGATTCGCCCGGACGGCATCCGGGGCAGCGCGCTGACGTCGAGTTCCATCCCCTCGTCGTGGCAGATCCGCGCAAGCCGCTGATGGGCCAGGCCGGCGCGCAGCGTGCTGAGCATGGCCCACAGCCCGATCAGCGGAAGCACCATCAGCGCCAGGCCCAGCCCGACGGCGGCGGGCTCCCCGGTCGTGACAAATGCCATCGCCAAACGGCCGAGCAGCACGAAGTACACGACCAGCGCGACACACATGAAGCCGATCAGCAGTTGGATGCGCAGGACGCGCCCGCCGTCGGCCATCAGAGGTCGAGGAGCGGCTCGATACCCACGGTGAGCCCCGGCCGTTCGGCCACCCGCCGCACCGCGAGCAGGACTCCCGGCACGAAGGAGGTCCGGTCCAGGCTGTCGTGCCGGATCGTCAGCGTCTCCCCCTGCGTGCCGAACAGCACCTCCTGATGAGCGACCAGCCCGGCCAGGCGCACCGAATGAACCGGAACCCCGTTGACGTCAGCACCCCGCGCGCCGTCAAGACCGGTACTGGTGGCATCGGGGTTGGGCGGCATGTCTTTTCGCGCCTCGGCGATGAGTCGCGCGGTGCGCGCCGCGGTGCCGGACGGGGCGTCGGCCTTGTGCGGATGGTGCAGTTCGATGACTTCAACCGATTCGAAGTGCCGCGCGGCCTGCTGGGCGAAATGCATGGACAACACCGCGCCGATCGCGAAGTTCGGCGCGATCAGGACCGCCGCATCGGGTTTGGCGTCCAGCCATTCCCGGACGGTGTCCAACCGCTCGTCGGTGAACCCGGTGGTGCCGACGACGGCGTGTATCCCGTTGCCGATGAGGAACTCGAGGTTGTCCATCACGACGTCGGGATGGGTGAAGTCGATGACGACCTCGGTCTGGCTGTCTGTCAGCAGGCTCAACGGATCGCCCGCGTCGACTCCCGCGGTGAAGGTCAGGTCTTCGGCGGCTTGCACGGCCTCGACCATCGTCGCGCCGACCTTGCCCTTTGCTCCCAGCACTCCGACTCGCATGGCGTCACCTTATCCACCCGGGGCCCAGCTTGATCGACGCGACCGGATCGCCGCTTTCGGTGACGGCGCCCCCTGAAAGCGGGTAACCATGCATGAGGACACCGGAACGACAGCAGATGGAGTTCGAAGTGACGGATATGAGTGGACGGCCCGAGCAGCAGCTGGGCGACCAGCGGCCCGCACGCCAGGTCATCGCGACGTTCGACAACTATCCCGAGGCGCAACGGCTGGTGGACCGCATGTCCGACGGCGGCTTCCCCGTCGAGCACGTGCGCATCATCGGCGATGATCTGCGCACGGTCGAACGCATCACCGGACGGATGACCAAGGGACGGGCGGCGTTCGCCGGCGCCGCGAGCGGCGCTTGGTTCGGGTTGTTCATCGGGCTGCTGTTCGCGATTTTCACGGTAGGCCCGGTGTGGATCGTGACCATGCTGATCGCGCTGACGATCGGCGCATTCTGGGGCGCGGTGTTCGGGTTCGTCGCGCATGTGACGACCAGAGGCGAACGGGACTTCTCCAGCGTCGAGACACTCGAAGCCCGGCGCTACGAGGTGTGCGTGCCGCCGCAGTACGCCGCCGACGCAGCGCGTTACACCCAAATGGCCTGAGCAGCAATGCTTCCCGTCGCTAGAGCGGCGACGCCCCTCGCAGGTGTTCGAAGATCAGCGACGTTTGAGTACCGGCCACGTCGGCGTCGGCGTTGAGGTTCTCCACCACGAACGACCGTAAGTCGTCGGTGTCACGCGCGGCGACGTGGAGGATGAAGTCGTCGGCGCCCGCGAGGAAGTACACGTCCATCACCTGCGGCCTGCGCCGGATCTGCTGGATGAAGCTGTGGATCCGGCCACGAGCGCTGGACTGCAGGCTCACCGAGATCATCGCCTGAAGCGGCAGACCGATCGCGGCCGGATCGATGTCGGTGTAGAAACCGCGGATCACCCCCGACTCCTGCAGTCGGCGGACCCGGCCGTGGCATGTCGACGGCGCAATCCCGACCGCCTCGGCCAGTGCGTTGTTCGATATCCGCGCGTCACGGTGCAGCGCGGTGAGAATGCGGCGGTCGACGTCGTCGAGGGGAACCGGGCGAACATCCTTCGGGCCGACGCCCCCTGAAGCCCGAGGAAATGAAGATGTTTCGCTCACACAGTAATTCTACAGAAGTTCAAACGCGATAATTGCAGATCCATCGAAGTTTCTTCACACTGGGGGCGGAATCCAATAGAGGAGCGGTCATGCGCGTCGGTATTCTGACCGAGATCAAGAACAACGAATACCGGGTCGCGATCACCCCGGCCGGAGTCGCCGAGTTGGTGCACCGCGGCCACGAGGTGATCCTTCAGGCCGGTGCCGGCGACGGTTCGGCGATCTCGGACGCCGATTTCAAACGCGCAGGCGCGCAGCTGATCGACAGCGCCGACCAGGTGTGGGCCGAGGCCGAGCTCCTGCTCAAGGTCAAGGAGCCGATCGAAGCCGAATACCACCGGATGCGTCGGGGCCAGACGCTGTTCACCTATCTGCACCTGGCGGCGTCGCGGCCGTGCACTGAAGCGCTGATGGCTTCGGGGACGACGTCGATCGCCTACGAAACCGTCCAGACCGCCGACGGCGCCCTTCCGTTGCTGGCCCCGATGAGCGAGGTTGCCGGACGGTTGGCGGCCCAGGTCGGGGCCTACCACTTGATGCGCAGCCACGGAGGCCGCGGCGTCTTGATGGGCGGCGTTCCGGGCGTGGCTCCCGCCGACGTCGTCGTGATCGGCGGCGGCACCGCCGGCCGTGACGCCGCGCGGGTGGCCGCGGGCATGGGCGCGCACGTCACCGTGTTCGATGTCAGCCTCGACAAGCTGCGCGCCGTCGATGCGGAGTTCGGCGGGCGCATCGGAACCCGTTACTCCTCGGCGCTGGATCTCGAGGATGCGGTGAAGGACGCCGACCTCGTCGTCGGCGCGGTCCTGGTGCCGGGCGCCAAAGCGCCGAAATTGGTGACGAATTCGACTGTCGCCCAGATGAGACCGGGCGCGGTGCTGGTCGACATCGCCATCGACCAGGGCGGGTGCTTCGAAGATTCGCGTCCGACCACGCACGACGACCCGACGTATGCCGTGCACGACACGCTCTTCTACTGCGTCGCCAATATGCCCGGCGCGGTGCCGCGCAGCTCGACCTTCGCCCTGACCAACGCGACCATGCCGTACGTGCTCAAGCTGGCCGAGGCGGGCTGGCGGGCGGCGTGCCGGGCCGATGCCTCCCTCGCGAGGGGTCTGTCCACCCACGAAGGCGCCCTGCTGTCCGCACAGGTCGCCGCCGACCTCGACCTGCGGTACACGGATCCGTCGTTGCTGCTCTGAGTCCACGCTCAGCGTGTTTGCCGGGCACCCTTAAACGTGCCGGTGCAAAAAGATAGGGATTCGCCCGATTCCTCCGTCACGCTCCATGCCATACCGTTTAGTCCAGCGGCTGACGCTCGGTGCAGGGGGGGCGAAGAGCGTGGGGGGCAGCCGCTGACAAGCCAGCTTGACCCGGTCCCGAGGGGTGACCGGGCAAAGCTGGCGCCTTCATCGGATATCAGGCCAGCAGGCCGGCGACCAGCACAGAAGCCACTTCACCGACCAGCTGCCGGTCGTTCGGGATGTCGGGGTCGTTTGCCGCGGTCCTGGTCATGATTGCCAGCAGCAATCGCTCACCGGCCGGGCCGAACGCGATACCGACGTCGTTGGTGCTCGCGTAGTCACCGCTGCCGGTCTTGTCGGCCGTCGCCCAGCCCGGCGGCAGCACCGGTCGCACGCTCGACGTCTGATTGGCCCGCATCCAGTCCTCGAGCTGCCGCCGCTGCGGGTCGGCGAGCACGTTGCCGGTGAGTATCGCCCGGTAACCGGTTCCGATGGCCTCGGGTGTGGTGGTGTCGCGCGGATCTCCTGGGACCGCCGCGTTCAGCTCGATCTCCCACCGGTCGAGCCGGGACCGTTCGTCGCCGATGCTGCGGGCGAAGTCGGTCACGCCGGACGGACCACCGATCACCCGCAGCAGCCAGTTGCCCGCGGCGTTGTCGCTTCGCTGCAGGGCGGCCTGACACAACTCCGCCCACGTCATCGTCTGCCCGACGCGCGCCTCGGTCACCGGCGAGTTGGGGACGATATCGCCCGGCTCGATGGTGACGCGATCGGTGAGCGCGAGCTCACCGCGCTCGGCCTTCTGCAGCACCCGCGCGGCGGCGTAGGTCTTGAACGTCGAACACATCGCGAACGGGTCCTGCGCGCGATGCGCGATGGTGTGCCCGGTGCCGAGATTGGTTGCGAACACTCCGATCAACGCGTTCTGGCGACGCTCCATCTCGCCGAGCCGATCCTCGATCGGCGGTAAGGGACGGTTGGGGTCGGCCATGACGGCCTTGTGCGGAGAGGCGGCGAGCGCCGCGAGTGTCAATCCACCGATCAGAACGTGACGACGTGACAACCCAGTCATGGGCTCCCAGCGTAGGTGATCAGCCGGCGATGGCCCGAAGCGGCTGAGGCAGTGACCGTTTCGATTGAAGCGGACCCAACACAGCGCCGCCGTAGGGCCGCCGCAGAAGCCGGCGCGCGACGGCGTTGACCTCGTCGAGCGTGACCGCGTCGATCTTCGCCAACGTCTCGTCGATGGTGCGGTGTTCACCGAAATGCAGTTCGCTGCGGCCGATGCGGTTCATTCGCGAACCCGAATCCTCCAGGCCGAGCACCAGTCCGCCGCGCAGGGAACCCTTTGCGATCCGGCACTCGTCTTCGGTGATCCCGTCGCTCGCGACGGCCTCGAGCACATCGGTGGTCACGCGGGCAACCTCGTCGAAGCGGTCCGGCAGGCAACCCGCGTACACCGACAGCGCGCCGCTGTCGGAGAAGGTGTCGATCGTCGAGTACACCGAGTACGCCAACCCGCGGGCCTCCCGGATCTCCTGGAACAGCCGCGAACTCAGGCCCCCGCCGAGCGCGGTGTTCAGCACCGACAGCGCCCAGCGGTGCTCCCAGTGCCGTCCCGGTGTGCGCACACCCAGCGAAAGGTGCGTCTGTTCGGAGTCCCGGTTGACCAGTTCCAGCCTCGGGCGTCCGCCCACCCGGCCGGCACCTTTGCGGGGCGGCACCGGTGTGCGGCCACGCATCAGACGCGCGCCGAAGTACTCGCGCGCCAGCGACACCACGTCGTCGTGATCGACGTTGCCCGCCACCGCGAGCACCATCCGCTCGGGGGTGTAGCGGCGGACGTGGAAGGAGTGCAGTTGGGCGCGTGTCATCGAGGAGATCGAGTCCACGCTGCCGATCACCGGGCGTCCAACCGGATGCGAGCCGAACATCGCGGCGAGGAACTCGTCGCCGAGGGTGTCCTCGGGATCGTCGTCGCGCATCGCGATCTCCTCGAGCACCACGTCGCGTTCGACCTCGACGTCCTCGGCCGCGCACTGTCCGCGCAAGACGACGTCGGCGACGAGGTCGACGGCCAACTCCAGATCGGAGTCGAGCACGTGCGCGTAGTAGCAGGTGTGCTCGCGGGCGGTGAAGGCGTTCAGCTCGCCGCCGACCGCATCGACGGCCTGCGCGATGCTCACCGCCGACCGGGTCGGCGTCGACTTGAACAGCAAGTGCTCGAGGAAGTGCGCCGCACCCGCGACACTCGGGCCCTCGTCGCGCGAACCGACGTTGACCCATAGCCCGACCGACGCCGAATGCACCGACGGGAGGTACTCGGTGACCACACGCAGGCCACCGGGTAACACCGTGCGACGCACTGCCTCCGCTGATCTGTCGCCACGTTCGGTGTGGCGCAACGCCCTAACTGCTGGCCGCTGCGGCATCTGCCGGCGCGGCGTCGGAATTGGACGCGGCTCCATCTTCCTGTTCATCGACGAGGATCAGCGAGATCTTCCCGCGGTTGTCGATGTCGGCGATCTCCACACGCAACTTGTCGCCGACCTTGACGACGTCCTCGACCTTGGCGATCCGCTTGCCACGTCCCAGCTTCGAGATGTGGACCAGCCCGTCGCGACCCGGCAACAAGGAAACGAAAGCTCCAAAGTCGGTGGTCTTCACCACAGTTCCGAGGAACCGCTCGCCGACCTTGGGCAGCTGCGGATTGGCGATCGCGTTGATCTTGTCGATTGCCGCCTGCGCCGACGGTCCGTCGGTCGCGCCGACGAACACCGTGCCGTCGTCCTCGATGGAGATCGACGCGCCGGTCTCTTCGGTGATCTGGTTGATGATCTTGCCTTTGGGCCCGATCACCTCGCCGATCTTGTCGACGGGCACCTTGATGGTGGTGATCCGCGGGGCGTACGGGCTCATCTCGTCGGGCCCGTCGATGGCCTCGGCCATCACCTCGAGGATCGTCAGCCGGGCGTCCTTGGCCTGCGAAAGCGCACCGGCCAGCACCTGCGACGGAATGCCGTCGAGCTTGGTGTCCAACTGCAGCGCGGTGACGAACTCCTTGGTGCCCGCGACCTTGAAGTCCATGTCGCCGAACGCGTCCTCGGCACCGAGGATGTCGGTGAGCGCGACGAACCGGCGCTCAGTCTTGCCATCAACCTCGATGTCATCGGACACCAGACCCATCGCGATGCCCGCGACCGGAGCCTTGAGCGGCACACCGGCGTTGAGCAGCGCGAGCGTCGAAGCGCACACCGAGCCCATCGACGTCGAACCGTTCGAGCTCAACGCCTCCGACACCTGGCGGATCGCGTACGGGAACTCCTCGACGCTGGGCAGCACCGGCATCAGCGCCCGCTCCGCCAGCGCACCGTGGCCGATCTCGCGGCGCTTGGGCGAACCGACACGGCCGGTCTCACCGGTCGAGTAGGGCGGGAAGTTGTAGTGATGCATGTAGCGCTTGGAGGTTTCGGGCCCCAGCGAGTCGATCTGCTGGGCCAGCTTCATCATGTCGAGTGTGGTGACACCCAGGATCTGGGTCTCGCCACGCTCGAACAGCGCGCTGCCGTGCGCCCGCGGCACGACGGCGACCTCGGCGCTCAACGCGCGGATGTCGGTGATACCGCGGCCGTCGATGCGGAAGTGATCAGTCAGGATACGTTGGCGCACAAGCTTTTTGGTCAGCGAACGGAACGCGGCGCCGACCTCCTTCTCGCGGCCCGCGTACTGCTCGGCCAGCCGCTCGAGCACCTCGGCCTTGATCTCGTCGGTGCGGTCGTTGCGCTCGGCCTTACCGGCGATGGTCAGCGCCTCCGACAACGCGTCGGTGGCCACCGAGGCCACGGCGTAGTAGACGTCTTCGCCGTACTCCGGGAACACCGGGTAGTCGGCGGTCGGCTTGGCAGCGCGCTGCGCCAGCTCCTGCTGGGCTGCGCACAGGCTCGCGATGAACGGTTTGGCGGCCTCCAGGCCCTCGGCCACGACGCTCTCGGTGGGCGCCTGCGCACCGCCGGCGATCAACTCGACGACGTTGTCGGTGGCCTCGGCCTCGACCATCATGATCGCTACGTCGTCGCCCTCGATGGCACGACCGGCGACGACCATGTCGAACACCGCCCGCTCGAGCTGCTCGACGGTCGGGAAGGCGACCCAGGTCCCGTCGATCAGCGCGACGCGCACGCCGCCGACCGGCCCGGAGAACGGCAGTCCGGCGATCTGCGTGGACGCCGACGCGGCGTTGATCGCGACCACGTCGTACAGATCCTTGGGATCGAGGCTCATGACGGTGACCACGACCTGGATCTCGTTGCGCAGGCCGTCGACGAACGTCGGGCGCAGCGGACGATCGATCAGCCGGCAGGTCAGGATCGCGTCGGTCGACGGGCGGCCCTCGCGGCGGAAGAACGAACCGGGGATGCGACCCGCGGCGTACATGCGCTCTTCGACGTCGATGGTCAACGGAAAGAAGTCGAAATGGTCTTTGGGGTTCTTGCTGGCCGATGTCGCCGAGAGCAACATCGTCTCGTCGTCGAGGTAGGCGACGACGGCGCCGGCGGCCTGCTGGGCCAGCCGGCCGGTCTCGAAACGGATGGTGCGGGTGCCGAAGCTCCCGTTGTCGATCACGGCGGTCGCTTCGTACACGCCGTCTTCAATTTCAACTACAGACATAGGTGTCCGTATGGCCTCTCTGGTTCAGTGTCTCCACTGTTTAGCTGTTTTCGCGTCGTCACAGCGCTTGAACCACCGGCCTCGATGCGGCTACGGCCATCGATCGAAGCTGCCGGCAGTTCTTCCGGCAGCCACTACCGAAGACCGCGCGATCGAGCAGGTCCTGGTTATGACACGCGGGAGCGGTGCTCGCGGAGCTGCGAAAACCGCACCCAGGTCGTTCGCGCCTCAACGGCAGTCGAACGAGGCCATCGTACTCTGCGGGGAGTACCCGGCCGAATCCCGTCGCGCGTTCGCGCGGCGGTACGAGGTCAGCGACGCAGGCCGAGTCGTTCGATCAGCGTGCGGTACCGCTGGACGTCGACCTGGGCCACGTACTTGAGCAGCCGGCGCCTGCGGCCGACGAGCAGCAGCAGACCGCGCCGCGAGTGGTGATCGTGCTTGTGCACCTTCAGGTGCTCGGTGAGGTCGATGATCCGCTTGGTCAGCAGGGCGACCTGCGCCTCCGGCGAGCCGGTATCGGTGTCATGCAGGCCGTAGTCGCTCAGGATCGACTTCTTCTCTTCGGCGGTAAGCGCCACGAAACAACTCCATCTTTTTCAGTCCGCGGAAGGGGGCGTGTAAGCCCCGGGAAGGCGCAGCCGCCGCGAACTGCAGCGCACGCCCGGTCGGCACGCAGTCTAGCAGCGGCCGAGGTGAGCGGCGAAATCGCAGCTCAACACCGGTGTCACCGAGCCAGGACTGTGCGGGCGTGTTCGGTGTCGCGGCCCATCTGCTCCACCAGGTCGTCGACGTTGGCGAACTTCTCCTGGCCGCGCAACCGGGCCACGAAATCGACGGCGACGTGCTGGCCGTACAGGTCGGCGGTGGTGTCGAGCACGAATGCCTCGACGGTGCGGGTGCGTCCGGAGAACGTCGGATTGGTCCCCACCGAGACCGCGGCCTGGTACCGCTCGCCGGGGATGACGCTGCCCGCGACCGGACCGTGGCCGAGCACGGTGAACCACGCCGCGTAGACGCCGTCGGCGGGAATCGCCGAGTACATGGGCGGCGCCACGTTGGCGGTCGGAAAGCCCAGCACCTTGCCCCGTCCGTCGCCGCGCACCACGACCCCCTCGACGCGGTGCGGGCGCCCCAGCGCCTCGGCCGCGGCGACGACGTCGCCCGCGTCGACGCAGGACCGGATGTAGGTCGAGGAGAACGTGACGGCCTGGTCCCGGTCGGTGTCGGCCACCCCAAAAGCGTCGGAGACCAGCGTCATGCTCTCCACGGCGAAGCCGAACCGCTCGCCGGCCTGGCGCAGCAACTCGACGTTGCCCGCCGCCTTCTTGCCGAAGGTGAAGTTCTCCCCCACGACGACCTCGACCACGTGCAGGCGTTCGACCAGAAGTTCGTGGATGTAGCGCTCCGGGGTCAGCTTCATGAAGTCGGCGGTGAACGGCATGACCAGGAAGACGTCGACGCCGAGTTCCTCGACCAGTTCGGCGCGCCGGGTCAGGGTGGTCAGCTGGGCGGGATGGCTGCCCGGGAAGACGACCTCCATCGGATGGGGGTCGAAGGTCATCAGCACCGTGGGCACGCCGCGGGACCGGCCGGCCTTGACCGCGTGGTTGATCAGCTCCTGGTGTCCGCGATGCACACCATCGAAAACCCCGATGGTGACCACGCATCGGCCCCAGTCCGTCGGGATCTCGTCTTGTCCCCGCCAGCGCTGCACGAGGGCAAGCCTACGGCGCGACAGGGGTCCCCCGCGTCGCCGGATCCCCCGGATGAGGTGAGTATTGCCTAAACTTTGTCATTGTGAATCCTGCCGGCGATGCGCGTGACCTGACGACGGTTGCCCAGGACTACCTGAAAGTCATCTGGACCGTTCAGGAGTGGTCGCAGGAGAAGGTGAGCACCAAGCTGCTGGCCGAGCGTCTCGGCGTGTCGGCCAGCACCGCCTCGGAGTCGATCCGCAAGCTCGCCGACCAGGGTCTGGTCGATCACGAGAAGTACGGAGCGGTGACGCTGACCGAAGCCGGCCGGGCCGCCGCCCTGGCGATGGTGCGCAGGCACCGGCTGATGGAGACGTTCCTCGTGCGCGAGCTGGGCTACAGCTGGGACGAGGTGCACGACGAAGCCGAGGTGCTCGAGCACGCGGTGTCGGACCGGATGCTCGACCGCATCGACGCCAAGCTCGGGCATCCGACGCGCGATCCACACGGCGATCCGATTCCGGCCGCCGACGGACGCGTGCCCGCCCCGGACGCGCGCCAGTTGTCGGCCTGCAACGACGGCGACCGCGGCACGATAGCGCGCATCTCGGACGCCGATCCGGAGATGCTGCGGTACTTCGACAGTGTCGGCATCAGCCTGGACTCGCGCCTTCGCGTGGTGGCCCGGCGCGACTTCGCCGGCATGATCTCGGTGGCGATCGAGTCGACAGACGGCGACGACACCACCGTCGAGCTGGGAAGCCCTGCCGCAGAAGCGATCTGGGTGGTGGCGAGCTAGCGCGTTGGTCGCTGTGGCGGGCCGCCGACCACTTCGACGAGTGCCCGCCTATCAGCGAATTATTCGCTGTCAGCGAATTTTTCGCTGCAAGGCGGGCGCCTTCCCGAATGGTCGGTTGCGATAACCGGCCACCGGATTTTCGCCAGGCTCCACATTCGCGGGGTGTCCCCTCAGCTTCGTTCGACGGCGGCAGGCTGTTCCTCGGACATCGTGAGGCCGGAGGCCCGCACGAGCACCGCCAGCACGATCGCGACCAACAGCAGTGCGGGCACATCGCCCACCAGATGCCCGGTCTGGTGCTCACCGCGCACCGACTGCACCGCCATGATGACGGCGTGCACGACGCTGGACCACACCGCGAACCAGATCAGGCTCAGATGAGCGCGCGGATTACGCGCCGCCCACACCAGAAAGACCCCGAGGGTCGCATACAGCCCGACGATCATCATGAAGTAGTCGGAGTGATGCGGCGGTCCCGGATGCCACGCCCAACCTGACGGCCACACCGCGGCAAGCGGATACAGGCAGAGGGCGACCACGCCGAACACGCCCAATGCGATCTGAAGTGCCTTGTACGGAGACGCCATTTTCGGCTCCTATCTCTAGGACGGCGTCAGTATGCGCCCGGATGCGCCGGGCTACAAGGTCGCCGGACGCAGCACGACGACCGACTTCGTACGATCCGACCGGTCTTCCAGTAGCGCGATGACCTGGCCGTCCTGAGCCGTCGCGGCGTAAATCCCGTCGATGCCCGCCGGTTTGAGCGGTCGGCCGTGCCGCACGTCCTCGGCCTCGTTCGCGGTCAGGTCCCGCCGCGGGAACGCCAGAAGACATGCGGTGTCGAGGCTGTACGACAGCCGTGGGGTTTCGGCGAGTTCGTCGAGCGTTCGCGCCTCGCTCAACCCGAAACCGCCGACTCTGGTGCGGCGCAACGCGGTGAGATGCCCACCGACTCCCAGCGCGGCCCCAACGTCGCGGGCCAGTGCGCGGATGTAGGTGCCGCTGGAGCACTCCACCTCGACGTCGACGTCGACGACGGCGGGTTCGCGCCGGACGTCCAGCACCGCGAACCGCTCGATACGCACGCTGCGGGCCGGCAACTCGACGGCCTGCCCTTCGCGCGCGAGTTTGTAGGCGCGCTGTCCGCCGATTTTGATCGCGCTCACCGCCGACGGGACCTGGTCGATCTCGCCGCGAAGGTCCGCGACCGCGCGCTCGATGCACTCGTCGGTGACGGCGTCGGCCGAAACCTGCTGCAGCATCTCGCCTTCGGCGTCGTCGGTCGAGGTGGTTTGCCCGAGTCGGATGGTCGCGGAGTACGCCTTGTCCGTCACCGTCAGCAGTCCGAGGATCTTGGTGGCGCGCTCGATTCCGACGACGAGAACGCCGGTGGCCATCGGGTCAAGGGTCCCGGCGTGGCCGACCTTGCGGGTGCCGAAGAAGCGACGGCAGCGGCCGACGACATCATGGCTCGTCATGCCCGCGGGTTTGTCGACGATGACCAGACCCGCCTGTGTCATAGCACGATCGCGGTCAGCGCCAGACCGTCGCGGACCGACCACCGGCCGGCCAGGGATTCCAGCGGGGTGCCGTGCATCGCCGCCGGGTCGATCAGGATTCGCGAGACGAAACTGCCGGAGGTGCCGCTGTCGTCGACGTCGAAGACGATGTGCGCGTCCTCGAAGCCCAGCCACCGGCGGGTCACCGGGAACCACGCCTTGTAGGTTGCCTCTTTGGCGCAGAACAGGATTCGGTCCCAGTGCAGTTCGCCCGGCAGCTGTTTCAGTTCGGTTCGCTCGTCGGGCAGGCTGATCGCGTCGAGCACACCGTCGGGCAGCACACCGTGCGGTTCTGCGTCGATGCCCACCGACCGCACCTCGGCCTGCCGGCCGACCACAGCCCCGCGATAGCCCTCACAGTGCGTCAGCGAGCCGACGATGCCGTCGGGCCAACGCGGTTCGCCCTTCTCCCCCTTCAGGATCGGCACCGGTCCGATACCGATCTCGGAGAGTGCCTGCCGCGCGCAAAACCGCACCGTGACAAACTCGTTGCGCCGCTTGGCCACCGACCGCGCGACCAGAGGTTCCTCCTCGGGCAGCGGCGCCAGGTCCGGCGGGTCGCGGTAGATCTCTGCGGCTGCCAGTCCCGTCCTCGTCGCCGGCAGCACACCGGACAGCAGCGAAGCGGCGACCGTCATCGCGAGACCTGCCTGTCGCGGATCCGTTGCTGCACCTTCTGCGCGTTCTCCCGCATCTCCTGGGTGATCTGGAAGTGGCCGCCGAACTCGTTGAGGTACCCGGGCGGATACTGCGGGTCGGGCAGGATCTGGCGCATCCAGCGATATGGCTTGCGGCGGCGCCACTCTCGCGGATATCCGACGGACACCTCCTCGAACCGCACACCGTCGTACCACGTCGTGCGCGGAATGTGCAGGTGGCCGTAGACCGAGCACACCGCGTTGTAGCGGGTGTGCCAGTCGGCGGTGGCGGTGGTGCCGCACCACAGCGAGAACTCGGGGTAGAACATCGCGTCGCAGGGTTCGCGAACCATCGGGAAGTGGTTGACCAACACCGTCGGCGTCATCCAGTCGAGGTCCTCGAGTCGTTTGCGGGTGTAGGACACCCGGTCGCGGCACCACGCGTCGCGGGTGGCGTAGGGCTCGGCGGACAGCAGGAACTCGTCGGTGCCGACGACGTTGCGCTCGCGCGCAATGGCCAGCCCCTCAGCCTTGGTGGCGGCGCCTTCGGGCAGGAAGGTGTAGTCGTACAGCAGGAACATCGGCACGATCGTGGCCGGACCGCCCTCCTCGGTCCACACCGGGAACGGATGCTCGGGGGTGATGATGCCCATCTCGTCGCACATGTTGACCAGGTAGTCGTAGCGGGCCTTGCCGAAGATCTGCATCGGGTCGCGGTTGGTGGTCCACAGCTCGTGGTTGCCCGGAATCCAGATCACCTTGGCGAACCGTTTACGCAACAGGTCCAGGGCCCAGCGAATCTCGTCGGTGCGTTCGGCGACGTCGCCGGCGACGATGAGCCAGTCGTCGGGCGAGGCCGGATGCAGCGACTCGGTCACGGGTTTGTTGCCTGTGTGACCCGTGTGCAAGTCGCTGATCGCCCAGAGGGTGGGTCGTCGGCCGTCGCGTGTCACAACTGACCAGGGTACTTAACCGGATGTGCGCGGCTCGTCCGGCAACTAGAACAAGTTCTTGTTTCCTCTTCGGGTGCTGGCAGCGGCCCGCTACACTCCCCGCAGGGTCGGACCGACGAACAAAGGGGTGACATGCTCGCCAAGCTGCGCTTGGTCTCGGCACTGTGCGCACTGATCGCTGCGGTGATGGTGGTGTGGCAGGCCAACCCGGCGGGCGCCCCGCGGGTGGACGCCGTCGACATTCCGATGACGAATGTCACGACGTCGATCAAATGGCCCGTCATCGAGACCACCGACCCGTCGCCGTTCAACCCGTGCAAGCAGATTCCGCTCGAGGCGGTGCAGGCGATCGGTCTGGCGTTCACGCCGCCGACGCCGGAGGATCAGCTGCGGTGCCGATACGACGCGGGCAACTATCAAATGGCCGTGGAGGCCATCGTTTGGCGCACCTACGAGCAGACCCTGCCCGCCGATGCGGTCCAGCTCGACATCGACGGGCACCGCGCGGCGCAGTACTGGGTCATGAAGCCGACGGACTGGAACAACCGCTGGTGGATCACCTGCATGATCGCCTTCGACACCAGCTACGGCGTGCTGCAGCAGTCGCTGTTCTACTCGCCGATCTACTCCGAGCCCGACCCCGATTGCATGCAGACCAACCTGCAGCGCGCGCACGAGCTGATTCCGCACTACGTGTTCTGAGTCTTCTGATCGGCCCGCGCGTTCAGCTGTCGCGCTCGATGCGGTCCATCGGGGTGGACCGCTCCAACATTCCGATCGTCTCCTCGCCGTCCCAGCGATAGCGCACACCGGCCTGCTGCAGGGCCGGGAACGTCCAGTTGGCCATCTTGTCCAGTTGTTCGGCGGGAAGCTCGGCGGGATCGGTGATGTCGTGGGTGGACAGCACCGTCTCCCCCTCGATGTGCACGGTTCCGCGGGCCGTTTCGAGCACCAGCGACACGTCCTCCCCGCGCGGCCGCAGCCGGCGCAGCCACGGCGCCTCCACGACGCGGGCGGGGATCAGACCCGCCGAATCTCCGAGGTACAGGTAACCCTCGTTGTAGTTCGGCTGCCCGTCGGGCCGCGGCGGGTACGCGATGTAGCCGAACGCTCGTCCGCTTCCGAACAGCGCGGACTGCCAGCAGTGCCCCCAGAACCCCTCCAGTCGGCGCACGCCTTGGCGACGGATGCGCAGCCCGCTTCCCGACAACGGGTGCCGGCGTCCCGCCACCTCCACGATCCCGTCGGCGCGGAACAACTGTTCGTAACGGGCGCCGCCCATCAACTCACCGACCACCGTCGTCTTCAGTTGGTCGGCGGCATCATCGCGCATCGCCCCCTGAATCCACGGTGGCACCGCCATTCTCGCCTCGACCTCGAATCGCACGTCGACAAGCGGGCCGCTCTTGTCGCCGGCGGCGAGCGCCTCCGAGGACGTCTGGACGGCCTGACCGTCGAACGTCACCGTCCACGTGTCGAACGGCGCCACGCACTCGAACGTCAGCGGCCCCGCGCCGAGCACCGTCGGCTCGCCGTTGCGGCCCTCGACCGGCGCGCTCTGCCCGTCGGCGCGCAAGCGGTAGACGCGTCCGTCGGCGAACGCCAGGTTGACCTGCAGTCCGTGAGCGTCCCAGTTGGACGCGACCGCCTCGATGCCGATCCTGGGCAGGCCGACCTCGCCGCGCTCGTCGAACACCCAGAAGCTCACCGAATCCCGCATCTCGGGGTCCTGCGGCCGCTCGGCGAACATGTACTCGCGGGCCGGGTCGATGCCGCCCGTCACGTCGACGGTCATGGGGTGCTTTCCTCCTGCCGGTCGTAACGCCGAGAGCCGCCGGCGTAGGCGTCTACGTAGGCCGCGAACAGCGGCCGAATCACGTTGTCGTCCAAGCCGAATGCCGCCGGGTCGGCTTTGGGGTGCGGTTCGCGCTTCTCGGCGTTCTCGGTCCACCACGCCCGCATACCGGCCTCGAACCGTTCGGTCACCGTCTCGCCGAGCCAGCCGTAGAGCCGCCTGACTTCGCCGATCGGATCGTTCTGCATAACCCGAAAGTCGATGTCGTAGAACCGGTCTGCGGCCTTATCGCGGAATGCCATCGCCCGCGTGATCCCCGTGGACCACTGGGTGACGTTCAGTTCACCGAGATAGCGGCGGTCGAGGTGATCGGTGAAGCCGCCGACGATGTCGGCGTAGACGTCGACGACCGACAGCAGCACGTCGGTCGGATCACGGTGCGTCATGACGAAGCGGGCATCACCGAACACGCGGTCGAGGTAGTCCAGCGAAAGCACGTGCGCCGGCGACTTGAGCCGCCATGGGCGCGTCGGTTCCCCCCACTGCAGCAATCGGAGTACCCGTCGTTCATAGCGGTACGTCGACGTGAAATCGGCTCGGTCGCAGAGCCATTGCGAGTAGGTCGGAATCTGTGCATAGGCCTGGAAGATCTGGGACTTGAAGTCGAGCGCCATCAGGTCCAGGCATTCCATCGGTCCGCGGATGTCGGTGGGCACGTGGGGGCGGGTGCCCACGAGGACGGGCCGCTGTTCCGGCGGGATGCGGGGGTCGTCGCCGCGCACGGTCGACGGTGGCGGGCACGGCTGTGCGGACTCCCAGCTGCGCAGGTAACGGACATCGGGATCTTGGGCGAGCAGGAACGACAGCGCAGTCGACCCCGTCCGCGGCAGGCCCAACCCGAACAGCGGCGCGGCGATCTGCTCGTCGTCGATGTCGGGGTGGCGGCGGTACCAATCCTCCACCTGGAGCCGCTGCGACAGGTGCAGCCCGATGCGGTTGTAGACGAAGTCCTCGCCGCGCGCGTTGAGCCGGGCTTCGTCGCTCAGCGCACGGACGAGGATCTCCAGGCCCTCGCGGAACGAGTCCTCGCCGAAGTCCTCGAGTCCGGTGCCCTCGACGGCCGCGGCCATCAGATCCTCGACCGATGCCACGCTGCACCTCCCACCGAATTGGTGACAGTACACTGCCACTACTATGGCCGGCTCGTCAACGCGCTCGTACGACAACAGCATCCGCAGGCGCAAGGCCGCACACACCCGCGAGCGCATCGTCGCCGCGGGCAGTGCGCTGGTGCATGAGTTCGAGACGTGGGACTGGCGCGAGCTGACGTTCAAGGCCGTCGCCGCGCGGGCCGGGGTCGGCGAGCGGACGGTGTACCGGTATTTCCCGACCGAACGCCATCTGCACGACGCGGTGATGCAACGTCTCGAGACCGAAGCAGGGGTGTCCTACGAGGACGTCACGCTGGCGAACCTGAGTGAGGTGACGGGGCGGGTTTTCGCGTCGCTGCAACGCTTCTCGATCAGGCACAGCACACCGTCGCCGGTCGATCCCGCGTTCGTCAGCTCCGACGTCCGCCGCCGCGATGCGCTGTTGCGAGCGGTGAACGAGGCCTCACCGCAGCTCCCCGTCGAACAGCGGCGCGCGATCGCGGGCCTGCTCGACGTGCTGTGGAGCCCGGCCACCTACGAGCGCCTGGTCGCGGTGTGGGGCCTGGACGGCGACGCGGCCACCCGTGCGATCGACTGGTTGATGGCCCAGGTGACACAGGCGATCGAACGCGGGGGCATCGAGTCTGCGTAGCCTCGTGACGTGACCGCATCCTCCGTCGCCGCACCGCCGGCATCCCGTTCGAAGGTCAAGCAGCTCACCGGACGCACCGTGTCACGCCTGCTGCGGCTGCCGCCGCACACCACCGACTTCACGGTCCACAAGGTCCGCGTACCGATGCGCGACGGTGTCGAGCTGCGCGCCGACCACTATGCGCCCAGCACGCTGGACCCCGCCGGCACGCTGCTGGTCCGCTGCCCCTATGGCCGCGACTTCCCCTTCGCCGCCATCTACGGACGCGTCTACGCCGCACGCGGCTATCACGTCGTCCTGCAGAGCGTGCGCGGAACCTACGGCTCCGGCGGCGACTTCGACCCGATGGTCAACGAGATCGCCGACGGCGCCGACACCGTCGAGTGGCTGCGCAACCAGGAGTGGTTCACCGGCTCGTTCGCCACGATCGGGCTGTCGTATCTCGGTTTCACCCAGTGGGCGCTGCTCACCGACCCGCCACCGGAGATGAAGGCCGCGGTGATCACCGTCGGTCCGCACGACGTCAGCGGGCCGCGGTGGGGTCCCGGTTCGTTCGCGCTGAGCGACTTCCTCGGCTGGAGCCACCTGGTGGCCTATCAGGAGGATCCGAACCGGGCGCGGGCGCTGGTGCGACAGCTGCGGTCGCGGCGCCGGCTGGCCCGTGCGATGAGCCGGCTGCCCGCCGGCGAGGCGGGCCGCGCGCTGCTGGGCGAGGGTGCGCCGTGGTGGGAGTCCTGGCTCGATCATCCCGATGCCGACGATCCCTTCTGGACCGCGCTGAACCTGCGTCGGGCCCTGGACACCGCCGACGTGCCGGTGCTGCTGATCAGCGGCTGGCAGGACCTGTTCCTGGAGCAGACGATGGCCCAGTATCGGCGGCTGCGTGAGCGCGGAGTCGAGGTCGGACTGACCGTCGGCCCGTGGATCCACACCCAGTTGTTGACCAAGGCCGCGCCGACCGCCATCCGCGAGACGCTCGACTGGTTGGACGCCCACCTCACCGGCGCGGAGAGCAAGCGGCGCCAGCCGGTGCGGATCTTCGTCAACGGCAGCGGCTGGATCGACCTGCCCGACTGGCCGCCGGCGATGCCCGAAGTGGTGCGCTACCTGCAGCCGGGTGGTCGCCTCGGCGATGCCATCCCGCCGGAGACGGCGGCTGCGTCGACGTTCAGCTACAACCCGGCGAATCCGACGCCGACGGTGGGCGGCCGGCTGCTGTCGCCGGAGGGCGGATATCGCAAGGACACCCGCCTGGCGCAGCGTGCCGACGTGTTGAGCTTCACCGGCGACCGCCTGCCCGCCGACAAGTACGTGGTGGGGGTACCGGTCGTGGAGCTCTCGCATTCGTGCGACAACCCGTACAACGATTTGTTCGTGCGCCTGAGCGAGGTCGACGCCAAGGGACGCTCACACAACGTGAGCGACGGCTATGTCAGCGCCGCACCGGATTCCGGACCGGTGCGCATCGAACTCGACCCGATCGCGCATCGCTTCCGTGCGGGTTCACGGATCCGGGTGCTCGTGGCGGGCGGGTCACACCCCCGGTTCGCCCGCAACCTCGGTACCGGCGAACCGCTCGGGACGGGTAAGAACCTCGCGCCGGCCACCCACACCGTGCATCTCGGCGACGGCGCGTCGCGGCTGGTGCTGCCCGCCGCGCCGCAGCCGCCCGCCGGCTGAGGCGCGGGTCAGCCCACCGAACGGCGCACCCGCTCGGCGATCTCGTGCAGCGCGGCGCCGTCGTACACGGGGGCCGCCCACTCGGGGTCGATCGGCAGCTGCACCCAGCTGGCGCAGCCGCCGTACTCGGGTGTGCGTTCGAGTCGCAGCGGGGCCAAGAGCGGGCCGGCCTGGACGACGAGCGCGGTGAGCCGATGTTTGGGCCGAAAATCGAGCCGGTCGGCGCGCACCGATGCGTCGGTCCAAATATGCAGGGGCGCTATCTCTTCGAGGGCTGCGGGGCGGTTCACCTCGACTGCGGCGACGACGCGGGCGCCGGCGCGCACCACCACCGCGTCCTCTGTGCTGTCGGCGGTCGCCACATCGAGCAGATCGCGGTGCTCGGGGCGCACCCGCTCGGCGTGGCTGTGCGCGACCGTCGGAAACAGCAGAAAGCGCGACGCGGCGACCGCGAACCGCTTCTCGTGGATACCGCCCTTGCGCAGCAGAACGGTCTGCCTGCCGTCCAGCAGCGCGTGGATCGCAGCACTCCACTCCTTGAGCGCCGGCTGCGTCAGCGTCGTCGTCATCGTGCTACGTCGCGGCCGCAGCTTTGCTGTTCATGCGGGCCCGCACCTCGGGCCGGCGCAACGGCGGCACCGTCTTCGGCGGCTGGCGCCGGGCCGGCAGAGACTCCAGCAGCCGGTGGGTGGTGGCGGTGACCTCCGCGACGGCGGCCTCGAAGGCGTCGGCGTTGGCCGCGGTCGGCCGGGTGATTCCGCTGACCTTGCGAATGTACTGGCGCGCGGCCGCCTCGATCTCCTCGTCGGTGGCCGCCGGTTCGAGTCCGCGTAGCTCGGTGATGTTTCGGCACATGGCTCCACGATAGGTTCGTCGGGTGACTGACGACATCCTGCTCATCGACACCCGCGACCGGGTGCGCACCTTGACCCTCAACCGGCCGCAGGCGCGCAACGCGCTGTCGTCCGAGCTGCGCAGGCGGTTTTACCGTGCCCTCGGTGAGGCTCAGGCCGACGACGACGTCGACGTCGTGATCGTCACCGGCGCCGATCCGGTGTTCTGCGCGGGTCTGGACCTCAAAGAGCTTGGCGACACCACCGAGCTGCCCGACATCTCGCCGAAGTGGCCGCCGATGACCAAGCCGGTGATCGGCGCGATCAACGGTGCGGCCGTCACCGGTGGCCTCGAAATCGCCCTGTACTGCGACGTTCTGATCGCCTCCGAACAGGCGCGCTTCGCCGATACGCATGCCCGGGTCGGGCTGTTGCCGACGTGGGGGCTGTCGGTGCGGTTGCCGCAGAAGGTCGGCGTCGGCATGGCCCGCCGGATGAGCCTGACCGGCGACTACCTGTCGGCCGAGGAGGCGTTGCGGACCGGGTTGGTCACTCAGGTGGTGCCCCACACCGAGCTCATGTCGACCGCCCGGCAGGTCGCGGCATCGATCGTGGGCAACAACCAGCAGGCCGTGCGCGCGTTGCTGGCGTCGTATCACCGCATCGACGAGGCGCAGACCAACGAGGGACTGTGGATCGAGGCGGCGTCGGCGCGCGAGTGGATGCGCACGACCAGCGGTGACGACATCGCCGCCAACCGCGACGCCGTCCTGCAGCGGGGCCGCTCGCAGGTCCGCTGATTGTTTCTGGCGCGCCTGCCCACACGCCACCTTGTGCGAGCGACCGCGTCTGATCACGACACGCCGCGGATTTACAGCAGTTTGCGGTCGCTCGTACGCTGCGAGCGTGAACGAAGCGCACGAGTACTGCGGCAGCGAGGAATGGCGACAGCTGATCCGCGAGGTGATTCTGCCGTGGGCATTGGGTGAGGTCGACCTCGGCGACGACGTGCTCGAGGTCGGCCCCGGCTACGGTGCCACCACCGACGTGCTGAGCGAATCGGTGGGCCGGCTAACCTCGGTGGAGATCGACGACGAGCTCGCGGCGATGTTGACGACGCGCTTCGCCGATGTGCCGACCGTCGAGATCGTGCGCGGCGACGCGACCGCGCTGCCCTACGCCGACGACCGCTTCTCCGGCGCGGCGTGTTTCACGATGCTGCATCACGTCCCCACCGCCGAACTTCAGGATCGGCTCTTCGCCGAGGTCGCCCGGGTGCTGCGGCCCGGGGCCGCGCTGGTGGCCAGCGACAGCCTCGGCAGCGACGAGTTGGCCGTCGCGCACGAAGGCGACACCTACAACCCCGTCGACCCTGTGACATTGCCGGACCGGTTGGCGGCGGCGGGATTCGGCGATGTGCGGATCAAGACGACAGAGTTCGGTTGGGCGGCTGTGGCCCGGCGCTGAACCGCGGCGAGCGACCGCAAACTGTCCATATCAACGCGGCGTGTCGTGTTCAGACGCGGTCGCTCGCGGCACAAAGGAGACAAGACGCGGGCACCGCACCAACAGATCAACCCGTGCCGGGGATCAGCCAGCGGCCGGAGAACGCGCGCCAGCCGACGAACACCAACCGCAGCACCATGAACGTCGACAGCCCCGCCCAGATACCCAGCAGCCCCCAACCGAACGCCAACGACAGCCAGATCAACGGCAGGAAGCCCACCAGCGCGCTGGCCAGCGTCGCGTTGCGCATGAACTTCGCGTCGCCGGCGCCCAACAGCACCCCGTCGAGCGCGAAAACGATTCCGGCGACCGGCAATTGGGCCACCATGAACCACCACGGCACCCCGATCGCGTCGAGCACCGAGCGGTCGTCGGTGAACACGTTGGGAAACACCGACGCACCGGCCGCGAACACCACCGCAAGCACCGCCGAGGCCAACGCCGAGAATATCGTCACCCGCCACGCCACCGACTTGGCGTGCGTCAGCTGACCCGCGCCCAGCGCCGCACCGACCAGCGACTGCGCGGCGATCGCCAGCGAATCCAACACCAGCGCAAGGAAATTCCACAGCTGCAGCACGACCTGGTGCGCGGCGACGGCGGCCGCGCCGAACCGGGCCGCGACAGCTCCCGCCGACACGAAACACGCTTGGAACGCCAGCGTGCGCAACACCAGGTCGCGGCCCATCACCACCTGCGCGCGCAACACCCCGGGGTGCACCCGCAGCGGCACCCGTTCGATCAGCAGTGCACGACAGAACAATGCGGCGGCCACCCACTGCCCCACCGCGTTCGCGACGGCCGAGCCGGGCAACCCGAGCCGGGGCATACCGAGCAAGCCGTAGACCAGCAGCGGGCACAGCACCGCTGAGACCCCGAACCCGAACACCACGAACTTGAGCGGCCGCACGATGTCCTGCACCCCGCGCATCCACCCGTTGCCCGCCGCCGACACCAGGATCGCGGGTACGCCGATGATCGCTATGCGCACCCACGACAGCGCTTCGTCGGCGATCTCTCCCCCGTCGGACGACCCCGCCAGCGCCGACACCAGCGGAACCGCGAACACCTGCACCGCGACAACGATGACCGCACCCAATCCAAGCGCCAGCCAGGTGGCCTGCACGCCTTCCCCGACGGCCGCCGCCCGATTGCCTGCGCCGTAGAAGCGGGCCGACCGGGCGGTGGTCCCGTACGCCAGAAACGTCATCTGCGAGCTCAGCGTGGTCAGTATCAGCCCGCCGATCGCCAGACCCGCCAGTGCCAGTGCACCCAACCGGCCCACGACCGCGAGATCGAACAGCAGATAGATGGGTTCGGCCGCCAGCACTCCGAGTGCCGGAAATGCCAGCCCGGCGATCCGGCGGCCCGTCACCGGAGCGTTCGGCGGCTCCAGTTCGGGCTCAGCCAAGGGCCGCGTACAACGCCTTCACCACGTCCTCGGCGGACCCGGTGGCCGAATATCCCGCGGCCAGGCGGTGACCGCCGCCGCCGAACCCGCTCGCGACCGGCGACAGGTCGTAGGACTTGGCCCGCATCGACACCGACCAGTGCCCCGGCTCGATCTCCTTGAACACCGCGGCCACCTCGGCCTCGTCGGTGGTGCGCACGATGTCGACGATGCTCTCGACTTCCTCGGGTCGGGCGTCGACCCACTCGTCGTGTGACACCACCGCGTACACCAGGCCCCGGCCACCGGCGGCATCTTTCAGCAGCTGCGCCGAGGACAGCACCCGAGACAACATCGGCAGCCAGGCGTAGGGATGGGTGTCGAGCAGGGTCCGGCTGATGCCGGCGTTGTCGACGCCGAGATCGACGAGGCGCGCAGCCAGCCGGTGCGCGCGCGGGCTGGCCCACCGGAACGAACCGGTGTCGGTGGTCAGGCCCGCGTACAGGCAGTGTGCGACGCCGATGTCGATCGGCTTGTCCCACGCGTCGAGCAGGTCGGCCACCAGCATCGTGGTGGAGTCGGCCGAGGCGTCGACGTAGTTGGCGGTGCCGAACAGCTGGTTGGAGGCGTGGTGGTCGATGACCAGGACCTCGCGACCGTCGTCGACGATCCCGCGCAGCGCACCGAGGCGGTTGATGCTGGGGATGTCGACGGTGACGATCAGGTCAGGGTCGCGGCGCATCTCGTCGGGGCCGACGAGCAGATGCCCGCCGGGCAGCGACTGCAGCGATTCGGGCAGCTTCTCCGGCGCCGCGAAACTCACCTCGACGCTCTTGCCGACCTGGTCGAGCACCAGCGCCAGCGCCAGACCGGCGCCGATGGTGTCGGCGTCGGGATAGACGTGGCAGACCACTCCGACCGAGGCGGCCGCTGACAACAGTTCGGCTGCGCCGTGGGCGTCAACCCGATCGCCCACTTCCAGGGCGTCAGTCGTCTTGTCGATCGCGGTCACCGCTGTCCTCGGAGTCGTCGGGCCCCCCGGCTACTGCCTCGCCCTCCACCTCACTGACACGGTACGGGTCCGCATCCCCGGCGTGCTTGGCACCTTGCCGAACTCTCGCCAAATCCTCATCTGCGGCGCGAGCGCGGGCCAGCAGTTCCTCCATCTTGACCGCGGCGTCGGGAACGGTGTCGCGCTCGAACGCGAGCGTGGGCGTGAAACGCACACCCAGGCTCGCACCCACCTTGGACCGCAGCACACCTTTGGCCTTCTCGAGCGCCGCGGCTGCCCCACCGTAATCCGGCTCCTCGGACAGCGACGCGCCGAGCACCGTGTAGTACAGCGTCGCGTCGTGCAGATCGTTGGTGACCTTGGCGTCGGTGATCGTCACACCCGACAGCCGCGGATCCTTGATCTCGTACTCGATCGCCGAGGCGACGATGGTGGAAATGCGTTTGGCCAGTCGCTTCGCCCGTGCGGGGTCAGCCATGCTCAGTCCCTCTGTTTCTCACCGAGAGTGGGGATTGTGACCGGTTTCTTCCGTTTTCCCGCCACATTTCCCACTCTCGGCGCAGTAGCCGAGCAGCCACTCTAGGTGCGCTCCTTCTCGACGAGCTCGTACGTCTCGATGACGTCGCCTTCCTTGATGTCGGAGTAGGTCAGCGTCAGACCGCATTCGTAACCCTCGCGGACCTCGGTGACGTCGTCCTTCTCGCGGCGCAGCGACGACACGGTGAGGTTCTCGGCCACCACGACGTTGTCGCGCAGTAGCCGGGCCTTGGCGTTGCGTCGCATGATCCCCGACTGCACGAGGCAGCCGGCGATGTTGCCGACCTTCGACGACCGGAAGATCGCGCGGATCTCGGCGCGGCCGAGTTCGCGCTCCTCGTAGATCGGCTTGAGCATGCCCTTGAGCGCCGCTTCGATCTCGTCGATCGCCTGGTAGATGATCGAGTAGTAGCGGATCTCGACACCCTCGCGGTTGGCCAGCTCGGTGGCCTTGCCTTCGGCGCGGACGTTGAAGCCGATGATGATCGCGTCCGAGGCCGACGCCAGGTTGACGTTGGTCTCGGTGACACCACCGACGCCGCGGTCGATGACCCGCAGCTCCACTTCGTCGTCGACCTGGATACCCAGCAAGGCCTCCTCGAGCGCCTCGACCGTACCGGCGTTGTCGCCCTTGAGGATCAGGTTCAGCTGGCTGGTTTCCTTCAGCGCCGAATCCAGATCCTCGAGGCTGATCCGCTTGCGGCTGCGCGCGGCCAGGGCGTTGCGCTTGCGGGCGCTGCGTCGGTCGGCGATCTGACGCGCGATGCGGTCCTCGTCGACGACGAGCAGGTTGTCCCCGGCACCGGGCACCGACGTGAAGCCGATGACCTGCACGGGCCGCGACGGCAACGCCTCCTCGACATCCTCGCCGTGCTCGTCGACCATGCGGCGGACGCGACCGTAGGCGTCGCCCGACACGATGGAGTCGCCGACCCGCAGCGTGCCGCGCTGCACCAGCACCGTGGCCACCGGCCCGCGGCCGCGGTCCAAGTGCGCCTCGATCGCCACACCCTGGGCCTCCATGTCCGGGTTGGCCCGCAGGTCCAGGGCCGCATCGGCGGTCAGCACGACCGCTTCCAGCAGCGCCTCGATGTTGGTGCCCTGTTTGGCGGAGATGTCGACGAACATCGTGTCGCCGCCGTAGTCCTCGGGAATCAGCCCGTATTCGGTGAGCTGGCCGCGGATTTTGGCCGGATCGGCGCCTTCCTTGTCGATCTTGTTGACCGCCACCACGATCGGCACCTCGGCCGCCTGCGCGTGGTTGATGGCCTCGACCGTCTGCGGCATCACGCCGTCGTCGGCGGCGACCACCAGGATCGCGATGTCGGTGGCCTTCGCGCCGCGGGCACGCATGGCGGTGAACGCCTCGTGACCCGGGGTGTCGATGAACGTGATCGGGCGGACGTTGCCGTCGAGGTCGACCTCGACCTGGTAGGCGCCGATGTGCTGGGTGATGCCGCCGGCCTCGCCCTCGCGGACGTTGGCCTGACGGATGGTGTCCAGCAATCGGGTCTTGCCGTGGTCGACGTGACCCATGACGGTGACGACCGGCGGACGCTGTTCGAGGTCCTCCTCGCCGCCTTCGTCCTCGCCGTAGGTGAGGTCGAACGACTCGAGCAGTTCGCGGTCCTCGTCCTCGGGGGAGACGACCTGAACCTTGTAGTTCATCTCGCTGCCGAGCAGTTCGAGGGTGTCGTCGCCGACGGACTGCGTCGCGGTGACCATCTCGCCGAGGTTGAACAGTGCCTGCACGAGCGTGGCCGGGTTGGCGTCGATCTTCTCGGCGAAGTCGCTCAGCGAGGCGCCGCGGGCCAGCCGGATGGTCTCACCGTTGCCGTGCGGCAGCCGGACGCCACCGACGACCGGCGCCTGCATGTTCTCGTATTCGGCGCGTTTCGCCCTCTTCGACTTCCGTCCGCGCTTGGGCGCGCCGCCGGGACGACCGAACGCACCGGCCGCACCGCCGCGCTGGCCGGGGCGGCCACCACCACCGGGACGGCCCCGGAAACCTCCGCCGGCGGGTGCGCCGCCCCCACCGCCGCGGTAGTTACCGCCACCGCCACCACCGCCGGGACCACCGGGACGACCACCACCGCCACCCGGTCCGCGGCCACCGGGGCCGGGACGGGGACCACCGGGGCGACCCATCGCACCGGGCCGCGCGCCTGGCGGGCGCGGCGGCATGTTGCCGGGCGTCGCACCGCCTGGGCGTGGGGCACCGGGGCGCGGACCACCGGGTCCGGGCCGGGGGCCTTGGGGACGAGGCATCGGCCGGTCGACCGGCTGTTGAGAGGAGAACGGATTGTTGCCAACTCGGGGAACGCGTGGCGCCGGTTTCGGCGCGCCCGGCGTGGGACCCGGCCGGGGGCCGGGTGTCGGCCCCGGGCGGGTGGGCGGCGCAGCAGGCGTGGCCGGCGGAGCGGCGGCCGCCGCGGGAGGCGCGACAGACGGAGTCTCCGCGGCCGGAGCCGCAGGCTTGGGGGCGGGCGCCTTAGCGGGCTCCGTCGGAGCGGCGCTCTTGGCGGGCGCAGCGGTCGACGAGGCGGCCGCCGAACCATTGCCCTCGGATTTGGCCTTCTCGGCGGCCTCCTTGCCGCCGCCGAAGGATTCACGCAACCGGCGCGCGACCGGGGCCTCCACGGTGGAGGACGCGGACTTGACGAATTCGCCCTGTTCGCTCAGACGAGCGAGAACTTCCTTACTGGTGACACCGAGTTCCTTGGCCAACTCGTGTACACGGGCCTTACCTGCCACTACATCTCCATCTCTAGAGGCGTCAGCGGTGGTAGGCGCCGCGCCTCGGGTTAGCTATGACGCATGGTCATCGGGACTTCACGGTGTGCTCATGTTCTTCGCTACCTGTTCTGTTGCCGAGGGCTCGGGCGGGTCTGCACTGCTGCGAGTGCCGACATACTCGATCACCGCGGATAGGTCCGGTGAACCGGTGATGCGCAACGCTCGACCGAACGCTCGCCGACGAATCGCTGCCTCGAGGCACTGTGGAGTGGGATGCAGCCACGCACCCCGCCCCGGCAGCTTTCTCGCCGGGTCAACGGTGACGGTGCTGAGAGAATTCCCAGCCCCATCGACGTTGCCGACAGCGACCACCCGAAGCAGTTCGACGGCCAGCTCTCGTTTTCGGCAACCAACGCAGGTCCGCACCGGTCCGACAGAATCGTCGGGGCTGCGTCGTTGCGCCGAAGCCGAAGTCTCGCGCTGGATCACAGGTGAGTCTACCGTCACGTCCGCTGGTATTTGAAATGGCTGCGCTGCCCGGCGTGGACGCGTGGGCCGGCCGGCGCTTACCGGTCCCCCACGGCACCGCGTGCGGCGTCCTGGTCGGGCTCGCCGGCGCCCGCAGGAGGCGCGTCGCTGCGGATGTCGATACGCCACCCGGTGAGCCGGGCCGCCAGCCGGGCGTTCTGCCCCTCCTTGCCGATGGCCAGCGACAGCTGGAAGTCCGGTACGACGACGCGGGCCGCACGGGCGGCCTCGTCGATGACCGTCACCGAGACGACCTTGGCCGGTGAGAGCGCGTTGGCGACGAACTTGGCCGGGTCGGGGTCGTAGTCGATGATGTCGATCTTCTCGCCCGACAGTTCACTCATCACGTTGCGCACCCGCTGACCCATCGGCCCGATGCAGGCGCCCTTGGCGTTAAGTCCCGGCACCCGCGAGGCCACCGCGATCTTCGAGCGGTGACCGGCCTCCCTGGCGACCGCCACGATCTCGACCGAGCCCTCGGCGATCTCGGGCACCTCCAGCGAGAACAGCTTGCGCACCAGGTTCGGGTGCGTGCGCGACAGCGTGATCAGCGGTTCGCGCGCACCGCGGCTGACGCCCACGACGTAGCAGCGCAACCGGTCGCCGTGTTCGTAGCGCTCGCCGGGCACCTGCTCGGCGGCGGGTATGACGCCTTCGGAACCCTTGGTCTCACTGCCCATCCGGACGACGACGAGGCCGCGGGCGTTGGCCCGCGCATCGCGCTGGATCACCCCGCCGACGATGTCGCCCTCGCGGGCGGAGAACTCGCCGTACGTCTTCTCGTTCTCGGCGTCGCGGAACCGCTGCAGCATCACCTGGCGCGCCGTCGTCGCCGCCACGCGGCCGAATCCCTCTGGGGTGTCTTCCCATTCGGTGATCGTGTTGCCGTCCTCGTCGACCTCGGCCGCGATGACCTTGACCTCGCCGGTCTTGCGGTCGATCTCGATGCGCGCCTCGGCGGCATGGCCCTCGGTGTGTCGATACGCGGTCAGCAGTGCGGATTTGATGGTTTCGACGAGTTCGCCCACCGGAATTCCGCGGTCGACCTCGATGGCGTGTAGCGCGGCCATGTCGATATTCACGCCGACGCCTCCTTTCCAGATTGGCCGACCAGCTCCAGCTCTCGCGGATTGGGGGGCGAGAATTCAACTTGCACAACAGCTTTCGAGATACCGTCGAGCGGCAATTCCCGGACGGCGAAGGTCGCCTGACGGCCGGTCCGTACCACCAAACGCACCACGCCGTCGCGGGTTTCGCCGAGCCTGCCGGTGAGCTGCGAGCCGTCGGACAGCGTCAGCTCGACCTTGCGGCCGCGCGCACGGCGGTAGTGCTTCTCGGCGGTCAGCGGCCGGTCCACACCCGGTGAGGTGACCTCGAGAACGTAGGGGGCGGATCGCGCGTCGACCTCGTCGAGCAGCGCAGAAGCAGTACGGGACAGTTGGGCGATCGAAGCGAGGTCGAGGCCGTCGTCCCCGTCGGCCACCACCGTGATGCGCGGCGGACGCGCGGCCGGGTCGACGATCACGTCCTCGATTTCGAAACCCGCACGCGCGAACTCGCCGTCGAGTAGCTCGATCACCTCGTTCTGCGACGGCAATCCCGCAGAATGCTCCGTCACGGCGAGCTCCTCGTCTTGAGTTGTCCGGACTCGATCCTTCGGCGACACACCTTGGAACCGACACTCCACGATACGCCAGCGTCGCCGCGGTAAACGCCAAACGAACACCGATGCGAACGAAGCGCAATGGCAAGATGTTGTCCGTGCCGAGCCCCCCGCCGACCGTCAGCAGGAGACGCGTGCTGGCCTCGGCGGCGGCATTGGCGCTGCTGGGCGCGACCGCGGCGGCCTGCGGCACACCGCCCCCGCCGCCCGAGGTCGACGAACTCGCTGCTCAACTCGACCGGGCCCGCGCCGACAGTCAGCTGGCCACTGATGCGGCGGCCAATGAGCGCGGACCCGTCGTGGAGGCGTTGACGGCGGTGGCCGCCGAACGCGCCGCCCATGCCCAGGCGCTGTCCGACGAGTTGGTGCGGCTGCGTGGCGAGCAGGCACCCACGTCGACTCCGACCAGCACGACCGCGGAGCCGGCCAAGCCGCGCACCGCCAAGGACGCCGCCAACGCATTGCGGGTCTCGGCGTCGAGCGCCGCCGAGCTCGCGGCCAAGCTCTCCGGCTACCGCGCCGGACTGCTCGCCTCGATCGCCGCGGCGTGCACGGCTGCGTACACGGTCGCCCTCGCCGAACCGGAGAAGCCGCGATGACATCGACGGAACCCACCCCGACGCGGCCGTCGGAGCCCGCGGACGGCGCGCTCTACGACGCGATCGCCACCGAACACGCGACCATCTACGGCTACGGCATCGTGTCTGCGCGCTCGGCGCCCGAGGACAACTGGCTGGTGTCGAAGGCCATGGCCGAGCACCGCGAACGCCGCGAGGCCGGGCTACAGATGCTGGAGGACCGGTCGGTCGTCGGCCCGCTGCCCGCCGCGGGTTACCAGCTGCCGATGGAAGTCAAGACGCCCGCGGACGCCGCCAAACTCGCGGTGCGGATGGAAGAGGACGCGGCCGTCGCGTGGCGCGCGGTCGTCGAGCAGGCCGGCACCGAACAGGAGCGAGCCTTCGGCGTCGAGGCGCTGACGCAGTGTGCGGTGATGGCGGCGCGGTGGAGTCAACTGCTCGGCACGACGCCGGTCACGGTCGCCTTCCCCGGCGGAAACGAGTAAACGCCCCAGCCCCGAGTGTGGGCTCGCGTCACGGTCTGCTCGCCGTTGGCGTGCGGGTAACCCACGTTCGGCCTACGGCGAAGTGAGCGCCGCCGCGATCTCCGCCGCCGCACCGGCGTCCTGGCCGCTCACCGAGATCTCGCGCGTTTCGCCGGTGAACCGGTTGCGCAGCTCGACCACCCCGTCGACCCAGCCGCGGCCGACCACGACGAGCCATGGCACACCGAGCAGTTCGGCGTCCTTGAACTTCACCCCTGGCGAGGCGGTGCGGTCGTCGAGCAGCACGTCGATCCCGCGTCGACCCAGCTCGCTCGCCAGTTCCTCGGCCCCGTCGCGCGCGGCGGCGTCCTTGTTCGCGATGACGAGGTGGACGTCGAACGGCGACACCTCGGCCGGCCAGCGCAGGCCGAGCTCGTCGTGGTGTTGTTCGGCGATGACGGCGACCAGTCGCGACACCCCGATGCCATAGGAGCCCATGGTCAACCGGACCGGCTTGCCGTTCTCGTCGAGCACGTCGACGTCGAATGCGTCGGTGTACTTACGGCCCAGCTGGAAGATGTGGCCGATCTCGATACCGCGCGCGCTCACCAGCGGTCCCGCCCCGTCCGGCGAGGGGTCGCCGTCGCGCACCTCGGCGGCCTCGATCGTGCCGTCGGCGACGAAGTCGCGGCCCGCCACCAGGCCCACGACGTGCTTACCGGGTTCGTCGGCGCCGGTGATCCACGACGTGCCGTCGACCACACGGGGATCGACCAGATAGCGAATCCCGTTGGCCAGCAGGGCTTTCGGTCCGATATACCCCTTGGCGAGGAACGGATACCTGGCGAAGTCGGCGTCGTCGAGCAGCGCGTACTCGGCCGGTTCGAGCGCAGCACCCAGGCGTTTGTCGTCGACCTCGCGGTCGCCGGGCACCCCGATGGCCAGCAGCTCCCACTCGCCGCCGGGCACGCGCGTCTTGAGCATCACGTTCTTCAGGGTGTCGGCGGCGGTGACGGTGCGATCGAGCGCCGCGTTGGCCCAGTCGACCAGCGTCGCGATCGTCGGGGTGTCGGGGGTGTCGTGCACCTTGGCCTCGGGCTGGCCGTCGACGGGCAGCGGGGCCGGGGCGGCCGTGGTCACCGCTTCGACGTTGGCGGCATAACCGGACTCCAGGCACCGCACGAACGTGTCCTCGCCGATCTCGCTTTCGGCCAGGAACTCCTCGGATGCGCTGCCGCCCATCGCCCCGGAAACGGCCGAGACGATGACGTAGCGCACGCCCAGCCGGTCGAAGATGCGCCGGTAGGCGTCGCGGTGGGCCAGGTACTGCGCGCGCAGCCCGTCGTCGTCGACGTCGAACGAGTACGAGTCCTTCATGACGAACTCGCGACCGCGCAGGATTCCCGCCCGCGGGCGTGCCTCGTCGCGGTACTTGGTCTGGATCTGGAACAGCAGCAGCGGAAAGTCCTTGTAGCTGCTGTACTCCCCCTTCACCGTCATGGTGAAGAACTCTTCGTGGGTCGGGCCGAGCATGTAGTCGTTGCGCCTGCGGTCCTGCAGCCGAAACACGCTGTCGCCGTATTCGGTCCAGCGGTTCGTCGTCTCGTAGGGCGCCTTCGGCAGGAGCGCCGGGAAGAGGATCTCCTGGCCGCCGATCGCGGTCATCTCGTCGCGGACGACCCGTTCGATGTTGCGCAGCACCCGCAGCCCCAGCGGCAGCCAGCTGTAGAGCCCGGGCCCGACCGGTCGGATGTAGCCGGCGCGGATCAGCAGTTTGTGGCTGGGCACTTCGGCGTCGGCTGGGTCGTCGCGCAGGGTGCGCAGGAACAGCTCCGACATGCGGGTGATCACAGCCGACAACCTTACTGACTGTGTTGATCCCCCGATCGCTACGCTCACCCCGCCGGAACCCGAGCTACAGCTCGCCGGCCTCCACGGCCTCCTTGGTGTGCTGGGCAGAGGCGATCTGGCGCGAGGAGAAACCGATGAAGAACGCGGCGATACCGACCATCACCGCGACACCGGCGACCCACAGCAGCGAGTACGTATAGCCGTAGCCGAGCGCGTCGAGCTGGGCAGGCGTCATGTCCTTGACCGGCCCGGTGGTACCGCCCAGGTACAGCGTGCGCGACGTCTGCACCGCCTGGATGACGACGAGCACCACCGGGCCGCCGAGGTTCTGCACCATCAACGTGATCGACGACACCGGGCCGATCTCGCCGGGGCCCACTCCCGCGATCGCGCACAGCGGCAGGATCACCGCGATGGCGCCGATGCCGAAGCCGCCGATCACGATGGGCGCGAAGAGGTCCGGGAAGTAGGGGATGCTGCGGTCCAGCGTCGACCCGTACAGCATCGCGCCGAGGACGAAGATGCCGCCGCCGAGGATCAGCCAGCGCGGGGCGACATGCGGCGCGAGCCGGGCGGCCACCGCGGTGCCCACCCCGAAGGCGAGCGCGAACGGGATGAAGCAGATGCCCGCCTCCAGGGCCGAGTAGCCCAGGACGTCCTGCACCAGCAGACCGATCATCACCGTCAGCGTCAGCAGCACGCCGCCGGCCAGGAACAGCGCGATGAACGTCATGACCCGGTTGCGGTTGTCGAACACCGAGAACGGCACGATCGGGTGCTGGGCCGTGCGTTCGACGAGCAGGAAGCTGATGAAGAAGACCGCCGACGCGACCGCGGCGCCGATGACCAGCGGGTCGATCCAGCCGCGCGGCGGGCCCTGGGTGAAGACGAGCACCGCCGACGAGCAGCCCAGCGTGGCCAGCAGCGCACCGGTGATGTCGAGTTTGAGTCGCTCGTGGTGTGTTTCGGCGAGCTTGAGGACCGCGATGGTGATGATCGCGATGCCGATCGGCACGTTGATCAGAAACGCCAGCCGCCAGGAGATCACCGTCAACGCGCCGCCGAGCACCAGGCCCAGCACCGAGCCGATGCCCTGCATGGCCGCCGATATGGCCAGCGCCCGGTTGCGCGCCTGGCCGACCGCGTACGTCGTCGCGATCAGGGCCAGCCCGGTGGGCGCCGCCACCGCCGCCCCGGTGCCCTGTACCGCGCGCGCGACGATCAGCGTGGCGGGGTCGGTGGCCAGGCCGCAGACCAGCGAGGCGATGGTGAAGACCCCGACGCCGGACAGGAACGCGCGCTTGTGGCCGATCGCGTCGCCGACCCGCCCGCCGAGCAGCAGCAGCCCGCCGAACGCCAGGACGTAGGCGGTGATCACCCAGCTCTTGCTGGCGTCGGTGAGGCCGAGGTCGGCCTGCATCCTGGGCAGCGCGACGATCACGATCGTGCCGTCGAGGGTCGACATCAGCTGCATGCCGGTGATCGCGATGATCGCCGGGCCCAGAACGGACTTCGCGAGCGGCAATGCCGCCGGCGGCACGGGTCGGTCTGTCGACTCGGAGGAACCACCGACGGCAGACATGGTCAGCCACCCTACCGAGTGCGATTTCGGTGTATTCGGTCGCGCCGGGCGCGACGGACTACACCGAAGCTAAAGCTCTCCCCAGTTGGATGTCGAGCTAAAGCTCTCCGGCGTCGATCGCGTCCTTGACTTCCTGCGCATGCGCGACCTGCGATGCGCTGTAGCCGATGAACAGCGACGCGATCCCGACCATCACGGCGACCGCGGCCACCCACAGCAGGCCGTAGGTGTAGCCCTGGTCTAGCGCGTGCAGCTGTGCGGCGCTCATGTCGTTGACGGGTCCGGTGGTGCCGCCCAGATACAGCGTGCGCGACGTGATCACGGCCTGGATGATGGCCAGCACGACGGGCCCGCCGAGGTTCTGCAGCATCAGCGCGATGGCCGACACCGGGCCGATCTGGTCGAAGCCGACGCCGGCGATCGCCGACAGCATCAGCGGCACCACGATCATTCCGATGCCCAGCCCGCCGACCGTGATCGGCAGCACCAGGTTCGGGAAGTACGGGATGTTCGCGTCGAGCGTGGAGCCGTAGATCATGGCACCCAGCACCAGCACGCCGCCCGCGATGACCAGTAGTCGCGGCGGGAACATCTGCACCAGCTGCGACGAGAGCCCGAGCCCGATCCCGAGCGCGATCACGAACGGAATGAATCCGATGCCTGCGCGCAGCGGGCTGTAGCCCATGATGTCCTGCACGTACAGTCCGATCAGCACGGTCAGCGTGAACATCACGCCACCGGCGAGGAACACCGCGGCGAAGGTCGCGACCCGGTTGCGATCCTTGAACAGGTCGAACGGCAGGACGGGGTTGGCTGCGGTGCGCTCGACGTAGAGGAACGCCAGGAAAGCAGCGCACGCGGTGAGACCGGAACCCAGCGTGACCGGCGACAACCAGCCCTGTTCGGGGCCCATCGAGAACCCGAACACCGCTGCGGTACAGGCGAGCGTGGCCAGGAGGGCGCCCGCAGCGTCCAGCTTGAGCCGCTCGCGGTTGGTCTCCCGCAGCGTCTTGCGGGCCAGGTGGATCATCACCAGGCCGATCGGCACGTTGATCAGGAACGCCCAGCGCCACGACACCTCGGTCAGCGCACCACCGACGATCAGGCCCATCACCGAGCCGATACCGGTCATCGCGGCGAAGATCGCGGTGGCCGCGTTACGGGCCGGGCCCTTCGGGAACGTCGTCGCGATCAGCGCCAGCGCGGTCGGTGAGGCGATCGCAGCGCCGACGCCCTGCAGCAGCCGGGCGACCACCAGCGTCGCCTCGTTCCACGCGAGACCACACAGGATCGAAGCGATGGTGAACAGCGCCACGCCGACGATGAAGGTGCGCTTGCGGCCGATCGTGTCGCCGAGTCGCCCGCCCAGCAGCATCAAGCCGCCGAAGGTCAGCACGTAGGCCGTGATCACCCAGCTACGGCCGGCGTCGGAGAGGCTCAGCTCATCCTGGATCTTAGGAAGCGCGACGATCGCGATCGTGCTGTCCATGGTCGCGAGCAGCTGCATACCGCCGATCGCGATGACCGCAGCGATGAACCTCGGCGATGGCAGCCACGCCGAGGACCTGCCGGTTTGCCCGCGCGCAGACCCGATAGCGGTCTTCTGGGAGTGCGGTGGGAATGCTCGATTTGCCCCACCCTCGGCGTCACGGCGCATGGCAGCACGCTCTGCGTCATTGAGAGCCGTCATGGGGGTTACCTTACAGTAATCTTAAGATCCCTTTAACCGGCGAAGGCGGCCACGGGCCCGATAACGATGATTGCAGGAGGCCGAATTCCGTCCTCCCGGATGCGTTCTGCGACATCGGCGAGCGTCGCGCGCAAAGTCCGCTGTGCGGCGGTGGTGCCGTGCTGAACCACCAGTACTGGCGTATCCGCAGGTCGTCCGCCTTCCAGCAGAGCCTCGGCGAACAGTTCGATGCGTTCGACCGCCATCAGCAACACGATGGTGCCCGAGAGCGCGGCTAAGGCATTCCAATTCACTAACGATTCGGGATGCCCGGGCGCGACATGCCCACTGACCACCACGAATTCGTGCGTGACGTGCCGGTGGGTGACGGGCACACCCGCGAGCGCGGGAACCCCTATGGCACTGGTCACACCGGGTACGACGGTGACCGGGATACCGGCCTCGGCGCACGCCAGCACCTCTTCATATCCGCGGGCGAACACGAACGGGTCGCCGCCCTTGAGCCGCACGACGAACTTGCCCGCTTTCGCGCGGTCGATCAGCAGGCCGTTGATCGCGTCCTGTGCCATGGCCCGGCCGTAGGGAATCTTCGACGCGTCGATGACCTCGACATGCGGCGGCATCTCGGCCAGCAGTTCCTGCGGTGCGAGCCGATCGGCGACGACGACGTCGGCGTGCGCCAACAGCCGGCGCCCGCGAACGGTGATCAACTCGGGGTCGCCCGGCCCCCCGCCCACGAGCGCCACGCCGCCGCGTACGACGTCGGCGGTCGCCGAGCTGTCCGGTGCGATGAGCCCGCGCTGCATGGCCTCGTGGATCGCCGACCTGATCGCCGCCGACCGGCGGTGCTCACCGCCGGCGAGCACACCGACCGACAGCCCCTCGTACTCGAACGATGCCGGTGTGACGGCCGTGCCCTCGACGGCCACGTCCGCGCGCACACAGAAGATGTGGCGATCCTCGGCCTCGGCGACGACGGCGGCGTTGACGGCCGGGTCGTCGGTGGCCGCGATCGCGTACCAGGCGCCCTCGAGGTCGCCCGGCTCGAACTCGCGCAGCTGCAGCGTGATTCCACTCATCGCTTCGACCACGGGCGTGGCCTCGGGCGCGATCACGACCACGTCGGCGCCGTTGGCCACCAGAAGCGGCAAGCGGCGCTGCGCCACACTGCCGCCGCCGACGACGACGACTTTCCTGCCGGTCAGGCGCAGGCCGACCAGATAGGCGTCCTCGGTCACTGATCTGGATCCTGTTCGCGCGAGCTCATCGGCGCGAGCTTAGAGGCTGCGGCCACCGCCACGAAGCGGCTGATCGCCCGCGGGTGCGCGGCGGGGTGGGTGTGCAGGTAGCCCGCATGCACGGCCCCGTCCACCACACCGTCCCTCCTGCGACCGCCGGCGTGGCCGGTTAAGATCCACGCGGGGGCGTAGTCGTCTTTGAAAGTGACTGCGGTGCGGTGAAATTCGTGTCCCATCATCCGGTCACCGATCGAGTGCAACGGCGAGTCGGTCACCACGACGGCTTCGCGGTAGCCGAGTGTGAGGCGTTCGGTGAACGTCGCCGAGCCGGAGATCACCCCACACATCGGGTGACCGTCGAGGTCGTCGACGAGATATGTCAGGCCCGCGCATTCGGCGTGCACGGGGGCCCCCGACGCCGCCAGTTGTCTGATCTGCGTGCGTGCGACGTCGTTGGCCGAGAGTTCGGCGACGAACTCCTCCGGGAAACCGCCGGGGACGACGAGGGCGTCGGTGCCCGACGGCAGCGTGTCGGTCAGCGGGTCGAACTCGACGACTTCGGCGCCCGCGGCGGTGAGCAATTCGCGGTGTTCGGCGTAGCCGAAGCTGAACGCCCTGCCCGACGCCAGCGCCACTGTGGCGGTTCCGCCGACGGGGGTCACCTCCTCGGCGTCCCAGGGGTCGTCCATGACTCGGCTGTCGGCCAGCGCGGCGATCCCGACCAGGTCGACGTGGCGGCCGACGAGCGCGGTCATCGCCTCCACCGCCTCGCGCGCCCTGTCCCCGTGTTCGACCGCGGTGACCAGCCCCAGATGCCGTGAGGGGACAGATATTTCGTCGCATCGGGGAATCGCACCCAAGACCGGGATGCCGGCGTGTTCACAGGCTTGGCGCAGCACCTCCTCGTGACGCAGCGAGCCGACGCGGTTGAGGATCACCCCGGCGACGCGAACCGAGGAGTCGAACGTCGAAAAGCCGTGCAGCAGCGCGGCGATGCTGTGACTCTGTCCGCGGGAATCGACGACGATGACGACCGGCGCGCCCAACAGAGCGGCGACATGTGCGGTGGATCCGAACGCATTGCCGCGCGACTCCTCGGTGATGCGGCCGTCGAACAGGCCCATCACGCCTTCGATGACCGCGATGTCGGCTCGGGCGCTGCCGTGCCGGTACAGCGGGCCGATCAGCTGCTCCCCCGTCAGGACGGGATCGAGGTTGCGGCCGGGCCGGAGCGAGGCCAGCGCGTGATAGCCGGGGTCGATGTAGTCGGGGCCGACCTTGAACGGCGCGACCGCCCGCCCCGCCCGCCGCAGCGCCCCCATCAAACCCGTTGCCACGGTGGTCTTTCCGCTACCCGACGCGGGTGCGGCGATGACCACCGCAGGCGTCGCCCTGCTCACCCCACCTCCCGCCTGGGCCCACCCACCAGTGGCGAGCGACCGTGTTTGCACGCCGCCACACCGCGAATGGTGTCATTTCGCGGTCGCTCGCGCCGATCGAGCGTCACCACTCGATGCCCTTCTGACCTTTGCGCCCGACATCCATCGGGTGCTTGACCTTGGTCATCTCGGTGACCAGATCCGCGGCATCGAGCAACTGCTGGGGGGCGTCGCGACCGGTGATGACGACGTGCTGCATTCCGGGTCGCGACCGGATCGTCTCGACGACCTCGTCCACGTCGATCCAGCCCCACTTCAGCGGATAGGTGAACTCGTCGAGCACATAGAAGTCGTGCCGTTCGTCGGCGAGCCGCCGCGCGATCTCGGCCCAGCCGTCGGCCGCCGCCGCGGCGTGGTCGACCTCGTCGCCGTGTTTGCGCGACCAGGACCACCCCGAGCCCATCTTGTGCCACTGCACCGGTCCCCCGACGCCGTGCTCGTCGTGCAACTTGCCGAGTTCGCGGAAGGCCGCTTCCTCGCCGACCTTCCACTTGGCGCTCTTGACGAACTGGAACACCGCGATGTCAAAGCCTTGATTCCACGCGCGCAACGCCATGCCGAACGCCGCGGTGGACTTGCCCTTACCCGCGCCCGTGTGCACCGCGAACAGCGGCGCATTGCGGCGCGCCCGGGTGGTCAACCCGTCATCGGGAACCGTCAGCGGCTGGCCCTGAGGCATCCGAAACTTCCTTTCAGGCGGCGGTGCGGACGACGTCGGTGAGGCTGTCCGCCCGCAGCTGGGCCAGCCGCACCGCCGGGGCGCCCAGTTGTTCGGCGAGCTCTGCGGCCAGACCCAACCGCACATACGACGTTTCGCAGTCGACAACGACAGCGGCGGTGCCTTCGGCCACCAACCTCGCGGCCGCCGAGCGCGTGCGTCCCAACGGGTCGGCACCGCCGGTGGCGCGCCCGTCGGTCAGCACCACCACGAGGCTGCGCCGGGCGCGGTCGCGGGCCTTCTCCCTCACGACCAGGTCGCGCGCCGCCAACAAGCCCTCCGCCAGAGGCGTCTTACCGCCGGTGTCGAAGCGGGCCAGACGCCGGCTGGCGATATGCACCGACGACGTCGGGGGCAGCAGGACTCTCGCGTCGCTTTGGCGAAACGTGATCACGGCGACCTTGTCGCGGCGCTGGTAGGCGTCGCGCAACAGCGACAGCGCCGCACCGCCGACCGCGGACATCCGGTCGCGCGCAGCCATCGAACCCGACGCGTCGACCACGAAGATCACCAGGTTCCCCTCCCGGCCCTCCCGGATCGCGCGCCGCACATCGCCCGGTTGCGGCCGGGGCGCTCCGGGTCTGCGTTGGCTCTCCACGGCGGCCAGCAGGGTGCCGAACACATGCACACCGTGACCGGTCCGGCCGTCAGACGTGGCCGCGACCGTCTTGCCGGTGCGGTTACGCGCCCGCGACCGGCGGCCCGGCGCGCCCTCCCCCACACCGGGCACCACCAGCGAGCGAGTGCGAAACACCGCCGAGGGCGCGGCGCTGGGACGCGAAGCACTCTCCGAATTCCGTTGTGACGGTTGCCCATCACGGCCGGCACCCTCCGGCGACGACGACGCGCCACCGCCCGGCGGGTCGGGGTCGGGTTCGGGGTTATCGTCGGTGGCCTCGTCAGCCTGCGCCATCGCGTCGTCGAGTTGGCCGGGATCCAGGCCCGGGTCGTCGAACGGGTCGCGTCGTCGGCGGTGCGGGAGCGCGAGTTCAGCGGCCACCCGGATGTCCTCCTCGGACACCACGTCGGCACCACGCCACGCGGCATGCGCGACAGCGGTCCTCGCGACGACCAGGTCGGCACGCATGCCGTCGACGTCGAACGCCGCGCACAGCGCCGCGATCCGACGTAATTCGCTGTCGGGCAACGAAACCGAGTCGACCGAAGCGCGGGCCGCCGCGACACGGCGGGCGAGCTCGTCGTCGTCTTCGGCGTAGCGTTGGGCGAACCCGGCGGGATCGGCCTCATACGCCATGCGCTGTCGGATCACCTCGACGCGCACGTCGACGTCGCGCGACGCCCGTACGTCGACGGTGAGCCCGAACCGGTCGAGCAGCTGCGGACGCAGTTCGCCCTCTTCGGGATTCATCGTGCCGATCAGCACGAAGCGTGCCTCATGACTGTGCGACACCCCGTCGCGCTCGACGTGTACCCGGCCCATCGCCGCGGCGTCGAGCAGCACGTCGACCAGATGGTCGTGCAGCAGGTTCACCTCGTCGACGTAGAGCACACCGCCGTGCGCGCGGGCGAGCAGTCCCGGCGAGAACGCGTGCTCACCGTCACGCAACACCTTCTGCAAATCCAGCGAGCCGACCACCCGGTCCTCGGTGGCGCCTATCGGGAGTTCGACCAGCTGCCCAGTGGTGCCCGTTGTCCCGTCCGCCGCAGCGGCCGCTTCCAGCACCTTGGCCAACCCACGCACCGCCGTCGACTTCGCGGTGCCCTTCTCCCCGCGGATCAGCACCCCTCCGATGTCGGGGCGGATCGCGCACAGCAGCAGCGCCAGCCGCAGACGGTCATGCCCGACGATCGCGCTGAAGGGATAGGTCACGGCTTCAGCATAGGGACGTGCGGAATGCCGTCCTGCATGAACTCCTCTCCGTCGCGGACGAAGCCGAGGCGGACATACATATCGGCCAGGTACGTCTGGGAGTCGATGCGGCAGGGATAGTCGCCCACCTCGGCCAGCGCGGCCTGCAGCAGCCGCGTGCTGTGCCCCTGCCCGCGCGCCTCGCGCTTGGTGCACACCCGGCCGATGCGGAAGCCCTTCTGTCCGCCGGGATGCTCCTCCATCAGACGCAGCGTCGAAATCACCTCACCGGTGGACGTTTCCAGCCAGAAGTGCCGCGTCTCGGCGAGAAGATCGCGGCCGTCGAGTTCTGGATACGGAATGGCCTGCTCCACGACGAAGACCTCGACCCGCAGCTTGAGCAGTTCGTAGAGCGTTGCGGCGTCGAGGTCTCGAGACCAACTGCGGCGCAGCGCAACCGTCATCCCGTAGCCACCGCCGAGGACTCGTCGAGACGCAGGACCCGCGTTCCGTGCGACCACACCTCGTCGAACAGCTCAGGCTCGGAGGACAACTCGTGTCCCAGCGACGGCACCATCTCCTTGATCTCGGACTCCCACGCCGGATAGCGCTTGGCGAAGCAGCGTTGCAGCACGTCGATCATCGCGGGCACCGCGGTCGAGGCTCCCGGGGAAGCGCCGAGCAGCCCGGCGATGGTGCCGTCGCCGGAGGTGAGCACGGTGGTGCCGAAGTCGAGCACACCCTTGCCGCTCTTACCGCAGATGACCTGGACCCGTTGCCCCGCCACGTTGAGCTCCCAGTCGGATTCCTTTGCGCTGGGCGCGAATTCGCGTAGCGCCTCGATTCGCTCGGCGTCCGACAGCATCAGCTGACCCACCAGGTACTTGAGCAGTCCGAACTGGGTGAGCGCGACGTTGACCATTGATGCGACGTTGTTGAGCGTGATGGATTCGGGCAGGTCCAAGACGTCGCCCTGTTTGAGGAATTTCGGTGACCAGCCGGCGAACGGCCCGAACAGCAACCAGGACCGGCCGTTGATCACGCGCGTGTCCAGGTGCGGAACCGACATCGGCGGCGCACCCACCGGTGGCTGGCCGTACACCTTGGCCTGATGCGCATCGGTCAGGCGCGAGACGTCGGTGCGCAGAAACTTGCCGCTGACCGGGAAGCCGCCGAAGTTCTTGGCCTCCTTCATGCCTGCCTTCTGCAACAGGTTCAACGCCCCGCCGCCCGCGCCGACGAACACGAAGCCGGCCTTGAGCTTGCTGGTGCGCCCGGTGCGCAGATTGACCAGTTTCAGGGTCCACGAACCGTCGGACTTTTGGTCCAGATCGCGCACCTCGTGCCCGAAGTATGTGGTCATACCGCGCTGGGCGACGTAGCCGAGCAGCTGGCGGGACAGGGCGCCGAAGTCGACGTCGGTGCCCTGCTCGGTCCAGTTGAGCGCGACCGGTTCGGAGAAGTCGCGCTTCTCGGCCATCAGCGGTAACCGCCGGGTGAACTCGTCCTCGTCGTCGATGTACTCCATGCGCGCGAACAGCGGGTTGGTCACCAACGCGTCGTAGCGGCGCCGCAGATACTTCACGCTTTCCGCGCCGTGCACGAAACTCACATGCGGGATCGGGTTGAGGAAGCTGCGCGGATGGCTGATCAACCCGTTTTCCACCGCGTACGCCCAGAACTGGCGCGTCACCTGGAACTGCTCGTTGACGCGCACCGCCTTGGAGATGTCGATCGACCCGTCGGGCTTTTGCGGGGTGTAGTTCAGCTCGCACAGCGCCGAGTGGCCGGTACCGGCATTGTTCCACGCATCGCTGCTCTCGGCGGCCGCCGCGTCGAGGCGCTCGATCAGTGTGATGTCCCAGTCCGGCTCCAGCTGTCGCAGCAGCGCGCCCAACGTTCCGCTCATGATGCCGGCCCCGATGAGCACGACGTCTGTCTTCCTCGGTTCGTCAGACACTCTCAGTTCCCCCGACTGGACTCGGTGTTCCGCGCGGCCAGTGAGATCCGGCCCCGGCCATGGTCGATCATCAGGTTAGCCCGCAAAGGGCGTTCTCAATCCCCGCGCGATCGCCGCGCGCAGAACCTCATAGGGCCGCTTCGCCCAGCGGTACCGGCTGTCGCGGCTATCGTTGCTGTCGTGCCCGACTGGAAGGCAGACGTGCTGCCGGGCTACTGGCAACACACGATGGCCCTCGGCGCAGACCCGGACGGGGAGGGCGAGCTCGTCGCGACCCTGGTGCGGCGCGGTGAACCGGATCGGTCGGCCACGCGCGCGGTGCTGTTGGTGCACGGGTTCACCGACTACTTCTTCAACACCGAGCTCGCCGACCACTTCGCCGGTCGCGGATTCGCGTTCTACGCGATCGACCTGCACAAATGCGGGCGTTCGTGGCGCGAGGGCCAGACCCCTCACTTCACCACCGACCTGGCCCGCTACGACGTCGAACTCGAGTGCGCACTCGACATCATCGGTTCGGTGTCCCCCGCGGAGGTCCTGGTGTACGGGCACTCGGCCGGTGGGCTGATCGTGTCGCTGTGGCTGGACCGGTTGCGTCGGCGCGGGCGGACCGGGCGCAAGCGCGTCGGCGGCCTCGTGCTGAACAGCCCGTGGCTTGACCTGCAGGGGCCGTCGATCCTTCGGGCCGCACCGACGCGCGCCGCGCTGGGCGCCGTCTCGCGGGTGACCAAGCGGCTGGTGGTGCGCCCGCCGAGCGAGGGCGGCTACGGTTCGTCGCTGCACCGCGACTACCACGGCGACTTCGACTACGACCTGAGGTGGAAGCCCGTCGGCGGCTTTCCCGTCACGACGGGCTGGATCGCCGCCATCCGCCGTGGCCACGCGAGACTGCATCGCGGTCTCGACGTGGGTGTGCCCAACCTCGTTCTGCGCTCGGACCGCAGCGTGCGCGAGGCGCGGGATCCGGACGCAATCCAGCGCGGGGATGCGGTGCTCGACGTCAAACAGATCGCCCGGTGGGCCGGATGCATCGGCAACCGGACCACGATCGTGCCGATCGTCGACGCCAAGCACGACGTGTTCCTATCTGTACCCGAGGCGCGGCGGGCCGCCTACGGCGAACTCGACCTGTGGCTGGACTGGTACCTCGACCCGGCCGCGCGCGGCTCCGCCGTCACCCGATCCCCAGGAGGCCGACCCTCATGACGCACTTCGACATCGCGATCATCGGTACCGGCTCTGGCAACTCCATCCTCGACGAGCGCTACATCGACAAGAAGATCGCGATCTGCGAGCAGAGCGTGTTCGGCGGAACGTGTCTCAATGTCGGTTGCATCCCGACGAAGATGTTCGTCTACGCGGCAGGCATCGCCGACAACGTCAGGGACGCGGCGCGATACGGCGTCGACGCGCACATCGACGCCGTGCGGTGGCCCGACATCGTCTCGAGGGTGTTCGGACGGATCGACCCGTTGGCCGTCGCGGGAGAGAACTACCGTCGCTCCTCACCGAATGTGCAGGTGTTCTCCAGCCACACCAGGTTTGTGCCCACGCGACCCGATGGCCGGTACGCGCTGCGCACCGACGACGGGGACGAGTTCACCGCCGACCAGGTGGTGATCGCAGCCGGTTCCCGCGCGGTGGTGCCCGACGCGGTCAGCGAATGCGGTGCGCCCTACCACACCAGCGACACGATCATGCGGATCACCGATCTGCCCGAACACCTCATCATCGTCGGCGGCGGTTATGTCGCTTGCGAATTCGCCCACATCTTCTCGTCGCTCGGCAGCAGGATCACGCTGCTGATCCGCGGCAGCACCCTGCTGCGCGGCCACGACGACGACATCGCAATGCGCTTCACCGACATCGCCGCCAAGAAGTGGGAGGTGCGCAACCATCACGAGCTGGCCGACGCCCGCGAGGTCGACGGCGGCGTCGAAGTCACCTGTCACGACGGCTCGAAACTGCGCGGCGACGTGCTGCTGGTGGCGACCGGTCGCGTCCCCAACGGTGACCTGCTCGACGCAGAGCACGCCGGTGTGAAGGTGACCGCGAGCGGACAGGTCGTCGTCGACGAATACCAACGCACCACCGCCCGCGGCATTTTCGCGCTCGGCGACGTGTCGTCGGACTTCCAGCTCAAGCATGTGGCCAACCACGAAGCGCGCGTCGTCAAACACAATCTTCTGCAGGACTGGGATGACACGGACGCGCTCATGCCTGCCAACCACCGCCATGTCCCGTCGGCGGTGTTCACCGACCCGCAGATCGCCAGCGTCGGGTTGACCGAAAACGAGGCGCGCGCACAGGGTTTCCGGATTCGGGTGAAGATCCAGGATTACGCCGACGTCGCCTACGGGTGGGCGATGGAGGACACCTCCGGCATCGCCAAAGTCATCGTCGATGACGACACCGGGCTGCTCCTCGGCGCGCACATCATGGGCCATCAGGCGTCATCGCTGATCCAGCCGGTCATCCAGGGCATGGCGTTCGACCTGCCCGCCCAGGAGATGGCGCGCGGGCAGTACTGGATTCACCCCGCCCTCCCGGAGGTCGTCGAGAACGCATTGCTGGCGCTGTGCGGCGAGCCGCCGTGGCCGCCGTCCCGACGACACTGACTTCCCGGCGATTTGTGCACATTCAGGAGCGCTCAGCGCTCCTCGATGTGCACAAGTCAGGGCCGGGTGGGCACCTCGAAGCCCCAGGGCAGCTCGAGGCGGTGCGCGGCGAGCAGCTCGGTGTCGGCGAGGATCTCCCGGATGGGCCCGTCGGCGACGACCACGCCGCGATCCATCACGACCGCCCGCTCACACAGCTGAGCGGCATAAGGCAAGTCGTGCGTGACGATAAGCATCGTGGAGTCCAGTCCAGACAACGTCTCGGCCAGTTCCCGGCGAGCGACCGGATCGAGGTTCGCCGACGGTTCATCGAGCACAAGGATGTCGGGCCGGCAAGCCAGTACGGTCGCCAACGCCGCACGGCGCCGCTGGCCCGCCGACAGGTGGGTGGGGCTGCGGTCGGCCTCCTCGGTCAGAGACACCGTCTGGAGCGCTTCTCCGACCCGGTCGGCCAACGCGTCACCGCGCAACCCGAAGTTCGCGGGACCGAACGCCACATCCTGGGCGACGGTCGGCATGAACAACTGGTCGTCGGGGTCCTGGAAGACCAGGCCCACACGCCTGCGCACGTCGTGAAGCGTCTTGCGGGTCAGCGCGAGATCGCCGATGCGCACCGAACCCGACGTCGCGGTCAGCACACCGTTGAGGTGCAACATCAGCGTGGTCTTGCCCGCGCCATTGGGGCCGAGCACGGCGATGCGTTCGCCGCCGCGCACGGTCAGGTCGACACCGTCGAGGGCGACGTGGCCGTCGGGGTAGACGTGGCGAAGGCCATCGATCGTGATCGCGTTCATCGCAGCACCCACGCCGACGCGGAAACGATGACCGCGGCCGCGGCGGGAGCCATCACGATCACCCACTGCGACGCGACGGCGCGTGGCGGCGCACCGATCACGGCTAGATCCGGTGCGTTGCCGTCGAACCCGCGCGAGAGCATCGCGACGTAGACCCGCTCACCGCGTTCGTAGGACCGCAGGAACAGTGCGCCGATACCCTTCGCGATCGCGCCGGCCTGATGCAGGACGCGCGGAGAATCGCCACGCGATATGCGCGCCATGCGCATCCGGCCGGCCTCGGCGGTCAGGAGGTCGACGTAGCGGATCATCAGCACCAGGACCGACGTCGCGATAGCGGGCACACCGAGCCGGCCCAGCGCGGTGGGCAGCTCTGTCGTCGACGTGGTGGCGGCCACGGTCAGTGCCGCCGCGACCCCGAGCGTGCCCTTGATGACGATGCCCCATGCCGCCCACAACCCGCTGACCGAAAGCGCCACTCCCGCAACGTCGATACGTTCGCCTCCCTCGGCGAAGGGCAGCAGCACGGCCAGGACGAGGAAAGGCGCTTCGATCAGCATCCGGGGCAGGACCCACCACAGCGGGATACGGGCGAGATGCCAGATCCCGACGACGATCAGCGCGTAGACGGCGAAGGGCCAGAACATCTCCCGCGGGGTGGCGACGACCGCGAGCACGAACACCAGAAGGCAGACGACCTTCACCTCGGCGGGGGCGCGGTGCACGGCGGAGTCGTCGTGCCGGTAGAGGGGGTGAGCGCCCGCGCCCATGGTCAGCCCGATCCGCTGCGGTCGGTCGCTCTGCGGCTCCGCGCGATCAGCCAGAACACCGATCCTGCGACGACGAGCGTCGCGAGCACGCCGATAATTCCGGCGACGCCGCCGGTGCCGTCGCGTCCGCCGATGGCGTAGTCGGCGAGCGGTGAGGCCGCCAGGCTGTGCTCCTCGGCGTGCTGGGCGATGCACTCACCGGTGAGTTCCTCGCCGTCGGCGGTCTCGACGACCTCGCACCCGCGCAGCGTCGTCGAGTCGAGTCCGTCCGGGTTCGAGCTGGCGAAGTAGGACACCACCCCGGCGATCAGCAGTGTGACGGCCGCGAAAATCGCCAAGAACTGCCAGCGCGACCTCATGCCGCAACCTCCTGTCGGGTACGCCGCAACAGGTAGACGAGGTCAGGTCGCGAACGCGCGACGGCCATCACGGTGACGGCGGTGATGACGCCCTCTCCCACGCCGATCAGCGCATGGGCGCCGAGCATGTAGCCCGTCACCGCGCCCAGTGACGTGGTGGCCGCTCCACCGATCGCGTATTCGACGACGAAGCCCATTGCCGCACAGATGGTTCCGATCAGCGCGGCCACGAAGGCGATCACGCCCAAGCCGGCCACTGGCACGTCCGCGCGCTTCCTGGCCATCGCGTAGAGCAGGACGGCGGTCAGATATCCGGCCGCGACGCCGATCACCGCCATGTTGACGATGTTGGTGCCCAGCGCCGTGACCCCGCCGTCGGCGAACAACAGCGCCTGCACGACCAACACGATGGCGATGCACAGCGCCCCGGTGTAGGGGCCGACCAGGATCGCGGCGAGCGCCCCGCCGAGCAGGTGCCCGCTGACCCCCGGCAGGATCGGGAAGTTGATCATCTGGACGGCGAAGATGAACGCGGCGACGAGGCCTGCCAGCGGCACCGTGCGCTCATCGAGCTCGTTTCTGGCCTTGGCCGCGCACAGTGCGACAACGGCGACGGCGATGAGGCCGAAGACGACGGAGGTCGGGGCGTCGACGATGCCGTCGCTCATGTGCATCGCGACGTACGAAGAGGTCACCAGGCGACTCTAGAACTCCGGGCGAACACCTGTCTAGCTGAACACATGTTCACGCGAGCTCAGCCCTTCGGCGGGACCGGGCGGGCATCGTGGCCCGCCCGGTCGTCGCCTCAGCTGAGGCAGAGCCTGTGGTAGTTGTCCAGCGTGCGATTGGCAATATGAGTCCAATCCTTTTCCGCCTTCTTGTCACCCTGCTGGCGTGCCACATTGGCTGCATGAATGGCGCTATCGGCCGACGCGGCGATCGCTGCGCAATTGCCCTACTCTCGGCTTAGCTGCGGCAGTACCTGTGGTGAGACCGGCGACTGCCGGCGTCGCGAGGGCCGCGGACAGCAATCCGGCGGCGATCGCCCGGTTGAGCATCGTTCCCATGGTGTTCTCCTTCGCATGTCGCCCGCGGCTGCTCCCGCGAACTGTTACGTCGTCACCGTCGCGCGGGCGGTTTCGGTCTTCGTTGACGTATCGTGAAAAGCCCTGGTCAAGCGGCTATCGGCGGAAGCGCAGGAGGGACGCCCTGGCGAGTTCGACCGCCTCGGCGCCGGACAGACAACGGTGACCGGGTTCGATGCGAACGTCGCCGAGCGGTGACTCCTTGCCGGCTACCGTCAGCGCGTGGTGAAGCGCGCGCGCGTCGTCCTCGGCCCCGATGCGGGCGAGGAAGCGAGTCACGTAGCGCAGGTTGAGCCACTGCTGGCTCCAGTCACCGACCCGGCCCCAATGGTCGAGGACGTCGACCAAAACTGTTGCGGCCTCGCCAGGTTCACCGTGAACGGCCCGGGTAGACGCGGCCTCCATCAGCGCGATGCCGTACCACCACAGGTTGCGCACCGACGCGGCCAATGCTGCGGCGTCGTCGAACAACTGCAGCGCGCGATCGGGCTCGGATTTCTTGAGCACCAGACCGAGCGCGTAGCGGCCCATCGACTGCGCGGTCGCGTTGCGCGTCTCGTCCGCGACACGCACCGCCTCCTCGGCCGCGGCCACGCCGTCCATCGGCACGCGCAGTGCGGCATGGCATATCGAGATGTAGAAGAGCGTCCACACCAGACGAATCGGGTCGGCATCGCTGCTGGCCCGCTTCGCCTCCGCCTCGTAATGCCGCAGAGCGGCGGCGGCGTCGCCCTCGTAGAGCGCGACATCGGCGAGCACATCACCGGGATAGGCGACGCGGGCGGTGCCGCGGGCGGGAGCGCGCCCCTGCGCGAGCTTCGCGAGAGAGCGGGCCGTGTCGAATTCGCCCCTGTTCCAGGCCCCCCGCGCCGCGAAGCCGACGGCCGCGGTGTAGAGCGGGTGAGCGGGGTCGGCCACTTCGACGGCGCGCTCGGCCCAGCCTGCCGACTCGTAGCTGTGTCGTAAGTGGACGACTTCGGGTAGTGAGGTCACCAACCGCAGCGCGGTGTCGACGTCCTCATCGGACAGCGCGTGCTCGAACGCCACTCGCAGGTTGTCGTAGTCGGGCAGCATCCTGTCCACCCACATCCGCTCGTCAGGGCCGTGCATACCGGCGGCCGCACTTTCGGCCAGCGCGGTGAAGTACTCGGCGTGCCGCGATGCCACCGATTTGTCGATGCCGTTGTCTAGCAGACGGTCCCGGCCGTATGCGCGAAGCATCTCGAGAACCGTGTATCGCGTTCGATCGATGACGGTGTGCCGTGTCACCATCGATTTTTCGATGAGTCCGGTGAGCGAGTCGAGCGTGTCGTCTTCGTCGCCCACGCCGCAGACCACATGCGCGGCTTCGAGATCGAAACCACCCGCGAACACCGACAATTTGATGAACAGTTGCTGTTCGGCATCGGTCAGCAGTTGGTAGGACCAGTCGATGGTCGCGACGAGGCTCTGTTGACGAGGGCTGCCGCGCGCGCCGCCACTGAGGACCCGCAGTCCGTCCAGCCGGCGCGCGACGTCGAGGCTGCTCATGGCGCGCATCCGGGCGGCCGCCAGTTCGATCGCCAATGGCAGACCGTCGACGCGACGACAGATTTCGGCGACGGCGCCGACGGGCTCGTGCTCCAAAGCGAAATCGGGCCGGCTGGCCTTGGCGCGGTCGGCGAACAACCGGGTGGCCTCGCCGAGCGGCAGCGGTGACACCGGCCAGATGTGTTCGCCGTCAACGCCGATCGCTTCTCGACTGGTGGCCAGTACCACGACGTCGGGGCAGTTGCCGACGATCGAGTGGGTCAGCGTCGCCGCCGCGTCGAGCAGGTGTTCGCAGTTGTCCAGGACCAGCAGCAGGTTTTTCGTTCGGAGGTAGTCGGTCACTGTTTCCTCGATGCCCAGCCCATGACGTTGCTGCAAGCCAAGCGCGGCCGCCGCGGTGTGGCCGACAGCAGCACCGTCGTCCAGAGGCGCGAGCTCGACCAGCGTGACGCCGTCGGAGAAGCGTTCTCCGGCTCTGGCTGCGACCTCGAGGGCCAAGCGGGTCTTGCCCACGCCGCCGACCCCGGTCAACGTCACCAGCGACCGTTCACCCAGCACATCGACGACGTGAGCGACCTCGTCGTCACGGCCAATGAAACTTGTGCTTCGCCGCGGCAGGTTCATCCGCGGCCGCGCGCTGGCGGCCGCGAGAGGTCCGCCGGGAACCACACATTCGGAGTCGCCCTCCAGGAGCTGCATGTGCACCTGTCGCAGCGCCGGACTCGGATCCGCGCCCAGCTCGTCGACGAGCCGTTGACGCATCGCGCGGAACGTCTCGAGGGCGTCGGCCTGACGGCCACACCGATACTGCGCCAGCATCAGCTGCGCGGCCAACCGCTCGTCCAGCGGATGCTCGCCGAGCATGGTGGTCAGTTCGGGAAGCAACTCGGCGTGCCGGCCGGCCCGCAGTGCGGCGTCGTTGCGATCCAGTGCCACAGCCAGTCGTTCGGCGTGCAAGGCGTATCTGACCTCGTTCAGCCACGGAGTGTCCAGCATGACGAACGGGCTGCCACGCCACAGCTGCAGCGCTCGGGCGAACAGGTCGTCGGCTTCGACGGGATCCACGGCGGCGCGCGCCTGGTTGGCGAGGTGGCGGAAGCGGTACAGGTCGACGGTCATCGGGTCGGCCAGCAGGATGTAACCGCCGGACTCCCGCTTGATGTCGACGCCTCCGCTGTGCCCGATAGCCGCCCGCAACCGAGACACATAGGCGGCCAGGGCGTTACGAGCGCGGTAGGGCGGCTCGTCGGCCCACACACGATAGATCAGCTGGTCGGACGGTACGGGGCGGTTGAGGTCGATCAGCATCGCGACGAGAACCGCACGCTGGCGCGCGTGCCCGACGTCGACGCGTTCACCGTCGATGTCGGCCCCGATGTCGCCGAGCAGCCGGAGCATCACCGTCACGGTCACAGCTTTCACCAGGCCGCAGCGGGTGTCCGGGCTATTCGTCAAGTACAAAGAATCGGAGACTCAATGCCCCGGTGCCGCCTTCGTGGCAGTGACCAGCAAATACTCGGCGTCGTACGCGGTGGCCGCCGAGCGGGGCCAGTCGGTGAGGAACTGTAGGAAGTCACGGTCGAGGTCGGCGATCCGCTGTGGCTCACCGGCGTTGAACGCATAAGTGGCGATCGTCGGCCCGTAGTTACGCTTCCAGTACTCCCTGAACTCGAGCGGGCTCGCGCAGCGATCCATGCGCACGGTTCGCCGCTGCATCCGCAGATCCGTCACCCGGTCGGCGAACAGTGACTGCACATGCGCTTCGCTCCCCCACAGCGGCGCGGGGCTCGCACCGGGCGGTGGCGGCGGCGCGTAGGGCTTCATCGTCTTGAACAAGTTGCCGATGAACCCCTCGGGAGTCCAGTTGATCATTCCGATGGTTCCGCCGGGGCGGCACACCCGCACCAGCTCATCGGCGGCGGCTTGGTGGTGTGGTGCGAACATCACCCCGACACACGACATCACGACGTCAAAGCTGTTGTCGGCGAACGGCATCGCTTCGGCGTCCGCTTCGACCCATTCGATCTGGACTCCATGCTGGCCAGCGATCGCGCGCCCCGCCGTGAACAACTCCGGTGTGAGGTCGCTCGCCGTCACGGCCGCACCCACGGTGGCGGCCGGGATGGCCGCGTTACCGGAGCCCGCGGCGACGTCGAGCACGCGGTCGCCCGCGCGGACACCACAGGCCCGCACCAGTTCGGGCCCCAGCTGGGGAATCAGTTCGGCGGCGACGGCCGGGTAGTCACCCGATGCCCACAGCGCGCGGTGTTTGGCCTTCAGCGCGCGGTCCGCGTCGTGTTCGGTCGTGTTTTCGAGGGTGTTCTTCATGGTCATGCGCCTCGGTCTCTCTGCCCGTCGTCCGCCGAGCATGTTCATCTGACGGTTCCGACGATCGGTCGAGGTTGTGAAACGACGATTCGGGAATCGTGAAATGCCCTGGTCAGGCGTCAGCCGTGCCGGGCGCCGATCCAGTGCAGCAGGTCGTGCACGATCTCGTCGTCGAGGCGGTAGCTGACGGCCCGTCCCACCCGCGTGGCGCTGACCCAGCCCTGCTGGCGCAACACGCGAAGCGCTTGGGAGACGGCGTTTTCCGAGCGGCCCAGCGCCGCTGCGAGGTCTCCCACACGAATCCCCGGCACTCGATGCAGCGTGAGCAGGATCTCCAGCCGATGCGGGTCCGACAGCAGGTCGAATCGCTGCGTCCAGCTCGCGGTGTCGACGTCGGCCAGCGCCGACGCGGCGCGTTCGACGTCCACCTGGCCGACTGGCTCGTTCACGGGACTCAATGTAGCGCCGATGTGCACGCTCGCGGGCGCATGAGCGTGCGCGGATGTCGAGAAATCGGCGGCGTGTCGTGTGCCGACACGCACACTCGCGGTGCTGGGGGTACGGTGCGTGGCGTCAGTCGAGGAAGCCGTGCAGCAGCGCGGCCGACCCCTCGACGTGGGCCCGCATCGCTGAGCCCGCTCGGTCGCCGTCGCCTGCGACGATCGCGAGCACGATCGCCTCGTGCTGCTCGTCGGAGTGGGCGATGTTGCGTGGCAGCAGCGGGATCTGGTCGAGCAGGGCGTTGAGCCGCATCCTGTTCTCGGCCAGCAGCGGGACCAGCGACGGCGATCCGGCGGCCTCGGCGATCGCCAGGTGCAGGCGCGAGTCGAGCCGGCGGTAGTCGTCGGGGGCGGCGGTGCGGACGTCGGTCATCCGGGCCCACAGTTGTTCGCGCTCCGATTCGCTCAACGTGCGGCTGGCCGCCATGCGCGCGGCGCCGACTTCGAGGATCTCCCGCAGGCGCAGTGTGTCGTCGATCTCCGCGCGCGTCACGGCGTCGGTTCGGGTAATCGGTCGCGGCAGTTCGTCGGCGAGAAACGTCCCTCCGTACCGTCCGCGCCGAGATACCAGATAACCCGCATCGGACAGCGACTTGATCGCCTCGCGCACGGTGTCGCGGCTGACGCCGAGACGCGAGGCGAGTTCCCGTTCGGGCGGCAGGCATTCGCCGGGTGCCAGCACACCGAGCCGGATGGTCTGCAGGAGCCGGGCGACGGTGTCCTCGAAGGCGTTACCCCCACGCACCGGACGCAGCAGCGCCTCGGCGGCCGCCAACGCGGTGAACCCCGCGTGCGCCATTGGTACGTCCGAGTCGGCCGACATGGCTACAGCGGGGTGACGTAGTGGCCGCCGATACCGCCGTCGACCAGGAAGCTCGACGCGGTGATGAACGACGCGTCGTCGCTGGCCAAAAACGCGACCGCGGCGGCGAGTTCCTCCGGTTCGGCGAAGCGGCCCACCGGCACATGCACCAACCGCCGTGCCGCGCGCTCCGGATCCTTGGCGAACAACTCCCGCAGCAGCGGCGTGTTGACCGGCCCGGGACACAGCGCGTTGACGCGAATCCCCTGCCGCGCGTACTGCACACCGAGTTCACGCGACATGGTCAGCACCCCGCCCTTCGATGCGGTGTAAGAAATCTGCGACGTCGCCGAGCCGACCACCGCGACGAACGACGCGGTGTTGATGATCGACCCCTTCTGCTGCGGAACCATGTGCCGCAGCGCCGCCTTACAGCAGAAGAACACCGACTTGAGGTTGACGTCCTGAACCCGCTGCCAGGCGTCGACGCCGGTGTCCTCGATGAGACCGTCCTCAGGTGGGCTGATGCCCGCGTTGTTGAACGCGATGTCGACCGATCCGTGTGTCTCGGCGGCGGTGTCGAACAACTTGTCCACCGCGACCTGGTCGGAGACGTCCACCTGGATGAAGGTGCCGTTCAGATCGTCGGCGGCGGTCTTTCCGGCCGCCGGGTCGATGTCGCCGATGACGACGGTCGCGCCCTCGGCCTGCATCCGCTTGGCGCTTGCCAGGCCGATGCCGCTGGCGCCACCGGTGATGACGGCGACCTTGCCCGCCAGTCGTTGCGTCAGATCCATCTAGGGTGCCTCCTGCACGGCGATGAACACGTTCTTGGTTTCGGTGAACGACAGCGGCGCGTCAGGGCCGAGTTCGCGTCCGAGGCCGGACTGTTTGAAGCCACCGAACGGCGTGTTGTACCGCACCGACGAATGTGAGTTGACCGACAGGTTGCCCGCCTCCACCGCCCGCGACACCCGCACCGCCCGCGACAGGTTCTCCGTCCAGATCGACCCGGACAACCCGTAAGGGGTGTCGTTGGCCAGTGCGATCGCGTCGGCCTCGTCGTCGAACGGCAGCACGGTGACCACCGGGCCGAAGATCTCCTCGCGCACCGTGCGGTCGGTGCGCTGCGGCGTCAACACCGTCGGCGGGAACCAGTACCCCAGGCCTGAGGGAGCCGAGCCGCGGAACGCAACGGGCGCGTCGTCGGGCACGAACGAGGCGACGGTGGTCCAGTGCCCCTTCGACACCAGCGGGCCCATCTCGGTGTCCTTGGCGCGCGGGTCGCCGACCACCACACCCTTGACCGCGGGCTCGAACAGTTCCATGAAGCGGTCGTAGACGTTGCGCTGCACCAATATTCGACTACGCGCACAGCAGTCCTGGCCCGCGTTGTCGAATACCCCGTACGGCGCGGTGGCCGCCGCCTGCTCCAGATCACAGTCGTCGAAGACGATGTTGGCGCTCTTGCCGCCCAGTTCGAGGGTCACGCGTTTGACCTGTTTGGCCGCGCCCGCCATGACGCGAGTGCCGACCTCGGTGGAACCGGTGAACACCACCTTGCGCACATCGGGGTGCGAGACGAAACGCTCCCCCACCACCGACCCCTTACCGGGCAGCACACGGAACAGGTCGGCGGGGATTCCCGCCTCGACGGCCAACTCCCCCAGGCGGATCGTGGTGAGCGGCGTCCACTCAGCGGGTTTGATGAGCACCGCGTTGCCCGCGGCGAGCGCAGGCGCGAAACCCCACGAGGCGATCGTCATCGGGAAGTTCCACGGCGTGATGACACCGACCACACCGAGCGGCTCGTTGAACGTCACGTCGATACCGCCCGCGACCGGAATCTGCTTGCCGGACAAGCGTTCCGGTGTGGCGGCGTAGAACTGCAGCACGTCGCGGACGTGGCCGGCCTCCCACTCGGCGTTACCGATGGGGTGCCCGGAGTTGGCGACTTCCAGCGCCGCCAGCTCGTCGACGTGCGCGTCGACGGTCGCCGCGAATGCGCGCAACGCCGCCGCCCGTTCGGCGGGCCCCTGCCGCGCCCAATCCCGTTGTGCCGCTTTCGCCCGGGCCACCGCATCGTCGACCGCGGCCTCGTCGGTCTGCTCGACGGTACGCAGCAGCTCCTCGGTCGCCGGGTTGATCACGTCGGATGTGCTCAAGCGCTCGCCCTTTCTGTTGCGTATGCGTCCGCCGCTTCGACGACGGCGGCGAACAGCCGCAGGTCGTCGAGGCGCTCTTCGGGATGCCACTGCACCGCCAGCACGAAATGCTCACCTGATAGTTCGACCGCCTCGATGACCCCATCGTCGTCCTGCGCGCTGATCACCAGACCGTCGCCGAGTCGGTCGATGGCCTGGTGGTGGTAGCACTGCGCGTCCGACGACCCGCCGATGAGCTCGGCCAACCGGGTGCCCGCAACGGTGCGGATGGTCGACGTGGTGAACACGGCGTTGCCCTGCTGATGGCGGTTGTGCCCGATGACGTCGGGCAGGTGCTGGTGCAGTGTGCCGCCCATCGCGACGTTGAGCACTTGGGCGCCGCGGCAGATGCCCAGCACCGGCATGCCGCGCCGCAGCGCGCCGCGCACCAGCGCAAACTCGAACTGGTCACGGCGCCGGTTGTCTTCGACGTCGGCGTCGGTAGCCGGGTGCGGTTGCTGGCCGTAGTGCGCGGGCACGACGTCGCGTCCACCGGTGATGATCACGCCGTCGAGCCCGTCGAGCACCCGGTCGGCGATGTGGTCGTCGACAGGTTGCGGCGGAAGCAGAACGGAGATTCCGCCGGCCAGTTCGACACCCTCGAAGTAGATCGCGGGCAGAAAGCTCGCCCGCACATCCCACACCCCGGTCTGTGCCTGCTGCAGGTAGGTGGTCAGCCCGAGCACGGGTCTGCGCTTCTGCCCGCCTGCCGAAACACTAGAGCCGCTCAAAACCGCGGATCCTTTCCCAGTCCGTGACGGCGGCGTTGAACGCGTCCAATTCGACGCGGGCGTTGTTGAGGTAGTGCTCGACCACCTCGTCACCGAACGCCTCACGGGCCACCTCGGACTTCTCGAACAGCGCCGCGGCCTCGGTGAGGGTGGTCGGAAGCCGTTCGACGCCACTGGTGTAGGCGTTACCCTCCATCGGCTCGGGCAACTCGAGTTCGCGTTCGATGCCATACAGGCCGCCGGCGATCAACGCCGAGACCGCGAGGTACTGGTTGACGTCACCGCCGGGGGCCCGGTTCTCCATCCGCATGCCGTGGCCGTGGCCGACGACGCGCAGCGCGCAGGTCCGGTTGTCCAGACCCCACGCGATCGCGGTCGGGGCGAAACTCGCGTCGACGAAACGCTTGTAGGAGTTGATGTTCGGCGCGTAGAACAGCGTCAGCTCCCGCAAGGTGGCCAGCTGTCCGGCCACGAAGCTGCGGAACATCGGCGACATTCCGAGCGGGTCGGTGTCGTCGGCGAACACCGCTGTGCCATCTGGACTGCCATCGTCGCCTCGCAGCGAGATGTGGACATGGCAGCTGTTGCCTTCGCGTTCATCGAATTTCGCCATGAACGTCAGGCTCTTGCCGTGCTGGTCGGCGATCTCCTTGGCGCCGTTCTTGTAGATCGTGTGGTTGTCACAGGTGACCCGGGCATGGTCGAAGCGGAATGCGATCTCCTGCTGGCCGAGATTGCACTCCCCCTTGACGCCCTCGCAGTACATGCCCGCGCCGGTCATGCCGAGCCGGATATCGCGCAGCAGCGGCTCCATCCGCGTCGAGCCGAGCATCGCGTAGTCGACGTTGTAGTCCGAGGCCGCCGTCAATCCGCGATAACCCTTGGCCCACGCCTCGCGGAAGCCGTCGTCGAACACCATGAACTCGAGTTCGGTCCCGACGTAGGGCACCAGACCGCGTTCGGAGAGCCGGTCGATCTGACGGTTGAGGATGCTCCTCGGGGCCTGCTCAACCGGGCTGCCGTCGTGCCAACCCAGGTCGGCCATCACCATCGCGGTGCCGGGCAGCCACGGGATCAGCCTCAGCGTCGAGAAGTCCGGCGTCATCACCATGTCCCCGTAGCCGGTCTCCCAACTCGACATCGCATAGCCGTCAACGGTGTTCATGTCGACGTCGACCGCCAGCAGATAGTTGCAGCACTCTGCGCCGTGTTCGGCGACCTCCTCGACGAACAGCCGGGCCGACACCCGCTTCCCGGTGAGCCTGCCCTGCATATCGCAGAACCCGACGATCACCGTGTCGATCTCGCCGTCGGCGACCATGCGCTCGAGGTCGGCCTGCGACAACATGCCCGATGTGACGCTCATCCGTGGTGGGGCCTTTCCTTCGACAGCGCGAGATTGCGGGTGGTCAACCATTGGATGCGGCTCGCTCCGGCGTTCGCCCAAGGCTTTTACAGAGAAGTCACTTCCAAAGGTAGGACACCAGACCTTTGCAAGTTTATTCTCCCAATGCCCCATAACCGCAAGAACGGAGCGACCACGTGGCCCAAGATCAGGCAGGGGACAAGATGAAGCGCTCGGGCGGGGTCACGTACAGCCAAGCGGGCGAGGGCTACTTCGAGAAGCGGCAACTCAAACGCACCGCAGGCTTCTGGGGCCTGTGGGGCATCGGTGTCGCCGCGGTCATCTCCGGCGACTTCTCCGGCTGGAACTTCGGCATCGGCGCGGCCGGATGGGGCGGCTTGGCGATCGCTTCGGTCGTCATCGTGATCATGTACTTCGGCATGCTCTTCTCGATCGGGGAGATGTCGGCGGCCATGCCGCATACCGGCGGCGCGTACTCATTCGCGCGCGCCGCGATGGGACCCTGGGGCGGCTTTGTCACCGGGTTCGCCGAGACCATCGAGTACGTGTTCACCACCGCGGTGATCGTCTACTTCTCGGCCTCCTATGCCAACGCCGTCACAACCGACCTGTTCAACCTCTCCCTGCCGATGTGGGTGTGGTGGGTCATCCTGTATGCGCTCTTCGTCGGGCTGAACTCGTGGGGTGCGGAGATCTCGTTCAAGTTCGCCCTCGTCGTCGCGATCCTGTCCATCGGCATCCTGGTGTTGTTCGGCATCCTGGCCATCGCCAACGGCGCCGTGGACTTCAGCAAGCTCTTCGATATCGCGTCCGATCCGGCCGCCGCCGGTTCGTCGACGTTCCTGCCGTTCGGCTGGGTGGCGATCCTGTACGCGATGCCGTTCGCGATGTGGTTCTTCCTGGGCATCGAGGAACTCCCGCTGGCGGCCGAGGAGGCGCACGACCCTGCCCGCGACATTCCACGCGCCGGCATCTGGGGATTGCTCTCGCTGATCGGCTGCGGCGCGATCGTGTTCTTCCTCAACCCGGCGGTGACCGGGTCCGAGGCCCTGGGCAGTTCGGACGAACCGCTGCTCGACGGCTTCCGCGCCTTCCTACCCGCCAACCTCGCCGCGGTGTTGTCGGCGTTCGCGCTGATCGGCCTGCTGGCCAGCCTGCAGGGCATCATGTACGCCTACGGCCGCAATATGTACTCGCTGAGCCGCGCCGGCTACTACCCGAAGACGTTGTCGCTGACCGGTTCTCGGCAGACACCGTACGTCGCGCTGCTGGCGGGCGCGGTCATCGGATTCCTGGCGCTGCTCATCGTCAACTACAACGAGGGCGCCGGTGCGGTGGTCCTCAACATCGCGGTGTGGGGTGCGGTGCTGGCCTACGGGTTACAGATGGTCTCGTTCATCCTGCTGCGGCGAAAGTTCCCCAACGCGCGACGACCGTGGGTGAGCCCGACCGGCAACTCGGGCGCGGTCGTCGCGCTGGTCATCGCGGCGGTGACATTCGTCGGCATCCTCGTCAACCCGGACTACCGGCCGGCGGTCATCGCGATCGTCATCTTTTACATCCTGGGCCTGCTGGTGTTCGGCCTCTACGGCAGGCACCGCCTGGTGCTGTCGCCCGAGGAGGAGTACGCCGTCACCGGCGGCCTGCACGGCTACGACCCGAGCGCCGAGGGGCTCGGCGGCACCATCGAGGACGAGATCCTCAAGGGCCGCACCGACTGAGCCGCCGTGGCGCCACATGTTGCCCGTGGGGAGTCCCGCGTCGCCAGTTTTACGCCACCACCAGCGCGAACATAACCCACGTCACACCCGTAACAGGTTTCGCTGCCGTCAACAGGGGTATTGTCGAGGGCGTGTGTGGAGCCACCGGCGAGGTGCGTCTCGACGGCCGGATACCTGATGTAGCAGCTGTCTCGGCGATGGCCGAGGCGATGACACCGAGGGGCCCGGACTCGGCGGGCGCCTGGTCTCAGGGCAGGGTCGCGCTGGGTCACCGTCGCCTGAAAATCATCGATCTCTCCGAAGCGGGCGGTCAGCCCATGCTCGACCCCGAGCTGGGGTTGGCGATCGCGTGGAACGGCTGCATCTACAACTACAAGCAGCTGCGCCGCGAGCTCAGCGGCCACGGCTATCGGTTCTTCTCGCACAGCGACACCGAGGTGCTGCTCAAGGCGTATCACCACTGGGGCGATCGGTTCGTCGACCACCTCCATGGCATGTTCGCGTTCGCGATCGTCGAGCGTGACAGCGGCCGGGTCCTGCTCGGTCGCGACCGACTCGGCATCAAACCGCTGTATATCAGCGAGAATTCCGCCCGCGTCCGGTTCGCATCGTCGCTGCCCGCACTGCTGGCCGGTGGCGCCAGGGACGGATCGGTGGACACCCGCATCGATCCGATCGCGCTGCACCACTACATGACGTTCCACTCGGTGGTGCCCGCGCCGCGCACCATCCTGCGCGGGGTGGCCAAGGTGCCGCCGGCGTCGCTGGTGGCGATCGAGCCCGACGGCCGGCGCACGACGACGACGTACTGGGAGCCCGACTTCACCCGTAGGGCCGACCGGGCCGACTGGTCCGAACGGGATTGGGAGAACGCCGTTCTCGACGCGTTGCGCGTGGCCGTGGAGCGACGCCTTGTCGCGGACGTGCCCGTCGGCTGCCTGCTCTCGGGCGGCGTCGACTCCAGCCTGATCGTCGGCCTTCTCGCCGAGGCGGGACAGCACGGACTCAAGACGTTCTCGATCGGCTTCGAATCGGTCGGCGGTGTGGCCGGCGACGAATTCAAGTACTCCGACATCATCGCCGAGCACTTCGGCACCGACCATCACCAGATCCGCATCGGCACCGACCGCATGCTGCCCGCGCTCGACGGCGCGATCGGCGCCATGAGTGAACCGATGGTCAGCCACGACTGCGTCGCCTTCTACCTGCTCAGCCAGGAGGTGGCCAAGCACGTCAAGGTGGTGCAGTCGGGTCAGGGCGCCGACGAGGTGTTCGCCGGATACCACTGGTATCCCCCGCTGGGCGGACCGGACGCTGCGTCGATCGACGGGGCGGTGGCCAGCTACCGCAAGGCGTTCTTCGACCGCGACCGCGCGGGCTACGACGCTCTGGTGACGCCGGCGTTCGCCGTCGACGGCGACCCGAGCCTGGACTTCGTCACCGAGCACTTCGCGCGGGCGGGCGCCGAGACCGGCATCGACCGCGGTCTGCGATTGGACACCACCGTCATGCTCGTCGACGACCCGGTCAAGCGCGTCGACAACATGACGATGGCGTGGGGCCTGGAGGGTCGCGTGCCGTTCCTCGACCATGAACTCGTCGAACTCGCCGCCACCTGCCCACCCGGGCTGAAGATCGCCCACGAAGGCAAGGGCGTGCTGAAGCAGGCCGCGCGCCAGGTGATTCCATCCGACGTCATCGACCGGCCGAAGGGCTATTTCCCGGTGCCCGCGCTCACCCATCTCGAGGGTCCGTACCTGGACATGGTGCGCGATGCGTTGTACGCGCCCGCGGCCAAGGAACGTGACCTGTTCCGGCCCGCTGCGATCGACCGGTTGCTCGCCGACCCGAACGGACGCCTGACGCCGCTGCGCGGTAACGAACTGTGGCAACTGGCGCTGCTCGAGCTGTGGTTGCAGCGACACGGCATCACCGGACCCGCGGCATGACGGCGCTCGGGCCCGACGCAGAGCAGACCGAAGCGATCACCCTCGGCTTGCACGACGCGTCGCCGCAGCATCTCGTCGATGCGATGGCCGACGATGTCGTCATCGAGATGGGTTGGGGCCGATTGGTTTTCGGTCAAACATTCGCCGACCCCGCCAAGCTGGCCGAAGTGCTCAGGCATGAGGGACCCGGACGACGCGACATCTGCATCTACGCGCGCGAACCCCACGTCCTGGTGTCGATGGCGCCCGCGGAACTCTTCATCGATCCGAGCCACACCTACCGGCTGCGGTTCACCGAGGATCCCGAGCCCGACAAGGCGCCGAGCGGGTTCTCGGTGCGTGCGCTGCAGAGCGCCGACGACGCCGACGAGATGAACCGCGTGTACGTGCGCTGCGGCATGGTGCCCGCACCCGTCGAAGTGCTGTGGAACAACCACCGGACTCAGGATGCCCTCGATTACCTGGTCGCGGTGCGTGACGACGACGGGTCCGTGCTGGGCACCGTGACCGGTGTCGACCACAAACGGCTGTTTTCCGATCCGGAGAATGGTTCGAGCCTGTGGACGCTGGCTGTCGACCCGGCGACGAGCCTGCCCGGTGTCGGCGCGGCGCTCACCCGGGCGCTGGCCGCGATCTACCGCGAACGCGGCCGCGCCTACATGGATCTGTCGGTCAGCCACGACAACGCGGCTGCGATCTCGCTCTACGAGAAGCTCGGTTTCGAGCGGGTTCCGGTGATGGCCGTCAAGCGCAAGAACGCGATCAACGAACCGCTGTTCACCCATCCGCCCGAAACCGTCGAGGACCTCAATCCGTACGCACGGATCATCGCCGACGAGGCCATGCGCCGCGGAATCTGGGTCGAGGTGCTCGACGCCGAGGCCGGTGAGATGCGCCTGTCGCACGGCGGCCGCACCGTCATCACCCGGGAGTCGTTGTCGGAGTTCACCTCCGCGGTCGCGATGGCGCGCTGCGACGACAAGCGCCTCACCCGGCGGTTGGTGGCCGAGAACGGCATCGCGGTGCCCAAGGGCAGGCTGGCGACCTTCGACGAAAGGGACCACGAGTTTCTCGAGGAGGTCGGCGACGTCGTGGTCAAGCCGACGCGGGGTGAGCAGGGCAAGGGCATCACCGTCGGGATCAGCAGCGCCGAGGACTTGGACGCCGCGCTGGCCCGCGCCCGCCAAGAACATCCGCACGTGCTGATCGAGCAGCGGGCACCCGGCGACGATCTTCGGCTGGTGGTCATCGACGGCAAGGTGGTGGCCGCGGCGCTACGCAAGCCCGCCGAGGTCATCGGGACCGGACACCACACGGTGCGCGAGCTGATCGAGGCGCAGAGCCGGCGCCGGGCGGCGGCCACGGGCGGTGAATCGCGCATCCCGATCGATGCGGTCACCGAGTCGACGGTCACCGAGGCGGGTTGGTCGTTCGACGATGTACTTCCCGAAGGCGAGCGGCTGCGGGTGCGCCGCACCGCGAACCTGCATCAGGGCGGCACCATTCACGACGTGACCGCCAAGGTTCACCCCCACCTGTGCGACGTCGGGGTCCGGGCCGCCCACGCGATCGGCATCCCCGTCACGGGGATCGACCTGCTGGTGCCCGATGTCACCGAGCCGGAGTACGTCTTCATCGAGGCCAACGAGCGGCCCGGGCTGGCCAATCACGAACCACAGCCCACCGCAAAGGCTTTCGTCGACTTTCTGTTCCCGGGCAGCCCGGCGCTGCCTCAGGCGTGGACGCCCGAGGAGTCGCCCGCCTGAGTCACCAGGTGCTGGTGCGCATCACGATCTCGGCGGCCAGCTGCGCGGTGGATTCGGCGGCGTTGCGCCTGCCGAGCAGGTCGACCATCCGGTAGTCGCCGTACACGTAGCGCTGGCTGGCCTTGGCGACGGCGCGCGCCGCGGGGGTGCTGACCAGTGCCGTGGTGTTCATCTCCACCGGCGGGCAGTGCTCGTCGCGGATCACGCCCGCGGCGTCCGCGACGCGCGGATGGCCGCGGTCGATGACGACCAACCCGATGAACCGGTCGAGCCGGGTGGCGGCCAGTTCCCACGCCAGCTCGCCGCCGACGCGGTCCCCCACCAGCAGCGCCCATTTCACGTCGAGGGCGTCGAGGATGCTGACCACCGACTTCGCGGTCAGCCGGGGATCGGGAGGCACGACGACGGTCCGCAGCGACGCGGTGTGCAGCCGTTGACACACGGCGTCATAGGCGGCGGCCGGCTGATGGCCCGCCCCGAGCACCACCACGACCGACCCCTTCTCGGGACCGGCGACGTCGACGGGCACGTTGAACCCCTCGACGGTGACCGTGGTGGATGGCATTGGGCCACGCTACAGCGGTCGACGGTGCGACGCGGTCATTTCGCCGGGAGTGAACGGGGCGATTCAGAGTGCGGCGACGCGCTCGGCCTGCTCGGTCGCGATGTCCAGAAAGGTCTGCGGCAGCGCGGCTTTGACCGGAATCGTCGGGTTCGGAGTCGGAAATGCGACGCCGTACACCGCCATGGTCCCGATGTTCTCGAACGTGAAGTAGACGCTGCTGTCGACTCCGCCGAGTTGCATGGTCTGCTCGTAGAGGAGCGCGTCGGCGCGAGATGGATCCATCCTGGTCGTCGTCATCGGGATGCCCGGCGAGGATTCGTCGAAGAACGTCTCGAAGTTCGCACACCGTTCGGCCGTGGCCGCCAGCTTGTCGAGATCCAAACGCCATGTCAGCACCGTCATCACGATGCGGGCGCCGTCGTAGCCCACGACGTACTCCGCGGCGCTGCCCGGCCCGCGCTCTCCCGTCTCGGCGATCACCCGGGTGAGTCCCTCCGAACACCCCGCCGGTCGGGACAGCATGGCCGGCGGGGCACCAGCACCGTCGCCACCCTCGCCGGGTTCGCGGACGACGTGGTCGAACTGCACCCCCTGCGGGAAGTCGGCCGCGGTGAGCAGCGCTCGGTCCAGCCGGGCGCCTGGCCAGGTCGGCGAGCCCTCGGTCGAGTGCGTGCAACCGGTCAACGTCACCGCGGTCAGGGCGGCCGCCAGGGCGAATCGCCGGATCATCGCCGCAGTCCCGTCACGATGTCGGGCCGGGCCGGGGCGCCGTCGGAGAGCAGGGTCAGCACCGCGTCCACGTCGAGGTGGCTGGTCAGCAGGTCGGCCATCAGGTCGAGTTGCGCGTCGCGCCGGGCGCCGACGTCGACGTCGTCGGCCACGACGAACCCGTTGCGGCCGGCGGCCTGCGCGACCTCGACCAGCCACGAGCGCCGCACGTCGTCGTTGTCGAGCACACCGTGCCAGTGGGTGCCGTACACCGCCCCGCGCCGCAAGCCCACCCCGAGCCACTGTTCCTCGGTCGAGCGACCGATCTGACCATGATGAATTTCGTAGCCGGACAACGGTTCTTCGTGACGCAACAGCGTCTTCTCGGGCGTGAAGACGATGTCGGCGTCGAGCAGGTTCAGGCCGGGCACGACGCCTGCGCCGGATTCCACGTCATCGTCGATGCGCGCGCACAGCATCTGGAAGCCGCCGCACACCCCCAGCACGGGCAGGCCGCGGGCGGCGTGCGCGCTCAGCGCGCCGGCAAGCCCGCTGCGGCGCAGCCAATCGAGGTCGGCGACGGTGGCCTTGCTGCCGGGGATGACGACAACGTCGATGTCGACGAGATCGGCGGGTTCTCCGACCCAGCGCACGAGCACGCCCGGCTCGCAGGCGAGGGCCTCGACGTCGGTCGAGTTGGAGATCCGCGGCAACCGGATCGCGGCCACGCGCAACCACTGCTCCCCCCGTGGGGGCTGCGGTTCACCGACCACGCGACGGGCCACCACCGAGACCGAGTCCTCGGTGTCCAGCCACAAACCCTCGGCATACGGGATGACGCCGTAGGTCGGCCGTCCCGACAGCTGCTGCAGTTGCGCCAGACCGGGGTCGAGCAGCGACGGATCACCGCGGAACTTGTTGACCACGAAGCCGGCGATCAAGCGTTGGTCCTCGGGTTCGAGCACCGCGACGGTGCCGTACAGGTGCGCGAGCACGCCGCCGCGGTCGATGTCGCCGACGACGATCACCGGGAGGTCCGCCGCACGGGCCAACCCCATGTTCGCCAGATCGGTTGCCCGCAGATTGATTTCGGCAGGGGAACCGGCACCCTCGCAGATGACGGCGTCGAATTCGGCCCGGAGTTGCTTCAGTTCGTCGGCGACCACCGCTCTAAGGTGCTCACGGTGCCCGATATAGTCGCGCGCGCTGACGGTGTCGACCACCCGACCGCGCACCACCAGCTGCGAAGTGCGGTCGCTGCCGGGTTTGAGCAGGATCGGGTTGAACCGCGTGTGCGGCGATAGGCCGGCGGCGCGGGCCTGCATCGCCTGGGCCCGGCCGATCTCGCCGCCGTCGACGGTGACCGCGGAGTTGTTCGACATGTTCTGCGCCTTGAACGGTGCGACGCGAATGCCCTTGCGCGCCAACAGCCGACACAGCCCGGCCACCACCATCGACTTGCCCGCATCCGAGGTGGTTCCGGCCACCAGGAGTGCGCCGCCCGCCGGTTGTGAATCAGGCGACGGCATTTCGTGTCTGGGCGTCGTCGGATTCACAGTCGAGCGCCCTAGTCGGCGACTGTCAGGATCTCGGCGCCGCCGTCGGTGACCACCAGCGTGTGCTCGAACTGCGCGGTCCACTTCTTGTCGGTGGTGGCGACGGTCCAACCGTCGTCCCAGATCTCGTAGTCCAGGCCGCCGAGGTTGATCATCGGCTCGATGGTGAACGTCATGCCCGGTTCCAGCACCGTCTCCACGGCGGGCTGGTCGTAGTGCAGGACGACGAGGCCGTTGTGAAACGTGGTGCCGATGCCGTGGCCCGTGAAGTCGCGAACCACGTTGTAGCCGAACCGGTTCGCATAGGACTCGATGACCCTGCCGACGACGGACAGCTGCCGGCCGGGTCTGACGGCCTTGATCGCGCGCATGGTCGCTTCCCGCGTCCGCTCGACGAGCAGCCTGTGTTCCTCGGAGACGTCCCCCGCGAGGAATGTCGCGTTGGTGTCGCCGTGCACACCGTCGATGTAGGCGGTCACGTCGATGTTGACGATGTCGCCGTCCTCGATGACCGTCGAGTCCGGGATGCCGTGGCAGATGATCTCGTTGAGCGAGGTACAGCAGGACTTCGGGAATCCCTTGTAGCCGAGCGTGGACGGATAGGCGCCGTTGTCGATCATGAACTCGTGCGCGATGCGGTCCAGCTCGTCGGTCGTGACGCCCGGCGCGACGGCTTTGCCCGCCTCGGCCAGCGCGCCCGCCGCGATCCTGCCCGCGACGCGCATCTTCTCGATCACCTCAGGTGTCTGCACCCACGGTTCGCTGCCCTCGTCGACGGTCGGCTTCCAGGCGTACTCCGGCCGCGGGATCGACGCGGGCACCGGCAGCGTCGGGGAAACCACGCCGGGGCGGAGGGCGGTACGAACGGGCATGTCAACAGGGTAGACGAGGCTAGCGCCGGTCGAACGGGCTCAACCGCCAGGATCGGCGCGGCCCGCGGATGTCCACCGAGCCGAAGACCACCTTGCCGGTCAGGATCACGTGCGGGTTGCCTTCGGCAGGCGCGTCCCTGCGGTGGTCGCGGGCGCTGCCCGCATTGACCTCGACGTCGTCGATGGAGGCGCTGGCCCCGTCGGGCAGCCGCAGTTCGAGCCCGCCGAACTTCAGGTCGAGCTCGATGACGACCATCGGCCCGGCGAAGCGCGCCCGGGTCAGGTCCAGGTCCACCGAACCCATGCGCCGGTGCAGGGCCAGCCGGCTGGGCACCGTCCATTCGCCGTGCCGCTTGAGGGAGCCGAGCACGCCGCGCAACTCGATGCGGTCGGCGGCCGAGGTGACGATCGCACCCGGTCCGGGCAGGTCGCCCACCAGCGCGTCCAGGTCCGAGTGCAGCCGCGCGCGCGCCACCGCCGCCGAGCGCTCCTCGAACTCCTCGATGTCGATCAGGCCCAGCGCGACGGCGTTGTGCAGTCGCCGCAGCGTGCCGTTGCGGTCGGCGTCGGAGACGCGCATGGCGTCGTGGTTGGTCTCGGTCATCGCACGTTCCACGGTACGGCGATGACGCCCGATCAGGCCAGGTAGTCCGGCGGCAGTCCGTCGAGCATGCCCTTGAGCATGCGCACCGCGTACTCCGAGGAACCGCCCCCGACGATCATCGCCGCGAACGCCATGTCGCCGCGGTATCCGGCGAACCAGGAGTGCGAACCGCCCGCGAACTCCGCCTCGCCGGTCTTGCCGCGCACGTCGCCCGCACCCTGCAGGTCCTCGGCGGTGCCGTTGGTCACCACCAGCCGCATCATCGGCCGCAGCCCCTCGACGATCTTCGGGTCCATCGGCGCCGGGCTCTCGGCGATCTCGGTCTCTTTACCCTGGATCAGTTGCGGGACTGGGGTTTTGCCGGCAGCGACGGTCGCCGCGGCCAACGCCATGCCGAAGGGGCTGGCCAGCACCTTGCCCTGACCGAAGCCGTCCTCGGTGCGCTCGGCGAGGTCGACGGTGGGCGGTACGGAACCGGTCACGGTCCTCAGCCCGGGGATGTCGTAGTCGGCGCCGATGCCGTACTTGGCCGCGGCCATCGTCAACCCGCGCGGCGGCATCCGGCTGGCCAGCTCGGCGAAGGTGGTGTTGCAGGAACTGGCGAACGCCCGCGACATCGGCACGGTGCCCAGGTCGAAGCCGCCGTAGTTGGGCACGGTCCGGTGGCCGATGTCCATCGTGCCGGGGCACGGAAGCATCGTGTTCGGGGTGGCCATATCGCGTTCGATGGCCGCACCGGCGGTCACCATCTTGAACGTCGACCCGGGCGGATACAGGCCGGTGGTGGCGATGAGGCCCTCGGTGTCGGCGGCGGCGTTCTGCGCGACGGCCAGGATCTCACCGGTCGACGGTTTGATCACGACGATCATCGCCTTCTTGCCGGTGAAGTTGACCGCGTTCTGCGCGGCGTCCTGGACCGACCGGTCGAGGCTGATCCGGATCGAGGGTGCGGGATCCCCCGGCACCTCGTTGAGTACGTCGACGTCGACGCCGTTCTGGTTGACGGTGACCACCCGCCACCCCGCGGCGCCGGCGAGTTCACCCGCCACCGCCCTCTTGACCTCACCGACGATCGCAGGCGCGAAAGTCTCGTCGGTGGGCAGCATTTCGGCCAGCGGCGTGATGACCACACCGGGTTGCGCTCCGATCGCGGCGGCCACCCGGTCGTGGTCGGCCTTGCGCAGCGTGATCAGGTTCAGCGGCTGTTTGGACGAGCTGGCCTGCTCGGCGAGCCGCTGCGCGTCGAGGGTGTTGTCGAAGGGCCGCAACGCGTCGACGACGGCCCGCGCGGTCTGCATCAGCGAACCGCCGGCCTCGCGCGCGTCCAGCGAGTAGCCGTAGAGGTATCCCGGCACCAGCACCTCGGTGCCGCCCCGCTCGATCACCGACGCCCGCGGGGGCGAGTCGGCGCGCAGCGCGAAGGTCTGGTTCTCGCCGAGCCGCGGGTGCAGGCCGGTGGCGCTCCACCGCACCATCCACCGGCCCTCGTCGCGGACCATGTTCAGCTGTCCGTCGTAGGTCCAGGTGCGGTCTTTCGGCAGATGCCACGTGTAGCGGTAGGTGACGCTGCCGGTGTCCATCGCGTACTTGGAGCCCAGGATCTGCGTGTCCAGGTGGGTGGCCTGCAGCCCGGCCCACGCCTCGTTGAGGTCTTCGCGCGCATCGGCGGGCCGGTCGCTGAGTTCGGCCGCGCCCGCGGTGTCACCGGTCGCGAGGGCCGCGAAGAATTTCTCGGCGGCGGTCTCGGGTCCGGCGGGCTTGGGCGTACAGGCGCTGTTGAGGCCGACGACCAGGATTCCGGCCGCGGCGAGGCTCACTATGCGTGTTACTGAAGTTGCCATTGGGGCAGATGTTACGAAGTCGAGACCTGCAATCCCGGTAGGCGCACCGCATTGGGGGGCCGGTTCTTCCGATCGGAGGGCTTACCGGGTTGATCGCACTCACCTCCTGCGTGGGATCAACCGGTTAAGGCCCGCAGCGCACGCCGGCGGACCGCAGCGTCAAGCGGCGCCCAGGCAGCGTCGGGCGTCCTCAACCCGCGGCCGGTGCCCGCACCACCAACGGCACTCCCGGGAAGTAGGCGGCCATCTCCGAGCGCGACTTGCGCAGCGCCGCGGTGCCGTACCCCTGCTTGCGATGGTCGGGGTGGATCCAGATCCGCACGTTGACCTCGCCGGAGACCAGGTCGCCGAACACCATCCCGATCTTCTCGGTGCCGTGCACCGCGACCAGCCAGGCCGCCTCCTCGGCGTCGACGCGCCGCAGGCCCGCGCGGATCTCGTCGTCGAGATCGCCCGCGGGGGCGCGCGACCCGTCGCCCGCCTCACGCACGTCCTGGGTGCGCGCAGCGAAGATGTCGCGATCGGCGGCGGCGAGGAACGGGCGCAGCGCCATGCTGTCGGCACTGCGGGCGGGCTCACCCATGGTGAAGCTGAGCTGATTGTTGAGGTCCTCGAGTTCGGCGGCGATCCGGCGCCGCGACACCTTGGTCAGCCGATCGAAGGACAGCCGCAGCACCGCCTCGGCGGCCGTGTGCGATGCGCCGAGCATGCTCGCGATCGACTCGATCGCGGCGTCGTAGTCCTCCGAATCGACGATGACGTCGAGCAGTTCGTGGCGCCGTTCCAGGGCGCGCACCATCGTGTCGGCGATCTCCCTGCGCGCGATTGTGCGGTCGTCGTCAGCCATGCCGTGAGCGTAAATCAGTCGGATCGTCAGTCGAGCAGAACGGTGGCGAACGTTCCCACCTGTTGGAAGCCGACGCGGTCATAGGTCGCGCGCGCGACGGTGTTGAAGTCGTTGACGTACAAGCTGGCCGTGCGCCCAGAGCGCACCACCGCCTCGGCCAGCGTGGCGGTGCCCGCGGTGCCCAGACCGTGCCCGCGCCAGTCGGGGTGCACCCACACACCCTGGATCTGCCCGACGGTGGGCGACTGCGAACCGACCTCGGCCTTGAAGACCACCTCGCCGCGTTCGAAGCGGGCCCAGGCCCGGCCCGCGGCGATCAGACCGGCGACCCGCCTGCGGTATCCCCTGCCTCCGTCGCCGAGCCGCGGGTCGATGCCGACCTCACCGATGAACATGTCGATCGAGGCGACGAGGTAGGCATCGAGTTCGTCGGCACGCACCTGGCGCACGGCGCGGTCGGTCGCACACGACGGCGGCGTGCTCAGCGCCAGCAGCGGCTGATGCTCGCGCACGTCGCGGGCGGCGCCCCAGGCGTTCTCCAGGCGACGCCACATCGGCAGCACCAACTCGGCCCGGCCGACCAACGACGAGCAGCGACGCGCGGTGCTCATCGCCTTCTCGGCGAACGCGTGCAGGTCAATCATGTCCCCGCGCAACGGAATCAGGTTCGCACCGGCGTAGCACAGCGATTCGGTGGGCCTGCGTCGCGTCCACAGTTCCCCGCCGATCGCCGAAGGCTCCACACCGTACTCGGCCACCCGGCAGGCGACCATGCACGAGCCGACCGGATCTTCGTCGAGCACCCGCATCACGGCGCCGACGTCACGCACCACCGAAACCCGTCGTTCGTCGACGTGACGAAACAGCGGCGGTGCCGACATGGGATCTCTTTCTAACCGACACCGGGCGGCTCTACCCGGTGTTTGGGATCACATTCAGCTTACGGTCACGACCGGCGAACCGCTGGCATCTGTTCCACGCTCTTCAGCGATTCGCATGGCCTCTTCGATCAGCGTCTCGACGATCTGGGCTTCGGGGACGGTCTTGATGACCTCACCCTTGACGAAGATCTGGCCCTTACCGTTGCCGGACGCCACCCCGAGGTCGGCTTCGCGCGCCTCGCCGGGACCGTTGACGACACAACCCATCACGGCCACGCGCAGCGGGACGTCCATGCCCTCCAGCCCGGCGGTGACTTCGTTGGCCAACGAGTAGACGTCGACCTGGGCGCGCCCACACGACGGGCACGACACGATCTCCAGCGACCGCGGACGCAGGTTCAGCGATTCGAGGATCTGGTTGCCCACCTTGACCTCTTCGGCGGGCGGCGCCGACAGCGAGACGCGGATCGTGTCGCCGATGCCCTTGGACAGCAGCGCGCCGAACGCGACCGCCGACTTGATCGTGCCTTGAAACGCCGGACCCGCCTCGGTGACGCCCAGATGCAGCGGGTAGTCGCACTGCGCGGCCAGCTGTTCGTAGGCGGCCACCATCACGACGGGGTCGTTGTGCTTGACGCTGATCTTGATGTCGCCGAAGCCATGCTCCTCGAACAGCGAGGCCTCCCACAGCGCGGACTCGACCAGCGCCTCGGGTGTGGCCTTGCCGTACTTTTCCATGAAGCGCTTGTCCAACGACCCGGCGTTGACGCCGATGCGGATCGGGATGCCCGCTGCGCCAGCGGCCTTGGCAACTTCGCCGACGCGGCCGTCGAACTCCTTGATGTTTCCGGGGTTGACCCGCACGGCCGCGCAGCCGGCGTCGATGGCGGCGAAGATGTACTTCGGCTGAAAGTGGATGTCGGCGATCACCGGGATCTGACTGTGGCGGGCGATCTCGGCGAGCGCGTCGGCGTCCTCCTGGCGCGGGCACGCCACCCGCACGATGTCGCAGCCCGACGCCGTCAGTTCGGCGATCTGCTGCAGCGTGGAGTTGACGTCGTGAGTCTTGGTGGTGCACATGGACTGCACCGCAATCGGGTGATCGCTGCCGATGCCGACATCGCCGACCATGAACTGACGCGTTTTGCGTCGCGGCGCCAGAACCGGTGCCGGCGGCGCCGGCATGCCCAGTCCTATTTGTTGAGGTCCGCTCTGTTGGCCGGAGGCCATTTACTCTCCTACTGCTTACTGGAAGATTCTGATGGGGTTGACGAAGTCAGCGGTCACGGTCAACAGCATGTAGCCGGCCACCACGACGAGGATCACGTACGTGGCGGGCATCAGCCTCAGGTAGTTGACCGGAGCCGCGGCCACCTTGCCGCGTGCCGACCGGATCGAGTTGCGGATCTTCTCGTAGAACGCGATCGCGATGTGGCCGCCGTCGAACGGCAGCAGCGGTACGAGATTGATCGCGCCGAGCACGAAGTTCAACTGCGCCAGGAAGAACCAGAACGCCACCCACAGCCCCTGATCCACGGCGTCGCCGCCGATGATGCTGGCGCCGACGACGCTGATCGGGGTTTCGGGATCGCGCTCCTCACCGCCGATGGAGCGCACCAGCGCGCCCATCTTGGTCGGCAGCTTGGCCAACGACTTGCCGATCTCCACGGCGAGGTCGCCGGTGAACGCGATCGTCGCGGGCGCCGCCGACAGCGCGTTGTACTGCGTGGGCCCGAACTGCGCCGCGGTGATGCCGACCGTGCCGACCGGAGCCGGTTCGGCGAGATCACCCTTGGCGACCCAGCGCTGGGCGGGCACGACGTCGACCAGGGTGGTGAACTCCTCGCCGCCGCGCTGCACGGTGAACTCGGTCGGGCCGTCGAGCGCGCGGACGGCGGTGACCAACTCGTCGAAGTTCGCCACGGGCGTATCGCCGATCTTGACCACCGTGTCCCCGGCTTGGATGCCCGCGGCCGCGGCGGGAGAGGGCGCCAGGCAGTCGCCGAGCTGACCCCTGCTGACTTCGGCCTTCACACACGAGGTCTCACCGACGATCGCCGTGGTCGGCGCGTGCAGGTTGGGCAGCCCCCACACCACGGCGATGCCGTAGATCAGCACCAGGCCGATGACGAAATTCATGCCGGGGCCGGCGGCCAGCACCGCGACGCGCTTCCACGTCTTCTGCTTGTACATCGCGCGGTCCTGCTCGTCGGGCGCGAGCTCTTCGACCGAGGTCATGCCCGCGATGTCGCAGAACCCGCCGAGCGGGACCGCCTTGACGCCGTACTCGGTGCGATCGCCGAGCTTGTTCGCCCGCCAGGTCGCCCACAGCGTCGGCCCGAAGCCCACGAAGTAGCGGCGCACCTTCATTCCGGTGGCGCGCGCCACCCACATGTGGCCGCATTCATGCAGGGCCACCGAGACCAAGATGGCCAGTGCGAACAGCACGACACCGGTGAGCCACATCATCTGGTGGTGATTACCTTCCGCTCGACCGCGCGCGCGGCACGGTCACGCGCCCACTGCTGGGCGTCAAGTACGTCATCCACGGTAGCTGGTTCGGCGGCCCACTGGTCGGCAGCGCGCAGCACGTCGTCGATGGTGCGCACGATCGCCGGGAAGCGAATCCGCCCGTCGAGGAACGCCGCGGCCGCCTCCTCGTTGGCGGCGTTGTAGACCGCCGTCAGGCAGCCGCCCCCTTCCCCGGCCCGCCGGGCCAGCGTCACGGCGGGAAACACCTCGTCGTCGAGCGGCTCGAAATCCCAGGTCGACGCGGTGGTGAAGTCGCAGGCTGACGCCGCCGCGGGCACCCGTTCGGGCCAGCCGAGCGCCAGCGCGATCGGCAGCTTCATATCGGGAGGGCTGGCCTGAGCCAGCGTGGAACCGTCGGTGAACGTGACCATTGAGTGCACGATCGACTGCGGGTGCACCACCACCTCGATGCGGTCGTAGGGCACGCCGAACAGCAGGTGCGTCTCGATGAGCTCGAGCCCCTTGTTGACCAGCGACGCCGAGTTGAGGGTGTTCATCGGCCCCATCGACCAGGTGGGATGGGCGCCGGCCTGTTCGGGCGTGACCGACTCCAGCCGCTCGGCGCTCCACCCGCGGAACGGGCCGCCCGATGCAGTCAGCACGATCTTGGCGACCTCATCGGGGCTGCCGCCGCGCAGGCATTGCGCCATCGCCGAGTGTTCGGAGTCCACGGGCACGATCTGGCCTGGTCGGGCCGCTTTTTGCACCAGGGGGCCACCGGCGACCAGCGACTCCTTGTTCGCCAGCGCCAGGCGGGCGCCGGTCGCGAGCGCGGCCAGCGTCGGTTGCAGCCCGAGCGCACCCACGAGCGCGTTGAGCACCACGTCGGCATCGGTGTTCTCGACGAGCTCGGTGACGGCATCAGGCCCCGAATACGTGACGTCGCCGACGCGAGCGGCGGCGGCCTCGTCGGCGACCGCGATATTGGTCACACCCGTCGCGGCGCGCTGGCGCACCAGCAGGTCAGGATTACCGCCGCCTGCGGCCAGGCCGACGACCTCGAAGCGGTCTGGGTTGGCGGCGATGACGTCGAGCGCCTGCGTCCCGATCGATCCGGTGCTGCCGAGGATCAGCACGCGTCGCCGGCCTGATGCCGCGTCGCCGCGCTCGGCCCCGCCGGAAATACTCACCGAACCATTGTGCCGCCTGCCGGTGCCCGTTCGTCAGCCCGCCGAGCGCGCGGTGACCCGCCTTCGAATTGTGACGTGAATCTGACGGGATCCATCCGCTCGCCGCCGCGGTCCGAATCCCCGGTGTCACAGCAGAGGACGGCCCGGCCGTCCACGACAAGGGAGCAGCGCATGAAGATCAAATTCGGCAAGTCCGTATCCGCGGCGGGGGTGGCCGCGGCCGCGATCCTGACCCTCTCGGCGTGTTCGAACGACGCCACCACCGCGGCACCGTCGGCCACGGCGGAGTCGGCATCGACCAGCGTCGCGCCCGCCCCGATGGAGCAACCCATGGACCCAGCCGCCAACCTGGTGGGCGCCGGGTGCGCGGCATATGCCGAGCAGGTGCCGTCGGGTCCGGGTTCGGTCAACGGAATGGCGCCGTCCCCGGTGACCGTCGCCGCCTCGAACAACCCGATGCTCACCACGCTGACGCAGGCGCTCTCCGGACAGCTGAATCCGAACGTCAACCTCGTCGAGACGCTCGACGGCGGTGAGTTCACGGTGTTCGCACCGACCGACGATGCGTTCGCCAAGATCGACCCGGCCACCATCGAGACGCTCAAGACCGACTCGGAGTTGCTGACCAGCATCCTGACCTACCACGTGGTGCCCGGCCAGGCCGGCCCGGCGCAGGTCCCCGGCGACCACAAGACCGTGCAGGGCGCGACCGTCACGGTGACCGGCGAGGGCGACAACCTGAAGGTCAACGACGCGGGCCTGGTGTGCGGTGGAGTGCGCACTGCCAACGCGACGGTGTACATGATCGACACCGTCCTGATGCCGCCGGCCACCTCCTAGGCCGCTCCCTGGCGGGCGGGCCCGGGATCGCTTTCGACTCCACATGCGCGGTTCCGGGCCCGTCGCAACCCCGATCGAGAGTCACCACCCATCCGACACGTCGTCGGCACCGAATAGAGATCGAAGCAAAGTTTCGACGGCACAAGCCGTCCCGTCCCGAATGGAGCACGAGTGATGAACGCAACGAAGAAATTGGCCGGCGCAGGGCTGGCCGCGTTGGGAGCCACCGCCCTGATGTTGGGCACCACCGCCCCGGCCCAAGCCGAGATGGTCGGACCCGGCTGCACGGCATACGCACAGCAGGTCCCTGTCGGCCCGGGCTCGGTGACGGGCATGGCTCAGGATCCGGTCACGGTCGCGGCTTCGAACAACCCGCTGCTGACCACGTTGACGAAAGCTGTTTCCGGACAGCTCAATCCGAGCGTCAACCTCGTCGAGACGCTCGACGGCGGCCAGTTCACGGTGTTCGCACCGACCGACGACGCGTTCGCCAAGATCGACCCGGCCACCATCGAGGCACTCAAGACCGACTCGGAGTTGCTGACCAGCATCCTGACCTACCACGTGGTGCCCGGCCAGGCCGCTCCGGCTCAGGTCGTCGGCACGCACAAGACGGTGCAGGGCGCCGATGTCACCGTGACCGGTCACGGGTCTGACCTGCGGGTCAACGACGCCTCGGTGGCGTGCGGCGGCGTGCAGACGGCCAATGCCACCGTCTACCTCATCGACACGGTGCTGATGCCCCCGATGAACTGATCTGCGCCACAACAGGATCCGAGGGCAGCCCGATACCCCCGAGCCGGGCTGCCCTCTCCTGTCGGCGTCAGCCCCGCCTCAGCCCGCCCCGAGTTGTCGCAGCAGTCCGTGCATGTCGAGTTGGCCGCGGTGGGCGACCAACATGTCGCCCTGAAACCGGTCGATATGGATTCCGGTGACCTCGACCTTGGTCCCGGTCGCCGGTATGCCGCGGAACTCGCCGTCATGGGTGCCGGTGAACGTGAACCGCGTGATGCCGTGCGAACCGTCGACCAGAATCTCTTCGATCGCATGCCGTCCGTCGGAGAAACCCCGGGTGAACTCCTCGAGGTGCGACTGCCACTCCTGCCACCCTAGGGTCGGTGGTCCTGCGACCTCGACGACCAACCGTGGCGAGACCAGGCTCTCGACCGTCGCCCAGTCCCTGCGGTCGATCGAGGTGTAGAGGCACTCGACCAGTTCGCGGATCTCGTCCTCGGAGAAGGTCATGGCCGCACCTTGGCGATGATGGTCTCGGCGAACCGCTCGATCGGCTCCCGATACCGCTCCACCCCACCGGGTTCGAGGTCCATACCCATCCACGGACTGCACATCACCGCGGTGATGCCTGCGTCTTCGGCCCGCTTGTACAGATCCGGTGACGGCGGCTCGAGCAGCGCCAGCATGATGCCGAACGGCTCGTTCTCGCGGCCGTACTCGCGCAGCAGCGAGCGCAGCTTCTGGGCGTAGCCCACGGCATCGTCCCACCGGTAGGCGTAGCCGACCCACCCGTCACACAGCCGTGCGGCGCGGCGCAGCGCGGCGTTGGACTCCCCGCCGCACAGGATCGGGACCGGGGCCACCGGATGAGGTTCGATCATCATCTCCGGCACCTGGTAGTACTCGCCGCTCCACGACACCCAACCACCCCGCCACAGCTCGCGCAGGGCGGGGATCATCTCGTCGAGCCGCTTGCCGCGGGTGCGGAAATCCTGGCCCATCAACTCGTACTCCTCGCGCATCCAGCCGACGCCCGCGGCCAGCGACACCCGGCCCTCGGACAGCACCGACGCCGTCGCGACCTGCTTGGCCACCTCCAGCAGCGGTCGCGCCGGCGCGATGTACACGGCGTTGGAGAACCGCAGCCGAGTCGTCACCGCCGCCATCGCACCGATCTGCACCCAGCAGTCGGGCCAGGCGGTTTCCGGTGCCCACATCGGCTTTCCGGTCGGCGAATCCGGATACGGCGAACTGAGTTCGCGCGGATAGATCATGTGGTCCGAGCACACCATCCCGTCGTAACCGGCCTCGTCGAAGGCGCGGGCGAGCCCGAGGATCTCTGACGTTTTCATGAACGCGGTGCCCGACCAGAACTCCATCCTGTTTCTCTACCGCGATTTCAGGGCAGCATCAATGCCATGCCCACATTGTTGTGGTTTCGTCGCGATCTGCGCCTGCGCGATCTGCCCCCGCTGCTGGCCGCGGCCGCCGGTGACGGCGAGGTGCTCGCCTGCTACGTCCTCGATCCCCGGCTCGAAGCGTCGGCGGGCGCCCGCCGACTTCAGTACCTCTACGACGCGCTGCGCGATCTGCGCGACGGCCTCGGCGGCAGGCTGTACGTAACGCGAGGTCGGCCTGAAGAACGAATACCCGTTGCCGCCAAGGCGATTGGCGCGTCCGCGGTGCACATCTCGGCGGACTACACGCCGTTCGGTCGGCGGCGCGACGACGCCGTGGAGGCCGCACTGGGCGATATCTCTCTAGAGGCGTCGGGTTCGCCGTACCTCGTCTCTCCCGGCCGGGTGACCAAACCCGACGGCGGCCCGTACAAGGTGTTCACCCCGTTTCACCGGGCTTGGCGCGAACACGGCTGGCGCGCGCCCGCCACGTCCGGCCTGAAATCGGCGCGCTGGCTCGACCCGTCGGATGTCGCGGGCGCGGTGGACATCCCGGACGCGGGGGTCGCCCTCGACATGCCCGCCGGCGAGACGGCTGCCCGCAAGCAGTGGAAGTCGTTCGTGGCCAACGGACTCGACACGTATGCCGACGACCGGAACCGCCCCGATCTGAACGGCACCAGCCGCATGTCGGCGCATCTGAAGTTCGGCACCATCCATCCGCGCACCATGGCCGCCGATCTCGGCCGGGGCGAGGGCGCGCAGGCGTATTTGCGGGAGTTGGCGTTTCGCGACTTCTACGCCGCGGTGCTGGGCGAATGGCCGCGCAGCGCCTGGTGGAACTGGAATTCGTCGTTCGACGACATGGAGGTCGACGACGGTCCCGACGCACACAAGCGGTTCGAGGCCTGGAAAGAGGGCAGGACGGGCTATCCCATCGTCGACGCCGGCATGCGTCAGCTCGCCGAGACCGGCTGGATGCACAACCGGGTCCGCATGATCGTCGCCTCCTTCCTGGTCAAGGACCTGCATCTGCCGTGGCAATGGGGTGCGCGCTGGTTCCTCGAGCAGCTGGTCGACGGCGACATGGCCAACAACCAGCACGGTTGGCAGTGGGCCGCGGGCACCGGGACGGACGCCGCACCATTCTTCCGAGTCTTCAACCCGACCACCCAGGGTGAGAAGTTCGACCCCGACGGCGGTTACGTGCGGCGCTGGGTGCCCGACCTCGACGACGACAGCTATCCGGAGCCGATCGTCGACCACGCCGCCGAACGCAAGGAGGCGCTGCGGCGATACTCCGAGATCACTTGATGATCTGACCCCCGTCGACCGGCAGCGCCACCCCGGTCAGGTATCTGCCGGTTGCGCCGCACAGGTACACCATCGCGTCGCTGATCGCCTCGGGCTCGACCGGTGGAACGTTCAGCAGCGGCTGCTGGCTGACACTGAACGCCGGATGCTCGCCCGACCACTGCGCCAACGCCTCGTTGTAGATCATCGGGGTGGCCACCCCGCCAGGGTGAACCGAGTTGACGCGAATGTTCTTCTCCGCCAACGCCCGCGCGAAGTGGCGCATCACGCCGATGACTCCGTGCTTGGCGACCGTGTAGCCCGCCGCACCGTGGTTCATGGTGCCGAAGTCGACGGTGACAGGTTTGAACGCGGCCGCCGAACTGGTGATCACGATCGCGCCGCCGTCGCCGTGGGCGAGAAGGGCCGGCAACGTCGCGGTGATCGTGTAGTAGACGCCGTTGAGCATGACGTTCACCGCGTCGACGAACGCGGAGATCTCGCGTCCCTGGTCCCCCGCGGCGGGCAGGATCCCCGCATTGGCGAGCACGAAGTCGATACGGCCGAACTCTTGGGTGCCCTTGGCCGCGATCTCCTGCATCCGCTCCAGGTCGCGGACGTCTCCGCGTTCGGCGATGATCCTGCGGCCGGTCTTCTCCACCAGGTTGACGGTCTCGTCGAGGTCCTCCTGCGTCGCCATGGGATAGGCGACGCTGTCGATCTGCTCGCACAGGTCGACGGCGATGATGTCGGCGCCCTCCTCGGCGAACCGCACGGCGTGCGCCCGGCCCTGACCTCGCGCCGCGCCAGTGATGAATGCGACCTTGCCCTCGAACTGCATCTGCCGTTGCGCTCCTCGCGTCCGCGCTGTCATGACGCATCACCCTACGGCCGGCGTAGTAGGCCCTGAATACGCATATGCCAGAATGTCGGCAGTATCGAGCCCGACCATGAGGAGCAGCCGTGGCCAACACCGAGGTGCAGCGACACACCGGGGTGGACGTCGAAGACGTGCCGTCCGCCGAATGGGGCTGGTCGAAGGAAAACCCGAAGTTCTTCCACATCGGCGGCATCATCGCGGCGCTGTTCTTGCTCTCCCTCATCCACGGCAACCACACCGGGCGCGTCGAGGACCTCTTCCTGATCGGATTCGCCGTGCTGATCCTCGGCGCGGTCGCGCGCGACTGGTGGCTGCGTAAACGGGGCTGGATCCGCTAGACCGGGTTCAGCGGCCGGAAGGAATCGACCCCCAGGCCGAACAGCGTCTCGGTGGCGTCCACACCACGCGTCAATCCGGCCGCGGCAAGGGCGTGCGCCTTGAACGCGCGGGCCGCGACACTCAGCCTGTGCTCGATCGTGTCGATGCGATCACCGTCACCCGACCGGTCCTCACCCCAGGCCATCACCTCGACGCCGCGCTTCGCCAGCTCGACGACGCGGGTGCGGACCTGCGGATCATCGCGCAGCAGCGCCGTGCTGACCGCCAGCACACCGTTGCGGGGCACGTCGCGCAGGACGGCCTCCGAGGTCTCGTCGAGTGCGGCAGCACCCAGGATCGTCAGCGGCCGCTCGTCAGCGCATTGCTCGACCCAGACGTCGACATCCCATCCCGCCTGCGCCCGGTCGAAAAGCCAGCCGCCGGCGGGCCCGATCACGTCGGCCAGGTCCGCCGCCAGCACCGTCAGATGATGGCGGTTGGCCAGGCCGTCGACGGCCGAAGCACCGTCGACCGACACGACATCGTCGGGAAAGGGTCGAGTTGCCATAGTTCCTATCCGATCCGTCAGCGGCGCCGGTCGAGGGGCTGTCACGGCCGCCCCTAGAGCGTGACACTATTGTCGCGATCTGTAAAGGTCCGAGGCTGCGATGTCGGTCAGTGCGACGCGGCGGCCAGCGGGAGGGCCGATGCCACGGTGGCCAACTCACCGGGAAGCCCGGCTGCGCGGCGGATCTCGGCGAAGGACTCCAGCAGCGCGTCGGTGGCCTCATGCGGGTCGTCGAGTGTGCGATCGTCGGTCAGCACCGAGATGGCGAGTTGGTCGACGTAGCTCCACACGGTGATGTTCATCCCGCTGCCCGTGACCACCGGGCCCACCGAGTAGATCTCGCTGAGCACACCGCCCGCGATGTGCCCGCGGTCGCGGGGCCCCGCCACGTTGGAGATGGTCAGGTTCATCACCGCGCCGGACTCCATCCGACGCGCCTGTAGCCGAAAGAATCTGGGCGCCAACGCCGGCGGCAGATACGACATCCACGCCGGCAGCACCGCCGGCCCGAGCAGCTGGTGGCTCTCCTTGGCGATCTTGGTCGCCACTGCGGTGAGCCGGACCCGTTCGAGCGGGTCGGCGATGTGCACCGGCAGCGACGGCATCATGTAGGTGAACTCGTTGCCCGTCAACCGATCTGGCGAGGGATTGGTGCTGACCGGGACGCCGGCGATCAGCGGTGCGTCGGCGTGCCCGTCGTAGCGCAGCAGCAGCGTACGCAGCGCCCCGGCCGCGGTGGCCAGCACGATGTCGTTGAGCGTCACACCCAGATGCTTGCTGGTCTCCTTGACTTCGGCCAACGACAGCGGGGCCGTCGCGAAGCGGCGTCCAGCGGACACGACGTGGTTGATGAAGGTCTGCGGCGGGGCGAAATTGCGGGCCAGGTCGGGATGGCGGCCGCGCTCCTTGGCGCGCTTGCGCACCCGGGCGACACCGGCGGCCGTCTCGTTGACGAGCCTGGGAAGGCGGCGGATGAGGTGCGCGTGGTCGCGGCCCGCGGCCTTGATCAGCTGCGCGGTGCTGCGCATCGCGGGATCGGCGACGGCGCGAACGGGCGTCGGCGTCTCGTCTTCCAAGGCCTTGGCCAACTGGTTGGCCGAGGCCACGCCGTCGGCCAGCACGTGATGGACCTTGTGGATGATCGCGACGCGCCCGTCGGCCAGCCCCTCGGCGACGTACATCTCCCACAACGGGCGGCTGCGGTCCAGCGGCGTGCTGGCGATCTGGCCGATCAGGTCGTCGAGTTCGCGCCGACCGCCCGGCGGTGCGACCTGTGCTCGGCGCAGGTGGTAGTCGAGGTCGATGTCGTGGTTCTCCCACCACATCGGATGGTGCAGCCGCAGCGGGATGTCGACGAGCTGGTAGCGCAGCGCCGACAGCGCGAGCAGGCGCGGATAGGCGACTTCCCGCAGCATGTCGAAGCTGTAGTCCTCGACGCCCGACACGTCGAGGATGCCGATCTTGAGGGTGTGCATGTGGACCTCGGGCGTCTCGCTGTACAGCATCAACGCGTCCACGCCGTTGAGTCGCTTCATACCTCCCCGCATCCCCCTCACCCAGCCGACGCCTACCGGTTTCCCAATCGTGCTCTTTCTCAAGCGCGTTCGGTCAAGAGGTGACGATCTGCGCGAAATTTGTAAGGCTGACGACATGACCCTCGTCGCCGCCCGCGGGCCCCTGAGCAACGATCCGGCCGGCTGGTTCACGCCCCCGCTGCCCGACGACGTGGTGTTCGTCGAACCGCATCCGCGCCGCGTGCAGGCCCTGCGCGGCGGTCGCACGGTGCTCGACACCGAGCGGGCGCTGATGGTGCATCGGCGCGACCATCCGCTCAGCTACGCCTTTCCCGTCGACGAGGTCGGCGACCTTCCGAGTGAGCCGGTGGTCGAGGCGCCCGGATATGTCCGCGTGCCGTGGGACGCCGTCGACACCTGGCTGGAGGAAGGCCGCACGCTCGTGCACTATCCGCCCAACCCTTACCACCGCGTGGACTGCCGTCCGACGCACCGCGCGCTGCGGGTGACGGTGGCGGGCCAGGCACTGGTCGACACGGCCGAGACGGTGATCGTGTTCGAGACGTCGCTGGAGCCGCGCCTCTACGTCGACCCGTCGCACGTGCGAACCGACCTGTTGCGGCCGTCGCCGACCACCAGCTACTGCAACTACAAGGGCTACGCGTCGTACTGGTCGGCCGTCGTCGGCGACACGGTGGTCGAGGACGTCGCGTGGAGTTATCCGGACCCGCCGCCCGAGACGCTGCCGATCGCGGGCTTTTTCAGCTTCGACCCGGCCCGCGCCGCTGTGCTGGCCGAGTTGCCGTCGCCCGACCGGTAACCATCGCGCCGAACCTGAATCTGTGCTCGATATGCCGCCGAAATAGCGCACAGAAGTTCAGGTTCGGCGACCGTAGCTAGGCTTTGGCGATCACCGACTCCCCGAACCGCTCGATGGTCTCGAGCACGCGCGCGAGGCTGTCGCCCGGAAGACCGACCTGAACCCACGTCACCCCGATCCCGGCCAGCTTCTCCAGGCCGGACAGGTACGCGTCGGCGTTGAAGTCGTCGCCGCCGGGGCTGCCGCCGTCGGGGTTGGTGAACGTGATGTCGATGCGCGACCAGTCGCGTCCTGCCTCGTCGAAGCGGCGGCGAAGGTCCTCGACGCCGGATGTCAGTGTGTCCACGTCCATCGGCGCCGTGCGCGCGGTCTGGGCCAGTACGGCCGGTGCGGGGAACGGGCACCACCCGTCGCCGTGGGCGACGACGCGCTTGCGGGCGGCGCCGGTGTTGCCGCCGATCCAGATGGGGGGATGGGGGTCGGAGACGGGCCGGGGGTGCGCGGTGATCCCGCTGGCGGTGAAGTGTCGGCCCTCGTACGAGAAGTCATCGGTGGTCCAGATGCCGCGGATGACTTCCAGCGCCTCCTCGAACAGGGCGGCGCGCTCTTCGAAATCGACTCCGAGCGCGGTGAATTCGCGCTTCAGGTAGCCGACCCCCACGCCGAGCGTGAACCGTCCTTCCGACAACAGGTCCAGGGTGGCACCGGCCTTGGCGACAACGAACGGATTGCGGTACGGCAGCACGACGATGTTGGGAATGAGCCGCAGCGTCGTCGTGGTCGCGGCCGCATAACCCATGGCCACGAACGGGTCCACCGCATCATGGCCGCCGGCGTTCAGCCAGCGCTCAGTCGGCGCCGGATGGTCGGTGAAGCCGAACCCGTGGAAACCCGCGGCCTCGGCGGCGGCCGCGACCGTCGCGATCCCCCTGCCGGTGACCAACTCCGGGTTGTACGGATGAGTGTGCATGGGGTGGGTGAAGGTGAACCGCATGTCTGTTGTGTCCCGTCTAGAACATTCTTCTCGTTTTCCGAGAATGTCGTTACCATGCGAACCGCGGAAAGTACAGCTTCGACAGCGAGGGGACCTGCGGACATGGGCAAGCCCGAGATCGGCGTGTACCTGCCTCAAATGGGCTTCACCTACGGGCAGATGCTGGATCGCACCCGGCGCTGCGAGGAACTCGGCATCGACTCGCTGTGGCTCTACGACCATCTCTACGGCCCGGGCGTTCCGGACTATCCGTCGCTGGAGGCGTGGACGCTGGCCACCGCGCTGCTCAGCAACACCGAACGCATCCACGTCGGACACATGGTGCTGTGCAACCAATTTCGCCATCCCGCGGTACTGGCCAAGATGGTTACCACACTCGACCAGATCGCGGCCGGCCGACTGCAACTCGGGCTCGGCAGCGGCTCGATCGAGGACGAGCACGACCGGGTGGGACTGCCGTGGGGGTCGTTTCGCGAGCGTTCCGAACGCCTCGGCGAGACGCTGGAGATCCTCACCCAGGCCTTCGCTGACGAGCGAATCGACTTCAGCGGCAAGCACTTCACCGTCACGGACTTTCCCGTCAAACCCGGTCCTGTGCAGCAGCGGCCACCCATCGTGGTCGGCGGTGTCGGCGAGAAGTACACGCTGCCGTTGGTCGCGCGCTACGCCGACGTTTGGAACGTGCCGACGTACGCCCTGGGGGAACTGCAGCACAAAGTGTCGGTGTTGCGCGCCATCTGTGAGGACGTCGGCCGCGATCCGTCAAGCGTCGTACTGTCGGTCGAGGCGGTGATGGCACTGGCGCCCGACGACGCGTCGCTGCCCGATGTCAAGCGGCAGGCCGAGAAGCGTTTCGGCGCACCGGCGTTCGGGCTCGACGAAGGCGGCCTGATCGGGACGCCGTCCGCCGTCGTCGACAGGCTGCACGAACTGCACGAACTCGGTTTCGGCCAGATCGTGCTGTTCACCCACGATCGCGCGTCCGACCAGACGTTGGACCTGCTGGCCGGCGAGGTGATCGCACGGCTTTAAGCGGGCCGCTTCGCCGGTGGCGAGTAGTTCGGCCTGCCGAGTCCGAGTGCGTGCTGGGCGATCATGTTACGGAACACTTCCAGCGTGCCGCCGTAGATACCGGCGGGCCCGGCCAGGCGGAAGGCGTACTCGACTCCCCCGTCGCCCGCCGCGCCCTCGGCGCCGGTCGGCAAGCTTCCCGCGGCGCCCACCAGGTCCATCAGATCCGGTGCGACGTCGCGCATCGTCTGCGCGTTCGCCACCCGGCCGAACATCTCGGGCGTGCTCATCGCCGCCTCGATCCTGGCGATCGCGCGGCCGAGCCGGTACCGGGCCGAATCCTCCTTGCCGACAACGGCGGCGATGTGGTCGACCGCCTCGGCGAGCAGCAACAGGTGCTCGGTCATCGTCGCCAGCTTCTGCAGGCCCTGGTCGTCACGTTCGATGGTGCCGTGCTCGGCGTTGAGCGCCTCGCGCAACACCGACCAGCCGCCGTTGACGGCGCCGACGCGGTACTTGTCGTCGACGCGGACGTCGCTGTAGTAGGTGATGTTGGTGCGGTCGCCGTCGACGGTGCGGATCGGCTGGATCTCGATGCCCGCCGAGGAGAGCGGCACCAGGAACATCGTCAGGCTCTGGTGTTTCGGCGCGGCGGGGTCGGTATTGGTTATCAGGAAAACGTAGTGCGCGTTGTGCGCGTTCGATGTGAACATCTTGGAGCCGTTGACCACCCAGGCGTCGCCGTCGCGCACCGCCCGGGTCTTGCAGGTCGCGACGTCCGAACCGCCCTCGGGTTCGGTGTAGCCCAAGCACAGCCGGTAGTGCCCCGAGAGAACCTTCGGGAGTATCTCCTGCTTCAGCTCCTCGGAGCCGAACTGCTGCAGGCTTCGTGCCACCATCATCGTCGTCGGCCAGTGGAACCACGGTGCGTGCGAGCGGCCGATCTCCAGCTCCCAGATTCGTCGGCGAATGGCGTTGAACCCGCCTTCGGCCTCGGAGTTGAAGTCCGCGGCGAGGTATCCGCGCGCGGCGAGCGCCAGATGGACACCCTCGTCGAAGTTCTCGCCGGTTTCGCGGTCCCGCGCGATGACCTCGTCGGTGACGACGGAGCGCAGGAAGTCCCGGAGCTCGTCCTGAAACGCCCGGTCGTCCTCGCTCAGCTGCACGCGGGAGAAGTCCACCTGGACACCGTGACACTATTGCGGTTAGTTGTAAAGTCTTGAGCGGTTCATCCACGGAAGGCAGCACATTGGGCATCGTCACCACCAGTTCGGAGACCGCGTTTCGGCACCCGGCGGAGACGATCTATGACTTCGTGACCAACCCGGCGAACTGGCCCAAGACGTATCCCACCAGCGCCCACATCGGCGGATTGCCCGACCACCTGCCGTTGCGCGTCGGTGACACCTGGACCGAGACCGGTCCCGACGGTGATCGCATCTTCACCTGGCACCTGGCCGTCGCCGCGCGCCCGACGATCTGGGTGTTCACGTCGGTCGGCCGGCTCGGTCATGACAGCGACGGCAACGGCGGCATGGAGGGCCGCATCACCGTCGAGTATCACTTCACCCGGCCGGGCGAGGACGTCACGCTGTTCACCCGGACGATGACGGTCGAGGCCCCCAAGCACGCCCCGATGCCCGACGGTTTCTTCCGGGCGGTCAACCCGGCACACATCGACGCCTACCACGCCGCGATCGCCCGCGAACTCACCTTGTAACAACCCCCGCGAGCGCCCGTGTCTGTACACGACACACCGCCACCTCACGACAATTGGTGGACACTCGCCGCCGGCAAGCGTGCGTTTTCAGCTGCCGTGCAACGCGCGCCGCAACGCCGCGCCCTGCAGTTCGAACAGCCGGATGCTGGTGTCCCACTCCGGTAGCAGCGAGTCGAACCCGTGGCAGGTGCCCGGAAACACGTGCAGTTCGGTCGCGACGCCCGCACGCATCAACCGCAACGCATACTCCACCGCTTCGTCACGTAACGGGTCGAGCTCTGAGCAACTGATGAAAGCGTCTGCCACACCGGACAAGTCGGCCGAGCGGGCGGGAACCGCGGACGCATCGGCGGCCGTATCGCCGAGGTAGTGCCGCCACATCATCTCGGTTGCGGGCCCGTCGAAGCCCGGCGTCGTGGTGAACTCCGACTTCGATTCGGTGGGCCGGTCGTCGAGCACCGGTTGGTGCAGCAGCTGAAACACGACCGGCGGCGCCGACGAGCCCGCCGAGCGTTGCGCGAGTCCTGCCGCCAGCGCGCCACCGGCGCTGCTTCCCGCGACCGCCAACCTGGCAGCGTCGAGCCCGAGTTCGGTCGCGCACTCGTCCGCCCAATTCAACACGGCCAGCGCGTCCTCGAGCGCCGCCGGGTACGGATCCTCGGGCGCCAGCCTGTAGTCGACCGAGAGCACCGTACAACCGCCGCGCCTGGCCAGCTCGACGCACTGCAGGTGGTCGGTGTCGAGGTTGCCCAATACGAACGCCCCGGCGTGGCAGTAGATCACCGCCGGCGACGGTGCAGCCGCGCCGCGGTAGATCCGCACCGGAACCGAGTGCGCCACCCTCTCTTCGATTTCGACGACGATGTCGTTGACGGCCCTGGCCGTTTCGGCGCGACGCTGGTTGAGCGAATCGCGCACGACGCCCAGCAGTCCGGGCGACAGATCGGTGCGGGCCTCCGCCAGATGGCGCAGCGTGGGGTCGAGGCGCTCGACGATTATCACGACGTCAGCGCCTCGCAGCGGTCGGGGTTTCCGTCGCCGTCGACCGGTCCTGCCGCGGTGGCTCGAACGTGTAATCGGATGGCTTGAACCGCCGCGTCATACCCCAGAATGCGCGGGCACTGCGCGGCCACTGCGTGACGACCCTGCCGTTGGCGGCGCGAAAGTAGTTGCTGCAACGGGTCAGCCAGACGGTGCCTTGCATCCAGCGGTCGATCTTGGCCAGGAACGCCGCCATCGTGCGCGGTCGGACCTCGATGTACGACTTACCCCGGCGCCGAGAGTGTTTCAGCACCCGCACGATGTAATGCGCCTGCGCTTCGAGCATGAAGATCACGCTGTTGGACCCGACGTTGGTGTTGGGACCGTAGAGCATGAAGAAGTTGGGAAAGCGCGGCACCGCGATGCCCAGGTAGGCGTAGGCCCCGTCACTCCAGGTCTCACGCAGCGAGACCCCGCCCGCGCCGACGATGTCGATCTGGCCGAGGTAGTCGGCCGCGGCGTAACCGGTCGCGCAGAGCACCACGTCGACCTCGAGTTCTGTGCCGTCTTCGGTGACCAGTGACCTCGCGCGCAACGATCGCGCTGGGCTCGCGACGACCTCGACGTGCGGCTGCGTCAGGGCCTGCAGGTAATCGGTCGCGAACACCAACCGCTTACAGCCCAGCGGATGGTCGGGAGTCAGCTTGCGACGTAGCTCCTCGTCGGGGACCGTCGCCTCGAGCGTCTTGAGCGCGATGCCCTTGAACTCCTGCGTCTTGTCGCTGCCGTTCTCGATGACCGAGATGTTGGACTCGCTGCGCAGCCACAGCCGGGTTCGGTAGATCTTCTTCGCCAGCGGGATGTTGCGAAACATCCACTTCTCCCGCTCGGTGTAGGCACGATCGGGTTTGGGCAGCACCCATGTCGGTGAGCGCTGTACCGAGTAGACCCGCTCGGCCACCTTGGCGACCTCCGGAACCAGTTGCGCCGCCGTGGAGCCCGTGCCCAGCACCGCCACCCGCTTACCGGTCAGGTCCACGGAATGGTCCCACCGCGCGGTGTGCATCAACGTGCCGGTGAACGGTTCCTCTTCTACCAGGTCGGGCATGACGGGCCGGGTGAACAGGCCGACCGCGGAGACCACCACGTCGAAATCAAACCGTTCACCGCTCGCCGAGGTCAGCTGCCACCGGTCACCCGCCCATTGCGCCGAGGTGATCTCGGTGTTGAGCCGCAGGTGCGGCGTGAGTTCGTAGCGCTGCGCGCAGCGTTCGAAGTACTCGAGGATCTCCTTCTGCCCGGACCACAGCCGTGACCAGTCGGGGTTGAGGTCGAACGAGTAGGAGTACAGATGCGACTTCACATCGCAGGCCAGGCCAGGGTAGGTGTTGATTCGCCACGTACCTCCGACGCCGTCCTCACGATCGAAGATCGTAAAGTTCCCAAACCCGGCCTTACGCAGGAAGATTCCCAGCGCCAGGCCACCGGGGCCGGCACCGATGATCCCGACCGACAGGCTCGGGTACCTCACCCGATTCGAAGGCATTGCCCTCCATCCACGACGACTTCGGCTCCCGTCATGAAGGACGCCTGCTCGGAGACCAGAAAGGCGACCACATTCGCGACCTCGTCGGGCTTCCCGATCCGGCCGAGCGTCGCGGTCAGCCGCTGCTGCGTGGCGGGGTCGAGCATCGGGGTCTCGATCGGGCCCGGGAACACCGCATTGACCCGAATGCCGGCCCCGGCGAGTTCAGCGGCGGCGGCTTGGGTCAGCCCGCGCAATGCCCACTTCGACGATCCGTACGCGGCGTGGTTCGGGAAGGGCCGGATGGCACCGGTGCTGACGGTGTTGACGATCGCGGGCCCCACTGCCCGTCGGAGATGCCCCAGTGCCGCCTTGATTCCGAGGAACGGGCCCAGACAGTTGAACTGCCAACTGTTTTCGAACGCCTCGGGTGTTTCGTCGTCGAGTGAGCACCGATGCAGCACCCCGGCGTTGTTGATCAGCGTCGACAACCCCCCGAACCGGTCGACTACCTGGCTCACGGCGGCTTGCCACTGCTCGGGCGAGGTGACGTCGAGTTCGACCGGGATCACCTCGTGGCCGAGGCCGGCGATCGTCGCCCGCAATTCGTCCATCCGCACGTCACATGCCGCGACCCGGAATCCGTCCTGGAGCAGGCGTTTCGTGATCGCCGCGCCCTGCCCGCGTGCGGCGCCGGTCACTAGCGCGACGCGATCGCCCGTCATTGGGAATCCTTGAGGATCTCCTCGGCGCCGCGCCGCAACGCCTGAGACTCCGACGCCACTGTGAGCATGCGATACCCCATGTCGGCCATGGCCCTTCCATTCTTGCCGGCGTGGATGCCGGCGATGACGCCGGACGCGGCGGCGCTGGACTGGATACGAGCGAGCGCGTCCGTGACGGGCGACGCGGTCCAGGCCGCGGCCGGGGCGTGTCCGAGCGCGATCGCCAAATCGTTGGGGCCGACGTACACCCCCGTCACCCCGGGCACCGCGCAGATCTCGTCGACCGCGGCCAGTCCCCGCACACTCTCGATCATCGCGAACACCCCTGCGCGGGCTTCGTGTTCGGCCGGATCGCGCCCGATGTCGGCGCGCAGCGGCCCGTAGCTGCGCACCCCCGCGGGTGGGTACCGGGTCGCCGCGACGGCCGCGGCGGCCTGCTCCGGCGATTCCACCATCGCGATGATGACGGCGTCCGCGCCCGCGTCGAGCACACGGCCGATCGGTGCGGGGTCGGCAGAGGGTAACCGCACCGCCGTCGCGATCCGGACGTGTTCGAGGCGACGCAACAACAGCGCGACATCGGCGTCGCTCAGATACCCGTGCTGCACGTCGAATCCGACGTAGTCGTAGCCGGCCTGGGCGAATTCTTCGGGACCCATGATGGTCGGCCCGACCACCCATCCTCCCCACACGTGCTCACGGGTGGCGAGCGCCCGCTGAATTCTGCTGGTCATTCGACGATCGCGATCTTGATGCGGTCGGGCGCCGGGCGGCACGCGAGTTCGAACGCGGCCTGGGCATCGTCGATGTCGAATGTGTGTGTGACATAGGCGGGCAGCAGGTCGGGGTGGTGCCGGACGAACTCGTTGGCAGCGGCCAGCATCCGTCGCCGGTCCAGGGTCACACCGGACTTCAGGGTGAGGTTGTTGCGCAGCATGGTGCGCATGCTGATCGGATAGCTGTCGTCGTCGGGCACGCCGAAATAGAACACGGTCCCGCCCGGCGCGGCCGCCTCGATCGCGTGACCGAGGGTGGCGACCTGGTGCCCGACGGCTTCGATGACCACATCTGGCCGGTCGCCGGGCTCGAGGTGGCTCACCCACCGGTCGCTGGTGGCGCGCACGATTGTGTCCACGCCGAACTCCTTGGCCACCGCGTCGCGGTCGACCGGGTCGACGCCGGTGACGCGGCGAGCGCCGAACGCCTTTGCCGCATAGGAGAACAGCAGACCGATTGAGCCCTGCCCGATCACCGCGACGTGCAGGCCTTTGAGTCTGGGCAACTGTTCGACCGCATACAGCACACACGCCAGCGGCTGCAGTGCGACGGCATGCTGCGGGCTCAGATTATGGTCGTAGTAGGCCAGCCCGTCGCCGTCGGCGACGACATGTTGCATCAGGCCGTCGAAGCCGGACGCCCAGCCGACGACCCAGTCCCCCACACCGTGGCTGCGATGCCTGCTGGCGATCACCTCGCCGACGACCTCGTGGATCGGGAAGCCCGGCATCTCCGCCGCGCTCAGGCCGCGATCGCCGGCGATCTTGCCGCGAACACCCCGGAACGGCGGCAGGTCGCTACCACAGACCCCCGCCGCGCGAAAGCGCAGCAACACTTGCTGATCCGCCAACGACTCCGGCGTTGTCTCCGGAATGTCTTGGCGCTCGAAAGTGTACGGCGCGACCAGTCGATAGGACCACATCTCACACCTCCACCGGCACGCTGCTCCAACCCCACTGGAAACTCGACGGCGGCCGGGACGCGGCCTCACCGTCGATGCGCCAGTCTGCGACCCGCTTGAGCCATTCGGTCACCATGATGCCGATCTCCAACCGCGCCAGGTGCACCCCGAGGCAGAAGTGTTGTCCGCGACCGAAGGCCAGCAGGCGCTCGATGGGACGGTTCCAGATGAACGTGTCCGGATCGGAGTATTCGCGATCGTCACGGCTGGCCGACGCCAGCAGTGAGATGATCCGTTGCCCGGGCCGCATTGTGGTGCCGTGCATGGTGAACGGTTTACGCACGGTGCGTGCAAACCATTGCGCGGGTGCGCAATAGCGGATCATCTCCTCGCGCGCGGCGGGAACGCGGGTGTCGATGTCGCTGCGCACAGCGGACAGTTGATCGGGCCGAAGGCCCAGCTCCCAGAGGCCGTGTGCGACGATCTTCGGCACCGTTTCGGTTCCGCCGATGAAGATCCCGAGCAACTGGGTGGCGGCCTCGACGTCGTTGAACGCCGAGCCGTCCGGCAGCCGGTACGCGATCAGGTTGTCGGCGATCGGGTTCTCGCCCGGCGTGGTCCTGCTGCGCTGGATGATCGGAATCAGGTACTCCAGGTAACCCGGCCGCGCATTGGCTACCTCAACCCCGCTGCCCGGCTGCGCGAGGCTGCCCGCATTGACGGTCGCCAGCACGTCGGCCGCGAGATCCGCGGGCAATCCGAGCAATTCGCACACCACCGATGCGGCGACGATCCCGCCGTAGTCCTGGGTCAGGTCGAAGGCGCCGCGCGGCAGCAGCTCGTCGAGCCGCTCGTTGGCCAGTTGACGGATGCGGTCGGCCAACTTGCCGGCCGACCTCGGCCGGAACGGGGGCGATGTGCAACGTCGCACGGTGTCGTAGATCGGGGCGTCGAAGTTCGCGTGGAAGGGCATCGGATGCAGCGCCGGGTCGGGCACGGGCCCGTCGTTGTGCTTCGCGAGAACCGTTGCCGCAGGCAGGGTTCCCTCGGAGGCGACGAATGTGCCGTCGTTGACTTCCAGCACCCGCCAGATGTCCTCGAAACGCGAAAGGGCGTAGGTGTCCCATTTCTCGACGTAGTACACCGGGTGCCGATCGCGCAGCGCCCGATAGAACGGTAGCGGGTCGGCCATCACCGCTGGGTCGAACGGATCATAGGAAAACGTCTCGAGAACAGTCATGTTCATCGCAGCGGTGACGGTGGGAGGGCGGCCAGGATGGAGTCTTCCCAGCCGTCGCGCAGCGCGGGCGCGACGCTCATCCAGGTGACGATCTCGGCGGGCGGGCTGTCCTTCCACGACGGGTAGTGGTTGGCGAAGCAGTCCCAGTCGTCGTCGAGCGCCCAGTAATGGATGACCTCGTTGAAGCGGAAGGTCGTGATGAACGAACCGAGCCAACGCTTTCCGGTGCGTTCCGACCACGGCACGTAGAGGCGTTCCAGTTCGCGGATGTAGTCGTCCTGGCGGCCGGGTTTCGTCTGCATGATCTCCTGGATCACCAGCCCGGCACCGAAGTTCGCCTCCTGCAGCTGCGCGAGTGTCCGATTGTATTTGCCCGCGTACATGATGCGGCCCTCACCCGATGCGCCGATCTCGGCGAGGTACGTCGACCACTTCGCTGCGGCTTCCTCATGGCTGCCGCCCCTGGCCTGCGCCTTGCCGATGCGCGCATAGTCGGCGAACTTGTCGATCTCCCAGATGATCGTGACCTGCGGCCAGTGGCCGTTGTACGGCGTCGTCTCCCAGATCGCGAACAGCCGCGCGCCGAGGTCGGCCATCATCGGCTGGTACACGTCGCCAAAAACCTCACTGAACCCGCCGGACCGGCCGGAACCGAGCGCGATGGTCTCGTGGAGATAGAGCAGCGTGTGACCGTAGTACTTCTTCATGACCTGCACCCATTTGACAGCGACACCTTGCGAGCGTGACACTTATCGCGTGTTTTGTAAAGGTGTGCCGGGATGACTCCGACGCCGCTGGCGAAGGGGTTCTGCTTCGGCGAGGGCCCGCGCTGGTTCGAAGGTCTGCTCTGGTTCTCCGACATGCTCGGCGAAGCCGTGCACACCGTCGACCTCAACGGTGATCTGACGACGCTTCCGCTTCCGGGACATGCGCCTGCCGGCCTCGGATTTCGCCCCGACGGGTCGTTGCTGATCTCCTCCACCGAGGCGCGCCAGGTGCTGCGCTACGACGGCGAGAACGTCACGACGATCGCCGACCTGTCCGCGATCGTCCCGGCCCCCCTCGGCGACATGGTCGTCGACGGCACCGGGCGCGCCTACGTCGGCTCCCAGGCCCGCGAACACGGAGTTATCGTGCGGCTCGATCCCGACGACACCTTCACCGTCGTCGCCGTCGGCCTCGACTTCCCGAACGGGATGGTCATCACCGCCGACGGCACGACGCTGATCGTCGCCGAGTCGACCGGACGCCGACTGACCGCGTACTCCGTTGCAGGTGACGGCGCACTGTCCGATCGCCGGGTCTTCGCCGACGGGCTCGACGGACCACCGGACGGCATCTGCCTCGACGCCGAGGGCGGCGTGTGGGCCGCGATGACGCTGGCCGGTCAGTTCGAGCGGGTCACCGAAGGCGGCGACGTCACCGACCGCATCGACATCGGCGAGCGCATCGCGATCGCCTGCGCGCTCGGCGGTCCCGAGCGTCGCACCCTCTTTCTGTTGTCCAGCACCGACGCGTATCCGCAGCGGCTCAAAGGCACCAAGCTGTCGCGCGTCGATGCGACCACCATCGACATACCGGGAGCCGGGCTACCGTGAGCGATTCCTATTACGAGCTCATCGACGACGCCGATCCGCTCGGCGAGAAGTTCCGCGCGACCGACCTGGTCCGCAGCACCTGGTCGGCCGCGATCCAGCACGGAGCGCCGGTGTCCGCCATCCTGGTTCGCGCGCTCGAACGCTGCGAGGCCCGCGACGACACCCGTTTGAGCCGGGTCCTGATCGACCTGCTCGGTGCTGTTCCCGCCGAGGGTGATCTGTGGGCGCGGTCGCGAATCGAGCGCTCGGGCAAGCAGATCGAGCTCGTCACCTCCGAACTGCTCGCTGCGCGACCGGACGGGGACCCGCGACCCGTCGCGCGGGCCAGCGGGTGGCGGTTGAAGACCGTCGACACCCACGCCGTGCAGCATGCGCCGCAACCTCCTCTGCGTCCGCTGTCCGAGGCGAAAGGCCGTGACATGAAGAAGGACTGGGATCGCAACTACGTGCACAGCCTCGACTGGCGGTGGCTGACCGAACCGCTGTGCGAGGGGCCCGGCGAGTCGTGGATCCGCCCAGAGGTCGACCTGGTCAAGGGCGAGGCCATGACACCGCTTCAGCGGTTGTTCGCGGTGGCCGACGACGCCAACGGCATCGGGACCAAGCTCGACATCCGCCGCTGGACGTTCATGAACACCGATCTCGTCGTGCACGTGCACCGGATCCCGGAGGGCGAGTGGATCGGTATCCGCGCGGAGACCAGCTACGGGCCCGATGGCATCGGTACGACACTCGGCACGCTGTTCGACGAGACCGGCGCGCTCGGCGCGATCCAGCAGTCCGTGCTCGTCCGGCCGATGCCCCAGCGCTGATCAGGGCGTGCAGGCGCCGGTCGCGACGGGCCTGTCGGCGCGTAATCCGTCCGACATCATCGCTGAGACCTGCTTGGCGGTCAGCACGAATCCGGTCTCGGGGTCGTCAATGGCCGCCCCGAAGCTGATGCCCAGCACGTGGCCGTTCAGGTCGATGAGTGGCCCGCCCGAACCGCCGCGCCGGATCGGGCCCCGAATGACGTAGACCTCGCGATTCACCGTCGTGGTGCGGTAGATGTCCGGCACGAGAAGCTCCATGACCCTGCGGATCCGCGCGGGGGTGGCCACGAACGGCCCTCCGCCGGGATATCCGAGCACCACGGCATCGGTGCCGGTGAGGGCGGTGTGCTGGTCCATCGACAGCGTTGGGGCCTGCAGGTCGGGCACATCGAGCACGGCGACGTCCATCGCCGGGTCGAAAACAACGACGGTGGCCGGTATCTCCCGGTCGCCCGCCCAGACTCTGACGACGTCCGCGCCCGCCACGGTGTGTGCGGCCGACATCACCCGGTTCGGTGCGACGACGACTCCGCTGCCGTCCACCGTCCTCGCGCACTGCAGGGCCTCGGTGTGGATCTTCACGACGCTGCGCGCAGCCTCTGCGACGACGGCGCTGTCGGCCAACGTGGCATCGGGTGCGGCGAGTGTGGTGATCGCGATCGGAGTGGGCTCCTCGGCGACGAGGTCGACCGATCCCCTGATCGCGCCGCAGCCGGTCACGCCGATCGCGACCAGGCACACCGCAAGCAATCTCGACCTCATTGCCGAAACGATAACTCCGCGGGAGGCGAATCGGAGGCCAAGCTCGCCCAGCCGGTCGAGCCGGTTGAGCTAGTCGAGCAAGCGCAACGCCGCGGCCGGGCACTGCGTCACAGCCTGCTGCATCCGGTCCCTGTCGGACTCCGGACGTTCGGGCTCGTGGATTAGCACGATGCCGTCGTCACGCACCTCGAACACCTCCTCGGCGATTGACTCGCAGATCCCGTGTCCGGTGCACCGGCCCAGATCGACTTCGACGCGCATGCTCACTCCTAGCGAACGACGGCGGGCAGCCGTTTGACGCCGTGCACGAAGCTGCTGTACAGCAGGTCGGGTTCGCCGAACTCGATCGTCGTCAACCGAGTCAGCAACTCTCGGAACAGGTTTCGCAGCTCGGCTTTGGCCAGCTGGCTTCCCAGGCAGAAATGCGGGCCTCCGCCGCCGAACCCGAGGTGCGGGTTGGGGGACCGGGACAGGTCGAATGCGGCGGGGTCGGTGAACGCGGCCTCGTCGCGGTTGGCTGAGCAGTAGAACAGCGCGACCTTATCGCCCTCGCTGACCGGCTGGCCGTTGATCTCGGTGTCCTCGGTGACAAAGCGCGCGAACTGCAGGACCGGCGAGGACCAGCGAACGAATTCTTCGACGGCCAAACCGATCCGGCCGTCGAAGTCCGCCATCAACCAGTCGCGCTGGTCCGGGTTGTCGACCAGCGCCATCATCGCGTGCGTCGTGGCCTGCTTGGTGGTGTCGTTCCCGGCCGAGGCGAGCAGGATCAGGAAGGCCCCGATCTCCTCGTCGGTCAGCCGGTGGCCGTCGACCTCGGCGTTCACGATGCTGGTCATCAGGTCGTCGCCGGGGTGGGTGCGCCGGAACTTGGCCAGCTCGACGCCGGTGTTCGACAACAGCGCGATCTGTGCGACCGGGTCGGCGGCGCGCTCATCCTCGGTGACGTACTCCTCGTCGCTCATGCCGAACAACTTCTCCGCGGCATAGGCCACGGCGGGCTGGTCGGCGCTGGGCACGCCGAGCATGTCCATGATCGTCAGCATCGGCAGTTGGGCCGAGCATGTCGACACGAAGTCGACTTCGCCTGCGCCGACGAGGTTTTCGACGATGGTGACCGCGTTCTTGTGGATCTGTTCCTCGATCAGCCGCACGTTGCGGGGCGTGAACGCCGAGCTGATCAGCCGGCGGTACACGGTGTGCTGCGGCGGGTCCATGGTCAAGAAGAACGAGGCGAACCGCTGGATCTCGGCGGGCATCGGGTTCAGCGCAACGCCCTGAGCCGAGGTGAACAGCTCGGGATGCTGGCTGACGTAGGCGATGTCGGCGCGCCGCGTCAGTGCCCAGAAGCCGGGCTCCTCGATTCCGAACATGGAGGGCAGCGGAGGATGCCAGGACAACCCGTCGGCGGCTCGCAGCCGTGCGAACGTCTCGTCACGCACGGCGAAGGGCCGACTCCAGAACTCTTCCGACGTGATGTCGACAGCGCTGTATTCGCGGGCTGATGTCACCGATTCAGCGTGACACTTCGTCAAAAGTTTGTAAAGCTATGACGGTGCCGGTAGCCGACGCAGACTCCTCGACGCGCGAACGCATCCTCGCAGCGACCGCAGAAGTACTCGGCCGCCACGGCATGACCAAGCTCAGCCTCTCCGAGGTCGCACTGCAGGCGCAGGTCTCCCGGCCCACCCTCTACCGTTGGTTCGCCTCCAAGCGTGACCTGCTCGACGCGTTCGTGGTGTGGGAGCGCCAGTACTACGAACGTGCGGTGGCCGAGGCGACAGCGGGCCTGCCTCCGAGCGAGCGGCTCGACGCGGCGTTGCGGGTGATCGTCGACTACCAGCAGTCCTATCCGGGTCTGCGGATGATCGACATCGAACCGGAGCAGGTGATCAAACGGCTCTCCCGGGTGATTCCGTTGATGCGCCAGCGCCTGGAACGGCTGGCCACCGGTCCCGATCCCGGTCTTGCCGTGGCGACCGCGGTGCGGGTCGCGGTGTCGCACTATCTGGTGCGCAGCGACGACGACGCCGACTTCCTCGCGCAGCTACGCCACGCGGTGCGGGTCAAGCACCCGACGTCTTGAGCTCGGCCGTGATCTCGTCGGTGTGCTGCCCCAAGCGCGGTGCGGCCCAACGGGGTTCCCACGGCGTGCCCGAGAAGTCGGCCGGTGAGGCGACCATCGGCGCCGCGCCTTCGCCGTCGGGCACGTAGACGATGCCGCCGGCGGCGTGGAACTGCTCGTCGGCCACGATGTCTTCCAGCGAGTTGATCGGCGACCAGAAGAAGTCCGGTTCGGTGGCGAAGACCTCCGCCCACTCGGCGAGGGTTTTCGAGGCGAAGATCTCGTCGAGTTCGGCGACGAGTTCGACCGCGTTGACGGCGCGCGCCCGCGGGGTGTCGAACCGGGGATCGGTCAGCCACTCAGGACGCTTGACCGCGCGACACAACGGCGGCCAGTGCCGCCCGGCTTCCAGGCCGACGATCCAGAAGCGGCGCCCGTCACCGGCCGCGTAGTTGTTCATGCAGGGGTTGCCCATCGTCTCCCGCTGTCCGATCACAATCGAATTCCCGGTCAGCAGAAAGGTATTGAGGTCGAAGCTCACCGTATAGACCCCCTGGCGGTACAGCGAGGTGCTGACCAACTGCCCCTTCCCGGTGCGGCCCCGCGCCACCAACGCGGCGCAGACCGCGGCGGCCAGCGTCATCCCCGCCGCGTGGTCGCCCATGCCGCCGCGTTGGAACGGCGGGGTCTGGCCGGGACGGGTCAGCAGGTGGGCCAGCCCCGCTCGCGCCCAGAACGCGGCGACGTCGTAGGCCGCCCGGTCCGCGTCCGGCCCGTTCTCGCCATAGCCGGTGACCAACCCCTACACCAGTTGCGGGTTGTGCGTGGCGAGAGCTGCGAAGTCCAGTCCCATGCGCGCCAGCGCGCCGGGCCGGACGTTGGTGACGAAAACGTCTGCGCCCTCGATCAATTCGCGGGCCATGGCGCGGCCTTTGGTGGTCGTCATGTCGAGCACGATGCTGCGCTTACCGCGGTTGTCCATCTCGAACGGTGGGCTCACGTCGCCGTCGACACCGAGCATCTTGCCGAACAACCGCGCCGGGTCGCCGGTCGGCGGTTCGATCTTGACGACGTCGGCGCCCCAGTCGGCGAGTATCCCGGCAGCCGCCGGTCCGGCCACCCATACGCCGAGTTCGACCACTCGTACTCCCTCGAGCGGACCCGCCATCGACACCTTCTTTACATGTATTCCCGAATTTGTAAACTGGCGTGGTGAAGCACGCTGCGCCGGTGCTCGGCCTGGCCGCACATTTGGGCCGCGGGGTACAACGTATCGCCACCGACGCCGTGTTCGGCCGTCTGCGCCCACTTCCGCGGTCCGTGTCCGAACTGGACGCACCCGCCATGTCGCGGATCATCGGCCGTCCCGTGGCCGCGGTGTCGGTGCTGGGCGGGGACTCCGGCACCTCGTCGCGCGTCCGGCTCGGGCTGATCGGCGACGACGTCCCGCCGACCGTGTTCGTCAAGCTGGCCGCCGAGACCGTCGCCACCCGCCTGATGGGCGAGATGGGGCGGCTGGGCGCGACCGAAACCCGCTTCTACCGCGAACTGTCCCCGCGGCTCACCGGCCTCCCGACGTGTCACGGCTCGGCGTTTGACTCGGTGACGGGTCGCTATGTCCTCGTGCTGGAGGATCTGCCGGCCGACGAATGCGACTTTCCCGACACCTTGCATCCGATCAGCGCCGACCGGGCCGCCAAGATCGTCGAGCTGCTGGCCAGGCTGCACGCGACCTTCTGGAACCAGGTGCCCGACTGGCTCTACACCGCATCAGGCGATACCGCGTCCTTGCTCACCGGACCGCTGCTGAAGACGTCGGCGCGCCGCATCGCCGAGCGCACCGATATCGCGGTCGGCGCCGGCCGCTTCATCGACGAGAATTACCGTGCCGTGGCCCGGCTCATCGACGAGCCGCCCCACACCGTGACGCATGGCGACGCGCATCCGGGCAACGTGTACTTCCGCAACGGCGAGGCGGGGCTGTTGGACTGGCAAGCCGTCCGGCGTGGGCATCCCAACCGCGAGCTGGCGTACACGCTGGTCACCAGCATGACGCCCGCCGATCGCCAGGCCCACCAACGCGAGCTGCTCGACGTCTACCGTCACGCGCTCACCGCATGCGGCGGACCGGAGTTGGACCGCGGCGAGCTGTGGGACCGGTATCGCCAGGGCGCCCTGTATGCCTACGTCGCCGCGTTGATCACCGCCGGGATGGGTGGCATGCAGGACGAGGGCATAGCGTTGGAGGGCCTGCGCCGCGGCGTCGCGGCGCTACAAGATCTCGACACTGTCGCCGTACTCCAGAAGTCGATGTGAAGAACGTTCTACGCTTGCCCCGTGAACGAAGCGCTGCGCGACGCACTCGGACCCGAGGACATTTCGACGCGGCACCGGATTCTCGTCGCGACCTCGGAGGTTCTGGCCCGAAGCGGGCAGACCAAGCTGAGCCTCTCGGAGGTTGCGCTGCAGGCCGGCGTGTCCCGTCCGACGCTCTACCGCTGGTTCGCCTCCAAAGGTGAACTGCTCGACGCGTTCGGCGTCTTCGAGCGCGACCTGTTCGACAACGGCATCAGCACGGCGACGGCCGGGTTGCGGGGTACCGAGAAGCTCGACGCCGCGTTGCGGTTCATCGTCGAGTACCAGCACTCGTACTCGGGTGTGCGGCTTGTCGACATCGAACCAGAGGTCGTGATCTCGCAGCTCACGAAGATCATCCCGGTCATGCGCGCGCGTCTGCAGAAACTGCTGAGCGGCCCGAACGCAGCGGTCAAGGCGGCCACCGCAATTCGCGTGGCGATCTCGCACTACATCGTCCGCAGTGACGACGACGACCAGTTCCTGGCACAACTGCGGCACGCCACCGGGATCAAGCCACAGGGTTAGCCGTCCGGCTCCCGCGAAAAGCTGACACTCGCGCAAAAATTTGTAAAGCTGTCCGCATGACCCAGGTTGAGACTGACACCGGCGTGCTGGCCGGCGACGAGCGGATGTTGATCGACGGCGAGATGCTGACCACGGCCAGTGGCGCGACGTTCGATGTCATCCACCCCGCCAGTGAACAGGTCGCAGGCCGGGCGACCGACGGCACCGTCGAGGACATGGCCCGCGCGGTCGGCGCGGCGCGGCGCGCCTTCGACGAAACCGACTGGTCGCGCGACCTGGACTTCCGGTACCACTGCCTGACGCAGTTGCACGAGGCCTTCGAACGCAACAAGGAACGGCTGCGCCGGATCCTGATCACCGAGGTCGGCTGCCCGGTGTCGGTGAGCGGCAGCCAGATCGAGAGCCCGATCGACGAAGTCAAGCACTGGGCCGAGCACGGCAAGAACTTCGACTACCTGGTCGACAACGGTGTGCACGAGACACCGTTGGGCCCGGCCCGCCGAAAGATCCACTACGAGCCGGTCGGTGTGGTCGGCGCGATCACCCCGTGGAACGTGCCGTTCTACCTCAACGTCGCCGAGACCGTACCCGCGCTGATGGCCGGTAACACCGTCGTCCTCAAACCCGCGCAGCTCACACCGTGGTCGGGCAGCGAGTACGGCCGCATTGTCGCCGAGGAAACCGACATCCCGGCCGGGGTGTTCAACGTGGTGGTGTCCAACGCCAACGAGGTCGGCGCCGCGCTGTCCGCCGACCCGAGGGTCGACATGATCACGTTCACCGGGTCGACGGCCACCGGGCGGGCGATCCTGGCCGCAGGGGCGCCGACGGTGAAGAAGACGCTGCTCGAGTTGGGTGGCAAGTCGGCCCACATCGTGCTCGACGACGCCGACTTCAACTCGGCGTTGTCGATGGCGGCGATGATGGCGTGCGTGATGAGCGGGCAGTCCTGCATCCTGCCGAGCCGGATCCTGTTGCCGCGCAGTCGCTACGACGAAGGCATCGAGATTCTCAAGACGATGATGGAGGGCTTCCCGGTCGGCGACCCGTGGACGCCGGGCAACATGCAGGGCCCGCAGATCAGCGAGACCCAGCGCCAGAAGGTGCTCGGCCTCATCAAGAGCGGTATCGACTCCGGTGCGCGGCTGGTCACCGGCGGCGGCATCCCGGAGAACCTGCCGACCGGCTACTACACCCAGCCCACCCTGCTGGCCGATGTTGACCCGAATTCGCAAGTGGCCCAAGAGGAGATCTTCGGTCCCGTGCTGACGGTCACCCCGTACGACACCGACGACGAGGCGGTCGCGATCGCCAACAACACGATCTACGGGCTCTCCGGTGAGGTGTCCGGCGCCGACCTCGATCGCGCGTTCGCGGTGGCCTGCCGCATGCGCACCGGCAACGTGACGATCAACAGCAAGAGCCACTTCGGCATCAACAGCCCGTTCGGCGGCACCAAACAGTCCGGGCTGGGTTACCGCAACGGCGAAGAGGGCTACAAGGAATACCTGGAAGCCAAGACGATCGGCATGCCCGACACCGCGGCGCCATGACGCAGGCGTCCGAGGGCGATACGGCCGAGATCGCCGCGCTGCTGTACCGCTACGCCCGGGCGGTCGACACCAAGGACTGGGAGCTGTACCGCTCGGTGTTCACCGACGACGCGCACATCGACTATCCGTCGTCGATCGGCGCAGTCGCCGGGAGCCGCGACGAGGTGGTGGACTGGTTCGCAGCGAACTTCGGGGCAGTCGCCTGGAGCCTGCACCACATCACCAACATCGAGGCCGACGTCGACACGGGGCCCTACGGCGACACCGCGCGGGTGCGGGCGATGTTCTACAACCCGATGCAACTGACCGGTATGACCGAGCCCAGCTTCTGCGGCGGGCTTTACCACCACGAACTCGTGCGGACGCCGGACGGCTGGCGCAGCCGTCGGCTGGTCGAGGAGAACGTCTGGTTCACCAATCACCCCGCTCAGTGACGCCGAGACCGACGCTTTGGCGGAAAAGTCCGAGCGAAACCCGCCAATACGTCGGTCTCGAGGCGAAGAACTCAGCTTTGGGCCGCCAACTGCCCACAGGCCGCGGCGATTTCGCGCCCTCGCGTGTCGCGCACAGTGCAAGACACGCCGCGCTCGCGGACACGCCGGACGAACTCGCGTTCGGCCGGTTTGGGGCTGGCATCCCACTCGCTGCCGGGTGTCGGATTCAGCGGGATGACGTTGACGTGCGCGAGCGGGCCCAGCGCGCCGTGCAGCCGCTTGCCCAAAAGGTCTGCGCGCCAAGGCTGGTCGTTCACGTCGCGGATCAGCGCGTACTCGATCGACACCCGCCGGCCGGTCACGTCGGCGTAGTAGCGCGCGGCGTCGAGCGCCTCCGACACCTTCCACCGGTTGTTCACCGGCACGAGGGTGTCGCGCAGTTCGTCGTCCGGGGCGTGCAGTGACAACGCCAGCGTGACCCCGAGCCGTTCGTCGGCGAGCTTGCGGATCGCGGGCGCTAAGCCGACCGTCGACACCGTGACCGACCGGGCCGAGATCCCGAAACCGTTGGGGGCGGGGGCCACGATCCGTCGCACCGCGGCCAGCACCCGGTTGTAGTTCGCGAGCGGCTCCCCCATGCCCATGAACACGATGTTGGACAGCCGCCCGCCTCGTGCCGCAGGCGCGATGCCGTCACCGTCGCGGTCACGCAGTTCCACCGCAGCGGCACGTACCTGTTCAAGGATCTCGGCCGTCGACAGGTTGCGCTTGAGCCCGCCCTGGCCCGTCGCGCAGAACGGGCAGGCCATCCCGCACCCGGCCTGCGACGAGATGCAGACGGTGTTGCGTTGCGGATAGCGCATCATTACCGACTCGAACGTGGTGCCGTCGACCGCGCGCCACAACATCTTGCGCGTCTCACCCGCATCGGTCTCGATCTCGCGCACCGCATCGAGCAGTGTGGGGAACAGTGCGCCGGCCACCTGGTCGCGTACGCCTGCGGGCAGGTCGGTCATCTGGTGGGGGTCGGCGATCAGCCTGCCGAAGTACTGGTTGGCCAGCTGTTTGGCCCGAAACGCCGGCAGTCCGAGTTCACCGACGGCCGCGACACGACCCGCGTCGTCGAGGTCGGCGAAATGCCGCGGCGGCATGGCGCGGCGCGGGGCATCGAAGACGAGCGGCAACGAGGTGGGCATGAGCTGCGACCAGTATCCCAGCTCGGCGGGACGTCACGCCAACAGCGTCAACACGATCCAACCCGCCACGGCCGACGGGAGCATCGCGTCGATGCGGTCCATGATGCCGCCGTGGCCGGGCAGCAACGTGCCCATGTCCTTGATTCCGAGGTCGCGCTTGACCTGCGACTCGACCAGGTCGCCGAGTACACCGGTGATCACCAGCATGAGCCCCAGCGGCAGGCCCACCCAGGCGGGCTTGTCCATGAGGAACGTCACCGACACCACGGCGGCGGCGGTACCGAACACCAGCGACCCGCCCAGTCCCTCCCACGACTTCTTCGGGCTGATCGCAGGCGCCATCAAATGCTTGCCGAACAGCACGCCTGCCACATAGCCGCCGATGTCGGCGAACACGACGGTCGCGATCACCGTGAACACCCTGCCGCCGCCGTGGTCCTGGAAGATCAGCAGCGCGCTGAAGCTGGCGAACAACGGCACCCACGTCGACAGCAGCACCGCGGCGGCGATGTCGCGCAGGTAGTTGACCGGTTGGTGGCGCAGGCCGTGCCCGACCAGTCGCCACACCATGCAGACGACGACCGTCCCGCCGTACGCCCCGAGCACCCCGGCCGGCCCGAACGGCCAGCTCAACCAGATCATCGCCTGGCCGCCGAGCAGCAGCGGAATCGCCGGAAGGTCGTATCCGGCCTCGCGCAACCGGCGGATCACCTCATGGGTGGCGATCGGGATGAACACCGCCAGCACCGGCAGCCATCCGATCGGCCAGAAGAGCAGGATGCCGATCGCCATGGCGCCGAGCAGGACGCCGACTCCGATGGCGGCGGGCAGGTCGCGGCCCGCCCTCGACTTCTTCTTGGGCGGTTCGTCGACCGGCGTCTCTGCCACGGGAACCTTCTGCTGTTCGGTCACTAGACCTCCAGCAGCTCGCCTTCTTTGTGCTTGACCAGCTCGTCGATCTGGTGGGTGTAGGTGGCGGTGGACTTGTCGAGGTCCTTCTCCGCGCGCGACACCTCGTCCTCGCCCGCTTCGCCGTCCTTTTTGATGCGGTGCAGCTCCTCCATCGCCTTGCGGCGAATGTTGCGGACCGCGACCTTGGCGTCCTCGCCCTTGGCCTTGGCCTGCTTGACCAGGTCGCGGCGACGCTCCTCGGTCAGCTGCGGGATCGCCACGCGGATGACGTTGCCGTCGTTGGTCGGGTTCACACCGAGGTCGGAGTTGCGGATCGCATCCTCGATGTTGCGCAGCTGGCCCGCCTCATAGGGCTTGATCACCACCATCCGCGCTTCGGGCACGTTGATGCTCGACAGCTGGGTGATCGGTGTCGGCGACCCGTAGTAGTCGACGTTGACACGCGAGAACATGCCGGGATTGGCGCGGCCGGTGCGGATCGACGACAGGTCATCGCGCGCGACCGACACCGCCTTCTCCATCTTCTCCTCGGCATCGAAGAGGGTTTCGTCGATCACGGTCCTTCTCCTTCGTCTGTGCGCGTCGGTCACCGGTCTGGAGTGCGCACCTTCGCTGCGGGGCGCGGGCGTGTCAGGTGGTGACCAGTGTTCCGATCTTCTCACCCGCGACCGCCCGGGCGATATTGCCGTCGGTGAGCAGGTTGAACACCAGGATCGGCATGCCGTTGTCCATACACAGGCTGAACGCGGTGGCGTCGGCGACCTTCAGGCCGCGGTCGATGACTTCGCGGTGGCTGATCGCGGTGAGCAGCTCGGCGTCGGGGTTCTGGCGCGGGTCGGCGGTGAAGACGCCGTCGACGGCCTTGGCCATCAGCACCACCTCGGCGCCGATCTCGAGCGCGCGCTGGGCGGCGGTGGTGTCGGTGGAGAAATACGGCAGCCCCATGCCCGCTCCGAAGATGACGACGCGGCCCTTCTCGAGGTGCCGCACGGCGCGCAGCGGAATGTACGGTTCGGCGACCTGACCCATCGTGATCGCGGTCTGTACCCGGGTCGCGATGCCTTCCTTCTCCAGGAAGTCCTGCAGCGCCAGGCTGTTCATGACGGTGCCGAGCATCCCCATGTAGTCGCTGCGGGTGCGCTCCATACCGCGCTGCTGCAATTGCGCACCGCGGAAGAAATTGCCGCCGCCGATGACCACGGCCATTTGCACGCCGCTGCGGACCACTTCGGCGATCTGACGCGCCACCAGGTGGACGACGTCGGGATCGAGGCCCACTTCCCCGCCACCGAACATCTCGCCGCCCAGCTTGAGCAGTACGCGGTTGTACATGGGACGGATGGAACCTGCGGCGGCTCCGTTGGGTTTGCTCGCATCCGGAGCCGCTCCGGTGGCGACTTCGGAGTTCGGAACTGCCTGACCGGCGACGTTGGGATCCGCCATCCGACTCCTTACGGGTCCTCGCTGAGATCCCTTCATCCTGCCTCATGGCGGACGTCAGGGCGGCCAGTGGGTCGCGACTCGCCGGGTCAGTCGGGCAGGTGGGCGCTCAGCAGCCAGGCGGGCACGGATTTGCGGCCTTTGGGCTCGTCGCGGATGTCGAGCGCCGGGAAGAACTCCTCGAATCCGTCCGGGAAGACGCCGTGGATGCGCGCCGGCCTGATCTCGTCGATCGTCCAGCACTTGGAGACGACGTCACGCAGCTCGTCTTCGGTTACGGGGTTGGCCGGACCGTTGGGCATGCCGGCCCTGTCGAACACCAACACGAAGTAGGAGGCGCCGGGTGCGGCGGCCCGCACAATCGAACGCTGGTAGCCGTCGCGCAGTTCCACCGGCATCGAGTGGAACAGCGTCGAGTCGACGATCGTGCCGAACCGGCCGTCGTAGCCGGAGAAGTCGCTGATGTCGGCGACGTCGAAGGTGGCGTTCGTCAGCCCGCGTCTGGCGGCCTCCTGCCTGGCCAGCTCGATCGCGGTGGGCGACTGATCGAGCCCCACCGTGGTGTAGCCCCGTTCGGCGAGGTGGATCGCCAGCGCGGCCTCACCGCACCCCGCGTCGAGGACATCGCCCTGGAATCTGCCCTCTTCAATGAGGGTCATGAGCTCCGGCTGCGGTTCACCGATGCTCCATGGTGGCTTCGCGCCGCTCATCTCGGGCATCTCGCCCTTGTATGCGTTGTCGAACAGCTCACCCGTTGGTTCGGTCATCCATCGTTGATATCAATGTGGTTGATATATGTCAATATGGTTGACATGAATGGACCGCTCGAGGATCAGCCGCTGGGTTTGCTCCTGTCCCGGGTTGCCAAGGCGCTGCGCAGCGAGGTCACTGCGACGGTGCTCGAACCGCTGGGCGTGGCGTTCCCCCAGTACCTGTGCATGCGGATCCTTTCCCAGCACGAGGGACGGTCCAATGCGGAACTGGCCCGCGACTTCAACGTCTCGCCGCAGGCGATGAACATGGTGCTGCGCGGCCTCGAGGACCGCGGGCTCGTCTCGCGTCCCGCGAGCGTGTCGTCGGGACGGTCGCTGCCCGCCCAACTCACCCGCGAGGGCCGGGAGTTGTTGAAACGCACCGATTCCGGAGTCCGCGCGGCCGAACGCAAGTTGATGGCGAATCTGACGCAGCGCCAACAGCGGGACTTCAAGCAGATCCTCGCGGCGCTCGGGACCGACTAGAACCGATCGCCGCTAATGACGCTCACGATAATTTTTGCGAGAACCCAGGTCGGCCCCACCCGCCGCGGCTAAGCTTGCACAGCCCGCGAGGAGAGGATCGCGCACATGAGCTTCACTCCCAGCGCCGAAGAGGCAGTGCATCTGCTCGAAGGTTACTTCTACTGGAGCGGATTCCCGAAGTTGCTGGGCTGTGAGATCGAAACAGACTTCACCAAGGCCGACATCGCGTTGGTGGGGCTATCTTTGGCGGTCAATCCGGTCGAACGGACCCAGTACCTCGGTCCCCGCGCCGTCCGCCACCGATCGCAGGCCTACCACCGCGGTCACCGCGAGTTCGGCATCAATCCCTTCGAGCTGGCCCGGATCCGCGATTTCGGGGACGTGCCGATTCCCACACCGACGTTGGCCGACCAAGCGGTCCTCGACATCGAAATGTTCTACGCGCGAATGGATGCCGCCGGAGTTCTTCCGTTCACGATCGGTGGGGACCACGCATGCACGCTGCCGGTCCTGCGGGCCATCGCCGGCCCGAACTCGCGGCGCAAGGGACCGATTGGCATCATCCATTTCGACTCGCACACCGACACATACGGTGATTCGGCGGGTGTGCATTGCCACGCCGGTAACGGCTTCCGGATCGGCAACGAAGAGGGCTTGATCGATGCGTCCCGTTACGTGCACGTCGGCCTCAACGGCCCGATGGTGCATCCGAAAATGGACGACTATTCCAAGGAAGCCGGTTACCGGTTGTTGTCCCTCGACGAAATCGAGGAGATCGGAATAGCCGCTGCAACGCAGGTGATCCGCGACGTGGTGGGAGACGGACCGGTCTACGTGACAGTGGATCTGGATGTGCTGACACTGAGCGATGCGCCTGCGGTGGCCGACCCGGAGGCCGGTGGATTGACGATGCGGGAGCTGCAGAAGATTCTGCGCAGTTTCCGCGGCATGGACATCGTCGGCGGCGACGTGGTGTGTTTCGTGCCCCACCTCGATCCATCGCAGATCACGGCGTTGCACATCAGCGCTATCATGCACGAGATCGTGACGGTGATGGCCGAGGGCGTGGCCAAGAAGCGATAGCGCCGTCTCGCGGTGGCAGCAAAACCGACAGTGTGGTCAACTGTGGCCACCGATGAAGATAGTTCTGGCACCTGACTCGTTCAAGGAATCGATGACCGCGTCCGAAGCGGTCGCCGCGATGAGGGCCGGTGTCTCCGAGGTGCTGCCCGACGCCGAGGTCGTCGGCGTGCCGATGGCCGACGGCGGTGAAGGCACGGTCGATGCGGTCGTCGACGCACTCCACGGCGAGCACGTCGAGGTGCAGGTGTCCGACGCGCTGGGCCGCACCGTCACCGCACGGTACGGCTACGTGCCGCTGCGCCAGTTGGCGGTCATCGAGATGGCTGCAGCGGCGGGACTCGAACTCGTCGCGCCTCACGAACGAGACATCCTGCGCGCCAGCACATTCGGCGTGGGTGAGTTGATCACGTCCGCCCTCGACCGCGGCGCCGAGGATGTCCTGATCGGCCTGGGCGGCTCGGCCACCAACGACGGCGGAACAGGCATGCTCACCGCACTGGGCGTGAAGTTCGTCGATGCCGACGGCAAACCGCTGGCCCCCGGCGGCGGGGACCTCGAACGCCTCGAACGCATCGACGTTACGGGGCTGGATCCCCGCCTGAGCGACGCCCGGATCCGGGTGGCCTCCGACGTCACCGCGCCTCTGCTGGGTCCCGACGGCGCCACTGCGGTGTTCGGTCCGCAGAAGGGCGCCGGTGCAGACGACATCCCGCGACTCGAGGCGGGGCTGTCCCGACTGGCCGCGGTCACCTCGGCGACGCTCGGCGGCACCCAACCCCAGCGGCCGGGCGCGGGCGCGGCCGGCGGTGTGGGCTTTGCACTTGTCGAATTCCTCGGTGCCGCAAGCAGACCGGGCGTCGACGAGGTGGCCGAAACGGTCGGTCTCGAGCGGGCGCTGCGGGGCGCGGACTGGGTGTTCACCGGCGAGGGCAGCGTCGATGCGCAGACGGTCATGGGTAAGACGCCGTTCGGCGTGGCCCAAGCCGCCGTACGCGCAGGGGCGCGGGTGGTCATCTTCGCAGGCCGGGTCGCCCCTGACGCCGCCGTGCTGCTGGATCACGGCGTCGAACGACTCGTCGCGATCACCGCCGAAGGCACGCCGATCGAGCGGGCGCTCCGTGAGGGCGCACAGTCGCTCACCCGCGCCACCGCCGGGGTGTGCCGCTCCCTGTAGCGCGGCTCAACCCTGAATGCGTGCGAACGGACGCGCTTCCTCGAGTTCGTACGCCAGCTGGAGCAACCGGCCCTCCTGACCCACCGGCGCAGCGAACATCATGCCGACCGGCAGGCCCGATGCCGACTCGGCGAGAGGCAGCGAGATCGCCGGGTCCCCCGTGGCGTTCTGCAACGGAGTGAACGCCACCCACTCGACGAGCCGGTCGATGATGGTCTGGTAGTCCAGCGTCGGGTCGAGATGACCGATCTCAGGCGTGACGTCGGCAAGCGTCGGGGTGAGCACGACGTCATGGTCCCGGGTGACGCGCTCGGTGACCTGGCGCATCCGCGACAGTCGCGCGAGCGCCCCCGGCATCCGGTGTAGGTTGCGCGACGCGTGGCGGTCGAGTCCGAGGGTCAGGTTGTCGAGGCGCCCACGATCGAAACTGCGCCCGAACGTCGATCGCCCGCCGCGCACGAGCGCGAACGCCAGAAACGACCAGTAGAGCAGGAAGTCGGTCATGAAGTGCGACGGCACGGGGTTGTCGATCACGGTGACCCGGTGTCCGAGTTCCTCGAGCAGCGCGGCGTTCTTCAGCGTGAGCTCGCGCACCTCCGGGCTCGCCTCGCGCGCTATCGACTGCGTGCACACCGCGATCCGCAGCCGCTGCGCCCCAGGCCCGGTGATGTTGCCGACGGCAGGCAACGCCGGGTTGCGATACACCCGCTCGATCTCGCGGTAGAACGCCGCAGAGTCGCGCACCGAGCGCGTGACAACACCGTTGGCGACGATGCGAAGCGGCATCTGCCGCAGTTTCTTGTCCAGGGGCAGTCGACCCCGCGACGGCTTGAGACCTACTAAGCCGTTGCAGGCTGCGGGAATTCGGATCGAACCGCCGCCGTCGTTGGCGTGGGCCATCGGCACCACCCCGGCGGCCACGAACGCCGCGGCACCCGACGACGAAGCGCCCGCGGTGTGCTCGGGATTCCACGGATTGCGCACCGGGCCCAGCCGCGGATGCTCGGCCGACGCGCTGAATCCGAATTCGGACATCTGCGTCTTGCCGAGCGGAGCCAGTCCCGTGGCGAGAAACGAACGCGCGAAGTCGCCGTGCGTGCGCTCCGGGTGCGGATCCCAGGCGTCGGTGCCGTTCATCGTCGGCATCGTGGCGACCGCGACGTTGTCCTTGAGAAACGACGGAACGCCGTTGAAGTAGCCGCCGTAAGGGCGTGCGGCAGCACGGGCGCGGGCGCGCTCGAACGCCTCGTACGCCAGTCCGTTGAGCGCCGGTTTGACGGCCTCGGTGCGGGCGATCGCGGCGTCGACGAGTTCGGCTCGCGACACCGCACCCGCTTGCAGCGCCTCCACCAGACCGACAGCGTCGAGATCGCCCAGGGCGTCGTCGCCGAAGGCGCTTATCCGAGTCATGACGACGACGGTACCAAGTCGTACCGCGGCGGCCGCACAAACGCGCGAGCGCTCACCCTCGTACGTTCCCGGCGTCCAGGCCGTACGACGATGAGCCGCTCGCGCCAGAGAGCGGTTCGCTACAGAGTGGTCAGGCCTGGCCGACCTCGAAGCGGACGAAGCGGGTCACGGTCACACCGGCCTCGTCGAGCAGGGCCTTCACGGTCTTCTTGCTGTCGGACACCGACGGCTGGTCGAGCAGCACGACGTCCTTGTAGAACCCGGTCACGCGGCCCTCGACGATCTTGGGCAGGGCCTGCTCGGGCTTGCCCTCGTTGCGGGCGGTCTCCTCGGCGATACGCCGCTCGTTGGCGACGACGTCCTCGGGCACGTCCTCGCGGGTGAGGTACTTGGCCTTGAGCGCGGCGATCTGCAGGGCGACCGCGTGGGCGGCCTCCTTGTTATCGCCTTGGTACTCGACCAGCACACCCACCGCGGGCGGAAGGTCCGCGGCACGCTTGTGCAGATAGGTCTCCACGGTGCCGTCGAAGTAGGCGACGCGACGCAGCTCGAGCTTCTCGCCGATCTTGGCCGACAGGTCCGCGATCACCTGCTCGACGGTGCTGTCGCCCACTTTCGCGGCCTTGAGCGCGTCGATGTCGGTCGCCTTGGCGGCCGCCGCGGCGGCGACGATCTGCTCGGCGACGGACTGGAACTCCGAGTTCTTGGCGACGAAGTCGGTTTCGGAGTTCAGCTCGATCAGTGCGCCGTCCTTGGCGGCCACCAGGCCTTCGGCGGTTGCGCGCTCGGCGCGCTTGCCGACGTCCTTGGCGCCCTTGATGCGCAGCAACTCGACGGCCTTGTCGAAGCCGCCGCCGGCCTCGACGAGCGCGTTCTTGCTGTCGAGCATGCCGGCGCCGGTCAGCTCCCGCAGTCGCTTGACGTCGGCAGCGGTGTAGTTAGCCATATCAGCCTTCTCTTACGGATTCTGGGAGGGTTTCGGTTCGGTCTGGACTTCCGCCTCGGGGGTGCCGGGCGCGGCACCTGCGGCGGTGGGGCTTGCGGTGGCGGTCGCGCTCGCAAGCAGCTCCTGCTCCCACTCGGCGAGCGGCTCGGCAGCGTCGGCGTCCGGCTTGTCACCGTCACGACCCACGCCCGCGCGGGCCTGCAGGCCCTCGGCGACCGCGGCAGCGATCACCTTGGTCAACAGCGCGGCCGAGCGGATCGCGTCGTCGTTGCCCGGAATCGGGTAGTCGACGAGATCCGGGTCGCAGTTGGTGTCCAGGATCGCGATGACCGGGATGTTGAGCTTGCGCGCCTCACCGACGGCGATGTGCTCCTTGTTGGTGTCGACGACCCACACGGCCGAGGGCAGCTTGGACATGTCCCGGATACCACCGAGCGACCGTTCGAGCTTGTTCTTCTCGCGGGTCAGCATCAGGATTTCCTTCTTGGTGCGACCCTCGAACCCGCCGGTCTGCTCCATTGTCTCGAGTTCCTTGAGACGCTGCAGCCGCTTGTGCACGGTCTGGAAGTTGGTGAGCATGCCGCCCAGCCAGCGCTGGTTCACATACGGCATGCCGACGCGGGTGGCCTCTTCGGCGATCGACTCCTGCGCCTGCTTCTTGGTGCCGACGAACATGATCGTCCCGCCGTGCGCGACCGTCTCCTTGACGAACTCGTACGCCTTGTCAATGTAGGTCAGCGTCTGCTGCAGGTCGATGATGTAGATGCCGTTGCGGTCGGTGAAGATGAACCGCTTCATCTTGGGATTCCAGCGGCGGGTCTGATGCCCGAAGTGGGTGCCGCTGTCGAGCAGCTGCTTCATGGTTACAACAGCCATGAGTCCATGGTCCTTTTCGTCGGTTGATGCCGGCGTCGGGTGACGCCGAGCCCTGGTGACTGCTCGGAATGCCAGAACCCGTCTGGAGACGGGACCGACGGCATCCGGGGGAACGACCTAGTGGAACGGGCCGCGGTGCAGACACGCGAAGTCAGCCCGCGCAAGCGAGCTGCGGTTAGCAGTTTACACCGTGCACAGGCGTGCTTTTTCCACGCCGAGCTGGCTGTCCACAGATTCGCGTCCCCCTCTGGCGCCAGTCGAGCATCTCCCGCTGAGCTGGGGTGATGCGATTGATAGCGCTGGCTTGCGTCGCACTGGTGTCCGGGCTGGCCTGGGCGGGACCCGTCGCGGCCGAGGACGCCCGGTTGGCCTGGCCGCTGCGGCCGCGCCCAGAGGTGACCAGGGTTTTCGACGCGGCCGAGCCGAACTGGGCGCCCGGGCACCGGGGCGTCGACCTGGCGGGTGCACCCGGCCAACGTGTGCTGGCGGCGGCCGCGGGGACCGTGGTCTTCGCGGGTGAGCTGGCGGGGCGGCCGGTCGTCTCGATCGCCCACCCCGGCGGTCTGCGGACCAGCTACGAACCGGTCCGGGCGACGGTCGTGCGCGGACAACGCATCGACGCGCAGGCGGCGATCGGCGTGTTGGAAGCCGGACATCCCGGCTGCCCGCGCTCGGCCTGCCTACACTGGGGCGCGATGTGGGGTCCGGCGTCGCGCGCCGACTACGTCGACCCGCTCGCCCTGGTGGTCACCACCCCGATCCGCCTCAAACCAACCCCCGGTTGACTTCCCCTCTTTGCGCGAGCGACCGTGTTCGAACACGACACGCCGCCAGATTACCGCCGTTGCCGCACGCTCGGCCCCGCGCGAGCGTGCGCCTAACGTCGAACCGTGACCACCGATGCTCATCGCAACCGGCCCATGCGTTTCGGGCTGACCGCCGGCCTGCCGCGCACCGGCGAGCAGATGCGCGCGTTCGCCCGCGCCGTCGAGAGTTCCGGTTTCGACGTCTTGTCGTTCGCCGACCACCTCGTTCCGATGGTGCCGCCGTTCACCACCGCCACCGCGGCCGCGATGGCCACCGAGCGGTTGCGCGTCGGAACACTGGTGCTCAACAACGACTTCCGTCATCCGGTCGAAACCGCCCGCGAGGCGGCGGGCCTCGCGCTCGTCTCCGACGGCCGGTTCGAACTCGGCATCGGCGCCGGGCACATGAAGTCCGAGTACGACGCCGCCGGTATTCCGTTCGACGGCGGCGCGGTCCGCGTATCGCGGTTGGCCGAGGCGGCCGAGCTGATCCGCGCGCTGCTCGACGGCCAACCTGTCGATGCGGACCTCCAGCACTACCGGATCCACGCCGCAGCAGGACAGCTGCTTTCGGTCCCGCCCTCGCGCGTGCCACTGTTGATCGGCGGCAACGGAACCCGTGTCCTCGAGCTCGCGGGACGGCTCGCCGACATCGTCGGCCTGGCGGGCATCACCCACAACCGCGACGCCACCGCGGTTCGGCTGACGCACTTCGATGCCGAAGGACTCGAGAACCGCATCGCGGTGGTGCGCGAGGCCGCAGGCGACCGGTTCGAGCGCATCGAACTCAACGTGCTGATCCAGGCCGTCGTCGTGACCGACGAGGCGCATCGGGCCGCCGAACAACTGGCCTCCGCACTTGGCGGCGTCTCCCCCGAGCGCCTGCTGACGTCGCCGTTCGTGCTGATCGGCACGTACGAGCAGATGGCCGAACAGCTCACCGAGCGCCGGCGGCGGTTCGGGGTCAGTTACTGGACCGCCTTCGACGAACTTCCCGGGCGGCCCTCGGCGATGCCGGATATCGCTCAGGTGATCAAGCTGCTGCGCTGAGCGTGTCAAGGAACTGCAGCATCGCGGACACCACGACGTCGGGACGGTCCCGCTGCACCCAATGTGCCGCGCCCGCAACCACTTCGAGGCGCGCCGCTGGGATCAGTTCGGCGGCCGCCCGCGCCGCCGCCACCGGCACACTGCTGTCCTTGTCTCCGTGAACGATCAGCGCCGGGCGCGGAAACGTCGCGAGCCGGTCGCGGTAGTCGCTGGCGAGACGATTCCACCGGACCTGATCGCGTTGCCACTGACCGAACGCCTCGAATGCGTGATCCGCCCGGGCCGCCGACAGAATCTCGTCGACCAGTTCCGGAGTTCGCGCAGCGGGGTCGCCGATCAACGCCGGCAGGACCCACGCCATGGCGCGCCTGCTTCGCCCCGACCACCGGCTCACCGCTCGCAGCAGGCCGGTGCGCACCATGGCCCAGGTCACCGCCTGCCGGACACCCGACAGTGGCCCTCCAGACAGCCGGGGCATGAACCCGTAGCTGGCCAACAGCATTGCCCCCGTGACCTTTTCGGGCCGGTCCAACACGTGGCCGATCGTCATCCCACCACCGAGCGACAAACCACCGACCGCGTAGCCGTCCAGGGCAAGCGCGTCGACGAACTCGCCGACGTAGCCAACCAACCGATCCTGGGTCGAGGGCCACGGCGCCGGCGGACTGTCGCCGTAGCCCGGATGATCGGGCGCGAGCACGCGGTAACCGCCGGCTGCGAGCCGCGGCCCGACACCACCCCAGGACAGCGACGCGCTGTCCACTCCTCCCCCGTGCAGCAACACGACCGTCGGCGCGGCGTCAAGGCGCTCGGGTGCCCACTCGAGGTAGCTGACCGGCCCCCACGACAGCCGGACCGTCGACCTCACCACGTGTCCTCCTTTGCGATTTCGGTGCCCGCGGTTGCGCTCACCGCGACCGGCTACACCGAAATCACCGTAGTCACGCGCGGGGGTGGGCCTGGTCGTGGACCGCGCGCAACCGCGCGACCGTGACATGGGTGTATAGCTGCGTGGTGGCCAGCGTGGAATGGCCGAGCAGCTCCTGCACGATACGCAAGTCGGCGCCGCCCTCCAGCAGATGCGTTGCGGCGCTGTGCCGTAACCCGTGCGGCCCGATGTCGGGTGCGCCGTCGACCGCCGCGACGGTCTGGTGCACGACGGTGCGCGCCTGGCGCGGGTCGAGCCGACGACCACGCGCCCCCAGCAGCAGCGCCGGACCCGAGTCAGCGGTCGCCAACGTCGGCCTGCCGCGATCGAGCCACGCCGTCAACGCCTCCTGCGCGGGCGCACCGAATGGCACCGTCCGTTGTTTGTTGCCCTTACCGAGAACCCGCAGCAGCCGCCGCGGCGTGTCGACGTCGTCGATGTCGAGCCCGCACAGCTCGCTGACGCGAATTCCGGTGGCGTACAACAACTCCACGATCAATCGGTCACGCAGCGCCATCGGATCGCCCTGTTCGGCACCCGATTTCGCGGCCGCCATGGCGTCGAGCGCCTGGTCCTCACGCAACACCGCGGGCAGCTCACGCCGGGCCTTCGGTACCTGCAGCCGGGCCGCGGGATCGGTGTCGATCAGGCCGCGCCGCACCGCCCACGCGGTGAACATCTTGACAGCCGATGTGCGCCGGGCCAGCGTCGTGCGGGCGGCGCCGGCGGCGGCTTGCGCGGCCAGCCACGACCGCAGCACCGGCAGACTCAGCGCGTTCAGCCCGACGTCGTGTCCGCGCTCGGCCATGAACCCGAACAGCGACCGAAGGTCGCCGAGATACGCGCGACGGGTGTGCTCGGAGCGGCCTCGCTCCAGCGCGAGGTACTCGTCGAACTCCTCGAGGACGCCTTCCACGACACCAACCGTCGCAGAGTCCCTCGGCAACGCTCAGGTGACGCGCCGCAGCGTGTCCGGAGTGAGATCGGCGAGGGTGGGATAGCCGTCGACGGCCATCGTCAGATCGGCCTCGGCAAGCAGCGATCGCAGCACGTGCACGACGCCGTCCTCGCCGCCGAGCGCAAGTCCGTACGCATAGGGCCGTCCGATCCCCACCGCGGTGGCGCCCAGTGCGAGCGCTTTGACGATGTCGGCGCCGCTGCGGATGCCCGAGTCGAACAGCACCGGCAGCCCGTCGGCCGCCTTCACGACCCCGGGCAGGCAGTCGATGGCCGCCAGCCCGCCGTTGGCCTGTCGTCCGCCGTGGTTGGAGCAGTAGATCGCGTCGACGCCGCCGTCCTTGGCGCGCCGCGCGTCGTCGGGATGACAGATGCCCTTGACGATGAGCGGTAGGTCGGTCAGCGAACGCAGCCACGGCAGGTCGTCCCACGTCAGCGGGTTGCCGAAGAGACCCACCCAGTGCATGACGGTGGCCTGCGGGTTTTCCTCGGGCGGCTGCGGCAGTGCGGCGCGGAACACCGGGTCGCTGGTGTAGTTGGCCAGGCAGCTTCCGCGCAGCTGCGGGAAGTTCGACGTCGACAGGTCCCGCGGCCGCCATCCCGGCACCCAGGTGTCCAGGGTGACGATGATCCCCCTGTATCCGGCAGCCTCGGCGCGGTGGACGAGGCTGGCGGCCAACTCCCGGTCGGTCGGCGTGTACAGCTGGAAAAAGCCTGGCGTATCGCCGAATTCAGCGGCGATGTCCTCGAGCGGGTCTTCGGTGAGGGTCGACACGACCATCGGCACACCGGTGCGCGCTGCGGCACGGGCCGTGGCGAGGTCGCCGTGCCCGTCCTGCGCGCAGATGCCGATCACGCCGATCGGCGCCATGAACACCGGCGAGGGCAACGTCATGCCGAACAGGTCGACCGAGAGGTCGCGTTCGCGGGTGGCGCGGAACATCCGCGGCATCAGACCCCAGTTGTCGAACGCGGTTCGGTTGAGCTGTTGGGTCCGCTCATCCCCCGCGCCGCCTGCGACGTAGGAGTACACCGACGGCGGCATGGCCGCTTCCGCCTTGGCCTCCCACTGCGCGAACGTCATCGGCAGCTTCGGCACGATGCCGGAGAGGCCCTGTAGGTAGATCTCGAACTGGTAGTTACCGAACGTCATGCGGCAAGAGTGCCAGGCCGCCGGTCAGGTAGCGGATTCGGCCTTGGCCAGCTCGGCCTTCCATTGGCGGAAGGTCTCCTCGGTGCGGCCGCGACGCCAGTATCCGGAGATCGACGACGCCCACTTGGCCTCCACGCCGCGCTCCTTGCGGATGTAGGGCCGCAGGTTGTGCATGACGGCCTGGGCCTCGCCGTGGATGAATACCTGCACCTGTCCCGGCAGCCACGGGGTCTGTTTGACCGCGGCGATCAGCGGAGCGTGGTCACCGGCCTGATCCTCGGGCACCAGGTCGGCACGCCCGCCCCGATAGATCCACCGCACCTCCACACCGTCGGGCTTCTTCAACGGAACCTCGTCATCGGGTCCGGCCACCTCGATGAAGACTCGCCCGATCGCGTTGTCCGGCAGCGCTTCCAGCGCGGCGCTGATCGCGGGCACCGCCGCTTCGTCGCCCGCCATCAGATGCCAGTCCGCCGCGGGGTCGGGCGCATAAGCGCCGCTGGGACCCATCAGGTAGGCGGGCTGGCCGGGGGTCGCGGCGGCCGCCCAGGGCCCGGCGACGCCGTGGTCACCGTGCACCACGAAGTCGATGCAGATCTCGCGGCGCTCGGGGTCGACGCTGCGCACCGTGTAGGTGCGCACGGTGGGCCGCCGCTCCGGCGGCAGCGACGAGAACGAGTCAAGTGTCAGCGGCCGCGGCAACTGCGCGACATCGATGCCGGGATCGACGATCACGACCTTGACGTAGGCATCGGTGAACTCGTTCGGGGTGAACGTGTCGAATCCCGATCCGCCGAGAACCAGCCGGATCATGTGCGGTGTCAATTGCTCGGTACGCACCACTTCGAAGGTGTGTATCGGTCGCGCTGCCACGAAGAATCCCTCCCAAAACTCAGCCGGCCTGGTCGACCACACTGGTTCCGAGCCGGCCTCACCGACTATACGAGCGGACGCCGTCGGTCAGGGTTCTACCTCGTACGACCAGCGGCCTTGCCGACAACCGGGTCACCCGGCCGCCAGCTTCCACCTCCCGTCTCGCCCGACCACCAGGCCGGACAACTCCAGGTTCACCAGTGGACCCAGCACCTGACGCGCCGGCAGACCGGATGCGACCGCGACCTCCTCGGCGGTGCGGCCACCCCGGCGCGGAAGCGCGTCGTAGACCCGCTTCTCGATGTCGCCGAGCTCGTCGAGCGGTGAGGCCGGACGTTGCTCCTCGGGTGCCAGTTCACCCATCCTGCCGACCAGTTCGACGACGTCTGCCGCACGCGTGACGATCTGCGCTCCTCCGCTCCGTAGCAGCGCATGGCACCCGACCGACGCCGATGACGTCACCGGCCCTGGCACCGCACACACCGATCGACCGAGCGTCCGTGCCCAAGCCGCGGTGTTGGCCGCACCGCTTCGCGCGCCCGCCTCGACCACGACCGTCGCCCCGGCCAGCGCGGCCACCAACCGATTACGAGTCAAGAACCGGTGGCGCGCGGGTCGCACGCCGGGCGGATATTCGCTGAGAAGCAACCCGTGTTCGGCGATGCGCTGCAGCAGCGCGGAATGCCCGGCCGGATACGGGACGTCGATGCCACCGGCGAGCACCGCGACGGTCACCCCTTCCACAGCAAGCGTCGCGCGGTGGGCTGCACCGTCGATACCGAACGCGCCACCGGACACCACCGCGACGTCGCGCTCCGCCAGCCCGGTCGCGATGTCCCCGGCGACGAATTCGCCGTACGTCGTCGCGGCCCTGGTCCCGACGACTGCGGCGGACCGGAAGGCGACCTCGTCGAGAGCCGCGGGCCCGATCGCCCACAGCACCATCGGGGCATGCGCCTGCGACTGCAACCGGCCCGGAGCGCCGCCTCCGAACGCTGCGAACGACAGTAGCGGCCACTCATCGTCGTCGCTGGTGATCAGCCGGCCGCCGCGGCGCGCCAACACCGCCAAATCGTGGGCAGCGCAGTCGATGTCACGACGGGCCTCGGCGTGCCGGTTGACTTCTTCGCCTGCCGAGCCGCGCCGCACCCGCTCCGCGGCTTCCACCGCACCCACCCGCGCCACCAGCGCCGCGAGCGCGGGACACGGGGGTTCGACGACCCGCGACAGATACGCCCAGGCTTCGGTGGTGGTCACGGCAGACCTCCGGCCGGCCGGAAGCTCAACGCGGTGGTGACGTCCTCGAGGGTCGGCGATGTCCGGCCCGCCAGGTCACTCAGCGTCCATGCGACCCGCAACGTGCGATCCATGCCCCGGACGCTGAGTGTGCCGCGATTCAGCGCAGCCTCGAACGGTTTCATCACCGCCGGGGACAGCCGGAACCTGCGGCGCAGCAATGAACCGCTGACCTCGACGTTGGTGCCGATACCGTGTGGCCGCCACCGCTCGGCAGCCGCTGCCCGTGCCGCGGCCACCCGTTCACGCACCACGTCGGTGGACTCACCGTCCTTGGCGACGATCGCGCCTGCGCGTAGCGAGTGCATTCGGACGTGAAGATCGACCCGGTCGAGCAGCGGACCGGAGAGCTTGCCGAGATAGCGTCGCTTCTCGTGGCCGGTGCACACGCAGTCCCGTGGGTCGGGGCGGGCGCACGGACACGGGTTGGCGGCAAGGATCAGCTGGAACCGTGCGGGATAGCGCGCGACGCCGTCACGGCGAGCGAGGCGGATCTCCCCGTCCTCCAGCGGAGTACGCAACGCCTCGAGCACGTTGCTGCCGATCTCGGCGCACTCGTCGAGGAACAGCACGCCACGGTGCGCCCTGCTGACGGCACCGGGCCGCGCCATCCCCGAACCGCCACCGACCATCGCCGCCACGCTCGACGTGTGATGCGGCGCCACGAAGGGTGGCCGGGTGATCAGCGGGGCATCACCCGAGAGCAGACCCGCCACCGAGTAGATCGCCGTGACTTCCAGCGCCTCGCTCTCCGACAGCGACGGCAGCAAGCCCGGAAGGCGTTGAGCCAGCATCGTTTTGCCGACGCCTGGCGGCCCGGTCAGCATGAGGTGGTGACCGCCCGCCGCCGCCACCTCGACTGCATACCGCGCCTCGGACTGGCCGACCACGTCGGTGAGGTCGGGGACGGGTGCGGGCGGCGAGCACGCCGAGGTGGTGCGAGGCTCGAGGCGTTGTCCGCCTTCCATCCACGACTTCAACTGGCCCAGCGTGCGCACCCCCCACACCTCGATACCGTCGACCAGGCTGGCCTCGGCGAGGTTCCCGGCGGGGACGACGGCCGCCGGCCAGCCTTCCCGCTTGGCGGCCAACACGGCGGGCAGAATGCCCTTGACGGGACGGACCCGTCCGTCGAGAGCCAATTCGCCCAGCAGCACGGTCTTTTCGAGGCGAGGCCATCGCTTCTTCGCGGCAGCCGCCAACACCGACATCGCCAACGCGAGGTCGTAGACCGACCCGACTTTGGGGAGCGTCGCAGGTGAGAGCGCCATCGTCAGCCTGGTCGTCGGCCAGTCATACCGAGAGTTCGTGATCGCGGCGCGAACCCGGTCGCGCGCCTCTTGAAGTGCCGCGTCCGGCAGCCCGACCAAGGTGATGCTCGGCAGACCGGAACCGATGTGAGACTCGATCTCGACGATCTGACCGTCGAGCGCGGTCACCGCGACCGAATACGCCCGTCCCAGCGACATCTACCCCACCCCCTGGATGTGGGTGATCTCCGGGCTGCGGCGCCGGCCGATCCTCACCCCGACAACGTCGATGCGCACCTGCGACCATGCGGTCTTCTGGGCGGCCAGCCACAGCCCGGCGAGCCGCCGTAGCCGCCGTACCTTCTGTGGCGTCACCGCCTCTTCGACGCCGCCGAACCGGTCGCTCGTGCGGGTTTTCACTTCCACGAAGACCGCGGTGCGGGCCGAATCGTCGACCGCGATCACGTCCAGCTCGCCGTACCGGCACCGCCAGTTGCGCTCGAGCACCCGAAGCCCCGCCGACCGCAGGTGATCGACCGCGAGTTGCTCGCCCAGCGCGCCGATCTCGGCGCGGGTCCATGAAGTCATGGCTTTACCGTCGAGCAGGACACCGACACATCGGCGGCGCCGCGGTGCCGATGGTCCCCGTCATCCCCAACGCCGGCTTCATCCACAGATCGAGCCGGCACCGTTTCGCCGACGTCAAAAAGGGGGTACACGCCGGCATGACCGACAACTCGTTACACGGAGTCGCCGACCGGGCGACCGACAGCGATGCGTTCGAATACACCGCGCGTGCCGGTTTCGCGATCAGCGGCGTGCTGCATCTGCTCGTCGGCTACCTGATCCTGCGCATCGCCTTGGGATCCGGTGGCAACGCCGACCAGTCGGGAGCGCTGGCGACCTTGGCGCAACAGACGGGCGGCGCAGTGCTCCTGTGGGTCGTCGCCGCCGGACTGCTGGCACTCGGGCTGTGGCGCGTCGCCGAGGCGATCGTCGGCCCGAGGCCTGGTGAGGGCTCGGGCCGCTTCCGCGATGACACACCGGCCTGGAAGCGCGTGAAATCGCTCGGCCTTGCCGCCGTCAACTTCGCGATCGCCTTCTCGGCGGCCCGCTTCGCCATGGGCAGCGGACAGCAGAGTTCACAACAGAACGCCGGCTTGTCCGCACAGATGATGCAATCCGGTTGGGGCAAGGCCGTGTTGATCGCGATCGCGGCGGGCCTGATCGTGGTCGGCGGGTACCACGTCTACAAGGGCGTGGCGAAGAAGTTCTTCAAGGATCTGCGGGCTTCGGGCGGCACCGGCGTCACCGCCGTGGGCGTCGCGGGCTACACCGCCAAGGGACTGGTCCTCGCGGGCGCGGGTGTGCTCGTGATCGTGGCCACGCTGCAGGCCGACCCCGCGAAGGCGACCGGGCTCGACGCGGCGGTCAAGACACTCGGGCAGGCGCCGTTCGGCAAGTTCCTTCTCATCCTCGCCGCGGTCGGCATCGCCGCCTTCGGGGTCTACAACTTCGTCCGGGCCCGGTCCGGGCGGATGTGACTATTCGCCCATCGCCTCGAACAGCATCGCCAACTGGCCGGGGCTGACGGCGATCCCGCACTGCGCGCGCATATCGGTCAGCGGTGCGGCGATCCCACGCAGGTCGAGGTACTCGTTGGGATGGGCGGTGAAGTACGCCCGCACGCTGGCGCGGGCAGCATCCGGCGGCTGCGTCGCCGCAGCGGTCAGCACCTCGTTGGCACCCGGGTGCGACTCCAGGTAGCCGCCCGCTTGGCTGAGCACGCCGCTCGCCGTCGTCGCCAACCCGCTGGCCGTGCACGGCGCGGCACTCGCCACGGGGACGGCGCCAAAGGCGCCGGCCGCCACCAGTGCCGCTCCGCATACCATTGCCGATCGCATTGACCTCTTCATCGCCTCGTCCTCCGGTATCTGTGTCGCGAGGCCGACCGCCCCCTGGTTGCAAGCAAACTACCCCGCCGAATTGCTCTGCAAACTGCGGGCGGCGAGGCCGACAAGGTATGTTCGTTAGGTAAACCTCAGCTAAAGATTGCGGCCTGACCTGCACGTACCGCGAAAGGACCCCCTGTATGCGATCACGGTGGAGGCGGATCGCCGCCGTCCTGGCAACCCTCGCGCTGACATCCGGCGCCACGGCTTGCTCGGATTCCGGCGAAAGCGACGAACTGCTGATCTACAACGCCCAGCACGAGTCGCTGACCAAGGAATGGATCGACGCCTTCACCGAGGAGACCGGGATCAAGGTGACCTACCGCCAGGGCGGTGACACCGAACTCGGCAATCAGCTTGTGGCCGAAGGGAAAGCATCGCCTGCCGATGTCTTCCTGACGGAGAACTCCCCGGCGATGGCCGCGGTCGAGCGCGCCGGCCTGTTCGCCGACCTTGAACCCGAGACCCTCGAGCAGGTGCCGCCGCAGTACCGACCGCCGAGCGGCAAGTGGACGGGGGTCGCCGCGCGCAGCACCGTCTTCGTCTACAACACCTCGAGACTGCAGCCCGACCAGCTGCCGAAGTCACTGCTCGACCTGCAGCAGCCGGAATGGAAGGGCCGCTGGGGAGCCCCGCCGACCAAGGCCGACTTCCAGGCGATCGTCTCGGCGCTGCTCCAACTGAAGGGCGAGCCCGCGACCGCACAGTGGCTGGCCGCGATGAAGGCCAATGCCAAGCTCTACAGCGACAACATCGCCACGCTCAAGGCCGTCAACGCCGGCGAGGTCGACGGCGGAGTGATCTACCACTACTACTGGTTCCGCGATCAAGCGAAAACCAAAGAGATGAGCGGCAATACCGCGCTTCACTATTTCAAGAACGAGGATCCCGGGGCCTTCGTCAGCCTATCCGGTGGTGGGGTGCTCGCCTCGACCGACCGAATGGACCAAGCCCAGCAGTTCGTCCGGTTCATCACCGGCAAGGCCGGCCAGGAGGTGCTCGAGAAGGGCACGTCGTTCGAATACCCGGTCGCCAGTGGTGTGCCCGCGAACCCCGCCCTGCCTCCGTTGGACACTCTGCAGGCGCCGAACGTCGACCCGTCGCACCTCGACGCTCAGAAGGTCACCGATCTGATGACGGAAGCCGGCTTGCTGTAAGTGATCGCCGCCGCTCCCCCTGTCCCCCCGCCCGCGGCACCGGTGTCGCGGTCGGACAAGACGGCCCGGCCGGGCCCGCTCATCTCGGTCACCGTCGCGATCCTGGTGGCGGCCACCTGTATCCCGCTGGGATACGTGGCCTGGGCGACGGTCTCGGTGGGGTGGACGCGTGCGTACGAACTCGTGGTGCGTCCACGTGTCGGTGAACTGCTCGTCAACACGGTCGCCCTGGTTCTCGTCACGATTCCGCTGTGTGTGGCGATCGGTGTGGGCGCGGCGTGGCTGGTGGAGCGGACGGACCTTCCGGGCCGGGCGCTGTGGCGGCCGCTTTTCGTCGCGCCGCTGGCTGTTCCGGCGTTCGTCAACAGTTATGCCTGGATCGGGGTGATCCCGTCGCTGCACGGCCTGTCGGCGGGCGTGCTGGTCACCACCCTGTCCTACTTCCCGTTCATGTACTTACCGGTCGCCGCGACGCTGCGGCGGCTCGATCCTGCCGTCGAGGAATCGGCACGGGCGCTGGGATCCGGCTCGGCGGGGGTGTTTCTGCGCGTCACGCTTCCCCAGTTGCGACTCGCCATCCTGGGAGGTTCGCTGCTGGTCGGGTTGCATCTTCTCGCGGAGTTCGGCGCGTTCGCAATGTTGCGGTTCGACACCTTCACAGTCGCGATCTTCCAGCAGTTCCAGGCCACCTTCGATGGAGCGGCAGGCAGCATGCTGGCGGGTGTGCTCGTGCTTCTGTGTCTGGCGTTGTTGGTCGTCGAGGCCTCCGCGCGGGGTAACGCCCGGCTCGCCAGGATCGGTTCTGGCGCCCCGCGCGTGAGCGCACCGATTCATTTGCGCCACAGCGTGGTTCCGGCGACGATTGCGCTGACGGCACTGGCTGTTCTGGCCATCGGAGTGCCGGTCGGCACGATCCTGCGGTGGCTGTGGTTGGGAGGTGGCGAGGTTTGGATCGTCGATGACATCATCTCGGCGCTGGGTCAGACCGTCGGATTGGCTTCGGCCGCAGCGGTTGTGACGACTGTGCTCGCGTTCCCGGTCGCTTGGGTGGCCGTGCGCTCGTCCGGCTTTCTTGCTCGCGTCGTCGAAGGCGCCAACTATGTGACCAGTTCGCTGCCCGGCATCGTCACGGCGCTGGCGCTGGTGACCTTCACGATTCACTTCGTGCGCCCCCTCTATCAGAGCCTGACATTGATCGTGTTCGCCTACGTCCTGTTGTTCATGCCCCGCGCGCTGGTCAACGTGCGAGCCGGCCTCGCTCAGGTTCCGCCGAGCCTGGAGGAGGCGGCCCGGTCGCTGGGCAGTTCGCCGACGGCGACCTTTCTCCGGGTGACGCTGCGGCTCACTGCTCCCGCCGCGGCGGCAGGGGCCGCGCTGGTGTTCGTGGCGGTGGCAACCGAACTGACAGCTACCCTGCTGCTCGCGCCCACCGGAACCCGGACGCTGGCGATGATGTTCTGGTCGTTCTCCAGCGAGCTCGACTACGCTGCGGCGGCACCCTATGCACTGGTGCTCGTGGTCCTCGCCATACCGGTGACTTTGCTGCTGTACCGGCAGTCGACGAAGGCGGCGGCACTGTGATCGTCCTCGAAATACACGGGCTGGCCAAGGCTTTCGACGGCCACACGGTGCTCGATCACATCGACCTGGAAATGCAGGCGGGTACCATCACCGCGGTCGTCGGAGCGTCGGGATGCGGCAAGACCACGCTGCTTCGTTTGATCGCGGGATTCGAGACACCGGACGACGGGACGATCGTCATCAGCGGACGCCAGGTCGCGGGTCCGGGCGGTGCCCTCGCACCGCACCGGCGCGCGATCGGTTACGTCGCCCAGGACGGCGCACTGTTTCCGCATCTGACCGTGGGGCAGAACATCGCATACGGCTTGAACGGATCGCTCCGCCGAGCCGAGATTCGCGGCCGGGTCGGCGAATTGCTCGAGACGGTCTCGTTGGATGCCTCCTTCGCAACACGCCGACCGCACGAACTGTCGGGCGGCCAGCAGCAGCGGGTGGCCCTTGCGCGGGCGCTCGCCCGCAAACCAATCGTGATGCTGCTCGACGAACCGTTCAGCGCCCTCGACACCGGCCTGCGCGCGTCAACGCGAAAAGCCGTAGCCCGCCTGCTGATCGATGCCGGTGTCACCACGCTGCTGGTCACCCACGACCAGGAGGAGGCGCTGTCGGTGGCCGATCAGGTCGCTGTCATGCGCGACGGGCGGTTCACGCAAGTGGGCCCGCCGCAGCAGGTGTACCGGCATCCGACCGACCATTTCACGGCCGCATTCCTCGGCGACTGCGTATCCCTCCCCTGCACGGTCACCGACGGTATCGCCGAATGCGCGCTGGGACGAATCCCCCTGCACGGTAGGGGAACTGCACCCACGGGCCCCGCGACGCTGCTTCTCCGGCCCGAACAGCTTGTCGCCAAGGTGGTTTCCGACACCGAGCGGCTCGAGGGCGTCGGGACCGTGCTGGCCGTAGAGTTCCTCGGCCACGACGTGCTGTTGACCGTCGACCCCGCCGGCGACGCGGACCCGATCATCGTGCGCCAGCACAGCCTCGATCCACCGCAGGTCGACACCAAAGTCCACATCCAGGTGGTCGGAAGCGGAGTCGCGCTGTGACCAACCCCCTGATCGAGCACCTCCGCGGCTACGGCGACAACGTCGCGGTGCACACCGATACGCAGCACATGACCTATGCCGCGCTGGCCGACCGGGTTGCTGCCGCGATGCCCGACCTCGGCGAGAGCAGACGCCTCGTGCTCCTCGAAACGCGCAACGACATCGACACGCTCGTGCACTATCTCGCCGCGCTCGCGGCTGACCATGTGGTGCTTCCCGTTCCAGGCGGACGGGAGCACTCGACGATCCTGCGCACCTACGAACCCGACACCGTCGTCGGCGACGGGGTGATCCACCATCGCCGCAGAGGCGGAGGGCGCCGCCTGCACGAGGACCTGGCGATGCTGATGTCGACGTCCGGCACCACCGGATCACCGAAGCTCGTGCGGCTCTCCCGCGACAACCTGCTGTCCAATGCCTGCGCGATCGCGCGCTACCTCCATATCGATGAAACCGACCGTGCGGCGACCACCCTGCCGATGTCCTACTGCTATGGGCTCTCGGTCGTCAACAGTCACCTGCTCCGCGGCGCCGGTCTCATTCTCACGGATCTCTCGGTGACCGACGAGCGGTTTTGGGACCTGTTCCGCCGCCATCGCGGAACCTCGTTCGCAGGTGTGCCCTACACGTTCGAACTGCTCGAGCGGATCAAGTTCGACGCGATGGAGCTGCCGGACCTGAGGTACGTGACGCAGGCCGGTGGGCGCATGCCGCCTGAGCGCGTCCGGCGGTTCGCAGAACAGGCCCGAAACGGCGGCTGGCAGCTGTTCGTCATGTACGGAGCGACCGAGGCGACCGCCCGAATGGCTTATCTGCCACCTGAATTGGCGCTGTCGCGACCCGAGGCCATCGGCCAGCCGATACCGGGCGGTTCGTTCACGATCGAATCGACCGCCGAAGGAGCGGACGACGCCGTGGGCGAACTCGTCTACCGCGGACCCAACGTGATGATGGGCTACGCCCGCGGCCCCGACGACCTGACCCTCGACAAGACCGTCGAATCGCTGCACACCGGCGATCTCGCCCGCCGCGCTCCCGACGGGCTCTACGAAATCATCGGTCGCACCAGCCGGTTCGTCAAGATGTACGGCTTGCGCGTGGATCTGCAACGCATCGAGTTCGCATTGAGCGCCCGCGGTATCACCGCATTCTGCACCAACGACGACGACCGCCTCGTCGTCGCGGCGGCCGGCGCGCACAGTGAACGCGATCTCCAGCGCATCGCGGCCGAGGCCGCCGGCGTACCGGCATCGGCCGTACGCGCAGTCGCAGTGGACGAACTGCCGCTGCTGGAATCCGGCAAACCCGACTACCAAACCGTCCGCGAACTCGCGCGGGGCCCAGACACGACGTCGACCACCGACCTGCGCGAGGTGTTCGCCGACGTGCTGCAGCTCGACCCGGCGGCGGTCGACCCGGACGCGAGCTTCGTCGATCTCGGAGGGAACTCGCTGTCGTATGTGGCGATGTCCGTGCGACTCGAGCGAGCGCTGGGCCAGCTGCCCGCCGGATGGCAGCAGCGGCCGCTTCGCGAACTCGAGAGGCTGGTCAAGCGGCCGCGGACGCGGTGGCGACTGTGGGACGCGACGCTGGAAACCAGCGTGGCGTTGCGGGCTGTGGCGATCATCTTGATCGTCGGTTCGCATGCCGAGTTGTTCGAGCTGTGGGGCGGCGCTCATCTGCTGCTCGGCATCGCCGGATACAACTTCGGCCGGTTCTGCCTGACCCCGGTGTCGCGCACCAAACGGGTCCGCCACCTGCGGAACACCATCGGCTGGATCGCGGTGCCTTCGGTGGTGTGGGTGGGCATCGTCCTGCTGTGGACGTCGGATTACACCTGGACGAACCTGTTGCTGGCCAACAAGATTCTCGGTCCGCACGACAGCATGACCGCAGGCCGCCTGTGGTTCGTCGAGATTCTGGTCTGGACGCTGGTCGCTCTGGCGCTGTTGTTCTGCATTCCGGCGATGGACCGGGTCGAGCGTCGGCGTCCGTTCGCGGTTGCCGTGGTGTTCCTGGTCGCCGGGTTGGCGTTGCGCTACGACGTGCTCGGGCTGGACATGGGCCGGGATGCCTGGTTCACCATGCTCGCGTTCTGGTTCTTCGCCATCGGCTGGGCGGCATCGAAGGCCGGCACAACCTTGCAGCGGGTGCTGCTGACGGCGGTTCTGGCGGTGGCGCTGTACGGCTACTTCGACAGCACGCTGCGAGAGCTTCTCGTGTTCGGCGGTCTCGCCCTGGTGATCTGGTTGCTCACCATCCGCTGCCCCGCGGCGCTGACCGTGGCGGTCGGTGTTCTCGCCGAGGCCTCGCTGTACACCTACCTCGTCCACTACCAGGTGTATGCGATGTTCCCCGGCCACCCCGCCGTCGGCGTGATCGCTTCGCTTGCCGTCGGCATACTGCTCACCTATCTGGTGACGATGGCGCGTCGAGGGCTGCGGGTACGCCGCAGGCAGGGCGCCTCGGCAGAGCTCAATCCCGCTCCGCGATAAGGCCTTCCTGCGCCAGCGTGGCGACGATGACCCCGTCGGCGCGGATCAGGTTCCCGGTGACAACGCCCCTTCCCCGTGCCGCGGCGGGCGAGGTCGTCTCGAGCAGGTTCCACTGGTCGGCGAATACCGGTTGATGAAACCAGATCGACGAATCCGTGGTCCCGCTGCGGTGCGTGCGCGCCCGCATCGAATGGCCGTGAACCTGTAGCGCGGGATCGATCATGTACACGTCGCACACATAGACCGCGATCAGGGTGTGCACGATCGGATCGTCCGGAAGCGGCACTGTGGCGCGCCACCAGAGACGGCGGACGAACTCTCCAGAGGAGCTGTCGTCGACGATCCTGATGTCGAGTTCCTCGAGCGGCATCGACGGCGCGGGCCCGGCGGGACCGGTGCGCGGTAAGGACTCCGGATCGTACAGCGCGGGGAGTCGACGCCCGTGCTCCGGGCCGCGGGTGGGCACGGCGAAGGACACCGTGGCCGTGGTCAGAAGCCGTGTCTGCTGCCGGGATTCCACACGGCGGGCCGAGGACGTGCGGCCGTCGAAGACGCGTGCGACGGTGTAGTCGACGTCGTCGCCCGCCTCTCCGCCGCGCAGGAACTGCAGGTGCAGATTCGTCGGCAACCGGTCTCCGTCGACGGTGCGGCAAGCGGCGGCCAGGCTCTGCGCGACGAACTGACCGCCGTAGGCGCGTTTGCCCGCAGGGCCGCTCGCCGGCCCGACCCAACCGTCCGCCTCCGTCCCGGAGCGCAGCTCGAGCAGGTCGAGCAGCCTGCTCATCCCGCGCGTCCCGTCGCCACCGCGCCCGACGCGACCAGGCCGTCGACCTGATCGGCGGTCAGCCCCAGCCACTCGCCCAACACGGCGACGGTGTCGTCCCCCAGCGCCGGCGATGCGACCGCGGGCGAATACTGTCCGTCGATCGAAATCGGGAGCCCCGGCGCCAGATAGCTGCCGATCCTCGGCTGGTTGAGCGACGTGAACAGCGGGTTGTCGGTGACCTTGTCCTCGGTGGCCGCCTCGGCGAAGGTGCGGTAGCGCTCCCACAGCACCGACGTGGCCGACAGCGCGGCACTGATCTCGTCGCCGGTGTGTGCGGTGAACCATTCGGCGAACAATCCGCTCAACGCGTCGCGATGCACGAACCTCTGCCCCTCGTCGGAGAAGTCGGCGCCGAGCGTCTCTGCCAGCGCGGCAACCGCTTTCGTCGTACCGGTGAGCTCGGTGAGATCGCGGAAATGTCGACCGGTCAACGCGACGACCATGAACGACACCCCGTCGCTGCTGACGAAGTCCTGGCCGTACTGGCCGTACACCGAGTTGCCGATGCGTTCGCGTGCGGTGCCGTTGACCATGACCTCGGTGAAGAAGCCGAGGTTGCCCGCCGTCGCCAGGGCGACGTTCTCCAGGGGGATGCCGATTCGCTGGCCTTCTCCTGTCACGTCGCGGTGCCGCAGCGCGGTCACGACGGCCAGCGCCGTGTAGAGGCCGCATGCGACGTCCCACGCCGGCAGCACGTGGTTCACCGGTGTGGCGAGTTCGGCTGGCCCGGTGACCAGAGGGAAACCGATACCCGCGTTGACCGTGTAGTCGACACCGGTGCCGCCGTCGGCGCGACCGGAGACCTCGACATGGATCAGGTCGGGGCGAAGCGCTTTGAGTGTTTCGTATGAATGCCATTCGCGCCCGGCCACATTGGTGATCAGGATCCCGCTACTGGTGATGAGCCGCTTGATGACGTCGCGGCCTTCGTCGGAACGCACGTCAGCGGCGACCGATCGCTTACCCTTGTTCAGGCCCGCCCAGTAGATGCTCTCGCCGTCGCCGGTGACGGGCCATCGGCGGTAGTCGGCGGCGCCGCCGATCGGATCGACCCGCGTCACCTCCGCCCCGAGCTGGGCCAGCGTCATCCCGGCCAGCGGGACGGCGACGAAGCTGGAGATCTCCACAATGCGCACGCCAGCCAGTGGCCGCGTCGCCTCGGATGTGCTGGTCATCGGGGTCAGTGTAGGCAGCGGCCCCGTCGCGGCTCACACCAGTTCGATCGCTTCGGCGATGGACGGCAGCACGCGGCTGGGTCGGAACGGGTACCGCTCGATCTCGTCGACCGTCGTCGACCCGGTCAGCACCAGGATCGTCTCCAGGCCCGCTTCGATGCCCGCGACGACATCGGTGTCCATCCGGTCGCCCACCATGACCGTGCTCTCCGAATGGGCCTCGATCCGGTTCAGTGCGCTGCGGAACATCATCGGGTTGGGCTTGCCGACGAAGTACGGTTCGCGGCCGGTGGCCTTGGTGATCATCGCGGCGACCGACCCGGTGGCCGGTAGCGGCCCTTCCGCGGACGGCCCGGTGACGTCGGGGTTGGTCGCGATGAACCGAGCCCCGCCGAGGATCAACCGGATCGCCTTCGTGATGGCCTCGAACGAGTAGGTCCGCGTCTCGCCGAGGACCACGAAATCCGGTTCGACGTCGGTCAGCGTGTAGCCCGCCTCGTGCAGCGCCGTGGTCAGCCCCGCCTCACCGATGACGTACGCGGATCCGCCCGGCAGCTGGTCGGTGAGAAACGACGCGGTCGCCAGTGCGGAAGTCCAGATGGACTCCTCGGGCACGACCAGGCCGGACCGCTTCAGCCGGGCGGACAGGTCGCGCGGCGTGAAGATCGAGTTGTTGGTCAGGACCAGAAAGGGCCGCTGCAGGTCGACGAGCCGCTGCAGGAACTCGGCGGCGCCGGGCAGCGCGTGTTCCTCCCGGACGAGGACCCCGTCCATGTCGGACAGCCAGCACTTCGGTGTGTCGCGCACTGTCCCAGTGTGTCAGTTCCGCTCGCGCTCGTTAGCCCATCGGCAAGTCGGGCATCGCTACGTCGCAGCGCGCCCGGAAGTCGAACGCGGCCTGCCGGACCGCCCGCAGCTCGTCGCGGACCCGCGGATTCGCGTCGAGGTACGCCTTGATCTCCTGCGTCATCTGGTCCCTGGGCTTGCCTTTCAGGCCGGTGAAGAACGCATTCACCTCCGGATGCGTGAACAGGTATGACGATGTGCCCGCAGAGACTCCGGACATGACGCCTGCCAGGTCGGCGGCCGTGCAGTTCGGTGGATCGGCGGCGGCGGGTGCGGCACCGAAGAGGATCGCGCCGACGAGCATACCCGCGCCGACAGCACTGCGTCGCAACAACATTGACAACTCCTTACTCGGATGGTGACGTGCTAACGCGGGCCGGGGCCACCGCCGGGGCGGCCCGGTCGACCGATGTCTATCCCGGGGGGACCCGGGTCGAGGATGATGTCGACGCCCCAGTCGTCGCTGCAATACCAGGGGTCGGCGCAATAGCCGGGATAAGCCGGACCGGCCTGCGGGGCGTCGGGTCCCCCGCCGCGTACGGTCCCCTGGGCGCACACGGTGGCCGCGCCCGCGTTCGTGCAGTCCGCCGACGCGACGGGAGCGACAGTGACAGCAACCGGCACCATCGAGATTGACAGCGCAATCAGTAGGCAGCGACGCATAGATCTCATGGCCGGCTCCCTCCCTCGTAGGCGGGCGCAGCGCCGGCGCGCCCGGGTGCGTCGGCTACCTCGGATGATCGCAGCCTACTGCGCAAACGGCGTCGGGTTTTTCGAAATCGCCGAAGAGCTCAGCGCGGCTGGTTCGGTACCCCCGGGAACAGTTGCTCGGTCGGACCCGATGTCACGTAGCCACCGAGTTTCGTCGCCAGGTGCGGTGCGAACACCGCGCCGTACATGAGATGACCCACCACGACGACGGCGGCGATCGACAGCAGCGATGATCCGACGCGGCTCGTCGACCGTTTGTCCGCCCACACCTCGATCACGTTGCGCCCCTGGGAGTCGACACGTCCGAGAAGATAGGTGAACACCATCATCTGCAGGCCCATCGCGAACGCGTCGTAGAGCGGGTACTGGAACCTGCTGCCCTCGAAAATCGCCAGTCCCGGGATCACGTAGCCGTAGTAGAAGACCCCGGGGCGAGGGCCGAAGAAGCCGTTGAACAGCAGTGCCCAGCAGAACCCGACGAGCAGACCCACGATCAGCAGCGTTTGCGGTCTGCGCCAACCGAATCGCCGAATCAGCCACCGCCCGAGCCCCGCCCCGATCACCGCCGGCAACACGAAGTAGGGGATGTAGCCGATCGGCACCGAGGACGGAAGTCCGCCGCCCCACGTCATGTTCATCGGCCACCACGACGGCATGCGCGGAAGCGCCGGCGGGAACTGGGCGTACACCGCCCAGTCGTACGGTGCCTCGATCCACGAGAACGAAATCGCCGAAATCGACAGCAGCAGCAGCGGATGGAGGCGGCCGCGCCGGATGCTCAGATACACGCCGTAGGCCAGGAACAACACTCCGCCGACGTAGGCGAAGGACAAGCCGACGATCAACGCCGGCGTCAGCTCGGTGCTCATCGGTCGTCCTCCGCGACCGCCCTCTCGCCGCGTGCTTCAGGATCGAAGTACAGCACCAAGCCGACGATCAAAACGAGCAGCCCGAACAAGGTTCCGAGCATGATGAGTTGGCCCATGATGACATCCCTTCCGCACCCGCGTCAGCGGTAATAGTGCACACTATTACCGGCGCTCCGGTCAAGGGACGACTATCGTCATGTCCCGTGCCTCAGCGACGTTCGTCGAAGAAGAGATCCGCCACAGAGGCGCCCGCCGGGCGCAGGGCCCCAGGCGAGGCCCGGCGGCTCCTGCTCGACGCCGCCCGTGAACTGTTCGCGCGCCGGGACTATCGCAGCACCACCACGCGGGAGATCGCCGAGGCGGCAGGCGTCACCGAATATCTGCTGTTCCGCCATTTCGGCTCCAAAGCGGGCCTGTTCCGGGAGGCTCTCGTTCTCCCGTTCACCGACTTCGTCGACGACTTCGGAAAGACCTGGCAGGCCGTCATTCCCGACAAGGTCACCGAGGAGGAACTGACCCGGCAGTTCGTCGGCCGCCTCTATGACGTGCTCATCGAGCATCGCGGCCTCTTGTTGACCCTTGTCTCCTCGGACGGCCTCACCGACGACGAGATCGAAAGCGCCGGTATCGCCGACATCCGTCGGGCGCTCACGCTGCTCGGCCAGATCAGCGCCGAAGGTATCCGCCTGCGCGGGCTGCGTTCGGATCAGCCCGATCTTCCCGCGCACTCGACGGTCGCGATGATCGTCGGGATGGTGGCACTGCGTTCGACTTTCTTCGGCAACAGACCGCCGTCGCGCGAGGCGATCGTCGACGAACTCGTGCAGGCGATCCTGCACGGATTCCTGCACCGGCCCTGAGATCTAACCGCCGGGCCCGTTGGGCCATTTGAGCAGTGAACCGGCGTCCACGCGGATGTGCTGACCGGTGATGTAGCGACTGTCCTCGCTGGCCAGGAACACTCCGAGATTGGCCATGTCCTCGGGCTCGACGTACGGGATCGGCATGGCCTGAAAGAGCGAGAAAAGTGGTTCGGCGTCTTCGCGGGTCGGTGTCTTGCCTTCGGCCTTCAGGTCGGGCCGAAACACGCCGTACATTCCCTCGTTCTGCAACAGGTGGGTGTTGCAGTTCGTGGGGTGGATGGCGTTGATGCGAATCATCCGCGGCGCCAAGTGAAGACACATCTCGTCGACGTACTCGATCACGACGCGCTTGCTCCATCCGTATCCAGCACCGCCGGGTCCCATGTCCGGGCTGGTCGTGGTGCCGCGAATCATGCCCGCGGTGGAACCGGTCACGATGATCGAGGCGCCGTCGGGCAGATGTGGTAGCGCCACAGCGACGGTGTTCATCACGCCGACCAGGTCGACGTCGGAGGCGTCGACGAAGCCCATCGGATCGGGGTTTCCCATCGCCATCGGCAGGATGCCGGCGTTGGCGACCACGACGTCGATCTTGCCGAGATCGGCCACCCCCGCCTCCACCGCCTCGCGCAGTTCGTGGCGTTCGCGGACGTCGGCGACCCGGGCCACGACGCGGCGTCCGGTCTCTTTGACGGCGCGCTCGGTTTCGGCGAGATCCTCGGGTGTGGCGAGCGGGTACGGATTGGATGGGATGTCACGGCAGATGTCGACGGCGATGATGTCTGCGCCTTCCCTGGCCATCGCGATCGCGTGCGCGCGGCCCTGACCCCGGGCGGCCCCGGTGATGAAAGCGACCTTGCCGTCGAGCTTTCCGGTCATGTCGTTGCTCCTTCGATTCTTGCCGGTCGTGACACGCGGCGAGGTGCTCGCCGGGACATCTTCCTCATCCGACTGGGGTGAACGTGATGTGCAGTTCGCTGAGTCCACGCATGATGAAGGTCGGCTCATAGGTGAAGCGACGGTCGTCGGGGGAACCGTGGTGTTCGGTGGAGATCGCGATGTCGCTCATCCGGTCGAGGATCCGATTCAACGAGATCCGTCCTTCCGCCCGGGCCAACGGCGCGCCCGGGCAGGAATGGACGCCGCGGATGAACGCGATCTGCTCGCGAACGTTTGGGCGGTCAGGCCGGAAGACGTTGGGATCGGCGAACTTCCGTTCGTCACGGTTGCAGGCGCCCGGCAGCAGCATCACCGTCGTCCCCGCGGGCACCTCGACGTCGCCGATCTTGGTGGTGGTACGCGCCATCCGGAAGTGGGATTTGACGGGGCTTTCCATCCGCAACGTCTCCTCGAGGAAGGCGGGGATCTTGCTGCGGTCGTCGCGGAGCTTCTTCTCGAAGTCGGCGTTGTCGGCGATGAACCGGACCGCGGAGCTGACTAATTTCGTGGTCGTTTCGGTGCCGGCCGCGAACAGGAACGTCGACAGGTTCATGACGTCCTCGATATCGGGAGTCGAGCCGTCTTCGTGCTTGGCCTGCGCCAGCTCGGTCAGCACGTCCTCCCGGGGTGAGCGTCGGCGATCCTCGATGTAGGAGTAGAACTTCTCGTTGAGCCACTCCAGGGGGTTGTGCGATGTCGGCGCGTCCTTGCCGAGTTCACCGACCGTCTCCATGGCGAAGACCGCTTTGAATTCCTCATGATCCTCGACCGGCACACCGAGAAGGTCCGCGATCACCAGCAGCGAGAACGGTTTGGCGTAGGCGGACAGGAATTCACAGCTGCCCCTGTCGATGAAGGTGTCGAGTTGCCGGTCTGCCAACCGCCACATGAAGTCCTCGTTCTCCTTGAGGCGCTTAGGCGTGATGAGCTTGTTCAGCAGGCCGCGGGTGCGCGTGTGCAGCGGCGGATCCTGCGACGTGATGTGTTCGGCCATCGGCACAGCGGCGCGGTGCTCTTCGATCAGCTCGCTGACGTCATCGGATTCCCCCGGCCCGAATGGCATACCCGAGAACGGGCCGGCGACCGATACGCAGGAGGAGAACGCCGGGTCCTTGTAGACGGCGAGCGCCTCGTCGTAACCGGTCACGGCGAGCACATTGAAGGGGGTTGCCTGTGCCACCGGACATTTGGACCGTAGATGATCGAAATACGGATACGGGTCGGGAACAAGAGCCGCATCGGTGAAGAAGTCGACGGTTTCGAAATCGGTCACAAGACACTCCTGGTTGCTTCGGTCACGTAGGCGTCGTCGACGCTCATGATCTGGTCGAGGTTCTCGGCGATGTCTTCGGCGGTCAGCGGCTGCTTCCAGATGCCCTGGGTGCGCACGACCGCGAGGCGTGAGACACCGCCCATCCCCGTCAGCAGGACCTCACCGGTGAGCGGGCACGACTCGTGCGCAAGGAAAGCCGCTGCGGGAGCGCACAGCTCGGGAGGCATACTGGCGTTGATTTCGGCCATCATGTCCTCTGACATGCCGTACAGCTCGGCCAGTTGGCGGCCCTGGGAGGCCGACATGCGAGTGTAGGCCCGTGGCGCGATCGCATTGACTCCGATGCCGTGGGCCACGCCCTCGGTGGCGAGGGTACGGGTCAGCCCCCAGACCGCCCCTTTGGCCGCGCCGTAGCTCGTGAGTTCGGGGATGCCGCCGAGCATGGCCTCGGAGACGGTGTTGACGATCCGCCCGCGGCCCGCCTTGACTAGATGGGGCCATGCCGCCCGCGTGACGAAAAGCGTTCCGAAATAGTGCACGTCGAGCATCTTGCGGACCCGGTCCGGTGACAGCGTCTCGAAAAGTCCCGGGTCGTGGACGCCGGCGTTGTTGATCACCGCGTCGATGCGCCCGAACGTTTCGGCTGCGGTGTCGACCACCGCCCGCGCCCCCGACTCCTCGGCGACGGAGGCACTGCACGCCACCGCCCGGCCACCGGCTTTCGCGATCTCATCGACCACAGAGTCGGCCGGCCGCGAGCCGCATGCGCGACCGTCGATCTGCGCCCCGTTGTCGGCGACGACGACGCAGGCACCCTTGGCCGCGAGCAGCAGCGCATGACCGCGCCCGATCCCGCGGCCGCCGCCGGTGACGACCACCACCCTGTCGTCAAAGCGCAGATCGGTCACGGGCTGACCGCGGGGTCGAACACGATCGGCAGCGCGGTCGGAGACCGGAACACCTGCCCGCGGATGTAGGCTTCGTCGGCTTCGGGGTCCAGCCGCAGGTTGGGCAGCCGATCCAGCAGGAGGTTGAGCGCGACGCGCATCTCGAGGCGCGCCAGATGCATGCCCAGGCAGACGTGCACGCCGTGGCCCCAGCCGATGTTCGCCTTAGCTTCGCGGAAGATGTCGAACTGATCGGGCTGTGGGAAGCGCTCGTCCTGCCGGTTGGCCGCACCCAGCACCGGCATCACCGACGAACCCTCGGGGATGTGGACCCCGCCGAGTTCGGTGTCGCGGCTCGCGATCCGGGTGATCATGCTCAGCGGCGGCTCCCAGCGCACCGCTTCCTCGATCGCCTGCGGAATCAGCGACCGGTCGGCCCGGATCGCGTCGAGCTGTTCGGGGTTGGACAACAACCCGAACAACAGGTTCCCCAGCGACCGGTACGTCGTCTCCACACCCGCGGGCAGCAGCAGTCGCAGGAACGAGAAGATCTCTTCGTCGGAGAGCTTTTCCCCGTCGATCTCGGCCGCGCCCAGCCGGCTGATCAGGTCGTCGCGCGGTTCCTCGCGTCGCGCCGCCAGGATGGGCCGGAAGTAGTCGGCCAGCGCCAAAGACGCCTCCCGCCCGCGCTCGGGGTTGATGGTGAACGACAGCAGCGAGATCGACCACTTCTGGAACTGCGCGTAGTCGTCCTGCGGCAGGCCCAGCAACCCGGCAATGATCAACGTGGGATACGGGAAGTTGAACTCCTTGACGAGGTCGACACATCCCCGGCCGGCGAAGCGGTCGATCAGCGCATTGCCGATCTTGGTCACCAGCGTGTCTTCCCAACGGGCCAGGGCCTTTTGCGAAAACGCCTTCGCCACCAGGGCCCGGTGCCTGCCGTGCTCGGGTTCGTCCATTCCGAGCATCACATGCTTACCGAACACGTCCCCGAACGCCTGGATGATGATCGACGACGAGAACGTCTCGTTGTCCCGCAACATCTGCTGGGCTTCTTCATAGCGGTAGACCATGACGATCGGCTTACCTTCTTGCCCAGGGATACCAGGGATCTCGATCTTCTGCACCGGCTCTTCGCGACGCAGCCTCGCCAGTTCCGTATAGGGGTCGCGCACATCGCCCGACAAGAAGTCGTCGAACTCGCCGAAGTCCTCGAGGTCCTCGAACAACAGTTGCATGGCGTCCCTCCTACGAACCAGCCGGATAGGCGACGGACTTGATCTCGGTGTACTGGTCGAACCCGGCGACACCGTTCTGGCGTCCGATACCGCTGGCCTTATAGCCACCGAACGGCGTGTCAGCGCCGTACCCGGCGGTGCCGTTGAGTCCGATGAATCCGGCGCGCAGTCGCCTGGCCACTGACAGGGCCCTGTCCAGCGTCCCGGCCATTACGTTGCCCGCCAGGCCGTACGGACTGTCGTTGGCGATGCGCACCGCGTCGTCCTCGTCGTCGAACGGGATCACCGAGAGCACCGGGCCGAAGATCTCCTCCTGAGCGATGGTCATCGCGTTGTCGACGTTGGCGAAAAGTGTTGGCTTGACGAAGAATCCCCTGTCCATGCCGTCGGGAGCCTCGGCACCTCCGACGAGCAGGGTCGCGCCCTCCTCGACGCCCTTGTCGATGTATCCGCGGATGCGCCCGCGCTGCTTGTCGGAGATGACCGGTCCGCACAGCGTGCCCGGATCCTGCGGATCCCCGGGCGCGACACCTTCGTAGATGCCCTTGAGGATTTCGACGCCTTCGTCGTAGCGCGAACGCGGCAGAAGCAGCCGGGTCGGGTTGGCGCACCCCTGACCCGCGTGCATACACGGAGCGATGCCCATCATGCAGCCCAGCGCGAAGTCCGCGTCCTCGAGCACGATGGTCGCCGACTTGCCGCCCAGTTCCAGGAACAACCGCTTCATCGTCGCAGCGCCCTTCTCCATGATCCGCCTGCCGACGACAGTGGATCCGGTGAACGAGATCAGGTCCACCTTCGGTGACAGGGTGAGTTCTTCACCGACAAAGTGATCCGAGGCGGTGACGACATTGACGACACCCGGTGGGATGTCGGTGTTCTCGGCGATCAGCCGGCCCAGCCGGGTTGCGTTGTACGGGGTGTTGGGCGCCGGCTTGAGCACGACGGTGTTGCCGGTACCGAGGGCTTGGCCGATCTTCTGGATGGTGACCTCGAAGGGGAAGTTCCACGGCACGATCGCCCCGACCACGCCGACGGGTTCGCGCCAGACTTTTCGGGTGGTGTTGACCCCGGTGACCGACACCAGCGCATCGCCCAACGAGGTCTCCCAGGGGTATTCGTCGATCAGCCGAGCCGGGTACCGCAGCGCGTCGGCCAACGGCGCATCGAGTTGGGGGCCGTGCGTGATGGCACGCGGACAGCCCACCTCGAGGATGAGCTCCTCGCGCAGCTCTTCCTGTTCGGACTCGAGTGCCTCCTGCAGCTGCAGCAGGCACCGCTGCCGGAACGCATGGTCGGTGGACCAGCCCGTCTCGTCGAACGCCCGCCGCGCCGCGTCGATCGCGCGGTGCATATCAGACGCCGAAGCATCGGCGACCTCGCCGAGCACCTCTTCGGTCGCCGGGTTGAGGTTGGTGAAGGTGCCGGCCTCACCGTCGACGAGCTTGCCGTCGATCATCATCTTCGATTCGAAGCAAACGTCAGCCATGGTCTCTGCTCTCTCGTAGCGCGCCGAATCGCGGGATTCCCATCATCAGCCGGATCATCTGGTGCAACCCGGCCGACGGGAACACCCGGTTGGCGATCAACAACATTCGCGCGTCGGGGCCCACCGGCCGCTTGACGAACGGCTTCGAACTGTCCAGCGCCTCGGCCAGGCCCTCCGCGAACTTCTCGGGCGACCGTGCGGCCATGCGCATAGCCGCGCGGCCACGCTTGTCCATCGTGCGGTGGTGCCGCGCATAGGGACCATCCAAATCGCGACAGTCGGTGGTTCCCGCATCGGTGATGATCTCGGTGTCGTAGGTACCGGTCACCAGAATCGTGACGCCGATGCCGAAGGGCGCGATCTCGGCGGCCATCGACTCGCCCCAGCGTTCCAAAGCGCCCTTGACCGCCGAATACGGTGCGGTGGCCGGCATTCCGCGCACACCACCCTGGCTCGACACCAGCACGATGCGGCCGCGCCCGGCTTCGCGCATGGACGGCAGCAACGCCCTGGTCAGCGCGACGGGACCGAAGATGTTGGTCGCGAACATCTGCTCCCACAGATTCACCGGTGTCTCCTCGACCATTCCGGCAGCCGAGATGCCGGCGTTGTGCACCAGCGCATGTGGCGCGCCGACCGCCTCCTCGGTGGACTTGGCGGCCGCCTCGATCGACGCGGTGTCGGTGAGGTCGAGCGTGACACCGATCAGGTTCGGATCGTTCGGCGCCGCGCCGGTCGCCTCACGCAGCCGTTGCATGCCGGCATCGACGGACCGCATGGCCGCGACGACCCGCCAGCCCCGCCGGTACAGATGGGTGGCCGATGCCAATCCGAGCCCGCGCGAGGCGCCGGTGATCACGACGCTGCGCGCTTTATCCATTCTGGGCGTCCGGTGCGCACCGGTTGCTCTTCTCACCCAGCTCCACGTCTGGGCGCCCGTCGGGCTGCCCGCTCATCCAGGTCGACATGATGCCGACGGAATACGGACCCGGTTGGCCGTTCGCTTCGTAGAAGCCCTGAGGGTCATAGATCTTCACTTCCGGATACGGCCACGGGCAGGCCACCGACGTGGAGATCTTGGTCGCCTTGACGATCGCGAAAAGCCCGCCGTAACAGAAGTAGGCGACGTTGATGATCACGAACATCACGACGAAGGTGCCCAACCTGGGCCTCGAGGCGAAAATCCGCGCTCGCTGAGCGAGCTTCTCCGCGACCGATTTACCGGTGTCGTCGCGGTAGAGCAGCACGCCGGCGGGGATCATCACGAACGTCACCGCCACCACTTCCCAGATCAACGGGAACTGATAGGTGTCTCCGGTGAACACCGACGCCCACGGCGGCACCTGTGAATAGATGTACATGCCGGTGCGCACCAGGGTGATCTCGAGCGCTGCGTCCACCACCACCCCGATCGGGAAGATGATGGCCGCCAGGCTGATCAGCGGATGGCGCCACACGAACGACTCGACAGGCCTGCGCGCCTGCAGTTTCCGCAAAATCCAGATCGCCGGGAAGTAGGGCCCGAGGTAGAACATCACGTATCCGAGGACCACGAACGGTTCCACCGTCGGTGACAGCGACACCAACGGCCAGTCCTCGGGCAGGTGCGCCAGCTCGGGATTGTAGACCGCGAACGGCGACCAGTTCATGATCGGGTCTTGCCACACGATCAAGGACGTCACGAGTGCCATCAGCAACGTCGGGTTGTGCGGGTTTCGTCGCCAGTGCACCACCCACAAGGTGATGATGACGGCCATCGTGACGACGGTGAAGGTCTCGAGGATCACCACCCACGTGGACGTGCTCCACCCGAACAGCACCTCGACGGGCCGCGGTGTCCCCTCGACATCAGGATTGGCGATGCGTGGGGACCCCGGACCCTTACGGGTGTTGACGGCGAAGAACACCGCGACGGCAAGGAGTGCCGCCACCGAGATTGACGGCCCGAGCCAGGACCGTTTCGTCGGCCCCGGAGAGTCCGGCGAGGTGGCTTCGGCCTTCGGCGTTTCAGTGGTCACGGTTCACTCCTCACCAAAGCGGTCGACGAGATGAGAGTTGACGCCGTCGGCGTCCAGCCTTCGAGCGACGAGATACCCGGCGCCCATCCACGCCCGGCGCGTCCAGTTGCCGAACGAGACACGGGTTCCCGGTGCCCCCGCGGCGGCGGGCATCATCTTGACGCGTTCCAAGGCCTCCTTGACGCCGCGCGGACTGAGTGGATGCGCATCGCTGCACGCGCGCAGCAACGCCGTGGCGACGTCGCAGTTCACCACGGGCACACAGTATTCCGGCCTGCGGCCGAACTTCTCCTGGTACTTGTCGAGGAACCGCTGACCAACAGGGTTGCCCTCGTCGTACTGGTCCACGCCAGTCCACCCCATGAACGCGTTCCACATGATCGGGTTGATCCACGCGTTCTGGAATGCCGTGCTGGTGAACCGCGGTGGATCCCAACCGAGTTCTTCCAGTGCCGGGTTGACGAACACGATGCCGAACCCGAAACCGGCATGCACCACGGCCTGCGCCTTGGCTTCGTGCAGTGTGCGCACCGCTTCCGAGACGTCTTGGGCCGTCTGCGCGATCGCGGCTTCGGCGACGATCCGGATCCCCTTGCGCCGGCATGCGTTCCGGAAGTTCTTCACGTACGTCTCGCCGACCAGTGACTGCTCCATGAGGACGCCGACCTCGTGGTGTCCACCCTTGGCCAGAAGGTCCGCCCAGAAGATCGGCTCGTCGGTCAAAGACCCCTGCGGAAACGCGAACGTCCACTCCCCCAGCCATGCGTCGCTGCCGGTGACGCTGAGCGCGGGCACCCGGAACCGCTCCTCGATGGCCTCGCGGGTCGGCACGCAGTTGTCGGTGATGTGCGGGCCGAACACCGCGAGGCACCCCTCGTCGACGAGTTCGCCGTAGGCGTCGATCACCGCCTTGACCGAACCTTTCGGCAGCCCCTCGACCTCCTTGTAGATGATTTCGATGGGCCGATCGATCACGCCATTCTCAACCGCCTCGGCGAAGATCAGCTCGAAGGGATTGGACAGATCTTCCTTCATCTCCTGCGGGTACAGGTCGGGCAGCTTGAAGTCCATGAGGTACCCGAACTTGATCGGTTCCGCGGTGCTCTCGTAGGACATGCCACCTCCGTCGTAGAAACCTAATATTTGTTCAGACAGTAGCGAGGGTCATGATCGGGGTCAATCATCCGGCGCCTGGTCGACCAAGTACGCGTCGATCATCTCGAGCAGGCCGCGGGTGACGGTCGCGTCGTCGGTCAGCGGGCCCGCGATCGCGGCCCGTGCGGCGTCCCGCGGGGTCAAACCTTCGCCGATCAGCCGCCCTGCGGCGATCAGTACCCGCGTCGAAGCGACTTCGCGCAGTCCCCCCGTCTCCAACCGCCGGATCGCATGGCCCAGCCGGACCAGGTCCGCGGCGCGGTCGTGAGCGATGCCCGCTTCGCTGGCGACGATCTTCTCCTCGACGTCGGCTGCGGGAAAACCGAATTCGATCGCAACCATCCGCTGCCTTGTGGAGTCCTTGAGATCCTTGAGCACGCTCTGGTAGCCCGGGTTGTAGGAGACGACCAGACAGAACCCGGGCGCCGCTTCCAGCGTGACCCCGAGCCGTTCGATCGGAAGTTGTCTGCGGTGGTCGGCCAGCGGATGCAGCACGACGGTGGTGTCCTGGCGGGCTTCCACGACCTCGTCGAGATAGCAGATAGCGCCGTCGCGGACCGCACGGGTCAGGGGCCCGTCGACCCACTCGGTTTCACCGCCGCGCAGCAGAAACCGGCCGACGAGGTCGGCGGTGGTCAGGTCGTCATGGCAGGCGACGGTGATCAGCGGACGATCCAGGTCATGGGCCATCGCCTCGACGAACCGCGTCTTGCCACAGCCCGTCGGACCCTTCAGTGCGATGGAAAGCCCCTGCTTGTATGCGGCCTTGAAGACCTGTTCCTCGTTCGCGACGGGCACGTAGTAGGGCCGCGGTGGCTTCACCTGCATGGCTTCCCTTCGGTTCGAGCTCGCATAAGGACCCTAGCGCGGAACAGATGTTTGGTTCAAGGTGTAGGCGCAGTCGACAGCCGCCGACGCAGGTCCGCGGTGCGCAGCGCCGAGCGGAACAACGGGCCGATCACGTCGGCCAGCTGCGTGGGCTTGGGTATCGACGCGTGCGCAGCGCTGCCGAACACCATGGCCAGCTCCCCCGAGTCGGTGGCGGCGCCGATCGTCAAGCACAAGCAGCCGATACCTTCTCGTCGGGCCTCCCCCAACGCCCGGCGTACGTCGGCCGCACCGTAGCGCCGTTCGTAGCCGTGGTCGTAGGCCAAGCCGTCGGACAGCACGACCAGCAGGCGACGTGACGTGCCCGCCTTCTCCGTCATCACCGCCGTACCGTGCCGAATGGCCGCCCCCAGTCGTGAGTAGGCGCCCGGGGTGAGGCTGCCCAGGCGCCGCATGACCATCGCGTCGAGGTGATCGTCGAAGCGCTTGACTGGCACGAGATGAACCGCCGAGCGACCCTGTGACTGAAACGCGTATAGCGCGACGCGGTCCCCGAGTTCATGGAGGGCAACGGTCAGCGCCGCCGCGGCCGTCCGCTGCTGCTCGTGCACGGTCTGGCCGTAAGTGCCCGATTCGCCTGCCGAACCGGAGACGTCGAGCAGGACGAGTACGGCCAAATCGCGACGCCTTCGCAGATTGTCGAGGTAGACGGCCTCGTCGGGCGTCGAACCCGCCAGCGTTTCCACGCGTGCCTCGACCGCGGCATCGACGTCGATATCGTCGCCCTGGACCTGCCGGTGACACCGGTCCAGCCCGATGCCCAGGCGGGTGAGGGGGCGCCGCAAGGCGTGGACATCCGGGCGAACCAACGCTTCCCCCTTCTCGATCGGTGCGTCGATCTCGATCACGGTGCACCAGTCGGGACGGTAGCCGCGTCGCTGGAAGTCCCACTCGTGGTACGTGCGCCCCCCGGTTGTGGAGGCTTCCCAGCCGTCAGCGTCCACCGCACCGGCCGCACTCGAGGTCACCGCGCCTGCGCCACGAAATCCCCTGCGGGAGCGATGGGTTGGCGTATCCGCGCCCGGCGTGCCCGCACCGGAGAGTTTGCGGACACTCTTTGTCATTCGTTTCAAAAGCTTGCCGAGCACACCGCCCCCACCAACGGGACTCGTGAAGGGATCCATCACGTCTTCGCCGTCGTCCAGGCCGTCATCGTCGTCGTCGAGGTCTGCCAGTTCCTTGTTCGCCTCGCGCCGAGGGGCGTGCCCGCCGGCCGATTCCACCTGCGCGGCGGAGGCGCGGTTGGCCAACAGCTTCTGCGCCCTGATGACGCCGAAGCCCGCGGGCGGATCGGCGATGTCACGGCTTTGCCCCGCCACCTTCAAGGAACCGACCGCGGAATCCGCGCGGGCAGCAAGGTCACAGTCGAGAAGGCGGCGGACACCCGTCGGCAGCAGGTCGTCGTTGACCGACAACGCCCGCTGACCCTCGACCGCGAGGTACCGGCGCGCCAGGGCCGGCCGCCTAACGAGTTTGCGCACCACGTCCGCTTCCAGGCCTCCACTGGCCAGCAGCGAGGCCTGCACCGTGACCGCCTCGAGTTGGCGGTGCGCGCCGGCGGATGGGTCGACGAACAGCGTGACGCCGTCGGTCCATGCCGGTTCGCCGGGAGTGGCAGGCGCGACCGCTATCGTGCGGCCGGCCAGGGCCGAGGCCAGCAGCGCCAAGCGCTTGGGATCGTCGGCGTCCTCGCTCGTCATCGAGCGCGCCCTTTCTCGTTGACCAAATATCTGTTCCAACGTAGAGTCCGGCCGGACCGCCGTCAATCGCCGGAGGAACGATGATCGATTTCGCCGACCAGGTCGCCGTGGTCACCGGGGCGGGCCGCGGGCTCGGCCGTGTGTATGCGCTCGAGTTGGCAAGGCGCGGAGCATCGATCGTCGTCAATGACATCGGCGCAACCATGCATGGAGGCGGCCTGGACACGGCGGTCGCCGATCAGGTGGTCGACGAGATCACCGCGTCCGGCGGCACGGCCGTAGCGTCCTATGACTCGGTCGACAGCCCGGCTGGCGGTGAGGCCATCGTACGAACCGCCCTCGACGAGTTCGGCCGGCTCGACGCGGTGATCAGCAATGCGGGCATCTTCAACTCCATCGCGTTCGACGAACTGACTCCCGTCGAGTGGCGACGCATGCTTTCGGTTCATCTCGACGGCGCGTTCTACCTGTCGCAGCCCGCCTACCGGGTGATGAAGAAGCAGGGCTACGGGCGGTTCGTATTCATCGCGTCGTCGGCGGGCATGTTCGGTCAGCACCTGGAGGCGCATTACGCGGCGGCCAAGGCCGGCATCGTCGGCCTGACCAATGTCATCGCGCTTGAGGGTGAACCGCACGGCATCCGCGCCAACACCGTGCTGCCCTTCGGGATCTCCCGGATGGTCACCGAAACGCTGGGCGACCCGAAAGCCCTCGAGGACAACGGTTTCTTCGCCGCCATCCGTCCCGAGCTCGTCGCTCCACTGGTGGTGTACCTGGCCAGCCGGGCGTGCGATGTCAACCATCAGAACTTCTCCGCATGCGCGGGCCGGTTCGCCAGGGTCTTCATCGGGCTGAGCGAGGGCTGGCTGGCACCACGGGACGGCGACCCGACGGCCGAGGACATCGCCGGCCACCTCGAGGCGGTCGCGGCCACCGATCCGTTCACCGTTCCGGGATCGATCTACGACGAGGTGTTCGCGGTGACGCGGCGCCTCGGGGTCACCGGCTGAACATCATTCTCGACCGGCCTCACCATCATTGACCAAAAATCTGTTCCGCATTATCGTCTCCGCGGAGACCGAGCACAAGGAGCGCCATGGACATCGACCAGCTCCTGACGACAACCCGATCGGCACGAAAATCGCTTGACCTCGATACAGCTGTCGATCGTCGCGACGTCGCAGAGTGCCTGCGGATCGGGATGCACGCCGCCAACGGCTCGAACCAACAGAGCTGGCGCTGGGTAGCCGTTTTCGACGAGGAAATCCGCGCGCAGCTCGCCGAGCTCTACCGCGACGCCTATCTGCAGAGGGTCGGTGGGCAACTGATCGCCGACCTGTTGCCACCCGAAACACCCGGCAAGAAGATCATGTCCTCGACCGAGTGGCTGGTCGAGAACATGGCGAAAGTCCCACTTCTCGTAATCCCCTGCTACGAACCGTATCTGCCGCGCGTCGACGGTGACGAGTCGTTCTACCAGGCGACGCTGTACGGTTCGATCTTCCCCGCCGTCTGGAACTTCGCGCTCGCGCTTCACACGCGTGGCTACGGAACCTGCGTGACGACGTTGCATCTGACCTACGAGGCAACGGTCCGCGATCTGCTCGGCATCCCGGAAAGTTACGTCCAGGGCTGCCTTCTGCCGGTCGGCCGGCTGCGGCCCGGCGTCAGATTCCGTCCGGCGGAACGTCGACCGATAGCCGAGGTGGTCGCCGTGGACACGTGGGAGGGGACATCGCTGTGAACGAGAGGTTGCAGGCGTTGAGCGACCGCGCGGACATCTTCGACTGCATGCAGCGGTACGCCCGCGGGATGGATCGACGCGACCGCGAACTGGTGCGTTCGGCCTACCACGACGGTGCGGTCGACGAGCACATCGGTTTCGTCGGCCCCGTCGACGAATTCATTGACTGGGCATTCGCGTACCACGAGACGCAACCCCGCTACCAGCACTACCTGCTGAACCACACCGCGGACATCACGGGGGACCGGGCGCACGCCGAAACCTACTATCTGTTCGTCGGCACCGACCGCGCCCCGGCAAACCATCTGACCGTCAACGGCGGCCGCTACATCGACCGGCTCGAGCGCCGGGACGGCCGTTGGGCCATCGCCGCGCGGGTCTGCGTCGTGGAATGGCACACCGAGGGAACGACGCTGATCACCGACGAGACCATGGGCTTTCTCGCCGACATCCTCACCGTCGCGCACGACCGAAGTGACATCTCCTACGAGCGCCCGCTGAACCCCGTTCGCTTTCCCTCCAGTTCGTGACTGCCCGGCCCCGCTGCCGGCGCTTTCCCCTCGACCGACACTGCCCGGTAACCCAGTTCTGGTAACGTTAACCAAACTTTGGGTCGGTTCGACCAAACAGGTGGACGGGAGCCTGGCATTGGAGGTGTCGTGGGGCGTCGTGTGACGCCGAAGGCCGACCTCGCGAAGCACGCGGGCCATTCCTACGACGACGGCACCCGGCGGACCGAAATCTTGCAGACGGCGGCGTCGTTGATCGCCACGTCCGGGCTGCGCACGTCACTTCAAGAGATCGCCGACGCCGCAGGCATCTTGCCCGGCAGCCTGTATCACCATTTCGAGTCCAAGGAGGCAATCCTCGTCGAGTTGCTTCGGCGCTACCACGAGGACCTCGATCGCATCGCCGATCAAGCCCTCAATCGGCTCGACGACCCCGCCCCGCTGTCGGCGTTCGATCGGATCGTGGAGTTGGGCGCCGCGGTCGCCCAGTGCGCGGTGACCCACAGCGCCGCACTACAGATGACGTTCTACGAGACACCGACCTCGAATCCGGAACTGGCCGCGCTGGCTCAACAGCGCCCCGCGAAGATCCTCGAAGCGATGGTGCAGACGCTGCGTGCCGCGCGGTGGAGCGGTTATCTACGCCCGGACGTCGACCTGCCCATCCTTGCCGACCGGATCGTCCAGTCGATGCGCCAAATCGGACTCGACGTCATCCGACACAGCGCAGGCGCCGACAAGGTTGCGGCCACGCTGTGCCGGATCCTGCTGGAAGGACTGGCCACCGTCCCTCCCAGTGACGCCGAACTTGATCGCTCCCCCGCGTTCATCGCCGCCGATGACGCGGTGAAGTCGTGGATCGAGGAGGAAGAGAACGCGCCCAACGACAAGGCCTCACACGTGCGCGCAGTCGCCCGAGCCGAATTCGGGCGAAAAGGGTACGAGGTCACCACGATCCGCGACATCGCATCGGCCGCCGGCCTCGGCACCGGGACGGTGTACCGCTTGATCGGGTCGAAAGAAGAACTGCTGGCCTCGATCATGCAGTCGTTCGGTGAGAAGGTCGCCGAGGTGGGGTGGACGAGCGTGCTGCGGTCCGAGGCGTCGGCGGTCGAGAAACTCGATGCGTTGAGCTGGATCCACACCAACGCGCTCGCCCACTTCGGCGACGAGTTCCGGATTCAGCTGGCATGGATGCGGCAGTCTCCTCCGGACACCCCCAACATCGCATGGCTGTTCACCAAACGCGTCCGTCAAATGAAATCTCTGCTCACCGCGGGGATTCGCGCCGGCGAGATCGCGATTGACGCACCGTCGAACGAGACGCTGGCCCGCGTCGTCATCGGGGTGTCGTGGATCCCGGAGAACCTCCTTCACGACCTGGGCCCCCGCGCGTCGCAGATCCACGTCCGCGACACCCTGCTGCGCGGCGTCACCACGCGCTCGGCAGCCGAGGACGCTAGCCGACGATGATCGGCATCCTGCCCCAGCCTCGCACGCTGGAGGTGTGGGCCATCGCGGCGTCCTCGTAGTCGACCTCCCACTCGGGCCACCGGCGCAGCATCTCCTCGAGTGCGACCCTGGCCTGCATCCTGGCCAACGACGAACCGAGACAGAAGTGCAGCCCCTGCCCGAACGACAAGTGTGACCCGCCGCGATGGATGTCGAAACTCTCTCCATCGGGATAGCGTCGCTCGTCCCGATTAGCAGAACCGTTGAGCAACAACATCACCGAGCCCTCGGCGATCGTCTTCCCGTACGCCACGGTGTCGCGGGCGACATACCGGCCCTGTACCGGCGACGGCGCCTGGTAGCGCAACACCTCCTCGATCGCACGCGGTATCAGCGAGAAGTCGTCGACCAGTTCGCGTCGCTGATCGGGATGCTCGGCGAGCAGCTGGGCGATGAAACCGATCAGCCTGGTGGTTGTCTCGTTCCCGGCACCAGCGATCATGGATGTGTACGTCAACACCTCGATGCGCGACAGTGGCCGGAGTTGACCGTCGTCCTCGACTTCGGCGTTGAGCAATTGAGTCATGAGATCATCCGACGGATGCTCTGCCCGCCATTCGATGTAGTCGGCGAACAACTGATAAGCGTTCTCGAACGTCGCGGCCGACACTGCCTGAAAACTGCCCTCCTTCAGCCCTATCGACGCATCGGTGTTGTCGCGGATCTGTTGCTGACCCTGCTCGGGTATGCCCAGCAGGTAACCGATCGTCCGCATCGGGATCAACGCCCCGAAGTCGCCGATCACGTCGAAACGGGAGGCGCCCGATAAGGAGTCGAGCGCACGAACGCAGAACTGGCGCACTAGAGACTCGATGCCCTCCATTCGGCGCGGTGTGAAGACCTTCGACAGCACCCGCCGGTGAATGTCGTGAAGCGGAGGGTCCTCGAACAGGATCACCCCGGGCGGCACGTCCACACCGCTCATGATGACGTCCATCGTGGTGCCCTTGCCCGACCGATAGGTGTCCCAGTCGTGCAACCCCTGGGCGACATCGTCGTAGCGGCTCAACGCGTAGAAGTTGTACTTGTCGTTGTAATAGAGCGGCGCCTCGTCGCGCATCCGCTTCCAGATCGGGTACGGGTCGTCGTCGATGTCGAAATCGAATGGGTCGTAGTACAGATCGACGGTATCGGTATCGGTCATCTGCTGTTCTCTCCTGTCGTCGTCGGGGTCGCTGCCGCGTCAGCGGCGCGCCTCAGATATGGCCACGCGATCTCGGGTGGAATACCGCCGCACAGCGGCGAAAGGTTGAGAAACCCTCCCCCGCGGATGATTTCGCTCGCCGCATCGGAGGTGATGATCCGGTGCGAACTGTAGTGGTGGCGCAACTCCTCCACATCGCGCGCCGCCGAGATGCCGGCCGAAGCGTGGTTGTCCGGATTCCACCGCGCATACATCTGGGCGTCGTGAAACAGGTGTTCGCCGATCTCTTCCCACGCCTCATCGACGTCGTCGGCGACGAACGTGACCGTCGGCGTGTCGGGCGGGGGCAAAAGCACACCGCCTGGCTCGTACCCGTGCTCGCGTGACGCGGTTTCGTACGCGTCCCGCATACCGGTAACGCTGCCGTTGGCCAGAAGCCCCAGACCGTAACGGCCGGCGCGGCGCGCCGCAGCGAGGCTTGCACCGCCCCACATCAGGGTGGGCCCGCCGCGAGTGCACGGTGGCGGTGACACCATGATGCGGCGATTGTCGTGCACTGTTGGCCGGCCGGTCAGCAGCGCCCGCAGCAAGTCGAGGTTCTCGTCGGCCAGCGCGCCCCGGCGTGACCGGTCGATGCCGAAGTGCTCGAACTCCTCGGGGCGGTAACCCAGCCCGAATACATACGAAGCCCGGCCGTTACTGAGAATGTCGAGCACCGCCACGTCTTCGGCCAGCCGGACCGGATCGTAGAACGGAAGTATCACCACCACGCTGAGCGCCAACCGCTCAGTGCGGGCCGCGATCGCCGATGCCAACATCGTGGGTGCGGGAAGATATCCGTCCTCCGATCCGTGGTGCTCGCACAGCACCGCCGCCACGCATCCGTGCTGCTCGGCCCACGCCGACATGTCGATTGCCGCCGCATACAGGTCGGTCGTCGCCGCACCGAAACGCGGTGCCCGCATGTCGAATCGGATCGAGAACATCGCTGACTCCCGCTGCTCACCCGAACGCGTTCCGGGGCAACGTGTTCGGCAGGTCCAGCGTACTCAGCAGACCGGCGGGAGCCGCCACCACGTAAGGAATCGCGTTGACCACGCGCATCGCGGTGGCGGCCATCGCAGCATGCCCCGCGCCGTGGCCCTCGGCGGCGCCGACGTTCATCGCGCAGTGGATGTCGGGATCACCGTCGATGTCGACGCGATACGTGGCGTCGAACGCCGAGGACGGCCAGTCCGGCGCGACGTCGCGTGCCATCCGGATGATGTGCTGGACGACGATGGCTTCCCGACCGTTGACCACACCCGCGGCCCGAGTGCTCACCGCACCGCACGTGCCGGCCTCGATCGTGCCGAACGCCACCTCGATGTCTCTGTCGGTGATCCGGCGGTCGAGGCTGCCGCGGACCTCCTCGACCTCGACGCCAAGACCGGCCGCGATCAGGTGAATCGGTGCTCGCCAGGCCATTTCGATGAATCCCGGCGTCTTGAGCAGCGGTTCGAAATCGAGTGGGCGTCCGAAGCCCATGCCGTTCATCATCACATCGGCCACCGGGTAGTGGTCGTTGAGCGCGACCTCGGTGACGGTCACGCAACGGATCCGCTTCGACTGCGTGGCCAACACCAGCGCGAGCTGATCGGAGCCGAAGCCGGGAAAGATCCCAGAGGCGTAGAAGGACGCGCCGCCCTTGTTCGCGGCCTGTTCCATCTGGTCGCGCCACTCCGGTGAGTAATAGGCGGGGGGATAGATCAAGGTGGTCGACGACGTCGACACGACATTGATCCCGGCCTCGAGAAGTTTTAGGTAATCGGGCACCGCCGCCGCGTCGCGTTCCGGTCCGCTCGCGGCGTACACCACGCAGTCCGGTTGCAGCGCCACCAACGCATCCGCGTCGTTGGTCGCCGTGACGCCGATCGGATCCCCGCCGGCGAGCTCTCCGGCGTCCTTGCCGATCTTGTCCTCGGAGTGCACCCACACACCTACCAGCTCGAGATCGGGTCTGCCCCGGATCGCGTCGATGGCGATCGATCCGACGCCTCCTGTCGACCAGACGACGGTCCTCAGCGGCCTTGTCACGGATTCTCCTGTCGTTCAGATTGATGCGGCTGCCATCGCGGCGCGTTCGAGATACGGCCAAGCCAGCGCGGGCGGTAAACCGCCGCACAGTGGAAGCAGCGGAAGCGGCGTGCCGTCTTCGGCATACGTGGCGGCCTCCTCGGGTGTGAAGATGCGGTACGGCCCGCCCGGTTCCCGCAGTTCGGCCACGCTCTGCGCCCTCGAGATGCTGGCCACCGAATCGTCGCCGTGCCGGTAGGCGGCGGCCACCACCGCGTCGTGCAGCAAGTACGGCCCCAACTCCTGCCACGCCGCGTCCACATCGTCGGCGACGAAGACGGTCGTGGGCGCCCCCTCGCGGGGGAACTGCATGAGTCCGGGCTCGAATCCGTTGTCACGACATTCGTTCTCGTAGAACCGCTTCAGCTCCTCAGAAGCCACCTGGGAGATGAAACCCAGCCCGTGCCGGGCGGCGCGCCGAGCGGCGGCCCTGCTGCCTCCGGCGGTCAGCAGGTACGGCCCGCCGGGAGTCGCCGGAGGCGGCGTGACCTGGACGCGGCGGCCGTCGATGTCGATCGGCTCCCCGGTCAACAGTCGCAAGAGCTGCGCCAGCGACTCGTCGGCGACCGCGCCCCGCCGGCTCATGTCCACACCGAAGTGCTCGTACTCCTCGGCGCGGTGCCCGATGCCGAACGCATAGGAGACGCGGCCGCGACTGATGATGTCGAGTACGGCGATGTTCTCGGCCAGCCGGACGGTGTCCCAGAAGGTGATCGGCACGGCGGCCAGCATGATCGCCAGCCGGGTGGTTCGCGCGGCGATCGCCGATGCCAAGAGGTGCGGCGACGGCAGATGCCCGTCCTCGGTGCCGTGATGTTCGGAGAGCACGGCGACGACCGCTCCGCGCGTCTCGGCCCATTCGCACATCTGCACAGCGCACGCATAAAGGTCGGTTGCGGGCGCGCCGGCAGCGGGTGCGCGCATGTCGAAACGAAGCGTGAACATCAGCGCCGCAAGAAGGCCGAAGGATCCACGACGACCGACTCTAACCTAATTTTTGTTCTGGTTGCCGTTAATAGTGGATGCTATTCTCAGACCTGCGCGAGACATGGATCTCGCCCCGTCGCGCTCTCCGAGGAGGATCGATGACCGGAGGCAAACACCGCGTGGTGGTCTGGTCGACCGGCGGAATCGGTTCCATTGCGATTCGCGCGATTTCCCAGCGACCCGACCTGGAGCTCGTCGGGGTATGGGTGCACTCCCCCGACAAGGACGGTATGGACGCGGGCGAACTCGCCAACGGACAGCCGATCGGGGTGGCCACCACCACCGACGCCGATGCGTTGGTCGGGCTGCGGCCCGACTGCGTCGTCTATTCGGCCAGCGGGCCCGAACGTGACGCGCTCGCCATCCCCGACTATGTCAAGCTGCTCAACGCCGGGATCAACGTGGTGACGACGAGCACCACCCACCTGGTCAATCCGCATGCCTACGAACCAGCCGAGTGGCGTGATCAACTGGCCGCGGCTGCCAAGGAGGGACAGGTCTCGCTGTACGCCTCAGGCATCGAGCCGGGCTTCGTCGCCGATTACCTACCGCTTGTGCTCAGCACCCAGTCCTCGCAGATCGAGAAGATTCACGCCTACGAGATCGGCCTCTACGACGATTACGGCGTACCCGACATCATGGGCGACGCCTTGGGATTCGGGCGGCCACTCGACTACCAGCCGTGGATCTCCTTCCCCGGCGCCATCGCCGGCGAATGGCAGGGGCAGATCCGCATGGTCGCCGAGGCGCTCGGCGTCGAGGTGCAAGAGGTGCGCGAGACGTTCGACCGCGCGGTGACCGAGCGGACGCTGGAGGTGGCGATGGGCACCGTCGAGGCGGGCACGTGCGGAGCCCTTCGGATGCAGGCCATCGGCATCGTCGACGGCTGTGAGGCGATCGTGATTGAACACGTCACCCGGTTGGCTCCGGATGTGGCTCCGCAGTGGCCGACGCTGCCGAATGCGCTCGGCTATCGGATCGTGATCACCGGTCAGCCCGACATCGAGTGCACGATGGCAGCCACCGTCCGCGACCGCAAGGACGCGGCCATCGAAAGCATGACCTCCGGCGCGGGCGCAATGGTCGCCACGGCCATGCGTGTCGTCAATGCGGTGCCCTATGTCATTGCCGCACAACCGGGTCTGCTCAGCTCGGTCGAGCTACCCTTGACGATCCCGCGGCACGCCTTCAACCCACGCGGGTCAGCCTGAACGGCATCTCGATGTCGAGCACCTTGTTGAAACCGCAGGCGCCACTGGGACCCTCGGTCTTGTCCCACCCCTCGTACTTGTTGGGGTCCTGCGGATAACCCAGCCAGAACACCCACGACTGCTTGCCCGGGTAGGCCGTACCGTCGATGCACGGTTCCCAGTCCGGCACGGTCCTGGTCACCTTCCACCGGCCGCTCATGTACACCAGATCCGCGCTCCAGCCCTGGTCGCTCTCGACCCGACCGGTGCAGTCCTGATACGTGGTGCACGAAGAAGTGATCGTCCACGTCTGCGTCACGCTTGCCTCGTCGTGACGCGAGTCGTTGGTCGTTGCCCACCGGCCGTCGGAGAACGCGGTGAAGACGCCGTTGATCGCGACCTCATTCTGCGCCTGCGCATGAGGCGCGAAGTGGATCGTCGCGATGATCGCCGCCGCCATCGACAACGCACGTATCACTGCTGGCCTCCCTCGTAAATCAGCTCCTGCCACGACTTCGGACTCTCGACGAGATCGCTTTGGCGGCCGACATTTCCGTCCGGTGTCGCATACTGGCCGGTCTGCGGATCGTAATGCGCAATGGCGACGGACGGCCCCTCGGTGGCGGTGCCGGTGACCGAACTCGGCACCGCCGGTACGGCGCCCGTGGGCGGCACCGGACCCGTAGGCGCCGGCGGCCCATGCGGGGTCGCCGCCTGCGGTGCGGGCGCATCGGCGCCCTGCTGGTCCACCGGTTGCGAAACAAGGGGCGGGATCGCGTTTGGAGGCAGCGACGGCATCTTCGCTCCGGGTGCGAGCGGCGGAGGCGGGATCGGCGGTACCGTGCCCTGCGGCAGCGGCGTGCCCTCCAGCGGGGCGAAGAGGTTCGCGTCGGCCCTGACCCGGTCGTCGGGCGGCACGCCCTGTGCGATGAGATTCGGATCGATCGGATACGCACCGAGAGTGTGCTGGCGCATCGCCAGCGGTTTATAGGGTTTGTCGCTGTAGCACTGCTCGACGGTCGGCGCCCGCTTACCGGGAACCCCCATGCACGGCGCATTGCGCGCACCACGCACGATGATCGGCGAATCCTGCGGCAGCTTGCAATAAATCCCGTCCGGCGTGTCGACCGTGGTCTGATCGTCCGGGCTCCGCCATTGCGAGGGCGGCAGGAAGCCGACGGTGCACGGGTTGGGGTCGGCCATCTGAATGCGGAAATCACCCAGGGCGATACCCGTGGGATTGTTATGGGGAGCCGACGACTGCACGTTGGCCACGAACGGCGGTAACAGCACGAGCACCTGCTCCAGCGAGGGACGGTAGGTGACTGCAACCTGACCGATGGTGGTCATGTTGGCCAGCAGCACCGGCAGTGTCGGCTTGATCTGTTCGAGCAGGGCACCGACCTCGTCCGCGGCGGTGGGGCCCTCGTCCAGAAGAGTGCGGAGCTGCGGGTCATTGGCCACGACCTGACCGGTGAGCCCGGCGAGGCGTCGCGCCCACACCCGCAACGAGTCGGTCGAGCGGACCTGCGAATCCAGCAGAGGCACCGAGTCTTCGGCCAACCTCGCCGAGCGCGACGGGTCCTCGTTCAGGGCTTCGGAAACCGTGGCCGCCGAGTCCACCAGCGAACCCATGTCGAAGCCGGCTCCGCTGAACGCCTTGTACGATTCGTCGATCAATTCGCTAAGGCGACCCTTGGGGATGCTCGCGATCAGGGTGTTCACCTGCTCGAGCATCGGGCTCACCGGCTGCGGAATCGTGGTGTCGGACATGGCGATCACTGATCCGTCTTCCAGATATGGCGGCGACTCGGTGCGCGGAAGCAGCTCGACGTACTGCTCGCCGACGGCTGACACGCTGCGCACTTCGGCCTGCAGATCGGACGGGATTCTCGGCGAGGTGTCGAGCCGCAGCGTCGCGGTGGCCCGGGTGCGGGACACGTCCATCTCGGTCACCTTGCCGATCTGCACCCCACGATAGGTGACGTTGGCGAACCGGTAGAGCCCACCGGAGGACGGCAACTCCATTGTGACGGTGATCTTCCCAATGCCCAGCAGGGTGGGCACCTGCATGTAGGCGAACACCATTGCGACCACGCCGATGATCGACGCGATCGAGAAGATCACGAGCTGAATGCGCACCATCCGCGGCAGCATCAGCCACCACCCCCCGGTTCCCACGGTGCGGGCGCAGCATCGGGAATCGGGCCGAAGGGGGGCGAGGTGCCTACGCCCAATGGGAATTTGGTGTAGTACGCGTCGTATCCGGGGTCACCCGGAGCGGGAATCAACGATGCACGGTTCTGCCCGAGCGCGGTGCCGAGCAGCAATCCACGCTTGAGCCGCGCGTTCGTCCAGTCCACCGTGACGAAGAGATTCACGTAATCACCGCGCACCCCGCGGTCGATCAAGTTCTGGCTCAACGGGAACGTCGGCAAGGCAGCCAGCGCGGTGTCGATCTCTGCGCCCACGTCGGCGAGCGCGCGCAGGGTCGGCTCCAAGTTCTGGAGATTCGTCACGAGGTCGGCTTGCGTATCGTTGATCAAACCGGAAACCGTATCGCTGAACTGCCCCAACCGATTCAGTGCGGTGGTGAAGTTGGGCCGTTCCCGGATCAGGACCTCGAGCGCGGGTGGAATCTTGTCGAGCGCGCGGGTGAGCAGCCGTTGTTCATCACCCAACCGCTGCGAGAACCTGTTCAACTCGTCGATGGTCGCGATGATGTTGTCGCGCTGTTGGTACAGGGTCCCGACGAAGTTGTCCAGCCGGGTGATCAGATCGCGCACCGTTCCCTGACGATCCGACAGCGCGGTATTGAAATTGGCGATGATGTCGCCGATCTGGCCCAGTCCCCCGCCGTTGACCACCGCCGCCAACGACGACAGCGTCTGTTCCGTCGACGGATAGGTCGACGTCCTGTCGAGAGCGATGGTGGCGCCGGGACTGAGCCTGCCGCGCGGTTCGTCGCCGGGCGGTGGGTCAAGCGCGACGTGCATCGATCCCAGGAGGCTGGTCTGCCCCACCGTGGCCACAGCGTTGCCGGGCACCACGACCTCGGGCTTGACCGAGACCTCCAGGTCGATGTGCCAGCCGTGCAGCGTCATCTTCCCGACGCTGCCGACCACGACATCGTCGATCATCACCGGCGAATTCGACTCGAGGGTCCCGATATTCGCAAGTTCGAGGTGGTAGACGTTGCTATCCGGCCCTCGGCCCACCGCGCCCGGCAGGGGTAGCGAGTTGACCCCCTGGAATGAGCAACCGGTGACCGTCAGCAGGATGCTCAGGCCGACCGCCACCATCCGACGAGCCGTCATGAGGGGGCTCCACCGTGTGGGACCGGGGCCACCGCCGCCGGTGGCGCCTGAGCACTCGGCCGCTCGGCGGGCAACAGCATGTCCTGCACGGTCGGCGGGCCCGGTGACGCCGGCGCGAGGGCCGCGGGCGGCAGACCGGGCGGGGCGGGCGGCGCGCCCCATCCGGGAGGCGGCGGCACGTCGCCGATTCCCGTGTACGCCGACACCGCGGGAGGGGGCTCGGGCTGATCGTCGGGCGGCCCGCCCGCACCAGGCATCAGTTCCGGTTCGGAATACCGCAGCATGTACGGCGGCGGGTTCGCCGTCAGGAACAGGCTGAACGGGAACGGGACGTTGTTAATGCTCGCCGTGCGCAAGCCGGGCCCGAGGTACTGCGCGCACAGCTTGCCGGTGGTGGGCGAGGTGACGTTCTGCAGCGCCCCGATCATGCCGCAGATGGCCCACACCGGATTCGACAGGTTGTTGAGCACGAACACACCGCTGGCGGCGCCGGTACGCGGGTCAAACATGTTGACCGCGTTGGCGATCGAGTGCGGCGCGATATGCAGTACATTCTCCAATGCCATGCGATTGTCGACGAGGTTCTGGGTGACGTTGGCCAGTCGCTGAATCTGTTCGGCGGTCTGGTCTCGGCTGCCCCTGATGAACCGGGTCGTCCCGCCCACGACGTCGGACAAGTTCTTCAGCGCGGCGTCGAGATCGGATCGGCTGTCGTCGACGACGCTGGTCAACGTCGCGAACCTGTCCTGGAACTGCACGATCTGCTCGTTGCTGTCGCGCAGCGCGGTGACGAACGTCTGCAAGTGGTTGATGGTGTCGACGATGTTGCCGCTGCCGTCGGCGAGTATGCGACCGACACCCGAAAGCTGCGCAAGCGTTTGACGCAGTTTGTCGCCGTTGCCGCCGAGCGCGCCGGCCGCGCTGTCGATGAACCTGCCGACCGAACCAGTCGACATACCCTCGGCGGGGCCGAGGTCCGTTGCCAGGCGCATCAACTGCTCTTTGACCTCGTTCCACTCGACCGGAACTGCCGTGCGGTCCAACGGGATAACGGCACCGTCGGCCATCACCGGTCCCGACTCGTAGGCCGGTGTCAGTTGGACGTACCGCGCCGAGACCAGGTTCTGCGCGACGATAACCGCCTTGGCGCCGGCGGGCACCCTGATGCCGTGGTCGACGACCAACCTCATCTCGGCCTGGGTGCCGACCGGTTTGATCGATTCGATGGAGCCCACCTTGACGCCGGCGATACGGACCTCGTCACCGGGGTAGATGGCGGTCGCGGTGGTGAAGTGGGCGGTGATGGTCGTGGGCCGCAACACGGTCTGCCGGAACAGGACCACGGCGCCGCCGACGAGCACCACCGCCAGCGCCATAGCAAGCGCACGCTTCACCCAGATGTTGTTCACCGCCCGGGACCCCATTGCTCATGGGGCATCGGAATTCCGTTGTACGGGAACGGAAGCTCTGCGCGCGGCCCGGCATTGTCGGGCGGCTGGCCGGCGTTGACGCCGCGCCGGAACCCGAACGCATAATCGAAGAACGGCTGGAAAATCTGACCGAAGAAGATGTTAGGTATGTAGGCCTGGTAGTAAGGACCGTTACCGATCGTCTCGCCCAACGTGATCTGGAACTTCGCCAGCCCGGGAAGCGCTTTGGCGATGTTGTCGCGGTTGCGCTCCAGGATCTCGGTGACGCCGTTGAGCTTATCCAATGTGGGGGCGAGCTGTTTCTCGTTGTCGGCGATGAGGCCGGACAGCTGCTTGGATAACGCCGATGTGTGCGCGAGTAGTTCGACGATGGCGTATCGCCGCGCCGACAACACCGACACCAGGTCGTTGGCGTTCAGAATCAGCGTGCTCACCTGCTGGCTGCGGTCCGACAGGATCTCGGTGACATCGGCGCCGTTTGCGAGCAAATCCCCCAGCGTTTCGTCACGGTCGTTGATCGCCCTTGACAGCCGGGTCAGCCCGTCGAACGCCGGGCCCAGCTGCGGCGCCACCTGGTCCAGGGTCGCGGCCAACGTATCCAAGGACTGGTTCAACGACGCAGTGTCGGTGCCCGCGGTGTTGCTCGTCAGCTCGCTGACCGCTTCGGTCAACGAATACGGGGATGCGGTACGCGACACAGGGATCACGTCCATCGGGTGCAGTGACCCCTCGCCCTTCGATTCCAGGGTCACGACCCGCTCGCCCAGCAGCGTTCCGGTCCGGATATGTGCGGTGGTGTCCGACCCCAGCGACACCGAGCCGTCGACCACCATCGTCACCAGCGCGTTGCGCCCCTGGAGCGCAACGCCGGAGACGGTCCCCACCTTGATCCCCGAGATAGTGACGTCGTTGCCCGCCGCCAGCCCGCCGGCGTCGGTGAACTGCGCCTGATACCGCACCGCGGTCGCCCATGACACCAGTCGTTCCGGAGCGAGTCCGACGGCGATGACGAGGACGATCAGCACCACGCCGAGGATTCCGGCGCGGATGAGTTGTCTGCCACGGTATTTCAGCATCAGGGCTCGGCGCACCTCCCGTTTTCCTGTTTGAGCCAGGGGAAGACGGCGGTGCGGCCCTGCAGGTCTGTTACCCGCCACTTGAGTTCGCAGATGTAGTAGTTGAAGAAGCTCCCGTACGACCCGGTGCGGACCAGTTTCCGGTAGTTCTCGGGAGCCTTCTGCAGGCTTGTGTCGATCCGGTCCTTCTGGAAGTCGAGGTTGGGCGCCAATCGGGCAAGCTCATCGATGGTGCCCGCCAGCGGCGTGCGCGCATCGCTGAGGAGGTCGGCCAAGGACGCCGAGCCGTTGTTCAGCGACTCGATCGCTGTGCCGATCGGGTCGCGTTCAGCCGCAAGCTCCGTGACGAGCTTCTCCAGGCGGTCGATCGTGCCCGAGAACTTGTCCCCCTCGCGATTCAGGGTCGTAAGCAGGGTTCGCAGATTGTCGATCAGCGCCTGGATCGTCTGGTTGTGCTCGGCAAGGGCTGTGGTGAATCCGGAGGTGTTGTTCAGCAGCGACTGCAGGGTGCCGCCCTGCCCCTGGAAGATCTGGATCAGCGACGCCGACAAGGCGTTCACATCCTCCGGATTGAGTCCCCGGATAACGGGTTTGAGGCCGCCGAGAAGGAGGTCGAGATCAAGGGCGCCCTGGGTCCGCTCCACCGGGATCTGCGAGTCGGGTGGCATCGGTGTTCCGTCGGGCCCCTCGATCAGCTCCAGGTATCGGTCGCCGACCAGGTTCAGGTACCGGACCGCGGCTCGCGTGCCCGTGGTCATGCGGACATTCGGATCGGCGTCGAAGCTGACCAGCACGGTTTTGTCGGGACGTAACTTGACGCCGTTGACCGTGCCGACCCGCATCCCGGCCACCCGCACGGACTCTCCGGTCTTCAGCCGGGAGGCGTCGGCGAACACCGCCGTGTAATCCTTGGTGCTGCCGGTTTGGTATTGACCGAAGATGAAGAACAGCGATGCGGTAAGCAACGTCATCACGAGCGCGAAAAGCCCGAACTTGACCACGGTCGGCCGCAGCGAACGCCTCATCCGGGCATTCCGATCTGTGCTGTATTACGGGGCGGCCCAGCGGTTTCGGTGTCGGGGAACATGATCTGCTTGATGATGTCGGCATTGAGGACAATGCCCGGATAGGTGCGTCGCCACGGATTGGTACCGGTGTCTGCCACCACATACGGTGCGGCGGTCTCGAACGGCAGCTTCGGCAGCCCGGTGCACTGTGGACCGCCCTCGGCGCCTGCCTTGGGCAGATCCAGGGGATAGCGATACCGCTCCTGCGCCCACAGGAAGCCGGCCAGCACCTCGACGCCCGGCGCTTTCAATGGTGGGAAATGCGCTGACTCGACTATGCCGGCCAGCGCACACCACAACGCCTGGTTGTACTCGTTGGTGAGGGAAGTGGTCGGGACCAACAGCCGCACGACGTCGGTCAGCGCCTGACGGTTCTGCGCGATCACCTCGTTGCCGACATCGGCGAGCCCGATCACGCTGACGAGCGCCGCATCGAGATCGTCTTGTTTGTCGACGATGGAATCGCTGATGGTCGCCGCGTTGTCGGCGATCGACACGAGATCCCCTGACGCGTCTGCGTATGCGCGAAGCATTCCGGGAGCCAGTTCCAGATCGCGGTTGAGCGCCGGTAGGCTGGGCTCGAGCGTCGCGAGGTAGGAGTCGAGGTCGGAAAGCATCTTGCCGAACTTGTGTCCACGACCGGATACGGCTTGGGCGATCGCACCGAGCGTGGCATTCAGTTTCGCCGGTTCGATCGTGGACAGCACCGAGGTCAGCTGCTCGAAGACGGTGTTCACCTCGACCATCACGTGCCGGGCCTCGATCACCTGACCGGCGCGCAGCGATTGGGGTGACGGGACTTCGGGAAAGACGAATTGGACTTGTTTGGCGCCGAACACCGTTGGCGACGCGATGTCGACGAGCGCGTTGGCCGGAATCGCATCGAGCCGCGAAGGATCCATCGCCAGGTGCAGTGCCGCCTCACCGCTGGGCAGTGCTTCGATCGCCTCTACCCGTCCCACCTGGACGCCACGGATTTCGACCTTGGCATCGGGATTCATCACTAGGCCGGCGCGCTGCGAGATCACGGTCACCGGAACGGTATCGGCGAAGTCGCCGCGAAATAGACTCGCCGCCAAAGCGAACACCGCCACGAGTCCGGCGATCGACGCCAATCCGACGAGCGGGCGCAGCAGATAGCGCTTCACCGATCGCTCCCGCGCTCATGCCCGAGGTGCCCCGCACCGCACCCCGCCGATCGGTATGACAAGCCCGCTTTCCCCCCAGTGTGCGATCGAGGACGGTGCAGGACTTTACGCCGGAACATATCTTTGGGTCAATCGCCCCCTTTATCAAGCAGATTTTCTTAGTCGCAGATCCTCTTTCAGATAGTCGCAGAAACAACTATTGTTTGCTGCACAAGAATGACACACAGTTCACTGCACTTCAACAGGCAGAAATGGGACACTTCGGTGTTATCTGTCTCGCGCTCGTGACGTACGTGACCAGATTGTCAGGTAGGCCGACCGTCGGGCTTGCATGGAACAATGATTAGGCCCACCGCGGGCACCATTTAGCGCAATGTCGAGTCGACGGATACAACGCGTCGTCGGCGATGCGACTCAATCGTGCCGTGTGCCGGAGCGCTGCGATGTCGAATGGCAATTTCTAGAAGAATAGAGACGGGCAGTCTTGGAAGGTCCGGCGGCTGCGATTCGGTGCGAAACGTGTTGGTATTTCGGGCGACTACTTACTGTCGCAAGCGTCAGTTGGTAGACGCGGCGCGACCGAGGCGGTCTGCCTATTCCGGGAGCCGCAATTCGGGCTTTTCGACCTCTTCGATATTGACGTCTTTGAAGGTGATCACGCGGACCTGTTTGACGAAGCGGGCGGGCCGGTACATGTCCCACACCCAGGCGTCGGCCAACCGCAGCTCGAAATAGACCTCTCCGTCGGAGTTGCGCGGAACCAGTTCGACGCTGTTGGCGAGGTAGAACCTCCGCTCGGTCTCCACCACGTAACTGAACTGGCCGACGATGTCCTTGTATTCGCGGTAGAGCGAGAGCTCCATCTCGGTTTCATATTTCTCGAGATCTTCGGCACTCATCGCTCAGCTGTCCTTCATCTTGGTCGCTGCCCCCTTGTTGGCTCCCATTGTCCCCTACCCCGCTTCGTCACATTGCTCCGGTGGACCCACGTGGCGGGAGTCAACCAGTTCGGTCACCACTCTGATTCCGCCAGCCGTGGCCACCCGGCGGACATTGATGAACGAGTGCCGGTGCTGGCTACAGGGCCCCAGCTCGGCCAGCGCTGCGCTGTGCGCAGGCGTGCTGTAGCCCTTGTGAAGGGCGAAGCCGTACCCAGGGTGTTCGGTCTCCATCTTCACCATCAGACGGTCCCGGCTGACCTTGGCCAGCACGCTGGCCGCCGCGATACACGCCGCCGCCGCATCGCCGCCGACCACCGGAAGCGACGGCGCAGGCAGCCCGGGGACGCGGAAACCGTCGGACAGAACATAGCCCGGTCGCACGGACAGGCCCGCGACCGCGCGGCGCATGCCCTCGATGTTGGCCACGTGCACGCCGCGGCGATCCACCTCATGCGAGGGGATGAACACGACGTGGTAAGCCAGGGCGTAGCGCCGAATCAAGGGGAAAAGCCGCTCGCGCTCCTTTTCGTTCAGCTTCTTCGAATCGTCGAGCGCCGAGAGGCTCTCCAACCGATTCGGGCCGAGGACACAGGCGGCGACGACAAGGGGGCCCGCACACGCACCGCGGCCGACCTCGTCGACGCCGGCCACCGGCCCGAGGCCGCTGCGATACAGCGCAGATTCCAGGGTGCGCAGCCCCGAGGATTTCCGGATCACAGTGCGCGGAGGCCATGTCGCCGGCAAGAACAGCTCTCCTAGTGCGTCTGGCGTTTACGTCTGCGGGTTCTCGCTGCCCACACCACCCCAACGGGAGGGGGGCCACGCGATGAACCGCGCCTTTCCGATGACATTGTCCACCGGGACGGTGCCCGCCGTCGGGTCGCCCGTGCACAGCAGACCCTTCTGGGCGTCGGCCGGGGTGTTGGTGCAGTGCGCGCGGGAATCAGCCGAGTGGGTGCGGTTGTCCCCCATCACCCACAACCGGCCTTCAGGCACTTCGACCGGCCCGAACTCATTCCCTAGGCATGGATAGATGGCCGGGTCGGCCTGCATGGTCTCGGGGTCCAGGTACGGCTCGTCGAGGCGCTTGCCGTCGACGGTCAACCCGGTCGCCGCTCGGCATTCCACAGTCTGGCCGCCCACCGCGATGATCCGCTTGACGAGGTCGTTCTCGTCGGGCGGGACGAAACCGACGACCGAGAGCGCGTTCTGCACCCATCGGATCGCGGTGTTGTCCGAGCGGATCGACCGGTAGTTGATGTTCCAGTTGGGCGGGCCCTTGAACACGACGACGTCGCCGGGCTCGGGTGACGAGAACCGGTAGGTCAGCTTGTCGACCATGATCCGGTCGCCGGTGCAGCCCGGGCAGCCGTGCAGGGTCGGTTCCATCGACTCCGACGGAATCAGATACGGCCGGGCGACGAACGTGAGCACGACGTAGTAGATGACGAGCGCGATCGAGATGAGGATCGCGAATTCTCGGAGCGCACCGCCCTTTTTCTTGGGCTTTTCCGTCTCGCCATCCGGCTCGGCGGTCTCGGGCCGGTGCTCGGCTGATGATTCGTCGGGCTCTGAGGAACCGGTCACCGCATCAGGGTAGCCAGCGCCGTGCTCGGCCCCGCGCTGCTCGCGCTCCAAGGATCAAGCCCCGGCGCCGACGGCCGACCGGGATGTCAGCGCTTTTCCTTGATCTTGGCTTTCTTACCGCGCAGCTCACGCAGGTAGTACAGCTTGGCGCGACGTACGTCGCCGCGGGTCACGACGTCGATGTGGTCGATGTTGGGCGAATGCACCGGGAAGGTCCGCTCGACGCCGACGCCGTAGCTCTCCTTGCGCACGGTGAAGGTCTCCCGGACACCGCCGCCCTGGCGACGCAGGACCACACCCTTGAAGACCTGGATGCGCTCCTTGGAGCCCTCGATGACCTTGACGTGCACGTTGACGGTGTCGCCGGGACCGAAGTCCGGGATGTCGTCGCGCAGTGATGTCTGATCGACGAAGTCCAGCGTGTTCATCGGTGACACTTCCTTGCGGTTGGCGGCTGCGGGCGCTGCAGTCACGTGGACGCCGTGACATGGCCTGCCGAGCCGATCTGATCGGGCGAATCGGGGTGTATCTCGCAGCGGGCGGAACGAGCCGTTCCCGGGTCCTGCACAGACAACTGCTCAATTGTGCCAGATGAGACCTGATCCAGCGAAATCGCGCCGGGTCCGTCGGTCCGCGCTTCGCGAGGTTACCTAAGTAGGCACCCCGGGTAGCCAGTGATTAGGGTTGACACCAGGGTCGAAGCAACGCGGCGGGCCCCGAGTTTCGCATCCGGGCCATTCGAGGAGGGTCATGCAACCGCGGCCGTCTTTGCTGGTCAAGACGATCGCAATCGTCGCCGCTGCGATCGTGGTCGTCGCTGGGTACGAGACGCAGGGGCACGAGACGGCATCGACCGTGATCGCGCCGCAGGGCGGCTCCGCACGCCTGCCCGAGGCCGCACCCGACGAACCCGCCGCCTCCTTCGGCGGGCTCGACGCCCGCACGCGTCAAGCCACCGAGCAGGCCGCCGAGGCCGGTGCCGACCTCTCGGTCGCCGTGCTCGACCGCAATACCGAAACTTTCGTGTCCAACGGCAACAACGAAGCGATGCCGATCGCGTCGGTGGTCAAGCTGTTCATCGCCGACGACCTGCTGCTGCAGGAATCGCAGGGGAAGACCAAAATCACGCCCGAGGACCGTAAGGCGTTGGATGCGATGCTGAGGTCATCCGATGACAGCGCGGCCGAGATCTTCTGGAATCGCGGCGGCGGTAGCGAGATCGTTTCGCGGGTCACCACGCGGTATGGCCTGGGCGCGACCAGCACGCCGTACAACGGCCGCTGGTTCAACACCTTGAGCACCACGGGAGATTTGGTGCGGTACTACTCAGAGCTGCTCTCGGGCGGCGGCGGCTTACCCCCCGACAAGACCGACGTCATCGTGTCGAACCTGGCCAGGTCCACTCCGACGGCGCCCGACGGCACCATGCCCGGCGGTGTCTACCCGCAGCGGTTCGGCATCCCCGACGGGCTCTACGAGGAGCGCGTGGCAGTCAAGCAGGGCTGGTTCTGTTGCTGGAACGGCGGCAACTGGGTGCACTGGTCCACCGGGGCGATCGGCACCGATCGTCGATTCGTCATGGCGATCGCATCGATGCAGCCCGCTGACGATGCCACCGCACGCGACACGATGACGCAGGCGGTCAAGACCATGTTCCCCGGCGGCCGGATCTAGTTTCCGGGTAGCAAGTTCGTCGAAAGCCGGCCGAGAACCGCGAAAAGGGCACTTCGCGCCGCGAGAATCCGGCACGCTGCGTTGATGACTCCAGCTGGACACCTGCCGACCATCTCGCGCCGGGCCGCACTCGGTGCATTCGGGCTGAGTGCCGCCGCCATGGCCACCGCGCCGCAAGCAGTGGGTCAGCTCGATCAGGGCTATGAGGCGATGCTGATGAAGTGCATCGACCCTCGGTTCACCACCGAAACGTGGAAGTACATGTCCGGCCGCGGGTGGCAGAACAACTACAGCCAGTTCGCCTTCGCAGGCGGGCCGGTCGGCGCGGTGGCCCCGGCGTTCGCCGGCTGGCACGAGACATTCTGGGAGAACCTCGCGATCTCAGTGGACCTGCACTGGCTGACACGGTTGATCGGTATGGCACACCGCGACTGCGGCGCAGCGGCAGTGGCCTACGGCGACCGGGTGCTGACCGACAAGGCGTACGAGACCGAGATGCTGTCGGGGGCGTTGCGGGCATTCCGGGACGAGGCCGCCCGGCGTCAGCCTGCCCTCATCGTCGAACTCGGCATCATGGATCTCAACGGAGTTGTGGAAGTCGTCACCTGAGGCGCTCAGTCCAGCAGGTCGGGTCGACGCTCGCGGGTGCGCTCCAACCCTTGTTCGCGACGCCATGCGGCGACCTTTGCGTGGTCGCCGGAGAGCAGGACCTCGGGCACGTCGAGGCCCCGCCAGCTGGGCGGCCGGGTGTAGCTCGGACCCTCGAGGATGCCTTCGGAATGTGAATCCTGTTGATGTGACTGCGGATTCCCGAGCACGTCGGGCAGCAACCGCACGACGGCTTCGATCATCACCAGTGCCGCCGACTCGCCGCCGGGCAGCACATAGTCGCCGATCGACACCTCCTCGACGCGCATGCGGCGTGTCGCGTCCTCGACGACGCGCTGGTCGATTCCCTCGTAGCGTCCACACGCGAACACCAGGTGCTCCTCGGTTGCCCAGGCGCTGGCGTCGGCCTGCCGGAACAGTCGTCCCGCAGGCGTCGGCACCACCAGAAGCGTTTGCTCCGAACAGATCTCGTCGAGCGCCGCGCCCCACACCGGCGCCTTCATCACCATCCCCGGTCCCCCGCCGTAAGGCGCGTCGTCGACCGAGCGGTGTACGTCATGCGTCCAGCGGCGCAGATCGTGTACCTCCAGTCGCACGATGCCGGATTCAATAGCCTTGCCCGGCAACGACTGTCGTAGAGGTTGGAGGTAGGCCGGGAAGATCGTCACAACGTCAATTCGCATGGCTCAGATCTCCAGCAGGCCGTCCGGCGGGTCGATTTCGATGACGTCGTCGGCCAACGACACCGACGTCACGATCGCGCTGACGAACGGCACCAGAACCTCGCGTTCGTCGTCGCGGACCGCGAGCAGCTCACCGGCGGCCGTATGCAGCACCTCGGTGACGGTGCCGACGTCGTCGCCGTCCGTCGTCCGCACCCGCAGGCCCTCGAGCTGATGGTCGTAGTACTCGTCGGGGTCCTCGATCGGCGGCAGTTCCTGCGAGTCGACGAGGAACAGGATTCCGCGCAGCGCGTCGGCGGCGGTGCGGTCGGCGATGCCATCGAATCGGACCAGCAGACGACCGCCGTGTTCACGGACCGACTCGATCGTGTACTCGCGCTCGGGACCGCCCTTGGCGGGTCGGCCGCGCAGCGACGTCCCGGCTGCGAACCGCGCGTCGGGATCGTCGGTGCGGACGTCCACCACCACTTCACCGGTGATGCCGTGCGCTTTGGCCACGCGCCCGACAACGAGGTCCATGATGACCGATTACTGGTCGGTGTCCACCACGTCGACGCGGATACCGCGACCGCCGATACCGGCGACCAGTGTGCGCAGCGCGGTCGCGGTGCGCCCACCGCGACCGATCACCTTGCCCAGGTCATCGGGGTGCACGTGAACCTCGACGGTGCGTCCACGCCGGCTGGTCACCATGTCGACGCGGACGTCGTCGGGGTTGTCGACGATTCCGCGTACCAGGTGTTCGACCGCGTCGACGACGACAGAACTCACGGCCTGACTCAGCTTTCGGTGGCGCCGGCGACGGTGGCGTCCTCGCCTTCAGCCGAAGGCTCGGACTGGTCCTTGGCGGGCGCCCGATCGGCTTGAGCCTCGGCCTCGACCGCCTTCTGGTCCGACTCGTCAGCGGCCTTGTCGGCTGCCTTTTTGGCTGCGGGTGCCTTCTTCTTCTTGGGCTGCGTGGCCTCGGTACTCGGACCGCCCTCGGCCTCCGCGAGCGCCGCGTTGAACAGATCCAGCTTGCTGGGCTTGGGCTCCTTGACCTTCAGCGTGCCTTCCGCACCGGGCAGACCCTTGTACTTCTGCCAGTCACCGGTGATCTTCAGCAGCGCGAGCACCGGTTCGGTCGGCTGCGCGCCGACGCTGAGCCAGTACTGGGCCCGCTCCGAGTTGATCTCGATGAGGCTGGGGTCTTCCTTCGGGTGGTAGCGGCCGATCACCTCGATGGAGCGACCCTGACGGCGGGTCCGCGCGTCGGCGACGGTGATGCGGTACTGGGGGTTGCGGATCTTGCCGAGCCGCGCGAGCTTGATCTTTACAGCCATGGTGGTACGTCTTCTCCTGTGATTGCCACGCTGGCAATTCAGCGATCGAGGCGGGTTGCCTCGGCCCGGTTTTGCCTTGCATGTGTGACCGCCGCAGGAGCGCCCGGCGAGATCGCTCGAACGGGTCCCGCGGCAGACAGCCGCCCATTGTGCCAGAACAGCCGCGACCGGCAAAAATCCGCGCCGCGAGCGCGTTGACGGGTTGATCCCACGCACCAGGTGAGGGCGATCAGCCCGTTAAGGGCGCTTACGCGCTCAGACGAGTTTGTCGAAGCACTTCTCCTCGACCCGCTTGCTCATGCGCCAGCCGTCGGCGGTGCGCACGAACTCGTCGACGTACCAGATTCCCACGAAGTAGATCTGACCCTCGCCGCCCATCACCATCGGGTTGAAGCAGATCGCACGCGATGAGCCGGTGTCGCCGGTGATGCGGATATCGACGTTGCCCAGCATGTGGTAGTACGCCGGGAAGTTCGGCAGCACGTCCTTGAGCCACGTCTTGACTTCAGGAAAGCGGCCGTCGATGCCGCCGGTGACGCGGTAGTCGATGTAGGCGTCCTGGGTGAAAACCCGGTCGAGGTCGTCGAATCGCTTCTGGTCGATGGCCGTCGAGTAGTCGATCAACAGCTGCTGTATTTCGAAGCGGTCGGAAATCTCCTCGAGGCTCAACATGCGTCGATTGAACACGACTAGGCTGCCTGCCCATGCGGAAGCTCTTGATCTGCTTGACCACTGTGTTGTGCCTGGTGGCCTTCGGGACCTCCGTCGCGACCGCGGCGCCCGTCGGCGTGAGCCAACCGTCGGGTTCGGTACCGATACCCGAGGGCCCGGCCCGGGCATGGGTGCTCGCCGATATGGACACCGGTGCGGTGCTGGCCGGGCGTGACGAGTACGGCCAGTACGCGCCGGCCAGCACGATCAAGGTGCTGCTGGCGCTGACGGTGCTCGACGAACTGCCACTCGATGCCACCGTGGTCGCCAACGAGGCCGACACCCGCGTGGAGTGCAACTGTGCGGGCGTGACGCCCGGCATGGTCTACACAACACGGCAACTGCTGGAGGCGATTCTGCTGGTCTCAGGCAACGACGCGGCCAACACACTGGCCACCATGCTCGGTGGTTATGACGTCGCCGTGACGAAGATGAACGCCAAGGCCGCCCTGCTCGGTGCCCACGGCACCAACGCGGCGTCGCCGTCGGGCCTCGACGGCCCCGGCATCGACATGTGGTCGTCGCCGCACGATCTGGCGGTCATCTTCCGCGCCGCGATGGCGAACCCGGTGTTCGCCTCGATCACCGCTGCGCCGACGGCCGTATTCCCGACCAAGGACGGTGACAAGGTCCTGGTCAACCAGGACGTACTGCTCGAGCGCTATCCGGGCATGCTCGGAGGGAAGACGGGGTTCACCGACCGCGCCCAGAAGACCTTCGTCGGCGCTGCGCAACGCAACGGTCGCCGGTTGGTCGTCGCATTGATGTACGGCATGGACAAGCCCGGTCAGCCGACCTACTGGGATCAGGCCTCCAGCTTGTTCGACTGGGGTTTCGCGCTGAGTCCGGGCGCCACTATCGGCGCGCTGTGATCACCGGATGAGTTGCTGAATCGCAACACATCCGAGACCGGGACGGGGAACCCCGCCGATACGCTCGGCGACCATGCGAAGCATGTTGGCTGCGTTGGCCATTGCGCTGACTTGCGCAATGACACTGGCCATCGGCGTCGCCGCGCCCGCATCGTCCCAGCCGCGAGGCGAACCGGCGGGCGCCGTCGCTCTGCCCGACGGGCCAGCGCAGGCCTGGGTGCTCGCTGACGTCGATTCCGGCCGAATCCTGGCTTCGCGCAATCCCTATGAGCCGCATGCGCCCGCAAGCACCATCAAGGCGCTGCTCGCGATGGTGGTACTCGACCACCTCCCGCTCAACGCGGTGATCGCGGCCAGGCCGGCGGCCGCCGACGTCGAATGCTCCTGCGCCGGAGTCAAAGCCGGGCGCGCCTACACGGTGCGCCAACTGCTCGACGGGCTGATGTTGGTTTCTGGTAACGAGGCCGCCAACGTTCTCGCCGACGGCCTCGGTGGTTACCGCGTCGCGGTGGCGAAAATGAATGCCAAGGCGCAGTCGCTGGGCGCGCGCAGCACGCGTGCGTCGTCGCCGTCGGGGCTGGACGGTCCGGGCATGGAGTCGTTCACCACCGCCAGCGACCTCGCGCAGATCTATCGCCATGCGCTGCGGTATCCGGTGTTCGCCGCGATCGTGCGCCAGCCGTCGTCGTTGTTCCCGACCGACAACGGTCCTAAGACGATCACGAACCAGAACCAGCTGCTCAAGCGGTATCCGGGCACGCTCGTCGGCAAGACCGGCTACACCAACCTGGCTCGTAATACCTTCGCCGCCGCCGCCCAACGCGGCAACCGCCGGTTGGTGGTCGCGCAGTTGTACGGCACCGGCGACCTCTACGGTCAGGCGATCAAACTGTTCGACTGGGGCTTCGCCCAGCCCTGAACCCCGCGCGAGCGACCGTGTTCGCGCACGACACGCCGCGATTCTTGAGCGCTACACGGACTTTCGTGGACCACGAGCGTCCGCAAATGTACCGATTACCCCGGTGTGTCGTGTACAGACACGGTTGCCCGCGGGGACGGTCGCTCGCGGGGACGGGCGCTCGCGGGCTCACGGGAAGGTGCGGCCGCGCAGGATCACCAGATCCGGGCGGTTGACGACGGCCGCGCCCTTGCGCGGATCGTCGGCGTAACACACCAGGTCGGCGGGTGCGCCGTGCTCCATGCCGGGCCTGCCGAGCCACTCGCGGGCGGACCAGCACGCCGCGCCCAATGCTTCGGTCGGCGTCATCCCGATACCGGTGAGCGCGTCGATCTCGTCGGCGATGCGGCCGTGGGCGACCATGCTGCCTGCGTCGGTGCCCGCATAGATCGGCACCCCGGCCTCCCTGGCGGCGGCGATGCGCGGATAGCACTTCTCGTGCAGGTCCCGCATGTGCTTGGCGTACGACGGGTATTTCGCGGCACCGTCGGCGATACCGGGGAAGTTCGCGACGTTGATCAGCGTCGGCACCAGCGCGGTGCCGTACTCGACCATCAGGTCGACGGTGTCGTCGGTCAGGCCCGTCCCGTGCTCGATGCAGTCGATCCCCGCCTTGATCAACCCCGGCAGCGCGTCCTCGCTGAACACGTGCGCGGTGACGCGCGCGCCGTTGGCGTGCGCGGCATCGATCGCGGCCTTGAGCACGTCGTCGGACCACAACGGCGCCAGGTCGCCGACCTCGCGGTCGATCCAGTCGCCAACGAGCTTGACCCATCCGTCACCGAACCGCGCCTGTTCGGCCACCGCCGCGGGCAGCGCGGATTCGTCGTCCAATTCGATGGCGAACCCGCGCTGATAACGCTTGGGCCTGGCGAGGTGGCGGCCCGCCCGAATGATCTCCGGCAGATCGTCGTGGTCGGCGAGGCTGCGGGTGTCGATCGGCGAACCCGCGTCGCGCAGCAGCAGCGCACCGACATCGCGTTCGACCTCCGCCTGCGCAATGCAGTCGTCGAGATTGTCGAGCGGGCCGTGATCGCCGAGACCCACGTGACAGTGGGCGTCGACGAGCCCCGGCAGTATCCACCCGCCGTCGAACACCGTCTCCGCGCCGCTGACCGGTTCGGCGCTGAGCGCACCCCCGTCGATCCACCACTCCACCGGTTGCTCATCGGGCAGTCCGACGCCGCGGACATGAAGAACGGGGCGCTTCACGCTACTTCTGGCCCGGGAACTTCAGCTTGGACAGATCGATGTCGGCCAGTCCGGGCGGGAGCTCGTCGAGACCCTTGGGCATATCGGACAGGTCCGGGAAGCCGGCGGGCATGCCCGGCATCGCGGCGCCGAGGGGGTTGCGCACCTTGGGCGGAGTCGGGCCCCTGCCTGACTTCTTGTTCTTTCCGCTCTTCTTCTTGTTCTTGGTGTTCTTGCGAGAATTCTTGCGGCCGAATGGCATTCCCATCTGGCCTGCCATCTGCGACATCATCTTGCGGGCCTCGAAGAACCGCTCGACGAGCTGGTTGACCTCGCCGACCGTCACACCCGACCCGTTGGCGATGCGCAGCCTGCGCGACCCGTTGATGATCTTCGGATCGGCACGCTCCTCGGGCGTCATACCGCGGATGATCGCTTGCAGCCGGTCGAGCTGTTTGTCGTCGACGGAGGCCAGCGCGTCCTTCATCTGACCCGCGCCGGGGAGCATGCCGAGCAGGTTGCCGATCGGGCCCATCTTGCGGATCGCCAGCATCTGCTCGAGGAAGTCCTCCAGCGTCAGTTCGCCACTGCCGATCTTGGCCGCTGCCTCTTCGGCCTTCTGGGCGTCGAAGACCTGCTCGGCCTGCTCGATCAGCGACAGCACATCGCCCATACCGAGGATGCGGCTGGCCATCCGGTCGGGGTGGAAGACGTCGAAGTCCTCGAGCTTCTCACCGCTGGAGGCGAACAGGATCGGCACACCGGTGATCTCGCGGACCGAGAGCGCAGCACCGCCGCGTGCGTCACCGTCGAGCTTGGTCAACACCACGCCGGTGAAGCCGACGCCCTCGCGGAACGCCTCGGCGGTGGTCACCGCGTCCTGGCCGATCATCGCGTCCAGCACGAAGATCACTTCGTCCGGGTCGACGGCCTGCCTGATCGCGGCGGCCTGGCTCATCAGCTCGTCGTCGATGCCGAGGCGGCCGGCGGTGTCGACGATGACCACGTCGAAGTGCTTGGCCTTGGCCTCGGCCAGGCCCGCGGCCGCGACCGCGACCGGATCACCCGGCGCCGCATCGGCCGCACCGTCCGCCGACACACCGGGATGGGGTGCGAACACCGCGACGTCGGCGCGCTGGCCGACGATCTGCAGCTGGTTCACCGCACCGGGGCGCTGCAGGTCGCACGCCACCAGCAGCGGTGTATGGCCCTGAACGCGAAGCCATCTCGCGAGCTTGCCGGCCAGGGTGGTCTTACCGGAACCCTGTAGGCCGGCCAGCATGATCACCGTCGGCGGCGTCTTGGCGAACGCCAGCGGGCGGGTCTCACCGCCGAGGATGCCGATCAATTCCTCGTTGACGATCTTGACGACTTGCTGGGCCGGGTTGAGCGCGCTGGACACCTCGGCGCCCCGGGCGCGCTCCTTGATGCGGTTGACGAAGGCGCGCACGACGGGCAGCGACACGTCGGCTTCCAGCAACGCCAGCCGGATCTCGCGGGTCGTTGCATCGATATCGGCGTCGGTCAGCCGCCCTTTGCCGCGCAGGCCCTGCAGGGCCCCGGTCAACCGGTCGGACAGGGATTCAAACACGACGTCCAGCCTAATGGGAGCCGCCAGCGGCGCGCCCGAGCAGGGCGTGCGCGGCGTAAACGGCAGTGATCAGCTCGCTTCGGACACCGGTTTGCGGGCCGGGGGCGCAGGCAGCACCGCGTACAGGTCGCGTTCGATCACGTCGCAGATGTCCTTGTCTGCGGTGATGCCGAACAGGTCGACCACCGAGGAACCCATCGTCGTCACCTTCGCCCACGCGATGTCGATGCCGTCGCGCTCGAACACGGCGGTCAGCCGGGCCAGCAGGCCCGCGCGGTCGGTGCTGCGGATCTGAACGACCAGTTCGCCCGATCTCGCACCCTCGGACCACAGGATGCGTGGCGGGGCGGTGACGTGATTGATGGGGACGGCGGCAGGGACCTCGCCGGCGCGCGACGTGGCGTGCTGCGCGACCTCACGTTCGCGGCGATCCAGTGCCTCCTGCACGTCGAGTTCACCGTCGAGCGCGAGGATGAACTGCTGGCGCAGGACCTCGGCCGCCGGGGGCGAGCCGAAATGCGGGGAGACGACGAACGTGTTGATCGCCGAGCCCTCGTGACCGTTCACCGAGGCCGAATGGACGCGCAACGAGTTCAGCGCGAGCACGCCCGCCGCCTTCGACAGCAGGCCGCGCCGGTCGGGCGCGATGACCGTCACATTGAAGATCTGCGGGCCGTCCCCCGGTGTCAGGTCCAGGTGAACACCCACCTGTCCAGCGAGCGAAAGATACCGCGGATCAATGGGATCCGGCTGCGGTAGTGGTTCTCCAGCCATCACCATCCGGCAGCGGTGCACGAGATCGCCGAGGAGCGAGGCCTTCCAGTCGCCCCAGACGCCGGGTCCGGTCGCCAGCGAGTCGGCCTCGGCGAGGACGTGGAGCAACTCCAGCAGGACGGGATCGCCGTCGAGAGCGTCGACCACCGACGCAATCGTGTTGGGATCCTGGAGGTCGCGCCGTGTCGCGGTGTGCGGAAGCAGCAAATGGTGGCGGACGACCTTCGACAGGATCTCGACATCCGAGGGCCACATCCCCAGCCGGGTGCCGATCTGGGTGGCCAGCTCCGCACCGATGACGCTGTGGTCGCCGCCGCGTCCCTTGCCGATGTCATGGCACAGCGCACCGAGCATCAGAAGGTCCGGACGGGCCACTCGTGTAGTGAAAGCGCTTGCCCGCGCGACGGTTTCGACGAGATGTCGGTCGACCGTCCAGATGTGCACCACATCGCGCGGAGGAAGGTCACGCACCGCACCCCACTCGGGAAACAGGCGCCCCCACAGGCCGGTGCGGTCCAGCGCCTCGATCGTGTCGACCGCCGACGGCCCCGCGGCCAGCATGACGAGCAGATCCTTGAGCGCCTGATGCGGCCAGGGTGTGCGGAGTTCGGGGGCCGCTGCGGCCAGCCGGGACAGCGTCGAGGCCGCCATCGGCAGCCCCGTCGTCGCCGACGCTGCGGCCACCCGCAGGATCAGGCCGGGATCGCGTTGGGGACGGGCGTCGCGCGCGAGGATGACCTCGCCTGCGAACTCGATGACCCCCTCGTCGAGAGGGCGACGAGGGGGACGGCGCAATGCCGCAAATCCACGGCGGGGAAGCGCGTTACCTGCAGTGCGGATACCGGCGTCGACGTAGAAGCTGATGGTGCGCGCGGCATCGGACAGCATCCGGGCCAGATCGAAGCGGTCACCGATGTGCAGAGCCGCGCCGATCTCGTCGGCGTGTTGGGCCAACAGCAGGTCGCGGCCGCGGCCGGCCACCCTGTGCAGTTCGGTCCGTACGTTGAGCAACGCCAGATGAGCCTGCCCCAACGACCCGAGCGGCGACGCCAACGTGTTGTTGGGATACCCGTCGGCCAGTTGCGCGATCGCCAGCGCGTTGAGCAGCTGCACGTCACGCAGCCCGCCACGACCACATTTGAGGTCGGGCTCGGCGCGGTGCGCGATCTCTCCGCTGCGCTGCCAGCGCGCCCGGGTGTGCTCGACGAGTTCGTCGAAGCGCGAAGCGATTCCGGTACGCCACTGCCGACGGGCTCCCCCGATCAGCAGCGCGGACAGGTCGGCGTCACCGGCGATATGCCTCGCTTCCAGCATCGCCAACCCCGCCGAGATGTCCTCACCGGCAACCTTCAACGCCTCGGGCACGGTCCGCACACTGTGGTCGAGGCGAATGTTGGCGTCCCACAAGGGATACCACAGCAGTTCGGCCACCTGGCCGACCACGTCGTCCGGCATGTTGTCGTGCAACAGCATCAGATCCAGATCGGAGTGTGGCACGAACTCACCCCGGCCCAGGCCACCGGTCGCGACGATGGCGAAGCCGCTGGTGGGCGTGATGCCGATCTCGGTGGCCTTGGTGGTCAGCCAGAACTCGTGCAGGTCTTGCAGTGCATGTCGCAGGGCGGCCGAATCCAGCTGGCGCGCACCGTCTGTCAACAGCTGCTTGATCGCGGCGCAGAGGTCCGTCGCGGGACGAGACGAGCCCGCCGCCGGCGCCACCCATTGAGGGGCACCGGCGGCGATTCGTTGCTCCATGCGCTCGTCGGCAGCTGGTTCGGGGTTCATCTCACTCATCTCGTCCTCTCCCCCTGTAAGACTGCTCACGGTGTGTGATCGGACGGAGACGAACTCTCAGTTCTACAAGCGGCTCAGAGGGCGTCGGCTCCCCGTTCCCCGGTGCGTACCCGGACCACGGTGTCGACGGGGCTCACCCACACCTTGCCGTCGCCGATCTTCCCGGTCCGTGCGGCCTGGACGATGACATCGACCACCTTGTCGACGGCGGAGTCCTCGACGACAACCTCGACGCGAACCTTCGGCACGAAATCCACGGAGTACTCAGCACCGCGGTAAACCTCGGTGTGACCCTTCTGGCGCCCGTAGCCCTGAACCTCGCTGACGGTCATCCCGAGGATGCCCGTCTGCTCCAGCCCGGTTTTGACATCCTCGAGTGTGAATGGCTTGACGATCGCTGTAATCAGCTTCATTTAGTGGATCCCTTCCGAGGAAATTGTTGCCGATCAGACGAGCTCGTAAGCGGTTTCAGCATGTTCGGTGGCATCAATGCCGGTGTCCTCGTCCTCCGCGGTAACGCGCCAACCCAACGGCTTAACGATAAAGGCAATGATCGCGGTCATGATGCCGGTGAAGATAACCGCCACCAAAGCGATGACGACCTGCACGACGAGCTGCTGGAATCCACCGCCGTAGAACAGGCCGGTCTCCAGCGCCAGGAAGCCGATGCCCACCGTTCCCCACAGGCCCGCTACCAGGTGCACGCCGACCACGTCGAGCGAATCGTCGTAGCCGAACTTGTACTTCAGTCCGACCGCCAGCGCCGACAGCGCGCCCGCGATCACGCCCAGGATCAAGGACCCGATCGGCGACAGCGAACCGCAGGCCGGTGTGATGGCCACGAGGCCGGCCACGACGCCCGAGGCGGCACCGACGCTGGTTGCGTGGCCGTCGCGGAGCCGCTCCACCAGCAGCCAGCCCAGCATCGCGGCGGCGGTCGCAGCAGTGGTGTTGACCCAGACCTGGCCGGCGAGCATGTCGGCCGCGCCCTCGGACCCGACGTTGAAGCCGAACCAGCCGAACCACAGGATGGCCGCGCCCAGCATCACGAACGGAATGTTGTGCGGCCGATAGGCGACCTTGCCGAAGCCGGTCCGCTTACCGAGCAGCAGCGCAAGCACCAGTGCGGCCATGCCGGCGTTGATGTGCACGACCGTGCCGCCGGCGAAGTCGATCGGGGATACGTTCGCGGTGCCCTCCTCACTGACGCCGAAAAGCTTGGCCGCAATACCGTTCTCGGCTCCGGACAACAAGCCGCCACCCCAAACCATATGGGCCAGTGGGAAATACACCAACGTCACCCAGATCCCGCCGAACACCAGCCACGTGCCGAACTTCATGCGCTCGGCCACCGCGCCGCTGATCAGGGCGACGGTGATGACCGCGAAGGTCAGCTGGAAGCCCGCCCAGACGATCGCGGGCACCGAACCGAATCCGCCGAGAACGTACAGCGATATTCCGTCCACTTCCTTGGTCTCCAGCAGCGGGCTCAGCCCGAACAGCGAGAACGGGTTGTCGAAGATGCCCGCGATGTCGCTGTTTCCGGTGTGCGCCGACGCGAACGACATCGAGTAGCCCCACAGCACGTAGATGACGCTCACGACGCCCATGGTCCCGAACGACATCATCATCATGTTCAGAACCGACTTCTGGCGTGACAGCCCACCGTAGAAGAACGCGAGACCGGGCGTCATGAGCAGAACCAGCGCCGCGGCGGTGAGCACCCATGCGGTGTCGCCGGAGCTCAACCCGTCGGGGCCGAACGGCGCGAACGCATCATCGGGTAGGGCAAGGGGTAAGGCTGAAACCACTTTGTGTGAACCTCCTTGGGAAGTGCGCCGATCGGATCGGCCTCCCGAAGAGACTCTTTTGTCCGCGTTTCACCGGTGATTCTGTTCCGTTTCCACGAAGTGAACGGACACGCCAGAAGCGTTACGCTCGTGTTTCCACGCCGGTTCCGCCGCGACGCGCGGCTCTGCCTGGCGCATCGGACTATCCGAGAAGCGCGTCGACGAATGCGCCGGGCTCGAACGGGGCGAGATCGTCGGCCCCCTCGCCGAGTCCGACGAGCTTGACCGGAACGCCCAATTCCTGCTGGACACGAAAGACGATTCCGCCCTTGGCCGTGCCGTCGAGCTTCGTCAGCACCACGCCGGTGATGTCGACGACCTCGGCGAAGACCCTGGCTTGCGGCAGACCGTTCTGGCCGATCGTGGCATCGAGCACCAGAAGGACCTCGTCGACCTCGGCGCGCTTGCTGACCACCCGCTTGACCTTGCCGAGTTCATCCATCAGCCCGGTCTTGGTGTGCAGGCGCCCGGCGGTGTCGATGACGATGACGTCGGCGCCCTCCTTGATGCCCTCGTCGACGGCGTCAAAGGCCACCGAGGCGGGGTCGGCGCCCTCCGGGCCGCGCACCACTTGCGCCCCCACGCGCGACGCCCACGACTGCAACTGATCGGCCGCGGCGGCGCGGAAGGTGTCGGCCGCACCGAGCACGACGCGGCGACCGTCGGCGACCAGGACGCGGGCCAGCTTGCCGACGGTGGTCGTCTTACCGGTTCCGTTCACCCCGACGACCAGCAGCACCGAAGGCTTATCCGCATGCGGCAGCGCCCTGATCGAGCGGTCGAGGTCGGGCTGCAGCGCCTCGATGAGGACCTCGCGCAGCACGGCGCGGGCGTCGGCCTCGTTGCGGACCCGGCTGCTGGCCATTCGGGCGCGCAGCGCGGCGACCACCGACTCCGTCACGACGGGCCCGAGGTCGGCGATCAGCAGCGTGTCTTCGACTTCCTCCCACGACTCGTCATCCAGGTCGCCTCCGCCGAGCAGCCCCAACATGCTGCGTCCGAGAGTGTTCTGAGACTTGGCGAGCCTGCCCCGCAGCCGCTCGAGCCGCCCTTCTGTCGGTGCGATCTCGTCGAGGACCGGTGCGTCCTGCTCGACGACGGGGGCCGGCTCGTCGAGGACGGGCGCCGGTTCGGCGGGCGCGGGCGCGGGCGCCGGTTCGGCGGGCGCGGGCGCCGCCTCGGCAGGTGCGGGTGCGGGACGCTCCTGAACCGGCGGCTCGGGGAGTTGCACGTCGGCGATCGGGCGCTTGGGTGCGTCGCGCGGAATGGTGGCGTCGTCACCGACGGCGGGCAGGCCTGTGGTGTCGATCCGCTCGGGGGGCGCGGTCGGCGCGGATTGCGAGAACGTGATCCCTGAGGAGGCGGTATAGCCCCCGGAACGGTCGATCGGCGTGGCCGCCTCCGTCGACGACAACCGGATGCGCCGCCGTCGATACCGCACCAGCCCGACGACGAGCGCGGCGACCAACAAAACGGCGATGACCGCGATCGCGATCCACAACCACATCGAGCCAACATCAGTCACGGCGCCATTGTCTCAAGCTGAGTCGCGCCGACGCCCCCCGCGCCCCCTCGGGCCTCGATCTGTGCACCGCTTGTTGCGCTCAGCGCGCCAGACGGTGCACAAACCGCGGCTCAGTTGGCCGCGCCGACCAGTTCCTGCCCGCGCATGCGCTGGCTGATGACCGCGGTGATGCCGTCGTCGCGCATGGTGACGCCGTACAGGGCGTCGGCGACCTCCATCGTCGGCTTCTGGTGGGTGATCACGATCAGCTGGGAGCGCTCGCGCAGCTGCTCGAACAAACTGATCAGTCGGCGCAGGTTCACATCGTCGAGCGCCGCCTCGACCTCGTCCATCACATAGAACGGCGACGGCCTCGCGCGGAAGATCGCGACGAGCATCGCGACCGCGGTCAGCGATTTCTCACCGCCGGACAGCAGCGACAAACGCTTGATCTTCTTGCCGGGCGGGCGCGCCTCGACCTCGATGCCGGTGGTCAGCATGTCGTTGGGGTTCGTCAGCAGCAGCCTGCCTTCGCCGCCGGGGAACAGCGTCGAAAACACCTGGGTGAATTCGCGTTCCACGTCGGCGTACGCCTCGGTGAACACCTGAAGGATGCGTGCGTCCACGTCCTCGATCACGTCGAGGAGGTCCTTGCGGGCACCCTTGACGTCCTCCAGTTGGGTGGACAGGAAGTTGTACCGCTCCTCGAGCGCGGCGAACTCCTCGAGCGCCAGCGGGTTGACCCGGCCCAGTTCGTTGAGCTCTCGCTCAGCCTTCTTGGCGCGCCGTTCCTGCGTCGCGCGGTCGAACGGCATCGGTGCGGGCGCGGTGACCTGCTCGCCACGCTCGCGCGCCTGCTCGAACTCGGCCATCTCCAATTCCGTTGGTGGTAGCGGCACGTCCGGCCCGTATTCGCCGATCAGGTCGGCGGTTGCCATGCCGAACTGCTCGAGCACCTGCTCCTCGAGCTGCTCGATCCGCAGCGCGGCCTGCGCCTTGGCGACCTCGTCCTTGTGCAGCGCCTCGGTGAGGCCGTTGACCTTGGCGGTGAGCTCGTTGACCTCGTCGCGCGTCGCTGCCAGCGTGGCGGCGCGGTGCTGTCGTTCGGCGGCGACCTCGTCGCGGGCGCGTGAGGCCACCGCCACGACGGCGCTGAGCCGTTGCGCGACAACGCGACCCGATTCCGCGACCGCGCCCGCCACGGCCGCCGCATGTCGACGAGCTTCGCGGGCACGCATCGCGCGCAGCCTTGCCTCGCGTTCGGCCGCGGCGGCCCGACGCAGTGAATCAGCCTTTCCGCGAACGGCATTGGCGCGCTCTTCGGCGGTGCGCACCGTCAACCGGGCCTCCACCTCGGCGGTGCGGGCCGCCTCTGCCGCTGCCGTCGTCTCTTGCCGGTTGACGGGCTCGGCTTCGAACGTCGGCTCCTGCTGTGCGTTGTGCAGCCTCTGCTCGAGCTCGGTGAGTTCGTCGACGGTGCGGGACCGATTGGTTTCCAGCTCATTTCGCTGCTGGATCAGCCGCTGCCATTCGTCGTCGGCCGAACGGGCGTCCTGACCGAGCCGACCCAACTGCTCGTAGATCGCCGAGATCGCCGCGTCGGATTCGTTGAGCGCGGCCAGCGCCTGCTCGGCGGCATCCTGACGGCTGGCCTGTTCGGCGAGCGCACCGGACAGCGCCGCCGACAGCTCGTCGACCTGCTTTTCGGCCTCGGCGAGCTCGGCGCGGGCCTTGTCGACCTCCGATGCGATCTCGAGCGTGCTGGGTTTGCGATCGGATCCGCCGCTGACCCAGCCCGGACCCACGAGATCGCCGTCGGTGGTGACCGCCCGCAGCGTCGGATGCGCCGCGACCGCGTCCAGTGCAGCGGCCAGGTCCGAGACCACCACGACGTCGGCGAGCATGGCCCGGACCGCGCCCTGCAGACGCTGTGGCGCCTCGACCAGATCAACCGCGCGCACCGCGCCGTCGGGCAACGACTGTGCCTGCGGCACCTCACGATTCGGCCAGTCGCTCAGCACGATCGCCGCCCGGCCGCCGTCGGACTCCTTGAGCGCCGCGACCGCTGCACGAGCGGCGCCCGGGCTCTCGGCGGCCACCGCGTCGGCCGCGGCACCCAGCACGGTCGCGACGGCCACCTCGTAGCCGTTGCGCACCTTCAACAGGTTGGCGACCGAGCCGAGAAGCCCTGCCCCACCACGGTTCTTCTGTAGCCAGGCCGCGCCGTCCTTGCGATCGAGACCCACCGAGAGGGCCTCGATACGCGCGCGCAGCGAGGCCACCTGACGTTCGGCGCCACGTTCGGCGGCCTGCAGTTCGGCGACGCGTTCATCGGCGAGCCGCAGCGCGGCGACCGTACGGTCGTGGTGATCGTCGAGACCGACCTCACCGGCGTCGAGTTCGCCGACGCGACTCTGCACGGTCTCGAACTCGGCCTGGGTCTGTTGCGCGCGGGTGGCGGCCTCGTCGATGGTGCCGGTCAGGCGGGCGACGGTCTCGTCGATCGATTCCACGCGAGTGCGCATGGTGTCGACCTGACCGGCCAGCCGCGCCAGACCCTCGCGTCGGTCGGCCTCGGCGCGGGCGGCGGCCATGTGTGCACGCTCGGCCTCGGCGGCGATGCGCTCGCGTTCGGCGAGTTCGGCGCGGGCCGCCTCGAGCTTGCCGCGCGACTCGGTCAGCTCGCCGAGCAGCCGGCGCTCCTGTTCGGCGACCTCGTCGGCCTGGGCTTCCAGGGTGTCGGGATCCGGACCCGTCGACGCCTCGGGCTCGGTGTCGAGATGCTGTGCGCGCTCGCTCGCGATGCGCACCGTCGCGCTGACGCGTTCGGCGAGAGCGGACAGCGCGAACCACCTCTGCTGCGCCGCGTCCGCGCGTTCGCTGAGGCTGACCACCGCCGCCTCGTGCGCGGCCAGCTCGGCGGTCTTGGCCTCGAGCCGCGTGGCGATCTCGTCGTGTTCGCGCCGCAGCGTGGTCTCGGCCTGGTTGGTGTTGTCGAACTCGGCGCGGCGGGTGACGAGGTCATCGGCGGCTAGCCGCAGCCGAGCGTCGCGCAGATCGGCCTGGATGGTTTGTGCGCGCCGGGCCATCTCGGCTTGACGCCCGAGCGGTTTGAGCTGACGGCGCAGTTCGGTGGTGAGGTCGGTCAGCCGGTTCAGGTTTGCCGACATCGCGTCGAGCTTGCGGACCGCTTTTTCCTTGCGCTTGCGGTGCTTGAGGACGCCGGCGGCCTCCTCGATGAACGCGCGCCGGTCCTCGGGGCGCGACTCGAGGATCTCGGAGAGCTTGCCCTGACCGACGATGACGTGCATCTCGCGCCCGATGCCGGAGTCGGACAGCAGTTCCTGCACGTCCATCAACCGGCAACTGCTGCCGTTGATCTCGTACTCGCTGCCGCCGTCGCGGAACATCCGCCGGGTGATCGACACCTCGGAGTACTCGATCGGCAGCGAGTTGTCGGAGTTGTCGATGGTCACCGTCACCTCGGCGCGGCCCAGCGGCGGGCGCGACGACGTGCCGGCGAAGATGACGTCCTCCATCTTGCCGCCGCGCAACGTCTTGGCCCCCTGCTCACCCATCACCCAGGTGAGCGCGTCGACGACATTGGACTTACCCGAACCGTTGGGCCCGACCACGCACGTGATGCCTGGCTCGAAGCGCAGAGTCGTCGGCGAAGCAAACGACTTGAAGCCCTTCAGGGTCAGACTCTTGAGGTGCACGACGTGCCACACTACCGCCGCAGCGGCTATCGCTCGGTGAACCCTTGTAGCGAGTCGCGAGGTTCTGTGAAGTCGGAGGCGACGTTGTCGACCCGCCCCGGCGTTTCTCCGCTTTGCAGCAGGTCAAGTAGCCGCTGACAGGACTCGCGTGGCCCCTGGGCGACCACCTGAACCCGGCCGTCGGGCTTGTTGGCCGCGAATCCGGTCAGCCCCAGTTCCAGTGCTCGGGCGCGCGTCCACCACCGGAAGCCGACACCCTGAACGTGCCCGTGCACCCAAGCTGTCAGGCGTACCTCAGCTAACTCCCGCATCATCTACCTCAAACGTCACTTTGGCCCCAGCCTTGAGGGTGCGGCCGACGGTGCAGACCTGGTCGATGGCGCGCTCGACGACCGTGAGCACCCGCGCCCGCTCCTGCTCGGAGAGCCCGGACAGGTCGAGTTCCATTCGCTCGTCGAGCAGCGGATAGCGCTCCTGCTCGCGGTCGGCCGCCCCGGAGACGCGGATCGTGGTGCGGTACTGCTCGCCGAGGCGCCGCTGCAGGGGCACGTCGCTGGCCATCCCGCTGCAGGCGGCGAGCGCGATCTTCATCAGCTCGCCAGGCGTGAAGACGCCGTCGATGTCCTCGTTGCCGACGAGCACCTCCGCGCCGCGGGAGTTGCGTCCGGTGTAGCGCCGCGCTCCCGTCCGCTCAACCCAAAGTTCGGTCATGGCCCCATCTTCGCCCAGACCGACGAATTGGCGGAAAACCGCGCGCGCAATCGACCATTACGTCGCTCTCGGCGCGGTTCGCCGCACCCGTGGCCTGGGCTGGCAACGCGGACAGTAGAACGACGAGCGGTTCATGAACTTCTCCCGCCGCATGATGGCCCCACAGCGTCGGCAGGGCTCACCTTCGCGCCCATAGGCGTCCAGCGAGCGGTCGAAGTAACCCGACTCGCCGTTGACGTTGACATACAGCGAGTCGAACGACGTCCCGCCTTGGGCGAGCGCCTCCTCCATCACCTCGGCGGCCGCGTCGAGCAGTTCGCCCAGCTTCGGCCTGCTCAGAGACGACGCCAACCGGGCGCCGTTGACCTTGGCCCGCCACAGCGCCTCGTCGGCGTAGATGTTGCCGATGCCCGAGACGACGGTCTGGTCGAGCAGCTGACGTTTGATCTCGGAGTGCTTGCCACGCAACACTTTCACCACGCCGTCGCGGTTGAAGTGCGGATCGAGCGGGTCACGCGCGAGGTGCGCGACGGGAAACGGGACGTCGGTCCCGTCCACGGTGACCATGTCGGTGAGCATCCAGCCGCCGAACGTGCGCTGGTCGACGAAGCTCAGCGCGGTGCCGTCATCCAGCAGCGCCGCGATGCGCAAGTGGTTCTCGCTCGGAGGCGCGCCCAGCAACATCTGCCCGCTCATGCCGAGATGCACGACCAGCGCGGAGCCGTCGTCCAGCGTCAGCCACAGGTACTTACCTCGCCGCCCGGTCCCGGTGATCGTGCTGTCGAGCAGGCGCGCGGTCAGATCCGCGGGTCCCGCCTCGTGGCGCCGTACCGCGCGCGGATGATGTACGCGCACAGCCGTGATGGTCCTGTCGACGACGTGCGCGTCCAGTCCGCGGCGGACGACCTCGACCTCGGGAAGCTCAGGCATCTACCTCGGCGGTCAGCGCGTTCCACGCCGCCGCGGCCGCCTTGAGTTCGGCCTCCTTCTTGGTGCGCCCGACGCCCCTGCCGTATTCGGTGTCGGTCACCATGACCGTCGCGGTGAACTCTTTGTCGTGGTCCGGACCCGTTGAGGTGACGAGATAGGTGGGCGCGCCAAGACCGCGCGAGGCGGTCAGCTCCTGCAGACTGCTCTTCCAGTCCAGCCCGGCGCCCAACGTGGGCGCGGTGTCCAGCAGGTCGGCGAACAGCCGCAGGATCACCTCGCGCACGACCGCGTTGCCGTGCTCCAAATAAATTGCACCCAACAGGGATTCGACGCCGTCGGCCAAGATGCTGGCCTTGTCGGCGCCGCCGGAGTTCAGCTCACCCTTGCCGAGCAGCAAGTAGGCACCGAGCCCGCCATCGGACAGCTGACGACCGACGTCGGCGAGCGCCTGCGTGTTGACGATGCTGGCGCGCAGCTTGGCCAGATCGCCCTCGGACCGGTCGGGGTGCCGGTGGTAGAGCTCCTCGGTGATGGTCAGCCCGAGCACGGCGTCGCCGAGGAACTCCAATCGCTCGTTGGTCGGCAGGCCGCCGTTCTCGTAGGAATAGCTGCGATGGGTGAGCGCCATGGTGAGCAGTTCGTCGGGCAGATCGACACCCAGCGCCGCCAGCAGCGCGGCGCGCTCACTCACGCGTGTCCTCAGTGGGATCGTCGGCTCCGCCGACAGTGTCGAACATGCCGGCCAGCTTCGCCCAGCGCGGGTCGATCCGCTCGTGGCGGTGACCGGGTTCGGCGGTGGCCAAGGCCACGCCGCAGTCCGGGCACAGGCCCGCGCAGTCCGGACCGCACAGCGGCGCGAAGGGCAGCACCAGCCCGACGGCGTCGATGATCGGCTGCTCCAGGTCGACGGTGTCATCCACCACGCGACCGACCTCGTCGGCTTCGGTCGTCTCGTCGGTGGCGCTGTCGGGATAGGCGAACAGTTCGGTGAGGTAGATCTCGACGTCGCCGGTGACCGGCGTCAGGCATCGCGCGCAGTCGCCCGTCGTGGGCGCGGACACCGTCCCGGAGACCAGGACTCCCTCCGACACCGACTCGACACGCAGGTCGAGCTCCAGGGGTGCGCCTTCGTCGATGGCGATCAGGTCGAGGCCGATGCGCGACGGGCTGGGCACCGTTTCGGAGACAGACATCATCGACCCGGGTCGCCTACCGAGCCGGGAGATGTTGATCACGAGCGGCGATTGTGACGCGCGATGCGCCGCCGCTTTGGCATGCGTCGCCATAAGTACCGAGTTTACGGCGAGGATTCTTGGCGGCCCTCGGCGCTCAGCGGGCCGCGTAGTCGTGCGTGCCCGCGGCGGTGCGAAGTTGGTGACGACCTCGACCGACGGAGCGCAGCGTGCCGTTGAGGAAGTCCTCGAACTCCGCGAGCTTGCTGTCGACGTAGATGTCGCACTCGCCGCGCAACCGGTCGGCCTCGGCGTGCGCCGAATCGATCAACCGGGTCGCCTCGGCGGTCGCGGTCGCGACGATCTCGGTCTGTGACACCAGCCGCTGCTGCTCCTTGATGCCCTCTTGCACAGCCTTCTCGTAGGCCAGGTTGCCGCTCTCGATGAGCCGGTCTGCTTCGGTCTTGGCCCGCCCGGTGCTGGCCTCGTACTCGCGCTTGGCGGTGGCGGCGACACGGGTGGCCTCCTCGCGGGCCTCGCCGACCATCCGCTCGCTGTGCTGGCGAGCCTCGGCCACCATCCGATCGGCCTGGGCCTTCGCGTCGGCGAGCAGCCGGTCCGCTTCCGCGCGGGCGTGGTTCAGGACGGAATCCGCCTCGGCGGTGGCCGTGGACACCATCGAGTCGGAGTGGTCCTTGGCCTCGCGCAGCATCCCGTCGCGGGCATCGAGGACGTCCTGGGCATCGTCGAGCTCACCGGGAATCGCGTCCTTGATGTCGTCGATCAGTTCGAGGACATCGCCGCGGGGCACGACGCAGCCTGCCGTCATCGGCACGCCGCGGGCTTCTTCCACAATCGCGCTCAGTTCGTCGAGCGCCTCAAAGACTCGGTACACGGCAACACCCTCCAGGCGTAGTTGACAGTTACTAGTGTGCCTGGTGTTACCCCTGTGACTCAGCTTCCCGCCCGGTGTGTCGCCCCGGACGTCGGAAATTCATGGATTGCTGAGTCTCTCCACTCCCCAGGCCGCAACTCCCGGCTGAATTGCTGCCCGCATTATGTCAACCGCCCGAGACCGAGGCCAAAACCCGCCCGGGCGGCATCCTCCAGTGGCGCCCGTGGGCGGGCGTGAGTCTTCCTCGAATCTGAACTTCTTCGCGCGAAATCGGCGATTTCTCGAACACAAGTTCAGATTCGGCGACCAGGACGGCCGAGATTCCCCTACTTCACCGCCGCGCCGATGAGGTCGCGGGCGCGGTCGAGCATCGAAGCGAACGGTCCGAGCGCGAAATTGGCCTTGGCCGACTCGACACCCGCATGCGGATGGGTCGGGGCGATCGCCTCGGCAGCCTGCACGGCGCCCGCCATCCGCTTGAGGTCATCGCCGTCGAGGTTCTTCTGCAGGTGGCTGAACTCCTCGCGCTCCTCGAGTTGGGCGTGCTCGACGACGTCCTCACGGAACTTCTTCAGTTCGTCGATGAACTCCTGCGACCCGATGTCCATCTTCTCGAGCCGCGACAGGAACTCCTTGGCCTCGTGCTCTTCCTTGAGGCGTGCGTCGACGATGGCCTCACCGTCGGCGACCTCCTTGCGGGCGCGCGGGTGGACCACCATCTCCTCGGCAGTCTCATGCACGGCCAGCAGCTGACGCAGATCGGCAAACGCCTTCTCGCGCGCCTCGGTTTCCGACGCGCCCAGCACTTCTTCGAACAGGTCCTTGATCAGGTTGTGTTGGTCGGTGAGAAATTTCACGACGTCGTCGGTGTTCTGGACAAACGTTTCAGCCATGGCAGAAACCTCCTGCATTTCGGTAGTGGTGTGGGCGCGAATGGGCTGTGCGCCTCCACCTGATTACCCCTGCTGGAGCGGACTAACCCTGGCTCAGCTTGGCCTGCAGGCGGGTGTTCACCGCGGCGGGAAGCAGTTCGGAGACGTCGCCACCCATCGACGCGACCTCCTTGGCCAACGACGACGACACGAACGAGTACCGCGGTATCGCGGCCACGAAGAACGTGTCGACGCCGGCGATGTGCTTGTTCATCTGCGCCATCTGCAGTTCGTATTCGAAGTCGGCACCACCGCGCAGACCCTTGACGATCGCCGTCACGCCGCGCTGCCGGGCGAAGTCGACCACCAGGCCCTGACCCGATTCGACGCGCAGGTTCGGCAGGTGCTCGGTGGACTCCTCGATCATCGCGATGCGCTCGTCGAGCGTGAACATGCCCTTTTTGTTGGGGTTGACCAGAACAGCGACGATTACCTCGTCGAACTGCGCGGCCGCGCGCTCGAAGACGTCGACGTGCCCGAGATGGACCGGGTCGAAGGATCCGGGGCATACCGCGCCGCTCATGAGCGAAGACGCTAGCAGGGCCGCTCTTGTGCTTCGGCAAGCTCCAGGCGGGTGTCGCCGTAGGTACGCGACGGCCATACCCGCCAGCCCGGCGGCCACGTGAGCGGCGGTCCGCTCGCCGCGCGTTCCACCACGACGACGGTTCCCGGTCCGGCCCAACCCCGTTCGGTGAGCAGCGCCAGCGTCGATTCGACTTCTCCGGCGGTGATGTCGTACGGCGGATCGGCGAGGACGAGGTCGACGGGTCGCGGGCTGCCGGCGGCCAGAACCTCGGCGACGGCGCCGCGCCGCACGCTCGCCCCGGTGACGCCGAGTGCGGCGATGTTGTCGGCGATGATTCCTGCGGCGCGCCGGTCGGTCTCGACGAACGTCGCCTCCACGGCACCGCGCGAGAGCGCCTCGAGCCCGAGCGCACCCGACCCGGCGTACAGGTCGAGCACCGCGATCCCGCCGAAGTCGATGCGCGCGGCCAGCACGTTGAACATCGCTTCCCGTACCCGGTCGGTGGTGGGACGGGTCCCTCCCCCAGACCTATTCTGGGGCACGGTGATTCGTCGACCGCCCAGCGCGCCGGCGATGATGCGGGTCAGCTGACCACCACCAGCAGATCGCCGCCTTCGACCTGCGCCGTCTCCGAGACCGCGACCCGGTTCACCTTGCCTGCCTTGGGTGCGGTGATGGCCGCCTCCATCTTCATGGCCTCGATCGTGGCGATCGTCTGACCGGCCTGCACCTCGTCGTCGACGGCGACGCCGACGCTGACCACCCCGGCGAAGGGCGCGGCGATGTGGTCGGGATTGGACTTGTCGGCTTTCTCTGCGGTCGGGATGTCGCTGGCGATGTTGCGGTCACGCACCAGGACCGGACGCAATTGGCCGTTGAGGATGCACATCACGGTGCGCATGCCCCGTTCGTCGGGATCGGAGATCGCCTCGAGCCCGATCAGCAGTTCGACGCCGCGCTCCAACCGGACGCGATGCTCCTCGTCGCTGCGCAACCCGTAGAAGAACTGGTTCGCCGACAGGCTCGACGTGTCCCCGTACTGTTCGCGGTGCGCCTCGAGTTCCTTTGTCGGCCCGGGAAACAGCAGGCGGTTCAGCGCGGCTTGGCGCTTCGGGCCCGCCTGGGCGAGCACCGCTTCGTCCTCCTCGCTGAGTTCCTCCTGCGCCTTGGCCGGCGCCCGGCCGGCAAGCGCCTTCGTGCGCAGCGGTTCGGGCCATCCGCCTGGCGGGTCGCCGAGTTCGCCGCGAAAGAATCCGATCACCGAATCGGGAATGTCGAATCGCGATGGGTCCGAGGCGAACTCGTCGGCGCTGATGCCCGCCCCCAGCAGCGCGAGCGCGAGGTCACCCACCACCTTCGACGACGGAGTCACCTTCACCAGCCGGCCGAGCACCCTGTCGGCGGCGGCGTAGTTGGCCTCGATCTCCTCGAAGCGGTCGCCGAACCCGAGCGCGATGGCCTGCTGACGCAGGTTCGACAGCTGACCCCCGGGGATCTCATGGTGATACACCCGCCCCGTCGGCGCCGGTAAACCACTTTCGAACGGCGCGTACACCTTTCGCAGCGCCTCCCAGTACGGTTCGAGGTCGCACACCGCCTCCAACGACAGCCCGGTGTCGTACTCGGTGTGTGCGGCCGCGGCCACGATCGAGCTCAACGCCGGTTGGCTGGTGGTACCTGCCAGCGGCGCCGCCGCACCGTCGACCGCACTCGCACCCGCCTGCCACGCCGCCAGGTAGGTCGCCAACTGACCGCCCGGGGTGTCGTGGGTGTGCACATGCACGGGCAGATCGAACCGGGTGCGCAGCGCGCTGATCAACGTGTGCGCGGCGGGAGGGCGCAGGAGCCCGGCCATGTCCTTGATCGCCAGCACATGGGCACCCGCGTCGACGATCTGCTCGGCGAGCTTCAGGTAGTAGTCCAGCGTGTAGAGGTTCTCCGCGGGGTCGGACAGGTCCCCGGTGTAGCTCATCGCGACTTCGGCCACCGCCGTGCCGGTTTCGCGGACCGCGTCGATGGCCGGACGCATGGAATCGACATTGTTGAGCGCGTCGAAGATGCGGTAGATGTCGATGCCCGTGGCCGTGGCCTCGGCGACGAAGGCGTGGGTGACGGTCTCCGGATACGGGGTGTAACCCACGGTATTACGGCCGCGCAGCAGCATCTGCAGGCAGATGTTGGGGACCGCTTCGCGCAGTGCGGCCAGCCGCTCCCACGGATCTTCCTTCAAGAACCGGAGCGCCACATCGTAAGTCGCCCCACCCCAGCATTCGAGCGAGAGCAACTGCGGCGTCATCCGCGCGACGTAGGGCGCCACCATCGACAGCCCCGTGGTGCGTACCCGGGTGGCCAGCAGCGACTGATGGGCATCACGGAACGTCGTATCGGTGACGGCCAACGGTTGGGAGTCGCGCAGCCAGCGCGCGAACCCCTCGGGGCCGAGTTCGGTCAGCCGTTGCTTGCTGCCGTCAGGCGGCGGCGCTTCAAGATCGATGTCGGGCAGCTTGTCCTGCGGGTACACCGATGCGGTTCGCGGGCCGTGCGGCTGGTTGACCGTCACGTCGGCCAGGTAGTTGAGGATCTTGGTACCGCGGTCGGCAGGTGTTCTTGCGGTCAGCAGATACGGGCGCTCGTCGATGAACGACGTGTTGATGCGTCCGGCCCGGAAATCCGGATCGTTGACCACCGCTTGCAGGAACGGGATATTCGTCGACACCCCGCGGATGCGGAACTCGGCCAGCGCGCGGCGCGCCCGCGCCACCGCGGCGCCGAAGTCGCGTCCCCGGCACGTCAGCTTCACCAGCATCGAGTCGAAATGCGCGCTGATCTCCGCACCGAGATGGGTGCCGCCGTCCAACCGGATGCCCGCGCCCCCCGGGGTGCGATATCCGGTGATACGGCCGGTATCGGGACGAAATCCGTTGGCGGGGTCCTCGGTGGTGATCCGGCACTGCAGCGCGAAACCGCGCGGGGCCGGCAGCGCCTCCTGGCTCAAGCCGAGGCTGTCGAGGGTCTCGCCGTCGGCGATGCGCAACTGGCTGGACACCAGATCCACATCGGTGATCTCCTCGGTGACGGTGTGCTCGACTTGGATGCGCGGATTGCACTCGATGAACACGTAATGCCCGCGCTCGTCGAGCAGGAACTCGACGGTGCCGGCGAACGTGTATCCGATCTGCCGGGCGAACGCGACCGCATCGTCGCAAATCCGTTGCCGCAGTTCGTCGGACAGATTCGGGGCGGGTGCGAGCTCGATGACCTTCTGGTGCCTGCGCTGCACGCTGCAGTCCCGTTCGAACAGGTGCATCACGTTGCCGTGGGTGTCGGCCAGGATCTGCACCTCGATGTGGCGGGGATTGAGCACGGCCTGTTCGAGATACAGCGTCGGGTCGCCGAATGCCGATTCGGCCTCGCGCGACGCGGCATCGATCGCGTCGGCCAGCGCGTCGATGTCGGTGACCCGCCGCATGCCCCGGCCGCCGCCACCGGACACGGCTTTGACGAACAACGGGAACTCCAGGCGCTCCGCGGCGGCCATCAACTCCTCGGCCGACGCCGACGGGGCCGACGAGTTGAGCACCGGCAGGCCCGCCGAGCGGGCCGCCTCGATCGCCCGCGACTTGTTCCCCGTCAGCTCGAGCACCTCGGCGCTGGGCCCGACGAACGTGATGCCGGCCTCCGCGCAGGCCGCCGCCAGCGCCGGATTCTCCGACAGGAAGCCGTATCCCGGATAAACCGCGTCGGCTCCGGCATGCTTGGCGACCCGGATGATCTCCTCGACCGACAGGTACGCGCGCACGGGATGGCCGGTCTCGCCGATCTGGTAGGACTCGTCGGCCTTCAGCCGGTGAATGCTGTTGCGATCCTCATGGGGATACACCGCGACGGTGTCGATCCCCATCTCGTAGGCGGCCCGGAAAGCACGGATCGCGATTTCGCCACGATTGGCGACCAGCACTTTAGAGATCATGGGCAATCACGCACGTACTTTATCCTCCGGGCGGATCAGACCAACGTGGACCAGTAGCTCCAGAAGCGCACGAGGATCAGCAGTAACAGGCCGGTGAACCACAACGTGACCAGAGACCACCGCCAGGTGTGCAGCACCCGCGCGACGGTGCTCCCGTGTTGGGGCTGCAGAGCGACGGCCGCAACGACCACCAACAGCGGGATGGTGACCGCCCACACCACCATGCAGTACGGGCACAGCGCGCCGATGCGGTAGAGGCTCTGATAGATGAGCCAGTGCACGAACGCAGCGCCCAGCAGCGTGCCCGTGGCCAGACCGGCCCAGTACCAGCGCGGCAACGCGACCCTCGCGAGCGCGAGCACACCGGTCACCACCACGATCGTGAACGAGATGATGCCGATCAAGGAGTTCGGGAATCCGAACGCGGACGCCTGCGGCGTGATCATCACCGAACCGCAGGACAGGACTGGATTGAAGCTGCACGACGGGGTGTACTCCGGATCGATCAGCAGCTCGACCTTCTCGACGGTCAGCGCGACCGCGGCGGCCAGCCCCAGCACACCCGCGATGAGGATCCACACCGCGCTCGGACGACCCACCGACAGACCCGTCGGCTCATGAGCCGCGGGTTCGGACGGCTGGACGGCACCGGGAGCGGCGAGCGTCACGGCCTCGCCGGCTGGGTCGGATCGGCGTTGGGCGGCGGTGCACCGGCGTCCAGTGCGGGCACCTCGCCGACGATCTTCTCGATCTCGGCGATCAGTGCGTCGGGCGTCGACGGCGAATAATCCTCACCGTTGATCCGGATGGTCGGCGTCGAGTTGACCCCGCTCGCTTTGGCCAAACCCTTGACCATGTCGTTGTAGCGTCCACCGTTGATGCAGGCCGGCACCTCACCGGTCACGCCCGCTTGGCGGGCGATCTCGATCAGCCGGGCATTGTCGGGGAAGGGGCCCACACCCTCGGGCGGCTGTTGCGCGAACAAGGCGGCGTGGAAACGCCGGAAGGCTTCGGTGTCCGCGTCGGCCACGCAGTAGCCGGCGTTGGCGGCGCGGGTCGAGTAACCCTGGCCCGCCCGGTCGAGGATGGACACCATGTTGTAGTCCACGGCCGCAGCACCGCTGTCGATCAGTCGGTTGATCGTCGGGCCGAACTGCTTCTCGAAGTTCCCGCACGCCGGGCACAGGAAGTCCTCGTAGAGCGACACCACCGCTTTGGGCTCGGACGTGCCCTCCTGGGTGATCACGTTGCTCGACGCCACGCGGACCGCCCTGGTCTCGCCCTCACCGGGTTTGTCCTCTTTGGTCATCACGATGTAGAGCACCAACGCGACGGCGAAGATCACGACGATGGCGGTCAGGCCGATTTGCACAGCCCGGTTCCGCTTGCGGTCGGCCGCCTTCAGGTCGTAGCTCGGGGTCTTCTTGCGTTTCGTGGCCACGCAGGTAAGAGTACCGGCGCGATTTCGCCGCCCTGTCAGCCGCGGGCCAGATGCGCCCGCAGCGCCGAGATCACCTCGGCCATCGCGGTGGCGCTGTCACCGCCGAACGGGAAGAAGTTCGCAAAGCCGTGGATCAACGATCCGAACTCCCGGTGGTCGACGCGGACGCCGACGGCCCGCATGGCCTCGGCGTACTGCCTGCCTTCATCGCGCAGCGGGTCGAAACCGGCGGTGACGATCAGCGCCGGCGCCAGGCCGGACAGATCGTCGGCCAGCAGCGGCGAGACCCGTGGGTCACCGGAATCGACTCCGCCGCTGAGGTATTTCTCGCGGAACCAGTCGATGTCGTCGCGGGTGAGGAAGTAGCCCTCGGAGAACAGCGCCTGCGACCTGGTCGTGTCGCGGTAGTTGACGACCGGATAGAGCAGGAACTGCAGGGCCGGCTGCGGCCCCTCGCCGCGGGCGCGGTGCGCGACGAGTGTGGCCTGGTTGCCGCCGGCGCTGTCACCACCCACGGCGACGCGCTCGGGGTCGGCGCCCAGTTCGGCGGCGTGCTCGCACGCCCACCGGAACGCGGCGTGGGCGTCGTCGGTGCCCGCAGGCGCGGGGTGCTCGGGGGCCAGGCGGTAGTCGACCGACAGCACGTGCATCTGTCCGCGGTGGCAGATCTCGCGGCACAGGTCGTCGTGGGAGTCGATGCTGCCGATGACCTGTCCACCGCCGTGGAAGAAGACCAGTAGGGCTCCCTCGTCGTCGACGGGCCGGTAATGGCGTGCGCGGATGTCTCCGGCGGGTCCTGGGATCGAGAGATCGGTCACCGACGCGACGGGAATGTTCTGCTTGAAACCCGCGGCCAGCGTTTCGAGTTGTCCGCGGGCGGCGGCTACGCCGTCAGCGTTGACCAGACCGTCGATGCCCGTGAGCTTTTGTCCGGCGAGCATCAACTGCAGCGTCGTGTCCAGCGTGTTGCCGTCGATGCTGACGGTGCGGCGTCCGAGCATGAGGCGCTTGACGGCCCCGGGGATCCTCGGCAACGCGCGAAGGGTGACGCCCGCCGCGGTGTTGATCAGCGTCTCTTTACGGTTCGGCCGCCACCGGTCATGAGCTGGCAGACTTTGGGTCATGGCATCTCCCTCGATCACGTTGAACGACGGTAATTCGATTCCGCAGGTTGGACTCGGAGTTTGGCAGACCCCTCCGGAGGACACCGAACGCGCGGTCGCGACCGCGCTCGAAGCGGGTTACCGCCACATCGACACCGCAGCCGCGTACCAGAACGAACGCGAGGTCGGCCGAGCGCTCGAGAAATCGGGGCTGCCGCGCGATCAGGTCTTCGTCACCACCAAGCTGTGGAATTCCGAGCAAGGTTACGACAGCACGCTGAGTGCCTTCGACAAGAGCATGGGCAGGCTGGGGCTCGACTACCTCGATCTCTACCTCATCCACTGGCCGTTGCCGGCCAAGGGCGCGTTCGTCGACACCTTCAAGGCCTTCGCCCACCTGCGCGAGCAAGGCCGCATCCGGTCGATCGGGGTGAGCAACTTCGAGCCCGAACACCTGCGGGAACTCGTCGACGCCACCGGGATCGTGCCCGCGGTCAATCAGATCGAACTGCATCCGCTGCTGCAGCAGGAGGAGCTGCGCGAGGTGCATGCCCAGATGGGCATCGCGACCGAGGCCTGGAGTCCGCTCGGCCAGGGTTCACTGCTGTCGAACGACACCGTGGTCTCGGTCGCCGAAGCGCACGGCAAGACGCCGGCCCAGGTGTTGATTAGGTGGCATATGCAGCTCGGCAATATAGTCATCCCGAAGTCGGTGACCCCCGAGAGAATCGTGAGCAACTTCGACGTGTTCGATTTCGAGTTGAGCGAGCAGGACATGGCGTCCGTCTCGACGCTCGGCGACGGCACTCGGTTGGGCCCCGATCCGCGAACATTCGAATTCACGGGGTAGGTGAAATGACCGAATCGCCGGGCAATGCGGCTGCGGCTCCGACCGTCACGCTCAACGACGACCACACGATGCCGGTGTTCGGTCTCGGCGTCGGCGAGCTGTCGGAGTCCGAGACCGAGCAGGCGGTGCTGGCGGCGCTGTCCGCCGGGTACCGGCTGATCGACACCGCCGCGGCCTACGGCAACGAGGAAGCGGTCGGTCGGGCCATCAAGTCGTCCGGGGTGCCGCGCGACGAGATCTTCGTCACCACCAAGCTCGCCACCCCCGACCTGGGCTTCCAGTCGTCGCAGGACGCGCTCAAGGCCAGCCTCGGCAGGCTCGGGCTCGACTACGTCGACCTCTACCTGATCCACTGGCCCGCCGGCGAGCAGGGCAAGTACGTCGACAGCTGGGGCGGGTTGATGAAGCGCAAGGAGGTCGGCGACACCAAGTCGATCGGCGTCGCCAACTTCCACGCCGAGCACCTGTCGGACGTCATCGACCTGTCGTTCTTCACCCCGGCGGTCAACCAGATCGAGCTGCACCCGCTGCTCAACCAGGCGGAGTTGCGTGAGGTCAACGCCGGCTACGGCATCCTCACCCAGGCGTACGGACCGCTGGGCGTCGGGCAGCTGCTCGAGAACGAGGCGGTCACGTCGGTGGCACAGGCGCACGGCAAGACGCCCGCGCAGGTGTTGATCCGGTGGAGCATTCAGTTGGGCAACGCGGTCATCGCCCGGTCGTCGAAGGCGGAGCGGATCACCTCGAACCTCGAGGTGTTCGACTTCGAGCTCACCGACGACGAAATGGGCTCGCTCAACGGGCTCGACGAGGGCAGGCGGTTCCGCCCGGACCCGGAAACCTACACCGGCACGTAGGCCTTAGAGGAACTCAACCCGTCGGGCAGGTGGCGGCGGCCTCGCGCAACGCGGTGGCCGACGGCGCGTCGATCGGCAGCCGGTATCCGCGCAGCACCGCGATGAACTGCATCGAGTACTGGCAGTGAAACGCCGCATTCGAAGGCATCCACGTCGCTGGCTCCTGGTCACCCTTTTCCTGGTTGGCGTTTCCGGCCACCGCGATGAGATTCGCCGGATCGTTGGCGAACCGGACGCGCAGGTCTTCCGGCCAGTTGCGCGCCCCCAGATCCCACGCCAGCGCCAACGGGACGATGTGGTCGATCTGCACCGCAGCGCCGGTCTTCTCGCCGCGGGTGAAGGCGACGACCGCGTTGGTGTACGGGTCGTGCAGTGTGCCCGTCGCGACGGCGTCGGGGCAGCGCTTGATCGACACGAACGTTTTGTCGTCGAGGTCGCGATTGAGGATGTCGTTGCGGGTGTCGCAGCCGTTGCGTCCGCCAGGGGCCGAGTTGTCGTCGGTCCAGCTGTCCCCGAAAGCCGCTCTGCGGTAGTCGTATCCGCGGACCCGCAGCGGTATGACGGGAATGCCCGCGAGCACGTCGACACCGGGCGCCACGGTCGGGATGTCGGCGCGCGCGATGAACTGTGCCCGGTCCCCCGCCGAGTTGACCGCCTGCGCGGCGACGATGACCGCGAGTACGACGATCGCGGTCAGCCACAGCAGATATTTGCGCTTCATGCCTTGTCCAGGAACTCGACGCGGTCGGTTTCGACGAACGGGGCCGCCAGCGCCGCCATACCCGGGTTGTCCGGATCGTTCTCGTACAGCCGTGCGCAGAACTCGCGGGCCGTCACGATGATGTCGAGATGCTCCTGCAGCGACAGGAACCGGAGCGTGATCGCGCGCCCGGATTGGTTGAACCCCAACACATCTCCCTCCTGCCGCTCGTAGAGGTCGAGGTCGGCGAGCTTGAACCCGTCCAATGTCGATGCGACGGCGGTCAGCCGGGCGCCGGCCTTGGACCCCTGCGGGAGCTTGGTGACGAGCAGGCATAGGCTCGGATGCTGTCCGCGCCCGATGCGCCCGCGCAACTGGTGCAGCTGGCTGATGCCGAACCGGTCGGCGTCCATCACCACCATCACCGTCGCATTCGGCACGTCGACGCCGACTTCGATGACCGTCGTGCACACCAGCACGTCGATCTCGCCGGCGCGGAACGCGGCCATCACGGCGTCCTTCTCGTCGGAGGGCAACCTGCCGTGCATGAGCCCGAGCCGCAGCCCGGCCAGCGGGCCTCGGCTCAGCCGCGCGAACAACTCGACCACCGTGATCGGCGGCGGACCGCCCTCCTTGTCCTTGGCCGACTTGTCGTTCTCGTCGATCCGCGAGGCCACCACGTACGCCTGCCTGCCCTGGCTCACCTCTTCGGTGATGCGCTGCCACACACGGTCCAGCCAGCGTGGGTGCTCGCTGAGAAAGACGGTGTTTGTGGTGATCGGTTGTCTGCCACGCGGCAGCTCGCGCAGTGTCGAGGTCTCCAGGTCACCGTAATGAGTCAGCGCGACAGTACGCGGTATCGGCGTGGCCGTCATCACCAACAGATGAGGCGTGATACCCGCAGGGGCCTTGCTGCGCAACCGATCCCGTTGCTCCACGCCGAACCGGTGCTGCTCGTCGACGACCACCATGCCGAGGCGGTGGAACTCGACGGCGTCCTGCAAAAGGGCGTGGGTGCCGATGACGATGCCCGCCGCACCGCCGGCGACCTCGTCGCGTACCGCGCGTTTCTGTTGCGCTGTCATCGATCCGGTCAACAGCGCGATGCGGGTGGCACCGTCCATGCCACCGAGTTGACCCGCCAGGGCCAACGGGCCGAGAACGGCGCCGATTGAGCGGGCATGTTGTGCGGCAAGGACTTCCGTGGGTGCGAGCAGCGCGCACTGATAGCCGGCGTCGACCATCTGCAACATCGCCAGCACCGAGACGATCGTCTTGCCCGAACCGACCTCACCCTGCAGCATGCGGTTCATCGGTCGGGTGCTCTCCAGCTCGCCCGAGACGACGTCGAGCACTTCCTTCTGGCCGTCGGTCAATTCGAACGGCAACTGTTCGCACATGGCGGCAACGAGCCCGTCGTCGCGGCGCTGCGCGACCGGACCCGACTCACTCAGGTCACCGTGGCGTCGGTTGACCAACGCCCATTGCAGGCCGATGGCCTCGTCGTACGTCAGCCGCGCGACCGCGGCGTCGCGTTCGGCCGATCTCTGTGCGGTGTGGATCGCGCGGAGCGCCTGGTCTTCGGTGATCAGACCGTGTTGTCGCAGAAAGGCTTTCGGTAGCGGTTCGGTGATCGGGTCCAGCACGTCGAGCACCTGACGCACGCAGGCGTAGATCTCCCAGGTCTGCACCTTCTTGTTGGCCGGGTAGATCGGAAAGAAGTCGCGTTCGAAGGCGGCCAGCAGGTCCTCGCCGGTGGCCCCCGAGGCCTCGGCGATCGCCTTGAGCGACTTGGATCCTCGCACGCCGCCGGTCTCGTGCAACACCAGGAACGCCGGATGGGTCAGCTGCATGACGCCGTTGAAGTAGCCGACCTCCCCCGACAGCATCACCTTTGCACCCTCGACCAACTGCTTCTTGAGGTACTTGACGTTGAAGAACGTCGCGGTCACCTTCGGCTTCCGGTGCCCGAGGGTGACGACGAGATATTCGCGCTGGGGCTGCCGGTTCGTCCGCCTCAGCTCGGCTTTGGTGATGACGTCGACGAACGTGACGTGAACGCCCTCCTCGAGTTCCTCACCCTCGCCGACCGTCGTCATCTCGTCGCTGTACTTGCGGGGATAGTGACGCAGCAGATCGTTGACCGTGTGGATGCCGAAGTGCTCGGCGAGCGGGCCCGCGGCCTTCTTGCCGAGCACAAAGTCGAGACGGTCGGACAGGGTCGCCACGGCTATTCCACCCCGATCAGCAAGGCGTCGCCGCGGTGGCCGGTGTGGTAGGTCACCAGTTCGACGCCGGGATGCCGGTCGTGCACGTGCTCGGAGAGCGCGCCGGCGACACCCTCGTCGACCCCGGCGCCGGTGAGGACCGTGACGAGTTCACCGCCGGCGGCCAGCAACAGGTCGATCAGCCCCGCTCCCGCCGCGGCCAGATCGTCGCCGACGATCAGCACTTCGTCGCCGGAGATGCCGAGACCGTCGCCCGGCTTGCACATCCCCGCCCAGGTGAGGGCTTCCTCGGTAGCGATCCGCACCGACCCGTGCCGCGCGCCCGCGGCAGCCCTGGCCATGGTGTAGCCGTCGTCGACGGCCTGGCGGGCGTCGTCGTGGACCGCCAGCGCCGCCAGCCCTTGAACCATGGACGCCGTGGGTACCGGCACCACGTCGAGGCCCCAGCCCATCGCGGCTGTGCACCCGGCGACCAGTTCCTCGGCCGCGACATATCCGTTCGGCAGGATCATCGCCTGGCCCGCGTCGGCGTTGACCAGTGCGTGCAGCAGTCGCTTGGCGCTGACCGGCGCGTCGCCCTCGAGCCGCAGCACGTGGGCGCCCTCGGCCGCGAACAACTCTTCGGCCCCCGTCCCGTCGACGACGGCGAGCACCGTCCGTCCGTGCGACCACGCCCTCACCGGGCGGGCATCGGGGGTGCCGCTGAGAGCGGTGATCTGGATGCGGCTTGTGGTGCCCACCGCGAGTCCGGCCTCGACGGCGGCACCGGCGTCGTCGGCGTGCACATGCACCGAGTAATGGCCGCTGCCGTCCGACGGGGCGGCGATGGCCACCGAGTCGCCCAGCCCGTCGAGGTCGTTGCGCAGTTTCTCCACCCCTGCCGGATCGCAGCCGCTGAGCAGGTACATCACCTCGAACTGCGGAGCCGCGACGACGCGGTTGGCACCGTTGTCGGTATGCGGTGGCGGCGCCGGAATGTACTCCGTCCTGCGCGGAGCACTGCCGGTCAGCGTGGTGCTCATCGCGTCCAGCAGTACCAGCAGGCCGCGCCCTCCGGCGTCGACCACGCCGGCGCGGGCCAGCACGTCGAGTTGGCCGGTGGTCTTCTCCAGCGACTGCGCTGCCGCGTCTGCGGCCCCGCACACGACCTCGGGCAGCTCGGCGCCATCGGTCGAGGCCTGCTCGGCGGCCTCGGCCGCGGCCTGGAGCACTGTGACGATGGTGCCCGGCACGGCCTCGCCCATCGCCCGGATCACCAACACCACGGCGTGGTGCAGCGCCGCGGCGAACAGCGGCCCGTCCACCCGGTCGAGACCACGGTGCAGATCGGCCGACGCTTCTGCGGTTACCTCGGCCAGCGCGCGCAGTATCTGGGACAGGATCACGCCCGAGTTGCCCCGCGCCCCGTGGACGGCGCCGCGTGCCAGCGCCGCCGCGACTTCGGCGACGTCGAAGGCGCCGGCCAGCGCATCGGCTTGCGCCCACGCCGAACGCATGGTGAACAGCAGGTTCGTGCCGGTGTCGGCGTCGGCGACCGGGAACACGTTGAGTCGGTTGATCTCGTCGGCATGGGTGATGAGGTCACCGACCGCGGTGTGCGACCACTTCTGCAGCATGGGGGCATCGAGCAGTCGAGCCGACATGCCTAACCTCCGCAGAAATGTGACGCTCCACGCACCCCGCCGTGCGGTCAGCCTAGCGATTGGACCTGACAGCCTCGGCACAACGTTCTCGCCGGTCGGTAGGCTGGGCCAGGCTCGCGCGCAGCGCGGGGCGGTGTTTTTGGCGTTCGCCGCGGCTGCCGGTATCCTGGTCAGGTTGTCGGGTCGAGCCGCGCCGGTCGCGGTGCCGCGACCCGGACCCCACGTACTGATCTGAGGAGTTCTGCATATGGCTGCCGTGTGCGATATCTGCGGGAAGGGACCCGGCTTCGGCAAGTCGGTCTCGCACTCCCATCGCCGGACCAGCCGTCGCTGGGATCCCAACATCCAGACCGTGCGCGCCGCCCGCCCCGGCGGCAACAAGCAGCGCATGAACGTGTGCACGTCGTGCATCAAGGCCGGAAAGGTCTCGCGCGGCTGACACGCCGCGATTGCCGCTACAAGAGACCGGGTAGCCGTGCTGCATGACCTCTCGTGCAGCTACAAGATCCACCCTGACCGCGCTGGCGTCCGGATGTGCGCTGGCCTTGTTGACCGCGTGCGGCGGCGGTGATTCCGCCGGCGACGAGACCACCACCACTACTACGTCGACGACATCGCCGACCACGTCGGTGGAAGTGACGGTGGAGACGAGCGCGCCGGAGACCACCCCGGCGTCGCCGGAATCGCCGGCCACCACCACCGAAGGGAACGGCACCGTCGAGGTTCCGGTGCCCGATGTCCCGTCACCGCCGGCGATTCCGTCTCCTCCGCCGATTCCCTCGCCGCCGCCGATTCCGGGAGTCGGATAACCCTAGGGCAGCCGCCAGTCGATCTGCTCGGCGCCCATCTTCTCGAGCAGTTCGTTCGCGCGGCTGAACGGTCGCGAGCCGAAGAAGCCCCGCGACGCCGACAGCGGCGACGGGTGCGGAGACTCGATCGCCACGCAGTCGGCGCCGTCCAGCATCGGTTTCAGCGTCGACGCGTCGCGACCCCATAGCACCGCGACCAACGGCTGCCGGCGCGCGACCAGCGCGCGAATCGCGCACTCGGTCACCGCTTCCCAGCCCTTACCGCGGTGCGACGCAGGTGTGCCCGGTCGAACGGTGAGCACCCTGTTGAGCAGCATCACCCCGCGTTCGGCCCATGGCGTCAGGTCGCCGGTGGACGGGGCGGGGTGGCCGAGGTCGCTTCCATACTCCTTGAAGATGTTCTCCAGGCTGCGCGGCAGCGGCCGCACCTCGGGCGCCACCGAGAAACTGAGGCCGACGGCGTGACCGGGCGTCGGGTATGGGTCCTGTCCGACGATCAGTACCCGCACCCTGTCCATCGGAAAGGTGAACGCGCGCAACACGTTCTGACCCGCGGGCAGATATCCGTTTCCGGTGGCCAGTTCGGCGCGGAGAAACTCGCCCATCTGCGCGACCTGACCCGCGACCGGTTCCAGAGCCGTGGCCCAGCCCTGCTCGACGAGCTCGTGCAGCGGCCGCGCCGTCATGCCAAGCCCTCGATCAGCAACACCACCGAATCAGCGCCGGCCCGGCGGTCCTTCGAGATCTCCTGATACTCGGTCGAGTTCGCCCAGTCCCGAAACGAAGGCTCATCGGGAAACGACATCAACACGACCTTCTCGCGGTCCGACTCGCCCTCCAGAATCTGCGGAGAGTCATCCGCCGCGAGCAGCGTCCCCGAATACCGGTTGAAGACCTCCATGAAACGGGCTTGGTAGCGGTCATAGGCCGCACGGTCCGTGAACCTCAGCTGGGCGATGGCGTACACGGTCACGAGTCGACACCCTAACTAGTCGAACGACTGCCACCCGGCATTCCCCTGCCAGGCCGCGCCGTCGACCGACACTCGCTCCGGGCCCTCCTGCACGCGACCGATCTCCCTCCACCCGGACGGTGGCGCTCCCGGGAACGTCGCGACCAGCGCATGGTCCTCGCCACCGCCGAGGATCCACGCCCACGCGTCGGCGCCGACCGCTTCGGCCGCGCCGGCGAGCACGTCGCGGTCCGCGGTCAATGCCGCAGTGGACAGGTCGATGCCCACGCCGGACGCCTCGGCGATGTGGCCTAGGTCGGCCAGCAGTCCGTCGGACACGTCGGTCATCGCGGTCGCGCCGTTTTCGGCGGCGATGCGGCCCTGTCCATAAGGGGGCCGCGGCGCGACATGGCAGCTACGCAATTCGTCGAATCGTCGAATATCATTGCGCCACAATTCGAATCCGGCGGCTGAGCAACCGATGTCACCGGCGATGGCCACCACGTCGCCGGGTCGTGCCCCGCCGCGGCGCACCGGCTCGCGGCCGTCGAGATCACCGAGCGCCGTCACCGAGATCACCCACCGCGGCGCGCTGACGAGGTCACCGCCGACGATGCCCGCGCCCATCGACTCGGCCTCGCGCCACATGCCGTCGGCAAGCTGCAGCGCCTGGGCGGCCGGCGTATCCGAGGGCGCCCCGAATGCGACGACGAAGGCGGTCGCGCGTGCGCCCATCGCCTCGATGTCGGCGGCGTTCTGCGCGATCGCCTTGCGCCCCACGTCATGCGGGGTCGACCAGTCCAACCGAAAGTGACGCTCGGCCACCAGCATGTCGGTGCTCACGACCGTCTTACCGTCGGGCGCGAACAGCACCGCGGCGTCGTCACCGGGCCCCAGCGCGACGGCGTCCGGTTGGCGGCGCCCGGCCACCAAGCGGCGGATCACCGCGAACTCGCCCACTTGCGCCAGGGTTTCGGCGTCGTACGCCATGTCACCTCCCGTCGCGGCCGCACCTTGTCCATTCCGTGCCGGCCTGAACACCGGCCGCACCTGCGGTACGTTAAGCGCCTGCGGCGTGGAGTCTATGCAGCGATGGGGAGGAACAGCGGGTGGTGGAGGCTTTCATGCTGATTCAGACCGAGGTGGGCCGCGCCGAGGTCGTCGCCAAACAACTCGCCGCGCTTCCCGGGGTGGTGTCCGCCGAGTACGTGACGGGACCGTACGACGTGGTCGTGCGCGTGGGCGCCGACACCTTGGCCGATCTGAAAGCCACCGTGGTTCCCAATGTTCAACAGGTAACCGGTATCACCCGCACGCTGACCTGTCCGATCGCCAACGGGGCGCCTCTCTAGAGTTGGACCGTGGCTTCACAGACCGGTGACGGGCCGCCGCGGGCGCTGCTGATCGCCGCGCTGGTAGTGGCGGTGGCGGCGGTCGTGGCGGTTCTGGTGATCGCCGCGCTGCGCCAGAACCCCGAGGAGCAACAGGCGGTGCCGTTGGTGCCGGTGCCCGCCCCGCAGGCCACGAGCGCCGAATGCGCCGACCTGATCGCCCGACTGCCGGACAAACTCGGCGATCACGCCCGCGCACCGTTGGCCGATCCCGCGCCCGCCGGTGCGGCAGCGTGGCGGGCCGCAGGTCAGGGCGAACCGATCGTGCTGCGCTGCGGGGTGGAACGGCCCACGGAATTCGTCGTCGGTGCGCCGGTGCAGGTGGTGGACGACGTGCAGTGGTTCCGGGTGGGTGAGGCCGGCGTCGATGACGCGGGCGCCGAACAGGCGCGCAGCACGTGGTACGCCGTCGACCGCGGCGTGTACGTCGCCCTGACCCTGCCGCAGGGCACCGGCCCGACGCCGATTCAGCTGCTGTCCACGGTCATCGCCGATGCGCTTCCGGCCAAGCCCGTCGCTCCCGCGCCGGTGCGTTGATGCTGCGCTGGGGCCGCAGGTAGCGCCCGTCAGCGCAGACCGGTGCCGCGTTTGAGTGCGGTTTCGACCATCGTGGCCAGCAGGGTCGGGTAGTCGACGCCGCTGGCCGCCCACATCTGCGGGTACATCGAGATGGTGGTGAACCCCGGCATGGTGTTGAGCTCGTTGATCACGGGCCCGTCATCGGTGAGGAAGAAGTCGACGCGGGCCAGCCCCTGACAGTCGATCGCGTTGAAGGCCTGAATCGAGAGCCGTCGCACCGCCTCGGCAACGTCGTCGTCGACTTTGGCGGGGACATCCAGTTCGGCGGCGTCCTCGAGGTATTTCGTCGCGAAGTCGTAGAAGCCGTCCTCGCGGCCGCGTACGCCTGCGACCCGGATCTCGCCGAGCGCGCTTGCCTCGATCCGGCCGTCGGGGAATTCGAGCACGCCGCACTCGAGTTCGCGCCCGGGCACCGCGGCTTCGACGATCACCTTCGGATCGTGGCGGCGGGCCTGTTCAATCGCCGACGGCAGCTGATCCCACGCCGTAACCCGGCTGACGCCGATCGACGACCCCCCGCGCGCCGGCTTCACGAAGACGGGCAGGCCGAGCCGCTCGCGAGCCTCGAAAGCCAAGGTGTCCTGGCGGGGCCGCAGCACTTCGTGATCGCCGATCGGCAGGCCCGCGGCACCCAGCAGCTTCTTGGTGAACTCCTTGTCCATGCCCACGGCACTGGCCAGGACACCCGCTCCGACATAGGGCACCCCCGCCAACTCGAGCAGCCCCTGAATCGTGCCGTCTTCGCCGTACGGACCGTGCAGAACCGGGAAGACCACGTCGACCGCCGCCAGCATCTCCCCCGCCCCCTGACCCAGCGACAGCAGTTGGCCGCCGCGGCCCGGATCGGCAGCCAGGGCCAATTCGGTACCCGACGCGGCGGTCACCTCCGGAAGTCGGCCGTCGGTGATCGCAAGACTGTCCGGCTGCGCGTCGGTCAACATCCAGGCCCCTTCCGGGGTGATGCCGACGGCGACGACTTCGAACCGCTGCGGATCGAGGTTGCGCAGGATGCTGCCTGCGGATACGCAGGAGATCGCGTGCTCGGAGCTGCGTCCGCCGTAGACGACGGCAACCCGGACGCGTCCGGTGCTCCTGTCCGATGTCGCCGGCCGGGCGGCTCCGGACTCATGGCGGGCAGTCACAACCTAGAGAGGCTACCGCCCGCTTCGGCGGCCGGTCGTCCGGCGATGCCCCGGTGGCGGTGTCAGCCCAGCGCCTGCTCGATGTCGGCGATCAGGTCGTCGGTGTCCTCGATCCCCAGCGAGATGCGCGCGAACCCGTCGCTGACGTCGTCGCCCCAGCGGGCGCGGCGATCCACCGACGTGTGGATTCCGCCGAAACTGGTCGATGCGATCAGCAGCACGCTGCGCTCGACGAGGCTGTGCACAGCCTCAGCGTCGGCCAACTCCACGGCGATCAGGCCGCCGAACCGTTTCATCTGCGCGCACGCAATGCGGTGCGACGGATCATCGGGCAGACCGGGATAGCGCACGGCGCGGACGGCGGGGTGGGCGTGCAGCGCCACCGCGAGCGCCGCCGCGTTGTGGCACTGCCGTTCGAAGCGCAGGCCGGCGGTGCCCAAGCTGCGCATCAGCAGCCACGCTTCGAAGGCGCCGAGGATGGCACCGGAGTGGAGTCGTTCGCGCTCCACCTCGGCCATCAGGTCGGTGTGCGCGCTCGCGACATAACCGGCGAGCAGATCGCTGTGGCCCGACAACGCCTTGGTCGCACTCGCGACGACCACGTCGGCGCCCAGCGAAAGCGGTTGCTGACCGAAGGGGGTGGCGGTGGTGTTGTCGACGACGAGCGTGGCGCCTCGGCTACGGCACTGCAGCGCGAGCCGGTGCAGATCCACCACATCCAGGCCCGGATTGGCCGGGCTCTCGGCCAGCACGACGTCCGCGTCCGCCGATGCCGCACACATCTCTTCGGTGGCGGCCTGGACCACCATAACCCCTTGCTCGGCAAGGTATTCGGACGCGTACCGGCGGACCTGATAGTAGCCGTCGGCGGGCACGACAAGCTTATGTCCCGGCTTGGCGAGCACCCGCAGGACGGACGTGATCGCGGCCATCCCCGATCCGAAGGCCAGCGCGGACGGGGCGCCCTCCAGTTGCGCGAGCGCCGACTCGAGGTGGCGCCAGGTCGGATTCGAGCTCCGCCCATAGGAGTCCGGCACGTCCGACGGATCGGACGACAGGTGGAAGGTGGACGCCGGAACCGGTGACGGCGCCACGGCCTGCCCCGGAACAGCTTCTGAGGCAACGGATTTGACGCTGCGAGTGGAGTCGCCGTACTGACCGTCCACCGGTCACTCCGGTTTCGTGCTGCGTCCGAGCAACAGGACGACGGCCTCGTCGACCGACAGACCCCTGTGGCAGACCCGGAATACGGCGTCGGTCAGCGGCATCTCGACGTCGTAGCTCTCGGCCAGCGCCAGCACCGATTGGCACGACGCGACACCTTCGGCGACGTGGCCACCGGTGGCGAGCATCGCCGATTCCATTGTGCCGCCCTGGCCCAGGCGCAGCCCGAACGTGCGGTTACGCGACTGCCCGGATGTGCACGTCGCGACGAGGTCACCGACCCCGGCCAAGCCCGCGAGGGTCGCGGGCTTGGCGCCCAACGCGATTCCCAACCGCATGATCTCGGCCAGCCCACGGGTGATGATCGCCGCGGCGGTGTTCTCCCCCAGCCCGACCCCGGCCGCCATACCGGACGCGAGCGCGATGACGTTCTTGCACGCACCCCCGACTTCGGCGCCGATGACATCGGCATTGGTGTAAGGCCGGAAGTACGCCGTCGAAAGCGCCCGTTGCAATGCGACGGCCCTTCCGGAGTCACTGCAGGCGACCACGGTGGCCGCCGGTTGCTCATCGGCGATCTCGCTGGCGAGGTTCGGACCGGAGACCACCGCCACGCGTGCCGGGTCGGCACCGGTCACCTGGATGATCACCTGGCTCATGCGCATGAGCGTGTCGAGTTCGATGCCCTTGGCCAGGCTCACCAACGTCACTTCGTCGTCGATCAGCCCCGACCACCGTTCGAGATTGGCCCGAAGTGTCTGTGCGGGCACCGCGAACAGCACCGTGCATGCGCCGTTCAGCGCCTCGGCCGCATCGCTGGTCGCCCTGATGGTCTTGGGCAGTTCGATGTCACCGAGATATCCGGTGTTGCGACGGGTGTCGTTGATCTCGTCGGCGACTTCTTGGTGACGTGCCCACAGCGTCACCTCGTTGCCCGCATCGGCAAGGACCTTCGCCAGTGCGCTCCCCCACGCACCGGCCCCCATCACCGCCGCCTCGACCACGCCTTCAGCGTAACCCCCACCGGACTGCTGGCAGGATGACGCACATGAGCGGGTCACCGGATGCCGAGATCGCATTGGTGATCGCCGTAAAGCGCCTGGCCGCGGCCAAGACCCGGTTGGCCCCCGTCTTTTCCGCAACCACCCGCGAGAAGGTCGTACTGGCGATGCTGATCGATACGATCACCGCCGCGTCGGCGGTTTCGGCCATCGGCTCGGTCACGGTGGTCACACCGGACGAAGTCGCCGCCGAGGCCGCGGGTCGACTCGGCGCGCGGGTGCTCACCGACCCGACCCCCGACAACCACCCCGACCCGCTGAACAACGCGATCGCCGCCGCCGAAGCCGAAGTCCGTCATGAGACACCGAACGTCGCTGTGTTGCAAGGTGATCTGCCCGCATTGCAGGCCCATGAGCTGACCGCGGCCGTCGCAGCGTCCCGAAAACACCCACGCAGCTTCGTCGGCGACCGCCACGGCACCGGTACGTCGGCGTTGTTCGCGTTCGGGGTCGCCTTGAACCCGCAATTCGGCGCCGACTCCGCTCAACGCCACCGGCGTTCCGGCGCGCTCGAGCTCACCGGTGCGTGGCCGGGACTGCGCTGCGACATCGACACACCCGACGACCTGCTGGTGGCGCGTGGGCTCGGCGTCGGCGCGGCGACGACGGCGGCCATCACCGATCCGAGATGAACCGTTCAACTGCGCGCTGGCACGAAGACCGTTGGATAGGGGATCATCGCAGGCATGACGAAAGCCGGGATCGAGGTTCGCGACAGCGACGGCGAACCGCCGTCGCCGAGCATCCGAACGTTGCCGTCGGACTCCGGTAACTCGGCGCCCGAAGCCCCTCCCGCGGCGACCGCCCCCACCGTCGAGAACGCGCTGCCCGAAGACCGCTACCTGAACCGCGAGCTCAGTTGGCTCGACTTCAACTCCCGGGTACTGGCATTGGCCGCCGATACCTCGCTACCGCTGCTGGAACGGGCGAAGTTCCTTGCGATCTTCGCCTCGAATCTCGATGAGTTCTACATGGTCCGCGTCGCCGGACTGAAACGCCGCGACGAAATGGGGCTGTCGGTGCGCTCCGCCGACGGGCTCTCACCACGTGAACAGTTGCGTCGGATCAACGAGCGAACCCAGCACCTCGCCGACCGGCACGCGCACGTGTTCCTCGATTCGGTGCGCCCCGCGTTGGCCGACGAAGGCATCGTGATCGTCACGTGGGCCGAACTCGACGAGGCCGAACGCGCACGGTTGTCCACGTACTTCCACGAGCAGGTATTCCCGGTGCTGACGCCGCTCGCCGTCGATCCGGCCCACCCGTTCCCTTTCGTGAGTGGCCTGAGCCTGAACTTGGCGATCACCGTCAAACATCCCGACGACGGTGGGCAGCACTTCGCCCGAGTCAAAGTGCCCGACAACGTAGAACGGTTCGTCGAACTGGCCGCCCGCGAAAGCGATGCCAGCATCGTTCGCTTCCTGCCGATGGAGGAACTGATCGCGGCGTTCCTTCATGTCCTGTTCCCCGGGCTGGAGATCGTCGAGCACCACGCGTTCCGCATCACGCGCAACGCCGATTTTGAGGTCGAGGAGGACCGCGACGAGGACCTGCTGCAGGCCCTCGAACGGGAACTTGCGCGGCGCCGATTCGGTTCCCCGGTCCGGTTGGAAGTCTCCGACGACATGACCGAGAGCATGCTCGAGTTGCTGTTGCGCGAACTCGACGTCGCGCCGGGAGATGTCATCGAGGTGCCCGGGTTGCTCGATTTGTCCTCGCTGTGGCAGATCTACGGCCTCGATCGCCCTGCACTCAAAGACCGGCCGTTCGTGCCTGCCACCCCACCGGCGTTCGGCGAGCGCGAGACTCCCAAGAGCATCTTCTCGACGCTGCGCGACGGCGACGTGCTGGTGCACCACCCGTACGACTCCTTCTCCACCACCGTGCAGCGGTTCATCGAACAGGCCGCGGCAGACCCCAACGTGTTGGCGATCAAGCAGACCCTGTACCGCACCTCCGGCGACTCGCCAATCGTCAACGCGCTCATCGACGCTGCGGCTGCGGGTAAGCAGGTCGTCGCGCTCGTCGAGATCAAGGCCCGGTTCGACGAGCAGGCCAACATCAAGTGGGCACGTGCGCTCGAGCGTGCGGGCGTGCACGTCGTGTACGGGCTCATCGGACTCAAGACTCACTGCAAGACGTGTCTGGTGGTGCGCAGGGAGGGCTCGCTGATCCGGCGCTACTGCCACATCGGCACCGGCAACTACAACCCCAAAACCGCGCGGCTGTATGAGGACATCGGGCTGCTGACGGCCGCGCCCGACATCGGCGCGGATCTCACCGATCTGTTCAACTCGCTGACGGGCTACTCGCGCAAGGACTCCTACCGCAACCTTCTCGTCGCCCCTCAGGGGGTCCGCCGGGGCATCATCGAGCGCATCGAACGGGAGATCGTCGCCACCCGCGACGGTGCCGAGGGGCGGATCAGGCTGAAAGCCAACGCGTTGGTGGACGAGCAGGTCATCGATGCGCTGTACCGCGCGTCGCAGGCCGGTGTGCGGGTCGAGGTGGTGGTCCGGGGTATCTGCGCGCTACGACCCCATGCCCCTGGATATTCGGACAACATCGCCGTCCGCTCGATCCTCGGCCGATTCCTCGAACACTCGCGGATCATTCACTTCCGCGCGATCGACGAGTTCTGGATCGGCAGCGCCGACATGATGCACCGCAATCTGGACCGGCGCGTCGAAGTGATGGCCGAAGTCAAGGATCCGCGGCTCAAGGCGCAACTGCACGACATCTTCGAATCGGCGATGGATCCCTCGACCCGGTGTTGGGAGTTGGGCGTCGACGGTAAGTGGACGGCGTCACCGCAGGAGGGCCACACGGTCCGCGACCACCAGGTCTCGTTGATGGAACGCCACCGGCAACCATGACGGGCCTCCTCAACGTCAGGGACTTTCAGCACTGTCGTCGTGGGCCGCGAGTGCCCAGAATGATCTGCAGGAGTTGAGGTGCCGAAGCGGACATCCGAGACCGGCTCCGATGCGGAGACGATCCTGGCCGCCGGGGCGGTGCTGTGGCGGCCCCACGGAAATCCCGATGCGCCGGAAGTCGCGCTGATTCACCGCCCTCGGTACGACGACTGGTCGCTGCCCAAGGGCAAGGTGGACCCCGGCGAGACCGAGCCGGTGACCGCCGTCCGCGAGGTATGCGAAGAAACCGGGTACACCGCATATCTGGGCCGGCGACTCAGTTCGGTCAGCTATCCCGTCGAGGGCGGTAAGAAGAAGGTGCGCTACTGGGCGGCGCGCATGGTCCGCGGGGAGTTCCGCCCGAATGACGAGGTCGACGAACTCAAATGGCTACCCGTCCCGGCGGCGATCAAACAGCTCGATTATCCGCACGACCGAAAGGTGCTGCGCCGCTTCGCGAAGTATCCGGCCGACACCAAGACCGTGCTGATCGTCCGCCACGCCACCGCGGGCAGCAAGTCCCGGTTCAAGGGCGACGACCGCAAACGGCCCTTGGACAAGAACGGTCGCGCGCAGGCGGAGTCACTGGTCGCGATGCTGCTCGCCTTCGGTGCCGACCGGCTGTTCGCGGCGGACCGAGTGCGCTGTGTATCGACATTGGAACCACTGGCACAAGAACTCGGGACATCGATCCGAAGTGACGGGCTGCTGACCGAGGAGGCTTACGCGGAGAACCGCAAGGCCGCCCGGCAGCGCTTCCTCGAGATCGCCGACACCGCTGGCACCCCGGTGATCTGCACTCAGGGCAAGGTCATTCCGGACCTCATCGAATGGTGGTGCGAGCGCGACGGCGTGCGGCCCGACAAGTCGCGCAATCGCAAGGGCAGCACCTGGGTGATGTCGCTTCACAATGGTCGGTTGATTGCGGCGGACCACATGGGCAGCCCGCTGGCCGTGAAATGACGCCCACACGTTGAATGCAAATTCCGGCGGACTCCCGCTCGGAAAGATTGAGCCGTAGATGTTTTGGTGGGCGTGAAACGCGAACACGCCGTGGGTCGCGCAGACCCACGGCGTGTCCGGTTGAACTTACTTGCGCCCGCGCTTGGCCGGTGCCTTCTTGGCGGCCGACTTCTTGGCTGCCGACTTCTTGGCCGGTGCCTTCTTGGCGGCCGACTTCTTGGCCGGTGCCTTCTTGGCCGCCGACTTCTTGGCCGGCGACTTCTTGGCGGCGGTCTTCTTGGCTGCCGTCCGCTTCGTCGCGGCCTTCTTGGCCGGTGACTTCTTGGCGGCGGTCTTCTTGGCTGCCGTCCGCTTCGTCGCGGCCTTCTTGGCCGGTGACTTCTTGGCGGCACTCTTCTTGGCCGGCGACTTCTTGGCCGCCTTGCGGGCACTCCCCGCCGTAACGCCTCTCTTCACTGCTGGTCCTTCCGCCGGGAGGCGCTGCGCCCCAGAGACAACGGCTTTGAACTGAGCGCCGGGCCGGAATGCCGGCACAGAGGTGGGCTTCACCCGGACGGTCTCGCCGGTGCGCGGATTACGCGCGACGCGTGCTGCGCGGCGGCGCTGTTCGAAAACGCCGAAGCCGGTAATGGTGACGCTGTCACCCTTGTGCACCGCACGCACGATGGTGTCAACGACATTCTCCACCGCTGCGGTGGCCGACCGACGATCCGAGCCCATTTTCTCCGTGAGTACGTCGATGAGCTCTGCTTTGTTCATGCATAACCTCCGGAAACCAGTGGTCCTCTTTGGACCGACTAGAGGACACGGTAAACCCATTCCCCATTGATTTCCAAGAGCCACGCGCAGTTTCAGGCGAAGCCAGCGAACTTTCTTGCCCCCCTTGACCTCCAGAGGGGGCCCGGAGAACCGGGTCCAGTGACGGTGATTTCGGCTTACCGGGGGCCGTTATCTGGCCGGCAGAGTCCGCGGTTTCCAGTCCGGCCTGCGCGATTCATAAGCCGCGATATCATCGCATTTGCGCAGCGTAAGACCTATATCGTCGAGTCCGGAGAGCAATCGCCAAGCCGTATAGTCGTCAATTCTGAACGGCACCATGACCGTTCCTGCGGCGATGGTTCGATCTTGAAGATTCACAGTGATTTCCAGGCCTGGCTGCTGCTCGATGAGCTTCCATAAAATTTCCACATCATCTTGCGGAATTTCGGCCGCGAGGAGCCCGGCCTTGCCCGCATTGCCCCGAAAGATGTCGGCGAAGCGGGACGAGATGACGACCCGGAAGCCGTAATCCATAAGCGCCCACACGGCATGTTCGCGTGACGAACCGGTGCCGAAATCTGGGCCGGCGACCAATACCGAACCTTTGTCGAACGGGGGCAAGTTCAATACGAACGACGGGTCGTTACGCCAGGCGGCGAACAAGCCGTCCTCGAAACCCGTTCGTGTAACTCGCTTCAGGTAGACCGCCGGGATGATCTGATCGGTGTCGACATTCGACCGACGCAGGGGGACGCCGATGCCGGTGTGGGTATCGAAAGGCTGCACGGGTTCTGCTCCTATCAGTCGGTCAGGTCTGCGGGCGAGGACAACGTGCCACGCACCGCGGTGGCCGCCGCGACCGCGGGAGACACCAGATGTGTGCGGCCGCCCTTGCCTTGCCTGCCCTCGAAATTCCGGTTAGAGGTCGACGCACAACGTTGACCCGGTGACAGCTGGTCAGGATTCATGCCCAGACACATCGAGCAGCCCGCCTGACGCCACTCCGCTCCCGCAGCGGCGAAGATCTCTCCGAGCCCTTCGGATTCGGCCTGCATCCGCACGCGCATGGACCCGGGCACGATCAGCATGCGCACCCCGTCAGCGACCTTGCGTCCACGCAGCACGTCGGCGGTCACCCGCAGATCCTCGATGCGGCCGTTGGTGCACGAACCGACGAAGACGGTGTCGACCGTGATGTCACGCATCGCGGTACCGGGCCGAAGGTCCATGTAGGCCAACGCCTTTTCGGCTGCTTGGCGCTGACCCTCGTCGAACATCAATTCCGGGTCGGGCACCGAATCGGACAGCGGCACCCCCTGGCCCGGGTTGGTGCCCCACGTGACGAACGGGCTCAGGGTCGAGGCGTCGATGTAGACCTCGGTGTCGAATTCGGCACCCTCGTCGGTGCGAAGGTTGCGCCATGCGGCGACTGCTTCGTCCCACTGCTGGCCCTGTGGGGCGTGCGGACGCCCGCGCAGAAATTCGAACGTCGTGTCGTCAGGTGCCACCATGCCGGCCCGCGCACCCGCCTCGATGCTCATGTTGCAGATCGTCATCCGGCCCTCCATCGACAGCGATTCGATGGCGCTGCCGCGGTATTCGATGACGTGACCTTGTCCTCCGCCGGTGCCGATCTTGGCGATCACCGCGAGAATGATGTCTTTGGCGCTCACTCCGTCGGGAAGTTCACCGTCGACGTTGACCGCCATGGTCTTGAACGGGCGCAAGGGAAGAGTCTGTGTGGCGAGTACGTGCTCGACTTCCGACGTACCGATTCCCATCGCCAGCGCGCCGAACGCACCGTGCGTGGAGGTATGGCTGTCGCCACAGACCACGGTCATCCCGGGCTGCGTCAATCCGAGCTGCGGTCCGATGATGTGCACGATGCCCTGCTCGGCATCACCCATCGGATGAAGCCGGATACCGAACTCTTCGCAGTTGCGCCGAAGGGTCTCCACTTGTGTGCGCGACACGGGGTCGGCGATCGGCTTGTCGATGTCGACCGTCGGCACGTTGTGGTCCTCGGTGGCGATGGTCAGATCCGGTCTGCGTACCGGACGCCCCGCCAACCGCAGCCCGTCGAATGCTTGCGGGCTTGTCACTTCGTGGACGAGATGGAGGTCGATGTAGATCAGGTCGGGTTCGCGCGCAGCGCCCTCGCCGCCACCTTCGACAACGACGTGGTCGGCCCACACCTTTTCGGCCAACGTGCGCGGTGTGTCACCGCGGCCGCGGGCGGCACTGGGAACATCGGTGGACATCTTGACTATCTCACAATCTGGGACGTTAGTATCTCCTTGTGAGACAGGATAGCGGCATCGGCGTATTGGACAAAGCCGTGGGTGTGCTGCACGCGGTCGCCGATTCGCCCTGCGGGCTGGCCGAACTGTGCGAGCGCACGGGCTTGCCGCGTGCCACAGCGCATCGCCTTGCCGCGGGTTTGGAAACCCACCGCTTGCTGGCACGCAACGGCGACGGCCGCTGGCGGCTCGGTCCCGGCCTGACCGAGTTGGCCGGACAGGTCAACGATCCGCTCGTGGCCGCAGGAGCGGTCGTGCTGCCCCGGTTGCGCGAGATCACCGGCGAGAGCGTGCAGCTCTACCGCCTCGAAGGCACCTCGCGGATCTGCATCGCGGCGCTGGAACCGCCTGCCGGGCTGCGGGATACCGTGCCGGTCGGCAGCACGCTCCCGATGACGGCGGGCTCGGGCGCCAAGGTCCTGCTGGCGTATGCCGACGCGGCCACCCAGCAGGCCGTCCTCCCGAACGCCAAGTTCACCGATCGCACTCTGGCCGAGGTACGCAAGCGCGGCTGGGCGCAGAGCGCCGCCGAACGCGAGCCGGGTGTGGCCAGTGTCTCGGCTCCGGTGCGTGACGGACGCGGCGTGGTCATCGCCGCGGTATCGGTGTCCGGGCCGATCGACCGGATGGGTCGGCGGCCGGGTGCACGGTGGGCGGCCGATCTGTTGGCCGCTGCCGACGCCCTGACCCGGCGCCTGTGAGATGTGATGCAGTTCGCAGACCGCGAAATCTGTACCCCCGATGGGATTCGAACCCACGCTACCGCCGTGAGAGGGCGGCGTCCTAGGCCGCTAGACGACGGGGGCTAGAACTGGTTTCCGGATCGCCAGCATATCTCAGCGAGATTTGTCGGCCTAATCACGGTGGTTGGCTGGGGTACCAGGACTCGAACCTAGAATGGCTGAACCAGAATCAGCTGTGTTGCCAATTACACCATACCCCATCGGCAGTCCGTAACCGCAGGTCACGGGCTTATTTTGGCCCCCTTGCGTGGCGGGCGGAACCCATCGCGCGCGGTGTCGGACCGACGTGCAGACTACCAAAGATTTTCAACGCGCTTTTCACGCCTCGGCTTCCGCGGCGGCTCGTTCGCGGCCGGCCCGTAGCCGGTCCAAGCTGCGTTCGCGCCCCAGCAGGTCAAGTGATTCGAATAGCGGCGGGCTGACCGAAGCACCCGTGGCGGCGACGCGGATCGGGCCGAACGCCTTGCGCGGCTTCAGTCCGAGGCCGTCGAGCAGCACCTCCTTCAGGGCCGCCTCGATCGCCGGAGTGGTCCAGTCGCCGACGTTCTCCAGTGCGCCCAGTGCGGCGTCGAGCACCGCGACCGCCTCGGGCTTCAACTCCTTGGCCGCCGACTTCTCGTCGAGCGTGAACTCCGCGTCGTTGAGGAACCGCAACAGGTCCCACGCGTCGCCGAGCACCACGATGCGGGTCTGCACGAGCGCGGCGGCTTCGGCGAACCGGTCGTCGTCGAGGCCGGTGTCGTGACCGTGCTCGGCGAAGTACGCGCTCAGACGGGCCCTGAACTCCTCTTCGCTCAGCATCCGGATGTGTTCTGCGTTCAGCGCGTCGGCCTTCTTCTGGTCGAACCGCGCCGGATTCGAGTTGACGTCAGCGACATCGAAGGCGGCCACCATCTCGTCGAGGCTGAAAACGTCCCGGTCCTCGGCGATTCCCCACCCCAGCAGGGCCAGATAGTTCAGCAGGCCTTCCGGGATGAAACCGCGCTCGCGATGCAGAAACAGATTCGACTGGGGATCGCGCTTGGACAGCTTCTTGTTGCCGTCCCCCAGAACGCTTGGCAGATGCGCGAACTCGGGAATCCGGTCGGCCACGCCGATCCGCATCAGCGCCTGGTAGAGCGCGATCTGGCGCGGGGTCGACGACAGCAGGTCCTCACCGCGCAGCACGTGGCTGATCTTCATCAGCGCGTCGTCGACCGGATTCACCAACGTGTACAACGGCTCCCCGTTGCCGCGGGTCAACGCGAAATCGGGTACCGATCCGGCCGGAAACGTCGTTTCACCGCGCACGAGATCGCGCCACCCGATGTCCTCGTCGGGCATCTTCAACCGCACTACGGCGCGCCGGCCCTGGGCGCGGAACTCCGCCTTCTGCTCCTCGCTCAGGTCGCGGTCGTAATTGTCGTAGCCCAATTTCGGATTGCGCCCCGCGGCCAGATGACGCGCTTCGACTTCTTCGGGCGTGGAGAACGACTCGTAGGCGTCACCGGCCTGTAGGAGCCGGTCGATCACGTCGCGGTAGAGATCGAGCCGCTGCGACTGGCGGTACGGCCCGTAGGGACCACCGACTTCGGGGCCTTCGTCCCAGTCGAGCCCGAGCCAGCGCAACGCGTCGAGTATCGCGCGGTAGCTCTCCTCGGAATCGCGCGCCGAGTCGGTGTCCTCGATGCGGAACACGAAGGTGCCGCCGCTATGGCGGGCGTACGCCCAGTTGAACAGCGCGGTGCGGATCAGGCCGACGTGCGGCGTACCCGTGGGTGACGGACAGAACCGCACCCGGACATCACTTGTCATCACTTCCCTTTGCGCACAACCGGATTCGTCAACGTTCCGATACCTTCGACGGTGATGCTCACGGTGTCGGAGTCCTCGATCGGGCCGACACCCTCCGGTGTCCCGGTCAGGATCAGATCGCCCGGCAGCAAGGTCATCACCCGGGAGATCCATTCCACGATCGCACCGACGTCGTGGATCATCATCGACGTCCTACTGTTCTGCTTGACGACGCCATTGACCTCGGTGCGGATCTCCAGGTCCGCGGGATCGACGTCGGTGACGATCCACGGCCCAACGGGGCAGAACGTGTCATGGCCCTTCGCGCGGGTCCATTGACCATCCTTCTGCTGCTGATCGCGGGCCGAAACATCGTTGGCGATCGTGTATCCCAGGATGTTCTCCGCGGCGCGCGCGGCCGACACGTCCTTGCACGGTCTGCCGATGACCGCCGCCAACTCACCTTCGAAGTGCACGGGATCGGCGTCGGCGGGCAACTGAATCGGCACGTTCGGTCCGACGATCGCCGTGTTGGGTTTCATGAAGATGATCGGGTCGTCGAAAGTGGGGGGTTCCGAACCGTCCCCGGCGCGTGCGGCCATCTCGGCGATGTGGGCGGCGTAGTTCTTGCCCACGCACACCACCTTGGTCGCAAGGATCGGGGCGAGCAGGCGCACGTCGGCCAGCGGCCATTGCCTGCCCGTGAACTGCGGCTTACCGAACGGGTGCTCGGCGATCTCCCTCGCGATCGCCTGGGCGGGATCGTCGAGTGGACCCTCGACGCTGACGAAGGCGACACCATCGGGGCTGGCGATTCGGCCAAGACGCATGGCGTTCAGCCTAGTAGCCGGCAAAGAAGCGGCGGCCGACCGCTCCCACGACAGCCTTGTCTCGGTATCTGAGATACCGATTCAGCATGGTGAGATCGCTATGCCACGATGGACCGATGTCCGCCGAGTCGCTCACCACTGCACGGCGATGGTCGTTGCTGTGTATCGCGCTGGCGGCCACGACGAGCGCCAACGTGTTCATCAACGGTGTGGCGTTTCTCATCCCCACACTGCACAGCGAGCGGGGCCTTGACCTCGCGGCGGCGGGCCTGCTTTCCGCGATGCCGGGTTTCGGGTTGGTGATCACGCTGATCGCGTGGGGCTATGTCGTCGACCGCTACGGCGAGCGCATTGTGCTGACGGTCGGGTCGGTGCTGATATCGGCGGCGGCGTTCGCCGCCGCCTTCTCCCAATCTCTGGTCGCCGTCGGCGCTTTCCTCTTTCTCGGCGGTATGGCGGCCGCGAGCAGCAATTCGGCCAGCGGGCGGTTGGTGGTCGGCTGGTTCCCGGTCGAACGACGCGGCCTGGCCATGGGGATCCGGCAGACGGCCACCCCGTTGGGCGTCGGGTTGGGCGCGCTGGTGATCCCGCGGCTGGCCGAAAGCCACGGTGTGACCGGCGCGTTGCTGTTTCCGGCGGCGGTCTGCGCGGTGTCGGCGCTGGTGTGCCTGGTCGCGGTGATCGACCCGCCACGGCCGCCGCGTTCCGAGGCGCCGATCGAACATCTCACGAACCCCTATCGCGGATCGTCGGTGTTGTGGCGGATCCATGCCGTCTCGGTGTTGCTCGTCGTGCCGCAGGCGCTGGTGTGGACTTTCACGCTGGTGTGGTTGATGTCGGAGCGCGGCTGGTCGGCAGGCTCGGCGGGCCTCATCGTCATGGCGGCCCAACTGCTAGGCGCCGCCGGACGTGTCGCGGCGGGGTACTGGTCGGACCGGTTGGGTCAGCGGCTTCGTCCGATCCGTGCGATCGCTGCTGCCGCGGCGCTGTCCATGGGCGCCCTCGCGGTGTCGGACTGGCTGAGCTCTCCGGTCGCGGTGGCAGCGATGGTGGTCGCCTCGGTGATCACGGTGTCCGACAACGGTTTGGCGTTCACCGCGATCGCCGAGATCGCCGGGCCGTTCTGGAGCGGCCGCGCCCTGGGCACCCAGAACACGGCCCAGCATCTGGCATCGGCCGTCGCGGCCCCCACGTTCGGGGCGCTGATCGGGGTTGCCGGTTATCCGGCGGCGTTCGCCGTCTGCGCACTGTTCCCGCTGGCGGCGATACCGATCGTGCCCGCCGATTCCTCGGGTTCGCCGGACCCTGCGCGGGAACTGTGATTCAGCGATGGCAGTTTCGCGCGCGGCTGTTCACACTGATGTCATCAGTCTCTGCCGAACCAGTGCTGCCGTTGCCCACCTACGAGCGAATAAGTCGCTGGGAGCGAATTATTCGCTCAGAGGTGGGCTGTAAGGGAGGCAGTCCCAGGGCTATCTGAGCGCGGGTATCTGAGCGCCCGAGGGTCAGGCGGCCGCGACCGCCATGAGTGACGCCGAGCTATAGAAATCCCGCGATCCGGTCGCCGATCGCGGTAGTGGACAGCTTCTCGTCACCGCGCGTGGCCAGATGCTGCTCGACGGCCTTGTCGACGCGCGCGGCAGCGTCGGCTTCGTTGACGTGTGCCAGCAGCAGTGCGACCGACATGATCGCGGCGGTCGGGTCCGCGATTCCCTGGCCCGCGATGTCGGGGGCGCTGCCGTGCACGGGTTCGAACATCGACGGGTTGGTGCGGGTGGCGTCGATGTTGCCGCTCGCCGCAAGGCCGATTCCGCCACACACCGCGGCGGCGAGATCGGTGACGATATCGCCGAACAGGTTGTCGGTGACGATCACATCGAAACGGCCGGGGTCGGTGACGAGGTGGATGGTCGCCGCGTCCACATGCTGGTAGGCGATCTCGACGTCACCGAAGTCGGCGGCGACCTCCTGAACGGTGCGCCACCACAACGCGCCCGCGAAGGTCAGGACGTTGTTCTTGTGCACAAGGGTCAGGTGCTTGCGACGCTGCTGGGCACGGACGAATGCGTCCGTCACGACGCGACGCACACCGAAAGCGGTGTTGATGCTGACCTCGGTGGCGATCTCGTGCGGCGTGCCCACACGGATCGCACCGCCGGTTCCGGTGTAGGGACCCTCGGTGCCTTCGCGCACGACGACGAAGTCGATGTCGGGGTTGCCCGCCAGGGGGCTGTTCACGCCGGGGTACAACCGGCCGGGCCGAAGGTTGATGTGGTGGTCGAGTTCGAACCGGATCCGTAGCAGCAGACCGCGTTCGAGCACGCCGCTGGGTACCGACGGGTCCCCGATCGCGCCGAGCAGGATCGCGTCGTGCCCGCGCAGTTCGTCGAGCACGGAGTCGGGCAGCACCTCACCGGTGGCGTGGTAGCGGCGCGCGCCCAGGTCGTAAGGCGTCTTGTGCACGCCGGGAAGCACCGCGTCGAGAACCTTGACGGCCTCCCCGACCACCTCCGGGCCGATCCCGTCGCCGGCGATGATCGCCAGCTTCATCGCCGAAGTCACGACAGATCAACCACTTCCAGCATCATCGCGCCGACCTCTTCGGCGATGGTGGACCGGACATCGGAGGGAACGTCGCGATCGATGCGCAGCAGGATGGTCGCGCCGGGACCTTCGGCGTCCTCGCTCAACTGGGCGGCGTGAATGTTGATGCCCGCCGACCCGAGGATGGTGCCGATCTTGCCGAGCGTGCCCGGCTGGTCGACGTAGTTGACGATCAGGTAGACGCCCTCGGCGCGCAGGTCGAAGTTGCGCCCGTTGATCTGGACGATCTTCTCGACCAGCTGCGTACCGGTCAATGTGCCTGCGACGTTGGCGGTCGTCCCGTCGGCGTAGACGGCCCGCACGTCCACCACGCTGCGGTGGTTAGGACTCTCGCTCGCGGTGCTGATCTCGGCCTGCACCCCCCGCTCGGCGGCGAGCGCCGGGGCATTGACGAACGTGACGGGGTCTTCGATGATCGCCGAGAACAGTCCGCGCAATGCCGAAAGGCGAAGCACTTCAACGTCTTCGGCGGCGAGCTCACCCTTGACCTGCACCGCCAGCGACACCGGAAGCTCGTCGCACAACACTCCGACCAACAGGCCGAGCTTGCGGACGAGGTCCAGCCACGGCGCGACCTCCTCGCCGACGACTCCCCCGCCGACGTTGACCGCGTCGGGAACGAACTCCCCGGCCAGGGCAAGCTTCACGCTGGCCGCGACGTCGGTGCCCGCCCGGTCCTGCGCCTCGGCGGTGGACGCGCCCAGATGCGGGGTCACCACCACCTGCGGCAGGTCAAACAGCGGACTCTCGGTCGTTGGCTCGGTGGCGAACACGTCGATGCCGGCCGCGCGCACATGCCCTGAGCGCACCGCTTCGGCCAGCGCGTCCTCGTCGATCAGGCCGCCGCGGGCGGCGTTGACGATGATCACGCCGGGCTTCGTCTTGGCAAGCGCCTCCTTGCCGATCAGTCCCGCGGTCTCCGGTGTCTTCGGCAGGTGCACGGAGATGAAGTCCGCGCGCTCCAACAGCTCGTCGAGGCTGAGCAGCTCGATGCCGAGCTGTGCGGCGCGGGCCGCCGAGACATACGGGTCGTAGGCGACGACGTGGGTGCCGAACGCGGCCAGGCGCTGGGCCACCAGCTGGCCGATGCGGCCAAGGCCGACAACGCCGACGGTCTTGCCGTAGATCTCGGTACCCGAGAACGACGAGCGCTTCCAGGTGTGCGCGCGCAGCGACGCATCGGCGGCCGGGATCTCGCGCGCCGCGGACAGCAGCAGGGCCATGGCGTGCTCGGCCGCGCTGTGAATATTCGAGGTTGGCGCGTTGACGACCAGCACGCCCCGGGCGGTGGCGGCGTCCACGTCGACGTTGTCGAGGCCGACTCCGGCACGCGCGACGATCTTGAGCTTGGGCGCGGCGGCGAGCACCTCGGCGTCGACGGTCGTCGCGGAGCGCACCAGAAGCGCGTCGGCATCGGCAACCGCGGCCAGCAGCTTCGGCCGGTCCGGACCGTCGACCCAACGGACTTCCACCTGGTCACCGAGGGCGGCGACCGTCGATTCGGCCAATTTGTCGGCGATCAATACAACGGGCAGACTCACGCGGTCAGCCTAATGGGCTTGAATGTTGGGGTGGTGGGTGGGAGAACCGCAAGTGTGGTGGGTGGGAGAACCGCAAGTGTGGTGGGTGGGAGAACCGCAGGCGTGGATGTCACCGTCGTCGGCAGCGGACCCAACGGTTTGGCGGCAGCCGTCGTCTGTGCCAGGGCCGGGTTGTCGGTGCAGGTGCTCGAGGCGCAGCCGACGCTCGGGGGCGGCGCCCGCACACTCGCCGACCCGGAGTTTCCCGGCGTCTCCCACGACATCTGTTCGGCCGTTCATCCGCTCGCGCTGGCGTCGCCGTTCCTGGCCGAATTCGACCTGCCCGCCCGTGGCGTGAGCTTGCGGGTGCCCGAGGTCTCCTACGCCAATCCACTTCCCGGGGCGCGCGCCGCGATCGGTTACCACGACCTCGACCGGACCGCTGCGGAACTCGAGCACGGGCAGTCATGGCGCAGATTCTTCGGCCCCATGGTCGAACGCGACGACGCCGTTCTCGATCTGCTGCTCGGCGACAAACGCTCGGTGCCGAGCAATCCGATCGCCGCCGTCCAGGTGGCGAGCCGGCTGCTCGAACAGGGCACGCCCGCATGGGGCGCACTCAAGGGTGACGATGCGCGTGCATTGTTCAGCGGCGTTGCCGCGCATGTGATCTCTCAAATGCCGTCGTTGGTGTCGGCAGGTGGGGGCCTCATGTTGGCCACGCTCGCACACACCGTCGGCTGGCCCATCCCCGTCGGCGGAAGCCAGGCCATCGTCGATGCGCTGATCTCCGATCTCCGTGCTCACGGTGGCGTGATCACGGCCGGCCAAGAGGTCACCGAACCACCCGAGGGTGTCGCACTCTTCGACACCGCACCCACCGCGCTGGCCCGCATCTACGGCGACAAGCTGCCCCGCCGCTACGCAAAAGCGTTGCAGCGATATCGATTCGGCCCCGGCGTTGCCAAGGTCGACTTCGTGCTCTCCGAGGATGTGCCGTTCACCGACGAGCGCTTACGACAGGCGCCCACGCTGCACATGGGCGGCACCCGCGAACAGATGGCACACGCCGAACGCGAGATCGCCTCACGGCGGCACCCAGAGTGGCCGATGGTGCTCGCCGCGCAACCACACCTGGAGGATCCCGGCCGCATCGACCCCCAGGGCCGCCGGCCGTTGTGGAGCTACGCGCACGTCCCGAACGGATCGACCGTCGACCAGGCCGAGCGGGTCACCGACATCTTCGAGCGCTTCGCGCCCGGCTTCCGCGACATCGTGGTGTCCGTGCGAACCGTTTCCGCCGCACGCCTGGCCGACCACAACGCCAACCTGGTCGGCGGCGACATCGGCGTCGGCGGTAACACCCTCATTCACGCGCTGACGGGCCCGACCCCTCGAATCAACCCCTGGACCACACCCATCCCCAAGGCGTACCTGTGCTCGTCGGCCACGCCGCCCGGGGGCGGGGTGCACGGCATGGCCGGTTATTTCGCCGCACGAACGGTGCTGCGGCGCGAGTTCGGCATCAAGACGGTGCCTGCGCTGTCTCCCTGAGCCCGGAACTCGGTACGTATCGATGCAAATTCGATGCGTAGGTGCGGTGAGAAGGGGTACCCCGGTTGAGTTCGACCGATTCGGGTACCTGTCATCGCATCGAGTGAAAGGAACGCTGCTTGAGCGGGATCAACGGAAACACGCAGACCCCGCTCCTGTCGGTGTCAGACCTCACCGCTCCCCCCAAAGGGCTGATGACCACCGCATTTCCGGTATGGCGCGATGCCATACGCAGTGAGGTGCTTCGGTCGCTCAACGAATTCGTCAAGACACGCTGCGCCGACGACCTCAAATCGGCCGGAGTCGATATCGCCGCCGACGTCCTGCAGGCTTTCGTCGACGGTGGAAAGTGCGTCCGCTCGACCTTCGTCTACCTCGGCTGGTTGTCTAATGCCGACGACGATCCCGGTGCGCTGCGGGCGGCGGCGAGCTTCGAGTTGCTGCATGCGTTCGCCCTGCTGCAGGACGACGTGATGGACGGCTCCGCGCTGCGCCGCGGGCGGCCCTCTGCTCATGTCAGGTTCGCGCAGTGGCACCGCGAGCGGGCGATGTCGGGTTCACCCGACCGTTTCGGCGAGGCCGCGGCCGTCCTTCTCGGAGATCTATGCCTGGTGTGGGCCCAACAGATGCTGCGGGAAAGCGGCGTCGGGGAGGCTGCGCTGGCGCGCGGCTGGCAGAGATACGACGCGATGCGCACCGAGCTCGCCGTCGGCCAGTTCGCCGACCTGGTCAACGACGCCGCCGAATTCCCCGAGTGGGAACGGGTTCTCGACGTGATGCGGCGCAAGTCCGGCAACTACACCGTGCGCAGACCACTCGAGATCGGCGCCGACATGGCCGGATGCCCGCCCCGTGTGCTGATGTTGCTCGGCCAGTACGGCGAAGCGGTCGGTGAGGCCTTCCAGTTGCGCGACGACGTCCTCGGCATCTTCGGGTCTCCCGAGATCACCGGTAAGCCGGCGGGCAGTGACCTCTTCGAGCACAAGGCGACCAGCGTCGTGGTGGCCGCCTACCGCCTCGCGGACGCGAACCATCGCCGCGAGCTCACCCATCTGATGAGTGCCTCCGATCTGGATCACGACGACATCCGCCGGTGGCGCGAGCTGATCGTCGCGACCGGCGCACTGGAATGGGTTGAACAGCTGATCGATTCGCGGCTCAACCGAGCGCTCGAGCTGATCGACACGAGGCAACTGGATCCGTTGATCCGCACCGCGCTGGCCGACATGGCCGCCGCCTGCACCGAACGGGCCGCGTGATGCGCACCGTCGCGGGCCGCACCGACCACGTCGTCGTGGTCGGTGCAGGGCTGTCGGGACTGTCGGCGGCGCTGCAGCTCGCCGGGCGCGGCCGCACCGTCACGGTCCTCGAACGCGGACACCATCCGGGTGGGCGCGTCGGTCGCGCCGACATCGGCGGCTACCGCCTCGACACCGGGCCGACCGTGCTGACGATGCCCGACATCATCGACGACGCGTTCGCCGCCGTCGGCGAGAACACCGCGGACCGACTGGACCTGATCAACGTCGATCCCGCCTACCGCGCGTCGTTCGCCGACGGCAGCTCGCTGCACGTGCGCGCCGAAGCCGACGCGATGGCCGCCGAGATCGAGGGCTTCGCAGGCCGCGACCAGGCGGACGGCTATCTGCGCCTTCGCGATTGGCTGGCCAAGCTGTACCGCGTCGAGTTCGACGGGTTCATCGCCGCGAACTTCGACTCACCGCTGTCGCTGCTGACACCGCAGCTCGCCCGGCTGATCGCCATCGGCGGCTTCCGGCGCTGGGACAGGATGGTGCGCCGCTTCATCAGCGATGAGCGACTGCAGCGGGTGTTCACCTTTCAGGCGTTGTACGCCGGTGTGCCGCCGCACCGGGCGCTGGCGGTGTACGCCGTGATCGCCTACATGGACACGATCTCCGGCGTGTACTTCCCCCGCGGCGGTGTGCGCGCGTTGCCCGAAGCGCTGGCCGCGGCCGCGACCGATGCCGGCGTCGAGTTCCGTTACGATTCGGCGGTTTCGGCGTTGGAGCGCACGGGCGACCGGGTGGTCGCGGTGCACACCGAGGGCGGTGACCGGATCACTGCCGACGCGGTGGTGCTGACCACCGAACTGCCCGACACGTACCGGCTGCTCGGTCGCACGCCGCGGCGTGCGCTGCCGCTGCGGCCCGCCCCGTCGGCGGTGGTGGCCCACATTGGCTGCCGCACCGTGGGCCCGGACGTCGGACACCACACGATCGTTTTCGGCGACGAGTGGCGCAAGACGTTCACCGACATCATCGACGACGGACGCGTGATGTCGGATCCGTCGCTGTTGGTGACCCGCCCCACCGCCGGGGACCCGTCGCTGGCGCCCGCAGGCCGGGACCTGCTGTACGTCCTCGCCCCCGCACCCAATCTGACAGTGGGACACATCGATTGGGCATCGACGCGCGACGATTACGTGCGCCAGATGATCGACGTGGTGAGCTCACGGCTCCCGCAGGTGGGGGTCGACCCCGAGGTGCTGCACGTCGTGGATCCCGCGGACTGGGCGCGTCAGGGAATGGCCGCGGGAACTCCGTTCGCGTTGGCCCACACGTTCGGCCAGACCGGCCCCTTCCGTCCCGCCAACACCGTTCGCGGCGTCGCCAACGTGGTGTTGGCGGGGTCGTCGACCGTCCCGGGAGTCGGCGTGCCGACCGCGCTGTTGTCCGGGCGGCTGGCGGCCGACCGAATCACCGGCCTGCCAGTCCGGCGGGCCCGTAGCCAGGTGGTGCAAGCATGATCGGTTCCGAACTCGACGCCGCGGGCGTACACGACCCGGCACTGCGCGAGGCCTATCGTCGTTGCCGCACGATCAACGCCGAACACGGCCGCACCTTCTTTTTGGCCACCCGGCTGCTGGCGCCCGAACAGCGTCCCGCCGTGCACGCGCTGTACGGCTTCGCCCGCCGCGCCGACGACATCCTCGACGACTTCGATCCCGTCATCAGCATGAATGAGCGCGCCGATCAGTTGCAGCGCCTGGCCACCCAGCTGTTCAACCGGCTCGCGCAGGGCAGCTGCGACGACGGGGATCCGTCGCTGGCCGCGGTGGTGCACTGCGCCCGGCGGTACGGCATCCCGTGGGAGCTGTTCGACGACTTCCTCGGCTCCATGCGCATGGACCTGAGCGTCACCGACTATCCCGACCGGGCCGCACTCGATCGTTACATGTACGGCTCGGCCGAGGTGATCGGTTTGCAGCTTCTGCCCGTACTGGGCACCGTCGGCCCACGCGAAGAGGCCGCGCCGTATGCGGCGGCACTGGGAAAGGCGTTTCAGCTCACCAACTTCCTGCGTGACATCGACGAGGACCTCGAGCGCGGCCGGGTCTACCTGCCCGCCGACGAACTGGCCGCATACGGGGTCGACCGGGATGTGCTGACCTGGTGCCACGAGAACCGTCGCACCGACGTGAAGGTGCGCCGGGCGCTGGTGGAACAACACGCCATCAACCGGCGCGTGTACGACTTCGCGCGGCGCGGCATCGCTCATCTGAGCCCGCGGTCGCGCCCGTGCGTGTCGGCGGCGCTGACCCTGTACTCCGAAATCCTCGATCGAATCGAGCAAATCGACTTCGCCGTGTTCAGCCAGCGCGCCACCGTGGGCACCGGTCGCCGCATCCGCGTCGGATGCGCCGGACTGGTCAAGGCGTGGAGGGCCCGTCGTCAGGAACCCAAGGCGTGACGATGGACAACTGGCATTACCTGTTGGTTCTGGCCGCCTGCCTGGTGATCACCGCGCCGTTGGAGATCTTCGGCGACGGCGTTTACCGGCAGGCGCGCCGGGCCGCAACCGCGATTCTGCCCGCGGCCGCGGTGTTCGTGCTCTGGGATGTGATCGCCATCTTCGCCGACGTGTGGACATACAACTCGAAGTACGTCACCGGGATCGACATCCCCGGCGTGATGCCGATCGAGGAACTGCTGTTCTTCATCGTGATCCCGCTGTGCGGATTGTTGACCTACAACGCCGTCACCACGATCCTGACCTGGCTGCAACGGACGCGGGGTCGAGTGGAGCAGACCAAATGACCGGACTCGGATACACGGTGCCCGCCGTACTCGGGGTGATCGCCGTGTGCGCGCTGGAGTTGGGTGTACTTCGCACCGGGCTGTTCCGCAAGCCCGCGTACTGGGTCTCGATGACGATCGTGCTCGGTTTCCAGATACCGGTCGACGGTTGGCTCACCAAGCTCAGCGCACCGATCGTCATCTACGACGAACGGCACACCAGCGGCATCCGGTTCCCGTTCGACATCCCGGTCGAGGACTTCCTTTTCGGCTGGGCACTGGTCACCGCGGTGCTACTGCTGTGGGAACGGCAGCGGTTGCGCGCACAGAGGAGGAACGCGTCGTGAAAGTCAATGCGGGCCGTGACGCCGGTGACCCCGCTGACGTCCCCGCCGCGTTCGACGAGGGAGCGCCGACCTACGACAAGCTGGTCGACTCCAATCCCGGATACCATGAGCACCTTCGTATTTCGGCGCAGCGGATGCGGTTGCCCGATGACGGTCGCGGGCTGCGGTTGCTGGACGCCGGTTGCGGCACCGGCGCGTCGACCGCGGCGCTGCTGTCGGTGGCACCGCACGCGGAGATCGTCGGCGTGGACGGCTCTGAAGGCATGCTGGCCGAGGCGCGGGCCAAACCGTGGCCCGACTCGGTGCGGTTCGTCCACAGCCGCATCGAGGACCTCGCCGCCGCCGGCGTCGGCGGCCCCTTCGACGGCATCTTCGCCGCCTACCTCATCCGCAACCTGCCCGACCCCGACGCGCAACTGCGCGAGTTCCGCGCACTGCTGCGCCCGGGAGCGACGCTGGCGGTTCACGAGTACTCCGTGCGCGACTCGCGGCTGGCGACCGCGGTGTGGAACGCCGTGTGCGCCACCATCATCATTCCGAGCGGGCGTCTCCGCAGCGGTGATGCCTCGCTGTACCGGTACCTGCGGCGCAGCGTGAATCACTTCGACGGTGCCGCAGAATTTCGGGATCGCCTGCGCCGCAACGGATTCACGGCCCTGCATAGCGAGACGATGCCGGGTTGGCAACGCAACATCGTGCACACGTTCCTCGCCGAGGCGCCCCGATGACCGACCCGCAACGCATCACCCACCCCGCACCGCCGCCCGACGCGGGGGTGCCTTTCGACAAACCGCACGTTGTCGTCGTCGGCGGGGGCATCGCGGGCCTGGCCGCGGCCACCGGTCTCGCCGAACGCGGGGTGAGCGTCGATGTCCTCGAACGCGAGACGTACCTCGGGGGTCGTGTCGGTGGGTGGACCGATTCGCTCGACGACGGCTCTCCGGTCGCCATGAACCGCGGCTTCCACGCCTTCTTCCGCCAGTACTACAACCTTCGAAACCTGTTGCGCCGCATAGATCCAGCGTTGGGCATGCTCACTGCCGTCTCCGACTACCCGCTGGTTGACGCGCACGGTAGGCGCGACACATTCCGGGGCCTGCCGCAGACGCCACCGTGGAATGCGTTGGCTTTCGCGCTGCGCAGTCCCACCTTCCGGCTTCGCGACCTGGTGCGGCTCAACGCGCGCGCCGCGGCGCCCTTGGCCGCGGTGTCGGTCCCCGAGATCTATGACCGTCTGGACCATGTCGACGCCGACACCTTCCTGCGCGACATCAACTTTCCCGAACCCGCTCGCCACCTGGCCTTCGAGGTCTTCTCGAGGAGCTTCTTCGCCGAGCCGACCAACCTCTCTGCCGCCGAACTGGCAACGATGTTCCACATCTACTTCCTGGGCTCCAGCGAGGGCCTGGTGTTCGACGTCGCAGGTGCGAACTTCGACACGGCGCTGTGGGAACCGCTGCGCGTCTACCTGCAATCGCTGGGAGTCCGCATCCACACCGGTGTGTCGGTGACCGAGGTACGCACCGATGACCGGTTCGCGGTGCACTCCGACGGCGGCGACCCGCTCGAGGCCGACGGGGTGGTATTGGCCACCGATGTCTCCGGCCTGCAGCGCATCGTCGATGAATCGGCATCGCTCGGCGACGACGAATGGCGATCCCGGATCGCCGCAATGGGCACGGCCGCACCGTTCGTCGTGCAGCGACTGTGGCTGGACCGGCCCCTCCATCCGGACCGTGCGGCATTTCTCGGGACGGGCGGCCGACCGCCGCTGGACAATGTGAGCGTGCTGGACAGGTACGAACGGGAGGCGGCGACGTGGTCGCGCCGAACCGGCGGCTCGGTGGTGGAACTGCACGCATACGCGGTGACCGACGGAAAAGACGACGTGCTCGAGCGGTTACCGGTGCGGATGGCCGAACTGTATCCCGAAACCGCCGACGCGAAGATCGTCGGCGAACGGGTGCTGTGCCGTCAGGACTGCCCGCGCTTCGCCCCCGGTGACTTCGAACGCCGCCCCACCGTCTCGACGCCGCACCCCGGCCTGGCGCTGGCCGGTGACGGTATCCGCATCGACCTGCCGGTCGCGCTGATGGAGCGGGCCGCGACCACCGGATGGTCGGCGGCCAACCTACTGCTGAAGCGCTTCAGCTTGACCGGCCACGACCTCCAGACGGTGCCCACCCAGGGTCGCTTCGCCCCCCTGCGGCGACTGGCCGAAAGGCAGTACGCATGACCATGCTCGCTGAAATCAAGGCACGGTTGGCGAAAACCACGCCGTTTCAACTGCTTCCGCGTACCACGTGGTCCGGCCAGCGGCCGACGTACGACGATGCCAAGCCGTCGCTGATTCACAGCGCGCTGCGCCGCTCACAGCGCAGGCCGAGCGGAAACTGGTATGCGTTCGCGGCCAGCGACACCATCGGCAAGCGACCGGTCAGCGCCACGGTCGGTGGAGTCGAACTGGTCGCCTGGCGCGGCACCGACGGCAGTCTCGCAGTCGGCCCGGCAGCCTGTCCGCACCTCGGCGCCGACCTGTCCACCGGGACCGTCGAATGCGGAACCTTGATCTGCCCGTGGCACGGACTGCGCTTCGACGGCGGCCGAACCTGGAGCTGGCGGCCCTACCCCGCCCACGACGACGGTGTGCTCGCATGGGTGCGGCTGGACGCAATCGGCGGCGAAACCCCGACGGATGCACCGATATTGCCGAGGCGACCCGACGGGCCGCGGTTGTCGGCGGTGACGCGGTTGGTCGGCACCTGCGAGCCCAGCGACGTGATCGCCAACCGGCTCGATCCGTGGCACGGGGCGTGGTTTCACCCGTACTCGTTCACGCGGCTGGACGTACTGTCGGCGCCGGCGGCCGACGACGATCTCCCCGAAGACGCCGACCGCTTTCTGGTCGCAGTCACCTTTCGCATCGGGCGGCTCGGCGTGCCGGTGATCGCGGAGTTCACCACACCGGAGCCGCGCACCATCACCATGCGCATCATCGACGGCGAAGGCGCGGGAAGCGTGGTCGAGACGCACGCGACCCCGCTCGGTCCCGACCGCGACGGCGTGCCCCGCACCGCCGTCATCGAGGCGGTCATCGCCCATTCCGACCGTCCGGGCTTTGCGCACGCGCTTCGGGGCGCGCCGATGATCACCCCGTTCATGCGATATGCGGCCACCCGCTTGTGGCGTGACGATCTGGCTTACGCCGAACGGCTTTACCGGCAGCGCTCCCGGGCTTGAGCCCGTTTTGCGTGGGGCCGCCCGGGTATACCGCCGAGATGAGCAAGGACATCCGCAAGGGCGACAAGGTGCAGTGGAAGAGTCACGGCACCACCGTCACCGGAACGGTCGAAGAGAAGATCACCTCGGACACTGAGGCCGCGGGGCGCACGGTGCGCGCCGACTCCGATAACCCGCAGTACCGGGTGCGCAGCGACAAGAGCGGCCGCGACGCGGTGCACAAGCCGGAATCGCTGAAGAAGAAGTAGCGTCGTGGCCGACACCCCCGACGATCGCGCCGCGACCTACGCCGAGTTCACCGGCACCGTCAACATGACCGCCGGTGAACTCGAGAATTGGCTCGGCTCAGCGGAATCCAAAGCTGTTGGGCAGAAGTCCGACGGCGCGGAGTCGACCGGCCACGCGAGCGGCAGGCGCACCGTCGAGTTGCTGCGCAAGAAGAAATCCTTGCTGGACGACGACGATTATGCACACATGCGCAAGGTCGTCGGATATGCGCACCGCCATCTGGCTCAGCGGCCGAACGGCGACATCGAGGACTCGGCCTGGCGCTACTCGCTGATGAACTGGGGCCACGACCCCTGCAAGTGAGGCTCGTCGAGAAGCGGTATCTGCTCCATGGCCCACGGGCTGATCGACCAGGGCAATCCGACCGCCGAGCGCAGCTGATCCCAGGAGACCCACATCCACTCCATGACCTCGCCCGGATCGGGCCGCAACCGCCCGTCGCAGCGGGCGAAGAACACCGGACAGATCTCGTTCTCGACCGTGCCGTCGGCGGCGACCGCGCGGTACCGGAAGTCGGGCAGCACGCACACCGGGGAGTGGATCGATATGCCCAACTCCTGGCCGGCGCGGCGGCGCACCGCATCCTCGACCTTCTCCCCCGGTGCCGGGTGCCCGCAGAACGAGTTCGACCACACCCCCGGCCACGTCGTCTTGTTCAGCGCGCGACGGGTCAACAGCACCCGCCCGTCAGCATCGAACAGATAGCACGAAAACCCCAGGTGAAGCGGGGTCGCCGCGTGGTGCACAGTCGTCTTGGCGGCGCTGCCGATCTGCCGCCCCTGTTCGTCGAGAAGGACGACGCACTCGCCGGTCGTGGCCATGGTCGTCGGCGTGCTCACTGCAGACACCTCATGTGTGTACCCAAATCCGCCGGGCTAACCGACGCATAGACGATGCAACCTGGTCATGAGTGACAGACACACCAATCGACGGCCTCACGCAGGCTGTGCACGCGCGCGGCCGGGGCGACGCCGGCGGCCGCGTCCCACCCGGTGCCGCCGAGCGCGACGTCGGTATCCGCGCCGGCCGCTGCGACCATATCCATGTCGGCAGTATCGGCGGTGTGTGACCACAGCACCACCCGTGCGGAAGGCGTCACCCTGCCGATCGCCTCGGTCAGCGCCGCCACCGGAACGTCGGCGCCAAGCATCAGCGCACCGCGCCCACGTTCGGCGAGGGCGGCGCGAAGCGCTTCGAGCGGCAGAACATGCGCTTCGCGCGCGGTGCACGCCAGGATGACCGTTGTCGAGGCGTCGATGCGCATGAGCGGCGCTGCGTGCAGTGATCGCGAGACCGCCCACGACAGCGCGTGTTCGACGTCGACGCAGCCGCCGTCCTCGTCCTGTTTGGACACGATGGCCGCAAACGCCGGCCGCACCATCAGATCCCATGTGTCGACAACCCCGAAGTGACGCAGATGGGTTTCCAGGAGCCGACCCAACGCGGCGAGGTCCAGTTCGAATGCGGCCGACAGCAGCGCCTCGATGTCGCCGCGTCGCGGAGCGACGGACCCGGACGCGAGTCGGGCGGCGCTGCGGGCGCTGGTGCCCTGCCCGATGAGCTGATGCATGTGCTGCACGACGGCGACGTCGTTGTCGCTGTAGAGCCGGTGTCGTCCAGCGCGGTGCTGTGATGGCCCGACCCCGTAGCGCTGACTCCAGCTGCGCAGGGTCGCAGTCGGCACGCCGACGCGCTCGGCCACCACGCGGACGGTGTACCGCGGTGTGTCAGCGTCATTCATGGGGCCTGCTCACTGGGGTTTCGGGCCTAGCGAGGGTTCACCGATCGCGCGGTGAGCAAACCATCAATGCGAAAGCGATGCATCCGTTCGTCACGTGGACATGGCTGCGGCCCGAAGCGGGTACTTGTAGCCCCATGACCGATCAGCAGAAGGACGAACAGCACAGCCGCCCCGAGGGACTCGACGACGCGACCGTCGAGGCGGTCGGCGGAGTCTCGGAGGCATTGGAGTGGGTGGAACGCGCACGCGGACATCTGTATTCGTTCCACCAGCTGATGGGTCGCGCGGACCTTCTGCTGGGTGAGGCATGTGACAAGTTGCGCGACGCCGGCCACGAAGATGTCGCCGAGCGTCTGGAGTCCGAAGTCGTCGGCCGCAACGTGCTGTACGGCCGCTGGACGTTCCAGATCGTCGAGGACTTCGACGACAGCTACTGGTCGGTGTTCCGCGACCACGAACGCCGAGTGCGCGACGAGCTACAGCAGGGCCGCAGGCACGTGTTCGAGTCAGAAATGAAGGAACGGCGCCGCACCCAGGGTCGCCCCGGGCACGAGCACCGCCCCGACGAGTAGTGATTTCGGTGTCGTCGGTGGCGCTGAGCGAAACCAACTACACCGAAATCGCCGGAGTTAGGCCGTCTCGGTGATGGGCCGGTCCACCCAGCTCATCAGGTCGCGCAACTTCTTGCCGGTCACCTCGATCGGATGCTCCGCGTTCTTCTTGCGCAGGCCCTCGAGCTCCTTGTTGCCGCCCTCGACGTTGGCAACGAGCTTCTTGACGAAAGTGCCGTCCTGAATCTCTTTGAGAATGGTGCGCATCCGCTCCTTGGTGTCGGCGTCGATCACCCGCGGCCCGGAGAGGTAACCGCCGAACTCCGCGGTGTCGGACACCGAGTAGTTCATCCGCGCGATGCCGCCCTCGTACATCAGGTCGACGATCAGCTTGAGCTCGTGTAGCACCTCGAAGTACGCCAGCTCCGGCGCGTAACCGGCCTCGACCATCACGTCGAACCCGGTCTTGACGAGTTCCTCTGTGCCGCCGCACAACACGGCCTGCTCACCGAACAGGTCGGTCTCGGTCTCGTCCTTGAACGTGGTCTTGATGACGCCTGCACGGGTGCCGCCAATACCCTTGGCGTACGACAGCGCAAGCGCCTGGCCCTCGCCCTTGGGGTCCTGATCGATCGCGATCAGGCACGGCACGCCCTTGCCGTCGACGAACTGCCTGCGCACCAGGTGTCCCGGACCCTTCGGGGCGACCATGCCGATCGTGACATTGGCCGGCGGCTTGATCAGGTCGAAGTGGATGTTGAGGCCGTGGCCGAAGAACAGCGCGTTGCCGTCCTCGAGGTTGGGTTCGATGTCGTTGGAAAAGATTTCGGCCTGTGCGGTGTCGGGCGCCAGCAACATGATGACGTCGGCCCACTTGGCGACCTCGGCGGGCGTGTCGACCTCGAGCCCCTGCTCGGCGACCTTCTCACGCGACTTGGAGCCCTCTTTGAGGCCGACCTTCACCTCGACGCCGGAGTCGCGCAGGCTCAGCGAGTGCGCGTGACCCTGGCTGCCATAGCCGATGACGCCGACCTTGCGTCCCTGGATGATCGACAGGTCCGCGTCGTCGTCATAGAACATCTCTACTGCCACTGAATTTCCTTATCTACTCACTTGATTTGGGACTACTCGTCTTGAGTTGTGGGCTACTTGGTGGTTCCGATGCTGCGCGGGCCGCGCGACAGCGACACCACACCGGACTGCACGATCTCGCGGATTCCGAAGGGCTCCAACACCCGCAGCAGCGCCTCGAGCTTCTCGGGCGTACCGGTCGCCTCGACCGTCAGCGACTCGGTCGACACGTCGACGACTTTGGCGCGGAACAGGTTCACCGCCTCGATGACCTGACCGCGAGTCGACGCGTCGGTGCGCACCTTGATGAGCGCGAGCTCACGCGAAACCGAGTTCTCTTCCTCCTGCTCGACGATCTTGATCACGTTGACCAGCTTGTTGAGCTGTTTGGTGATCTGCTCCAGCGGCGCTTCGTCCACGCTGACGACGATGGTCATCCGCGACATGTTCTTCTGCTCGGTCGCACCGACCGCCAGGGACTGGATGTTGAAGCCGCGCCGAGAGAACAGCGACGCGACGCGCGCCAGGACACCCGGCTTGTCCTCGACCAGAACAGACAACGTCTGCGTAGCGTTGGTACTCATCAGGCGTGGCCTTCTTCCGGATCGTCGAACAGCGGGCGGATGCCGCGCGCGGCCTGGATCTCGTCGTTGCTCGTGCCCGCCGCGACCATGGGCCACACCTGGGCGTCTGCGCCGACGATGAAGTCGATCACCACGGGCCGGTCGTTGATCTCACGGGCCTGCCGGATCACGTCCTCGACGTCTTCGGCTCGCTCGCAACGCAATCCGACACACCCGAGCGCCTCGGCCAGCTTGACGAAGTCGGGGATGCGACGCGAGTGCGTGGCCAGATCCGTTTGGCTGTACCGCTCTTCGTAGAACAGCGTCTGCCACTGGCGCACCATGCCGAGGTTGCCGTTGTTGATCAGAGCCACCTTGATCGGCGCACCCTCGACGGCACAGGTGGCCAACTCCTGGTTGGTCATCTGGAAGCAGCCGTCGCCGTCGATGGCCCACACCTCGGCCTCCGGGCGGCCGAACTTGGCCCCCATCGCCGCGGGCACCGCGTAGCCCATGGTGCCCAGGCCGCCGGAGTTGAGCCACGTCTTCGGATTCTCGTAGGAGATGAACTGTGCGGCCCACATCTGGTGCTGGCCGACGCCGGCGACGTACACCGCCTCGGGCCCCGCCATTTTGCCCAGCGTCTCGATGACGTACTCCGGCGAGAGGCTGCCGTCGCTCTGCGGTCCGTAGCTCAACGGGTAGGTCGCCTGCACACCGCGCAGGTACTCCGTCCAGTTGTCGATCGTGATCGCCTCGGCGGTGCCGTCCCGGCGCAGGGCCACGACCAGATCGGCGATGACGGCCTTGACGTCACCGACGATCGGCACGTCGGCGTGGCGGTTCTTGCCGATCTCGGCGGGGTCGATGTCGGCGTGGATGACCTTGGCCTCCGGCGCGAAGGAGTCCAGCCGCCCGGTCACCCGGTCGTCGAACCGGGTGCCCAGCGCGATCAGCAGGTCGCTGCGCTGCAGGGCGGCCACCGCGGACACCGTGCCGTGCATCCCGGGCATGCCCATGTTCTGCGGATGGCTGTCGGGGAACGCCCCGCGCGCCATCAGCGTGGTCACGACCGGAATTCCGGTCAGCTCGGCCAGCTCCAGCAGTTCCTCAGTGGCCTCTCCGCGGATCACCCCGCCGCCGACGTAGAGCACCGGCTTGCGCGCGGCCGCGATCAGTTTGGCGGCCTCGCGGATCTGGCGGTTGTGCGGCTTGGTGTTGGGCTTGTAACCCGGCAGGTCGATGCGCGGCGGCCAGCTGAAGGTGCACTGCCCCTGCAGAACGTCCTTGGGGATGTCGACCAGCACCGGCCCGGGGCGGCCCGAGGCCGCGATGTGGAACGCCTCGGCGATCGCCTGCGGGATCTCATCGCCGCTGCGCACCAGGAAGTTGTGCTTGGTGATCGGCATCGTGATGCCGGAGATGTCGGCCTCCTGGAACGCATCGGTGCCGATCAGGCCGCGCCCGACCTGACCGGTGATCGCCACCACCGGAATCGAGTCCATGTGCGCGTCGGCCAACGGCGTCACCAGGTTGGTCGCGCCGGGCCCCGACGTCGCCATCATCACGCCGACCTTGCCGGTCGCGTGGGCGTACCCACTGGCGGCATGCCCGGCGCCCTGCTCGTGACGGACCAGGACGTGGCGCAGCTTCTTGGAGTCGAACAGCGGGTCGTACACCGGCAGCACCGCACCGCCGGGGATCCCGAAGATGGTGTCGACGTCGAGTTCCTCCAGCGACCGGATGACTGCCTGTGCGCCGGTCATCTGTTGCGGCTCAGCGCGTTTGGCCGGTGCGGGCGCAGATTTGGCCGTCGGGTGGGTGGCATGTCCGTCGTCGGGCACGGTTGCCGCCACCTGCTCCAGCGGTCGGGTTGTTGGTGCGCTCACGGTGTTCGTTCTCCTAAATCCTTCTTCGGATCCGTCTCTAGGGTCTCAAATTCGGTGGTCGGGCAAGAAAAAACCCCCGTCAGCTGGGTTGCTGTACGAGGGTCGCGCGCTGATGCCGGAGTTATGCCCGAGTAAGGGCGAGCGCGGCATCAACGCGCTTCCCGATTACTACGAGCAACCCCTGGGCCTGCATAACCGTCGACGGTAGCCTCTGCACTGGTCACAGGTCAAATTGCGGCACGGTGCGAAGATGGCGGGGTGAGTACGAACGCCGCTCCCGCTCCCGTCGTCATCCGGATCTCTCCCATGGCGCATTTCGCCGTCGCCTTTCTGGCGTTCAGCATGCTTTCGCTGGTTTTGGCGGGCCTCACCTGGGTGGCGGCCCTGTTGATCATTCCGATCGTGTTGTCGGTGTTCGTCGCGCGCTACCGCACCGTCGCCGACCGCGATCAGGTCACCGCACGCACGCTGTTGGGCAGCGAGACCGTCGGCTGGGGCGACATCGACGGCCTGCGGTTCGGTAAGGGATCTTCGGCTTACGCCCATCTGAAGGACGGCAGGGACCTGCGGTTGCCCGCGGTGACGTTCGCGACGTTGCCGCTGTTGGCCGAGGCCAGCGACGGGCGCGTGCCGAATCCGTACGCGAAGGATTAAGCGAACGGATTGCCGCCGTTGAGCAGCACCCAGATCGCTACACCCGCGCCAGCGCCGAGCACGAGCGCGCCGAGCGATCCGAGGAAGGGCCGACGCGCCCAACCGCGTCCGGCGTCGAATCCGTACCGGCCGGGGCCCGTCAACACCAGCGCGGCCACCGCGCAGGTCAAGAACACGTTGTATTCGTGTCCGTCGGTGAGGAAGTCCGACAGGCGCGCCTCCTCGTGGGCGACCATCGCCTCGGCCAGCACGCCGGTGACCAGATACGCCAGCGCGCCGGCGGCGGCCACGGGAGTGAAAAGACCCAGGATGAGCAGCACCCCGGCGGCGATCTGACCGAAGGCGCCGACGTAGGTCAGGATGTCGGCATAGCGGAAGCCCATATCGGACAGCTCCGCTTCCCATCCGCCCAGCCCGGGGCCACCCCATAGGCCGAACGCCTTCTGCAGGCCGTGGCCGATGAACAGGGCACCGACTGCGAGCCGCAACAGCAGAAGGCCGAGGTCGAGCGTGCCGCGGCGCTCCGGTGCGGCGCGGAACGGATCAGGGCCGATCTCCGCCGGTTCGGCCGAGTAGTCGAGTGCGTGCCTGCCGCCGGGCTGCACGTACGGCAGCGGCTCGGGATCGTTGAGCAGTCCGAAACCGGTGGAGACCGGCGCGCCGCTGTTCGAGTCGTAGTGCGGGATCGCGGTGGTCTCGAAGTCGCCGGCGTAGTTGGCCGACGGGAGATCGTCTTCGGGGTCGACCAGGCTCGCCGACGCGGGCCGCCCGGCCGCGTCGTCGGGCCGCTGCCAGGCGCGTGGGTCATTGGAATGACTGGTCACCATGCCAGCGTAAGTGCTTGTCACCCGGTATCGGGGTATTGGCGCGGTGCTTTCGAGGCCTTAATTCGCCGACGGTCCGGGGCGCGGCCCAGCGGGTGTGCGTGGCGAACACATCCGAATGATCCGTAACCTGGCTCGCATGAAACTGCGCCGGCCGATGCAGGGTGCGCTCGCGGTGGCGTGCGCGGCGTTGCTCGTCGGATCGGGCTGTGCGCGATTCGACGATCTGCAGTCGCAACCGTTCACCACTGAGCCTCAGCTCGAGCCCGGTCCGACGTCGTCACCGCCGCCACCGCCGCCGCTGCCCCCGACGCCGTTTCCCAAGGAGTGCCCGGCGCCCGGCGTCATGCAGGGTTGTCTGGAAAGCACCAGCGGCCTGATCATGCTGCCCGACAGTCAGTCGGCCCTGGTCGCCGAGCGCACGACCGGTGTGGTCAAGGAGGTATCGGTGCGGGCCGAGCCCAAGGTCAAGACCACGCTGCCGGTCGACGGGTCGGGTGATGGCGGGCTGTTGGACATCGTGCTGTCGCCGACGTACCAACAGGACCGGCTGATGTACGCCTACGTCAGCACCCCGACCGACAACCGTGTCATCCGCATCGCCGACGGCGACATCCCCAAGCCCATCCTGACCGGCATCCCGAAGGGCGCCACCGGCAACACCGGTGCGTTGATCTTCACCAGCCCGACGACGCTGCTCGTGCAGACCGGCGACGCGGGCAATCCCGCCGATGCCGCAAACCCGGGGTCGCTGGCTGGAAAGGTGTTGCGGATCGAGCAGCCCACAACGGTCGATCAGGCCCCGACGACGACCGCCCTGTCGGGTCTGGGCGCTGCTGGCGGGATGTGCCTGGACCACTCGGATGGGTCGCTGTACATCACCGACCGCGCCGCCTCCGGTGACAGGTTGCAACGCATCACCAAGGACTCGAAGACGTCCACGGTGTGGACCTGGCCCGACCGGCCCGGTGTTGCGGGCTGCGCCGCCCTCGACGGGTCGGTTCTGGTCAATCTGGTCAACACCAAGCAGACCGTCGCCGTGCGGCTCGCGCCCGAAACCGGTGCGGTGACCGGCGATCCCGAGGTGGTGCGCCAGGACCAGCACGGCCACGCCTGGGCATTGGCCATGTCGCCCGACGGCAACATCTGGGGCGGCACGATCAACAAGACGGCGGGCGATGCCCAAAAACTCGACGACGTGGTCTTCCCGCTGTTCCCGCAGGGCGGCGGCTTCCCGCGCAACCCGGCCGACAACACCTGATCGGTTGCGCTCGAAACTGCAGCCAGTGCAGTGAATGAGCGTCGCGCACGACCCTGTGTGCAGTTTCGGCGCTAACTGCAGGCCTCCAGGACCAGCTCACGGACACGCGCCGCGTCGGCCTGACCCTTGGTGGCCTTCATGACGGCGCCGACGATCGCGCCCGCGGCCTGCACCTTGCCGCCCCGGATCTTCTCGACGATGCCGGGATTGGCCGCCAGCGCCTCGTCGACGGCGGCCTGCAACGCCGAATCGTCGCGCACGACCTCCAGCCCGCGATCCTTCATCACCTGCTCGGGTTCGCCCTCACCGGCCAGTACACCCTCGACGACCTGCCGGGCGAGCTTGTTGGACAGCTTGCCGTCGTCGACGAGCTTGACGACCGCGGCCACCTGTGCGGGCGTGATCGGGAGTGCGTCCAGCTCTACCCCGGCTTCATTGGCCTTCTGCACCAGGAAGTTTCCCCACCACGCCCGCGCCGCGTCGCTGGATGCGCCCTGTTCGACGGTGGCGGCGATCAGGTCGAGCGCACCGATGTTGACGAGGTCGCGCATCACTTCGTCGGAAATTCCCCATTCGTCCTGAATCCGCTTGCGGGACAGCCACGGAAGCTCGGGGATCGTCGCCCGCAACCGCTCGATCCACTCCGCATCGGGTGCCACCGGCTCGAGGTCGGGCTCGGGGAAATACCGGTAATCCTCGGCGGTTTCCTTGCTGCGTCCCGGTGAGGTGTATCCGTCCTCGTGAAAGTGCCTGGTCTCCTGGGTGATTCGACCGCCTGACTCGAGAACTGCTGCCTGGCGGCGCATCTCGTAGCGGACAGCGACCTCGACGCTCTTGAGCGAGTTGACGTTCTTGGTTTCGGTGCGGGTGCCGAACTCCTTTCGCCCTATCGGTTTGAGCGAGACGTTGGAGTCACAGCGCATCGACCCCTGGTCCATGCGGACGTCGGAGACGCCCAGACCGCGCAGCAGATCCCGCAACGCCGTCACGTAGGCACGGGCGATCTCGGGGGCGCGCTCGCCGGCGCCTTCGATCGGCTTGGTCACGATCTCGATCAGCGGCACACCGGAACGGTTGTAGTCGATCAGCGAGGTCGTGGCGCCCTCGATGCGGCCCGTATCGCTCCCGAGGTGGGTCAGCTTGCCGGTGTCCTCTTCCATGTGGGCGCGCTCGATGTCGACCCGCCAGGTCGTACCGTCGTCGAGCGGCACGTCGAGGTGACCGTTGATCGCGATCGGCTCGTCGTACTGCGAGATCTGGTAGTTCTTCGGCATGTCCGGATAGAAGTAGTTCTTGCGGGCGAACCGGCACCACGGCACGATCTCGCAGTTCAGCGCGAGCCCGATCCGGATCGCGGACTCGACGGCCTTCTCGTTGAGCACGGGCAGCGACCCGGGCAGTCCCAGGCAGACGGGGCACACCTGAGTGTTGGGTTCGGCGCCGAACCGGTTGGCGCAACCGCAGAACATCTTGGTGGCGGTGGACAGTTCGACGTGGACTTCCAAGCCGAGCACGGGCTCGTAGCGCGCGACGACGTCGTCGTAGTCGAGCAGTTCGGCGGTCGCAGCAGTCATGACGCCGATCCTAGTAAGCGGGCTCAGCCGAAGAACTCCGCGGCGTCGTCGTACCGGCTCTGCGGGACGAGCTTCAACTGGCGGGTGGCGTCCGCGAGCGAGACGCGGCCGATCTCCTGGCCGCGCAGCGACACCATCATCCCGTACTCCCCCGCGTGCGCAGCGTCGGCGGCGTTGACGCCGAAGCGCGTGGCCAGCACGCGATCAAAGGGCGTCGGCGTGCCGCCGCGCTGCACATGGCCCAGAACCGTCACCCGCACCTCTTTGTTGATCCGCTTTTCCACCTCGAAGGCGAGCTGCTGGGCGACGCCGGTGAAACGTTCGTGGCCGAACTCGTCGACCCCGCCCTGCCGCAGCTGCATCGACCCCTCGGCCGGCTTCGCCCCTTCTGCCACCACGCAGATGAAGTGCGAATCACCGCGCACGAAGCGCTGTTTGATCAGTCGGCAGACCTCTTCGACGTCGAAGGGCTGTTCGGGGATCAGCGTCATGTGCGCGCCCGAGGCCAAACCCGCATTCAGCGCGATCCACCCCGCGTGGCGGCCCATCACCTCGACGAGCATCACGCGCTGATGTGACTCCGCGGTGCTGTGCAACCGGTCGATGGCCTCGCTGGCCACCCCGAGCGCGGTGTCATGGCCGAACGTGACATCGGTGCAGTCGATGTCGTTATCGATGGTCTTCGGCACGCCGACGACGGGAACGTTCTCCTCGGAGAGCCAGTGCGCGGCCGTGAGCGTGCCCTCGCCGCCGATCGGGATCAGCACGTCGATGCCGTTGTCGTCGAGCGTCTGCTTGATCTGGTCGAGCCCGGCGCGCAGTTTCTCCGGATGCACGCGGGCAGTACCGAGCATCGTGCCCCCCTTAGCCAGCAACCGGTCGTTGCGGTCGTCGTTGGCCAGTTGGATGCGACGGTTCTCCAACAGACCGCGCCAGCCGTCCTGGAATCCGACGACCGACGAGCCGTAGCGCACGTCGCACGTGCGCACCACGGCCCGAATGACCGCGTTCAGTCCGGGACAGTCACCGCCACCGGTCAGCACTCCGATCCGCATGGCTACATCCTCCCCGAGCGCGCGGATGTTCGCGCCCTCTGTCGGCGTTTGCGTCCAACAAACGTGCGCTCGCGGCGCCTAAACCGCCGTCGACAGCGGCCCGCGCGCCACCTCATAGGCCGCACCGACGCGGTACAACCGGTCGTCGGCCAGCGCGGGCGCCATGATCTGCAGTCCGACAGGCAGCCTGTCGTCGGGTGACAGCGCCGAAGGCACCGACATTCCGCAGTGGCCCGCCAGGTTCAACGGCAGCGTGCACAGGTCGAACAGGTACATCGCCAGCGGGTCGTCGACCTTCTCCCCCAACGGGAATGCCGTCGTCGGCGTCGTCGGCGAGATCAGCACGTCGACCTTCTCGTATGCCTCGTCGAGATCGCGCGCGATCAGCGTGCGCACCTTCTGCGCCTGGTTGTAATACGCGTCGTAGTACCCCGCCGACAGCGCATAGGTGCCAATCATGATGCGCCGCTTGACTTCCGGACCGAAACCGGCGGCACGGGTCAGCGCCATGACTTCCTCGGCGCTGTGCGTGCCGTCGTCACCGACGCGCATCCCGAAACGCATCGCGTCGAAGCGCGCGAGGTTGCTCGAGACCTCCGATGGAAGGATCAGATAGTAGGCCGGCAGCGAGTAGTCGAAGTGCGGGCAGTCCACCTCGCTGACCTCGGCGCCCAGCGCGGTCAGCTGTTCGACGGCGGCGTTGAACGACTCCAGCACACCGGGCTGGTAGCCGTCCCCACGCAACTGCTTGACCACACCGATCCGCACGCCCGCCAGGTCACCGGCCGCCCCCGCCCGTGCGGCGCCGACGACGTCGGGCACCGTGGCGTGGACCGAGGTGGAGTCCTTCGCGTCGTGCCCGGCGATCACCTGGTGCAGCAGTGCGGTGTCGAGGACGGTGCGCGCGCACGGGCCGCCCTGGTCGAGCGAGGACGCGCAGGCGACCAGCCCGTAGCGCGAGACGGTTCCGTAGGTCGGTTTCACGCCGACCGTGGCGGTCAGCGCGGCCGGCTGGCGGATCGAGCCGCCGGTGTCGGTGCCGATGGCCAACGGCGCCTGAAACGCCGCCAGCGCCGCGGCGCTCCCGCCGCCGGAGCCGCCGGGGACGCGCTCGACGTCCCACGGATTGCGCGTCGGCCCGTATGCGGAGTTCTCCGTGGACGAACCCATTGCGAACTCGTCCATGTTGGTCTTGCCGAGGATCGGCAGGCCGGCAGCACGCAGCAGCATGGTGACGGTCGCGTCATAGGGCGACGTCCAGCCCTCGAGGATCTTCGATCCGCAGGTCGTGGGCATGTCGGTGGTGGTGAAGACGTCCTTGAGCGCCACCGGCACCCCGGCCAGCGGCGAGGGCAGATCCTCGCCGGCCGCGACGGCCGCATCAACGCGCGCGGCGGCCTCCAGCGCACGCTCCTTGGCGACATGCAGGAACGCGTGGTAGCGGTCGTCGGTCGCAACGATCTGGTCCAGGTGCGCCTGGGTGACCTCCGTCGACGACACCTCTTTGGCGGCGATCTTTTCTCCGAGCGTCGCCGCGTCCATCCGGGTGAGATCGCTCACTGCGCCTCCCCCAGGATCCGCGGCACCGCAAACCGGCCCTCGGCCGCCTTGGGCGCCTGGTCCAGCGCCTCCTCCTGCGTCAGGCACGGCTCGACCGTGTCCGGCCGGAACACGTTGACGTCGGTGAGCGGGTTCCCGGTCGGTTTGACCCCTTCGACGTCGACGGACTGGATTTGGCTGACGTGACCGAGGATGGCGTCCAACTGCCCGGCATAGCTGTCCAGCTCGTCTTCGGTCAGGGCGAGGCGGGCCAGACGCGCCAGATGGGCTACCTCGTCTCGGGAGATCTGCGACACGACAAGCAAGCCTAGTCATCGCCGTTGCGGCCGCCGAGGCCGGAATGCCCGCGCCGTCGCGCTGTGTAAAAGTGTTGCGCGTGCCTACGTACCTGCTGCGGGTCCAGCTAGAGGACCGGCCCGGCAGCCTCGGCTCCCTCGCCGTGGCGCTCGGGTCGGTGGGCGCCGACATTCTCTCGCTCGACGTGGTGGAACGTTCGGCCGGCTACGCCGTCGACGATCTCGTGGTCGAGCTGCCCGCAGGCGCGATGCCGGACATGCTGATCACCGCCGCCGAGCAGATCAAAGGTGTCTACGTCGACTCGGTCCGGCCGCACACCGGCCTGCTCGAGGCCCATCGCGAACTCGAGCTCATCGACCACATCGCGGCGGCGGACCGCAAGGACAAGTTGCAGGTCCTGGCCGACGAGGCGCCTCGGGTGTTGCGGGTGGGTTGGGCCACCGTGATGCACCTGACCGACAGTGGGCCGCAACGTGTCGTCGGCAGCCCGGGCGCCCCCGAGACGCAGGCCGCCGAGATCCCGTGGCTACCGCTCGACCGGGCCGAGGCCCTCGACGGCGAGGCCGCGTGGGTGCCCCAGGTCTGGCGGGATATGGCGACCACGCTGGCCGCCGCCCCGCTCGGCGATCCGCGCACCGCGGTGGTGCTGGGCCGCCCCGGCGGGCCGCAGTTCCGGCCGTCCGAGGTCGCCAGATTGGGTTACTTGGCGGGCATCGTCGCCACGATTCTGCGCTGAGTTCACGCGGCCGGGCGGCTGTTACGGTTGGCGGCAATCCCATCAACCGCACCGCTCAACGTCGACCGGAAGGTTTCGCGTGGAAACGCTGCTGATCGTGCTGGCCGCCATCCTGCTGATCGCGGCGATCGTCGTGCTGGTGAAGGCGCTTCAGCGACCGAAGAAGCCGAAGACGCCGACCACGCGCGAAGATCCGCTCAAGTTCGCCGCCACCATGCCGCAGTTCGGCCCGCGCCAACTCGGACCCGGCGCGATCGTCTCCCACGGCGGCATCGACTACGTGGTCCGCGGCTCGGTGACGTTGCGCCAAGGCCCGTTCGTCTGGTGGGAGCATCTGCTGGAAGGTGATTCCGATTCGGATCCCCTGTGGTTCAGCGTCGAGGAGGACGAGGGCCGACTCGAGTTGGTGATGTGGACACGACGCAAGGATGCGGCGCTGCAGCCGGGCGGCGAGCTCGCCGTCGACGGAATCGCCTATCGCGAGACCGAACGCGGCAGCGCGTCGTTCACCACCGAGGGCACCACCGGACTGCCCGCGGGCGGGGAGATGGAGTTCGTCGACTACGCGAACGCCGACGAGACATCGCTTCTCGGCTTCGAACGCTGGGCGCCCGACATGCCGTGGGAAGTGTCGACCGGAAGGCCCGTGCGGGCCGGCGAGTTGACGGTCTACCCCGCGCCGCCGCCCAGCGATTAGGAAACTGTGCCCTTTCACCGACTGGTAGTGACTCCGGCCGATGTGTCCGGCACGGGGCTTCGGCTGGCGTTGAATGCGTGCGCACCGACGCCGCTGGCGGCGTGCTCGCTGCCCCATCCCGCCGACGGCGCGCTGGTGCTCGGCGTCCTCGGCGCGTCGCACGTGGTCGCCGTCGAGCAATCCGAACACAGCTTCTCCGAGGAGGTCTCGTGCACCGCGCGCACGGATACCGCCCTTCCGGGCCGCGCCGAAGCGCCCGGATACCGGATCGACTCCCGGACGGAAACGTATGGCGAGGCGGAGTTTCGCAGGCTCGCGCAGATGCTGCGGGTCAGTTGTGAGCACGAGGACGGCTGGCTCGGTGGTGCGTTCCCAGGTGACGATGCCGCACTGACCGCGCTGGCCGCCGAACCGGACGGGCCCGGTTGGCGGTGGCGGACATGGCATTTGTACCCCGCCCAAGCCGCGGGCGGCACCGTCGTCTACACCCGCAGTCGGTGGCGACCGTGAGCCGAAGCGCGTTGTTCTGGCTGGCCGGAGGGTTGGCCGTGGCGGGGATTGCATGCCTGATTCTCGGTATCTCGTTGCAGAACCGCGACATTCGTACATATGTGGCCGAGAACTACGCCGCGTACTCGCACGGTTCGGAGGCCAGCAGCTACGAGTGCAGCGGGTCCCCCAGTGAAGTGGCCGACCGTCTTGCCGACTATCAGGCACCCGAGGCGCGGGCCACCGACCGCGGCATCGAGTACCTGCGTTATGACGACGACATCGTGATCATCGGGCCGGACGGCAACCGACCATGCACCATCCGGGTCGAGGACGTTCGCGGCAGCAGATACACCGGGGGCGCGTTCATCTTCCTCGGGCCCGGTTTCTTTCCGGGTGCACCGGCCGGCGGCGCGGGCGGTAGTTCCGGCGGCCCGGGTGGGACGAAATGACACGCGCACCAGAGCCAATCAGGTAAGGAGAACCCCATGAATCTGGCGGTCGAATTCGGCACCATCAGCGGCGAGAGCCTCGCCCAGAATGTGGTCGCAGCGATCCTGTACTTCCTGGTGGGTGTCGGCGTCCTGGCAGCCGGATTCGCCATGGCCGACTTGCTGACCCCGGGCAACCTGCGCAGGTTGGTGTTCGTCGAGCGGCGGCCCAACGCCGTCGCGGTCGCATCGGGAATGTATGCGGCCCTGGCCATCGTCGTGATTTCGGCGATCGTGGCCAGTTCCAACGAACTGGGCCAAGGGCTCGTCGACGCGGCGGTGTACGGGCTGGTCGGCGTTGTGCTGCAAGGACTGGCGCTGATCGTGCTGGAGGTGGTGGTACCCGGGCGTTTCCGCGACCTGATCACCGAGGAGCGGCTGCACCCCGCCGCCATCGCGACCGCTGTGACGCTGCTCGCCGTGGGAGGGGTGAACGCCGCCGCGCTGTCATGACGGCGACCGAACACGACGCACCCGCACCGCAGCTGGCCGGATCGGTCAGGCGGTGGCGCGCGGTGTTGTTCGCGGCCGTGGCGGCGTGCGCGGCGTGCGGCATCATCTACGAACTGGCGCTACTGACGCTGTCGACCAACCTGCACGGCGGGGGCATCGTGGCGATGTCGCTGATCGTCGCCGGCTACGTCGCCGCGTTGGGCGTCGGTGCGCTGCTGGTGAAGCCGTTGTTGCACCGCGCGGCTGTCACGTTCATCGCCGTCGAGACGACGTTGGCGATCATCGGCGGGTTGTCCGCGGCCGCATTGTATGTCGCGTTCGCCTTCGTGGGCGGCTCGCTGTGGGTGCTCGCGATCGGCACCGCCGTGATCGGCTGTCTGGTCGGCGCCGAGGTGCCGTTGCTGATGACCCTGCTGCAGCGGGGACGCACCGCGGGCGCCACCGACACCGGCCGGGTGTTGGCCAACCTGAACGCCGCCGACTACCTGGGTGCGCTGATCGGCGGGTTGGTCTGGCCGTTTCTCCTACTGCCCCAGCTGGGCATGATCCGGGGCGCCGCCGCCACCGGGATCGTCAACCTCGTCGCGGCGGCCGTCGTGGCGGTGCTCCTGCTGCGCCGCATTGTCAGTACGCGCGAACTGGCGGTGTCGCTGACGGTGCTGGCGGCCGCGCTGGCATTGCTCGTCACGCTTCTGGTGCGTGCGGACGGTATTCAGGCCTCTACCCGCCAGCGCCTCTACGCCGATCCGATCATCGCCCACGAGCAGTCGGCGTACCAGGAGATCGTGGTCACCCGGCGCGGTGACGACGTTCGGCTGTATCTCGATGGCGGACTGCAGTTTTCGACTCGCGACGAGTACCGCTACACCGAGAGTCTGGTCTACCCCGCACTCGGCGCCGACGCGCGCTCGGTGCTGATCCTCGGCGGCGGTGACGGCTTGGTGGCACGTGAAGCGTTGCGAGACGAGGACATCGAGAGAATCGTGCAGGTGGAGCTGGACCCCGCGGTAGTCGAGGTGGGGCGTACCACGTTGCGCGATGCGAACGCCGGTGCCCTGGACGATCCGCGAATGCAGGTGGTCATCGACGACGCGATGAAGTGGCTGCGCACCGCCCCCGGGAGCGTCGAGCCCGGCGGCTTCGACGCGGTGATCGCCGATCTGCCCGACCCGGACAACCCGGCGCTGGGACGGCTGTACTCGGTGGAGTTCTATACCTTGATCGCGCGGGTGTTGGCGCCGGACGGTCTGCTGGCCGTGCAGGCGGGTAGCCCCTTCTCCACCCCGGCCGCATTCTGGCGCACGGTGTCGACGATCCGTGCCGCCGGCTACGCAGTGACCCCGTATCACGTGCACGTGCCGACATTCGGCGACTGGGGATTCGTCCTGGCGCGCCGGGGCCCGGCGGCACCGAAGCCGACGATCCCGGCCGACGCCCCACCGCTGCGCTACCTCGACCAACGCACGCTGGATGCCGCCACTGTGTTCGGCGGCGACACCCGGCCCCAGACGTTGGAACCGTCGACGCTCGACCACCCGCGCGTCGTCGACGACGTGCGGCGTGGATACCGCTGAGCGTCAGCCGCCCGCAGGCACCGGCCAGCGGTCGTTGACGTCGGCGTTGGTGTCCTTTCGGGCACAGTGCGCGCAGCAGAAGATCGCTTCTTCTGTCTCGATGCCGTGACCGAGGATTCGGCACCCGCAGTGGGCGCACTCCGGGGCCAGTTGGACCGCCGCACACTCGACGCTGTCGAACGTCGCGCTGCGGCCGTCGGGCCACGTCACGGTGAACGCCTTGTCGTAGTCGTTGCCACAGGTATCGCAGATCGCCATCACAACTCCTTGTCGATTCGCCCAGTCGGGTGCCCGGTGAGCGGAGCCGACAAACGCGGAAGTAGTCATAGGCAGCGACTCAGACGCCGTCGGGCCCGTTCTGCAACAACCGGGAGAACCCATCCTCGTCGAGGATCGGCACGCCAAGCTCGACGGCTTTGTCGTACTTCGAGCCCGGCGAATCACCGGCGACCACGTACGCCGTCTTCTTCGACACGGAGCCGGCCGCCTTGCCACCGCGCGCGACGATCGCCTCCTTGGCCTCGTCGCGAGAGAACCCGGTCAGCGAGCCGGTGACGACGATTGACAGCCCCTCCAGCGTCCGTTCGATGCTGGCGTCGCGTTCATCGGCCATCCGCACCCCGGCCTCGCGCCACTTGTCGACGATCGCGCGATGCCAGTCGACGGTGAACCACTCGGTGACCGCGGCCGCGATCGTCGGACCCACCCCCTCGACGACCGCCAACTCCTCCTCCGAAGCCGCCATGACGGCGTCGAGGCTGCCGTACTCGGTGGCCAGTGCGCGCGCCGCCGTCGGCCCGACGTGCCGGATCGACAGCGCGACCAACACTCGCCACAGCGGTTGCGATTTGGCCTTGTCCAGGTTGGCCAGTAGCCGTTTCCCGTTGGCCGAAAGCTGGCCGTTCTTCGTGGTGAACAGGTCCGTGCGTAGCAGGTCCTCTTCGGTCAGCGTGAACAGGTCACCCTCGTCGGCGATGACACCGGCCTGCAGCAGCGCGGTGCCCGCCTCATAGCCCAGACCCTCGATGTCGAACGCACCGCGGCCCGCGACGTGAAACACGCGCTCGCGCAACTGCGCCGGACAGGATCGGGTGTTCGGGCACCGGATGTCGGCGTCGCCCTCCTTCGCGGGCGCGAGCTTGGTTCCGCACTCCGGGCAGTGCGTCGGCATCACGAACTCGCGTTCGGAGCCGTCGCGCAGATCGACGACCGGGCCGAGCACCTCGGGGATCACGTCGCCCGCCTTGCGGATGACCACCGTGTCACCGATGAGCACGCCCTTGCGCTTGACCTCCGAGGCGTTGTGCAGCGTGGCCTGGCTGACCGTCGAGCCGGCCACCTTGACCGGCTCCATCCAGGCGAACGGCGTGACTCGACCGGTGCGCCCGACGTTGACCCTGATGTCGAGCAGCTTGGTCTGCGCCTCCTCGGGCGGGAACTTGTAGGCGATGGCCCACCGCGGCGCCCTCGACGTCGACCCGAGTCGGCGCTGCAACGACACATCGTCGACTTTGACCACCACACCGTCGATTTCGTGCTCGACGTCATGGCGGTGCTCGCCCCAGTACGCGATTCGCTCGGTGACCGCGTCGATCCCCTTGACCTGCGCGGTGTGCTCGGAGACCGGCAGTCCCCAGGCCGCCAATGCGCGGTAGGCGTCGTGCAGTGTCTTCGGGCGGAAGCCCTCTGCCTGCCCCACGCCGTGGCAGATCATCCGCAGCTTACGGCGCGCGGTGACGGCGGGGTTCTTCTGCCGCAGCGAGCCCGCCGCGCTGTTGCGCGGATTGGCGAACGGCGGCTTGCCGTCGGCGACCAGGCCGGCGTTGAGTTCCTCGAAGTCGGCCACCCGGAAGAACACCTCGCCGCGCACCTCGAGAACCTTCGGCTGCGGGAATTCGTCGCTGTCCCTGAGCTTTTCAGGGATGTCACCGATGGTGCGGGCGTTCAGCGTGACGTCCTCACCGGTGCGGCCGTCACCTCGGGTGGCCGCCCGCTCGAGCCGACCGTCGCGATACACCAGGGACAGGGCGACCCCGTCGATCTTGAGCTCGCACAGGAAGTGCGCGTCCTGCAGCACGTTTGGTCCGATCTCGCCCTTGAGCCGCCCCGCCCATACGGCGAGCTCGTCGGGTGTGAAGGCGTTGTCCAGGCTCAGCATCCGCTCGAGGTGGTCGGCCGGGGTGAAGTCGGTGGCGAAGCCGGCCCCACCCACCAACTGGGTCGGCGAGTCCGGGGTGCGCAGTTCGGGATGGTCCTCCTCGAGGGCCTCCAGTTCGCGAAGCAACGTGTCGAACTCGGCGTCGGTGATGATCGGCGAGTCCCGCACGTAGTAGCGGAACTGGTGCTCACGCACCTGGTCGGCGAGCTCTTGCCAGCGGCGACGCACGTCGGCGTCGGGGGCGTCGTCGGCCTGTGCGGCCAGCGCGTCTTCCGCACCCTTGGAGGTCACCTTCGCAGGCTAACCGAGCGGCCCGACAGCACCGCACCGTTACCCTGGCCCCATGCCGCACCCGATCATGTTCCGCGACGACGACCCGGTGCTGGCCCGGGTACGGACCGTGGCGCTGGCGTTCCCCGAGGCTTACGAGAAGGTCTCGCACGGACGGCCGGCGTTCTTCGTCGCCAAGATGTTCGCCATGTACGGCGGCAGCGTCAAACCTACGACCAAGGGCGACTACATCCAGTACCCGCAGTCGATCCTGGTCAAGGTCGACGACAGTGAACGCCAGGCGCTGCAGCAGGACGCCCGATTCTTCTCTCCGGCCTACCTGGGACCGTCGGGGTGGCTCGGGCTAGACCTGTCGGCTCGGAAGAAGATCGACTGGGACGAGATACGCGAGCTGATCGATGCGTCGTTTCGGTTGACTGCGCCCAGGAAACTCGTCAAACAGCTCGACGAAGGCTGACCAGGTAGCAGACAGGGCATGATTCGATCGGAGACGCCATGAGTTTCGCGAGCCCCTTCCCCGAGGTCGACATCCCGTCCACCAGCGTCTACGACTACCTTTTCGGACATATCGCAGAAGACGACCTCGACCGCGTCGCGCTTGTCGACGCGAAATCGGGGCGGGAGACGACCTACCGCGAAACGATCGCGCGCGTCGACGCGTTCGCCGGTGCGCTTGCCGGGCGCGGGATCGGCGTCGGCGATGTGGTCGGCCTGCTCTCGCCGAACAGCTCGGGATTCGCGGTCGCATTCCACGGCATCCTGCGCGCGGGCGCGACGGCCACGACCGTCAACGCGTTGTTCACCGCCAAGGACATCGCCAAGCAGTTGACCGATTCGAACGCCAGGATGCTCGTGACGGTGGCGCTGCTGCTGCCCCAAGCCGAGGAAGCGGCCGCGGCGGTCGGCATTCCCGACGACGGGCTCGTCGTGCTCGACGGACCCGGCCTGTCCTCGGACGGGCATCCCAACGCCGCCGACCTCATGGGGCCGGGCCATCCACCGCCTGAGGTGAGCTTCGCGCCCTCATCGCACCTTGCCGTGCTGCCCTACAGTTCGGGAACGACCGGAAACCCGAAGGGCGTCATGCTCACCCACCGCAACCTGGTGGCCAACGTCGCCCAGATCCGGCCGCTGCACGGCATGGTCGCCGACGACACCGTGTTGGCCGTTCTCCCGTTCTTCCACATCTACGGGATGACCGTGCTGCTCAACGCGGCACTGCACGCCAGGGCCCGGCTGGTCATCATGCCGAGCTTCGATCTCGGCGACTTCCTGGGCAACATCCAGGACCATGCCTGCACCATCGCGTTCATCGCCCCGCCCGTCGCGGTCGCGCTGGCCAAGCATCCGCTGGTCGACGAGTACGACCTGTCGTCGTTGAATGTCGTGATGTCGGGTGCGGCCCCTTTGGACGCCGACCTCGGCCACGCCGTGGCCGAGCGGTTGGGCTGTCGAGTGATCCAGGGTTACGGCATGAGCGAGCTCAGCCCGGTCAGCCACATCACGCCGTTCGACGGCGGCCAACACGAGATGAACATGGTGGCCCCGCTCAGCTCGGTCGGCTGGACGGTGTCGAACGCCGCGTCGAAGATCGTCGACCCCGACACCGGTGACGAGATCGACCCGCCCACAGAGGGTCTCAGCCAAACCGGGGAACTCTTGTTCAAGGGGCCCAACGTGATGGCGGGTTACCTCGGCAACGAGAAGGCCACCAAGGAGACCATCGACGACCAGGGCTGGTTGCACACCGGTGACCTCGCACAGGTCGACGCCGACGGCTGTGTCTACATCGTCGACCGGCTCAAGGAGCTGATCAAGTACAAGGGTTATCAGGTGCCGCCCGCCGAGCTGGAGGCCGTGCTGCTGACTCATCCCGACATCGCCGACGCCGCCGTGGTCGGAGTCATCGGCGCCGACGGCGAAGAGGTGCCGAAGGCGTTCGTGGTCGAGCGATCCGGAGCCGAGCTGAGCGAGCGACAGGTGATCGAATTCGTGGCTGGCGAGGTGGCTCCCTACAAGAAGGTCCGCCAGGTGGCGTTCATCGACGCGGTGCCCAAGTCGGCGTCCGGCAAGATCTTGCGCAAGGATCTGAAGTAGCGGTCAGTAGCCGGAAGCGCTCTAAACTGGGATTATAAGGACACGAGCGTGCCTACTGGACGTGCACAGCGCTGTCAGACAAGATCCTACTCATGCAGGAAACGGGAGATTCGTTGGACCTGATTCACCCCCGAACCCGCCGAGGACCTAGATGCCGTAATCCTTACCGTGGCGGGACGACTGGTCAGAACCCCTCACAGGTGAAGACCGAAGGCATGGGCGGGCTGACCGTCACCCAACGCCGCGCCCCTTTAAGGAGCGCAAGAAGTAGTACACCACAACAAACGCCCCCGGCCCCTGGCTCCTCACGGCGATGCAGTCACCAGGTGTCGTGTCTACCCGGTGACGGGGAGGGGTGCCCCCTTCCACCTGCGAGCCAGGGAGTTGGCTCAATCGGAATCGGGACCCCCGAGCGGTCGATCCTGCCCGGGGGTTTCAGTCTCAGAAAGTTCTGGCTGTCCGATGTTTCCCGGTGGTTCTTCGTTGGGCCAGCGCGTACCGGCGTTGTGGCGGATTCTCTCGAAATTGGCAGCTGTAAGATCACTCTCCCTAAAGTCCGTGTCGCGCAGATCAGCCTTTGAGAAGTTGGCCTTCGCAAGCTCACTTTCGATGAACCGGGCGAAACGTAGTTCGGCTCGGGCGAAGTTGGCTTGCTCAAGGTTCGATTCACGGCATCGGGCCTCTGTCAGCGTCGCAGCGACGAAGTGACAGTTTCGCAAGTCGGCGCGGTCCATCTTGGCGCCCGTGAAATCGGCCCCGTCGAATTCGGAGTATTTCAAGCGGGCATTGGTGAACCATGCGCGCCGCAAGTCTGCGCTGTTGAACCGAGCAGCGTTGCCCCACGGGCGCTTATCGTCCACGCTGTCTACGATGCGGGTGCTATGAAGCCTTGCGTTAACCATGGTTGCCTTCTCGAAATTCGCGGACGACAGTATTGCTCGCACCATCGTCGCATTGCACAAATCAGCACCGACCATGTTGGCATCGCTAAGATTTGCGTCGTCCAGGTTGACGCCGCGCAGGTCGGTGTCCTTGAAGTAGAACCCCGAAAGGTCAGCTCCCGACAGGTCGAGCAGACATGACTTCCAATTGTCGTCGGAGTCTGCCACCAAAGGACGGTGAGACCGCAGTAGAGCGACCAGAGCGTTGCGAATTTCAGCGTCTTGCATGTACTTCGCCGTAGTTGGCCCTATGCCCGCTTCCTCTTCTCTAGGGAAAGGCTTTCGGACGCGACGGCTTCGCAGTTGCGCGCAGAATAAGTCCACACACGCCTGCCGCTCGACATCGTTGCCCGCACGGTGCCAGTCATCGGCCAGAGATGCTAATGCGAAGACGGCTGCGTGTCGTTCCGCAAACCGTTCCGCATCTAGCTGAGCAGCGATGGACGCAAATCTGGCCCGCAGCTCACGCTCGCGATCGTCAATGCGGCGTTGTGTTTCCAAATCGTGACGCTGGCGATCCAGTTCATATTTTTTCGAGTCAAGTTCGTACTGGCGGGCGGCAGTCTCCTGCGCATCAATGGCGACTGCATGTGCTCGGACAGTGAACTGATAGGTGAGTTCTGTGGTCGCCTGACGTCTGTAAGCGACGAAGGCTGCACCGCCGACGCCGATGATGGCTAGGAGGGTGGCGGCTGTCCTGGCGGCGTCAAATAGGGCGGCACCGTCCACCGAGTCGAGCCATGCGAACCACCCTCCGTCATCGTTCCACGGGGCTGGCCGATCACTGAGGAGCCAGGACAGCCATGCGAATGAGCCGCCACCCAGGATCAGACCGCCCAGCGCGCCGAACACGACCAAGACCCAAAGCGGCCACCTACCGGCTTGTTCGGCAAGCGCTGCCTCAGCCTCGTCCGTGGCAGGCGAGGAGCTTTTAGATGGGAGCGATGGGGGTTGCGCTTCGGTGTCGGCGCGCTTCTCCCGCGCCACCTCGCTCAACTTCTTGCCGTCGTCGCCGCCTTGACTGCCCGGTGTTGAAATAGTCACGAGTTGGCTCCCGCAGTGCGATTCGACTCCCCGTCAACCATCTCTCGATTTCGCATGTTAACCATCGGCATTCAGATTCTGAATGCGGCTGCCTGCTTTCCTGTCGCATAACATTCGGATTAGTGACCCCAATAAAATTGGCGCAGAATTACTTGAGCGGAGTGAATTTATGCAGCAGGTAGTATGACAATGCTACAAACAATAACACGAAACCGAACAGCACAGTCATACCCACTTGAGAATCATTCACAGTTAACTGTGTCGTCGTCCACAACTTGTAGAGAAAATAGGGTGCGATTGCCCATAAAAAGATAACCTCTATCAAGACTGATCGCCGAAGTACCCGACGGGTACGCATAGTATCGATCTCTTGCGGTGCGCGAGTAGCGCCGCGAACCCGGTACTTTGGCTTCAGCTCAACATCTTCATCTTCATCATCACTCACTTCGACGAGATACTGCACGACTACGTGTTCACCGGCGTTCAAACAGTCTACAGTCACCGTGTGGTCATCATGCACCTCCGCCGAAACTGTTTCTTCCGAAGCGTCCCCAATGCTTGCGCTGACAATTTTACCCCCCTTGCATTCAGCTGTGAAAGGCAGAAGGAAATCGTCGGCGACTATCTCCTGATTGCCGGTATTCGCAAACAAGACTGATACTAGTCGCGGATTGTCGATGGTTTCGCCGTGCACAACAACTCGCACCTGCTCGGAAATAGCGGCTCCCTCTGGGGAAAGAACAGGAATATCGGTTAAGATCAGAAAGTCGAGCGTCTTCCGCTTCTTATTCTTGAAATAGAGAGTCACAGCAATGGTGGCCGCAACTGCAGCACTAATCGCGGTTACTAGCCACCCATTAATTTGAAGCCAATGAACGATCCCCTCCATTGCGAGCACGCTACCATTGCTGCTCAGCAGTCAGTCCGATTTGGAGATAACCTCATACTCAGAATTTTGGGTGTGCTACGCGGTGTCCGACGTCATGACGACAGGCGCCGCGAAAAGGTCACAGGAACCGACGATGGTGAATGGTGTCTCGCATGTAAGTGCACAACACACTGAGAGCTACGCCAAGAGTCGAGCTGGCGAGTTTCAGTCAAGGATCTTTCAGGCCACAGCGCATTCACTTAATCAGGATTTACCTGGTCAATGCACAGCGCTGAGCTAGCGGTCCTGCGCAAGGATCTGCGCGGCTGATCAGGGCCGGCCGATCCGTTCGGCGACCTGCGCCGCCCGCGCCTGCCGGTAGCCCAGCGCGGCGCCCGCCACCGGGATGAGCAGCAACCCGGCCAGGCCCCACAGCGGGTCGCTCGTCCCGGCGCCGGGCGCGACGACGAACTGGCGCACCACCGGGGGCGGGGTCGCCAGCGGTTCCAACGGAGCCGGAGCAGGCGGAGCCGGTGATAGCGGCGGCGTCAGGACCGGTTGCGCGGGCACCGGCGCTGAGGGCGACGCCAGTGCTGGTGGCTGCCAATGGGTTTCGGGTTGGGAATCTCGGCTCTGCGGCGTGCGCCCGTTGCCGAACGCCACCTGCGGCGGCTCGAACGCTGGGGCCGGCGCACTCGCAGCACCGGATCCGCCAGAGGCAATTGGGCCGGTCGACAACGTGGTGTTCACCGGCGCCTCGACCGGAGGCGTCGCGCCTGCGACGGCCGACCGGCTGGCCGACACATCGGGCGCAACCGCACGGCTGGCCGACACATCGGGCGCGGCGGCCGATGCGCCCGGCGACGCTGTGCGGCCGGCCGACTCCGGGGCGATAACAGGGCCCGGCCGGTTATCCGGCGACGGCTGCGCGAGCCCGTTTCGGCCGGATCCGACCCGCGACTTCGGGACGGTGCCGGGCCCGTTGGTGTCCCCGCCCCGTTTGCTGCCGGTGATGCGCTTGCCGTCGCGACGGTCGTTGTCGTGCTTGCCGTTGCCGGACCCGCGGCTGTCGTGGCCGCCGCCGCGGTCGGCGCTGTGGCCCCGGTCCGAGCCGCGCGAATCACCGGGGTGGGCGTATGCGACCACCGCACCCGATCCGCTCACCAGGAGAAATACGGACACCACGCCGGCACCTGCGGCGAGGCGCGCGTTCATCCGGACACCATTCCCTTCTCGGCAAAGGCGATCGACGCCGCCTGCGGAGCATTCTCGCATGGGTAGCCGCGTAAGACGAGGTGTCCGGCAGGAACGCCGCAAATAGTTCAGCGAAGCGCGTTTTCCGTGGTCCGCGACGTGCGCCCGTGGGTCGCTCGACCGTGCGATCCACGGCTCGCGAAACCGTCTCCAGGGACTCGCTGGCGTCGGCGAGGAGTGCGGGCCACATCCGCCAGATGCGGTCACGGCCACTGCGCCGGCTGCTCACCAAGGCCGCTGGCGCCACCGGTTTGGTTGTTGCCAGCCCGTTGACCGGTATCACGTCGGCCGCTTAGCTGACTAGATCGCGTCGGGGTCCTCGGCGAAAGCATCCGCCGCCTTCTGCGCCAAACCGATCGCGGTGCGCGCCCATTCGGCGGTGGCGCCCGCCAGGCCGCACGCGGGCGAGATCCCGGTCCGCTCCCTGAGCACGGACCGGGCGAACCCGAGCCGGTCGGTCAGTGACACCGCGGCCTTGGCGATCTCCTCGGCCGAAGGACGGGACTCCGGCGCCGTCGAGGGCACCACGCCGAACACCACCGTGCGACCCGAGTCGACGAACTCCCCCACCCCGTCGAGGTCGTCGGCCACCAGTGCGGACACATCGACGGAAACCGCATCGATAGAACTGCGCTGCAACGTATTCCATGGCACACCCGATGAGCAGCTGTGCACGACCACCGGGACGTCCGCCGCGGCGACGCATTCGTCGAGCAGCCCGATGGCCTGCGCCTCGTCGACCGGGTGCACGGGCGTCAAACTGGTGACCCCGGTCAGCCGGCCTTCGAGCGCGGAGAACAGCAACGGTTCGTCGAATTGAACCACCACCGCCGCGTCGAGCCTCCGGCCGACAGTCGCGCGGTGCGCTGCGATCCCTTCTGCCAGCGAAGCGGTGAGGTCGCGCACCGCGCCTCGATCGGTCAGGGCGCGATGGCCGTTGGGAAGCTCCAGTTGCGCCGCCAACGTGACCGGCCCCGGCGCCTGAACCTTGACCGTGCGCCCAGCGCCGCGCAAACCTGCTTTCTCCCAGGCTTCTTCGAGCGCGTCGAGGTCCTCCTCGAGCAGGCTCCTCGCCCGCCTGAGCACTGCGGTGCGGCCCGCCGCGATCCGATATCCGCGGGGCACGGTGTCCATACCGATGTCGACCAGGATCGCGCCGGCCCGGCCGATCATGTCGGCACCCACGCCGCGGCCCGGCAGTTCCACCAGATGCGGCAAGGTGTGCAGTTCGCCGACGACGACCTCGGCGGCCTCGCGCGCCGACGTTCCGGGCCAGGACCCGATGCCGGTGGCCGCGGCGAAAGCACTCACTCGTTTGACAGTATTCGATGGGGCTAATCTCATCCCGAAAGGGTTGGGGAAGGACAGGCCATGCCCGCAGCGCTCCGGTCGCTCGTGCTGTGGTGCGTGGCGGTCGCGATCACCTCGGGGTGCACTCAGGTCATCGACGGACACGCGATGCGGGCGACGCCGGGCATCGACGACGGATCGCTGTCGCCGGTCGATGTGGAGACGATCATGCTCGACCAGTCACAGATGCGTGCGATCACCGGAGCCGGTGAGGATCTCACGATCATCCCGACCATGGACGGCAAGATCCCCGTCGACATCGAGCCGCTCGCCGAGACCACTCCCCTACCATGCCAGTGGATCTTCGCCGAGACCCAGACCTTCGGATCAGAGGTCGAGGAGTTCCGCAAGACCACGTTCCAGCACCCGCCCGAAGGTGGGTTGATCTCCGAGGGCGCGGCGGCCTATCGCGACGCCGCGACCGCCCGGCGGGCGTTCGATTCGCTCGTCGCTCTCGTCGATGGTTGCAGCGCAACGCCTTTGGGGCCGATGTTCGTCGGCGAGTGGAGGGTGGGCGCGGACACCCTGCAGACCCGACCCTCGGGTGCCTGCGGTCGCGACTACCGCGTGAAGTCGGTCGTGCTGGTGGAGGTGACCGCGTGCCGGTTCCCCGACTCGGTGCCCGAGATCGTCATGTCCAACATTCTGGCCAATGTCCCCGGATAACTACCGGGTGATCGTCGCGCTGCCCAGCACTTCGTCGCCAGCCGGGTCGGGGCGGTACAGCACCATCGTCTGGCCGGGAGCCACGCCGCGCAGGGGCGCACGCAGCTCGACGACGAGCCGGTCGTCGCGCAGTTCGGCAACGCCGTCTGCGACACCGCCGTGCGCGCGGACCTGCACCTGGCATTCGATCGGGCCCGCGGGCGCGACACCGGAGGTGAAGATCGGCCGCTCACCGGTCAACGTCCACACGTCGAGGTCTTCGGCGCCACCGACCCGCACGGTCGCGGTCTGCGGGTCGATCCCTGTGACATAGCGCGGCTGTCCGTCCGGGCCCGGCCCGGCGATGCCCAGACCCTTGCGCTGACCCACCGTGAACCCGTGCACGCCGTCGTGTTCGGCGAGCACCGTCCCTGCGGCGTCGACGACCGAACCGCGTCGAACACCGATCTTGGCCCCGAGGAACGCGCGGGTGTCACCGGAGGGAATGAAGCAGATGTCGTGGCTGTCGGGTTTCTCGGCGACCGCGAGCCCGCGACGCGCAGCCTCCTCGCGAATCTGCGGCTTCGGGGTGTCGCCGACCGGGAACACCGCGTGCCGCAGTTGCTCGGCGGTCAGCACCGCGAGCACGTAGGACTGGTCCTTGGCGGCGTCGACCGCGCGCCGCAGTCGACCGTCCGACAGCCGGGCATAGTGTCCGGTGGCCACGGCGTCGAATCCCAATGCCAGCGCGCGGGCGGCCAACGCGGAGAACTTGATCCGTTCATTGCAGCGCACACACGGGTTCGGGGTTTCCCCGCGGGCGTATGACGACACGAAGTCATCGATGACGTCCTCTTTGAACCGGTCGGCGAAATCCCAGACGTAGAACGGGATGTCGAGGATGTCGGCGACCCGGCCCGCGTCACCGGCGTCCTCTTTCGAACAACAGCCGCGCGAACCGGTGCGCAGTGTGCCTGGGGACGGTGACAGTGCCAGGTGAACACCGACGACGTCGTGTCCGGCGTCGACCATCCTGGCGGCGGCGACCGAGGAGTCCACGCCGCCGCTCATCGCCACGAGTACCCGCACTACTCGACCACTCCCGAACTTGCCAGCGCCGCCTGCCGGGCCCGTTCGACCGCGGCGGGCAGCACCGCGAGCGCGGCATCGACGTCGGCCTCACTGCTGATGTGCCCCAACGAGAGTCGCAGCGAACCCCGCGCACTCGCCGGGTCGGCACCCATCGCGATCAGCACGTGTGAGGGCTGCGCGACGCCTGCCGTGCAGGCCGAACCGGTCGAACACTCGATACCCTTGGCGTCCAGCAACATCAGCAGCGAGTCGCCTTCGCAGCCGCGGAAGGTGAAGTGGCAGTTGCCGGGCAGCCGAGCGGCACCCGTCGTGCCGTTCACCTCGACGTCGTCGATGGCGGCCAACACGCCCTTGATCAGGCGGTCGCGAAGCGCCGACACCCGCGCGCCATTGGTCTCGAGCCCGTCGACCGCGACCTTCGCCGCTGCGGCCATCGCGACGGCTCCCGCCACATACGGTGTGCCGGAGCGGACGTCGCGCTCCTGGCCTCCGCCGTGCAACAGCGGGACGCAGGCCGTGTCGCGGCGCAGCAGCAGCGCACCGATCCCGGTGGGGCCGCCGAACTTGTGCGCCGCAATGCTCATCGCCGAGAGCCCACTCGCGGCGAAGTCGACCGGAATGTGGCCGACGGCCTGAACGGCGTCGCTGTGCATTGGCACATCGAATTCTGCTGCCACAGAAGCCAATTCGGCGATCGGCATGATCGTCCCGACCTCGTTGTTGGCCCACATCACCGACACCAGAGCGACGTCGTCGTGGTCCTGCAGCGCCTGTCGCAGCGCCGCGGGCGTGACCGAACCGTCCTTCTCGACGGGCAGCCAGGTCACCTCGGCGCCCTCGTGCTCGACGCACCACTCGACCGAATCGAGCACGGCGTGGTGCTCGACCGGCGTGGTCACGATCCGCCTGCGGCGTGGATCGGCGTCGCGGCGGGCCCAGAAGATACCTTTGACCGCGAGGTTGTCGCTCTCGGTGCCGCCCGCGGTGAAGATCACCTCCGACGGGCGGGCACCCAGCAGATTGGCCAGCGTCTCGCGCGACTCCTCCATCCGCCGCCGGGCCGTGCGGCCCGTGCCGTGCAACGACGACGCGTTGCCGACCGTCGCCATCGCAGCCGTCATCGCCTCGATGGCAGCGGGGTGCATCGGGGTGGTGGCGGCGTGATCGAGGTAGACCGGCTGATCCGAGGTCATAACCAGTCCAGAATAGCCGTCGAGCCGGGGCTCTTCCGATCCGCTCAGGCCACGAGCGCGTGACCGGACGTGTGTTTGGTTGTGTCGCCCCGCACCGCCGTCTCACAGCGATTGGCCAGGTCGCGGCGGTCGGTTCCGGGTAGCTGCAGCGACTCGACGTGCACCCGCGCGACCGTGCGCCTCGTCGTGACCAGTCGCCGGATCGAGTCGAGCAGTGTGTCATCGCCCACATAGGCAGCGACGGTGGAGGTGGTGCCGTCGGGGTGGTGGTACGCCAGACGCAACGGCTGGACCGGTCTGCCGGCATCGATGGCGGCCTGGAACATGGCGGGGCGAAAGCGGCCGTACGCCAGTCCGCAGTAGGTGGTGCCCTCCGGAAAGGCGATCACGGTACGGCCCGCGCTCAGATTGCGGGTGACGGCGCCCACCACGTCGGGCAGGCGCCGCAGGTTCGACCGCTCGATCGGGATCACCTTCAGCAGCCGGGCCAGCAGTCCGAGGCCCCGCCAGCTGACGAGCTCGGACTTGGCGACGAACCGGCCTGGCAGCACCGAGCCGACCACGAAGACGTCCACCCAGGAAATGTGGCCGCTGACCACCAGAACGCCGCTCAGGTTGCGGATCGGGCCCCCGGACACCTTGGTGCGCACACCCAGGCAGTACAGAAGCAACCGGCAGTAGCCGCGCTGCAGATGGGATCGTCCGGGGGCGGGGAGGACCAGCATCGGCGCCAGCGGCAGGAGCAGCAGGGCCGAGGTGACCCGTACCGCGGCACGGCAGGTCACGATCACCCGTCGTCCGGACCGCGCGGCGCCAGCGCCGACGCAACTCGCATCGCACGACGCCTTCGGCACCCAGGCGCCGAGGGTGCTCACGGCGCGATCCCGCCGGCCAGGGTGGCGGCGGCCGCGACGGACCGCAGCCTGCGCAGGTAGCGCGTGTCGGCCCGGCGTTTGTCGAGCAACACCGGGAAGTCCCCGACGCCGAAATCAGGATCGTGAGCGGGTTCGCCGCACACCTGCGCGCCGAGCCGCAGGTAGCCGCGCATCAATGGTGGTACGGCGAGCCTCTCCGGCGGCTCGATGTCGTCGAGGCCCTTGCCGCCGACAGTCACCGGCCGGTACGGATGCACGGTGTAGAGCGCCGGTGCGGCGTGGCAGCGACGCACGAAGTCGCGGACTTCGCGGATCTGTGCGCCCGGCGGGTAACCGTCGGGGCCGTGGACGGGCACCGACACGCAGCCGGTGACGTAGTCGTACCCGCAGCGGTCGAGGTACGCCAGAATCCCGGCCCACATCAGCAGCACGACGGCTCCGCTACGGTGATCCGATCGCACCACAGCCCGGCCCATCTCGACCAGGCCCGGCCGCAGCGGATCGAGCGCACGCACGTCGAATTCGATTGCGCTGTAGAGGCTTCCGGCGGCAACGGCACCGGCTGGTGGCAGCATTCGATAACAGCCGACGATTTCGCCGGTGACGTCCTCGCGTACCAGCAGGTGGTCGCAATGCTCGTCGAAGCGGTCGGCGTCCAGGCCGTCGGCGGAACCGGTCAGCGCGAATCCGGGCTCGGCGGTGAACACCTCGTGGCGCAGCCGCTGCGCCGCTTCGATGAGCGTGGCGTCCGTCGTCAGCAGCAGGGTATAGCGCGGCGCGGGACCTGCGGACCCGGTCCGGCCTCGGTCGATCTCCTCGGGGGCGATGAGTACAGAAGCAGTGCTCATGGCTGCACGGTCGCTCAGCCGCATCTCCGGGCGGCATCGCAGGCGTGACGTGTCGATGAGCGCCAGGTGACGAATTGCCCCGGCGAAATGTCAGCCGCCGAGCAGCACGACGTTGTCGGATACCGAGTTGCGGGGTGTGCGCACGTGGTTGGCCGGGAAGTACGGGTCGGCGTACCCGATCGCGAGTCCGCACAACACCCGCAGTTCGGCGGGGATGTCCAGCTGTTCGCGCAGCACATCCGGGAAGTGTGCAACCGAAACCTGCACGCACGTGTCGAGACCGCGTTCGGTCAGCGCAAGCACCAGCGTCTGCAGGAACATCCCGACCGCGAGGCTGTCGGCGTGTCCGAGATCGCGGTGCATGCAGACCACTCCCGCCACCGGGGCACCGAAGAACTCGAAGTTGCGCAGCTGTGCGCGACGTCTCCCCTCGGCGTCGTGACGGGCCACACCCATCGAGCCGTAGACCAACGCGCCCAACTCCTGCCGCAGCGGTGCGAAGCTCTCCGGAATCCCCATGGTCGCGGGAAAACCGGCGGACGCGCGGTGCAGCAGTGCTTCGACGAGTTGGTCGCGGCGCGCGCCGGTGGCCAAGAACAGCCGCCAGGGTTGGATATTGGAGTTCGATGGTGCACGCATCGCCAGTTCCAGCGCCTCGTCGAGCAGTACGCGCGGTACGGGCTTGTCGGGCAGGAACTTGCGTGTGCAGTGCCGCTCGCGAACAACCCGGTCCAGGTCGTTCTCGGGCGCCGCGGAGGTCATCGTCGTGCCAGCCAATCCGTGAAGCGCGTCGCGGCGATGACGGCGCCGTCGCCGGTGACCAGGCTCTGCTCGTCGAGCGGAGTGCCGAAGTACGTCGCCTCGGTGGTGACAACGACCGGCCGCTCGTCGCCGCGTGCGGCCAGCACCGCACCCGCGAGCTGGGCGAACGGCATCTTGTCGGGCCCGCCGATATCGACGTGACCGTTGCTCGGGGCCGCCACGGCTGTCCGGGCCACCTCGGCGGCGACCTCATCGGCTGCGATCGGCTGGATCAGCGCGTCGGGCGCCCGCACTTCGCCGTTGCCGCTCAGCGATTCGGTGATCGCCTCGGCGAATTCGTGGAACTGCGTGGCGCGCACGATGCTGAACGGCAGTCCGGAGTCTTTGATGATGCGTTCTTGCGCGACCTTCGCACGCAGATAACCGCTTTCGGGAAGCCCGTCGGCGCCGACGATCGACAGCGCCACGACGTGACCCACCCGCGCGGCCGTCGCGGCACCCACCAGGTTCGTCGTCGACCTCGTGAAGAAGTCCATGACCGCGTCGTCCTCGAACGACGGCGAGTTGGTCACGTCGATCACCACATCCGCGCCGGCGACCGCTTCGGCCACCCCGACGCCGGTCAACACGTCCAAACCGGTGGAGCGCGCCGCGGCGACCACCTCGTGGCCGTCCGCGGTGAGGATCGATACCACCTTCGAGCCGATGAGTCCGGTCGCGCCGAACACGGTGATCTTCATCTCGGAACCTTTCGTCGTGCCTGTCACGAAAAGACTCGCACTCGGGTGGCGGCGATCGAGCCCTTGAAAGTCCGTAGTCCAGACCGCCGAGCGCTCACCCTTGTACGCCCTCGGAACGGCATGCAAAAGGCCCCCGGACAGTGTCCGGGGGCCCGTCGCGCGGAAACTCAGCCCTTGCGAGCCTTGACCGCCTCGGTCAGCTGCGGTGTGACCTTGAACAGGTCGCCGACGATGCCGAGGTCGGCGATCTCGAAGATCGGCGCCTCTTCGTCCTTGTTCACCGCGATGATCGTCTTGGACGTCTGCATGCCCGCGCGGTGCTGGATCGCGCCGGAGATGCCCAGGGCGATGTACAGCTGCGGCGACACCGTCTTACCGGTCTGGCCCACCTGGAACTGGCCCGGGTAGTAGCCGGAGTCGACGGCGGCACGGGACGCGCCGACAGCGCCGCCGAGCGAGTCCGCCAGCTCCTCGACCACGTTGAAGTTCTCCGCGCTGCCCACACCGCGGCCACCCGAGACGACAACCGTCGCCTCGGTGAGCTCCGGACGGTCACCCGCGACGGCGGGCTCGCGCTTGGTGATCTTTGTCGCGTTCTCGGCCTGGCCGGGGACCTCGACGTTGACGACCTCACCCGCACCGTCGGCGGGCTCGGCGTCAACGGATCCGGCGCGCAAGGTGATGACCGGAACCTCACCGGTGGACTCGGCCTCGACGGTGAATGCACCACCGAAGATCGAGTGCACGGCCTTGCCACCCTCCTGGACGTCGACGACGTCGGTGAGCACACCGGAACCGGTGCGGGCGGCCAGCCGGCCGGCGATCTCCTTGCCGTCGGCGTTGGCCGACAGCAGAACACCGGCGGGCGAGGCCGACTCGACCAGTGATGCCAGCACATCGACCTGCGGGGTGATCAGGTAGTTCTCCGCGTCCTCGGACTCGGCGACGTAGATCTTGGCCGCGCCCGCGGCCTTCAGGCCGTCGGTGAGCGGTTCTGCGGTACCCGGCGCGCCGACGACGACGGCCGAGGGCTCGCCGAGCTTGCGAGCCGCGGTGATCAACTCCGAGGTGACCTTCTTCAGTGCACCTTCGGCGTGCTCAACGAGCACGAGTACTTCAGCCATGAGTTCTTCTCTCGTCTCTTGTTCTTCGCAGTCTCGGTCTGGGGCCTAAATAATTTTCTGGGCGACCAGGTACTCGGCGATCTTGGTTCCGCCGTCGCCTTCATCGGTGACCTTCTCGCCGGCGGTCTTCGGCGGCTTCGGCGTCGACGACAACACCTTGGACCCGGCGTTGGCGAGACCGACCTCATCGGCCTCGACACCGATCTCGGCGAGCGTGAGCTTGGTGACTTCCTTCTTCTTGGCGGCCATGATGCCCTTGAAGGACGGGAAGCGAGGCTCGTTGATCTTCTCGTTGACGCTGACCACGGCGGGCAGCGGAGCCTCGACGAAGAACACGCCGTCGTCGGTCTCCCGCTCGCCGCTGACCTTGCCGTCCTCGACGGTCACCTTGCGCAGATGCGTCAGCTGCGGCAGGCCCAGGTACTCGGCGATGATCGCGGGGACCGCGCCGCCGGTGCCATCGGTGGCCTCGTTGCCGGCGATGACCAGCTCGGTGCCCTCGATGGTCCCCAGCGCACGTGCCAGGGCCCAACCGGTCTGGACCATGTCCGAGCCGTGCATGCCCTCGTCGACGAGGTGCACGGCCTTGTCGGCACCCATCGACAGCGCCTTGCGGATCGCCTCGGTCGCGCGCTCGGGGCCGGCCGTCAGCACCGTCACAGTGCTGTCGCCACCTTCCCTCTCCTTGATGAGCAGCGCTTCCTCTACGGCGCGCTCGTTGATCTCGTCGAGCACCGCGTCGGCCGCCTCGCGGTCGAGAGTGAAGTCGCCGTCGGTGAGCTTGCGCTCCGACCAGGTGTCAGGGACCTGTTTGATCAGGACCACGATGTTCGTCATGAGTCTGGTTCGTCCTCCTCGAAGGGACCGATGATCGGCCCGCATAACACGCTTTGAGCAACAACCACCATGTTACTCGCGGGTAACTTGTGGCGGTTCGCAGGAACACTGTAGCGGGTCGAAGTTCGTGTTCTAGCAGCACGTAGGGGGTGAACCATTCGTCTGTGGGCCGTTTCACGTTAGCCTGCCTTCCAATGAGCGCTTTTGTTACTGATGGACCCGACCTCCCCCTCACCGGGGAACGCACGGTTCCGGGACTCGCGGAGGAGAACTACTGGTTCCGCCGCCACGAGGTTGTCTACGAGCAGACGGCCCACCGCTGTGCGGATCGCGACGTGCTCGAGGCCGGTTGCGGTGAGGGCTACGGGGCCAACCTGATCGCCGACGTCGCCCGGTGCGTGATCGGCCTGGACTACGACGAGACAGCGGTCGCCCACGTGCGTGCGCGGTATCCGCGCGTGGACATGCGCCACGGCAACCTGGCCGTGTTGCCGCTCGCAGACGGCTCGGTCGATGTCGTTGTGAACTTCCAGGTCATCGAACACCTCTGGGATCAGGGGCAATTCGTGCGCGAATGCCTGCGTGTGCTGCGGCCGGGCGGGCGTCTGCTGATGTCGACGCCGAACCGAATCACGTTCTCCCCCGGTCGGGACGCCCCGATCAACCCGTTCCACACCCGCGAACTCAACGCCGCCGAGTTGACCGAACTGCTCACCACCGAAGGGTTCGCGGTCGAAGGTGTATACGGGGTCTTTCACGGGCCGCGGCTCGTCGAACTCGACGCCCGACACGGCGGCTCGATCATCGACGCCCAGATCGCGCGGGCAATAGCCGATGCGCCGTGGCCCGAGGATCTGCTCGCCGACGTGGCCTCCGTGCGCAGCGACGACTTCGATTTGGTCGACGCGCGCGATCGGAACATCGACGACAGCCTCGATCTGGTCGCGATCGCGGTGCGGCCGTGACATCCGCCGACCCCCCGGGGCTGAATGTCGCCGGCGACCCGGCTCCCCGGTCCAATGTCGCCGGCGACCCGGCTCCGGGCCTCTTCACGCTCGTTCTCCACACCCACCTGCCCTGGCTGGCTCATCACGGCCGCTGGCCCGTCGGCGAGGAATGGCTCTACCAGTCGTGGTCGGCGTGCTACCTCCCGCTGATGCGGGTGCTGCGCACGTTGGCGGACGAAGGCCGCCGCCACCAGCTGACGCTGGGCATGACGCCGGTGGTCACCGCACAACTCGACGACCCGTACTGCCTGACCGGGATGCACCACTGGCTGGCGAACTGGCAGCTGCGCGCGCTCGAGGCGACCACTCTCGGTGATCCGTTGCGCCAGTTCGGTGTTCGCGAGCACGCCGAGGCCGAGCAGGCCATCGAGGACTTCGCCACGCTGTGGGCGCACGGCGGCAGCCCCTTGCTGCGCGAGGTGATCGACGCCGAAACCATCGAACTGCTCGGCGGTCCGCTCGCGCATCCGTTCCAGCCGCTGCTCAACCCGAGGCTGCGGGAATTCGCGCTGCACGAGGGGCTCGCCGATGCCCGCCTGCGGTTCGCGCACACACCCGTCGGCATCTGGGCCCCGGAATGCGCCTACGCGCCCGGCATGGAAACCGACTACGCCGCAGCCGGTGTCGGCCACTTCATGGTCGACGGCCCGTCCCTGCACGGCGACACCGCGCTCGGCCGTCCGGTCGGATCCTCCGACGTGGTGGCATTCGGCCGGGACCTGCACGTCAGCTATCGAGTGTGGTCGCCGAAGTCCGGCTACCCCGGGCACGCCGCCTACCGCGACTTCCACACCTACGACCACACGACCGGACTCAAGCCGGCCCGGGTGACGGGCCGCAATGTGCCGTCGGAGGCCAAGGCGCCGTACGACCCGGAGCGCGCCGACCGAGCGATCGACGCCCATGTCGCCGATTTCGTCGCGGTGGTCCGGCAGCGACTATGCGACGAGAGCGAACGCATCGGGCGCCCCGCACACGTCATCGCCGCATTCGACACCGAGTTGTTCGGCCACTGGTGGTACGAGGGCCCCGTGTGGCTCGAGCGGGTGCTGCGCGCGCTGCCCGAGGCCGGTGTGCGCGTCGGCACGCTGAGCGACGCCAAGGCCGACGGTTTCGTCGGCTCGCCTGTCGAATTGCCGCCCAGCTCATGGGGTTCCGGCAAGGACTGGCAGGTGTGGGCCGGTGAGCAGGTCGCCGACCTGGTCCAGTTGAACACCGAGGTCGTCGACACCGCGCTGGCGACCATCGACAAGGCGCTCGGCGAGACCGACGCTGCGCCTGCACGCAACTTTGTCGCCGACCAGATCCTGCGCGAGACGCTGCTGACCGTGTCGAGCGACTGGCCGTTCATGGTCAGCAAGGACTCCGCGGCCGACTATGCCCGCTACCGTGCGCACCTGCACGCCCACGCCACCCGCGAGATCGCCGACGCCGTGGCGTCCGGTCGCCGTGAGCATGCACAGCGCCTCGCCGCCGGTTGGAACCGCGCCGACGGCCTGTTCGGCGCGCTGGACGCCCGGCGGTTACCGCGATGACCCCACCCCCAGCCTTCACTTCCGCGAGCGACCGTGTCTGCACACCGACACGCCGCTCCGCGTGTACATTTTCCGGTCACTCGCACAGGAGTCAGCGACCGTGAAGATCCTCATGGTGTCGTGGGAGTACCCGCCGGTCGTGGTCGGCGGACTCGGGAGGCACGTTCATCATCTCGCCACCGCGCTAGCTGAAGCCGGCCACGAGGTCGTCGTGCTGAGCCGGCGACCGTCGAACACCGACCCGAGCACGCATCCGACCACCGACGAGATCGCCGAAGGTGTGCGCGTGGTCGCGGCGGCGCACGATCCGCACGAGTTCGATTTCGGCACGGACATGATGGCCTGGACGTTGGCGATGGGCCACGCGATGGTCCGCACCGGTTTGATGCTGAAGTCGCGACGCGGTCGCCCTTGGCGCCCCGACGTCGTACACGCACACGACTGGCTGGTCGCACATCCCGCGATCGCCCTGGCCGAATTTTACGATGCGCCACTGGTATCCACGATCCACGCCACCGAGGCCGGCAGACACTCCGGATGGGTGTCGGGCCGCATCAGCAGACAGGTCCACGCGGTGGAATCGTGGTTGGTGCGCGAATCCGATTCGCTGATCACCTGTTCGGCCTCGATGCGCGATGAGGTCTCGGAGCTCTTCGGGCCGGGCCTGGCCGAGTCGTATGTCATCCGCAACGGAATCGACTGTGGTCGCTGGCCATTCGCTCAACGCAAGCCCCGGACCGGACCTGCCCGATTGCTGTATCTCGGTCGGCTGGAGTACGAGAAAGGCATCCACGACGCAATCGCCGCGCTACCCCGAATCAGGCGCACCCACCCCGGTACCACGCTGACGATCGCCGGCGAGGGCACCCAGCTCGATTGGCTCATCGATCAGGCGCGAAAGCACAAGGTGCTCAAGGCGACCGCGTTCGCCGGACACCTCGACCACGACGCGTTGGTGAACCTGCTGCACACCGCCGACGCAGCCGTATTGCCCAGCCACTACGAGCCGTTCGGCATCGTCGCTCTAGAAGCTGCGGCGACCGGAATCCCCTTGGTGACCTCGAACGTCGGAGGGTTGGGCGAGGCGGTCATCGACGGTGAAACCGGAATGTCCTTTCCGCCACGCGATACCGCGCGCCTGGCGGCGGCTGTCCGCTCGGTTCTCGACGACCCGCACGCCGCCCAACAACGCGCGATCGCCGCGCGCGAGCGGCTCACCTCGCAGTTCGAATGGCACGCGATCGCAGACGAAACCGCCCAGGTGTACCTGGCCGCCAAACGTCGTGAGCGCGAACCACATCGGCGCCGACCCATCATCGAACACGCACTGCCCGGCCGCTGATCAGACGTGGCGACTGGCGGGGATCGTGGATTGATCCCCGCCAGTGGCGTTGTACGGTCGGGCTCAGAACAGGCCGGTGTCGACGGTGGTGTCCACATCGACATCGGTGTTGACCTGACCGGAGTTGTCCGTCGAGTTGTCCTGTCCGGAGTTGTCGACCGAATTGTCCACCGAGTTGTCCACCGAGTTGTCCTCGATGCTCGACCCGCCCGAGATCCCACCGGACACACTGCCGTCGATATCGCCGACATTGGTCTGGTTGCCATCGACATTGGTAGTGGTCGTGTCGTTGTCGTTG